>AAUX01000001.1 GCA_000168995.1 Methylophilales bacterium HTCC2181 | reverse complement strand
TGGTAAAACTACTCTTACTGCTGCGATTTCATCAGTATTAACTAAGAAATTTGGTGGAGATCTTAGAGATTTCGCTACCATTGATTCTGCTCCTGAAGAAAAAGCACGTGGCATTACTATTAATACTTCACACGTAGAATACGAAACAGAAAAACGTCATTATGCTCACGTTGATTGTCCAGGTCACGCCGATTATGTGAAAAACATGATTACCGGTGCCGCTCAAATGGATGGTGCAATCCTTGTGTGTTCAGCTGCTGACGGACCGATGCCTCAGACGCGTGAACACATTTTATTGTCTCGCCAAGTTGGCGTTCCGCACATGGTGGTGTTCCTCAACAAAGCCGATATGGTTGATGACGCCGAGCTTCTTGAGTTGGTTGAAATGGAAGTACGTGAATTATTGAGTAAATATGATTTCCCTGGTGATGATATTCCTATCATTACAGGTTCTGCATTAAAAGCATTAGAAGGCGATCAATCAGAAATGGGTGAACCAGCAATCTTTAGACTTGCTGAAGCGCTAGACTCATACATTCCTGAGCCACAACGTGCTATTGATGGTGCTTTCTTGATGCCAGTTGAGGATGTGTTCTCAATCTCTGGTCGAGGTACTGTGGTAACAGGCCGTGTCGAAAGAGGTATCGTTAAAGTAAACGAAGAAATTGAAATTGTTGGTTTAAAACCGTCAGAAAAAACCATATGTACAGGCGTTGAAATGTTCCGTAAGTTGCTTGATGAAGGTCGAGCCGGCGATAACGTTGGTGTGTTGCTTCGTGGAACAAAACGAGAAGACGTGGAACGTGGCCAAGTACTTTGTAAGCCAGGCTCAATTAAGCCTCACACAAAATTCACAGCTGAAATTTACTGCTTAAGTAAAGATGAAGGCGGTCGTCATACTCCATTCTTTAATGGTTATAGACCTCAGTTCTATTTTAGAACAACCGATGTAACAGGCGCAGTGGACTTACCAGAAGGTACAGAAATGGTAATGCCGGGCGATAACGTATCAATCACTGCAACACTAATCGCTCCTATCGCTATGGAAGAAGGTTTGAGATTTGCGATTCGTGAAGGTGGCCGAACCGTTGGTTCAGGCGTTGTTGTAAAGATTGTTGAGTAAATTTAAATTAAAAAAAATATCTTGAAATAGATATTCGTTCTTTAGAGGGTTATAAATAATGGTTAGTCAAAAAATAAGAATTAGATTAAAAGCGTTCGATTACAAGCTGATTGATCAGTCAGCACAAGAGATTGTTGATACAGCAAAAAGAACTGGTGCGGTAGTTAAAGGCCCAGTTCCTCTTCCGACTAGGATTGAACGCTTTGACTTATTAAGCTCTCCGCATGTTTATAAAAAAGCTAGAGATCAGTTTGAAATAAGAACACACCAAAGATTGATGGATATTTTAGATCCAACGGACAAAACAGTAGATGCATTGATGAAGCTTGATTTGCCTGCTGGGGTAGATGTAGAAATTAAGTTGTAAAATACACGAGCGTTGTATATAATAGCGCTCTTTTAAGAAGCCAATCAATTGTAATTGGCTTTGTAACTAATAATAAGGATAAAGATCATGAGCTTAGGGCTTATTGGTCGCAAGGTCGGAATGACCAGAGTATTTACTGATGAAGGCGCAAGCATTCCAGTTACGGTACTTGAGGTAGTTCCTAATCGCGTGACACAGATCAAAAAAATTAATAGTGATGGCTATAGCAGCCTTCAATTAGCTTATGGAAGATCTAAATCTACCAAGTTAAACAAATCACTAGTGGGCCATTATGCTAAAGCTTCTGTTGAAGCAGGACTAGGCCTCCATGAACTCAGATTATCTGAAGAAGAAATCAGTAATTACACCAACGAATCCAGTTTATCTGTTGAAATTTTCCAAGTAGGTCAAAAAGTTGATGTTACAGGTACTACTATTGGTAAAGGTTTTCAAGGACCAATAAAACGTCATCATTTCAGCTCTAATAGGGCTACTCACGGTGTTTCTATCTCACATAACTCACACGGCTCAACAGGTCAATGTCAAGATCCTGGGCGGGTTTTTCCAGGTAAAAAAATGGCTGGTCATTTAGGTGATAAAAAAAGAACAACACAAAATTTAGAGGTGGTTAGAATAGATTCACCACGAAATCTAATTTTAATTAAAGGCGCAGTGCCAGGATCTAAGGGATCTGACGTTTTAATTAGGCCTGCGGTTAAAATAAAAGGGGATGCGTAATGGAATTTAAAATCCTCGATAAATCAGGAAAGCTTTCAAAAAAAACACACAAAGCTTCTGATGATATATTTGCAAGCGAATTTAATGAGTCATTGATTCATCAATTAGTAACTTCATACATGAGCAACGGCCGTTCAGTGACTCGTGCACAGAAAACCAGAGCAGAAGTTAAGCACAGTACACGAAAACCATTTCGCCAAAAGGGAACAGGTAACGCACGTGCAGGAATGACATCCAGCCCGATATGGCGTGGAGGAGGAAGAGCTTTTCCAAACAGGCCAGACGAAAACTATACTCAAAAATTTAATAAAAAAGCATACAGAGTTGCTATGAAGTCTATTTTGTCTGAGTTAGTTAGACAAGAAAGATTGTCAATTATAGAAGAGTTCAAGATTGACTCACCTAAAACAAAGCAATTTGTTGAGAAGATAAAAACACTTGGGATCACAGAAAATGTCTTAGTGTTAATTGATTCTTTTGATGAAAATCTATATCTATCATCCAGAAACTTAACAAACGCTTTAGTTGTAGAAGCTAAATATGCAGACCCCGTAAGTCTCGTTCACTTTTCAAAAGTGATTGCAACAACTGAAGCAGTTAAACAACTTGAGGAGATGTTTGCATGAGTAACCTAATCAAACAAACAGATAGGTCGCTTCGAGCTATCCTTGCTCCACAAGTAACTGAAAAAGCAACTATGATTGCAGATAAAAATAATCAAATTGCATTCAGAGTGACGCAATCAGCCACTAAAGCAGATGTAAAGATGGCAATAGAAACAATGTTCAAGGTTGAAGTGTCATCTGTAAATATATTAAATGTGAATGGAAAGATTAAGAGATCTGGACGTTCAATGGGTAAACGTCATGACTGGAAGAAAGCATATGTATGTTTAAAAGCTGGTCAAGAGATTAATTTTACAGGTGAATAAGGAGAAATAAATGGCTATTGTTAAAGTAAAACCGACCTCACCTGGAAGACGTGGTCTACAAAAAGTTGTTACAGAGGGACTCCATAAAGGCAAGCCTCATGCACCTTTACTTATAAAAAAGAAGCAAAATGCAGGCCGTAACCATCATGGGCGCATTACTGTAAGGCACATGGGCGGTGGGCATAAGCAACACATAAGGATTGTCGATTTTAAGAGAACAAAAGATGGCATACCAGCAACAGTTGAAAGAATTGAATATGATCCTAATCGATCGGCGCACCTTGCTTTGCTTTGTTATGCTGATGGGGAAAGAACTTATATTATAGCGCCTAAAGGCGTTGCTGCAGGTGATAAATTAATGAGTGGAATTGAAGCTCCATTTAAAGATGGAAATACGTTGCCATTAAAAAGTATTCCTGTTGGAAGCACAATACATTGTGTGGAAATGAAGCCTGGTAAAGGTGCACAAATGGCCCGCTCTGCAGGAACTTCAGTTCAGTTATTAGCTCGTGAAGGTGCTTACGCACAATTAAGATTAAAGTCAGGTGAGGTTAGAAGAATTCATGTGGATTGCAAAGCAACCCTTGGAGAAGTGGGAAATGAGGAGTATTCACTAAGATCAATAGGTAAAGCCGGTGCAAACAGATGGAGAGGTATTAGGCCAACGGTTAGGGGTGTTGTTATGAACCCAGTAGATCATCCACACGGTGGTGGTGAAGGACGAACTTCTGGTGGACGCCATCCAGTAAGCCCATGGGGAACTCCTGCAAAAGGTTATAGAACTAGAAATAATAAGCGTACTGATAATATGAGAATCAGCCGTAGACCATCTAATAAAAGGTAAATGATATGTCAAGATCGATTAAAAAAGGACCATTTGTTGATTCGCACCTCGCTAGAAAGGTCGAGAAAGCATCTGAAGTAAGAGATAGAAAGCCAATAAAAACTTGGTCAAGGAGATCAACAATACTACCAAACTTTATTGGGCTAACTATTGCGGTTCATAATGGTAGACAGCATGTTCCAGTATTAATAGTTGAGAACATGGTCGGACATAAACTTGGTGAATTTGCAGCAACTAGAACATTTAAAGGCCACTCTGGCGATAGAAAGGCGAAATAAATTATGGCTAACGAAGTCTCAGCAATTTTAAAAGGTGTCAGAATTTCTCCGCAAAAAGCGAGATTAGTGGCAGATATGATCAGAGGTAAGAAAGTTGATAATGCTATTAATATACTTTCTTTTAGCCCAAAAAAAGGTGCTGACATCATTAAAAAAGTATTGGAGTCCGCTATTGCAAATGCAGAACATAATAATGGTGCTGATATTGACGAACTTAAGATAAAGACTATTTATGTAGATAAAGGTGCCATTTTAAAACGTATCCGTGCTCGTGCTAAAGGCCGTGCAGGGAAGATTCAAAAACAAACAAGTCACATCACAGTGACAGTGGGAAGCTAGAGAAAATTATGGGTCAAAAAATCAATCCAATAGGTTTCCGTTTAGGGGTTACAAAAGACTGGTCCTCCAAATGGTATTCAAATTCAAAAAACTTTGCTTCTTTACTGCAAAATGATATTAAGGTTAGGGAGTTTTTAAATAAGAAGCTAGCTAATGCAGCTGTAAGTAGAATCGTGATTGAAAGGCCTGCTAAAAATGCCAAAATAACCATATACTCCGCAAGACCTGGCATTGTTATAGGAAAAAAAGGTGAAGATATTGAAACATTAAGATCTAGCCTTCAAAGCTTAATGGGAATACCTGTCCAATTAAATATTGAAGAAATTAGAAAGCCAGAAGTTGATGCAACTTTGATTGCTCAGAGTATAGCGCAACAGCTAGAAAAGCGAGTTATGTTCAGAAGAGCTATGAAAAGAGCCATGCAAAATGCTATGAGATTAGGGGCGCAGGGTGTAAAGATTATGAGTTCAGGCCGACTGAATGGTATCGAAATAGCAAGATCAGAATGGTATAGAGAAGGCCGCGTCCCTCTACATACACTAAGGGCTGATATTGATTATGGTGTGGCGAGAGCTCAAACAACTTACGGTATTATTGGTATTAAAGTTTGGATATTTAAAGGTGAAAGATTTGAAGAGCCGGCTAAAACTGTTAACTTAGATAATAAAGAGGTAGCTGAAGAAAAAAAAGTTAGCCCAGTTAAAAAGACTGTTAAAGACGCTGTAACGAAAAAAGTAAATAAACCAGCTGCAGAAACCCCTAAAACAACTGTAAAGACTGTTGTTAAAAAAGTAGCTAAACCTAAAGATGATGCAAAAACAGATTCAGAAGAAGTAAAATCTGAAAATGTAGAAGTGTCAAAAGAAAATAAGAAAGATGAGGCATAAAAATGTTACAACCAGCTAGACGAAAATTTAGGAAAGAACACAAAGGTAGAAACCGAGGTGTTGCTTCGACTGGAAATAAGGTTAGTTTCGGCGAGTTTGGCCTTAAAGCTGTTGGGAGGGGAAGAATAACAGCCCGTCAAATTGAGGCAGCTCGAAGAGTTATGACGCGGCATATTAAAAGAGGTGGACGTATTTGGATAAGAATTTTCCCAGATAAACCAATCTCTAAGAAACCTGCGGAAGTAAGAATGGGTAAAGGTAAAGGTAGTGTTGAATTCTATGTTGCAGAAATTCAGCCTGGAAAAATGTTGTATGAGATGGACGGTGTTTCAGAAACTCTAGCACGTGAAGCTTTTAGATTAGCTGCAGCTAAGTTGCCGTTATTAACGACATTTGCTTCTCGTCAAATAGGTGGTTAAAGGATAATTATGAAGGCTACAGATTTAAGAACAAAAAGTGTTGACGATTTAGGTAAGGAATTGGTTGAGTTACGTAAAGCCCAATTTTCAGCGCGAATGCAAATCAGTACTCAACAATCAAATAAACATGATCAGTTGGGAAAAATCCAAAAAGACATAGCAAGGGTAAAAACAATTCTTGCCGAAAAAGCGAGTCAAGCATAATGAGCGATAATCAAAAAATTACAAGAACACTAACCGGAAAAGTAGTAAGTAACAAAATGGATAAAACTGTAACCGTTTTAGTCCCGAGGACTGTTAAGCATCCTTTAATAGGAAAAGTTATTAAGCTGTCTAATAAATTCCATGCTCATGATGAAAAAAATGAGATTAATGAAGGGGATACAGTCGAAATTGCTGAAGGTAAACCTATTTCTAAAAATAAAACATGGGTTGTAACAAAGGTCGTCTCAAAGGCGAGAACCATTTAATTGGTTCAAAACTTGAGCTATTTTATTAAATAACATATAATTCTGCTCTTTTTGGCGCTCTTACAATTTATAGCTAGCGCCCCAATACTGACCGTTGCGGAAGACTTGTTTTGAGTCTAAATAGAATTAAGCGGATTAAGTTGGAGATATATATTCATGATACAAATGCAAACTAGATTAGAAGTTGCGGATAACACCGGCGCACGTTCGGTTATGTGCATAAAGGTCCTTGGCGGTTCAAAGAGACGTTATGCGAGCGTAGGCGATATTATCAAGGTAACTATTAAGGACGCTGCGCCTCGAGGAAAAGTTAAGAAGGGTGAGGTATATGATGCAGTGGTTGTTAGGACAGCAAAAGGGGTTCGAAGGGCAGATGGTTCATTAATTAAATTTGATGGCAACGCTGCAGTATTACTCAATAATAAGTACGAGCCAATTGGTACAAGGATTTTTGGACCAGTAACTCGTGAATTAAGAACAGAGAGGTTTATGAAGATAGTTTCATTAGCCCCAGAAGTTATTTAGGAGTATACGGATGAATAAAATTCGTAAAGGCGACACAGTAATTATTAACACTGGTAAAGACAAAGGAAAGCAAGGTATTGTTCTTAAGTTGGTTGATGGTGGAAAAGTTCTGGTTGAGGGTTTAAACATGGTTAAGAAGCATGCCAAGCCTAATCCAGCAAAAGGAGAGCAAGGCGGATTAATCAGCAAAGAAATGCCATTGCAGGTTTCTAATGTAGCTATTTTTAATAATGCATCAAAGAAAGCTGACAAAGTTACATTTAAAGAGCTTAAAGACGGAAAAAAAATTCGTATTTACAAATCTAATCAAGAAGCAATAGACGTTTAGGAAAATATTATGGCTAGACTTAGAGAATATTATAATGACACGATAATTAAACAGTTAAGCGAACAGTTTAAGTATAAGTCACCAATGCAGGTCCCACGTATTAAAAAAATTACATTAAATATGGGTCTTGGAGAAGCGGTTGCTGACAAGAAAGTTATTGAGCATGCAGTGGGCGATATGCAAAAAATAGCTGGTCAGAAACCAGTTGTTACTAAAGCAAAGAAATCTATTGCAACCTTCAAAATTCGAGATGATTATCCTGTCGGATGCAAGGTTACATTAAGAAAGTCGGTAATGTATACATTCCTAGATCGTTTAATTAACATTGCTATTCCTAGAGAAAGAGATTTTAGGGGAATTTCTGCTAAATCGTTCGATGGAAGAGGTAATTACAACATGGGTATCACAGAACAAATTATTTTTCCTGAAATTGAGTACGACAAAATTGATGCTTTAAGAGGAATGAATATCACTATCACAACTACAGCGAAAACTGATGAAGAAGCTAGAGCACTTCTAGCCGCTTTTAGTTTTCCATTTAGAGGTTAGGGCACACTATGGCTAAACTTTGCATGACTGAAAGAGAAATTAAGAGAAGGAAAATGGTTGAAAAATTTAAGTCTAAAAGACTTGCCTTGAATGAGGTTATAAAGGATTCATCCGCATCTCATGAGCAAAAAATGGAGGCAAGATTAAAGTTACAAAATCTACCTAGAAATTCGAGCCCAGTAAGATTGCGAAATCGATGCGCGTTAACAGGTCGCCCCAGAGGTGTTTATAGTAAATTTGGTATTGCTAGAGGAAAACTACGAGATCTTATGATGTTCGGTGAAGTTCCTGGCGTTACTAAAGCAAGTTGGTAAAGGAGAAAAAAATATGAGTATGAGTGATCCGATTGCCGATATGTTAACCCGTATCAGGAATGGCCAAATGAGAAATAAAGTATCTGTTTCAATGCCTGCATCTAAAATAAAATCTGCAATTGCAGCTGTGCTTAAAGATGAAGGGTACATTGAAAATTTTGCTTTAAACGACAGTACAGGTAAACCATCATTAATAGTTAATCTGAAATATTATGCCGGTCAGCCAGTGATAGAAAAAATTGAGAGAATAAGTAAGCCAGGATTAAGAATCTATAAAGACAGCCAAAACTTACCTAAAGTAATGAATGGGCTTGGAGTAGCTATACTGACAACTTCCAAGGGTGTTATGACAGACAATAAAGCAAGAGCGGCCGGTATTGGTGGCGAAGTGCTTTGTTACGTAGCCTAGGGAGAATATAAATGTCAAGAGTTGCAAACAATCCAATAAATGTACCCGATAATGTTGAAATAACGATTTCAAATGATTTAGTTAGCGTGAAGGGTCCTTTAGGTCACCTTAGTCAACATCTAACTGGTGATGTTAAAATCGTACAAAATGAATCAATCTTAACTTTTGCAGCAACCAAAGAAAATAAGCACTCCAAGGCTATGTCTGGGACTGTTAGAGCGCTTGTTAACAACATGGTTGAAGGTGTGTCAAAAGGATTTGAAAAAAAACTAACCCTTATTGGGGTTGGTTACAAAGCTGCAGCGCAAGGAAATAAAATTAACTTGGAACTAGGCTTTTCTCATTCTATTACACATAAACTACCTGATGGAATTTCGGCTGAAACACCAACACAAACCGAGATTGTGTTGAAAAGTTCAAACAAACAAGTGATAGGTCAAGTTGCAGCTGAAATAAGAGCTTACAGACCACCAGAGCCTTACAAGGGTAAAGGCGTGAGATACTCAGATGAACAGGTTGTTATAAAAGAAGCTAAAAAAGCATAAGGATAAAATATGAGTACGGAAAATCCAAGATTAAGAAGAGCTAGAAAATCTAGAGCGAAAATGGCTGAGTTACATGTGACTCGTCTAACAGTGTATAGATCTAATTCAAATATATATGCACAAATTATTGATGGTAATAATAATAAAGTAATTGCTACAGCATCTACCACAGAAGCTGAGGTTAAAAAAACACTTAAGAATACAAGCAACAAAGATGCAGCAATTGCAATTGGTAAAAGAATTGCTGAGAAGGCTGTGAAAGCAGGGGTTAAAGAGATTGCATTTGATCGATCTGGTTACAAGTATCATGGTCGTATCAAGGCTTTAGCAGATTCAGCCAGAGAAAACGGTTTAACTTTCTAACAAATATTAGGATTTAAAATGGCACAAGATAGACAAGAACAAAATCAAGATGGACTTAGAGAAAAAATGATAGCCATTAACCGAGTAACAAAGGTGGTTAAAGGCGGACGAATAATGAGCTTTGCTGCGTTAACTGTTGTGGGTGACGGTGATGGAGCAATAGGAATGGGTAAAGGAAAAGCTAAAGAAGTTCCTCTTGCAGTTCAAAAGGCTATGGATGAAGCTAAAAAAGGAATGTTAAAAGTTAACCTAAATAATGGAACACTTCACCATTCGGTAATAGGACGACATGGAGCAGCGAAGGTATTTATCCAACCAGCTTCTGAGGGTACTGGAATTATTGCTGGCGGTGCTATGCGTGCAATATTCGAAGTAATGGGTATAACAGATGTTTTGGCTAAATGCATTGGGTCTGCAAATCCATATAACGTAGTGAGAGCTACATTAAATGGACTTGCTGCAGTAAATAGCCCATCAGAAATTGCTGCAAAACGCGGCAAATCTGTCGAAGAAATTAGAGGATAATTAAATGGCTAAAGATACAGCAGGTAACGTTAAAGTTACGTTAATTAAAAGTACAATCGGAAAAAAGGCCTCACATAAAGCAACTGTGATAGGCCTTGGATTAAGAAAAATTAACCATACAGTAGAGCTAAAGGACACCCCCGAAGTTCGAGGAATGATTAATTCTATCAATTACCTTCTTAAAGTAGAGAGTTAATATGAGATTAAATACTATTAAACCAGCAGATGGTTCGAAAAAAAATGTACGTAGAGTGGGTAGAGGCATAGGATCCGGTTTCGGAAAAACTGCTGGAAGAGGCCATAAAGGTCAACATTCAAGAGCAGGTGGCTTTCATAAGGTGGGATTTGAGGGTGGTCAAATGCCTATTCAGCGCAGGCTTCCTAAAAGAGGATTCAATTCTCTTACAAAAGTTTACAATGCAACGATCAGAACAAGTGAGTTAAATAAACTAGATGAAGGTGTTGTGGATTTATTAACACTTAAGGCAGCAAACCTTATCTCAGAAATCTCTTTAACTGCAAAAGTTTTTCTTTCTGGAGAGGTTACTAAGAAATTCAGTCTAGAAGGTGTTGCTTTTACAAAAGGTGCTAAAGCTGCAATTGAGAAAGCGGGTGGAAAAGTTCAGGAAGTTAAAGAGGCTTAATTTTGGCGCAAGACGGCACATTTGGCGCATTAGGAAAAATGGGAGAACTTAAGAGTCGCCTACTATTCCTACTAGGAGCTTTGGTAATATTTCGTTTAGGGGCGCATATACCCGTCCCAGGAATAGATCCGATGGAACTTAAGAAGCTTTTTGATTCTCAGAGCGGAGGAATTCTGGGCATGTTTAACATGTTTTCTGGGGGCGCATTAAGTCGTTTTACAGTTTTTGCCCTAGGAATTATGCCATATATCTCTGCTTCAATAATCATGACGTTATTGACGTCCATGACGACACAGCTTAAAGAGTTAAAAAAAGAAGGTCAGGCTGGACAAAGAGTAATTACCAAATACACGCGACAGCTTACTGTGGTTTTGGCTTTGTTTCAGGCGTTAGGCATTACTGTTGCCCTAGAATCACAGCCTGGACTGGTTCTTGATCCAGGATTAATGTTTAGACTGACTGCAATGGTTACTTTGGTAAGTGGAACAATGTTTTTAGTATGGTTGGGAGAGCAAATAACAGAGAGAGGTATAGGTAACGGTATATCTATGATTATATTCGCAGGTATTGTTGCAGGCCTTCCAAGCGCTCTTGGAAACACTTTAGAGCTAACAAGAACTGGAGCTTTTTCTATACCGCTCGTGTTTTTTCTTCTCACAGCTGCAATCTTAGTGACTGCATTGGTTGTATTTGTTGAGCGAGGACAAAGAAGAATAACTATTAATTATGCTAAAAGGCAAGTTGGTAACAAACTATATGGCGGACAATCAAGTCATTTACCACTTAAAATAAATCAAGCTGGAGTTATTCCTGCGATTTTTGCATCTAGCGTGATTCTATTTCCAGCAACTATTGCTGGATGGTTTGGAACTAGCGAAAGCTTGTACTGGTTGAAGGATATTGGAGCGGCAATCTCACCAGGCCAGCCTTTATATATATTGTTATTTGCTGCGGCGATAATATTCTTCGCCTATTTTTATACAGCAATTACATTTAATCCGGTCGAGACCGCTGATAATCTTAAAAAAGGCGGAGCATTTGTCCCAGGCATCAGGCCTGGAGAGCAAACAGCAAAGTATATAGATACGATTGTTGGCCGCCTTACTCTTGTAGGAGCAATATACGTGACCCTGGTTTGCTTGATGCCTGAGTTCTTAATTTTAAAATTTAATACTCCGTTCTATTTTGGAGGTACTTCATTATTGATTATTGTTGTAGTTACAATGGACTTCATGACACAAGTCCAATCACAAATGATGTCTTATCAGTATGAAGGATTATTAAAGAAAGCTAACTTTAAAGGTGGAAGCCGGAGTTTAAGGTAATGGCAAAAGAAGAAACAATAGAGATGGAAGGCGAAATTCTTGAAAATCTTCCGAACGCTACTTTTAAGGTGAAATTAGAGAATGGCCATGAAGTTTTAGGTTATATATCAGGAAAAATGAGAATGAACTATATTCGGATCTTACCTGGAGATAAGGTGACAGTTGAAATGACACCATATGATTTAACAAAGGCAAGAATAACATTTAGAGCAAAATAACTTGCTCAAAAAAAGGAACTATTATGAGAGTTAGAACATCAGTAAAGGCTTTATGCAGAAATTGTAAGGTTATAAGACGTAAAGGTGTAGTCCGAGTGATCTGTAAAGATCCTCGACACAAACAAAGACAAGGTGCATGCCACTAACTTTAACATTGTGAATTGCGTAAAAAATAGTTATAATTTAAGGCTTTATTGAAAAAATTGCCGTTTTAATTGGAGTGAGCTATGGCCCGTATTGCAGGCGTAAATGTACCAGATAATAAACATGCGGAAATTGCATTAACTGCAATTTTTGGTATTGGAAAAGTTACAGCACAAAAAATATGTGCTGCGGTTGGTGTAAGTCAATCAACAAAAATAAAAGACCTTGATGAGTCCGCAGTTGAAAAAATTAGGGGCGAAATAGAGAAGTTTGTTGTGGAAGGTGATCTCCGAAGAGAAGTTTCTATGAACATTAAAAGGTTAATGGACCTAGGATGTTACAGAGGCCTTAGGCATAGAAGAGGGCTTCCAGTTCGGGGACAAAATACTAAGAATAATGCTAGAACAAGGAAGGGTCCAGTTAGGGCTATTAGGAAATAATTAAGGGAAAACTGTAATGGCAAAAGCAAACGTAAGAATAAAAAAGAAAGTTAAGAAAAATGTGTCCGAAGGCATAGCTCATGTCCACGCATCCTTTAACAATACTATTATTACTATAACTGACAGACAAGGTAATGCCCTTTCATGGGCAACCTCTGGCGGAGCTGGTTTCAAAGGCTCAAGAAAAAGTACACCATTTGCAGCTCAGGTTGCTGCAGAAAATGCGGGAAAAGCAGCCCAAGAATTTGGTGTTAAAAATATTGAGGTTCGCATTAAAGGGCCTGGCCCTGGACGAGAATCATCTGTTCGAGCATTAAATGCTGTAGGTTTAAAAATTACAAGTATTCAGGACGTAACTCCTGTTCCACATAACGGCTGTAGACCGCCGAAAAAAAGAAGAATTTAATTTTGATTAGTCAAAAATTTAACTAGGAGAGTAAAGTTGGCTAGAAATCTTGATCCAAAATGTCGTCAGTGTAGAAGAGAGGGTGAGAAATTATTCCTCAAGGGAGAGAAGTGCTTTACTGACAAGTGTGCAATTGAAAAAAGAAACTATCCTCCGGGACAGCATGGACAACGAAGAGCGTCCAGGCTATCGGATTATGGTGTTCAGTTAAGAGAAAAGCAAAAGCTTAGACGGATGTATGGAGTACTTGAAAAGCAGTTCCGTGGATACTACGCAGAAGCCGACCGACGCAAAGGCATTACCGGTGAGAATTTATTACAGCTACTTGAATCCAGACTGGATAATGTTGTATACAAGATGGGACTGGGCGCCTCGAGAACAGAATCTAGACAAATAGTGAAGCACAATGCTATTTTAGTTAACGGCAAAAGAGTAAACATTCCTTCATTCCAAGTTTCTCCTGGCGATGAAGTATCTGTTGTTGAGTCAGCTAAAAGTCAACTAAGAATTAAGGGTGCTATTGAAGCTGCTGTTGAAAGAGGATTCCCTGAATGGCTAGAAGTAGATTCTAAAGCATTCAAAGGAGTCTTTAAAAACAAGCCACAAAGAGACGATCTCCCATCAACAATTAATGAATCGCTCGTTGTTGAGCTTTATTCCAAATAACTAAAATAAGAACTGAATAAAAGGATATCTATGCAAAATAGCCCTACTGAGTATTTAAAACCAAGAATAGTAAATGTAGACATAGTAAATAGCCAAAGAGCAAAAGTTGTTTTAGAGCCAATGGAAAGAGGCTTTGGTTTTACGCTTGGCAACGCCCTGAGAAGAGTTCTACTTTCATCAATACCTGGTTACGCAATAACAGAAGTTAAGATTGATGGCGTGGTTCATGAATACTCAACCCTTGAAGGTGTTCAAGAAGATGTTGTTGATGTTCTTCTTAATTTAAAAAAAGTTGCTCTAAAAATACATGAAGGCACAGAAGCAACAATAAGATTATCAAAATCCGAAGAAGGCCCAGTCACAGTGGCAGATTTTGATGTAGGGCATGATGTTGAAGTTGTAAACCCAGAACATGTAATTGCTCATCTAAACAAAGGTGGAAAACTAAATATTGAAGCTAAAGTGGAAATGGGAAGAGGCTATCAGCCCGTTCCTCAAAGAAGAAAAGGCCCGCAAGAAGATAGCACTATTGGCTACATCATGATTGACGCTTCATTTAGCCCCATTAACAAGGTAAGCTATTTTGTTGAAAGTGCTCGCGTTGAACAAAGAACAGATTTAGATAGATTAATTCTAGATGTAGAGACAAACGGGGTTGTTGATGCAGAACAGGCAATACGAGATGCTGCAAGAATCCTTATGGGCCAACTTTCAGTATTTGCAAACCTTGAGAGTGAGTTAACAGAGGTTGAGGTACAACAAGCTCCACAGATTGATCCTGTACTTCTTCGTCCTGTAGATGATCTTGAGCTTACAGTTAGATCAGCCAACTGCTTAAAGGCTGAAAGTATTTATTACATAGGCGACTTAATTCAAAGAAATGAAAGTGATTTATTAAAGGCTCCAAATTTAGGAAGAAAGTCTCTTAACGAGATCAAGGATATTCTTGCTACAAAAGGTTTGTCCCTAGGTATGAAAGTTGAAAATTGGCCACCAGCTGGTGTTGAGAAAGTATAACCGATAGATTTGGAGTAATATAATGCGTCACGGAAAAAGTCATAGAAAGCTAAATAGAACGAGTAGCCATAGAAAAGCCATGTTTAAAAATATGGCAACATCGTTATTAACACATGAGATTATTAGAACAACATTACCAAAAGCAAAAGAACTAAGAAAAATTGCAGAGCCTCTCATTACCTTAGGGAAAGTTACAACGGTTCATAATCAGCGTTTAGCTTTTAGTAGGTTAAGAGACAAGAATGCTGTTTCGAAGTTATTTGGTGAGATTGGACCTAGGTATATATCCAGAAATGGCGGGTATACAAGAATTTTAAAGTGTGGGTTTAGAAAAGGTGATAATGCGCCAATGGCATACATTGAGCTTGTTGATCGCCCTTTAAATTCGACAGATGAAATTAGCGAAGCTAAAGAGGTTAAAGAAACTAAACCAGCCGCTGTTAAGAAAGAAACTAAGCCAGCCGCTGTTAAGAAAGAAACTAAGCCAGCCGCTGTTAAGAAAGAAACTAAGCCAGCCGCTGTTAAGAAAGAAACTAAGCCAGCCGCTGTTAAGAAAGAAACTAAGCCGGCTATAAAAAAATAAACTTTGTAATTCAGTTTAAAAAAGTCAGTTTTAACTGGCTTTTTTTTTACCTATTAAAGATGAAAATATTGTAATCTCTTCAAATAGGAAATACTAGAATAAAATATTTATATGAAAAATGACAATGAAAGAAAAGAAAGTTTAGGTGAGATAATTGAGCAAATTAATAATTTACTCGAAAAGCACAAGATTGTAGAGGGTTTGGTAGAAAAACAAGATGTTCCCAAGCAAAAGCTTATCAAGAATTTAGTTAATAAGCAGAATACCAATACGCTTAAGCGTCTTTTAGCAGGCCTCCACCCCGCCGATATTGCAGATATTCTAGAATCATTACCTATTGAGCAAAGATTGATTGTTTGGGATCTTGTTAAAACCGAGAACGATGGTGATATTTTGGTTGAAGTATCAGATGTCGTAAGGCAAACACTGATTGCAGATATGGACTCTACAGAGCTATTAGCCGCTGCTGAACAGTTAGACACTGATGAGCTTGCTGATATAGCCTCGGATTTACCAGAAGACGTCCTACAGGAGCTTTTAGACAGCCTTGATGTTCAAAATCGGGAAAGGTTGGAGTCAGCACTTTCTTACCCTGAAGATACAGTAGGGGCTTTAATGGATTACGATGTAATTACAATTCGTGAGAATGTTAGCCTTGAGGTTGTATTGAGTTATTTAAGAAAGCTAGAAAAATTACCAAGCAGCACTGACAAATTATTTGTCGTAGACAGAGATGCTTCAATCCTTGGAGTGCTTCCACTGAAAGTGATAGTTGTAAATAGTCCAAAAATTAAAGTTCAAGATGTTATGTCATCTGACACTGTCTTATTTAGCCCTGACGATTCAGCAGAAGAGGCATCGGATGCTTTTGAAAGGTATGACCTTGTTACTGCCCCTGTAGTTGATGCTAATAAGAAGCTTATTGGAAGGCTGTCAGTTGATGCGGTAGTGGATTTCATCAAAGAGGATGCAGAAAATGAAAAGTTTTCTATGGCTGGATTAAAAGAAGAAGAGGATTTATTTTCTTCAATCTGGAAATCTGTTGGTAATAGGTGGGCTTGGTTAGCTATCAATTTAGTAACGGCCCTAATTGCCTCACGTGTGATTGGAATCTTTGAGGGGTCTATTGAAAAAGTGGTTGCTTTGGCAGCATTAATGCCTATTGTTGCAGGTATAGGTGGAAATTCAGGGAATCAAACTACAACAATGATTGTAAGGGGCCTTGCACTTGGCCAGGTGTCTTTTTCTAATGTACAGAGATTAATTTACAAAGAACTTGGCGTGGCCTTGCTCAATGGGATTTTATGGGGTGGAGTTCTTGGTGTTTTTGCTTACATCCTCTATGACAACATTTATTTAGGCTACGTCATGACAGGAGCAATGATTTTAAATTTATTACTGTCGGCTTTAATGGGAGTTATGATCCCGCTCATATTGACAAAGCTTGGAAGAGACCCAGCTGTTGGATCTAGTATATTGATAACAGCAATGACAGATAGTGGTGGATTCTTTATATTTTTAGGATTGGCAACCCTAGTTTTGTTATAGTACAGATATGAACAAATTTGATTTTATTAAAAATAACCTTAATGTGGATTACTTACTGTCAGTGAGTTTTTTTATGCAAGCCGCCGCTCTAATAGTGGCGGGATTTGTTGTCTTTTTGACAAATAAATGGATCATGAGGAAGATTGTCGAAAGAAGCAAAGGGAATTGGAAGGCCTTAGGCGAAGGCATAGGTAAAATTGTGAGCCCATTCATTTTTTTAATTGTAGTCTGGCTATCAGGCTGTATTCTTATGCCTTACCAAACCGTCAATATACTGCACGTTATCCAAACTTTATTAATAGCATTAATAGTTATAAGACTAGTGGTGTATTTGGTCAAATATATCCTTCACCCAAATCCTTTGCTAAATGCGTACCAAAATTTTCTAAGCTCTATTCTATGGGTAACTGTTGTGCTTCATCTTTTTGGGTTCCTGGCTCCAATTTCGAGCTCACTTCAATCTATTACGTTTGGATTCGGGGATAAGGAATTTTCTGTACTCCTAGTGCTACAACTTTTAGCAGGGATTTTTCTCTCCGTCATATCAGCCATGACATTAAGTAGGTTTATTGAGAATAGGCTGATGAAAGTGACTCAGATTGGCCTAAGCGGAAGAGTAATGATCAATAAAATAGTCCGAATAGCCCTTTATGTTATTGCGATAATAGTGGCCTTAGATACTATAGGCTTAGATTTGACTTTTCTTTCGGTGTTTGGCGGTGCATTTGGCGTTGGTTTGGCTTTTGGTATGCAAAAAATTGCGAGTAACTACGTATCTGGTTTCACAATTTTACTTGATAAATCGTTGCAAATTGGAGATATTTTAACTATTGGCGAACATTATGGAATTGTTGATTCAATAAAATCACGTTATACAGTTCTAAGGAAGTTAGATGGTGTTGAAGTGATAATTCCGAACGAAACTTTAATTGCAGAAAATATAATTAACCATACAGCATCAGATCGGAAGGTAAGGGTGTGGATTGATATACAGGTCGGATATAGCTCATCAGTTGATTTGGCAACCGAAATAATGCTAAGTAGTTGTAATCAGCAAGAAAGAGTTATTAAGGATGACCCTGAGCCAACGGTATATTTGATGAATTTTGGTGAAAGTGGAATAGATTTAAAGCTCGTTTTTTACATTGAGGATGCTGAAGAAGGAACCTATAGATTAAAATCTGATATTAACAAAGAGATATGGAGAGAGTTCCAAGCTAAGGGTATCGAAATACCATTTCCACAAAGAGTAATTCATGTAGAGAATGTTAAAGATTTTAAATAGAAAGGCATAAAAAAAACCAGCAAAGCTGGTTTTTTTTAGTATTTATTTAATCTTATTTTCTTTATAAAGTACATGCTTTCGGGCTTTCGGGTCAAACTTCATGATTTCCATTTTTTCTGTCATTGTTTTTTTATTTTTTGTTGTGGTATAAAAATGACCAGTTCCAGCCGTTGAATTCAATCGTATTTTCTCTCTCATTTTAATTCCTTAGATTTTTTTGCCATCAGATCGCATTTTTGCAATAACTGCGTCAATGCCCAATTTATCAATTGTACGAAGGGCTGCGCTGGATATTCTCATTGAAACCCATCTATTTTCTGTCTCTACCCAGATTCTGCGGTTGTGCAGATTAGGTAAGAATCGCCTTCTTGTTCTATTGTTGGCATGAGAGACATTGTTTCCTGAAACAGGTCTTTTACCAGTTACTTCGCATTCACGAGTCATTTTTAATACCTCTAATATTTCTTCAAAAAAGACGCTTATTAAACCACATAAAGCACTGTCTTTTCAAGTCTTTTTTAAGCTTTTCCAGTGCTACCAAAACCACTCTCACCTCTTTCGGTATTCTCATACTCCTCAACTAAATTGAATGATGGTTGGAGTACAGGAACGAGAACTAATTGAGCTATCCTGTCCAAGGAATTGATTGTAAACTCCTTATCACCTCTATTCCAACACGATACTAACAATTCTCCTTGATAATCTGAGTCAATTAAGCCAACCAGATTGCCCAGAACAATACCATGCTTATGACCCAGCCCTGATCTTGGAAGTATTAAGGCTGCATAATTAGGGTCTTTAATAAAAATTGAAATGCCTGTAGGTATTAGTTCAGTTTCTCCAGGACGTATCAACAATGATTGCTCTACGCAAGCTCTAAGATCAAGCCCCGCCGCACCTTTGGAGGCATAATTCGGTATATGCGAGGTAATTAAGGGGTTTAAAATTTTGTAATCAACTGATAGGTTCATAGCTCTTCTCTTTTGAAAAAGTTTTATGTATATGCCTAAGAATAATTTTACTTAACTCAGGTTTTGGCGCTTCCGGAAGAATCTTTTCACCTTCATTATCAACTATAATAATTTCTGCAGATGATTTACCCATTGACTGACTTATTAAGTTTCCAATTACAATGTCAAGATTTTTGGATTTAAGCTTCTTTTTTGCATTGCTTATAAGGTTAGATGATTCTGCAGCAAAGCCAACTAAAAAGGTATTTCCATTTTCACGACCGATAGATCCAAGAATGTCTTGCGTGGGCATTAAATTTAGAGTGATTTTGCTATTACTTTTTTTAATCTTTCCATCGTTGCTAATAGGCTTATAATCGGATATTGCAGCTACACTAATATATATATCAGCTCCCCGCACATTGCTAGTAATTGCCTCATGCATTTCATTATGATTTCGAGCATCTATTGATTTTATGCATGATGGAATACTATGTGAGCTAACCCCTTTTATGACAGTAACATCTGCACCAAATTCATATGCTGCATTTGCTAAACATAAGCCCATAAACCCAGAGCTTAGATTAGTTATAGCTCTAGCATCATCTATTTTTTCAACAGTTGCTCCTGTAGAGATTAGGATTTTTTTACCTTTAAATAAAAGGCCTGAGGTAGATCTCTTAATATCAAGCATAAGTGATTCATAATTTATGAGTCTACCCATACCAAAATCACCACAAGCTTGATCGCCATGATCTGGACCAGAAACATGAACTCCATCTTTTTTTATGGTTGCTAAATTGCGTTGTGTAGAACTATTAGAAAACATTTCAATATTCATAGCAGGGGCAACTAATAAAGGACACTTTCTGGCTAAGCATAAGTTTGTAAGAAGATCATCAGCTAAGCCGTTAGCAATTTTAGCTATAAAATTTGCCGAGGCAGGAGCAATTAGAATAAGATCAGCAGTACGTGACAAATTAATATGTTCCATACCGTTTCCCTCATCCGGCCCCCACATGTTCTCTAGCACAGGATTTCCAGAAAGAGCTTGAAGCGTAAGAGGCGTTATGAACTCTTTAGCTGATTTTGTCATTATTACTTGAACAAAATAACCATCTTTCCTAAGCAGCCTGATTAGCTCTGCGGCTTTATAGGCAGCAATGCTTCCGGTCACACCAAGTAAAATTTTTTTTGTAAGCATAGTTAAGTTAACATCTTAGTTGAAGTAATTTAATTAGAATGAAAGTATAACAAATATGAAGACAGTTTTTGGGATTGATGGATGTAAGTATGGTTGGCTTGTTGCTGTAAAAAGTGAAAACACTAATGTTGATCTTTGGTTGATCAATAGCCTGGATCAACTTCCAAGTATGACTAAAAAACCAATCGTAGCTGGAATTGATATCCCTCTTGAGCTTCATAACAACGGTTTTAGACTTGCTGAATATGAAGCAAGGGGGTTGCTCAAATTTAGGTCCTCTACTATATTTACACCGCCATGTATTCAGGCCCTATCAGCAAAAAACTACTTAGAAGCATGTGCGATAAACTATAAAGTATGTAAAAAAAAGATCTCCAAACAAGCTTGGTTTCTATTTAAGAAAATTAAAGAAGCCCGGAAAATTTATTGTGCTGTTAATTTAGATTTAGAATTGTACGAAGTACATCCGGAACTAAGCTTTATGGCTATGAATAATATGGAAATTATAACTGAGAAAAAAAAGACTAAAGAGGGATCTATCAAGCGTATTAGTTTAATTATGCAATACTACCCATCATTTAATTTTTCTAAGACTAGAGATAAGTTTAAAAAAAAAGATGTTAATGATGATGATATTTTAGATGCTATAGCTGTATTATGGTCAACGCAAAAAATACTCGATAAAGTAGCGTCCTATGTCCCAAAAAATCCAGAAACTCTAAAGAGCAAAATTTATTATTAATGAGTAATAGTATAAAAAAAATAGTTTGGTTTTGTATCTCTTTGTTAGGAGCTTTTGCTTTTTCACTCATTGCACTTGAAAGAGAAGAATCAATAAATGCGTTATGGTTCATTACGGCAGCTGTATGCATTTATATGGTTTCTTATCGATTTTATTCCGCCTGGATTGCATCCAAAGTTTTTGTATTAGATGAATTTCGACAAACTCCTGCAGTTAGACTGAATAATGGAAGGGATTTTCTCCCCACTAATAAGTGGGTGGTATTTGCAACCCATTTTGCCGCTATTGCTGGTCCTGGACCATTGATTGGCCCTACACTTGCAGCGCAATTTGGATATCTTCCAGGCACTATATGGATCTTAGTTGGCGCCGTTGTTGGTGGTGCTGTCCAGGATATGACTGTCCTTTTCTTTTCGGTGAGGAGAAATGGTAAAAGTTTAGGGCAAATGGCTAAGGAGGAGTTAGGTGTTCTTGCTGGCATAGCGTCATTGATAGGCACTTTTATGATAATGATTATATTGATAGCCGTTCTTGGATTGATTGTTGTCAATGCAATGAAACATAGTCCTTGGGCTACATCAACGGTTGCAGCGACTATCCCAATAGCTATGATAGTAGGGTTCTATATGAGGTTCATTCGCCCAGGACGAATCCTTGAAGCTACATTGCTTGGCGTTTTTTTGCTTCTGATGGCAGTTTATGCTGGGAGCATTATTGATCAATCGGAAACAATGAGAGTCTATTTTGATCATAGTGGATTATTTTTAGCCTGGGCTATTATTATCTATGGGTTTTCCGCAGCAGTTCTTCCTATATGGATGTTACTTGCCCCTAGAGACTACTTATCCACTTTCGTTAAATTAGGCACCGTTATATTTCTAGCTATAGCTATTGCAATTCTTCAGCCAGAAATTAAGATGCCAGCAATTACTCAGTTTGTTGATGGATCAGGTCCGATCTTCGGAGGCGGCATTTTTCCATTTGTTTTTATAACCATTGCTTGTGGAGCAATCTCTGGTTTCCATGCGTTAATATCTTCCGGAACGACTCCAAAATTAATTGATAACGAAAAGCATATACCAATGATTGGATACGGGGGGATGTTGCTCGAATCATTTGTTGCAATTATGGCGATGGTTGCAGCATGTGTTCTTGAGCCTGGTGTCTTTTTTGCAATAAACAGTCCTGCCGGTATTGTCGGTAGTGAGGCCCATGAAGTAATAACCAAAATTAATTCTTGGGGATTTGCTGTTACCGTAGAGCAAATGAATCAGCTTGCTGATGATGTGGGGGAGAAAACACTGTTTGCTAGGACTGGTGGTGCCCCATCATTGGCTGTAGGTATGGCTACTATTTTTGCAAACGCCTTTGGTAAGCATTTGCTTGCAATGTGGTATCACTTTGCAATTATGTTTGAGGCAGTTTTTATTCTTACTACCTTAGATGCTGGCACAAGGGTAGGGAGGTTTATGTTACAAGATATTTTAAGTAATTTTCACCCTAAGCTGGGCCAAACCTCCTGGCTGCCATCGACAATTGTGACGAGTGGAATTGTTGTTTCTTGCTGGGGGTATTTTTTATATATTGGAGTCATTGACCCTAATGGCGGAGTAAATATTCTATGGCCACTATTTGGTATTGCAAATCAAATGTTAGCAGCAATTGCTTTGAGTGTAGGAACAGCAATCCTTATTAAGTCAGGAAAAATACGTTTTGCTTGGATTACTGCTATTCCCTTGGCATGGCTTCTGATTGTCACTTCTTCAGCATCTTATCAGAAAGTATTCAGTGAGGATGTACGTATTGGATTTTTATCTGCTGCCCGCGCAATGACAGAAAAGATAAACTTAGGTAATCTTCCAACAAAAGATTTAAACGTTACAGAAAAACTTATTTTTAATTTGAAATTAGATGCTGGAATAACTATATTTCTAGTGATTATTTTATGGGTAGTGATCTTTGATGTTTTCAGGATAGCCATTCAATCTAGAACGCAAAGAGGAAAAAAGGTTACAAATGTTTAGTTTTTTTAAAGCCTGGAACCTAATCCGAACCATCAGCGGCGATAATGAGTATGATATTTATTTAGAAAATTATTTATCCTGTAAAAAACACAAAAATAAAGCTCTAATAACTAGAAGACAATTCTTTAAAAATAAATTAGATGAGAAATGGTCTAAGATTAATCGATGTTGTTGAGTCCTTTACTTTTAAGAAAAATATAAATACCTATCCCAATCATTGGTAAACATAAAATTTGCCCCATAGTTAGGTTTAAGAACAAAAGTCCTAGAAATCTATCAGGCTCTCTTGTAAACTCAATACCAAATCTAAACACACCGTAAAGCAATAGAAAGAGCCCGGAAGTCTGACCAATCTTTCTCTCCTCAGAAGAAAATATCCATAGGATAGTAAAAAGGATGATTCCTTCAAGTATTGCTTCGTATATTTGTGAAGGGTGTCTTGGTACACTATCGATAACCGGAAAAATCATTCCCCAAGGGAGGTCTGTAGGTCTTCCCCATAATTCTTGATTTATAAAGTTACCAATACGACCAAAAAAAAGGCCCAATGGAACTAAGGGCGCAATAAAATCCATCGTATGAAGCCATTTGGTGTTGTGTTTTCGAGTTGTCCAATATATGCCAAGCAGAACTCCGATCAGCCCACCATGAAATGACATCCCACCCTGCCAAAATGCAAATATTTCATCGGGATGTGTAAAATAATACAAAGGCTGATAAAATAAAACGTAACCAAGTCTTCCGCCAAGGATGACGCCAATTGCCCCAAAGAAAAAGGTATCATCTAGTATCTTTTCATTTAGGTTAAACCAATGCCTATTGATAATTTGTTTTTTACCTAAGTGAATAAAGCTTAGGAAGCCAATAAAGTACATTAGTCCATACCAATGAATTTTTAAAGGACCAATGCCTAAAGCAACTGGATCAATTTGAGGGTGAATTAACATAACTGGAATTATAAGTTAAATATAGTCAATTTTTTTAATAAGGATAGCTTAATGCCAATATATAGATCAAGAACAACTACTCATGGAAGAAATCAGGCTGGCGCCAGAGCTCTTTGGCGTGCTACCGGTATGACTGAAGGAGATTTTGATAAACCTATTATTGCTGTTGTAAATTCCTTCACGCAATTTGTCCCTGGACATGTCCACTTAAAAGATATGGGGCAGTTAGTAGCCAGAGAAATTGAGAGGAGCGGAGGTGTT
The DNA here is from genome assembly GCA_000168995.1 of Methylophilales bacterium HTCC2181. Lineage (GTDB taxonomy): Bacteria > Pseudomonadota > Gammaproteobacteria > Burkholderiales > Methylophilaceae > BACL14. Next base: position 1,276,827 of record AAUX01000001.1, on the reverse strand, counting down.
GCTAAGGAGTTTAACACCATAGCTGTTGATGATGGAATTGCTATGGGGCACGATGGTATGCTTTACAGTCTTCCCAGCCGAGATTTAATTGCTGATAGTGTTGAATATATGGTTAACGCTCATTGGGCTGATGCAATGGTATGCATTTCTAATTGTGACAAAATCACACCAGGTATGTTAATGGCTGCAATGCGAATAAATATCCCTGTAATTTTTGTTTCGGGCGGACCTATGGAAGCGGGTAAAGTTAATTGGGGAGATAAAGTACAAAAAATTGATCTAGTTTCACCCATGATTAGTGCAGGCGATATGAGTGTGTCTGATGAAGAATTAAAAGAGATCGAAGAATCGGCATGTCCAACTTGTGGCTCTTGTTCTGGGATGTTTACGGCGAACTCCATGAACTGTTTAACTGAGGCGCTTGGCTTAAGTTTACCTGGAAACGGAAGCACACTCGCAACCCATAAAAGTAGAAAAGCATTGTTTTTAGAAGCAGGAAAGAAAATTGTTGAAATTACTAAAAAATACTACGAGAATGACGAGGAACGTTTTCTCCCAAGAAATATAGCAACAAAACAAGCCTTTGAGAACGCCATGAGTCTGGACGTATCAATGGGAGGTTCGACAAACACCGTCTTGCACTTATTGGCAGCTGCAAAAGAAGCGGAAGTAGATTTCACTATGCAAGACATAGACCGTATATCTCGTAATGTTCCATGCTTAGCAAAAGTTGCACCAGCCACACCAAAATATCATATGGAGGATGTTCATCGTGCCGGAGGTGTTTATGGTATTTTGGGTGAATTAAAACGTGCAAAAATTATTCATGAAAATGTTTTTTGTGTCCATAATGAAACACTTGGCAAAGCTATAGATCATTGGGATATCGTTACAACCAAAGAAGATTCAGTAAAAGATTTTTATTTAGCTGCTCCCGGAGGAATTCGTACAACTGAAGCTTTTAGTCAGGAAAAGTTGTGGCCATCTTTGGATTTGGATAGGAAGGCCGGTTGTATTAGAAGCAAAGATAATGCATATAGCCAAGATGGTGGGCTAGCTATCTTGTACGGTAATATTGCAAAAGAGGGCTGCATTGTAAAAACAGCTGGAGTAGATGAGGAGATTTGGAAGTTCAAAGGAAGGGTTAGGCTCTTTGAGTCTCAAGATGCTGCAGTGGAGTCAATTTTAGGAGATGAGATTGTCCAAGGTGACATCGTTCTCATTACTTATGAGGGACCCAAAGGTGGGCCAGGTATGCAAGAAATGCTTTATCCCACAGCTTATTTAAAGTCTAAAGGCTTAGGTAAGTCATGTGCTTTGTTAACAGACGGAAGATTTTCAGGGGGAACATCAGGGCTTAGCATAGGCCATGTCTCCCCTGAAGCAGCTGAAGGTGGAGCCATTGCTCTAGTTAAAGAGGGTGACACAATAAGCATTGATATTCCAAACAGAAAAATTAATGTTGAATTAAGCGATGAAGATCTATTAAAAAGAAGGGAAGAAATGAATAAGAAGGAGAACGCATGGCAACCAAAACCAAGAATAAGAAGGGTTACAGACGCTCTTAGAGCCTACGCGATGACGACGACCAGTGCTGCAAAAGGAGCTGTTCGTGATATAAGCCAAATCGAAGTAAGGAAGCTTAATGACCACTGAGGCAATTAAAGTTACAAAAGATAGTAGCGGTCTGGAATTTATCGAGATACAGAATAATTTTGCTATTGCTAAAATTGCACTTCAAGGTGGACACGTTGTATGGTGGAGACCAAAATCTTCAGCCCAAGATGTACTGTGGCTATCCTCTAATAGTAGGTATGAGAAGGGACGTTCAATTAGAGGGGGGGTGCCAATTTGTTGGCCTTGGTTTGGACAACACCCAACAGATGGCACTTACTGTAACCATGGCTTCGCAAGAGTCATACCATGGAAATTAGAGAAAACCACTCAACTTAAGAATGGTGCTACAAAAGTAACTTTAAAAATGCTTCCTACACCCGAAGCCCTAAAACAATTAACCTACAATTATGAGCTAGAGCTAACAATTATTGTTGGAGATACCCTTTATTTAAACCTTAAGACGACAAATCTATCTAACAACCCATTTACAATTAGTGAGGGATACCATACCTATTTTTATATTTCTGATATTAAAAATATTAAAATTACGGGGCTCGAGAATGCAGTTTATACCGATAAGTTTGAGAATTTTAATAGGGAAATTCAAAAAAGCTCTATAAGTTTTGATGGTGCTTTTGATCGTGTTTATTCTAATACCAGCAATGATTGCTACATTGAAGATGAGATATTTAATCGTGTGATTACTGTGAAGAAATCTAATAGTAATTCAACCGTGGTATGGACACCATGGGAAGAAATTGCAAAAAAAATGGGAGATATGGGAGAAAAAGACGAATGGAGAAGAATGGTTTGTGTTGAAACTGCAAACCTACATGAAAATTCTGTTGTTATTTACCCTAGCCTATCCCATAGTATTGCCACAGAGTATTCAGTACAAGAATATTAAGTTCAGCGATACTAAAAAAAGATAGCTACCATTTAAGCCACATTAAATTTTTTAAACAGAAGATTAAGCTTTCTGTATGTTAAAGAAAAATAGCTATGAACTTTTAAATAAATTTAGTAACTAATACAGTATCTGCATGAAAATGAAAAAAATGAAAAAATTAATTATACTACTTACAATTACTTTTCTATGTGTTCCAGGCTTTATTTCAGCTGAAGAAGGGAAAAAATTAGCTCAAAAAAATGGTTGCTTTGCATGTCACAGTATCAAGCTTCGTGTTCTAGGCCCATCATTTAAAGAGATTTCCGCTAAGTATCGTATATCCGAGGCTACTAAGAGGAATTTGATGGGTAAAATAAAAAATGGGGGAAGTGGTAATTGGGGAGATATACCTATGATTTCTCATCCAAAAATTACAGAGAAAGACCTCGGCCTAATGGTTGAATGGATACTAAATTTAGACCGTTAAATTAGTTAGCAATCCAATTTTTTCTAACCAAAAATTCCTTATAAAGTTTTTCTTCCTCACTACCAGAATCTGGACTCCAGTCATAAGACCATTTGACCATTGGTGGCATCGACATTAGGATTGACTCTACCCTTCCTTTAGACTGAATGCCAAAGAGAGTTCCTCGATCTTGAAGAAGATTGAACTCCACATACCTACTTCGCCTATATAATTGGAAGTCTTTTTGTTTTTCACTAAAGCTATTTTTTTTTCTTTTTTGTACAATGGGCAAATAGGCATTGAGAAGATTGTCCCCAACGGCTTTGATAAGTTCAAATGAACCAAAAAAACTGTCAGTATTGTAGTCATCAAAAAATATACCTCCTACACCTCGGGGTTCTTCTCTGTGTTTTAGGTAAAAATAATCATCACACTGATCTTTGAATTTTTTATACAATTCTGCGCCAAAAGGATCAATAGCATTTTTTATTGTTTGATGGAAGTGAGTAACATCTTCTAGAAAGCCATAGTATGGAGTTAAATCCATACCACCACCAAACCACCATATATCCTCTTCGCCATCTTTTGAGGCAATAAAGAAGCGGATATTCATATGGATCGTTGGAATGAAGGGATTATCAGGATGAAAAACTAAAGAAACACCCATCGCCTCCCATCTTCGATTTGCAACTTCTGGGTGAGCATCAGTTGCAGATTTTGGAAGCTTTGAGCCAATAACATGGGAAAATCCCACGCCTGCTCTTTCGAAGATATTACCCTTTTCCATAATACAAGTGGTACCACCACCACCTTCTTTTCTTTGCCACGTATCATTAAGGAAATTCGTACCATCAACGATTTCTATCGTTTCTACTACCTTACCTTGTAGGTCGATAAGATATTGTTTTACTAGCTCCCGATCAACTGGATTTGATAGAGTCATAATTATCTAAGGCTTTTTTGCCTATATCTTTGCGAAATTGCGCCCCATCAAATTTTATATCTTGTATAAATTTATAAACTATATTTTTTGCTTCCTGAAGAGATTTAGCTTTTGCGGTTACTCCTAAGACACGACCTCCAGAAGTAAGAGTTTTATTATCTTTGAGTTTAGTGCCTGCATGAAAAATAAAACAGTTTTCGTTTACCATTAAAGGAATATGTATTTCATCGTTTAGTCTTGGTTTGCTTGGATAGTTATGAGATGCCATAACTACAGTAATCGAGTAAACATCTTCCCATTCAGCAGTAAAATCAGATAAGTTATTATCTGTAGCAGCAAGAAGAATGTCATATAAATTACTTTTAAGCCTAAAAAGAATTGGTTGTGTTTCAGGATCACCCATTCTACAATTAAATTCAAGAGTCTTGATTTGCTTATCTGCATTAATCATTAGTCCAGCATATAAAAACCCTTTAAAGATTACGCCGTCTTTTTTCATACCTTCGATGGTTGGAGTGATCACTTGCTTCATTATCTTTTCATGCATTTCATCTGTGACGATTGGGGCAGGTGAGTAAGCACCCATGCCACCTGTATTAGGACCTAAGTCATCATCCTGAAGTCTTTTATGATCTTGGCTTGAAGCTAATGGTAATACAGTCTCGCCATCACAAATAGCTATAAAACTAACTTCTTCCCCATCTAAAAACTCTTCGATAACAACTTGTGCACCAGCATCACCAAAAATATTCTTACTTAACATAGAGTCGATAGCATCATGAGCTTCTTTCAACGTTAGGGCAACCACTACCCCTTTTCCAGCAGCCAATCCGTCGGCTTTGATAACAATAGGAGCCCCTTTTAATTCCACATAATCATGCGCCAATTGTATGTCACTAAAAGTTTGATGCTCAGCAGTCGGAATACCGTGCTTCACCATAAATTTTTTAGCAAAATCTTTTGAGCTTTCTAGTTGTGCTGCTTTTTGAGTTGGCCCAAAAATTTTTAGCCCATTTTTTTGAAAGTAATCAACAAGCCCATTTGATAATGGGATTTCTGGGCCAACTATAGTTAAATCAACCCTCTTTTCCTTGGCAAACTTAACAAGGTCATCAAATTCAATCAAATCGATATTTTCTATAATACTGTCAGCCGTTGCAGTGCCTCCATTACCAGGTGCCACATAAACTTTTGATACATTCGGCGCTTGAGAAATTTTCCACGCCAGAGCGTGTTCTCTTCCACCATTACCTATAATAAGTGCGATCATATTTTAGTGCTTAAAATGTCGAATTTTGGTAAAAAGCATTACTAACCCATGCTCGTCAGCAGCATCTATAACCTCTTGGTCTCGCATACTTCCTCCTGGTTGTATTACACATTGAGCACCATGGCTTGCAAGCTCATCAACACCATCCCGAAAAGGAAAAAATGCGTCAGACGCCACGACACTTCCTTTAATACTTAAGCCCGCATGTTGTGCCTTGATAGCAGCTATTTTTGTACTATCTATCCTGCTCATTTGTCCCGCTCCAACGCCTATGGTTTGACTGTTTCTACAAAAAACTATTGCATTCGACTTAACGTATTGAGCAATTTTCCAAGCGAACGCCATATCAATTAATTGTTTCTCCGTCGGCTTTTTCTTCGATACCACCTCGCACTTATTAATATTAATATCGTAGCTGTCTTCAGATTGTACAAGCCACCCCCCTCCAATTTTTTTAAAATCTAAGGAGTCTTTGGTAGACCCAATTGGCACTCTTAAAAGCCTTACGTTTTCTTTTGTTTTGAATATTTTGAGGGCCTCTGGGGAAAATTCAGGGGCAATTATCACTTCAACGAATTGCTTTATAATAGAGGATGCAGTTATAGCATCTATACTCTTATTGAATGCAATAATGCCACCAAAAGCAGACGTGGGGTCTGTTGTAAAAGCCCCTAAATATGCTTTATCAATGCTTTCAGAAGAACACACGCCACATGGATTAGCATGCTTTACTATTACACAAGTTGGATCCACAAAGTTTTTAACACACTCCCATGCGTTGTCTGAGTCGTTAAGATTGTTGAAAGAAAGTTCTTTTCCTTGGATTTGCGTGAAATTTGAGAGACTAGATTCTTTAATGTTTTGTTCTTTATAAAATGCAGCTTTTTGATGAGGGTTTTCACCATAACGCATATCTAAGCTCTTATGCATTACCTGAATCATGGTTTCGGGAAAATCTTCCGTAACATTATTGTTTAAATAGGCACTAATAGCCGCATCATAGTGAGCAGTATGTAAAAATGCTTTTTTTGACAAAGTAAAAAGCAAGTCCTCTTCTAGCATGCCATTGTTTTTAATTAATTGCTCAGTTAATAATGAGTAATCTGATGGGTTTGTTAATATTGCCACGGACTTATAATTTTTTGCAGCAGCTCTGACCATTGTAGGGCCACCAATATCAATATTCTCAATTGCCTCTTCAAGTGTGCAGTTTGGATTTTTAATGGTCTCCTCAAACGGATATAAATTTACTACCACCAAATCTATTTCAGGAATATTATGTTTTTCCATAGTCTGAACATGCTCATGGTTATCCCTCACCGCCAAAATACCCCCATAAATGATTGGGTGAAGAGTCTTTACTCTTCCATTTAACATTTCTGGAAATTTTGTGTACTCAGATACCTCAATAACAGCATAACCCTCATCCCGGATCAGTTTGGCTGTACCACCAGTTGATAATATTTCGATATTAAGTTGTGTCAGGACTTTAGCTAATTCCAATACATGCCGTTTGTCAGAAACGCTGATAAGAGCTCTTTTTATTTTTATCATTTATTTTAGATGTCTATGTTATGGGTTTTCAATTTTTTTCTAAGGGTATTTCTGTTTAAGCCAAGAATTTCAGCAGCTTTACTTTGATTGCCTTCTGCATAATTCATTACATACAACAAAAGAGGCTTTTCTACGTTAGAAACAACAAGGTTATAGAGGTTCCCAGGAGACTCGCCTGCAAGATCAGTAAAGTATTGATCAAGTAGCATTTCAATATTATCAGATAAATTAACTTTATTCATTAAGCTAGTAATGCCTCACTTACACTACTTCCTTCCTCGTATGGGATAAAATTAGAGAACTCTTTCAGGGAGTCAAAGTAGTTATTAATAGCGTTTATCTGATCATTACAATTTTCTAAACTATTCATATCGGATCTAAATTGAGCCGATTTTTTTAGTCCTTTTGTGTACCAGGATATATGCTTCCTTGCTACTCTTAATCCTGTTTCTTCTCCATAAAAATCGTACAAATCCAGCACATGCTTGATAGTAGTTTTTTGAATTTCGTTGATCGTAGGGAGGGGATGGTGAGAGCCAGTTTCTAGGAAATGTTCTATCTCTCTAAAAATCCATGGTCTACCTTGAGCAGCTCTTCCAATCATTACCGCATCGGCTTTTGTATAATTAAGAACATATTGGGCTTTTTCAGGAGAGACTATATCGCCGTTAGCGATAACAGGAATATTAATATTTTGTTTTACTTCTGCAATGGTGTCATACTCAGCATCACCCCTATAGAGACATGCTCGGGTTCTTCCATGAATAGCGAGTGCTTTTATTCCTGCTTCCTCGGCTATTTGAGCAATTTTTATTGCATTTCGATTCTCCCTGTCCCAGCCAGTTCTAATTTTAAGTGTAACTGGAATATCCACAGAACCAACTACTGCTTGCAAAATATCATCAACCAATTGTTCATGTTTTAGTAGGGCAGAACCAGCCATAACATTGCATATTTTTTTTGCAGGGCATCCCATGTTTATATCTATTATTTGAGCGCCTCTATCTCTGTTATATTTTGCTGCATCAGCCATCATTTTTGGATCAGCCCCAGCTATCTGAACCGATATTGGGTCTACCTCACCTTCGTGATTTGCTCTTCTCTTTGTTTTCTCACTACCATATAAGAGTGAGTTCGATGTCACCATTTCGCTTACAGCAACTCCAGCCCCAAAGCTCTTACAAAGCATTCTAAAAGGCCGGTCCGTAACCCCTGCCATTGGCGCCAAAAAAAGATTGTTTTTAATACTAAGATTGCTTATTTTCATTAAAAAATTACTAACTATTTAAATAGCTGCCTATTTTATAATCAAAAGTAAAATTGGCATAGTTTAATTTGGGTTGATTGCTAAACATTCCACTGATAATTCAAATCGACTAAACCTTGCTTAATCTGTTCCATAGCACTGTAAACATGATCGTTATCTCCCTTAACACCTAATTCAATAGTTATTTTTGGTTTTAACTTGGGTAGGCTATAAATTTTTACTTCTGGATTATCATTTTTTACATTATTCATTAGATCAATTAATTTGCTTTCAGGAACATCATCGATCCATATTGATAGATCAATAAGTTGGTCTTTTGTTATATTGGAATAATACTTTTCCAATACCCACTGAACCATCGGCCATGACATTTCAGGAAAACCGGGCATGAAGTAGTGCTCCCCAACCGAAAAGCCTGGTATGTTATTTATCTCATTTGGAATAATATTTGCACCAACAGGAATCTCTGACATTAGCACTCTCTTTGGATAAGCATCAACACCAAATTGATCAATAATTAGTTGAAGGGCTTCTGGGTGTTGTGCTAACTTTCTTTGATGGGCTTTTGCCGCTGCCTGCCTTGTGCAGTCATCTGGCGTTGCCCCAATCCCACCAAAACAAAAAACAATGCAATTTAGTTTTTTTTGTATTGTTTTTGATATATCCCTTAAATCATCCGATACATAATCTACTTTATTTAAACTTAGGCCTTTGCTATTCAATGTTTTTGCTAAGTAATGCAAATGTTTATCCTGTCTTTTTCCAGACAAGATTTCATCCCCGACAATAATCCCATGAATCTTTTTTTTCATTTAGTGCGCCTGCTCCCAGTTTTTCCCTTCTCCTAGGTCTACAATAAGAGGTACATCCATTTGCGCCACATTCTCCATAATCCTTTTTATATTTTCTTTAAACTCTGTTACTTCGGTATCGGGAACCTCGAAAACTAGTTCATCGTGAACCTGCATAATCATTTTCCCTTTGAGATGACGTTGTCCATCTAACCAGGTCTTAACCCCGACCATTGCCATCTTTATAAGGTCTGCTGCTGTACCCTGCATTGGCCCATTGATAGCAGCTCTCTCTGCCCCAGCTCTTTGCATACCGTTTGAACCATTTATTTCTGGAACCCAGAGCCTTCGACCAAAGTGTGTCTCAACATATCCATTTTTTCTAGCATCTTGTTTGGTGTCTTCCATATACTCTCTGACTGAAGGATACTTAGAAAAATATCTCTCTATATAATTCTGAGCTGCTGCCCGTTCTATATTAAGGTTTTTAGCCAACCCATAAACTCCCATCCCATAGATCAATCCGAAGTTAATGACTTTAGCGTACCGACGTTGTTCTGAGCTTACTGCACTATTATCAATATTAAATATCTCTCCTGCGGTAATAGTATGTATATCTTCATTATTTTTGAATGCGGCAACCAACCTCTTATCTTTTGACAGATGCGCCATAATTCTTAACTCAATTTGCGAGTAATCAGCCGACAATATTTTACTGCCATCTGGAGCTATAAAAGCTTCCCTTACTTTTCTTCCTTCTACGGTTCTTATAGGAATATTTTGTAAATTTGGATCAGAGCTTGCCAGTCTCCCTGTTATTGCGATTGCTTGGTTATAGCTGGTATGAACTCTCCCTGAACTTTCGTTAATCATTTTTGGTAGCTTGTCTGTGTAAGTAGACTTTAGTTTAGCCAGACTACGATATTCAAGAATAAGCTTAGGAAGAGGGTAGTTAAGAGCTAGCTCACTAAGGACTTCCTCGCTAGTTGATGGGGTACCGCTAGGGGTTTTTTTTAGGGGTTTTATCTCAAGCTTTTCAAATAATATTTCTTGAAGCTGCTTAGGTGACGAAAGATTAAAGGGCTGTCCTGCTAAGTCAAAAGCCTTCTCCTCTAACAATAATAATTTTTCCCCAATTACCTTGCTTTGATCACCTAATATTTTTGGATCTATTAAGACACCATTTCTTTCAATATGAATTAATGCCTTCATAGCTGGTATTTCAATATCTTTATACACTCGTAAAAGAGATGGGTTACTATCAAGCGTTTCTTTCATTGCTAGGTATAGCTGCAAAGTAACATCGGCATCCTCAGCAGCATAAGGTACAGCATCCTCAACACTGACTTGGTCAAAGGTTAACTGATTCACTCCTTTTCCTACAAGCGACTCATAGCTTTTACAGTTATGGCCGAGATATTTAGCGCTTAGTTTATCCATACCATGATTTTGATTGCTTTCGATTACGTAGCTCATAAGCATTGTGTCATCCGAAATACCATTAATTTCAATTCCATAGTTCAGAAAAATATGAGCATCATACTTTAGATTTTGGCCAAGCTTTTTGATAGAAGAGTCTTCCAGTATGGGCTTAAGATCTTCAAGAACAGCCGCTAGACTCAATTGATCTACCGAGCTGTTTTTGTGGCAGAGAGGTATGTAACAAGCCCTTCCAGGATTGATGCAAAGTGATATGCCAACAAGCTCTGCTTTCATAGTATTCAATGAGTTGGTTTCTGTATCTATTGAGAAAAATTTTTCTTCTTTTATGCTGTTGATCCAAAGCGCTAAATCATGTTTTGTATTTATAAGCTGGTATTCTTTTGTATTAATAAAATCGGCTTTTGGGTTTACTAGGGGCGAATTATGTTCTTCCGAAGAATGTTCTATTTGAGTGCTCATATCTCTGAGCCAGCTTGAAAAATTGTATTTCTGGTAAAGATTAGACAGCGCTATATTATCTTGATCTTTTTTTTCAAAGTCACTCCAGGAGTAATTAATTTTTACATCACACTTGATGGTAATTAATTCTTTTGCTGTTGGGAGCCAGGCTAGAGCTTGCCTCAAATTATTTCCAACAACACCAGTAAACTTATCGGCATTGCCTATGATACTTTTAAGGTCTCCATATTCTTCAAGCCATTTTAATGCAGTTTTTGGCCCTACTTTTTCTACGCCAGGAACGTTATCTGCTTTATCCCCAATAATGGATAGATAATCAATTATAAGCTGTGGAGGAACACCAAATTTATTCTTGACCCCATCAATATCCAAAAGCTCGTTAGTCATAGTGTTGATGAGAACGGTATGTTCATTTACTAGCTGAGCAAGATCTTTATCGCCTGTAGATATAACGACTTTAATATTGTGGCTATTTGCTTGTTGGGTTAATGTCCCAATCACATCGTCAGCCTCTACTCCTGACTCAATAAGCATAGGCCAACCCATTGCATTTATAGCCTCCTTTAAAGGTTCTATCTGACAAGCTAAGTCATCAGGCATACTTGGTCTATTAGCTTTATACTCGGTATAAATATCATTTCTAAAAGTTTTACCTTTTGCATCGAAGATACAAACACTGTAGTCGGAAGGGTATTGTTTATGAATATTTCTAAGCATATTAAGCACTCCATAAATTACCCCGGTGGGTTCGCCATCCTTATTTCTAAAGTCAGGCATTGCATGGAAGGCTCTATAAAGGTAGGAGGATCCATCTACTAGAAGAAGAGTTTTCATAAAACAAATTTTAACAACTAATACAGTAAATAGTATTTATTATTTCCCATTAAAATTTTTATTAATTTAAGTTACTGAGTTAGCCTGATTTTGTTAGAATCTAGGGTACACAATCAAGGAATAATCATGAAAAATTTGTTTTGGCTAGTTTGTTTAATGGCTTGCGTGAGCATTACGAACATAAGTTTTGCAGAAGACACTGATGTATTGGACGATATTCCACCACCACCAGTAATTAACTATGAATCTGGCTATGAGGGTGAGCCAGAAATTACAATTAAAAAGAAAGATGGTGAGTTTATTGAAGAGTATCGCGTTAACGGCCAGCTATATATGATGAAAGTAACCCCTGACAATATGCCTTCTTATTATTTGTACAAAAATACATCAGGGGCAGATTGGATTCGTTATAACTCACTAGAATTTGCCATTGTTCCACAGTGGGTTATTTTATCTTTCTAGATAATTAAAACTTAAATGGCTGTTTTTACTTCGATTAGTTTTGATGAGTTAAAGGTATGGCTGAATGGATATAATCTAGGAGCCCTTGAAAGTTTTCAGGGAATATCTTCAGGGGTTACAAACACCAATTATTTAGTTGCTACCAAAACAGCAAAATACATTTTAACGATTTTTGAAGATTCAACTAGAGATGAACTACCATTTTATTTAGATTTAATGACCCATCTTGCAGACCGACAACTGAGGTGTCCTCTTCCAATTAAGAATAAAAGCCAATCCTGCATTTCATTTCTAAAGAATAAACCAGCTCTTCTTGTTTCTTTTTTGGGTGGCTCGGAAAGAAAAATAGTAGAGCAAGGGGATTGCTACCAAGTTGGGAGGGCGCTTGCACATCTTCACTGTAAAGCCACAGAATTTCCTCAAAAAAAAGCTAATAGTAGAGGTTTGGATTGGATAGAGGAGTCAAGCCTCTTAATGGCAAAGGATCTACCTAAGGAAGACAGGGATATTATAGAAAATGAATGCTCTTTCCAGAGAAAATATAGTTCGAGCCCACTGCCTGAAGGAATGATTCATGCCGATCTATTTAAGGACAATATTCTTTTTGATAACGATCAAATCTCAGGAATGATTGACTTCTATTATGCCTGTAACGATAAGTATATTTATGATATAGCCATCACTGCAAACGATTGGTGTATAAACAGTGCAGGAGATATTCAAGATAATCATATGGAAGAATTGATAAAAGGATACGAGTCTGTAAGAAAGCTTGAAAATATAGAGGTTGAAGCACTGCCTATTTTTCTAAGACTTGCAGCTTTGAGATTTTGGGTTTCGAGGCTTTATGATTTTTTTAATATTAGGCAGGGCAAAGATATAACAACCAAAGACCCTAATCACTTTAAAAGTATCTTATTAAAAAGACAGGCTCTCCATATCAAATGAAAAGCACTTTCATAAAAGCAAGCAACTGGGTTCTTGAGAGTGTTTATCTTGTAAAGCACTCATTTAAAATATCATTATTTTTTGGTATGCTTTATCTGACTCTTTATATGATATTGCCCGCCATACCAGGCATGCAATCTCTTGGTTTATTTGCAGTCTTTATTTGGCCGTTTATTACCATATACATCATTTTTTATTACCAAAAACTTTCTCATGAAGAGGCATTTGACTCGCAAAAACCGTTAGAAATAATTAAGCCAAAGATTCCTGATATTTTAAAGGTAGGCTTATTTTCATTTATATATGCGGTGATATTAAGTGGATTAATCGGTGCTGATATAGCTTCACTTATTGAGCTCTCAAAAGGCACTCCTGACTATAATTTTATGCTCGATGATTTTTCAGGAATAATTTATAAAATTATTGTTATGGCCATACCATTCATGATGATGACTTGGTTCGCCCCACTCCTTATTGCCTTCAAAGGGTATGGTTTTTTTAAGGCTATCAAGTCAAGTTTTGCTGCCTGTCTAATGTTTTTTGTTCCAATTACACTTGGATTAATTATTATTTTTTTATGCTTTCTATGTAGCATGCTTCTTATTTCATTTGCATTTGCATTTATTGGTTCATCTACTTCCGGATTTATTTCGCTGATACTGAGCTTTGCCCTGATCATTGCAATGGCTGCCTTTATGTCTTTAACGTTTGCAATGCAATGTGTAACATTTAAGGAAATTTTTAAGTAATCTTTTTTTAGATTTCAGCTAACTTTGCATATTCCATCGCAAGCCATTTGACGCCATAACTATGGAAATTAATTTGTACCCTTAAATCGTTTTCGTTGCCTTCATAACCAGTAACAATCCCCACTCCAAACTTAGCATGCTCTACGGCAGCACCAATTTTCCATGCATGCTTTGTTTCAGAATGAGTAGCAATTTTTGCGGTAGAAATAGCAAAAGATTTTTTTGGAGCATTAATTCTTTTCACGAGTTCGTTGGGAATTTCATCAAGAAATCGTGATGGTAAGTTATACATCGTTTGTCCATATGTTAGTCTAGATTGAGCAAGAGTTAGATATAACTTTTGCCTTGCTCTTGTGACGGCCACATACATAAGCCTTCGCTCTTCTTCAAGCCCGTTGTTCTCTGAAAGACTTCGCTCGTGAGGACACAAACCTTCCTCTAACCCAGTTATAAAAACTGTATCAAATTCCAGGCCTTTTGAGGAATGTATAGTCATCAACTGTAATGCATCATCACCTGCTGAGGCTTGTAATTCTCCACTTTCAAGTGATGTAAAGTCTAAAAAGTCGGATAATATTGATGCCTTGCTGTCCCCACTCTCATTTTCTGTATTCTCTTCACGAAATTCATTTATGTATGCTTTAGCGGCTGAAACTAATTCGTCAAGGTTTTCTATCCGTGAACTTCCATCTTTATCCTTTCCGTAATGATCCTTGAGTGTTGAGTATGAATTAATAAAGTCGATAGATTCGTCAATATTATTCCCTTCTATTTGATCTTCAATATGCCTTATGAGATGGACAAAGAAAGATATCTTGGTATTTTTATTCTCTGACTCGATTCTTTCCGCTGATTGCCACAATGAGATTTTCTCAGCATTAGCAACATCCTGAATTAGCTCAAGAGCTTTTGCACCAATACCTCTTGGAGGAAAATTAATAATTCTAAGAAATGCGGTATCATCTTTTTTATTGGTGATCAGCCTAAGGTAGGCTAAAGAACTTTTAATCTCAGCTCTTTCAAAAAAGCGAAGCCCACCATATACTCGATAGGGAATATTATTTGACACCATTGCCATTTCAATTACGCGAGATTGAGCATTATTTCTGTATAAGATAGCAATTTGATCGTAACGAGAGCCTGATCGATGTAGGCCTTTTATTTCGTCTAAAATATAGCTTGTTTCAAATCGATCATCAAGCGCATTATATTGACGAATTAAATCCCCATCTCCAGCTTCGGACCATAAATTCTTCCCCAACCGATCAGCATTATTTTCAATAATGGCATTAGCGGCATTTAGAATATTATTTTTTGATCGGTAATTTTGCTCAAGCTTGATGATGTTATTGATTTTAAAGTCTTTTTGAAGATCCTTCATATTGCCTGGTCTGGCACCTCGGAATCCATATATAGACTGATCATCATCACCTACAGCAAAGATAAAGCTATTTTTTGCAGTCAGAAGCTTAAGCCATTCATATTGTAATTTGCTAGTATCTTGAAACTCATCAACAAGTATATGCTTAAAAATAGATTGATAATGCTCCCGTATCATTGGTTTATTTTGAAATAATTCTAAACAACGCAGTAAGAGTTCTGCAAAATCTACCACACCTTCCTTCAGGCATTGGTCTTCATAGGCTTTATAGATTGCATTTTTTTTTTCAGAAATATCATCAAAAGCCTTATAAGCATTTGACCTAACTCCTTCTTCTTTATTGCCATTAATAAAATACAGCACTTCTTTTGATGGAAGAAAGTCCTCATCAATATTCATTTTCTTCATAACTCTTTTTATTGCAGACTTTTGATCTGCACTATCAAGAATTTGAAATATCTGTGGAAGGCTGGCATCTTGGTAGTGTTTTTTTAAAAATCGATTACAAAGACCATGAAACGTTCCTACCCACATACCTCTTGGATTTATAGGCAGTTGAGCAGATATCCTTACCAACATTTCTTTTGCTGCTTTATTCGTGAAGGTTACAGCTAGAATTCCACCAGGACTAGCAATTTGATTTTGTATAAGCCAAGCAAAACGGGAAGTTAACACCTTGGTTTTTCCACTTCCAGCCCCAGCTAAAATGAGGGCTGATTGATCGGAGAGGGTAACTGCTTCTTGTTGCTTCAGATTTAGTTCCTGGCCCTGCTGCTTATTTATTGTGAGATCGTTCATGCCCATATGCTACATCATTTATTTTTCATTTTGCTATTAACGAGGGAAGTTTGTGAATTATTTTCTTTATTAGAATGCTAAAACTATTGAAACATAAAAATTATGAAATGGTTCGTAGGAGCAAAAAAAAAGGCCTCGCAAGAGACCTTTTTTAAATATCAAATGATATTTGGTTACATCATACCACCCATACCACCCATACCACCCATACCACCCATACCACCCATATCTGGCATAGCAGGTGCTGCAGAGTCGTCTTTAGGTTGGTCTGCAATCATGCATTCTGTAGTAAGCATTAACCCTGCGATTGATGCTGCATTTTGCAATGCCGATCTTGTGACTTTAGTTGGGTCCAATACGCCCATTTCAACCATATCGCCATAGGTTTCATTTGCCGCATTGAATCCGTAGTTGCCAGTCCCTTCAGCAACATTATTAACAACAACTGATGACTCAATTCCTGCGTTAGACACGATTTGCCTTAAGGGATCTTCCACTGCGCGAAGCACAATTTTAATACCAGCTTCTTGATCAGCATTATCTCCTTTAGTTTTAGCAATAGCATCTTTAGCTCTAATTAGAGCCACACCACCTCCAGGAACAATACCTTCTTCAACAGCTGCTCTTGTAGAATGAAGAGCGTCCTCAACCCTAGCCTTCTTCTCCTTCATTTCAATTTCTGTAGTCGCGCCAACTTTAATAACAGCAACACCGCCAGCCAATTTCGCAACACGCTCTTGAAGTTTTTCTTTGTCATAATCGCTTGATGACTCTTCAATTTGAGTTTTAATTTGTCCGATACGTGTTTTGATATTTTCTTGGCTACCTGCACCATCAATTACTATAGTATTTTCTTTTCCTACCTCAATTTTCTTGGCTTGACCTAGATCTTCGATTTTCACATTCTCTAAAGTTAATCCAACCTCATCGGAAATTACTGTACCACCAGTAAGAATAGCAATGTCTTCAAGCATGGCCTTTCTTCGGTCACCAAAACCAGGGGCTTTAACAGCTACTGCCTTAATAATACCTCTGATATTATTAACCACTAGAGTAGCAAGTGCTTCACCTTCTATGTCTTCAGCAATAATCAATAAAGGTTTGCTAGCTTTAGCTACTTGTTCTAAAACAGGGAGAAGCTCCTTTATGCTTGATATTTTTTTATCATGAAGCAGAATAAATGGATCTTCAAGTAAAGCTATTTGGCGATCTTGATTGTTTATAAAGTAGGGTGATAGGTAGCCTCTGTCAAATTGCATGCCTTCAACCACATCAAGCTCGTTAGACAAACCAGACCCGTCTTCAACAGTAATCACTCCTTCTTTTCCAACCTTATCCATTGCGTCAGCAATAATTTGACCTACCGATGTGTCAGAGTTTGCTGATATTGAACCTACTTGAGCAATTTCTTTGCTTGTATTACAAGGCTTACTAAGCTTATGAAGCTCAGCTACTGCAGACTCAACGGCCTTATCAATACCTCTTTTAAGATCCATCGGATTCATTCCAGCAGCAACAGATTTCATACCTTCACGAATGATTGCTTGGGCAAGCACTGTGGCTGTAGTGGTTCCATCTCCTGCGCTATCAGAAGTTTTTGAAGCTACTTCTTTGACCATTTGAGCGCCCATATTTTCAAATCTGTCTTGCAACTCTATTTCTTTTGCAACCGAAACTCCATCTTTAGTAATTGTCGGTGCTCCAAATGATCTTTCTAGGACTACATTTTTTCCTTTAGGACCCATTGTTACTTTTACTGCATTAGCTAAGGTATTTACTCCTTTAACCATTTTTTGGCGAACATCATCACCAAACCTTACGTCTTTAGCTGCCATGTTATTGTTTCTCCATATTCATAAATTAATTGAGTTAACTTAAAGATTTATTCAACAATGCCCATAATGTCTTCTTCTCGCATAACAAGAAGCTCATCACCATCAACCTTAACTGCTTGCCCAGCATATTTACCAAAAAGTACTTTGTCACCTACTTTTACATCCAGGGCTCTAATGGATCCATCTTCAAGAACTTTTCCGTTGCCTATAGCCTCTATTGTTCCTTGGTCTGGTTTTTCAGCAGATGCGCTTTCTGGTATAACAATACCTGAAGCTGTTGTACGCTCTTCTTCGAGACGCTTTACAATAACGCGATCATGTAAAGGACGAATTTTCATTTGTTAGTTCTCCTAGTAGTGTATTCTTAATATTGTTTAAATTTATCTAAGGTCTAATGCAAAATTAGCACTCAACTTGATAGAGTGCTAATAATAGGGATGAATGTTCTAAAATTCAAGGGCGTAGATATAAATTATTTTATAAATTATTGTTTTTACTAAAAAATGTTTGAAAAGAAAGATTATAGGTTAGTTGGAAATTCTTCATTATTAGTATCCCCTATTACTTTAGGCACTATGACATTTGGGGATCAGAATACACAGGAGGAAGCTTTCCATCAATTAGACTTTGCTATCGATCAAGGTATTAATTGTTTGGATGTAGCAGAGTTGTATCCAGTCCCCCCCAAAGCTGATACATATACCAAAACTGAAATAATTATTGGTAACTGGTTGAAATATCAAAAAAGAGAAGAATTAGTACTTTCTACAAAAGTAGCTGGACCTAGGCGAGATCTCTCTTGGATAAGGGGAGGACCTTTATCCCTTGATCGAAAAAATATTATTGAGTCTGTTGAGAAGTCATTACAAAGACTACAAACCGATTATGTTGATTTATTATATCTTCATTGGCCAGAGAGAAATGTTCCAATGTTTGGGCAGTACAAGTTTGATCCTGAGATGGAGTATAGGGATGGTAAGAAGATTAATTGGGTTTCCATAGAGGAGCAATTAAACACACTGAGTGAGCTAGTTTCTTCAGGTAAAGCTCGTTTTATTGCATTGTCAAATGAATGGTCCTGGGGTGTAATGGAGTTTATTCGTATTGCTCGTGAAAAAGGGTTGCCAGTCATCTGCAATATACAAAATAACTATAGCCTTTTAAATCGCGTTGCTGAATTAGGATTGACAGAAATAATGTATCGAGAAGGTATAAGCTTTTTCCCATATTCTCCTCTAGGATTTGGTCATCTAACAGGAAAGTACCTAAAAAATCCTGAGGAAAAAGGAAGGGTGAATTTATTTAAAGGTTATGCTCAAAGGTTCGATAAGCCAGGTGTGCCGAAAGCAGTAGAAAGCTATTCAGCCCTAGCAGCAGACATGGGCGTTAGCCCAACATCCTTGGCACTGTCTTTTGTGTATCATCAATGGTTTGTAAAGAGTACCGTTATCGGAGCCACATCTATAGAACAACTTAAAGAAAATATAGAAGCTTATGCACTCAGGCTTGATGACAGTGTATTAAAAAGAATTGATGATATACATCTTAGATGTATGAATCCAGCACCCTAGCCATGAAGAATAAATCAATTATTAAGAGAAGCTTGAAGTCTGTATGGCATCCGTGCTCGCAAATGAAGCATTATGAAGAACAGCTACTTATTCCTATTGAAAAAGGTCGCGGTTCTTGGCTCATAGATTTTGAGGGAAAAAAATATCTTGATGCTACCAGTTCTTGGTGGGTAAATTTATTTGGACATAACAATACGACAATAAAAGGCTTTGTCAGCAAACAATTAAATCAGCTTGAACATTCTATGATTGCTGGTATGACTCATGAGCCTGTGATTAGTTTGTCTGAGCAGCTCAGTGAGCTGACTGGGCTTGGACATTGTTTTTATGGAAGCGATGGCGCCAACGCGATTGAGATTGCATTAAAAATGAGTTCACATTATTGGAGAGAAAAAGGCAATATAAAAAAAACTAAGATTGTATATTTGCAAAACAGTTACCACGGAGAAACATTAGGAGCTTTGTCGGTAACTGATGTGCCTATTTTTAGAGAGCATTATAGCCAGCTAATGCAAAAGCATTTGCAGGTTGATTCACCCGACTGGAGACTTAAGGAGCCAAACCAATCTATTAAAGAATTTACATCGGCAAAAGTCGAGAAAGTAAGAGAACTTTTTGAACAAAAAGCCCATGTAATTTCAAGTTTTATTTTAGAACCTTTGGTCCAGTGTGCTTCAGGTATGGGTATTTATGACAAGCAGTATTTACAAGATATTAGAAAGCTTTGTGATGAGTATAGCATCCATATGATTGTGGATGAAATTGCCGTTGGTTTTGGAAGAACGGGGAAGTTATTTGCTCATCAATATGCAGATATAACACCCGACTTCTTATGTCTTTCAAAGGGTCTTACAGGTGGTTATCTTCCACTTTCAGTCACATTAACAAGAGATAAAATTTACGATTCTTTTTATCATCGAGATGTAAGGAAGGGATTCCTTCATTCTCATAGTTATACAGGCAATCCTTTAGCGTGTAGCGCCGCACTCGGAACCTTATCAATCTTTAAGAATAATGATGTGATGGGTAACAATGCAATTAAGGCAAAAAAAATTAACAAGCTAATAGAAAATCACAAAGACCTACCTATCAGCCAGCTTAGAAACATTGGTATGATTTGGGCTTTTGAGCTTAACAGTCAAGTTAACATTCAAAAAGTAGTTCAGTCTTGCGTAGATAATGGTCTTTATATTAGACCAATAAATAGAACTATTTATTTTATGCCATCCTATACAATTAATGATTTCGAAATGCGACACATGATAAAAACTTCTGAAGAAGCAATCAAACGCCATGCTTAGAACCGTTATTTTTTTGACAGGCTTCTTTATCCTTTTTTCAACAAATCTTTATGCAGATCTGCCTGAAAAATTTAAAAGTCTCAGTCAAAAGTATCGCTTTAATGAGGCGAATTATGGTTTTGCTATTCAAAATTTATCCAATAAAACAAAAAAACCTATCACCCATAACGCAGAAAAATCATTTAATACAGCCTCATTAGTTAAGATTTTTACTACTTATATTGCTTTGAAGGACTTAGGCCCAAGTTATAAATGGCGATCTGAATTTTTATATACTGGAAAAGTAGATAAAGACATTTTGAAAGGGGATTTAATTTTTAGGGGAACTGGTGACGCATCTTTTTCTATTGCGGATCTTGAAAAAATGATTAGAGAAGTACAAAGATTGGGAATAAAAAAGATTACTGGTAACTTGGTATTAGATTATAGTTTTTTTGGAGTTATGCCCAAAGACATAAATTTTGATGACAATCCTTATAGAGCCTACAACGTTCTCCCAAGTCCAATAAGCTTACAAAGCAATACCATTAACTTTAAATTTAATATAGATAAAAATATAATTAAAATCATTTCCGAACCCAATTTAAGTCAGTTAAAAATTATCAATAACCTAAAAAAAACAAATCGTTCCTGTGCTAACTGGAAGTCAAGCCTAGGGGTAGATAAAATAGACTCTGAAACTATAGAGTTTAAGGGTAGCTTTAGCGATCGGTGTGTTGGCAAAGAGATCGATCTAGCCTTGCTCGACAATTCGGTTTATTTCCATGAAAACTTTAAAGATATATGGCAAAGAAATGGTGGATTATATAGCGGGATTATGAAAAAAAACTTTGAGGAGCCAACCAATGCAATAGTAATAAGCACGCATCACTCAAAGCCTGTTAGTGAGCTTATAAGAGATATCAATAAATTTAGTCTAAATTTAATGGCAAGAAACTTAATGTTGACTATTATTAAAGAAGTGACCGGCGAAAGACCAACTGAAGACATGGTTAATGACTATGTAAACAATTGGTTGAGTCAAAAGGAAATGACATTTGAAAATTTTTATGTAGATAATGGAGCGGGACTGTCAAGAGATATAAAAATAAGCCCAAATCAACTGTTGCAAATCCTTCAAAAAATATACAATGATCCTTTGATGCCAGAAATAATTGCTTCGTTTCCAATAGCCTCAATAGACGGAACTCTTAGAGATAGAATGCAATCAAAAAAATTCAAGCAAAAAGGACACTTTAAAACAGGTTCGTTGAAGGATGTTGTTGGTATCGCGGGATTTTTTTTAAACAATGATGGTGACATGCATTCCTTTGTTTTTATTATGAACGGAAAAAATGCAAAAAAAGCACAGCCTTTTATTGATGATTTAATAGGGTTGAATTATTAGAAATTAATAGGAGAGCAGCTATGAAGATAAAATTTTTAATGACTGTAATATTTCTACTCAATACTAGTCTGATTAATGCGATCGAAATCAAACTAGACGAAATTAAAAAAAAGGAAAATATAATGACTGAATTCATAACAAATGATATTAAGGTTGGAGAAGGGCGCGAAGCAGAAAAAGGTCTGACTGTGACTGTTCACTATACTGGTTGGATATACGACGTGAATGTTAGCGGAAAAAAAGGGAATAAATTTGATAGTTCAAAGGATAGGGGCGAGCCATTCACTTTTGTTTTAGGAGTTGGTCAGGTTATTAAGGGTTGGGACCAAGGATTTGCCGGAATGAAGATCGGTGGTTCAAGAACTATAATCATTCCATCAGATATGGGTTATGGCTCAAGAGGGGCGGGGAATGTTATCCCTCCAAATGCAGATCTAATTTTCGATGTGGAACTTCTTGGAATTCAATAAATGGAAGCTAAAGTTAAATGGATTGACCAGGTAAATTTTCGCGGCGAATCTGATTCGGGACACCAAGTAATGATGGATGGGCCAAATGAGTTGGGCGGTGAAAATAAGGGCATGAGACCAATGGAATTAATGCTTTTAGGTATGGCAGGCTGCACTTCATTCGATGTAGTCACCATATTGAAGAAATCTAGGCAATCCATTAAGAGTTGTGAGGCGCTTATAAGCGCTGAAAGAGCAAACAAGGCACCTAAGGTTTTTACAAAAATTCACATAAGATTTATGATAGAGGGCAATGATTTGGATGAAGGTTCTGTTGAAAGAGCAATTCGACTTTCAGCCGAAAAATATTGTTCTGCAACCATTATGCTGAGTAAAAGTGTTGAAATAACCCATGACTTCAGAATAACTAAACAACAAAAAACTACTTAATTATTTTTACAGACAAGACTTCTTCGTTTTCAATTACATTCATTAGGATGTCTATATTAGGATGTCTTCCAGGGTTATCTTGAGCATTTTCAGCATGCTCTGAATACAGATCAACTCCTTCAATAGCTGCATTTATATCTATCATGCCAAAAGTTTTCCACAAATGATGGTAAACACGAATGGAGCCAAGAGTACCGGGCTTACTTTCAATAGTAGATATTAAATTTTTTTCTTTATCAAATAGTTGAATTTTTTTGACATGACTTGCATCGTCTAGCGTTTCTAATATATCTTTAAATTTTTGCATGCTCTCATCATATATAAAAAGTAGTTTTTGTCATCAATTTTGAAGCTTTTCCCATAATTTTTTTTGCTAATGGATTCAGCTCTTTGGCTCCCATTGCTATTGCTGAGCTTTCATGACCTTCTTCATCAGCTTTCATAGCTTTCAATATATGAATAGTTTTTATATCGTTTTTGTCTACCCGGCCTAGATGACGGGTTAAATGTAATGCTACCTGTTTTTCTGTTTCAGCTAGAAATCCAAGATTAGACTTTTCGTCTACAAAGCTATTAAATGCCCCAATAATAAAAGAACTAGTATATAGGACAGGGTTAAGTTTGCTGGTTTTCCCCCCTAACTCTTCAATTCTTTTGTTGCACCATGCAAGGTGATCAGCCTCTTCATCAGCTGCTTTTTCTAATTCGCTTTTAATAAGGGCGTTCCTATTAAAAAAAAGCTGACCTCGGTAAAGGCCTTGGGCACATATTTCACCTGAATGATTTACTCTCATATACTGTGCGTTAATTTTTTTATTGGGAGTAGAAAGCGAGCTGTTTTCTTGGATAGAAGCATCGGGGCGGACTCTTTTTTCAGTGGGCTCAAGTGTAAGCGTTTTAAGAGCCCTATCAATTTCAATTAATACTTTATCAATCATAATTAATATTTTACTATTGGATTAAAGGCTCCATTAATTTTTTTGATAACGATCAATGTCTTTAAGAATTTTTATCGCCTCGGCATATTGCTTATCATCTTCACCACCTAACTCAATGGGCTTGTAATTTCTTAATGCTTCACCCCCATCGCTTGTTGGTTTATTCTTTGATTGATCCTCAGATGGTGCTAGTTCTTTTTCTTCGGGATTTGAAAGTCGGTTAGTTAAATCAGCTTCACGCATAACAGGAATACTCTCATTTCCATCCTCGATGATTATGTCTGGATCTATACCCTTTGCTTGAATTGATCTTCCGTTAGGAGTGAAGTATCTAGCTGTTGTAAGTTTGATAGCTGTCCCATTATTCATTGGTAATATGCTTTGAACTGATCCTTTACCAAAACTCCTCGTCCCTACTATAAGCGCTCTTTTGTGATCCTGTAGGGCTCCGGCAACAATTTCTGATGCTGAAGCAGAGCCATTATTGACCAAAACCACCAATGGAGTATTTTTATAATCTTTTGGTAATTTCTTAATATAGTTATTTTTTTGCGGGTTATTCCTAATGAAATTTTCTGGGATTGTAGTCAGATGCATCTTAGAATCAGCAGCCCTCCCTTCTGTATACACTACTAAATCTCCCTCATTTAGAAACGCAGCTGAAACAGCAACAGCAGAATTTAAAAGTCCTCCAGGGTTATTGCGCATATCAAGAATTAGACCATTTAGCGGGTGCTTATTTTCTTTCCACAACTTCTGTAAGGCTGCTGCCAAATCCTCTCCTGTCCTCTCTTGGAATTGAGTGACTCTGACATAACCATAATTTGGCTCAATCATTTTGGACTTAACACTTTTAGTTTTTATTTGTGCTCTTACAATTTTAATATTAATTGGAGTATCAACCCCTTTTCGTAGCACCTGAAGGTTAATTGCGGTGCCTGGCTTTCCTCGCATTAATTTAACAGCATCATTAAGGCCCAAGCCTTTAACTTGGGTTTCATCAAGCTTCATAATTAAATCACCACTCTTTAATCCAGCATCGTATGCGGGTGTATCCTCGATCGGAGATATAACTTTCACAAACCCATCTTCCATGCCTACTTCGATACCTAGGCCGCCAAACTCCCCTGCGGTACCTTGCTGTAAATCCTTAAAATGATCTAAATCTAAATAAGTAGAATGAGGGTCCAGTCCAGATAACATTCCACTTAAGGCCTCACTTAACAACTTTT
This sequence comes from Methylophilales bacterium HTCC2181, assembly GCA_000168995.1. Classification (GTDB taxonomy): domain Bacteria; phylum Pseudomonadota; class Gammaproteobacteria; order Burkholderiales; family Methylophilaceae; genus BACL14. The sequence goes on along the minus strand of AAUX01000001.1, from coordinate 1,251,793 downwards.
TATCTTCAACAACCTCTACATAGTCTGTTTTAATTTTTCCAAAGACCTCGGCAAAAGTTCTAAGGTCTTCGATGGGAAGTTCAGAGGATTTGGTTTTGTCTGCAAAGACTGGTAAATTGACGCTAATTAATAGGCCAAGGAATAATCCTATAAAAATAAGTGTTACTTTTTCAAATTTTGAGCGCATATTTTTTCTTTTTTAAAGTTTGATGTAAGAAATCATTAGTAAGAATATACCTCATAACTGGACTCAGTTAAATTAGAATTTAAATTCACCTATGAAACCAATGAAAAATATAATTAAAATTTATTTTTGCACAAAATGCGGGTGGCTTGCCCGAGCGTCATGGATGGCACAAGAACTTATTAATACTTTCCCTAATGACATCTTTTCTTTGAATTTAGTTCCAAGTGATTCAGGAAAGTTTGAAATTTGGTGTAATGACCAATTAGTTTTTTCTAGGCTTGAAGAAGGTGGGTTTATTGAAATAAAAAATATAAAAAAACGAATAAGAGACTTAATAGACCCTTCAAGAGGTTTGGGTCACAATGATCCGGGTACCGAATAAATGGTCAAATCTACAATTACCGAATTTTTTGACGTAAATGGGCCATTAAGCGAGGTAATTGAGGGCTATCAAATAAGGCCAAGTCAGGTCGAAATGTCACAAATGGTTGATGCTGCAATCAAGAATCAAGAGCCTTTGGTTGTCGAAGCTGGCACAGGAATTGGAAAAACCTTTGCTTACTTAGCGCCAGCATTAGCGGCGGGGGGGAAGGTTATTATTTCAACTGCGACAAAAAATTTGCAAGACCAACTCTTCAATAAAGATATACCAAAAATACGAGAAGCTCTAAAAATACCCATCAAGGTCAATCTATTAAAAGGCAGAGCTAACTATGTATGCCAGCTAAGACTGGACGATTCTATTCAGGGAGGCCAATTTGTAAATAAAGAGGACGGTGCTTATCTTGAGAAAATCAAACAATTCTCAGATCACTCTAATAGTGGAGAAATATCTGAGGTTGAAAATGTTCCTGAGTTTTCAACCATATGGCCTATGGTTACTTCAACTGCAGATAATTGCTTGGGTCAAGGTTGTGAATTCGCAAAGAGCTGTTTCTTATTAAAAGCGAGAAAAGAAGCCTTGAATGCAGAAGTGGTGATTGTTAACCACCATTTATTCTTTGCTGACTTTATGCTCAAAGATGAGGATATTTCAGAAATTCTTCCAAAAGCAGATACTGTTATCTTTGACGAGGCTCACCAAGTTCCGGATATTGCCTCCATCTTTTTTGGCAATAATTTTTCTACCAATGAACTAATTTATTTAATGCAAGACGCACAATTACTTTACGATAAATTAGGGAAAAATCAAAAAAAATTAATTGATATTGCATCAGGTGTCCAAGAAGAGATTAAGCATTTAAGACTAGAGTTTGGGTCAAGCAGTGAAAGAGTAACTTTTGAGAAAATTACCAATATTGATAAGTTTACTGAAAAACTTCAATCCATCCATTCTTCGTTCGAGCAACTGGGAAAAATTTTTTCTTTATTGGACGACCAAAGCCCAGAACAAAAAAAGATTATGGAGAGGTACGAAGGGATTCTAGAAAAATTAAGCCATTGGCTTAAGGAAAAAAATGATCAGTATGTCTATTGGCTGGATATTTTTTCCAAGTCTATCCAGTTCAATATGACTCCCTTTTCAATTGCAGAGGGTTTTGGAAGGTTTAGAAAGCAAAATAAAATATCCTGGATCTTTACGTCAGCGACCCTGGCGGTTAATGACAGCTTCGATTTTTTCCAGAATTTAATGGGTTTATCGGATGCGACGTCAAAAAAGCTAAATAGCCCTTTTGATTTTAAAAACAATGCATGCTTGTATGTTCCAAACAATATGCCGGATCCTAATTCTTCTATTTTTAACTTAACAATAATTAAAAAAACTTATCCATTAATTCAAGCTGCAAAAGGCAGGACTTTTATCCTTTCTACAAGTTTAAAATCAATGCGAGAAATATCTGCACTATTAAAATCTGAATTTGAAGAGCACGATATTAATTTTCCTATTTTAACTCAAGGAGAAGACTCTAAAAGAACATTGATAGAGCGTTTCAAATCATATGGCAATGCTGTTCTGATTGGATCTATGAGTTTTTGGGAGGGTATAGATGTCAGGGGACCTTCGCTTTCATTGGTAATTATCGACAAACTTCCATTCCATTCACCCGGCGACCCTGTCTTTGAATCAAGAATTAATCGCTTAAAGGCTCTTGGAGAAAATCCATTTATGAGCTTTCAATTGCCTCAAGCCATCATTTCGTTAAAGCAAGGCGCTGGAAGACTTATTCGCGATGAGATTGATAAGGGCGTGTTGATGATATGTGACCCAAGAATCATAGACAAACCTTACGGCAAGAGAATATGGAAAAGTCTCCCAGATTTTAAAAGAACGAGAAATGAATTAGATGTTACGGATTTCTTAAAAAGCTTATAATTATTATTGACATGATTCTATCGTTAGACACATCGGGACCTTTATTTTCAATAGCACTTTTGTGTAACAGCGACCTTAACGAAAAAATCTTTGAGGGTAGCAGGGAGAATTCTGAAAAAATAATCATAGAAATTGAATTGCTTATTAAAGATTCAGGTTTATCTTTTGATGATATTAAAGGCATCGCTTTTTGTTCTGGCCCTGGTTCTTTTAGTGGAGTAAGAGTGGCCTCAGGAATAGCCTATGGCATTGCATTTGCCAAAAATATTCCAATTGTAGGGGTAAGCTCTTTGGAAGCGTTAGCAGCTATTCACCCTAAAAAAAATACAATATGCTGTATCGACGCCAGAATGAAGCAATTGTATGTGGGAATGTTTGAATCTGTTGGAGGCATCCTTAAACAACTAAATGAATTTGAGGTGCATGATCCGCATTCTCTCCCTTTTTCAGGGCTTGAGAAGCCAATAATCATAGGATCAGCCGTAAAAACTTATTTCGAAGCATTAAAATTGAAATACGGTGAGTTAAGTCCAAAATTTATTGAAGAAGATCTTGCTTTGGCGGGAATAATTGCAAGGTTAGCCCAAGATAGATTTGGCGATGAGTTTGATTTGCGGAATGCTAAACCTATGTATATCAGAAATAAAGTAGCTGATACTATTGTCGAGAGAGAGAAAAACCAGAAGCGATGAATGCGCCATTAGTAGAAAGGGATGCTGAATTTGGCGATCTTGCTATTGTTGTTCTCATTGAGAAAGATGTCCATTTTAGTCCATGGACAATCCAGAACTTTCAGGATGCATTAGCCGCAAAAAATATTTTTAAAGTGTTTTTTTTGGATGACATGATTGTTGGCTACTATATTGCATTGTTAGCCTCAGATGAATGCCAGATTTTAAACATTGCGATTAAGAAATGCCAACAGAACAAAGGCCTTGGCCATTACCTTATAAATCATGTAAAAGATTTAAGTAAAAGCCTTTATGTCGCTAGTATTTTTTTAGAGGTTAGAGTCTCAAATATAAAAGCTATTAAGCTTTATGAGAAAAATGGATTTAACGAGCTTGGAGTCAGAAATAATTACTATAAAACACTTAATGGAACAGAGAATGGCATTTTGATGGGGCTGGAGCTATGAATAACGAGATAAGCAAAGCATTAATTTATGAGGAATTAGGTTTAAATCCTGTATGGAAAGAGCGAGAAGAGCAAAATAATCCAACAAATACGATGGCTTTTTTCCAAGAGTTTGAGCACACTCAAACTAGAAACTCATTTTTAATCTTGGCTATAACTGAAGACAGTGAAATTACAGGTAAAAAAAATCTCTTTCAGAGCATCACTAAATATATAAGCTCAATTGCCCAAAAGAAAAATGACACTTTTAAGATTTCGAGCAATATAAATACCAGCTCAATTGACCTTGGGACCAACCCCAACTATATTTTATTGGCAATCGATGAGCTGTCTTATTCTTTAAATGGTTTTATTGAAACATACCATTCTTCAACTATAATTAAATCCAAAGTATCATTGGATGAAATGATTAAAAACCCAAAAAAGAAGGCGATTTTATGGGAAGATATGCAGGTGTTATTTCACAATCTGGAAAAAAAATAAAAAGCGACGACAAACAATGAAAGCATCTAAATTTTATATTTCCACCTTCAAGGAAGCCCCTGCTGAGGCAGAGCTGACCAGTCACAAACTTATGATCCGAGCAGGGTTAATAAAAAAACTCGGATCGGGACTCTATACCTGGATGCCCATGGGGCTTAGAGTTTTAAAAAAGATTGAAAATACCATTCGAGAAGAAATGCAGCAAGCAGGAGCGGTTGAGCTACTTATGCCTGCCATCCAGCCAGCAGAATTATGGGAAGAGACAGGGAGATGGGAACTGTTTGGTCCTCAGATGTTAAAAATCAGTGACAGACATGACCGCCCTTTTTGCTTTGGACCAACTCATGAGGAGGTCATTACCGACTTAGTAAGAAATGAATTAAATAGCTATAAGCAGCTGCCTATGAATTTCTATCAAATACAAATGAAATTCCGCGATGAAATTAGGCCAAGATTTGGCGTTATGAGAGCTAGGGAGTTTTTAATGAAGGACGCCTATTCCTTTCATGCCGATATTGAGTCCCTTAAGCATACATATGATTTAATGTTTAAAGCTTACAATGCTATTTTCACTAAACTGGGATTAATTTTTCGAGCAGTGCAGGCAGATAACGGGGCTATTGGCGGGGATGGATCTCATGAATTTCATGTCTTAGCAGACTCTGGAGAAGACGAAATTGTTTATGATGAGCATTCTGACTTTGCTGCAAACATTGAAGTAGCAAAAGATCATCCAGACAAGAGAAATTTGAAAACATGCAGAGGTATAGAGGTAGGCCATATATTTCAGCTAGGAACTAAGTATTCTGAGGCAATGAAAGCAACATTTATTAATCAATCAGGTAAGCCATCACCTATGATTATGGGTTGCTATGGTATTGGAGTTTCACGCATAATTGCTGCAGCCATTGAGCAAAATCATGATGACAAAGGTATTATTTTCCCCGAGTCTATGGCGCCCTTTGAAGTTATTATCACACCAATTGGGTACGATAAAAGTTCATCGGTAAAAGAGGGTGTAGACGATTTATATCAGTTATTAATTGCAGAGGGATATGATGTTCTTTTAGATGACAGAGGGTTGAGGCCTGGGATAATGTTTAGCGAGGCAGAGCTCATCGGAATACCACATCGCATCACAGTTAGTGAAACCACCCTTAAGGAAAATAAATATGAGTATAAAAATAGGTCTAAAACAGATGCGGAAATGATAGCTAGCAATGATCTAATAAGGCATTTAAAATCAGTTTAAAACCTTGTAACCTTGGTAGGTACCAAATTCATTTTCAGAGTCAATGTATATAAAAAATAGCTCATTACTGTAGCCTAAACCATTAAAGTGGTTCTTAGATCTAATTTTAAGGCCAGCCGGAAGTCGTGACGCACCTTTGTACTGACCTTTAATGTCGTAGATTAAAAAACGCTTATGGTCTACATCTAACAATATAAATTCAGCATCCTTTTTATTCGTAAATGCAATAAAGCTTGCAGCAACATCATGATGCTCAACGCCGGGGCTTTTAAAATCTAATTTAATGGTATTTTTTAACTGAAAATCTTTAGCATCAACCACAAAAACCTCATTAGTTCTTTCTTGTTTAGCATAGTACACATTATTTTTTGCATCAAATGTTGGCATTGTAGATGCGCTCCCAAAAGCCGGTGCAAAATTTGAAATTACACCAGATTTTCCAGTTAACAACCCTCCATCATTAAGGCTTAATGAAAAGATACCAGTCATTGGTGCAAATCCTGCTTGGCTTGAAACATTATAAGTAATTGTCTCTAGCTGAAATGTTTTCTCGTTGTAATAAATAGACCGATTATCAAAACCAGCTCTCGTGGAGTCAAGATAATTACCTTGGTCGTCATAGGTATGAATCAGCGACTTTGATATGGGTGCTTCATAGGCTGATCCCAAAGGAGCTAAACCACCATCGGCAATATAATACTTTTTTTCGGCCCCAATAAATGCAATCGTTTGGGGTCTTGTAGTAGGTTTTTTCTTCAATGAAATTTTGACTGCAAGTTCAGCCTCCATAAGAATTTCACTGAAAGCCGAATGCGATAGAGCACCAAGAATAGTAAAAAGTATAATTTTAAATTTCATTTGATTTGTTTTCCCTGAGTTAGACTTGTTCGTCCTGATTTTTAACTTTTTGTTCAATAAACATTGCGTCACCATAGCTAAAGAAACGATATTTATTATCTACAGCATGTCGGTATATAGCTTTGATAAATTTACTCCCTGCAAAAGCTGATACAAGCATTAAAAGTGTGCTTTTAGGAAGATGAAAGTTAGTGAACAATGCATCAACAACTTTAAAGTTAAAGCCCGGTTTAATAAATATATCCGTTTCATTGTAACCTGTTTTAATAATATCTTCTTCGTAGGCGCTTTCAAGGGCTCGCAAGACCGTTGTTCCTATAGCTACAATTCTTCCATTCTTAGCTTTAGTTTCCGCAATCTTCTTAATAATGCTTTTAGGAATATTATAGATTTCTTGGTGCATAGTGTGCTGATTGATATCTTCAGTCTTAATGGGTTGGAATGTTCCAGACCCTACATGCAAAGTAATAAAAGCCATAGCAATTCCTTTTTTATCCATGCCCCTCAAATCTTGTTCGGAAAAATGCAGCCCAGCGGTAGGGGCAGCTACAGCTCCAGCCTCTTTTGCAAATACAGTTTGGTACCTTATTTCATCTTCATCTTCATCATTTCTTTCAATATAGGGAGGAAGAGGAACATGACCATGTTTTTCAAGGAGATCATAAAACGAACCGCCTAATAACTGTATTTCGAATAAATTATTATTTCGCGAAATAACTTTAATAGAGTTAATACAGTCGATTGCTATTGTAAGACCGATGTCAATACGTTTAGATGTTCTAATTAATGCGGTCGCAGTATGATTATTTAAAATCCTTTCAATAAGAAGCTCTACCTTGCCACCAGTCGTCTTTGTACCAAATATTCTTGCCTTAATTACCCTGGTATCGTTAAAGATAACCAAATCATTTTTTTTCAGTAGCACTGTGAAATTTTTAAAATAGGAATCAGATATTTTTTTACCTACAGGATTGGCAACTAGCAAGCGACTATCTCCCCTATTTTTAAGGGGGGACTGTGCAATTAGTTCATCCGGTAAAATATAATTAAATTCTTCAATTCTCATTGTGCATTTACTTGGTTATAATGCTTAGTCATTTCATGCCGGGATGGCGGAACTGGTAGACGCACGGGATTCAAAATCCCGCGCTAGCAATAGCGTGTCGGTTCGATTCCGACTCTCGGCACCAATTCTATAACACGTAATTATATATTATATGGTTGAGCATAAACAATTAAGCAAAGCAGAGCATGAAGTCTTAATTAGACCAAACCCTGCAATGCCATGGAGGTTGATTAAAAAAATTTATTTAGTATTTGCAATCTTTATATTAATAATTGCTTTATTTTTAAGTAAGTTTAATGTGTATCTTGCGATACCTTTTTATGGTGTAGAGGTTTTATTTTTAGGCTATGCCTTATATATAACTGCCCTTAAGAGCTCATATTTTGAGAGGGTTACGGTTGATAAGCATGAAATCAAGGTTGAGTTTGTTAATGGAAAAAAAGTTAACCAATTTAATTTTGTTCGAGAATGGTCTTCATTTTCATTTAAATCTTCAACAAAGACTCAACATTCAGAAATAACAATCGCAAAATCTGGCAAAAAAATTCAAATAGCACAAAGAATCAATGAGAAAGATAGAAAGGTTTTATTTAATTTACTGAAAACTTTTTAGTTGTTTTGACGTCAACAACATAAGAATAAAAATTTATTAAATATTTTTTATAAGATTAAAACAAACCTCCAGTGTACTGCTTGTCAGTTTGTTACATAATTGTTACATTAATCGTTAAGTCCTATTGAAATTATTTATTCATACTGATAATATCCGAAAAGATTTTATCGTTATAAGAATTTAAGATTAAATATACGAAAGGTAAATTAAAAATTGAAACCAATTTTGAAAAAAATTATAGCTGCCCTTACTCTACTCCCATTATCTGCAGCTGCAGATTGGAATTTAAATTTGAGACAAGGCGCTACCTCAATCAGTAATGAGATATATGACCTTCATATGCTTTCTTTGTGGATAGTTACAGTAATTGGAATTGTTGTATTCGGAATTATGTTTTGGTCTATATTTCACCACAGAAAATCTAAAGGGGTCAAGCCAGCAACTTTTTCTCACAGCACTACAGTGGAGGTTATTTGGACAATTATCCCATTGGCAATTATTATTTCGTTGGCTATTCCAGCTACAACATTACTTATCAAGATGCATGATACTTCAGAGGCACAGATTACACTAAAAGCTACCGGTTATCAGTGGAAGTGGAAGTATGATTATTTGGATGAAGATTTAACTATTTTTAGTGCGCTGGATGCGGAGAGCTCAGAAGTTAGTCAGTTAGATTCAGGTTTAAACCCTATGGAAACAGAGAATTACTTGCTCAATGTGGATAACCCTATTGTTTTACCGATAAATACAAAAATCAGGATTCTTACCACCGCAAATGACGTAATTCACGCGTGGTGGGTACCAGATTTAGGTTGGAAGAGGGACGCAATACCAGGGTTTATAAATGATAACTGGGCGATAATTGAAAAAGCAGGAGTGTATCGTGGCCAATGTACAGAGATTTGCGGTAAAGGACATGGTTATATGCCGATTGTAGTTAATGCTGTTCCCATGGATGAATATAAAATGTGGGTAGCTGATATGAAAGCTGAACAGGAGGCTAAAAAAAATACCAGTGATATGGTTTTAACTATGCAAGAATTGATGACAAAAGGTGAGACTGTGTACAAGGCTCAATGTTTAATGTGCCATCAAGCTAACGGCCAAGGTCTAAAGGGAGCTTTTCCTGCGCTTGCTGGAAGCCCTCTGGCTACAGAGCCAGCTAAGAGGCTTGGCCATATACTTCAAATTATTTATGGCAAGGGAATAATGCCAGCTTATGGTGAGCAACTCTCAGATGTAGAAATAGCAGCAGTAACTACTTATGAAAGAAATGCTTGGGGCAACGATACTGGTGATATTGTCCAGGCGAAAGAGGTTGCCGAAGCAAGATCTAATAAACTTTAATATATAGGAATTAATCTATGAGCACTGTTACACAAGCAAATGATCACGATCATGACCATAAACCAACGGGTTTAAAAAGATGGTTCTTTTCAACCAACCATAAAGATATTGGTACGCTGTATTTAATATTTGCGTTAACAATGTTTTTTGTTGGTGGATCAATGGCTATGATCATCCGTGCTGAGTTATTTCAGCCGGGACTTCAGTTTGTTGACCCTCAATTTTATAATTCTATGGTGACTGTTCATGCACTGATTATGATTTTTGGCGCTGTTATGCCTGCGGGTGTTGGGCTCGCTAACTGGATGATTCCTCTAATGATTGGAGCTCCAGACATGGCCCTACCAAGAATGAATAATATGAGTTTTTGGATACTACCATTTGCATTTGCTTTGTTAATTAGCACACTATTTATGGAGGGCGGAGGTCCTGCAGGTGGTTGGACTATGTACCCACCGTTAGTACTTCAAACAGGAGCAGCATTTCCATTCTTAATTCTAGCTATTCACTTCCTGGGTATATCGTCCATTATGGGAGCGATCAATATTATCGTAACGGTATTTAATATGCGGGCCCCTGGCATGACTTTGATGAAAATGCCTTTATTTGTTTGGACATGGGTGATCACTTCTTTCCTATTGGTAGCTTCTCTGCCTGTTCTCGCCGGTGGAGTAACAATGTTGCTGACTGATAAGTATTTTGGAACCAGCTTCTTTAATGCGGCCGGAGGAGGTGACCCAGTTTTATTTCAACATATATTTTGGTTCTTTGGCCACCCAGAAGTCTATATTTTAGCCCTACCAGCCTTTGGAATAGTGTCACAAATCATTCCTGCCTTTGCTAGAAAGCCATTATTTGGTTACGCTTCAATGGTTTATGCAACAGCCTCAATTGCGATTTTATCGTTTTTTGTTTGGGCCCACCATATGTTTACTGTTGGTCTTCCTGTCAAGGGGGAATTATTTTTTATGTATGCGACCATGCTTATTGCGGTACCAACAGGAGTTAAAGTATTTAACTGGATGGCAACTATGTGGAAAGGGGCTATGACATTTGAGACGCCAATGCTATTTTCAATAGCATTTGTTATTTTGTTTACTATTGGTGGTTTTTCTGGACTTATGCTTGGTATAACACCGGTAGATTTCCAATACCACGATACTTATTTCGTTGTTGCCCACTTTCATTACGTTCTGTTAACTGGTGCAGTTTTCTCACTTATGGCTGCAGTATATTACTGGCTTCCTAAATGGACTGGTCATATGTACGACGAAAAACTTGGAAAAATACATTTCTGGTTATCAACTATCACAGCGAATGTTTTATTCTTCCCTCAGCATTTCCTTGGTTTAGCAGGAATGCCTAGGAGAATCCCTGATTATAATATTCAATTTGCTGATTTCAATATGATTTCAAGTATAGGTGGCTTTGCATACGGATTAACTCAGTTATTATTTGTCTATATTGTTATCAAGTGCGCGCTGGGTGGTAAAAAAGCAAAGGCTCTTTCTTGGGAAGGTGCGAAAGGTTTGGAATGGTCAGTCCCTTCTCCTGCTCCGCATCATACTTTTGAAACGCCGCCTAGGCTAACTAAAGCAATGCTCGAGCACTAATTGGCCATTAATTTAATGGTAAAGATTGTTACAAAGGCTAAAGACCTGAAAAGTAAAAATAAAAGATTGGCGACAATCATCGGGGTGGTTGCAGGGTCAGTTTATATATTTTTTTTCTTTTACCAGCATTTTGTTTAAATGTTTGATAAAAAGAAAATAAAGAAAACAACCTTAAGTTTATTTTTTTTTACTGTTGTGATGTTCGGATTTGGATATGCATTGGTTCCTCTGTATGACGTTTTTTGTAAATTAACGGGAATTAATGGAAAAACACAAAGAGTGGTGGAAAATGTAAATCAGAAACAATATTCATCAGACCGATGGGTAAAGGTTCGATTTGATGCCAATATAAATGGCGATCTGCCTTGGACGCTAAAGCCGAAAGAGCGAAATATGCAAGTTCAGCCCGGTAACTTTTATGAGGCCACCTACATTGTGCATAACAAATACTTTGAAGACGTAGTAGGGCAAGCAATACCAAGTGTTTCACCATCTGTGGCTTCGCTATATTTTATGAAGTCAGAATGTTTTTGTTTTGTAAATCAGCTCTTAAAAGCTGGTGAGACAAAAGAAATGCTTGTAAGGTTTGAAGTCGACAAGGATCTGCCTGATGGAGTAGATGATATAACATTGTCATATACTTTTTTTAGGACCCTACCGGGCGACTCGTAATTAATTTTTTTTAGGATAGGAAGTATATTATGGCAAGCAAAGATCTTTATTATGTTCCTCATGGAAGTAAGTGGCCAATCGTCGCTACGTTGTCTGTATTCACCTTTTTTCTTGGGTCGGCAATGCTTTTTAATCATTCAGCAGGGGCTAATTATGTCTTCGGGTTGGGTATTTTAGCTCTAATCTATATGTTTGTTGGTTGGTTTTCAGATGTTATCTCAGAAAGTAGGGCTGGAAACTACAATAAACAAGTAGATGTGAGTTTTCGTATGGGTATGGGTTGGTTTATTCTGTCTGAGGTAATGTTTTTTGCTGCCTTTTTTGGAGCACTTTTTTATGCAAGAATGTATTCGATTCCATGGTTAAGCGGTGAAGGTAATGGAGGAGTTAATGGAACCCATGAGTTCCTTTGGTCATCGTTTCAAGCCGTATGGCCCACGAACGTAATGCCTGATCCATCAAATGCATTGGGTGGCGGCCAAGCATTTAGTCAATTCACTGAGGTAATTCCTGCATTTGGAATACCAGCAGTAAATACCGCCCTTCTCCTGTTAAGTGGGGTAACGGTAACTATTGCTCACTGGGCTCTTAAAGAAAGAAAAAGAAAGGCGCTGGTATTTTGGCTATTCGCAACTGTAGCATTGGGCTTTATATTTGTTTTTTTCCAAGCCGAAGAATATATGCATGCCATTAATGATTTAGGAATTACTCCTAACTCAGGTATTTATGGATCCACTTTTTATTTACTCACTGGTTTTCATGGATTCCATGTAACTATGGGCGCCATCATGTTAGCGGTTATTATGTTTAGATCACTGAAAGGTCATTTTAGCAAAAAAGATCATTTTGCATTTGAAGCTGTTGCGTGGTACTGGCATTTTGTTGATGTTGTCTGGTTGGGCTTGTTTATTTTTGTATACTGGATTTAATATTTAAAAAACGCTACCGAGGTAGCGTTTTTTGATTAAAGGTTTGGTGTGACCCAACCCATATAATATCCAAAAAACATAAGGATAAATAAAAATACAGACAAGCCAATCCTTATACTCAAAGTAACGACCATCTTTTTCGATTGATCTCTGTCTTTCATTAAAAAATGAAATCCCTTGGTGAGTGAAAGAAGAATCAATAATAAAATAAATATAACGATAAACTTAAATACTTGTGTCATGTCCATGATTAGACCCTTTAATTTAAAGTGAAACCTTACCACCTATGAAACAATTACAATTTAATTTCAAACTTCTACCATCAATAGCTTTTTTCATAGTTTTTTTGTGCTTAATCAAGTTAGGTTTTTGGCAGCTAGAAAGGGCTGATCAAAAAACACAAATAAATAATAATTATAAGCTAAGACAAAGTGATCAAGTAGTTAATTTAAATACTTCCAGTGATTTCAATGATCAGGCATCTATCTTATGGAGAAAGGTTTCTGTGAAAGGTTCATTTAAAAGTGGCACCAATCTTATCCTTGATAACCAAATCTTTAGGCATGTAGCTGGATTTAACCTTCTAACCCCGTTTACAATAGAAGGAAGCGGTATGAGCGTGCTTGTTAATCGTGGATGGCACCCAAATCTTATAGACAGAGAACAAGTCCCACTCGTGAAGGATTTATCTGGGGTTGTGATGGTAAATGGGTATGCTGTTAAACTCCCAGTTCCCGGAATAAATCTTGGCGGTAGTAATATTGAGCCCATAAACGCCTCTCTCGCGAGATTTCAAAAAATTGATTTAGATGAAATTAATCAATATTATCAGTCTAATTTTCTTCCATATATAATTTACCTTAATCCATTAATGGATAATGAATATATTAGTAATTTTAAATTACCAGTTCCTGATTCTGAAAAAAACTATGGCTATGCGTTCCAGTGGTTTGCATTTGCTTTTACCCTACTAATAATTTTTTTACGTTTAGGAATAACACGAAATGATAAGCCAACAAAATAAAGGACGTCTAGTCCTTGTAACTATAGCCCTAATGTTTTTTTTACCAATCCTACTAGCTTGGTTTCTAAATTTTTACTCAGACTTTAAAAGAGATGCGCAAGGTATCCACCACGGAGAACTCATTGTTCCTCCCTTACCACTAGGTGATTTAAAAGTCACTGCTATTGGAGGTAGTGAGATCTTAAGTCTTGAAAAAAAATGGACACTAATTTTTCTTGTTTCGGATCAATGTGACCTTGCTTGTGAGGATAAGCTTTATCAGCTTAGGCAAATAAGATTAGCTGTAGGCAAGGATAGAGAAAAAGTCGAAAGAGTTTTGGTTGTAGATAATGAGCTTGACTGGAGTGATTATGAAAATTCATTTAAAAATCAAAAGGTTATTGACAAAGGAAGCTCTTCTTATGAATCCATAACAAAAAACCTTAAAAGCGTGAAGAATTTTGATTCTAATGCGATTTATCTTATGGATGCTTATGGTTCATTAATTATGAAGTACGCTTACAAGACAGCACCAAAAGGCATTATTAAGGATATCGAAAGGTTAATTAGGGTTGCGCCTTAGAATTTTGCAGTAATTTATCTAAAGCGTGATGAACTTCGGTGAAATTTAGAACTCCAATAATGGTATTAACTATTTCTCCGCGGTGATTCACTATAAGAGTTGTGGGAGTTAGTTTAATGTTTTTAAAATTTCCAATAATTTTTTTGTTTACATCGAGAACAACGGGAAATGGCAGTTCGTTCTTTTCGGTAAAACTAAGAACTCTGTTTGGAGGGTCGTAATACATTGCAACTGCAATCACAGTAAAGTCATTGTTTTTATATTTATTGAAAGTTTTGATGAGGCCTGGCATCTCTTCAATACATCCGGGACAATCGGTTGCCCAAAAGTTGATTAGGTAAACACTCCCAAGCAAATCTTTGGTCGATAACGTTTCCCCAGAGGTCGTTATCATGTTAATTTCGGGAACTATTTTTTTTTGAGCACTCATGTAAATAAGACTAATAATTAGTCCGATTAGAATAATAATAAATATTTTTTTTAGCATACTGAAGGCATTAGTAACTGTGTTTAATTGTATAATTGAAAACTATCTTATCTTATAACTACCCAGTAATAAATATAATATGAACTGGTATAAAAAATTAGTGCTAATTTCCGTGATACTGACTCTTTGTGTCGTAGTTTTTGGTGCGTATGTTCGCCTCACTGATGCAGGGCTAGGTTGCCCGGACTGGCCTGGATGTTATGGAACACTGACCGTCCCTGAAAGTATCGAGTCTATTGAGAATGCACAACAAGCTTTTCCTGAGAGCCCAGTAGAAACAGACAAGGCCTGGATTGAAATGATCCACCGCTACCTAGCCGGAATACTGGGTATAATCATTTTTATTGTAGCGTTTCTTTCTTATAAAAATAGGGATGAGATTAAAGTACCGTTAATAATACCTTTCTTTTTGGTTGGCCTTCTTTGCTTTCAGGCTGCTTTGGGTATGTGGACGGTCACTATGCTTTTAAAGCCAGCTATTGTCTCGCTTCATTTGATGGGCGGCATGACTATCCTTGGCCTATTAACTTTTATCGCACACCGGCATTGGGGCTCTGTTAACCATACTGCTGTGGTAGACCCTGCTGCAAGGTTCTTTATACGATTATCATTACTTCTCCTGTTCATACAAATATTACTTGGCGGTTGGACAAGCACCAATTATGCTGCATTGGCCTGTACTGATTATCCCACATGCCACGGATCACTTATCCCAGTTATGGACTTTAAAAATTCCTTTTCTATATTTAGGGAGTTAGGAATGACTCCAGACGGACAGCAGCTCTCTCTTGAAGCCCTTCATGCGATTCAGTGGGTCCATCGAGTCGGAGCTATTGTGCTCACAGTATATTTGGTTAGTATGGCGTATTTTTTGAGATCCTATCCTGGCATTAGATTCTATAAAAATCTTTTGCTTGTTGTTTTGGCTATTCAATTCATTATTGGTATAGCCAATCTTTTGCTTCACCTTCCAATAGTTTTAGCAACAGCGCACAACCTTGGCGCAGCTCTTTTGGTTATAATATTAGTCATTATTAATTCAAGAGTAACACCCAGCCATGATTAAAGCAGAAACAGCGAAGTCATATTGCTCGATAGATAGCCTAAAGAATTTTTACGCACTATGTAAGCCCAGAGTGACGGCACTTATTGTTTTTACTGCCATCATTGGAATGTTTTTAGCTACACCCGGTATGGTGCCGATTGATATACTTATTGCTTCAAGCATAGGTATTGCTTTTGTGAGTGGTGCTGCCGCAGCTTTTAATTGTTTGATTGAAGAAAAAATAGATGCATTGATGGCTAGAACAAGGGGACGCCCGCTACCCACTGGACAAGTTTCACAAAAAGAGACTGTTATTTTTTCATCCGCTTTAGGAGGAGCTGGTCTAGTTATACTTTTTTACTTGGTCAATCCATTAACGATGTGGCTTACCCTAATAACTTTCGTAGCGTATGCGGTAATCTATACAATTTTCCTAAAACCAGCAACACCGATGAATATTGTTATTGGTGGAGCTTCAGGGGCAATGCCTCCAATATTAGGGTGGGCCGCAGTAAATAATCACGTAGCTCCAGAAGCAATCATTTTATTCTTAATTATTTTTTGTTGGACCCCACCACATTTCTGGGCATTAGCACTTTATAGAAGAGAGGAGTACGCCAAAGCAGGCATGCCTATGCTCCCAGTCACTCACGGAGAACAATTCACATTATTGCAAATAGTTTTATATACTATTATTTTAGTAATTGTAACGATGATGCCCTTCAGTGTCGGCATGACAGGTCTCATCTACCTAGTGATTGCCACTATTTTAAATGCTATATTTCTTTATTATGTCGTTGTCCTCTATCGGAATTATTCTGATAAACTATCTATGAAAATTTTTAGGTACTCTATTTTGTATTTAGGTTTGATCTTTACAGCACTGCTTATTGATCATTATTTTAAGTTTAAATTTATTTAATTTTTAAGGTTAGGAATTTTTTATGAGCAAGCAAAGTGAATTAAGATCTCTTTTAGAAACAATTTTCGTTGTTGTGGGAAGTTTTGTTGGTGCAATTATCATCATTACCTTAGCAACATCGAAGCCTGAGCCAGCTGATACATCCACTATGGTTGTCGAAAATGAACCAATGGAGGCGAATGTTCAGCCAGTTGCTGTAGTGAAGGTTGCAGAGAAAAGTGATATGAAAAAAAATAGTTCAGTCATCTCGGGTGAAAAAATCGCACAAGCAAACTGTGTTCTGTGCCACGGATCAGGAATGATGAATTCTCCAAAAATTGGTGACTCTGCTCAATGGGAACCTAGGATTGCCCAAGGGAAAGAAACGCTTATTAGTCACGCCATTAACGGCATACGAACCATGCCAGCCAAAGGCGGAAACGCATCGCTATCTGATGAGGAAGTAGGTGCTGCAGTAATTTGGATGGCTAATCAGTCAGGTGGAAGCTTGTAAGAAATTTAATGGCAACATATGCCGTTGGTGACTTGCAAGGCTGCTTTCATACCTTTAATTCACTGTTAGATAAAATATCTTTTAATACCAATTCAGATGAACTATGGCTGGTAGGAGACCTGATAAACCGAGGTCTAAATTCACTTGAAATAATTCACTGGTGCTATCAGAATAAAAAAAATATTAAGCTTGTTCTAGGCAATCATGACCTACATTTTTTGTCTGTGGCCTTATCAAACCATAAGGTATCAAGAAACGACACATTTGATGGTATTTTATCATCACCCTATAAAAGGGTATTCACTGATTGGCTTATTTCAATCCCTTTGCTTCATCATAGCAATGAACATATCATGACTCATGCAGGGTTACTACCATCCTGGAAAACTTCACAAGCAATAGCCCTTGCTAAGTCAGCTGCTGATGCTTTAAAAAAAAATCCAGAATACTTTTTACATTCTATGTACGGTAATTTTCCTGATAGGTGGGCTAATAGTTTAGGGGAGGATGACATTCATAGGTTAACAGTTAATGTCTTGACTCGAATGCGTTGCCTTAATAGCGATGAGTCATTAGATTTTAGTTATAAGGGTACTGTTAAGGGAATGCCAGAGAATTTAAAGCCATGGTTTAGTATTCCTCCACATGAGAAAAGAGAGGTTGCTTTAATTACCGGGCATTGGTCAGCGGTTGGTTTTGTTAAGCATGCATCAGGCTACTCACTAGATAGTGGCTGTGTGTGGGGGAAAAAATTAACGGCACTTTGCTTGGAGAATCACGAGGTATATACGGTTAATGCAGACAGTAGGGACTTACTCCAGGCCTGAACCAAATAGACTTTCAATCTGTTCAATACTGGGCTGGTGATTTTGCCCGCCCTGAGACTGTATTTTTAAACTGCCCATAATTGAAGCAAGTTTACCGGTTTTTTCCCAAGAGTATTGGCTGGTAATTCCATAAATTAATCCGGCACGATATGCGTCACCACAACCAGTAGGATCTACAGCGGCATCAACTTTTATTGGGCTAATCACATATTCTTTGTCCGCATAGACAACAGACCCTTGGGAGCCTTTAGTAATAATAAGAGCCTCTACTTTTGATGTAAGTTGACTTATTCCAAGACCAGTAACATTCATTAACAAACCAGCCTCATACTCGTTTAGAGCAATGTAACTTGCTTGTTGAATAAATATATCCAATTCCTGTTTGTTAAACATAGGTAATCCCTGTCCCGGGTCAAATAGAATAGGAATCTTTTTTTCATAACAATCATGAGCATGTGAGGTCATACCATCTTTACCATCAGGGGCAATAATGGCAATATTGATAGATTCAGCAATTGATGAAACTTTATTCTGATGTGATTCGACCATAGCTCCAGGGTGAAATGCAGTAATCTGATTATCATCTAAATCTGTGGTGATAAAAGCTTGAGCAGTTACTGTGTTTGGAATAGGCTTGATATAGTCTTGAATAATTTCCATTCGGCTAAGCCTCTCAGAGTATGGCTGAAAGTCATCACCAACAGTAGCCATAATAATAGATGGAGTTTTAAGAAGAGAGAGGTTGTAAGCAATATTTCCCGCTGTTCCACCGAAATTTTTTTTAAGCTCAGGAACATAGAATGAAACACTTAGCTTATGTATTTGCTCAGGAAGTATATGATCTTTGAAATAGTCTTGAAAAACCATAATCGAGTCATATGCTAATGATCCACAAATTAAGATATTTTTCATAAGGGTTTTAGCTCCACCATCAAAATAATTGCAATTAAAAGAACTACAGGGATTTCATTAAACCATCTATAGAATATATGTGAATGTTTATTTTTTTTGTATTTGAAATCGATTAAATACTTGAAACAAGCGATGTGGTAAATTATGAGAATAATAACTAAAGCCAGTTTTATATAGAGCCAGAGACCAAAAAAGTTATAATCCAACCAAAGCCATACACCAAGAAGAACCGTCAACAAAGCTCCTGGAGTCATAATTCCGTAGAATAATTTTCTTTCCATAACAATAAAGCGCTCGTGGCTTATTTTGTCTGAGCTCATGGCATGGTAAACAAACAGCCTAGGAAGATAAAAAAGACCCGCAAACCAGGTAACCATAAAGATAATGTGAAAAGCTTTTAACCACAACATGAACTTAATCTTTTAATATTGATCTTATAAAATAACACCTTTAGATTTTCTCATATTTTGGCTAATAACCCTAATGAGATGGCGTTGTAAGGTAGTATGCTACATGCTATGATTGCCCTTAACTTCACGATAAAAATTTAATGAACGCACCTATTTCAACTGACTTTATTAAGGCTCCTGCTCAACAAAAAAACCGCTTGAGAGAGATCCCCTATAATTACACCTCTTTCTCTGACAAAGAAATCACCATTCGCTTTCTTGGCGAGGAAATGTGGAATATTATTAGTGATTTGCGGCAAGAAAGAAAAACTGGAAGATCTGCAAGTATGCTCTTTGAGGTGCTTGGTGATCTTTGGGTGGTGAGTAGGAACCCATACCTTCAAGATGATTTGCTTGATAACCCCAAGAGATTAAAACAGTTGGTTGATGCAATGCAACACAGAGTTCAAAGCATTGAGGATAGAAGTTTTGGAAATATGAAGGTTGCGCAGTTAACTAAAGCGGCTAATGCTGCAATAAAAAAATTTTTGAATGACTTCCAGGAAACAAAAAAATTACGTAAAAAAATTATTTCAAAAATTAAAAAATTTACCAAAAAAAATAATATTCAGTTTGATGGTTTAGCCAGAGTATCCCATGTTACTGATGCAACTGATTGGCGCGTAGAACTCCCTTTCGTTGTTATTAATCCCGATAAAGAAAGTGAAGTTTCCTCGATCGTTAAAGCATGTATTGATCTTGAGTTAACAATTATTCCGAGAGGAGGCGGTACTGGCTATACCGGTGGTGTAGTAGCTTTATCCCCTCTTTCCGCAGTCATAAATACCGAAAAGCTAGATTCCTATAGTCAGGTTAAATATAAGGATCTACCCGGAGTAGCACACCCAGTCCCAACGATATATTGCGAAGCGGGAGTTGTTACTCGTAGAGCGATGGATACTGCATCCAATGCTGGACTTGAGTTTGCAACAGATCCAACCTCAGCTGATGCTTCTTGCATCGGTGGTAATGTCGCCATGAATGCAGGTGGAAAGAAAGCTGTACTTTGGGGGACCGCTCTTGATAATTTAGCTTCATGGAGAATGGTTGACCCTAACGGTGACTGGAAAGAGATAGAGAGGCTAGATCATAATCTCGGCAAAATTCATGATGTAGAAATTGCTAGATTTAGAATCACCTCTTTAATGAGAGATGGTGTAACCCCAAAAAATGAATCAGAAATATTAGAAATTCCGGGTAATAAATTTAGAAAAATAGGGCTTGGTAAAGACGTTACTGATAAGTTTTTAAGTGGATTACCTGGTATTCAAAAAGAGGGATGTGACGGACTTATTACCTCAGCCACCTTCATTTTACACAAAATGCCTAAGCATGTTCGCACGGTATGTTTGGAGTTCTTTGGTAATGTCTCTGCTGCCGTCCCAGCTATTGTTGAAATAAAAGATTATTTGGACAAACAAGAGAATGTTCTTTTAGCGGGATTAGAGCATTTGGATGAGCGTTATATAAAAGCAGTTGGGTACAGTACGAAAGCTAGCAGAGCTATGAGGCCGAAAATGATTCTTATTGCAGACATTGCTAGCGATGATGAAAATTTGGTAGGCGAAGCAGCATCGCGCACCGTTCAGATTGCTAACTCAAGAGATGGAGAAGGTTTCATAGCTGTTTCATTAGAGGCAAGAAAAAGGTTTTGGCTTGATAGGGCAAGAACAGCTGCTATTGCAAAACATACTAATGCTTTTAAAATTAATGAAGACGTTGTCATCCCCTTAGAGTTCTTAGGTGACTATTCCAATGGTATTGATCGTATCAATATAGAGCTATCAATAAACAATAAACTAAAGCTTATTAAAGAAATTTATGAACATCTTTCCGTCAGTACTATTTCTTTAAATAAGGATGATATAGATGCCGAACTATTTGAATCAAAGAGACAGTCAGCCTTAACCTTACTTGATCAAGTGAGTAGTAAATGGAGCAATTATCTTAATCATTTGGATGATCCTCTTGAGAATTTTGAGGGACTCCCCCAATTAACGAATTTTTACCCAACATTATTTGAAGCAATTCAATCCTATGAACTAAGAATTTCATGGAAGAAGGAGCTTAAAAAACCCTTAAGTGAAATTTTTTCCGGGAGAGGGTATGAAGGCATTCTAGAGAAAATAACTAATCTCCATCAAACCATTTTAAAATCCAGAGTTTTTATAGCACTGCATATGCATGCAGGAGATGGTAATGTTCATTCGAATATTCCAGTTAATTCGGATGATTATGAAATGATGCAAGATGCACAAAGAGCTGTATCAAGAGTAATGGATTTGGCAAAAAAACTAAATGGAGTGATCTCAGGTGAGCATGGCATAGGTATAACCAAGATGGAGTTCTTAGATGAGCATACAATTGAAACATTTGCTATCTATAAAGCTAAGGTTGACCCTAATGGACATTTCAATAAGGGAAAGCTCCAAGCTGGATCTGGGTTAGAAAATGCTTATACCCCAAGCTTTGGATTACTAGAACAAGAATCTATCATTATGGAACAATCTGCGATTGGTCAAATTGCTGACTCTATAAGCGACTGTATGAGATGTGGTAAATGTAAGCCGGTCTGTACGACTCATGTACCAAGAGCAAATCTTCTTTACAGCCCTCGTAATAAAATTCTTGCAACCTCATTGCTGATTGAAGCTTTTTTATATGAAGAGCAAACTAGGCGTGGTATATCCCTAAAGCATTTTGATGAGTTTAACGATGTAGCAGACCACTGTACTGTCTGCCATAAGTGTTTAAATCCATGTCCAGTTAATATTGATTATGGCGATGTTTCAATAGCTATGAGAAATTTTCTACGAGAACAGGGAAAGAAGCACTTTAATCCGGGTACCTCCTTCGCAATGACTTACCTCAATCTTAAAGACCCGTTGACTATACGTGTGATGCGTAAATTTATGGTTGATTTTGGATACAGAGCTCAAAGAGCTGGGCATGCTTTTTTTAAGAAAATTGGAGCGCTTAATTATTTTAAAAATAACCCCCCAGCAACTGTAGGTAAGGCTTCAGTTGTATCTCAAGTCATTCATTTCATGAATAGACCTATGCCAAAAGATATGCCCACCAAAACTTCAAGGGGTTTATTAGGCATAGAAGACGAGAAAATGGTACCGGTAATAAGAAACCAAAATAAGCTGGATGATAACTCAGAGGCTGTATTTTATTTTCCTGGCTGTGGATCAGAAAGATTATTTTCTCAGGTGGGCTTAGCTACGCAAGCAATGCTGTATGAGGTAGGTGCAATAACGGTGTTACCTCCTGGATACTTATGCTGTGGTTATCCTCAAACCTCCTCAGGAAATCATGATAAAGGACAAGAAATAACATCTGATAATAGAGTTCAGTTCCATAGAGTTGCCAATACTTTAAATTATTTAGACATTAAAACCGTAATTGTATCCTGTGGAACATGCATGGATCAATTGCAAAAGTATGAATTTGATAAAATTTTCCCAGGCTGCCGATTGCTAGATATTCACGAGTACTTAATGGAAAAAGGCGTCAAAATGGAAGGAGTTAATGGTCAGAAATATATGTATCATGATCCATGTCATAGCCCGATGAAAACCTATGACTCTTTGGATGTAACTAAATCATTAATGGATAAGGATGTCACGCTGAATGATAGGTGTTGTGGTGAGTCTGGAACATTTGCAGTAAGCAGACCAGATATTGCGACACAAGTAAAAATGAGAAAACAAGAAGAGATAGAGAAAGGGGTTAATGCTATTGTATCTAATAATGAAAAGACTCCTGTAAAAATTCTAACTTCGTGCCCCTCCTGTCTTCAAGGACTTGCAAGGTATGGCGATGACACAAACACTACTGCCGACTATATAGTAGTAGAGCTAGCTAAGAATAATTTAGGTGAGCATTGGATGGAAGAGTATGTTGAAAAAGTTACTAATGGAGGCATAGAAAAAATTCTGCTTTAGCTTAAATGAAGGGAAGCAGAAGTCCTGTTGTGACGTTTTGGATCATCCTGGTAATTACACGCTCTGTTTTTTCGGACAATGTGTAAGCAAAGTAGTCTAACCTACCTATCATTTTCCCAAACTCTCTCTCGAATGATAAATTATCAATCGTCCTTCCCATCTCATTGCTAATTAAAAGCAAATTTCCTTGCTCATCTTTTTTTGTAGACAACATCCATATACTTATTTCAATATTTCTTGCCATATTGTAAAGATTTTGTGGGTCAATTGAGTCTGTAATAAAAAATTCTGTTTTTCCACCATGGGCTTTGACTAACATTGTATAAAGCCCTGTCATCAATGAGAGCACTCTATCCCCATCAAATTGATGGTCAAAGGCTTGATAAACTGCTTTAAAGTCAGTGGCGTTATTGATACTTTGAAAATTCCATTTATGGGAGCCGTTAAAGAACCAATTTACAGCTTGCTCAGCATTGTCAGATGTCGTTTTTTTGAGCTGGTTTGGATTGCGCTTGTAGAGTTTGAGCATCAGCATTTTAAGGCTTTCAATATTTTCTCTTATCTCATAGTCTGCCATACGGTCTTGATCAAGTTTTCCTAGCTGATTAAAAGACCCCTTATCATACTGAGTAGAGTCTTTTCTTTCCATTGTACTTCCAAGGCAACCAGAAAGCATGAATGCAATAGTTAGTGTAAGGAGTTTAGCCATTATTTGGTTTATGTATCAATCTTTCAGCTGGAAAAATAAGTTTAAATGTACTACCAGAGCCTAATTCACTAGTAATTTTTAGTTCCCCTTGGTGCTGGATCATGACATTTTTTACGATAGCTAAGCCAAGACCTGTTCCACCTGTCTCTCTGCTTCTATCAGGATTGACTCGATAGAATCTCTCGCTTATTCGATTTATATCACTTTTGGGTATACCGATTCCACTATCAGACACTTCAAATATCCCTAAACCATTTATGAACTTCCATCGAATATTAATATGCCCATCTTTCTCAGTATAACGAATAGCATTGGTAATAATATTTTTAAACGCACTTTCAATTTCCCTTTTTTCACCATACAAATTTAATTGGGAATTAATGGAGTAGTCAATTGTATGGTTATTCTCGTCAAGCAATGAAATATCTTTTTTTATGAGCTTAAACAAATCAGATACCATTATTTTTTTTGATCGATTGATGTGTTGATTGCTTTCTACGTTCGAAAGTAAAAGCAAATCATCAATTAAGCCCTTCATTCGGTAGGCTTGCTTGTCCATCATGGTAATAATTTTACTTTCCGATGTGTCTTTTGGGTACATCCCATCTAAGGTTTCAATAAAACCTAGTATAACGGTGAGTGGCGTTTTAAGCTCATGAGAGAAATTAGATACAAACTCCTTTCTCATATTTTGATTTTCGGTTTCCTTTGTAATGTCCCTACATATGATTAGCTTTTGTTTTGATCTAAAGTAAGCGACCTTAATTTCTAATGGTTGCATGTTTAATTGGTTAGTAATTTTTAACGTATCATCGTATTCTGAGTTTTCGATGTAATCTTTAAACGCACTATTCCTAAAAATATATGTTATCGGTCGTCCGTAGTCATTTTTTGGTTTAATGTTAAGCATAGTTTGTGCTGTTTTGTTGCTCCAAAGAATCTCATTGTTTTGATCGACACCAATAACCCCGTCAAGCATAGCTTCAGCTGCCGATTTAAATTGGTCAAGCACCCCATAAAGCTCTTGCTTTGTTTTCTTTTGTTTTGTCTGTGTTTTGTATAGTTTAGTGAATAATTTTCTCCACAACCCATACCCATTAGGCAGATTATTGATCATAGGATTATTTAGCCATTGATTTAATCTATAAACCCAATAGATGTGAAAGGCTAAAAATAAAACGAGCGTTGATGCTAAGAATAGCAAGGAGGTCTCTAAATCAAAGACACTTAAAACTAAAAGAGTCGAAAAAATTTCGAAAATGATGAATAAAGATAAATGCCACCTAATTTCTTGCAAGTTATTTTCCTTTTATTAAAAGACTGTTCATTTTGCCTAATAGTAGCTTACTTATTTTAGGAATTTTCAATCTTTTCAAGCCTATAACCGAGGCCCCTAACTGTTTTTATTAATGAGTGCTGACCTGTGTGTTTCAATGTATCCCTCAATCGTTTAATATGCACGTCAACTGTCCTGTCATCTATATCAGACTTGTTGCCCCACACCTTATCAAGAATTTGATTTCTACTAAATGCTATATTGGGGTTACTCATAAAGAAATTTAATAATTTAAATTCGGTTGGGCCTATAGAAATAATTTTATCGTTATTTGTAAGCACATATTTTATGGGATCTAATTCAAGTCCATTCATATTAATAGGCTCATTGACTAATTCGGGGGCGTTTCTCCTAAGAATAGCTTTTATTCTTGCTATCAATTCTTTAGGGCTGAATGGTTTAGTCATATAGTCATCTGCGCCAATATTTAATCCTTTTAACTTATTATCCTCTTCACTTTTAGCGGTCAACATTATTATAGGAATTTTTCTGGTAGTGGAGCTTCCTCTAATTCTCTTAGCAAATTCTACCCCATCCATTCCAGGAAGCATCCAATCTAAAATGATTAGATCTGGTAGATTTTTTTGAATTATCTTTTCGGCAAACTCAGCACTTAAGGATCGTATTGGATTAAACCCTGCTTGATGCAGGTTAATTGCAATTAACTCTAATATCGACTCTTCGTCTTCTACGATTAAAATACTTGCAGCCATTCTGGTAGCCTCATTAAAGTTAATTACTTACCAATAGTATGACATTTTTATGACAAAAATATGACACCAGCAATCATCTAAATATGAATTTAATTTGATTAATATTTGGTTATAGATTATTTTGATAAATGTTACATATTTAATGCATAACAACAGGATAAAGCTATGAGTATTTTAGATAGAGACAATATAGTTGCGGACAAATCTTTTAATAGGTGGATGGTTCCACCAGCCGCACTTCTTATACACCTGTCTATTGGGATGATCTATGGATTTAGTATTTTCTGGCCAGAACTCACTATGTTGATTGGCTCAGAATGTTCCAGCTCGGTAACATTTATTGAAAGAGTATTTACTACGTCTTGCGATTGGCTGAGGAGTGATGTAGTTTGGACTTTTGCAATTGCAATTGTTTTCTTAGGAATGTCAGCTGCAGTATTTGGCCATTGGCTGGAAAAAGCTGGTCCAAGAAAAGCTGGCTTTGCTGCAGCAGTAACTTGGGGAGGAGGCCTAATGATTGCTTCTATTGGTATTTCACTTCATCAGTTGTGGTTGATATGGATTGGTGCAGGAGTAATCGGAGGTATTGGATTAGGTTTGGGCTATATTTCCCCAGTGTCAACTTTGATTAAATGGTTTCCTGACAGAAGGGGGCTTGCTACTGGAATGGCAATTATGGGTTTTGGTGGAGGTGCTATGATTGGCATGCCATTAGGTGATAGCTTGATTAGCGCTTACGGTGTTGCTCAAACATTCTTTATTATGGGTATTATTTATTTTATTGCTATGACAATTGGGGCATTTGGATATCGAGTTCCTGCGAATGGATGGAAACCTAAGAACTGGAATCCTTCTATTACAAAAACTACCAATATGATTTCCAAAAACCATGTTCATGTTGGTGTTGCACATAAAATCCCTCAGTTCTGGTTGCTGTGGGGGGTCCTCTGCCTAAATGTGTCAGCAGGCATTGGTGTTCTATCTGTCGCTAAGCCTATGTTTCAAGAGATTGCAGCCAGTAGCTTTGACCCATTAATCATAGGAGCTATTGCAACCGGTTTCGGTGCATTACTATCATTGGCAAATATTATTGGACGAATTTTTTGGGCGTCATCCTCTGACTTTCTAGGACGAAAATTAACTTACGCCATCTTCTTTAGTCTTGGTACTGCTTTATATTTAGCCGCTCCTTGGGCAGGATTGAACCAATATATTGCAGCTTTTGTGGTCATAACCTTAGTTATTTTAACTATGTATGGTGGTGGTTTTGCTACGATACCAGCCTACTTAGCTGATATTTTTGGCACACAACATGTTGGGGCAATCCATGGGAGATTACTAACTGCGTGGTCTCTTGCAGGAATTATAGGTCCTATGCTTATTTCATACCTTCGGGAGTATCAACTAGCCCTCGGAATACCTACTGATCAAGCATATAACGCCAGTTTTAAAATCCTTGCATTACTCCTAGTTGGTGGTTTTATACTAAATTTATTGGTCAAGCCCGTAAACAAGAAATTTTTTATGACCAACACCGAATTGAAAAAGGAGCAGGGAGCTCTTAAGGTTAGAAGTACTGGGCCAATTATTAGTTCCTCAAAAACTAACACATCCCTGCAAAAAATTGTTTTACCGCTAGCCTGGATGGCAGTTGGAGTGCCAATTCTTTTGGGTATTTTTAATGCTCTGCAAAAGGGTATAATCATATTCCTTTAGACTTGGGGTATGGCTTTGAATAAAAATTTTAACGAAACGCTTAGGGTAGGAATTGTTTCATCTCGCTTTAATGAAGCTGTTGTAAAAGAGCTTCAAAATGCCTGTGTTAATATGCTTAAGGTTGAAGGTATTTCACCAGAGAATATTAAATTAAAGGAGGTGCCGGGAGCTCTAGAGATCCCTGCTGTACTCAATGCATATGCTTTGTCTAAAAAGTTTGATGTGTTGATAGGTATTGGTGCTGTCATTAGGGGAGAAACGTATCATTTTGAAGTCGTATCGAACCAGTCAGCTCATGGCCTTATGCAGGTGCAATTAAATCATAATATTCCAGTTATCAATGCAATCATTACCACAAATTCTGACGAAGAAGCCTTTGCAAGAACTAAAATAAAAGGCGAAGAGGCGGCTCTCGGAGCTATAGAAATGGCGATGCTGTTAAAAAACTTATGATAACTAAAGCGACCAAAACATCTGGAAAAAAGAAGCCAATAAATAATCGACGAAAATCACGTGAGTTGGTGATGAAAAGTATTTATAGGGGCATTGTTAACCAATTTGATATCAATCAAATTAAAAAAGATATTAGAGAGGACCCTGACTTCGTAAGATCTGATGAATCAATGTACCTGAGTATAGTGGAGGGTGTTCATAATAATTTTGATAGCCTTAAAGAGGAAATTAAAACTTATTTAGATAGAAGTTACGATGAACTAAGTCCTATTGAGCTCGCCATTCTATTTAGCTCACTTTATGAATTGAAATTCTCTTTGGATGTACCCTATAGGGTGGTAATTAACGAAGCTATTGAGGTTGCGAAATCTTTTGGCGGAGTAGATGGGTTTAAATTTATCAATGGTATTTTAAATAAAGCGGCACAACATAACAGAAAAAACGAACTGTCGCGTTTAGCCTAGATATAAGAATTTCATTTCGTTGTTATTCCAAACTATGCAATTCCCTTTTTTGTGCCAATCACCTAATACCCACCTCTGACATTTATGGCTTTCAAACTCATAATGATGTGTATTTAATCTATGTGTGTGCCCATGAATTAAGAGCGATGGGTAACCATTATCCCTAAATACATCATGAACTGCATCATGATTGACATCCATAATGTATTCTTTCTTATTCTTTTTTGCCTCTTCACTTTTTTGTCTTAAATCATTACATATTGAAAGTCTCTCTTTTATTGATTTTTTCAGAAAAGTGTTTTTCCATTCATTCGAATGAACTTGAATTCGATATTTTTGGTATTCAGTATCGTCGATACATAAAGTGTCACCATGCATAATCAAAGCCTCTTGACCTGACATTTGAATCTTCGTAAGGTCAGAAAGTAGTGTGATATTTGATGACTTAAAAAAATCATTACCGACTAGGAAATCCCGATTTCCCGATACAAAATAAATATCTGTTGTAGCAGATAATTCATTGAATAATTTACGGATGTATTGAAACTGAGGTGAATCATCTCCTATCCAATAATCAAACAAATCACCAAGAATAAATAAGGCTGAGTGTTGGATACACTCAGCCTTTAAAAATTGGTTAAATAACTCAATAGTTTGTGGTTCCGATTCAGATAGGTGGACATCGGATACAAAAACAGCAGAGCCCTTAAGGGTTATCAGAGGGTTACATCCTCAATAATGATTGGATCTGAAGGAACATCTTGATGCCCATTTGATGATCCTGTCGATACTTCTTTAATTTGATCAATAACTTCTTTACCTTCTATAACTTTACCAAAAACACAATAACCCGCCCCGTCCTGACCCGGATAGTCTAGGAAATCATTATCTGAAACATTAATAAAAAATTGAGATGTAGCCGAGTCAGGATCTGACGTTCTGGCCATCGCAACACTGTACATATCATTTTTTAGACCGTTACTCGCCTCATTTTTAATTGGCGCAAGAGTTTCTTTTTGGTTCATAGCTTCATCAAAACCACCACCTTGAATCATAAAGCCTTTGATGACCCTGTGAAAAATAGTACCTTTGTAGAAACCACTATCTACATAACTGATAAAGTTTGCACTTGAGATAGGGGCTTTTTCCTCATCAAGCTCAATTGAAAAAGACCCTTTGTTTGTTTTGATAGTTATCATTTATTTTTATACCTTTATTTTTAATTGCTAATTTTAATCGAATTGATGGTTACTGTTTTGATTGGAACATCACCCATACCCCTAGTTACATGTGTTGATAAATTTCCAATTGTTTTAACTACTTCATGACCTTCTATTACTTTACCAAATACACAGTAGCCAGCTCCATCGTCAAGGAAGTAATTATCAGATAAATTAATGAAAAACTGAGAAGTTGCTGAGTGTGGATCATTTGTTCTAGCCATAGCAATGGTGTAAATTTCGTTTTTCAAGCCGTTCTTCGATTCATTCTTTATGGGATCGTTAGTCAGTTTTTGATTCATTTTTTCATCAAAGCCGCCAGCCTGAATCATAAAGCCCTTAATGACCCGATGAAAAATTGTACCTTCATAAAATCCATTCTTAACATATTGAAGGAAGTTATTAACGGTTCCAGGTGCTTTTTCACTATCCAAACTTATTGTTATTTGGCCTTTACTGGTTTCAATAATAATTGTTTCCGCTTGTGCGTTGACACTTAACAGAGTAATAGAAATAAAAAGTGATAATAATATTTTGTTCATTTTGACGGTGGCTTTATAAGGTTATTGAAAGATTAAACTCAAATTATGTAACTTGAGCTACGTGGTATAATTTTTACAAAATTTATCACAAATAATGGCTCATTACCACCCAATACTGGCGTAAATTACAACATGATTAAACTATTCAATAGCCTCTCGAAGAAAAAAGAAATTTTTAAATCAATTGTCCCAGGCCAGGTAAAAATGTATGTGTGCGGAATGACGGTTTATGATTTTTGTCATTTGGGCCATGCAAGAGTTTTAATTGTTTTTGACCTCATTTATCGTTGGTTTAAGGCGTCTGGGTATGAAGTGACTTACGTAAGAAATATAACTGACATTGATGACAAAATTATCACCCGAGCTGCAGAGCAGGGAGTTACTTATGGGGTCTTAACGAAGCAATTCATTGACGAAATGAATGCTGACGCAGAGGCGCTTGGTGTTATTAGTCCAGATGCTGAACCCAAAGCTACCGAATCAATAGACGCAATGATAATTATGATTCAAGGCTTAATAGAAAAAGGATATGCATATGTTGGAAGTAATAATGATGTGTTTTACGCCGTCTCAAAGTTTAATGGCTATGGAAAGTTGTCTGGAAAATCGTTAGAAGATTTGAGGGCTGGAAATAGGGTGGAAGTGGATAAGTTTAAAAAAAATAGTTTTGATTTCGTGCTCTGGAAATCAGCAAAACCTGGGGAACCTTGCTGGAATTCCCCGTGGGGAAAAGGAAGGCCGGGCTGGCATATAGAATGCTCTGCTATGAGCAACAAATTCTTGGGTAAAAACTTTGATATTCATGGTGGTGGGCAAGACCTCCAGTTCCCACACCATGAAAATGAAATAGCCCAATCAGAGGCTTTTAATGGCTGCCAAATGGCAAATTACTGGCTTCATAATGGATTTGTTAAGGTTGATAATGAAAAAATGTCTAAATCACTAGGAAATTTTTTTACAATTCGTGAAATACTTAACCATTATGAGCCAGAAATAGTTCGTTTCTTCGTATTGAAAGCTCAGTATAGAAGCCCTTTGAATTATTCCGATACACATTTAGAAGATGCCAAGCAGGGTTTAACTAGGCTGTACCTTGCGATTAGGGGAAATGACACCCGTATTGATCAGGAAATTGACTGGAAAAACAATTTTGCCTCTCAATTTAAGGACGCGTTAGATGACGACTTTAATACCTCTGAAGCGATTTCTATTTTATTTTCACTCGCTAATGAAGTAAATAAAAGCAATCAAGATCAAGAAAAACAGCTGTTAATCCAGCTAGCTAATATTTTGGGGATTTTAGAAATGGACCCTGAGTTATTTTTACGCGGTAACATTAAAAGTTCGGATAACGATATTGATATTGATTTACTTATTAGTGATAGATTATCGGCAAAAAAAAATAAAGACTATCAAAAAGCCGATGAAATTCGTATATTTTTAGAAGGTCATGATATCTTATTAGAAGACACACCTAATGGAACAATATGGAGAAAAAAATAAGGTATGCCGGTCAATTTATCTCAACCAATAAAAAAAAATATATTTAGTATTCCTGGAATTTCTTTAGGCACTATAGAGTCAGGCATTAAGTATGCCAATCGAAAAGACTTAACTCTCATTCTTCTTGATGAGGGCTCTATTGTTGCGGGAGTTTTTACAAAAAATCAATTTTTAGCTGCTCCCGTAAAAGTAGCAAAATATCACCTAAGTTCAGGTTCAAATAAAAGAGCGCTCCTCATAAATACCGGTTCAGCTAATGCCGGGACAGGTGACGTGGGTATTGATAATGCAAAACAAACTTGTCATGCACTTGCGCAAATTTTAAATATTTCTGAAAATCAAGTGTTGCCTTTTTCAACTGGGGTGATCATGACAGATCTTCCTGTCGGGAAAATTATAGATAGCCTCGATCCGTTAATAAAAAATGTGGGGCCAGCTAATTGGGTGGACGCAGCTATTGCCATAATGACAACTGACACCGTTCCTAAGGCTAGCTCAACTTCTACTATCATTGAAGGAAATGAAGTGAAGGTAACAGGGATTAGTAAGGGATCGGGGATGATTAATCCAAATATGGCTACAATGCTTGCATTTATCGGTACTGATGCAAACATTAATGAAGCAATGTTAAAAGAAATAACAAGAGAGGTGTGTGATGAAAGCTTTAATAAAATTACTGTCGATGGTGACACCTCAACCAATGATTCATTTGTTATTACTGCAACAAGGCAATCTAATCATCCGCAGATAACAAAAAAAAATGCCTCATATGCGAGGCTCAAAGAAGCCCTTTTGGAAGTTGCAGGCTTTCTATCTAAAGCTATTGTAAGAGATGGTGAGGGGGCAACTAAGTTTATTGAAATAATTATTGAGCAGGGTATTGATGAGCAAGATTGTCAAAAAGTAGGTAAGTCAATTGCTAATTCACCGCTTGTTAAGACTGCTTTTTTTGCCTCGGATCCTAATTTGGGAAGAATTATGGCGGCAATAGGAAACGCTCCTATTGGCAGTATAGATGTTTCGCTCATCGACATATATCTCAACGATATTTTATTTGCCCAGCAGGGGTTTGCTGCTCCAGCTTTTACAGAAATTATGGGAAAAGAGGAGATGAAAAAAGACGAAATATGTCTGAAAGTTGTAATGGGGAGGGGACAATTTAATTCTTCTGTGTGGACTTCAGATCTCTCATATGATTACGTTAAAATTAATGCCGAGTATAGAACATAGCTAGAGTCAAAATAGAGGCATCAGTGGGCGTTCTGATCAATCATGACAATAAGCTTTTGCTTGCCCAGAGACCTGCCAAAAAAACATGGAGTGGCTGGTGGGAATTTCCTGGAGGAAAAATTGAGCGTGGGGAAACCCCAATACAGGCATTGAAACGAGAACTTAATGAAGAAATAGGGGTTACGGTATCCTCTGCAGAGAAATGGATAGTGAGAGAATACAGTTATGACGAAATAGACGTGAAGTTGCATTTTTTTAAAGTAATAGATTGGGCAGGACAAATTCAACCACAAGAAGAACAATTATTAGAGTGGAATAATGCATTCTCACCCCACGTAAATCCTATACTTCCTGCAAATGAACTCATCTTTAAGGCAATTGGGTTGCCTGATCTTTATGCGATAACAAATGCTCAAGAGCATCCTCATGACTTCATAGATCTGGTTGAAAATAAATTAAAGGAGGGATTAAAACTCATCCAGGTAAGAGAGAAGAGCATGCAGCATAAGGCTTATATTGATATGACTAAGGCAATTATTCAAATGGCTTCTCCATATAATGCGAGAGTAATGATTAATTCAGATACGGAATTGGCATATATGCTAGGAGCAGATGGGGTTCATTTAAACTCTGAACAATTACATACAGTCTCGGAAAAACCAATCAATCTAATCGTGTCTGCCTCATGCCACAATAAGAAAGATATTAACGAAGCTATCAGAAAAAAATTAGATTTCATTGTGTTGTCCCCAATAAATAAAACACCTTCGCATCCAGAGATAGATGGTATGGGATGGAATTGGCTGGGAGAGTTATTAAAAAAACATAACATGCCCGTTTATGCCTTAGGGGGAATGAAAAGAACTGATATTAATAAAGCTTTTGATAATGGAGCAATTGGGGTTGCATCTCAGAGATCTGTATGGTTAGACTAAATAACCTCAAACATGATGTCTTTTGATACCGTTTCTTCTTTCTCCACAAAAGTGAATGTTATTTTAATTTTATCGCCTATGGCGATAGGGTTTTGAATACCAAAAAACATTAGATGATCAGCCCCAGGTTTTAAAATAAATTCTTCATTAGCTTTCAACATAGGCTTATCGATTTTTCGCATACGCATTATTGCCTCACCGTAAGCGCCCTTTTCCATTTTCATGGTATGAACTTCGATTTTTGAAATATTTTCTGCTTTAATCGATTTAATGATCAAGTCATTTGTCGATGTCAGTCTTACAAAGCCTGCAGAAATATTTTGTCCAGGGCGCGGGGCTTTAATTGTTGGAGAGTTAATCTCTAAGTCAAGGGCAAATAAAGGCGCATTTATAAGCATACCCACTAAAAAAATAATCCAGCAATCAATCTTCATTGTAGTTAATCTCATCATTATCTCCTGGTATATGATACTCCTCAGATGCCCAAGCACCCAGATCAATCAATTTGCATTTTTCTGAACAAAAGGGGCGCGACAAATTAGATAGCGAGTACTCTATTTTTTTTTTACAAGTCGGGCAAGTAATGTTCATTGGATACTACAGAGACCCTATACCAATTTTAAGTTTCATATTTTTATCCAGACTGTTGTGTTTGATGTAATGTTCGAAACGAATACTTGCAGCATACTTATTGGATGATACGATGGGGTAGTAATTTGATCTAAGATTCATTATTACCGTAATAAGATCATTTTTCAATGTCGGGTCTAGTTTTTTTTGAAATGATCCTTCGGATGCAACAACTAACTCTTCTTTTGCGTTCGACCTTAGGATAGCTAAGATAACAAATATCGCATCTTTTATAGGATTAAAGGGGCCTATTTTTTGCTTGAAGTATTCTTTTCTCACTAGAGATGACTCGTTTTGAAGCCAATAGTCAAATTCTGGGAAATCCACGCTGGTGATTCCATAAGGGCTATCCCTCCTCGATTTAATTTCTTGCAAAAATTTATCATTACCAAAGTAAAATCCAGGCTGAACTTTTGCCTTTTCTAAAGCATTTTTTATTTTTGCAAGCCTAACCATAAGATTGTTGTTAGCTTGAGTTTTTGACTTTGACTTAAGTTTTACCTTTTGCCGCTCAATTTCCTGAATTAAATCAACTTTTAAATCAGACCTCGACGCAGTGAGCATAAGCTCAAAGAGTCTTTCAAAGAGGGAAAATTCAGTATAGTTTTTTTTAGAGGTTGTCAGAAGATCAATTTTGATAAAAATTTCTTCAACTCGCATAAACTTTCTAATCCGTTCGTTTAGTGGGAATTCGTATTTAATCATCTACTTACCTAGTTTTTGTAATAAGAGTCTATGAAAGTTGCCAATATTTTTTTGAAGCTCATCAAGTGAGCCATCATTACTTATAATAGTGTCTGCTTTGTTCAACTTTTCTTTTCTGCTTGATTGGGAAGCCATTATTTTTTTTATTATATCAGAGCTAATCTGATCTCTTTTCTTTGTCCGGATCTTTTGATTGTTAATATTGCAGTCAATTAATAGGCTTTCATTAATCACTCGTAGATATGTGTCAGATTCAAACAAAAGGGGTATTACAATAACTATATACAGTGAGGAGGTATATTCCTTGATTTGGCTTAAACATTCCTTGAAGATCATGGGATGCAATATAGATTCGACATTATTTTTTATGTTTACGCTATTGAACATCATAGATTGAAGCTTTTTTCGGTCGATTTCATTATTATTCTTTATGAACTCGTCATTATAATTTTCAACTAATAGATGATAGCCAGGCCTATCCTTTTTGAGCAATTCTCTAGCAATAATATCTAAGTCTATAATAGGCACACCAAAGGAGGCGAATTGTTTAGCCGCCTCACTTTTACCGGAACCAATGCCACCCGTTAAACCTATAATATGCATTATGACCTTGAAAAATAATAAAAAAACACCATAGTATTACATCAATTATGATAACTTAAAGCTTAGATATGTCACAAAATAAAACTACCCCGCACAGTTTAGAAAATAATTTTGAGCTAGACCCTCGTCTGAGGATGGACACTATTATCTGTAAGGTAGAAATTGACTTGGCGGATTGGCTTGCTGATTTGTCTGGATGGAAGGGGTGGGAGGTTGCCTCTAATGATGAGTTTGAAAATTATGTTACTTTTTTTCTTAAAAATAAAAATCACTTTGCAGAAATTACTTTATTTAATGGCGGCTTTGCTCAGGCAGAACTTAATGGAGAAGTCGTCTTTTACGGTGATTTATTACTGATTAGGAATGAATCGGCTCGGATGCATTACTACGCATTACAAAGTGGAGAAAAAGTTACAATGCATTAGTTCATTTAACTTTTACGCTCCAAAATATAATTAGCTAAAGAGCTCAACGTTTTTCTTGCTTCACCCTTATCGAAGCGCCCCAAGACTTCATTAACCTCAATTACCTTTTGTACTAGATGTTTTTCAACTGTCGCTATAGCGTTGGTATCACTCAGTATCTGAATAATATCGGGCAGTCGATTTATATCTCCTATTTTGATAGCCTCTTTAATTAATTTGCCTTGAGTGTCGCTTCCATTTTGCATAGCATAAATTAATGGTAGCGTAACTTTACCTTCAGTAAGATCATCCCCAATATTCTTACCCATCTCTATTTCCTTTCCAGAATAGTCAAGGATATCGTCGGTTAGTTGAAACATGATCCCAAAAATATTTCCAAGCTTTGCAAGATCCTTTTGTTTTTCTTGATCTACCTCATTTAAGACTCCAGCAAGGGAGCCACAAGATTCGAAAAGCTTGGCAGTTTTAAAGCCAATAACCTGAAAGTAATCATTTTCCGAGAGATCGGGGTTTTTGGTATTCAGAAGTTGAAGAATTTCGCCTTCGGATATAGCGTTTGTGGCATCTGCTAGTATTTCCATCACCTCCATATTATTTATTTTAGTCATCATCTGGAATGATCTTGAATAAATAAAGTCGCCGACCAGAACACTTGAAGAATTCCCAAAGAGAGCATTGGCAGTTTTTTTGCTGCGCCTTTGTGTTGATTGGTCCACTACGTCGTCATGTAAAAGCGTTGCTGTATGAATGAACTCTATTATTGCAGCCATAGCATGATGACTTGTATTAATTTCTCCGGTGAGTTTTGCAAATAAAAGATGAATAGAGGGCCGCATACGCTTTCCTCCACTATTAATAATGTGATTAGATATCTGATTTACAATAGGAATTTCAGAAAATAGAGATTTCCTAATTACATTGTTAACTTCATTTAAATCATTTGATATGGGTGATAATATTGTTGATAGCAATTTGATATATTTTTAACTGTTATTGAATTATTTTTTCATTTTATCATACCGATGGGTTTAGAATGTAACGAAGTCAGGAATAATAAAGGGTTACAAGCTAATATTTAATTGATAAATTGTATTAATTTAAGTATAATTCCGGCTCTAAATTGTTATATAAAATAAGGTTACAATCATGTATGCGGTAATTAAGACAGGCGGTAAGCAATTTAAAGTTTCAGAGGGCTTAACATTAAAAGTTGAAAAGCTGACCACAGAAGTAGGAAAACAGTTAAGCATTAACAATGTGCTCACCCTAGTTGATGGTGAAAAAGTTACTATTGGTACGCCGTTGGTAAAAGGCGCTACCGTTGACGTTACTGTCCTTGCTCATGGACGTGGAGACAAGGTTAAGATTTTCAAAATGAATCGTAGGAAGCATTATAGGAAATCTCAGGGACATAGACAGAGTTTTACCGAAATTAAAGTCGATAAGATCGCAGTAAAATAAATAAGGATTTAAACTAATGGCTCACAAAAAAGCAGGCGGAAGTTCAAGGAATGGTAGAGACTCGGAATCTAAACGATTAGGGTTAAAAGCTTACGGAGATCAATTTGTAAAAGCTGGAAGTATCATTTTAAGGCAACGTGGAACAAAAATGCACCCTGGAACGAATGTAGGAATTGGTAAAGATCATACGTTGTTCGCAAAAACAGATGGAAAGGTAAGCTTTTCAACTAAGGGCGCATTAAAAAGAAAATTAGTGCACATTGTAGCTGCGTAGTTTAGTTTAAAAATTATTTCAAAGCCCTATCATTTGGTAGGGCTTTTTTTGTTTGGTAGATCAAAATGAAATTTATAGATGAAGCAACTATTAGAGTATTTGCTGGTGATGGCGGGAACGGTATAGCTTCATTTAGGCGAGAGAAGTATGAGCCTATGGGAGGTCCAAATGGAGGTGATGGAGGCAGAGGTGGATCCATCCATGTTGAATCCGATGAGAATATCAACACACTCGTAGACTTTAGATTTGTTAAGAACTACAGAGCAAAGCGCGGTGAAAATGGAAGGAGTGCTGAATGTTATGGTGCGAAGGGAGCTGATCTTATTCTTAGAGTTCCGGTAGGAACGGTAATAACAGAAAAGCAATCTGGAGAGGTGTTAGCCGATTTTGAAATTCATG
The DNA here is from genome assembly GCA_000168995.1 of Methylophilales bacterium HTCC2181. Lineage (GTDB taxonomy): Bacteria > Pseudomonadota > Gammaproteobacteria > Burkholderiales > Methylophilaceae > BACL14. The sequence goes on along the minus strand of AAUX01000001.1, from coordinate 1,213,330 downwards.
GAGAAAGACGCATCATTGCCAATGGTGGCAAGGGTGGATTAGGTAATGTACATTTTAAATCCAGTACAAACAGAGCTCCACGTCAATGTACGCAAGGAGAGCCTGGAGAAGAGTTCGAATTATATCTTGAGTTAAAAGTATTGGCTGATGTTGGATTACTAGGTATGCCAAATGCAGGAAAATCGTCTCTTATAAGATCAATCTCTGCAGCTAAACCAAAAGTTGCTGATTACCCCTTCACTACCTTGCAACCAAACCTTGGTGTAGTTAGAGTTGATAATGAAAGAAGTTTTGTGGTTGCTGACATCCCTGGGTTGATTGAGGGTGCGGCAGATGGGCATGGACTCGGTCATCAATTTTTAAGGCATTTGGATAGAACGAAGTTATTATTGCACTTAATAGACATAGCTCCTTTTGATGAATCGGTTGATCCAGCAAAAGAAGCAGATGCCATCGTTAATGAGTTAAAAAAGTACAGTATGGATCTTTTTAATAAGCCCAGATGGCTAGTTTTAAATAAAATTGACTTAACTTCAAAAGTAGACCAAATTCAGAATGAGATTAAAAATAAAATGCAATGGAGTGGTAAGATTTTTTGTATCTCCGCTATTAACGGTAAAGGTTGCCGAGAGTTAACGTTTGAGATTATGAAGCATATAGAGGATTCTAAAGAAGATGATTAAGATAAATTTTTCTTCATCAAAAAGGGTGGTGGTTAAACTTGGATCAAGCATCGTCACAAAAGAGGGTGGAGGCATTAATGAGCTTCAACTAGCGCATATAGTGGAACAAATAGCTGAGTTAGTGAGGCAAAAAAAAGAAGTGGTTCTGGTGTCGAGTGGAGCCATTGCTGCTGGATTAAAAAAACTAGGGTACAAAGAAAGACCTCATCAGCTTAGTGAATTGAGAGCGGCAGCATCAGTAGGTCAAATGGTTATAGCTCAAATTTACGAGCAATTATTTAGCAAAGCAGGCCTTGTTTCTTCATTGATTTTGTTAACTCATGACGACTTAAGCATTAAAAAAAGTTACTTAAATGCCCGCTCTACTGTAAGCCATCTGATAGAGCATAAGATTATTCCTGTCATCAACGAGAATGATACGGTAGCCGATGATGAAATAAGGTTTGGAGATAATGACACCCTTGCTGCTATGGTGGCAAACCTTATTGAGGCTGATTATTTAGTGTTGCTAACAGATCAAGAGGGTTTATTTTCCGATGATCCACGTAAAAATACGAAAGCAATTTTGATTGACCATGCATATATAGATGATGCTAAGCTCGAAGTTGTTGCCCAAGATACGACTTCTAAGGTTGGGACTGGCGGTATGCTTACCAAGATTAAAGCAGCTCAGCGTGCATCACTTAGTGGAACACATACTATCATTGCATCAGGAAAGACCCCAAATATACTAATCCAATTAAATGAGGATGAATCTGCGGGGACACACCTAGAATGTAACGTTCCCGAACTTGTAACAAAGAAAAAATGGATAGCAAACAACCTCAGGTCGAAGGGAAAGATTTATATCGATAAGGGGGCCGAAGAGGCCATAGTCTTTAATGGTAAAAGTCTATTACCCGCAGGCGTTATAAGGGCTGAGGGAAAGTTTAATCGGGGTGAAATTGTACGATGTATTAACTCAAAAAATAAAGAAATTGCTAAGGGCTTGGTAAATTATAGCAGTCAAGAATTAGAAAAAATAAAGGGTTACTCAAGCGATGAGATTGAGCTGTTATTGGGTTATATTAATGAATCGAACTTAATTCACAGAGATAATATGGTGATATTTTTTAAAGAAAAGATTAAAAAGGAAAAGGTTAATGAGTAAATCAAAACCGGTAGTAGCCATTATAATGGGATCCAATAGTGATTGGCCGATAATGGAAAATTCTGCGAAAATTTTGGATGATTTTGATATTCCATATGAATCCAAAGTGATCTCTGCACACAGAACTCCTGACCTTATGTTTGAATTTGCAGAAAATGCTAGCAAGAACGGATTCAAAATTATCATAGCTGGAGCGGGAGGAGCTGCACATCTACCGGGTATGGTGGCATCGAAAACTATACTACCTGTTCTTGGTGTGCCGATTCCAACGAAACATCTGGAAGGACAAGACTCTTTATTATCGATTGTACAAATGCCAAAAGGTATTCCAGTTGCCACATTTGCAATTGGAGAAGCAGGGGCTTCTAATGCTGGTTTGTTTGCTGCCTCGATTCTTGCCGATAGCGACCAGGAGGTACAAAATAAACTCAATCAATTTAGAAGCAATCAAATTAATATGGTTTTAAATATGAAGTTAGGGGAAAAATAATTGAAGGCAAATAAAACCGATATGCTTGCCATGCTTGGTGGTGGACAATTGGGAATGTTTTTTGTTATTGCGGCGCAAAGATTAGGATTTAGAGTTACTGTATTAGACCCTGATGAAAAAAGTCCGGCAGGAAAGATTGCAGATGTGCATCTATGCGCCGATTACTCAAACAGTAACGCCCTAGACAAAATTATTGAAAGCTGTTTATTTGTAACAACTGAATTTGAAAATATTCCATTTTCTACTCTTGAGTATCTTGAAAAAAAATTAGTAGTACGGCCATCTTCTTCTGCAGTAGCTGTAGTTCAAAATAGAATTTTAGAAAAAACATTCTTGAGAGATAGCGGCTTTCCTGTAGGTCCTTTTTTTGTTATTGAATCTGCTGATGATTTGGATAGTGCGCCAAAGAATATATTTCCAGCAATTCTAAAAGTCGCTCAATTTGGATATGACGGCAAAGGTCAATTTCACGTTAATAATATTGCGGACTTGAAGGATGCATACAATCAAGCTGGTAAAGCACCCTGCGTACTAGAAAAAAAACTGTTACTGGATCTTGAGGTTTCTGTTGTCCTTGCAAGAGACCACAATGATCAGCAAATTTATTTTCCAGTTGCGGAAAATAAACATACTAACGGCATCCTTGATATATCGTTTTCACCAGCAAGAATACCAAGCGACATTGCATCGCTAGCAAAGGGGTATGCTCAGCAGATTGCTCAAAAGCTTAATTATATTGGTGTTATGGCGGTTGAATTTTTTATTGTGGATGAAAAATTATACGTAAATGAGATTGCACCAAGACCACATAATTCTGGGCACTTCACTCTTGATGCTTGCGTTCACAATCAATTTGACTTGCAAGTAAGAACGCTTACAGGTTTAGACCTGGTTGATCCGCAAGAAAAATCAAACGCTATTATGGTTAATATATTAGGTGATATTTGGTTTAAAAATGGTACGTATATAAACCCAGATTTCGATATTTTAAATCGGGAGAATAATGTTAATTTACATTTGTACGGCAAAGAGAAAGCCAGAAAAGGAAGAAAAATGGCGCATTACACTTTGACTGGTGATGACTTTAATAAATTGCTTGATAAGGCAAAAATACTAAAAGCAATGCTCTCTGAATAAATGAGAGCACCTAAAAAATTTACAGAGACTTAATGGCAGTATTTAACCTTGATTTATGTCGAGCAGCTTTATTCTTGTGAACAATTTTTTTATCAGCAATTCTATCGATAACCGCAACGTTTTCTTTATATGATTCAGCAGCAACCTTCTTGTCACCTGTTTGAATTGCTTTTACAATCTTTTTCACAGCTGTTCTGAAAATTGACCTGAGGCTAGCGTTATGAGCTCTTTGAGAGTCGTTTTGTCTTGCACGTTTTCTAGTTTGGGCTGTATTTGCCATATATTTAATCCCTGTATATACATATTAAAAATAACCCCGTATTCTATCTATTTTCAACTACATACACAAGTAGAAACTCACCAACTATGAAGAACAGTTTGAATAGTTGAAGCTATAATGGTCATTTGATGAATTTTATAAAACTAGGGACATGATGAATCTCTCAAAAGCATTAGCAGGGGTTGGGGGAATGACAACCGTCTCAAGAGTATTAGGCTTTTTGCGAGACAGCATTATTGCTCGAATATTCGGTGCTGGAATGGTTACTGATGCATTTTTCGTTGCCTTTAAAATACCAAATTTACTGAGAAGAATTTCGGCAGAGGGAGCTTTCACTCAGGCCTTTGTACCAATCTTAGCTGAGTATAAATCTAGTAGGTCGCCCAAAGAAACAGCAATTTTGATAAACAAGGTAGCAACCTTACTTGGGATTTTTTTAATTATAGTGACCTTACTTGGGATTTTTGGAGCACCATGGCTTATTTATATAAGCGCACCAGGCTTTGCTTCTGATCCAGAAAAATTTAATCTTACGGTAGACATGCTTCAAATTACTTTTCCATATATTTTCTTTGTTTCGTTAGTCTCAATGGCCGGAGGTATATTGAATTCTTATGGGAAGTTTATAGTCCCTGCTTTTACTCCTGTGTGGTTGAATATTAGCTTTATTGCATCGGCTTTATTCTTCGCAGACTTTTTTTCACAACCAGTCATGGTTTTAGCTTGGGCAGTATTTATAGGGGGGATTCTACAACTACTTTTTCAAATACCTTTTTTAAAGCAAATTGGTTTTTTACCCAAATTAGATTTTAAGATAAATGATCCGGGCGTATGGAGAATAACTAAATTAATGGGCCCAGCCATACTAGGAGTCTCTATAACGCAAATATCATTACTAATTAATACCATATTTGCTTCATTTTTAGCCGTTGGGAGTGTCTCTTGGCTATATTATGCTGATAGGTTGATGGAGTTTCCTGTTGGAGTCCTTGGTGTAGCATTAAGTACTATTCTATTACCTAGCCTTTCAGGTAGCATTTCAAAAAATAACTCAAAGGAATATTCAAGCTTAGTTAACTGGGGATTAAGGCTGTCGATATTATTGTCTGCGCCTGCTGCATTAGGGTTATATATACTTGCTGCTCCATTAATAGCAACATTATTTTATTATGGAGCTTTTAGTGAGCATGACGTTCTTATGACTCAGTATGCCCTGACTGCATACAGCATAGGATTGATTGCCTTAGTTCTTATTAAAGTTTTAGCTCCGGCATTTTATGCGCAAAAAAATATTAAGACGCCAGTAAAGATCGCAATCTTTACTCTATTTTGCACTCAACTTATGAATATGATATTTATTGGTTTTATTGGCCATGCAGGACTTGCTCTAGCAATAGCAATTGGTGCTTGTATAAATGCAGGGTTATTATTTTATCACCTAAAGAAAAATAAAATTTTTGTGTTGGAAAAGGGATGGATTTTATTTTTTATAAAAATTATTTTGGGATTAGTTGCTATGACTACTTTACTTTTATTTCTGAAAGGACCAGATAGTAATTGGTTGGTATATTCAGCATGGGAAAAAGTTTTTCGTTTGGGTTTTTTAACTCTTGCAGGAGCCCTCTCTTATTTCGTTGCACTTAGAATTCTAGGAGTCGATCTGAGAACTTTTACAAAAAGATTAAGCAACCAATAGGATGAAAGTTTTTAGGCACCTTAAGGGAACGCATTCAGGTTCAATTTTAACCATAGGAAATTATGACGGGATTCACCTTGGACATCAGGAAATCCTTAATAAACTTATTTTAGAGGCCAAAAAAACCAACCTATTATCTTCAGTAATGACATTTGAACCTCACCCTAAAGAGTTTTTTTTTCCAAAAGATGCGCCTGCAAGAATTATAAGTATTAGAGAAAAGCTAGAATATTTTGAGGAAAAGAGAATCGATCAAGTTTTCATTATTAAATTTAATCACGAATTTTCTAGTCTCACGAGTACACAATTCATCGATATTCTTAAAAATAATATACAAGCAAAACAGGTAATTATAGGAAACGATTTTAGGTTTGGTGCAAGGCGTGAAGGTGATTTTAAAAGTTTAATGAAAGATGGGATAAATGTATGTGTCATGGAAAAAATTCAGAATAATGGTGAGCGGATATCAAGCACCATGGTCAGAGATTTATTAGCAAATGGAGATTTGGAAAGAGCAACCTATATACTTGGAAGACCTTATGCAATTTCAGGCAAAGTAGTTCATGGGGATAAAAGAGGAAGAGAGTTAGGCTTCCCTACAGCAAATATCCACATGTTTCATAATCGGCCTCCATTAAAAGGAGTCTTTGCTGTAAAATTAAACGGTATGAGCGGAGTTGCAAATCTGGGAACAAGACCCACTATTACAGGCATTTCAAAGCTTAACCTAGAAGTTCACTTGTTTGACTTTTCAGACGACTTGTATGGTAAGCACGCTAAGGTTATTTTTTTACAGAAAGTAAGAGACGAGAAGAAATTTAGAAATATCGAAGCGTTAAAGGAGCAAATAAAAATTGACATCAAAAAGGCTAAAATTTTTTTAGAAGATTATGACAGAAGATAATAAATACAAACTAAATCTCCCTGACACCTCATTTCCTATGAGAGGCAATCTTGCAAAAAGAGAACCTGGATGGGTAAGCGAGTGGAAAAATAAAGAGATTTATCAAGAGATAAGAAAGTCAAGAAACGGTGCCCCACGATATGTCCTACATGATGGCCCTCCGTATGCTAATGGTGACATTCATATTGGCCATGCTGTGAATAAAATATTGAAAGACTTTATTGTTAAGTCAAAAACATTGTCCGGTTTTGATGCTCCTTATGTTCCTGGTTGGGATTGTCATGGACTACCTATTGAGTTAGTAATTGAAAAAAAATATGGAAAAGAAATAGACCCGACAAAATTTAGGGAGCTTTGTCGGAGCTATGCAATCGAGCAGGTTAATAGACAAAAAATAGATTTTCAGAGACTGGGCGTTCTTGGAGACTGGGATAATCCCTATCTAACGCTTGATAAATCAACTGAAGCAAATATTGTTAGATCGCTCGCAAAGATTTACGCACAAGGATTTTTATATCAGGGAAGCAAGCCAGTCCATTGGTGCACGGAATGTGGTTCTGCATTAGCTGAGGCTGAGGTGGAGTATGAGGACAAGACTTCTACTGCAATTGATGTTGCTTTCAATCTTAGCTCTAACCAAAAAGAACAGTACGAAAAAATATTTTCAACTTCTGTATCTAAAAAAGTTTCTGCAGTTATATGGACTACCACCCCTTGGACACTTCCAGCTAATGAAGCAATTTGTGTTCATCCACAACTAGAATATGGTTTATACGAGCTTCATGATCAGCTTGTGATTGTTGGAAAAGAATTGGCTGCGAAAACATTTCTAAAATATGACGCTACGATCAATCTCATTGGGTCGGTCAGAGGTAAAGAGTTGGAGGGGTTGTTGTTTACCCATCCATTTCTCGATAAGACGATACCAATTATTTGTGGTGATCATGTCACTATTGAGTCGGGAACCGGTTTAGTTCATACGGCCCCAGCACACGGCATTGATGATTATGTGGTTGGCGTAAAATATGATTTGCCAGTAGAGAACCCAGTAGATGATCAGGGCAAATTTAAAAGCAGCATCCCTTTTGTTTCTGGCCTAACTGTCTGGGAGTCAAATAAAAAAATTATTGCATTATTAACAGAAAACCACTCTCTATTGTTTGCGGAAAAGTATGCACATAGCTACCCTCATTGCTGGCGACATAAGGCACCCATTATTTTTAGGGCAACACACCAGTGGTTCGTTGGTATGAATTACAAAAATAGCGACAAAAAATCATTACGTGATCTAGCAAATTCAGCAGTATCAGCTACTTCATTTTTTCCATCCTGGGGCAAGGCTAGACTGGAAGCTATGATTAAAAATAGACCAGATTGGTGCGTATCTAGACAAAGAAATTGGGGCGTACCCATACCCATATTTCTTCATAAAGAAACTTCAGAGCCACACCCAAAAACACAAAAGTTTTTCGAGTTGATTGCACAAATGATAGAAGAGAAGGGTATTGATGCTTGGTTTAATTTAGATCCTTCTACCTTGCTAAAAGAGGATGCTGAAGACTATAAAAAAATAACTGATACTTTGGACGTATGGTTTGATTCGGGAACTACCCACGAGTCAGTACTAGCCCAAAGAAGTGATTTGGCCCCTCAAGCAGACTTATATTTAGAGGGATCGGATCAGCATCGTGGTTGGTTCCAATCAAGCCTACTTACAAGTTGTGCAATAAATGAAAAAGCCCCATTTAAAGCATTGTTAACTCATGGATTTGTTGTTGATGGCAAAGGCTACAAAATGAGTAAATCCAAGGGAAATGTTATTGCTCCACAAAAAATTATGGATCAATATGGTGCGGATATTTTAAGACTGTGGGTTGCAACAACTGACTATTCAGCCGAACTGAATGTTTCAGACGAAATCCTAAAGAGAGTTTCAGACAACTATCGAAGAATACGAAACACGCTAAGATTCTTGTGTGCTAATTTGGAGGATTTTGATTCCCGCAAAGACCTTGTTTCTTCAGATGCATTATTGGGCCTTGACCAATACTCAATATACTCAGTGGATAGGCTACAAAAATCTGTTTTAGAGCATTACGAAAAATTTGAGTTTTATTTGGCCATGCAAAAATTTGTTGCTTTTTGCTCTGAGGATTTAGGCGGATTTTATTTAGATATTATTAAAGATAGGCTTTACACAACAGCAGAAAATTCTTTCGCAAGAAGGTCTGCACAAACAGCGCTTTATCATATAAGCCAATCGCTTATGCGAGTCATGGCCCCTGTCCTTAGCTTTACCTCGCATGAGCTTTGGGAGATTTTATGTAAAAATGCCAACCATTCTTTATTTTCGGATTTATGGTACGAACTTCCAAATCATCATTTAAGTAAAGATGACTTAAAGTCTTGGGAGACTATAAAGATAGTGAGGAGTGTAGCAAACAAAAAAATTGAGGAGGTGAGGGAGGCAGGAAAAATTGGATCCTCTTTGCAGGCCGCCTTAGTTATCAAAGCGGAACCAGAATTAGCAGAACAAATATTAAAATTTAATGACGATCTAAGGTTTATTTTTATAACCTCCAGCGTTTCGGTTGAGTCGCATGAGGGTGCGCTGGAAATAGATGTAACTCCGTCAAAAGACGTTAAATGTCAGCGTTGTTGGCATTATGTTTCCGGTGTAGGGGAGGATAAGAGACATCCCTCAGTATGCCTAAGGTGTGTATCCAATCTTTTTGGAGAAGGCGAGCTACGACACCATGCTTAAATTATTTGTTATCAGCGGTGCGATTGTATTAGCCGATCAAATATCAAAAAAATTTATTTCAGAAACCTTGAAGCTTGGAGAGGCTATCGAGATAACAAGTTTCTTTGATATTATTTATGTGCACAACACTGGAGCTGCCTTCAGTTTTTTAGCTAACGCAGGAGGTTGGCAAAGATATTTTTTAGCACTTGTCTCATTGATAGTAAGTATAGCGCTTCCATTTTACATAAGAAAAAATCATCATAATAAGCTACTGGCATTTGGATTAACCTTAATTTTAGGTGGAGCCATAGGTAATTTAATTGATAGATTGTTGCATGGATATGTAATAGATTTTATTTCACTTCATATGGATAACATTTTTTATTGGCCCGCTTTTAACGTGGCAGATAGCTCCATAACCATAGGTGCAGCTTTTATTATTTTTGACTCATTTATCAAAAAAAAGCACTAATAAGGTTAAGTCAATGTATGCTCTGGATATGGATTCTTGGAAAATTTTCGGTTTGTTTGTTTTTGTAATATGATTCTAGACGATGAATAAACAATTGTTAAAAAAAAGCTATTGGGCAGCATTATTTTCAATATTAATGATCGTTATTGGACCATTAGTATCTCAAACGATTGCAGCTGACGAGTTAGAGGTAATATGTACATCTTCAGGCATTAAGATTGTTTCGTTAAGCGATGCAAATGATGCTGGTCGCAGTGGCTCAGCACTAAATTCTTGTGATTATTGTAAGTTGTCGGTTAAAGCTATAGAAAGTTTAAACTATAAGGCTAGCAACCTACCCTTTCTTAATACGAACAACATTTTCTCAACAAAAGAAAGATTTCTCCGGTATATCCGTTTAGCTTTGCTTGCCTATGACAGGCAAGCTCCTCCTATATTCCTTTAAATAATATCATCGCTCTGAAAAGGGCTATTTGATAAAAATTTATTAAAGGATTTCAACAATGAAATGGCAATATAACGTAGCTTATTTACTACTATTTAATACCACCTTAGTATATGCAGAAACTATTATCAAACCTCTAAGTATTGAGGTAATTGATAATAAAGAGGCACCATTTTCTGACGCCAGCCTTGATCTAGAGTCATTTAATGCTATAAAAAATATTAGTGTAGATACCGGCGATCTGCTTAGCGAGTTTTTAGGGGTTAATGCTATTAAAAACGGAGGTTTTTCTAGCCTACCTACGATTCAAGGCTTATCTGGTGATAGGATTAGTATAAGAATCGATGGAATGAGTCTCATATCATCATGCGCTAATCACATGAACCCTCCATTGTCGTATACAAGCCCTGTAAATATAAACAATATAGACGTTTTAGCCGGACTATCATCTGTTAGCCAGGGAGGTGACAATATTGGCGGTGTAATTTATATAGAATCAAATAAGTTGATGTTTGGGAAAGATGAAAAGCCGGTGACAAAAGGCAGGATTCAATCCTTTTTTCAAAGCAATAATGATTCAACAGGTATCAATCTAAATCTAACAGCAGTGGATAAGGACACGGCTTTTAAATACTTTGGGTCTTTTATTGAAGCAAATAATTCTTATGCTGGGGGTTCTTTTAAAGACTCAGGAGTTGCTGCTAGCGGAAGGGGGTATTTAGCAGGAGATGAGATTGGATCGTCTCGATTTAAAAATCAAAATCACCAACTCACTTTAGCTAAAAAAGAGGGGCAACACTATTATGAAGCCATGTTTGCATACCAAGATAGCCCCTATCAATCCTTTCCAAATCAGAGGATGGACTCGGTAGGTAATACAAACTACCAATTAAATATAAGACATCAGGCAGAGTATAATTGGGGCAATATAAGCTCTCAAATATATTATGAAGACACTAACCATAAGCATAACTTTGCCGATGACAAGCAATTTACCTATATCAATATGATGGCCCAAACAAGTTATGGCATGCCTATGGAGGCAAATGGACAAACATTTGGGATCTTGGCAGAGGGGGAGATATTTATGGACGATCAAAAAACCCTTAAAATAGGGGCTGAGATACAGCTATACGGATTAGATGACAAATGGGAATCGAATCCATCAGATCAAGGAATGATGAGCGGGAATGACTTCTATAATATCAATGACGGTGAACGAGACCGGTATGATATTTATGCACAATTAGATACGCTCTGGTCTGATAGATGGCTTTCCTCCATAGGCTTAAGGTATGGATTGGTTCAGACTGGCAGTAGCGATGTGCAGGGTTATAATCCTAATAACAACATGGGCTCCAATCAGCTAGATGATTCTGTCGCGTTCAACAACAGAGACCGATCCAAAACAGATAATAATATTAATTTTAGTATGCTCGGAAAATACACCCCCAATAAATTATCTTCATTAGAGTTTGGATACACCATGAAAGCTAAAAGTCCGAATCTTTACCAGCGATATACCTGGTCCACATGGACAATGGCAGCTAATATGAACAATCTTTACGGTGATGGTAACGGGTATGTTGGCAATATAGACCTTAGGCCAGAAACAGTACATAAAATTGGTCTTTTAATCGATCATGCCGGATCAGAAGGGAGGTGGATGATTAAAATAAAACCATACTATTCTTACATAGACGATTATATTGACGTTGAATCTCTTGCAACTCGATCTGATGGTTACAGAAACTTACAATTTAATAATCATGATGCGACGATTGCAGGTATCGATATCGCTGCTAAGAGAAATATGTTTGAGTCATGGGGTTACGGAAAATATAATCTATCCGCTAAATTCAATTATCAGCGTGGAAGGAATATAGATAACAGCACAGACCTATACAATCTTATGCCGGCAAACCTAACCATGGCTTTTAATCAAGAGCTTGGTACATGGAAAAATAGTTTTGTGGTGACGATGGTAGATAAAAAAACGCATACCGATAGCGTAAGACAGGAAAGAGAAACTGCTGCTTTTACTATTGCGGACCTTTATTCATCCTATCGATTTTACGATTTAGAGATCGTTGGAAGCGTTGAAAATATTTTTAATCGCACATACGATAACCCTAATGGGGGTGAGTATCTTGGGCAGGGAGCTACTATGAGCACAGGCATAATGAGAGCATCGTCTTCACAAGTTCCTGGCATGGGACGATCCCTTAACCTTGCTCTGACTTATTCATTTTAATTGTTACGGTATTTACGATAAGGAGCGATAAATTAGATGCAACAATTTTTCCATGAACTAGAAAAATCAACATCAGGACGGAGACTCTATGATATTACGGAAGATATTAGAATGTGGGTCCAATCTCAATTAGTTTCTGATGGATTGCTCACTCTTCATATTCAGCACACATCAGCTAGCCTTCTTATAAACGAGAACTATGACAGCGATGTATTGGTAGATCTGGAAAGTTTTTTTGCGAGACTTGTGGTGGATGGAGATAGTCACTTTATTCATACAACAGAGGGGCCAGATGATATGCCGGCTCATATTAGGACGGCATTAACTCAAACATCATTATCAATTCCGGTAAAGGACAAGCGAGCACTACTGGGCCAATGGCAAGGCATATTTATTTATGAGCATCGCTATGGCGAATTTAATCGGAGAGTCAATCTTCATTTAATTGGAGAGTAAGTTACTTTAGTGTAGTCCAGGACATGGGGTTAAAGGGCTTGCTATTTTTTCTTAATTCGTAATAAAGTCCATTAGCGCTATTACCTCCACTATTCCCAACTGTAGCAATTTGATCGCCACCATTAACCATACTGTTTTGCTTCATCAGCAAGGATTCATTGTTTCCATAAAGGCTCATATAATTTCCTCCATGGTCAATAATAAGAATATTACCAAACCCCCTTAGCCAGTCGGAGAAAACCACCTTGCCTTTAGCTACCGCATATACAGGATCTCCTTCATTTGCTTTAATAAAAATACCTTTCCACTTGATCCCAGTATCCGGCCGTTTTTTTCCAAACTTATGAATAATTTTTCCTTTAACAGGAAGCTTCAGTTTTTTCTTTAGTTTCCTAAAGTTTAGCTTGTCAAGAGAGCTATCAGGTAGTGATTGGTTATCAGCAACAATTTTTTTCTGTTTTATTCTTTTTTCATTTTCTGCTTGAGATTTTTGGATAAGAGTTGAAATGATGCTAGTGAGTTTTTTTTCATCAGCAATTAGTTTGGACTTTATTTTTTTTTTCGATTTTATTTCAAGGTTAATTTTCTTAAGAGTCTTTTTTTTCCTAACTTTTTCTTTTTGTAAAGCTTTGGCTTTTTTTTCTTTAGCTTTTTTTAGCGAAGCAATTTTTTTTATGGTGGCACCAATACTTTTTTTATTCCCTTCTACCTTAATTAAGTCTTTCTTGATGTCTTTGATGCTATCACTTTGAGCCTTTGATAAAAAACCTAGATACCTCTGATCTCTTGATATCTCGTTTGGATTAATACCTTCTAATAACATTTGTAATGAGCTGAACTTGCCATGGGTATAGCTATGATAGTAATTAAGAGATAAATTATTTCTTTTATCCTCAATATTTTTCTCTAACTCAGTTAATTCTTTTTTGAGCGCTTCTAATCTTTTTTGATTATTTCTTGCTCTCTTTTTTATCTTATAAATTTCTTTTTTAGTTTTACTTATATTTTTTTCTTCTTGTTTTAACTCGCGAGTAATACCTTTCTGAGCTTTAGTTTTTTGAATAATTTGCTTGTCAAGACTATTGATTTTTTGTTGGATATTTTCCAGGTCATTCTGGGTGCTGTCGATAGATTCGTTAGGATAAACATTGCTTGTATAAGCTATGACGCAAATAAAAATTACTAGTACAGAGCATGATAAAAAAGATATTTTTTTTGGCATTAATTTCTGATGAGATTTGTTCCGGTCATTTCTGAGGGCACTTTTTCGTTAATAAGCTCTAAAATAGTTGGAGCTATATCTGAAAGGCTCCCTCCCTCCCTTAATGTGACATTTTCTTGCATATATAAAAATGGGACGCGGTTGGTTGTATGTTGTGTATGGGGCTGGTCATTCAGCTCATCTTGCATCATTTCAGCATTACCATGATCCGCAGTGATCATCAGAGAACCACTATTTTCTCTAACTGAATCAGCCACTAAACCAATGCACTTATCTAATGCTTCGATAGCTTTTATTGCTGCAGCCATTATGCCTGTATGACCTACCATATCACCGTTAGCATAATTACAAATGATTAAATCATAATTCCCCGAATCTATTGCTTGTGTAAGCTTATCTGTTAATTCAAATGCGCTCATTTCTGGTTGAAGATCATAAGTTGCAACCTTGGGTGAGGGTATAAGCACTCTATCTTCACCAGGATAGACTTTTTCTTCACCACCATTAAAGAAAAAAGTCACATGCGGGTACTTTTCAGTTTCAGCGATACGGAGCTGGGTCTTTCCGGCACCTGATACTATTTCACCAATAGTATTTTTTATTTCTATTGGTTTAAATATGGGAGTAGCTTTTAATTGTTTTTTGTCATGACTTGTTAGAGAGAAGTAGTTTATTTTTTTAGGCCTATAGGTACGAGTAAAATCATCGAAGGAATCATTTAATATGCTATTGGTTAGTTGCCTGGCTCGATCCGATCTAAAATTCATAAATATAACTGTGTCCTCCTCCTCTATTCTTTTACAATTTTTTGCCCCAATTGAAGTAGGAGATATAAACTCATCATTTTCATTACGATCATAGCCACATTCAATGGCTTCTAATGCAGATTTTGCACAAAATTTACCGCTATTACTGACTACTAAATTATATGCAGCCTCGGTCCTCTCCCATCTACCATCTCTATCCATTGCATAAAAACGACCACAAACAGATGCTATCTCACCTATATCATTTGCCTTACAAAAGCTCTCAATTTTGGAGATGTATTTTTTTGCGCTTCTAGGGGGAGTGTCACGACCATCCAAAAAAGCATGAATAAAAACATTGCCTACGTTATTTTTCTTAGCGAGTTTTAGCATTGCATCGTAGTGGTCGATATGACTATGGACCCCGCCGTCTGAAACAAGACCAAATAGATGGAGAGATCGTTTATTTAAATATAAATCTGAAAAGTTTTGATTAAGCTCTTTATTTTGATAAAAAGACTGGTCGCTAATACTGTTGTTAATTCTTTCCAGATCTTGATAAATTACCCTTCCTGAGCCAATAGTAAGATGCCCAACTTCAGAGTTCCCCATTTGCCCTTTTGGGAGCCCTACAAACGACTCTGAAGCATTAATTAGGGTATGAGGGTACCTAGATTTTAAATTATTCCAATATGGTGTATGTGCTGCTGCAATGGCATTATTTTTAGTTTCTTCATTATGGCCAAAACCATCTAAAATTAAGAGGACTACTGTTTTTTTTTGCATTAAAGGCACTTAATTAAATTTTTAAAAATTATAACTTATTCAATTATAATGCCTCTTTTATAATAAGCTATGAAAATAGCTAATTGATTTTTATTGGAGCTTGATTTGGAATTTTTTACTAATAATGTTGCTTTAGTTTTTCTTATTATAGTTTCTGGGGCACTTCTATTGTTCCCTAAGATACTAGGTGCTAATCAAAAAGTAATTTCGGCTAAGGATTCAGTAATCCTTATGAATCAAGAAAATATTATTATTATCGATGTAAGAAGTTCAGAGGAGTTTGCTAAGGGTAAAATCGCTAACGCCATAAACATACCTCTTGATAAGCTAGCAGAAAATATAGGAAAGCTTAAAAAGCACCAAAAAAAACAACTGCTTTTTTATTGCCAAAAGGGCATTCGATCATCACAAGCTGTAAAGCTTGCTACTAAGCTGGGTCTAGAGCAATGCTCAAGCGTTGATGGAGGAGTCGATGCTTGGCTTAAAGAAAGTCTACCTATGGTCTTAAAGGCATAATAATGGTAAATATTTTAATGTACACGAGCAATCATTGTCCGTATTGCAGTAATGCGGAACAATTGTTAAAAAATAAAGGTTTTGCTATTGATCAGAAGTTATATATTGATCAGGATGCTGATCTGTTATCTGAGATGATGGAAAAAACAGGAAAAAGAACTGTACCACAAATTTTTATTGGCTCTATATATGTCGGAGGTTTCGATGACTTACGGAGAATGGATTTATCAGGAGAGCTTGAAACAATTTTAAAAGGTTAATTTATTTAACCCTGAAAGGTTCATACTTTGGATATAAAGCGATAGAATAACGATAAATTTTTTAAATATTGGAAAAATAATGGCTGAAGAAAAAAAAACCAAAACTGCTGCATCAAAAAAACCTGCAACTAAGAAAACAAAAGTAAACTCTCCTTCAGGGACAAATGAATCGCAAGCACAAGGGCCAGGCTTTGGAATTGAGAAATTATTTCTAAAAGATGTGTCTGTGGAGGTTCCAAATTCACCGGAGATATTTACATCAAGAGAGGCGCCTCAAATAAGCATTGAGTTAAATAATAATGCCAAGCCATTATCGGATGGTTTTTTTGAAGTGGCACTTCAAATAACAGTTACATCAAAACAGGCAGATAAAACTGCATTTTTAATCGATGTCACTCAGTCAGGTATTTTCGCTATAAAGAATGTTCCTGAAGAGGGCTTGGAGCCAATATTGGCGATTACTTGCCCGAATATACTTTTTCCATATGCGAGAGAGGCTATATCCGATTTGGTAATAAAAGCTGGATTTAGCCCGGTTTTACTTAACCCAATTAATTTTGAAACATTATATATGCAACAAAAAGAACAGCAAGCAGGTGGATCTTCACCGAATGTTAATTAATCGAGTCTTTCAGGGACTATTACTAGCAGTTCTTTTTATAGCAGTATCTATTCAGCCGGTTTTATCGGCTGAATTTGTCGCGATAAAATCAAAAAAAACTATTCTCTACGAAGGCCCATCTGACTCAACAAGCAAGGAATTTATTGTTACTGAGTCTTACCCACTAAAAGTACTTGTAAAGCTAAAAGACTGGACCAAGGTTAAAGACCATGAAGGAAAAATAAGTTGGGTAAAGGTTCAGGATACATCCAATGAAAGAACTGTCATGACCTTAAAGTCGAACGTTATTGTGTTTTACAAGCCGTCCTTCTCTAGCGTTAAATTAGCTGACGTTGGTAAATATGTTGCTTTAAAGCTACTTTCACCGATTCAGGCGGATGGTTGGATCGAAGTAAAAACGCTAACTCAAAATATTGAGGGCTTTATAAGAGTTCAGGATGTTTGGGGAATATAAGTTATGAAGGTAGCTGTTTTAGGTGCTGGTGCTTGGGGCACAGCCTTGGCTATCCATCTAGCAAAAAAATACCATGTCACGCTGTGGGCAAGAAATAGATCACATATTTCAGGTATGAAAAAAGCTCGTAGTAACCCTAAATACCTAGGAAATTTTTTATTCCCTGAGAATTTATCTCTAGAAAATGACTTGCATGCAGCTGTTGGACCCTCAGATCTAATAATTTCCGCAGTTCCCACATCTGCTTTTCGAAAGCTGTTATTTGAGTTAAATGTTATTAACAAGCTTCCTATCATTTGGGCTAATAAGGGCCTTGAGGTTGGTACTGGAATGTTGCCACATGAAGTTGCTATAGACGTTTTAGGGGACCCAAGTTTAAGTAGTAGAGATTTTGGTGTTATTTCCGGGCCAAGCTTTGCTGCTGAGTTGGTAAGAGGGCTTCCAACAGCAGTTACATTAGCTGCCACTAGCGAAGAATTATGTCAGTTTGCTGCCAATGCGTTTCACCATGGATGCATGCGTATTTATACAAGTAATGATGTTGCGGGCGTATCTGTAGGTGGAGCACTTAAAAATGTTATTGCTATTGCTGCAGGAATATCTGATGGTATGGGTTTTGGTAACAATGCTCGAGCTGCGATTATTACAAGAGGCTTAGCTGAAATTTCCCGCTTCGGCGAGTCAATTGGCGCAAATGCTGATACTTTCTCTGGATTAGCTGGTACGGGAGATTTAGTTCTTACTTGTACGGGCGAATATTCTCGAAATAGAGAGGTGGGTTTACGCTTAGCACAAGGACGAACTATTAATGAAATTCTTGACGGATTGGGGCATGTTGCTGAAGGGGTCTTTACGGCGAAAGAGGTCATCAATAGGGGAGCTCTTCTCGGAATAGAGATGCCAATAACCTTTCAGGTCTCCCAGGTAATTCATGGAGGGAAAGCCCCGAGAGATGCAGTGCAAGATCTGCTAAGTAGAGAAATAAAAGCGGAGCATTAAATTCCTTCAGTAAAGTTTATTTGGCGCCACGCTTCGAATATTACGATTGCCACAGTGTTTGATAAATTCATACTTCGATTACTCGCTACCATTGGAACTCTTATGTTGGCTTGATTTCGTTTATCGTTAAGCCTTTCAAGAGGTAATCCTCGAGTCTCGGGCCCAAAAATAAAAACATCTCCCGCCTCATATTTGAAGTGATGATAATGGCTGTCTGATTTCGTCGTTACTGCAAAGTGACGATGGTTCTTTAACTGCGCATAGCATTCTTCATAATTATCGTAAACCTTTACATTGGCCATATCATGATAATCAAGTCCTGCCCTTCTTACTGGCTTTTCGTCTAAAGTAAAGCCCATGGGCTTTATTATATGAAGGCTTGATTTAGTGTTTACGCAGAGCCGTATAATGTTTCCAGTATTTGGTGGAATTTCAGGTTCAAAAAGCACAATATTAAACATATGATTAATTTTTATACAGTTGTTAAAAAATAGTGTAAAATTGCTTAACCAATCAAATTTTGGTTAATTTTATAATACAATCAATAAGTTAGGATTAGCCATGACAAAAATAAGTAATAACTCTAACTCCGAAAAGGTCCATTTTTTGAAGACTAAGCCCACTTCTGATGAAAGTGTAAAGCAAAAATGGCCCAAGGATGCAATTACTCAATTATTTAACCTAAGCTTTAATGACCTTTTATTTAAGGCTCACACCGTACATAGAGAAAACTTTGATCCTAACAGTGTTCAATTAAGCACATTACTGTCAATAAAGACGGGAGGATGCTCTGAGGATTGCAGTTACTGTCCTCAATCCGCTCGCTATGATACCGAGGTTGACAACACTCCGATATTGAGTATAGAAGAGGTAATGAAAGCCGCGCTAGCTGCAAAAGAAGCAGGGGCGACTCGGTTTTGCATGGGTGCAGCATGGAGAGGCCCCAAACAAAAAGATTTAGATTTGGTAAAGACGATGGTTACATCTGTTAAGTCAATCGGTATGGAAACATGTGCCACCTTAGGTATGCTCAAAGATGGTCAAGCCGAGCAGCTTAAGGAAGCAGGCTTAGACTATTATAATCATAATCTCGACACATCCCCTGAGTTATACGGTGATATTATTACAACACGAACCTACCAAGACAGGCTCGATACATTGGCTAGAGTTCGCTCTGCTGATATCCATGTCTGTTGTGGAGGTATAGTTGGGCTTGGTGAAACATTGTCTGAAAGGGCCGGGCTGATTGAGCAATTAGCTAATTTACCAGAACCCCCTGAAAGTGTGCCAATAAATTTATTGACTCAAGTGGAGGGCACGCCAGCTATGGGTATAGATTCATTTGACCATTTGGAATTCATTCGAACGATAGCAGTTGCTCGAATAACTATGCCAAAAAGCTTCGTTCGACTATCAGCCGGAAGAGAGAGTATGGATGATGGTATACAAGCATTAGCTTTTTTTGCTGGGGCAAATTCAATATTTTATGGAGATGAGCTGCTCACCACAGGCAATCCAAATGTTGAAAAAGATAAATTATTATTTACGCGCTTAGGCATAAAAAATATTTAATAATGAAGGATGAAAAAATAGCTAAAGAAATTGCTTTTTTGAAGAAAGAAAATTTATATAGAAAAATAAAAACCGTAACAAGTATAAAAAGAAATAAAATTCTGGTTGACGGAAAATGGCTCATTAACTTCGGAAGCAATGATTACCTTGGCTTATCTCATCATAAGTCAATACAGCAAGCAATTATTTCTGCAATAAGAAGGACGGGTGTTGGGGCTGGAGCTTCACATCTTATATCAGGCCATCATTCATCACATGAAAGCCTAGAAATAAAGGCTGCAAAGTATCTTGGTTTTGATCAAAGCTTATATTTTTCTTCTGGATACCTAGCTAACCTAAGTTTCTTTGGGAGCCTCCTGAAAAAGGAAGATGCCATATTTTCTGATAAATTAAATCACGCCTCACTCAATGATGGAGCAATACTTTCTTGCGCTAAATTTTATAGGTTTAAACATCTAGATTTAATTCACTTAGAAGATCTTTTAAAAAAATCAAACGAAAAGAACAAGATAATTGTTACTGATGGTGTTTTTAGTATGGATGGTGACATAGCGGATATAAGATCATTATTATCATTGTGCCATCAATATGATGCGCACCTCTTTGTTGACGACGCCCATGGTTACGGTGTGTTGGGGTCGGATGGCCAAGGTATTTTAGAACATACAGCAATGAATAAGTTGTTATCAAAAAAAGATAGAGATCGAATTATTTACATGTTTACACTTGGAAAGTCTGTTGGTGTCTCTGGTGCAATATTATGTGCAAAAAAAAATATCATTGATTTCCTTATACAAAAGGGAAAGCCGTACATTTATACAACAGCAACAATGCCCGCTATAGCAGAGGGCATATCGTTATCTCTAGATTTAATTAAAGACGGAAAGATCCTGAGAGAAAAATTAATTAAAAATATTCAAATATTCAGAGAATCCATTCGTAAGAAAAATCTTTTAATGAACTCAATTACAGCAATACAACCGATACTTATCGGCAGTCCCGAACAAACTCTATATACTTCTGCATGCCTTCTTGACCAAGGGTTTTATGTTCCTGCAATACGCCCACCAACGGTCCCAAAAAATCAATCACGATTGCGTGTTTCCCTTTCAGCTAATCATAGTAAAAACGATGTATTAGGATTAACAAAAGCAATAAACAGGTTGACGAGATAAATGCATAGTAAAGAATTAGGTGAAGGTGACCCATTAATATTAATTCATGGATGGGGAATGAATGCAAAAATTTGGGATAGAGTTGAGAGTGGGCTTAGTAAAAATTATGCATTGATTATTGTTAATTTTCCGGGAATGGGAGGGTGTAAAAACATCAATAATTATTCTATGGAATCACTTGTAGATGAGCTGGATCTGTTAGTTCCAAATAACAGCAGCATTGTTGGCTGGTCATTAGGAGGTCAGCTTGCTATTGCCTATCAAAAAAAATACCCAAAAAAAGTAAAGAAATTAATTTTACTATCTACAACACCTTGCTTTATTAATAAGTCGGGATGGGATTATGGAATAAAGGAAGTAATTTTTGACAAGTTTTCAAAGCAGCTAATTTTGAATTGGAGGGCAACTATAGAACAGTTTTTATTGCTACAGTTGCATGGTTTGCCTAACATGAGAAAAGCAACTAAAGACCTTCAAAACGAAATGTTTAAGCTAGGCGAACCAGAACCTAATGCTCTAATTAACAGCCTAGAACTCCTTAAAAAGAATGATTTAAGACATGATTTATGCAAAATTAGCGTATCGACACTTATCATTTCTGGAGGAAGAGACAAGATTGTCCCGGTTGATGCTTCAGTTTATATGTATGAAAACGTTCCAGGGGCAACGCTTGAGATATTTGAGCATGCTAACCATATTCCATTTTTAACAGAAACACAGCGCTTTGTTGATACGGTTCAGAGTTTTATAAACAGCTAATGATAGACAAACTTTACAAAAGAAAAGTTTTTAATCGTGCAGCAAGCTCGTATGATAAGCACTCTATATTGCAAGATAAGATATCAGATCATTTATATGACAAGCTAGCGCTGATAAATATTGATCCACAATCTGTATTAGATTTAGGTTGTGGAACAGGTAGAAATGGTGTGAGGCTTTCTGAGAGATTCAAAGCAGGTAAATTAGTTAACTATGACTTATCCGACGAAATGCTTCGCTTAACTAAAGATAAGTTTTTGGAATTATTTCCCCTGCCTTCCAGAATGGCGGACACCTCACACTATATATGTGGAGACATTGAACAACTACCTTTTCAAGACAACTCCTTTGATTTGATATGGACTTCAAGTGCCATACAATGGTGCAACAATCTCTCAGTATCTTTCGATGAAATTATTAGAGTTCTAAGCCCTAATGGACTTTTTATTTTCAGCACCTTTGGTCCGAAAACTTTATGGGAATTGAAAGAGATTAATGAGAAAATTTCAGGTGAGAGTAAAACTAATAAATTTATAGCCAAGCACAATATTGATGAGCTATTGCTTGCATCAGGCTTTAATTCACCGTTATTAGAAGCTAAAAATATTACATTACCTTACTCTTCTACGGAAAAACTATTGCTAGATATAGGAAAAATTGGTGCAAGTAATGGAAACTCAAATAGAAGTAAAGGTTTAAGGGGGAGAGGTTTTATGGAGTCAATAAAGAAAGAGTATGAATCTTTCAAACAGGACGATTTATACCCAGCAACCTATGAGGTTATCTATGGCCACGCATGGAAGGGACAACAATCTTTTGAAGTAAAGACCGGAGAGCTTACCAAATGATCAAAGGGGGAAAATATTTTGTTACGGGAACAGATACTGATATAGGGAAGACCTATGTTACCCTGGCTTTGATGGATATGTTCAAGAAGAAAGGATGTTCGGTCATTGGAATGAAGCCTATCTCTGCTGGTATCGATATTTTTAATGGCCTTGAAATTAACTCTGATGTTTTTCATATCATGCAATCTAATAGCTTGGAGATCAATCAATCAATAGTTAATAGCTACTCCCTAAAATATCCTGCATCGCCCCATATTTCAGCAGAAAAACAAGTTGTTTCGATAGATTTTTCATTAATCAATAGCCATATAAAAGCCTTAGAAGGTAGGGCTGACTTACTTCTTGTTGAGGGAGCAGGAGGTTATGAATGTCCAATTGATCCTTTAAGAAACATATCAGATTTAATAAAGTATCTGGATATCCCAGTTATTTTTGTAGTTGGTATTAAGCTAGGTTGTTTAAATCACGCACTGCTTACTATCAAATCTATGCAAAGTAACAATCAAAAAATATTTGGATGGGTTGCAAATATTATTGACCCTGAAATGACTTTTGTTGAAGAAAATATCTTGTTTTTAAAGAATTTTATTCAAGCCCCATGTCTTGGTGTTATACCCTTCTCAAATTCAACGAGTGACGATAGTTTAGAAGACTGTATTCATTGGCCCTCAGAATGATAAATTTTAAATTCTTTGCTGTATTTCTCTATTTCAGGACTTACTAAACCGCTCACATCTCTATCCTGCGATAATTTCTTTCTAATCTCAGTTGACGAGATAGGCATCAGTGGAAATTTAGCAAAATAAATACCCCCATATCCATTTTGGCTTAACTCATCTAGGGTGAGCGCTGTATTTTTTTTAATAAGATTGCTTAGAAGGGGATTTATTGTGTTTAAATCAACGTTGTTACCCTTTCTTTGAATGACTATAAAGTGGCAATAATTCAATAAAGACTCCCATTGAAACCATTGGTGCAAGTTTAGTAATGAATCCATCCCCATAATAAAGGCATAGGAGGTTTGTTCATCTCTTGCTGTTAAATACTTTAAGGTATCTATAGTGTAGGTTGGATTATTATTTTTTTTTGACTGTAATACCTCATACTCTGATATCTCATAACAGTCTTCATGGAAGACCTTATGTAACATTTCTAGGCGAAAGTTATCGTTTGTAAGTTTTTTGTTTAAAGGGGATGTTCCTGTAGGAACAACAATAATTTTTTCCATACAAAGTTTTTCTATGCAATATTTAGTTATTGCAGAATGGCCATTATGAACAGGATCAAAAGCACCACCAAAAATACCTATTAATTTTTTAGGCATCACTTAGCCCCGTATTTGACCTGTTCCCAAAACAATGTATTTCATAGAGGTTAATCCTTCTAAGCCCACAGGACCCCTGGCATGAAATTTGTCAGTAGAAATTCCAATTTCTGCTCCAAGGCCATACTCAAAACCATCAGCAAAGCGGGTAGATGCGTTAATCATAACGCTGGATGAATCAATCTCACGTAAAAACTGCATGGCATTGCCGTGGTTATTAGAAATTATAGATTCAGTATGTCCAGAAGAGTATTTGTTTATATGGGCTATGGCCTCATTAATAGTTTCGACTATTATGCAAGAAATAGTAGGTGCGAGATATTCCTCATAATAATCTGACTCTGAAGCTTTTGTTATATCAGGAATAACTTTTATTGTATTTGCGCAACCTCTTATTTCAATATTTTTTGCATCGAATATTTCTTTTATTTTCGGTAAAAAATTACTTGCAATAGATCTGGATACTACTAAAGACTCAAGAGTATTGCATGTCCCTAGTCGCTGGGTTTTTGAATTATCTACTATAGAAAGTGCATTTTCAATGTCTGCGTAAGCGTCAACATAAATATGGCAATTACCATCCAAATGTTTAATAACTGGGATTCGTGCCTTCTCGGTGATCATTTTAATCAGGCTTTTTCCTCCTCGTGGGATTATTACATCAACAAAATTGTTCATTTGTATTAGCTCAGTTACGGCTTCACGATCTTTTGTATTTATTACTTGGACGCATTCTTTAGGGAGGCCGGCAACGATTAATGACTCTTCTATTAGTCTTGCAAGGAAGCTGTTCGATGCTAACGATTCTGACCCACCCCTAAGAATGATAGAATTTCCGGACTTTATGGCAAGACCAGCGGCATCAATAGTCACATTTGGTCTTGATTCATATATCATTCCGATAACGCCAAGAGGGACACGCATCTGCCCAACCTGAATACCTGATGACATTTGTTTAATGTTACTAATTTCTCCAATTAAGTCATTCAGAGATGCGATTTGTAGCAAGCCGGTAACCATTGATTCAATTGTTTTTTTACTGAGAGTTAATCTATCTATGAAAGCAGCATCCAAGCCCCTTTTTTTAGCATCCTCAAGGTCTTGTTGATTTTTTTTGATAATCTCACTTTCATTTTTAGAAAGGCGATTAGCTAAATCACTTAAAAATTGATTTTTTTTGGCGCTGCTAGCTTTTGCAAGATCATAACTTGTTTTTTTTGCTTTCAAGCCAATGTCTTGCATGTAAGTTTTTATATTCATAACCATATATTATATCTTTAGTTTGTTGTGGATACGAGCCAATCCAAAAGACAGTCTATTAAGCTCGAGCCACGGATCACCATATTTAATACCTTTGCAAATTAAATCAATATCCTTAATTCTAGATAATACCCCCTCAATCTGACTTTTTGTCATTGCTTCTAATGATCTTTTTACGTTAGTTTGAGCTGAACCAAATATGCGCATTGAGCTATAGTCTTGAAAGTTTGGGTTTTTTTTATTTTGAAATTTAAATTTAGCAACTGCCTTAAAGATCCATGCATACAAACCATTTACTGAAAGCGCATCCGATCCTTCTTCCTGAAGACATGCCAACGCGTCTATAACTCTTTTTTTATCACCAGACATACAAGCATTTAATAGCTCAAAGGCATCATATCGCGATCCATTTGATAGATGGTATAGTAATTGCTTGATATTAATTTCTTCACTATTAAATAGCAGCCGAAGTTTTTTTAGCTCATTTTCAAGTAGGAGAAAGTTTCCCTCAGTCATGCCTATCAATATATTAATAGAATCTTGAGAAAGAAGTATTTGATGAAATTTTACTCTAGTCATCACCACCTCTTTAATCTGAGCCGATTTAGGCTCAAATGCCTCTAAGACAATACTTGTCTTTTGCAATTCTTTGGACCAGATTGTCTTGCTAAAGTCTTTTATTGTTGAATTAAGATGAAGTTTGAATAAGTCCATTGTATTAGTTTTAATGGCGCTAGCTACAAACTGCTTAATTTCTTCTGAGATCCTTCCGTTCAAAATATTAATGCGGAAGTATGTATGGTTATTAAAAAGCGAGCCGTCCATAAATAAAGGCTGTATGGATTCCAACTTTGTGGTTTTATCTATTGTTATATTAATTTGATCAAAGTGACCAATTTTTAGATATTCTTGGATAACAACGTCGACGTGATTTTTAGTAACCGGCTCGTCACCTACAACGATTATGCAGTTTTTTTTAAGATTTTCTAGGCTCTTAACAATCTCTATTGAAAAATTAAGACCACTCACTGTTTTTTTTAGTCTTTCTGTAAGGATATTTGGGTGGCCATTGTTCTTATCAGCTCATCTTTCATTCCGCGAACCAGTCGCTTCTCTTCCAATTCTTTTGCTACAATATTTTCATTATCAAATGTATATTGTCTGTTTAGATCAAGTGTAATGGGAGTCGACCATTCCGTAGAGTTTATATTTTTTACTCTATATGTGACCGTATAAATTAACTCATACTCACTGACTAAACCGGAGGAATTAAGCGATAAAATATTCTTTTGTAAACCGTCACTTAGTATTTCAATTGCCATCTCACCGTCAGCTGGAAAGACTTTAACTCCAGACTGCTTAAACCTTTTGCTCAATTGTTTACCAAAATCACTCGACCCACCCGATATTGTAATTGAATTAAAATTCGCTTCTATCTCACCCCTTAGCTGAAATCCGCATGCAATAAGCAGTAGTGTCGCAAATAAAATAAAAAGATTATTTCTTACTGAAGAATTCATTTTTCTTACCCTTAGATTACAATATTAACCAGCCGATTTTTTACATAAATGATTTTTTTAATTTTTTTCTGATCGACTAATTTAGCCACACTTTCTAAATTAACCACAGCTTCCTTTATAGCCTCTTCGGACATCTCTACTGATATTATCATATTTGCCTTTAGTTTTCCGTTTACCTGGATAACTATAGTAACTTCATCCTTAATTAATGCTTTGCTATCTACTGAAGGCCAAGATTGATCTTCGAAACTATCATTGAGGTTTATTTTTTCCCACAAAAACTTACTAATATGAGGAACAAAAGGGCTTAATAAGATAAGCGCCTTATTTAGCACCTCCTTTCTTAATAAAGGACCAACCGTGTTATTTTGCGTTGTCTTTGTGAGCATATTCATTAATTCCATTATCGAGGATATCGCAGTATTAAAGCTGGTTCTGCGTTCTAAGTCATCGGTCACTTTTTCAATTGTTGCATTGAGTTTGTATTTAAGTTCTTGATTTATTTCAATAACATTTGAAGTCTCTTGCTCTTCTTTGTGATCGATAAATTCATACACTAATTTCCATAACCTTTTTAGAAATCTATGCGACCCTTCAATTCCTTCATCAGACCATTCTAGGCTTTGTTCTGCTGGTGCAGCAAACATAATGAATAGTCTGGCAGTATCGGCACCATATTTATCTATTAAGTCTTGAGGGTCTACTGTATTTCCTTTGGATTTAGACATTTTTGCCCCATCTTTAAGAACCATACCCTGCGTTAATAATTTTTTGAATGGCTCTTTCGTATTTATTAGCTTTAAGTCATATAGCAACCTATTAAAAAACCTTGCATATAATAGATGTAGGATTGCATGTTCAATTCCACCAATATAATAATCAACTGGAAGCCAGTAATTAGCTCTTTTATCAAGCATTTGTTTATCTTGATCAAAAGATGCATACCTTGCAAAATACCAAGATGATTCAAAAAAGGTATCCAACGTATCCGTTTCTCTTGTGGCTTGAGATCCGCATAATGGGCATACACAATTTAAGAAGGTTTCCAGTTTTTTTAAAGGTGAACCTGATGCATCTATAGAAATTTCTGAAGGAAGTTTAATGGGAAGGTTTTGTTCAGATTCAGGAATGTCACCACATTTTTCGCATTTAATCATTGGAATCGGGCAACCCCAAAATCGCTGTCGTGAAATACCCCAATCCCTTAATCTATATTGTATTTTTTTTCGTCCTTGCTTTGTAGACTCAAGCTTTGTCGCAATTACTTCTTTTGCTTCAATGCTTGAAAGACCATTAAACTCATCTGAGTTAATGAGTATTCCATCACCGACAAAAGCTTCGTTATCATTACTAGCCTCGCTGGCAATAACCTCGATCATAGGTAAATTATATTTAGTTGCGAACTCAAAATCTCTTACGTCATGATAGGGGACAGCCATTACTGCTCCTTCCCCATAGCTTATCAAAACATAGTTAGCAATCCATACGGGGATATTTTTTCCAGTCAGTGGGTGGGTTACATAAATACCTGAAAAAATGCCTTTTTTCTCTGCTGTTGCAATATCGGCTTCGGCAACGCCAATTTTTTTGCATTCTGCTATAAAATCATTTATGTCAGTATTGATTTTAGCTAGATCGCTACTAATTTTATGTTCGGGAGCAATAGCCAGGTAGGTTGCGCCCATAAGAGTATCAGGTCTTGTTGTGTATACCCTTATGACTCCAGTGGCATCAGATAAAGTAAAATCAACTTCGCAGCCCACGCTCTTACCAATCCAATTTCTCTGCATTGTTTTAACTTGCTCAGGCCATTCATTTAGCTCGTCTAATCCCTCTAGTAGGTCTTCGGCGTAGTCTGTAATCTTCATAAAGTATTGAGGTATTTCTTTTCTTTCAACTATCTCCCCTGATCTCCATCCACGACCATCAATGACCTGTTCGTTAGCTAATACTGTTTTGTCTACAGGATCCCAATTCACCATAGAGGTTTTTTTATAGACCAAGCCTTTTTTGAATAACTGGATAAATAGCCATTGTTCCCATTTATAGTAGGAGCTGTCACACGTGGCAATTTCTCTGCTCCAGTCAACGGCCAGACCCAATTGCTTTAGTTGATTTCTCATTTCACTTATATTTGCATAGGTCCATTTATCCGGAGCTGTATTATTTTTAATCGCAGCATTTTCAGCAGGTAAGCCAAATGCATCCCAGCCCATAGGTTGCATCACATTAAAGCCTCTTAGTCTTTTGAACCTTGAGATGACATCACCAATAGCATAATTACGGACATGACCCATGTGAAGTTTTCCGCTTGGATAGGGGAACATACAAAGCGCATAGAATTTTTCTTTAGGAGAGCCTTCAGAGGCCTCGAAAGCTTTTTTTTCTGCCCATTCACTCTGGATATTTTTTTCTAATTCTTTAAAGGTGTATTCAGGCAGCATAGGACTAACCAAGAAGGTCCTTAAGTGTTTCGTTAATAGATTCGGGTGAAGCGGTTCCATTGACCTTCAAGGACTTAGGCTTAGGGTCTTTTGAATAGTTCGCATAAAAATTGACGAGTGGCTCTGTTTGATCATGGTAGTTCTTAAGTCTTTTAATGATAGTTTCCTCAACATCATCATCCCTAATAACAAGAGGGTCACCGGTTTCGTTATCCACACCATCTCGCTTGGGAGGGTCATACTTAATATGATAGACTCTTCCTGACGCTGGGTGAATTCTTCGGCCGCTAAGCCTCTCAATAATGACGTTATCCGGAACATCGATTTCGATTACAAAGTCTACGTTTATGCCTGAATCGCTCATGGCCTCAGCTTGAGGTATAGTCCTTGGAAAGCCATCAAGTAAGAAGCCATGCATACAATCGGCTTGAGTTACCCTTAGCTTTACAAGGTCAATAATTAGAGAATCTGGAACTAATTCTCCGCTGTCCATATATTGTTTTGCTTTTATTCCAAGATCATTATTAGCTTGAACAGCCGAGCGAAGCATGTCCCCTGTAGATATTTGGGGAATATTAAATTTAGACTTTAAAAAATTTGCTTGAGTTCCTTTCCCTGCTCCGGGAGCACCTAAAAGTATAATATTCATGTTTGATAGCGCCTTTTAAATTGTAAAATTATAGCAGTTTCATAGTGATATTTTATTGCCATACATATAATTCTCAATGTTTATGAATGTTGAAATGCTAAGATTTTCAGCGCGATCTTGTGGGTTAATTCCCAGCGAATTAAAATCTTTTTCATCAAGAATATTTTTGAAATTATTCTTGATAGTTTTTCTTTTTTGGTGAAAGGCAAGCTTAATAACTTTTTTAAAGTTATCCATATCTTTGAACGTTAAATCAAAGTCTTTTTTGGGAATTAATCGAACAAAGGAGGATTGAATTTTGGGGGCGGGTGTGAATGCATCTGCAGGAATGTGAAGTAAGATTTCGGCTGTGAAAAAATATTGAATCAATACGCTTAATCTACCATAACACTTTGTCCCAGGAACTGCAGCAATGCGTTCTGCTACTTCTCTCTGAAACATAAAATGAAAGTCTTTTTTGCTATCAATTAGATCAATCATTTTGATCATAATTTCGGTAGATATGTAATAAGGTAGGTTGCCAATAATTCGATCAAAACTCCTTAAAGCCTCCTTGCTCATCAATAAGATATCATCTTGCATTATTGATATTTGACTGTCAGCTACTGTTTTATTTAGGTGAGCTACCATATCCGAGTCAATTTCGATGACATCGATATGTGATATTTTAGATAAAATGGGTTTAGTTAATGCGCCCATTCCAGGCCCTATCTCTAAAATTCTATCTTTTTCTTTGGGGTTAATATGATTGATTATTTCTTTAATGATTGAGGTATCAGTGAGAAAATTCTGCCCAAACTTTTTTTTAGCCTTAATCATGTGCTTAATTCAATTGCAGTAAATATCGCCTCATAAAAACTTGATGGATCAATCTCTTTTGATCCGACAATGTCGAATGCTGTGCCATGGTCGACAGATGTGCGTATAAATGGCAGCCCCAATGTTATATTCACCCCTTTTCCAAAAGATAGCGCTTTAAATGGTGCTAAGCCTTGGTCATGAAACATTGCTAGAAAGGCATCGGTTTTTTTTATATGGCCAGGTGTAAATGCAGTATCTGCTGGAATAGGACCAACTAGATTGCAACCCTGCTCATTTAATTTGTTTATGATCGGTATTAAAACGGTCAACTCCTCATTGCCAAACTCTCCATTTTCTCCTGCATGAGGATTTAAACCTGTTACAGTAATTCTGGGGGATAAGACTTTAAATTTAGTTTTCAGGTCATTGTGTAAGGTCAGTATAATTTTCTCTAATTTTTCTCTTGTTATTGTTTTTGGAACATCTGATAGGGGAATGTGAGTTGTAGCTAGTGCGACACGAAGTTTGTTATGCACGAGCATCATCACTTCTTGATTTTTTATGTTTGACAATTTTGCAATGTATTCAGTGTGGCCTGTAAATTTATTGTTACTGTCAGACAAAATTTCTTTTGATATTGGGAGGGTTACAAGGGCGTCATAGTTCATGGCCATACATTCTTTAACTGCATGATCAATCATTTGCATTTGCGCCTTAGAGTTGTGCTTATTAGGCAAACCTGGAATAACATCATTTTCGTAATGTATATTCTTTACATAAAGCCTGCCGTCACCTTTATGGAGAGATACATTTTCTTGAAATGCTAATTTTTTACCATGCAGCCCAGCTCTTTGAACTAACGACTCTTTATTGGCCAGAATAGTAATGGATGCATTAAAAGGTTTCTCTGCAAGAAAAACAATCAAATCAAGTCCTATACCTGAAGGATCGCCGCAATTGATTATAATTTTAGGTAAATCGTTACCCATTAGTTATCGGTTAATATTTCAATATTAGATTGTTGTTTTAGGTCATGAAACCAATCTTTATATCTTATTTCCGCCTTATAGTTAAGGAGCTGAAGCCTAGCTGATAAACTCTGTGACTCTTCCGTTATATCTTTATCCCTTTTAGCAATCAATTCAATTAAATGCCAGCCTGCCGCAGTTTTAAAAGGGCCGACAATCGAGTTGTTTGAAGCATTGTCAAGTTCGACTTGAAATTCTGGAAGCAAATTATTTCTATCGACCCACCCAAGCTCACCATTTTTTTTGGCGGAGGACAAATCTTCGGAGTACTGCGAGGCTGCTTCAGCAAAAGGTAAGCCATCAGAAATTTGATTTTTAATATTGTTGAGCTTGGATATAAGGTCATTTTCTGCTGTCACTTGATTTTTTTTTAATAAAATTTGATTGATATTGTATTGCGTAGAATATATCTTTTCCTTGGTACTTTTACTTTGCATTTCATTGACTAAAAGGATGTGATAGCCGTTATCGGAAAGAAAGGGTTTAGAAATTTCTCGGACGCTCATTCCCTTAACATGCTCAACAAAAATATTTGGAAGACTATTAAGCTCAAACCAACCCATGAGCCCCCCTTTTTCTGCATATGGACCATCAGATAATTCTTGTGCCACTTCGTCGAAAGGCCTATTCTGAAGCTCTATTAGCACTTTTTCGAGCTTTAGGGTTAATTGATTTTCATCACCACTATTTTTTTTTAACAGTATGTGAGAGATACTGTATTGATCTGGATTTCTTAGCCTTTCTTTTTCAATGAATTTTTTAATCTCATAGTCGGAAATATTAATTTGAGAGAAAATTGCTCGCTCTTTTATGATTCTTAGGGTTAATTGAAATCTAACTTCCTCATACAAGTCGTCTAACCCCCCACTTTTTTTGGCGCTTTCTTTAAGCTGCTCTAATGTGATGTTGTTATTAGCGGCAATATTCTTTAATGCATTATCTATCTGCTGTATGTCGATGATAATTTGACTTTGCTCAGCATACTGACTGATTATTTTTTTTTCTATTAATTCGTCTAAAACTATTTCCCTAATTTCTTTTTCGCTGGGTAAGTTATTTGGATTACTTCCTCGCAGCCCCTTGTTAAAACTCTCAATACCATGCTCCATCTCTTTTTTAGTAATAACATCCTTTTCAACCACTGCTACGATCTTATCAAGTGGCTCATAATCATCATAACCCCATGAAAGGCATGCATGAGATGCTATTAGAACGATGAATATCAATGAATTTATAACGGACCACATATTTATGATTTAATCTTGATTTTCATTCCTATACGACTCAGGAAGTTGGTTTAATCCATAAGATCCAGGAACATTTCTATTTAATACTTCGGCTAACGATCCCTGCGAACCAGTTCCTAAGGATCCTAACCCACCAAGCTCTAGCTGGAAGAATAAGGTGTCATTTCGTTTTTCTGTCGTACCTAATGCTAAGCTATGAAGCAATACACTAGCCGACCAACATCCCGCATCAAACTCCAACCCAGCTAAGCTTTCGATGAGTGAAGAGCTTTTTATATCATAGTTATAGCGTCCAACGGAAGACCAACCAGAACCAAGTGGCCATTGGCCTGCTATATTTATTTGTTTCACGTCACTCGCACTGCTTGCTGGATTATTAATTAACCTATAACTGGCGTTAAGAAGCTTTCCAGGTCTTGGATTATATTTTGCCCCGAAAGTTGCCCTGTTGGTGCTATTTTCATCAAGGTTGTATTGGGCATCTGCATTCAATTTTAATGCTCTAGTAATTAATGCAGATGCTGACATAAAGAGGTCTGAAGAATCATTTTGTGCGGATGAGTTGTTAAATTGAGATTCCTCAAGTACCGTTCTGTCACCTATATAAAACCTTTGAGCAATGGTTCCTGAGATCCTTTCCATTCCATAGGCATCAATAAACCTTGTTGTACCGCCCAGTGTTACTTGGTGAGAATCCATTACTCGGTCCCCACCTACAAATTGGTTTTCTGAAAAAATGGATTGTGCATTTAGATCTACGAGGGCGGTATCAAACATCGGTAGCATGGATTGATCTTCGTAGGAGGTATAGGAGTAAAAGATTCTTGGCTCCAGTGTTTGCGTAAAGGTACTGTCTTTAAAGCTCATTTTTTTATCCAAGTACAAACCACTATCAAGGGATACCGTTGGTATATAAAAATCTTTACTAGCCACATTAGCGTCATTTAAATCATAGTACTTGATATCCATTGCCAGCTTAGGCGTTACATAGCCATAAGGCCTCTCAAACGGTATGCTCAGGCTAGGTTTTGCAGTAAGCCTTGTTCCGTTTTCGTTTGATGCACCCACATAATCATTGTTTCTTTCAAACTGCGTGAGGCTAAAGTTTACTTGTGTTTCATAGCTGGTAAAGCCTTCGGCGTCCTCAAAAATCTTCCCATGATTAACTGTAAGGGATGGAAGTCGCTCGTAAGGGGAGGAGGAGGTGAGGTTCTGAAATTTTTGTGTAACTAAACTGGCGTTCCAATCGTTATCAGAGTAGTTTAGAAAGGCTTCTTGGTTCAGATTGACTTGACTGGTCACTGATATAAGCGAGGACATATCTGAAAAATAGTTATCATCAGAAACTTTTTCAATATTATAGCCTGCTGTAAAGCCGGCACCTAGCTCATGCGCATGCTTTATTTTCGCATAGTATCTATTATCTTGCGAGGATGCATCATCAGTAGGTAAGTACTCGAGTGATGTTTCACCAACAAATTTTTTATTAAGATAGCGATACTCCCCTGACACTTGCGTCCCCCTTTTCCCTAAGTATCTTGGGGTGATTGTGGCATCACTTGTTGGGGAGAGATTAAAATAATAAGGAATAGCCGTCTCAAACCCACTTCTTGAGGTTGAGCCAACACTGGGGACAAGAAACCCTGATTTTCTGTCATCATTAAAGGAGAAGTTGACGTAAGGTGAAAATAACAAAGGAAAGCCTTTAAATTCGAGCTCGACATTTTTAGCGTCAACTCTTTGTGATCTTTCATTGATTTCTAATTCTGAAGCATTGATAAACCAATCATTTTGTCCTGCTTCACATGTGGTAATAGAAGCATTCTGTAGGCGTTTTTTACTTTCACCTTCTAAGAAAAGTAACGATGCAGTGCCTCGCAGAGTATTATTGAATTTGGAATTACTATTCAGACTTGAGCTGAATGATGCATTAGGCATTGAGCCAGTGTTGCTATCCAAGG
The DNA here is from genome assembly GCA_000168995.1 of Methylophilales bacterium HTCC2181. GTDB lineage: Bacteria > Pseudomonadota > Gammaproteobacteria > Burkholderiales > Methylophilaceae > BACL14. The sequence continues at coordinate 1,178,424 of AAUX01000001.1, read as the reverse complement.
ATAACTCAAGTTCTGTACCCTCTATGTGACTTGATTTGGTTGAGAGTTGAACGTTTCCATTGGCGTAAAGCTCCTCCGACACCTGGTCATACTCAATCACATTTGCTTTAATGGATTGGTTTCCGCGCGATAGAATAGCATTTCCACTGGCTTTTAGTTTCCTGTCTAGAATATTTTCTAGCACATCACCCTCAATAATAACCTGTCCATTATTTGTTGGTTCTGCGTACAGAATGGGTGCAAATACATAGATACATAACCCAAGTAAAAACCTAGAATATATTGTAAAATTTTTGGTCAATTGTTTGATCTTAAACCTGCTATAGTCATTTTAATTTACTGCCTTTTTCGTTTTTTTATGATTAAAAATTTATATATTAATCAGTTAGTTAGGAATTATAACTCAAGTGTTTAAAAAAGATGGATAATTATTTATTTAAATTGAGATATTTATTTTGACCAGATACAATTTGCTCATAAAGTGGATTACCCAGTTTCTTGGAGATCAACCGGCTGTAGAGCTGGCATCAAGTGACGCAAGCTTTAGGCGATACTTTAGGGTAACTCAAAAGGGTAAGAGCTACATTGTCATGGATGCTCCGCCGGACAAAGAAAGCATTTCCGAATTTATTGCTATTGGTAAAAAGCTTTTTAAGGACAATATCAATGTCCCTGATTTATATGAAGTTAATATTAATGATGGCTTTATATTGATGAGTGACTTTGGAAGCACAACCTACCTAGAAGCCTTCAGTTTTGATGACCCCTTGTCTTTGTATAGAGTTGCGCTGGACTCATTGTTTGATATCCAAAATAATTGCCATTATGAAAACCTTCCATCCTACTCAGAATCATTGCTAGCTAAGGAAATGACATTATTTCATGACTGGTACCTAATTAAATATAAAAAAATCATACTAAAAGATAAAGAAAGCAAAGCCTTGGACGAAGTTATTCAATTGATTGTTTCATCTAACCTTAATCAGCCCCAGTTGTTTGTCCACAGAGACTTTCATTGCCGAAATCTTATGTTTATAGGCCGAAACAAAGCACCCGGAATTATTGATTTCCAGGATGCAGTGAATGGGCCAATAACATATGACTTAGCATCGCTTCTTAAGGATGCGTATTATGAGCTTGAAGAAGACCTCGTGATTGATTTATTGGTTCGTTACTGGGGGAGGTTGAAAGAAGCGAATTTGATTAAAAATAATGACTTCTCGGACTTTTATAAGAGTTTTGAATGGATGGGGGTTCAGAGACACATGAAGATATTAGGTATTTTTGTGCGACTATCCATTAGAGATGGCAAAGATCAATACTTAGATGATATTAGGTTGGTTGAAAACTATTTGTTAACCACCACCAAAAGATATAGTGAGCTCTTTCCTTTGAGGAATATTTTAATGAAAGCCACAGAGTTATGACTAGAACCGCCATGATTCTTGCTGCAGGAAGAGGGAAGCGAATGGGCAACCTTACTAAAGACACACCAAAACCATTGTTAGTTAGCAAAGGAAAAACTTTACTGGAAAGACACTTGGAGAAACTTTCAAATGCAGGTTTTAAAGATGTTGTGATCAATACGTCATACCTTTCCTCACAAATTAGAGATTATGTGGGTGACGGTTCTGACTGGAACCTCAGGGTAACATTTTCTGAAGAATCACCTATCTTAGAAACTGCAGGAGGCATTAGAAAGGCTTTGACGCTGATCGGCTCCGACCCATTTGTTGTAATTAATGCAGATATTTACAATGAATTCGATTACCACCTGTTGCTCAATTTGCATTTAAACCCAAATATTGACGCACATTTGTTTCTAACAGAGAGCCCTGAACATAATATAGAGGGAGATTTCTCACTAACGCCAAATAACATGGTTTCAAATGAAAAAAATAAGGCGCACACTTTCACCGGCATAGCCATTTACAGTAAGAAATTTTTTTATAAGGTAGAACTGGGAAAGCGCCTGAAATTAGCGCCATACCTAATAGATGCTATTAAAAACCATCGAGTTAGTGGCCAAATGCTCGATGCTATTTGGATGGATATCGGAACGCCTGAGAGATTAAGATGTCTAGATCAACTATAATAATAAATATTACAAAAAAAGGTTAAATTAAATTGTCTACAGATCAATGTATCTCAAGAAGAAAAGCGCTCCAGAGTAAAATAATTGATGGCGTTGCCATTCTTTTTAATGCAAAAGAGGTGACTAGGAATAGTGACTGCCATTTCAAGTTTAGGCCTGACAGTTATTTTCATTATTTTTCTTACTTCCCTGAGCCAGAGGCCGTTATTTTTATCCTTGCAGGAGATAAGCCGCGATCAATTATATTTTGTAGACCAAAAAACCCTGAACTAGAAACTTGGGAAGGTTTTCGGTTTGGGCCCGATGAGGCAAAAGAGCAATATGGTTTTGATGAGGCTTATAGTATCGAAAAAATCAATGAGATTGCCCCAAAAATAATAGCTCAATTTAAAAGCGTCTACACGCCTGCAGACGCCGATCAAAATTCTCAAAGTCAAATTCAGAGCTGGATTAACATTAATAAAAAACAAAAAAGAGCTGGCGTACGAACCCCAGAGATGATGGTAAATCTTTCCCATATTGCAGATGCTATGAGAGTTGTTAAGTCAGAATCCGAATTGGATGTGATGCAAAAGTCAGCCAATATTGCAGCCAAGGCCCATACAATTGCAATGCAAAAGACCAAGCCAGGTCTTTATGAATATCAAATTGAAGGTGAAATATTAAATCAATTTATGCAGTTGGGGGCCAAGGAACCATCTTATCAATCTATCGTAGCAGGTGGGATAAATGCCTGCACCCTTCATTATTCTGCAAACAATAGTAAGCTTGTAGATGGCGATCTCCTTCTTATTGACGCGGGTTGTGAGCTTGAATTTTATGCATCAGATATCACCAGAACCTATCCTATTAATGGGCGGTTTTCCAGTGCACAAAAAACTATTTACGAGCTTGTGCTGGCATCTCAAAAAGCCTCCATTCTTGAAGTTAAGCCAGGCAATTCATTCAATAAGCCACACGAAACTGCATTGAATATTTTGATTCAGGGTATGGTCGATCTAGGTCTTTGTAAAGGGAGTGTTGATGAAGTTTTGGAAAAAAAATTGTACCGGGATTTCTTTATGCACAGAACCAGTCATTGGTTAGGGTTGGATGTTCACGATGTAGGAAATTATGTTGATAATAACGAAAATTCTGTCTTACTGGAAAAAGGAAATGTACTCACTATTGAGCCCGGATGTTATATCAAGCCATCAGAAACAACACCAAAGGAATTTTGGGGGATTGGAATAAGAATTGAGGATGATGTAGAGGTAACAAACCAAGGCAACAAAGTGCTTAGCATTGAAGCACCAAAAGAAATTAATGAGATAGAAAGTTTAGTTGGGTCTTTTTTTTGATTAAAAGTATTGTGATTGTTGGAGGAGGACCTGTTGGCTTAATTTCAGCTGCACTGATGGGTCTTAATGGTTTACATGTAACATTGCTTGAATCCAAACCTAAAGATTTTGACCACAAAGATAGTAAGGCGCTTGCTCTATCTAATAGCTCAGTATTTATACTCTCCAGGCTAAAGATTTGGAGACTATTAGAGCAACATGCTACTGCTATACATGAAATTCATACCAGTCAAAAAAATTCTTTTGGCAGAACCTTGCTTAGCTCAAAAGACTGTGAGGAAGATGCTTTAGGCTATATAGTCTCCTATGCAGATTTAATTAATGCGCTTAAAGAAAAGATAAATACACTTTCAACAGTAAAAATATTATTTAACTCTGAAGCTAAAAGTTTAAAAGAAATGAATTTCGAAAAGAGTATTGAATTTACAGAAAAAAATGCAACAAAAAGCATGCTTTACAGCCTCTTAATCCTTGCAGACGGCGGCCATTCAAAAATTAAGGGTCTCAAAATTGTAAGAGAAGAAATAAAATTAGATCATGCAGCCTTGGTTTCTCATCTTGAAACTAATAAAAAGCATAAAGGAAGGGCTTATGAAAGATTCACAGCAGAAGGACCTATAGCACTTTTGCCAAACAAGCATGATACATATACAGTTGTATGGACTGGGCCTGAAAAGAACATTAGTGAATTACTTAAGCTGGATGATGAGGGTTTATTAAAAAGCATACAGGCAAATTTTGGTAGCCGGGCAGGGACATTCACTAAAATATCGAATCGAAAAACATTCCCTTTAAAAAGCTCAAGATTAGTTAATATAAATAATTCGGATGTGATATCGATTGGAAATGCGTCTCAGGTGATACACCCGGTTGCTGGACAAGGTTTGAATGTTGGTATTAGAGAAGCATTCACATTATCCTCTTTTGTTCATGATTTGCCAGAAACGCCAACTAAATTAAATATTGCTAGAGAGTTTAATGCAATGCGATTTAATAAGTCAGCAGATATTATCAATATAACCAATCATCTAGCCACTTTTTTTTCTAACGATTTGGTTGGAATTAGTGAGCTCAGAGGGCTTACGCTAACCCTACTTGATTGTCTTTCCCCACTAAAAAGAAGGTTTGTGAAAAAGATGAGCTATGGTGAGTAAAAAAGGTGCTATAGCGGTTAGGGGTTCAGGCATTGTCAGCCATGTGTGCGCGATTATGATTGCTAGGTTAGGTTATAAAGTGATCCATATAAAAAGAGGAGATCCCCTTAATAATGATAGTTTTTTTGCTATTACTCCTTCCATCATTGATTGGTTAAGAAGACTAGGCCTTCCTCAAGATTTTTTTCAAAACATTCATGCGCTAAAAAAAATAAATCTAATTAATGCCCAAGCGAATATAGAGCATCTGTTTAATGCAGATGAGATGTTTTTAGATAGCTTGGCTTTCATGGTTAAGCAAACAGATTTTATTGATGCATTAAGCTCTAAAGATAGCGCAAATATATTTAATATGGATTTGGATCAAACAAGTTATAAAGAAAACAGTAATTATGTTGAGTGCTCCTCTGGAAGCGAATCAATTAAAGCGTCACTTTTGATTGTCTGCGATGCGGACGACAAAGAGATAATCAATGATGGTTTTGGGGAGACAGTAAAGCAATATAACCAGACTGCCATTACCTTTTCTTTTTATGCAAAAGAAGGCAACTTTGATTGTGCGTCTCAATTTTTCTTCGAAGATAGTATCCTCGCATTGCTCCCATTAAGTCATAGTCAAGTAGGTGTGGTATGGTCCTGTAATAATGTATTGAGGGACTTATTGGTGCATCTGAATCCAGAAAATTTTAAAAGTTTTTTTGAAAAAAGAATTAAAAAAAGATTTAGTGTAGACTCAGAGCTGAATGCTAAAAATCAATTTAATCTAAAATTAAAGACCTTAGATAGTGTATTTGATAAAAGAGTTTTGGCGATTGGGGATGCAGCGCACATCATTCATCCCATGGCTGGGCAAGGACTTAATTTAGGATTGAGAGACATAAGAGCTATAGAAGCTCTCTTGGAGAGCAGTAAAATTGCGGATGCGGGAAATGAAAATTTTTTAAGAAGGTATGAGAAAATGAGAAAAAAAGATGTTGCTCAGCTTGCCCTCCTAACTGATGTATTGAGCAATACAGTTCATGGCGAGCATTATGTGAATAAACTTAACAAAGGCAGCATAATCCCTGCAGCTATTAATGGACTCCTAAAAAATAAATTTTTAAAGCAAGCCATAATTAAACAGGCCACCCAATGAAGATCATCATTCTTTTACTTATTACAATTCCCAGCTTTGTTTTTTCTAACGCAGATCAGCTAAAAGAAAAAATTATTAAAAGTTATCCTAACTTGCCGATAAAAAGCATAAAAAAGACAAATTATAATGATTTGTATGAAATTTTTTTGGGAGATCAGATTATCTATTCGGACGAATCGTTTTCTTTTTTGATTATTGAGGGAAGGGTAGTCAACCCTCAAACCAAAATTGATTTAACTGCTGACAGGCTTGAAGAGCTTACAAGAATTAATTTTAGTAGCCTTCCTTTAGACAAGGCAATTAAAATTAAAAAAGGCAGTGGCGAACGAATAATAGCGGTTTTTTCAGATATTGATTGCCCATTTTGTAGAAAGCTGGAAAAAGAAACCATAGCAAAAATCGATAACATTACTGTATATAACTTTTTGTTTCCGCTAGCCATTCATCCTAAAGCAGAAACAAAGTCAGCCAAAGTTTGGTGCAGCAAAAATCGATCGGAGGCATGGACTAATGCAATGGTAAGTAATAAGATGCCAAAGAATAAAGGGGATTGCGATACGCCAATTCAGGAAACAATTGGCCTTGCAAAAAATTTGGGTATTAGCTCAACCCCTACTATTATACTGCCAAACGGAAAGAGATTGCCTGGGGCAATTTCTGCCGATGAGCTAGAAAAGTACTTGAGTGGGTTTTATGATTAATGGAATTACTCAATAAATTTTCTTGACATTTACACCAAATACACGTAAAAAACGAATCAGGTGCAGTATTTCAAGCTCTATTTGTGTTTTCTTATCTTTTAAGTTTCCCAAATCTAATTCTTGATCTTATTTTAGGGTGCCTCCCCAATTAGTAAAGGATGTACGCAATGGCAACAGGAACAGTAAAATGGTTTAATGATTCAAAGGGTTTTGGTTTTATCACTCCCGATGATGGTGGCGATGACTTATTTGCTCACTTTTCAGCTATCGTTGACGATGGTTACAAAAGTTTAAAAGAAGGTGCAAGAGTTTCTTTCGAAGTAACTGACGGCCCTAAAGGCAAGCAGGCTTCAAATATTCAGCCAGCTGGTTAATTTCAAACGAAGCTCTTTTTTGAGTTTTAAATTTTCATAATATTAAAAGGATGTACGCAATGGCAACAGGAACAGTAAAATGGTTTAATGATTCAAAGGGTTTTGGTTTTATCACTCCTGAAGACGGTGGTGATGACTTATTTGCTCACTTTTCAGCTATCGTTGACGATGGTTACAAAAGTTTAAAAGAAGGTGAAACAGTAACTTTCGAAGTAACTGACGGCCCTAAAGGCAAGCAGGCTTCAAATATACAAAAAGGTTAGTTTTTTAAAAAGGCCCTTTTTTAAAGGGCCTTTTTTTTACATATTGGTAATAAGTGCTTGAGCAAAATCATTTGTAGATAAAGCCTTGCAACCAGAAATTTGGTTGGAAAAGTCAGCAGTAACCTTATGTTCTTTAATGGTTTTTTCGAAACTTTTAATAAGAATGTTTGCAGCATCCGTCCATCCCATATGAGTCAACATCATCTCAGCAGAAAGAATTAACGAGCTAGGATTAGCTATGCATTTACCAGCAATAGCCGGAGCTGTCCCATGAGTAGCTTCAAATATAGCTGTTTTATCAGATAAATTTGCACCTGGTGATATACCAATACCTCCAACTTGAGCTGCTAATGCATCAGAAATGTAGTCCCCGTTAAGGTTCAGCGTTGCTACAACGTCGTGCTCCTTGGGATTTAATAAAATTTCCTGTAAGAATGCATCGGCAATCATATCTTTTATAATTATCTTTCTTTCCCCGTCTGTAATTTCAATGACCCCAGATTTACTTTCTATAGCACCAAACTCTTTTTTAGCTAGCTCGTAACCCCACTGCTTAAATCCACCTTCGGTAAACTTCATAATATTGCCTTTATGGACAAGAGTAACGGATTTACGATCATTGGCTATAGCATATTCTATAGCTCTTCTAATTAATCTTTGGCTTCCTTCGGCGGATACTGGCTTAATGCCAATGGCCGATGTATTTGGAAACCGTATTTTTCCTTTATGCCCAAACTGGTCTAATAGACCCATCAAACTATTTGCCTCATCTGATCCCGAAGCATATTCAATGCCAGCATAGATATCCTCAGTATTCTCTCTAAAAATAACCATATCGGTATCTTCAGGCCTTTTAAGTGGACTTGGAACACCTGCAAAATATCGTATCGGCCTTAGGCATACATACAAGTCAAGTTGTTGTCTTAATGCTACATTCAAGGATCTAATACCTCCGCCAACTGGTGTAGCTAGGGGCCCTTTGATGGAGAGGACATAATTCTTCATTGCCTCAATAGTTTCGTCGGGAAGCCAAACATTCTCGCCATAGACTTTAGTGGCTTTTTCGCCAGCAAATACTTCCATCCAGACAATTTCTTTGGTTTTACCATATGCTTTGTTTATAGCAGAAGAAATTACCTCTTGAGTTGGTGGAGTGATATCTTCCCCTATACCATCTCCAGTGATATATGGAATAATTGGCCTATCCGGAACTTGTAGGTTTAGGTTAGAATCAATGGTTATTGACTCACCATTATTGGGAATTATTATTTTACTTGTCATAGCTACCTTTCTTCCTGTTAAAAATTTATGCTAATTATTTTCAATAAACCATATGGAGTAATCACTCAATTTTCGGAACATGAAGTTTATCCTTCATTAAAAGAATTTATATCTCATAAAAACGTTTACCCCGCTGGTCGGCTAGACGCAGATAGCGAGGGCCTCGTTATTTTAACCGACAATGGGGCATTACAGAATAAATTATCTGACCCAACAAGCAACATAGAAAAAGTATACGTTGTTCAGGTTGAAAATATACCAAGTAGCGAGGACTTAGCAAAGCTGGAAAAAGGCGTTATGATTTCTAAATACATAACTAAACCAGCAAAAGTTAGATTGATAGAAGATCCGATGCTCTGGGAAAGAGTTCCACCAATAAGAAAGAGAAGTTCGATACCAACCGCATGGCTCGAAATTAGAATTACGGAAGGTAAAAACAGGCAGGTAAGAAAGATGACTGCTGCTGTAGGGTTTCCAACCCTCAGGCTAATAAGGACAAGCGTTGGTAATTATAAAATTGGTGATTTAGAACCAGGAAATTATTATGTAGTTGAATAATCATAAATAAATGAAATCTAATCAAATGATATAATTCAGCAATAAACTTTCTGTGTAAATTAGGAATAATATATGTCAGGCAATACATTTGGACAGCTTTTTACTCTCACATCATTTGGTGAATCACATGGACCTGCTATTGGCGGAGTTGTTGATGGATGCCCCCCAGGATTAAGTCTTAGCGAGGCAGACTTACAACTCGATTTGGACAGAAGAAAGCCGGGCACATCAAAATTTGTAACGCAAAGAAAAGAGGATGATGAGATTGAAATACTCTCAGGTGTTTTTGAGGGAAAAACAACTGGGGCACCCATTGGCTTGATTATTAGAAATAAAGATCAACGTAGCCAGGATTATTCTAAAATTAAAGAAACATTTAGACCGGGGCATGCAGACTTTACCTACCAACAAAAATATGGCATCAGGGATTACCGAGGGGGTGGGCGATCAAGTGCTAGGGAAACTGCTGTTAGGGTAGCAGCTGGTGCTATTGCAAAAAAATGGTTAAAAGAACGCCTCCAAGTTGATATTCGTGCTTGCATTACACAGTTAGGTGAAAAAATGATCCCTATAACAGATTGGAGTGCTGTGAATAGTAATGCTTTTTTTGCTGCAGACAGCTCTATGGTGGAGGAATTGGGCGCCTATCTAGACACAATTCGGTCAGAAAAAAATTCTGTTGGAGCTAAAATTTTTGTACAAGCAGTAAATATGCCTATTGGCCTAGGTGAGCCTATTTTTAGTCGTTTAGATGCTGATATTGCTTCGGCGATGATGAGTATTAATGCTACAAAGGGTGTGGAAATTGGCTCAGGATTTATGAGTGTCGCACAAAAAGGCACAGAGCATGGTGACGAGATTACCAGCAAAGGTTTTAAGACAAATAATGCGGGAGGTATTCTCGGTGGAATTTCTAGTGGTCAAAATATCGAGGTAAATGTTGCTTTTAAGCCGACATCAAGCATACCTCAGGATAGACAATCAATTGATAGGGCGGGTAATGAGGTAGAGATGAAAACAACAGGAAGGCATGACCCTTGTGTTGCGATCAGAGCAGTTCCAATTGTTGAGGCTATGTTGGCTCTCGTATTAATTGATCATGTGTTGAGAGATCGTGCACAGAACAAAGAGGTTTCAAGAATGTATCCCTTTTCAGTGTGACAAATATTCTTTTTTGGCAGCTAGCCAGATTTTATTTTGTTTATTATTTTTTTGTTGGCCTATTCACACCATACTGGGGACTTTATCTTCAATCTCTAGAATTTAATGCGCTTCAAATAGGCTTTCTCTTGTCCCTTTTTCAGTTTAGTAGAATTTTTGCTCCGAATTTCTGGGGCTGGCTTGCCGACCATACAGAAGAAAGGGCAAGATGGATAAGGTTTACTGCGCTTGTAGGAGTTATTGGATTCTGTGGAATTTTCTGGGCTAACACATTCGTAACTATGCTTGTGATTATGATGGCTATGAGTATTTTTACAAGCTCAACGTTGCCGCTTGCTGAATCTCTTACACTAGCCCATCTTTCATCTCATAAGGGTGACAGCAGCTACAGTAAAATTAGGTTGTGGGGTTCCGTAGGCTTTATTTGTGCAGCTTTTATCTTAGGATTTATAATTGACCAGCTTGATATAAATGCTGTCGTATGGGCTTTACTTATAACTCAAGTAGCAATCCTGGGCGCTTCAATGACCATTCCTGAAAAAAAAGTGCAGCTTTTAGGGGTTGTAAGAAGACCAATAATTAGTGTTATTAAAAATCCTCAGGTTATATTTGTATTGATAGGTTGTGCCCTGATGGTTTCATCCCACGGCCTTTTGTATAACTTCTATTCAATTTTTCTTAAATCGCATAACTATTCAAGCTTCGTAATTGGTTGTTTATGGTCTATTGGTGTAGTTTGTGAAATAGCGATTTTTTTATTAATGCCAAAAATTTTAAGAAGAATTAATGTAAGGCAGGTTATATTAATTAGCCTGGCATTCGCAGTGATAAGGTTTTATCTAATTGGAGCATATGTAGATCATCTGCTTATTTTAATTTTTGCTCAAATGCTGCATGCAGCAACGTTCGGAAGTTTTCATGTTGCCTCGATACATATTATCGAACATTTTTTTAATAAGGACCACCACGCAAGGGGCCAGACTCTTTATAACAGCATCACATATGGAGTTGGAGGAGCAATTGGTGGTTTAGGAGGCGGATTTATGATCGAAAGTGTAGGCGCCGAAATGACATTCTCATGTTCAGCGCTACTTCCGTTAGTGGGGTTTTTGATTATATTCTTTGGGCTAAAGGATTTTCCTAAAAATATATAACTTAGGAGTCACTGCCGCCACGAATAAGTGCGTAGGCAGAGTGATTATGAATAGACTCAAAGTTTTCTGACTCCACAACAAAATTGTTAATACTTTCATGATTATTAAGCTCTGTCGCAATGTCTCTAACCATATCTTCAACAAACTTAGGGTTATCATAAGCTCTTTCTGTTACAAACTTTTCATCTGGTCTTTTTAGTAAGCCGTAAAGTTCACTAGATGCTTGTTTCTCAATCATTTCAACAATATCTTCTATCCAAAGCAATTTATTAGTTTGAACAGTCACAGTGACATGAGATCTTTGGTTGTGCGCCCCATAATCAGAGATATTTTTAGAACAAGGACATAGGCTTGTAACTGGCACAAGCACTTTAGTTGTATTGATAAATTTTCCATTGACTATTTTTCCTATAAAGCTAACTTCGTAATCGAGCAAGCTCATTACACCAGAAATAGGAGCTTTTTTATTTATAAAGTAAGGAAAAGTCATTTCTATATCACAGGCTTTAGACTCAAGTCTTTCTAATGTTTGGTTTAATATGGTCTCAAATGATTCAACGGATATGGCCTCGATGTTTTCATTGAGAATCTCAACAAACCTGGACATATGAGTGCCTTTAAAGTTGTGAGGCAGGTGAACATACATATTAAAATTTGCAATTGTGTGTTGAATGCCACCACTCCTATCTTTCACAATCACTGGATGTTTAATAGCGCGTATGCCAACCTGATCAATATCTAGGTGTCTTTTATCAGAAGTATTTTGCACGTCTTCTATAAGCTCTGGGTTTGTTGGTCTGTTCATGTAAGTTCTTTATAAGTAATTAAGGTCAAGATTTTATCATCCATTAAGTTGTTTAACAATTTTACGTTTTATGCTTTGCTTATCAAGGCCACATGCCTTTAGAACTTCTTGCTGCGAGGCGTGCTCGAAAAACTGATCAGGAATGCCCAGTACAAGTGTCTTGGTCAAAAGGTTCGACTCACTTATAACCTCAAGAACAGAAGATCCCGCGCCACCAGTAATTGCATTTTCTTCTACGGAAACTATCAATTCATGATCTTTACATACTTGTTTGATCATTTTTTTGTCAATTGGTTTAATAAATCTCATATCAATTAGGGATGCATTAATTTCTTCAGCAACTTCACGACAGACTTCTATAATGGGACCAAAAGCGAGGATAGCCACCTTTTTACCTGTTCGAACTTTATTTGCACAGCCTATTCTTATAGGATCATTTAAAAGCTCTATCGAGCTACCAGGGCTATTTCCTCTGGGATACCTAACTGCGCACACTCCATTATATTTATATCCAAACGAGAGCATGTGAAAGCACTCAGATTCGTTAGATGGTGCCATCAGAATCAAATTAGGGATACATCGCATGAATGATATATCGAAGTTACCAGAATGCGTTGCCCCATCTGCACCTACCAAACCTGCACGATCAATAGCAAATAACATAGGTATATTCTGAATGGCAATATCATGAATGAGTTGATCGTAAGCTCTCTGCATAAAAGTGGAGTATATCGCTACTACAGGCTTGTTTCCTGATAATGCCAAGCCAGCTGCAAAAGTGAGAGCGTGCTGCTCTGCAATTCCCACATCATAATATCTAGATGGATATTTTTTTGCAAATGCATTCAGGCCTGACCCGTCTGACATTGCTGGTGTTATTGCACACAGGTGCATATTTTTTTTTGCTGCGTCCATTAACCATAAAGAAAAAACCTGTGTATAGGTTAGTGACTTATTGGAGTCTTTAGATAATCCATCCTCTGGATTGAATTTTCCTACACCATGAAATTTGTTGGGATCATCTTGGGCGGGGGCATAGCCAAAGCCTTTCTTCGTTGCAACATGAAGAAATTGAGGCCCATCAATTTTTTTGATATTTTCAAGTGTGTCTATTAGGACATCAAGATCATGCCCGTCAATAGGACCGATATAATTAAAACCAAACTCCTCAAAAAGCGTCCCGGGTATAACCATTCCCTTCATATGCTCCTCGGTTTTTCTTGCTAATTCAAGTATTGGAGGTACCTTAGAAAATACAGCTTTGCCTGATCTTTTTAATCCATCATAAACTCTTCCTGAAAGAAGCTTGGCTAGATAGTTGTTTAGTGCACCCACATTTTTTGATATAGACATATCATTATCGTTGAGAATAACTAAAATATTATTATCAGTGCTTCCTGAGTGATTGAGTCCCTCAAATGCCATGCCAGCAGTCATTGCGCCATCCCCAATAATGGCAATCGCCTTATTTTTTGATTTTCTTTTCCTTAAGGCCTCTGCCATTCCTAATGCTGCAGATATTGACGTACTGGAGTGGCCGGTACCAAATTCATCATACATACTCTCAGATCTTCTTGGGAAGCCTGAGAGACCATTTTTTCTTCTCAGTGTGTGCATTTCATGCTTTCTTCCAGTTATTATCTTGTGTGCATAGGTTTGGTGCCCAACATCCCAAACCAGTTTATCTTTAGGAGCATCATAGACATAATGCAATGCTACTGTTAATTCAATAACCCCGAGATTTGAAGATAAATGCCCTCCAGTCTTGGATACGCTTTCAATGACGAATTCTCTTAACTCATCTGCCAATAGTTTAAGTTCGTCTCTTGATAAGTTTTTTAGATCTTTGGGATAGTTGATTTTTTCTAATATGGCCATTTAGTAATTTCTTTGATATATGTAGCTTACGAGATTGTTTAATACTGTTAGGTCGCTTGGAAATTGCTCTATTTCTTTGCGTAAGGTAGAAAATAATAGAGCTTTAATTTTTTTAGCTTCTGTAACACCCATCAATGTTATGTAGGTTGCTTTTTTATCTTTAGCATCTTTACCAATAGTTTTCCCCAATGTATTTGTATCCGATTCAAAGTCCAAAATATCATCCGTAATTTGATAAATACTACCTATTAATTTTCCAATTGAGGCTATATCTTTTTCATGTTTCTGATTGTATTTATCTGAGATGACATAAGACATAACACACGAAGCTTCTATTAATGCGCCGGTTTTTAGTGCCTGTAAATGATCTAATGATTTTAAATTTAATTCTTTATTTGCGCTGTCTATATCTATAGATTGGCCTAAAGCCATTCCATGCAAACCAATCGACTGTGACAACATATTAAGTACTTTTATTTTTACCTTATCCTGTACATTAAATTTATCCGAGGAAAGCAGTTCAAAGGCAAGAGATTGAAGTGCGTCGCCACCTAAAATGGCTTGAGCTTCATCATACTTTATATGACATGAAGGCTTTCCCCTTCTAAGCTCATCATCATCCATTGATGGAAGATCATCGTGCACCAATGAATATGCATGAATCATTTCTACAGCTAAGGCAAGACAATTAAAATGAGTATCATACCCATCACTATAATTGCTAATAGCATATATCAGGAGGGATCTCAATCGCTTGCCACCGTTAAGAACCGCATACTCACAGACATTTTTTAACAGGGATTGATCTATTTCTTTAAAAAAATGACTAAGCTCAAGATTTATTTTTTTTTGGTGATGTGATATCCAAATGTCATCAGCGATTTTAGTCATCAGGGTTAAATTCTATTATCTCATCGTTTTTAGAAAGTATTTGCACCCGCTGTTCTATTTTTTTTAGGTTTTCTTGAGCTAGTTTTACCAAGGAAATTCCTTTTTCGTATGAGGATAAAGAGTCCTCTAGATTAAGGTTGTCTTCCTCCATTTTGTTGACTATTGATTCAAGCTCTTTTAAAACCTTCTCAATACTTAGTCCTTTTTCTTTCATAGCTATGCTCTCTGTAAAAATTGTTTGATATGCATAATTTCTTCATCAATGACCTCATGACCCATAGGGAAAGTTAAAAGATTAAAGTGCTCCATAGGCATTAAGTCACAAAAACTTTTCTGTGCATAATTTATATTTATAATATCATCATGCTGCCCATGAATAGCAAGAATGGGCATTTTAGATGACGCCTTAACTACATTTTTTTCTGGAAGGTAGCCCGATAACGCAATAACACCATTTAATTTTGTTGAGCTATTTGCGGCAATATATAATGATAATACCGCGCCTTGAGAAAAACCAACCAAACATATTTTTAAGGAATTTATGCTATTTATTAACCTATCAGAGATAATTTTTTCTATATAAACCATAGATTTATTCATCCCATCAATATCGTGGCGCATAAAAGAAAGGGATTCTATGTCATACCACCCACGCATTTCCAGTCCTTGATTGAGGGTGATGGGAATCATTGGTGCATTCGGTAAAATAAATTCTATATCAGAAAGACCTAACCCCTGCACAACAGCTGCAAAGTCATTGCCGTCCGCTCCCAACCCATGCAACCAGACTACCAACATTCTTGGGTTCTTTTGCTTGTTTATAATAAGCATAAAAAAAGCGGATTAAAAAATCCGCCCTCCATAGATTATCCGAAAATTATTTCGATTCTAATACTTTTTTTAGACCTGCTAGACCACTGTCTACGAAACCCTGAACCGCAGCTTTAGCTGTAGCATCATCTTGACCTTCAGGTATTGGTGGATTTAGTTTGTAGACACGATAAAATCTCGCGGTCCACTGAATAACTGATTCGTTGTCATTAGATCCTTTTGATACAATCATGTAAGCATTAAAATCAGTAAAGGGGACATTGCCTTTAGTAATTTCCCATCTTATTTTTTTTAAATCTTCGTCAGTAGATCTGAGTTTTTCATCTAACTTATCTCCGGATTCCAGAGTAATAATTCGGTACGTATCTTCGCCTCTTTTTTCAATTTTAGTCACTTTTGCTGAAGAGAGCCATGTACTAATCGCTCCAAAATCCTTAACAAGCTCCCACGCTTTTTCTGGAGATACATTAACAGTTACTGATTCTTGAACTTTTTGAGGCGTCGGCCCGTGAGCAAGTACTGAAGCTGAAAATATTAGAGTTACTAAAAATAGTATGAATTTATTCATTAGGTATAAGTCCTTTTTTATTCGTTAACTTTTAATTTTACTACAAACAACATTTGATTTCATGAGAATAAGCTATTTTCTGTAAATAAATTGGCCAAAAGAACGGCTCTGCAACCCCGTTTTTATTTCTGCTATCTGCTCAAGAGTGTTTAAATCAAATACTGTTACTGAGTCAGATCCCCAATTTGTGCTCACCAGCTTATCGTTTATAGCATCAATAGCTATATTTTCAGGTGTTTCACCGGCATCAAGCAACTTTACTTCCTGTAGGTTATTTAGATTAATAACAGTTATATTGTCACCTTGAGAATTGGCCACAAAAAGCCTATCTTGATTTGCGGCAACACTATAAGGGTGCATACCTACAGCTACAGTTTTTTGCTCCCAGTTTTGTAAATTTACAATACTAATACTGTCATCATAAACGTTAGCAGAAAATACTAGATGATTTCTGGTTGAGACTCCGTAAGGATGACTGCCAACCCTTAGCACTTTTTTTAATTTAAAACTTTCTGCATCGTACATTTCAAGCGTATTTTCATCACGGTTTGCAATAATAATTAGATTGTAATTTTCGTTAAAAGTTATCCCGGATGGTGTGGCCCCTACATTAAAGGCTTCTGAGATTGTTAAATCATGAGTAGATAAAACTAAAATTTGATTTTTAAACCAACTAGTAATAAATACTCTGCTACCATCTGCGTCTGCAACAATACCTAAGGGAGTAGCATCAATTGGAATGGTTTTAATCACTTCATTATCCTTGAGGTCAATTATAGATAAGCTTTGACTTTCAATGTTACCAACTACAGCAATATCTTTTGAGTTAACTATTGAGATACCAAGAGGACTCTTACCTACGGAAATTTTTTTTTCTAATTTTAATGTATCTAGATTTACCACAGAGACGCTGTCCTCACCTTGGTTGGTAATGTATGCCTTACTTACGCTATGACTTTTATTTAATAAAATAATTGAAACCAAGCCTGCCAAAACAAATGCACATATAAGTAAGAGTATTTTTTTTTGTTTGCTCATAATTGATTCTATTAAATTTTAGTGTTTTGTGGAAAAATGCGTATATATATAAGGATAACATTATGATTGATAAAGAAGGTTACCGGGAAAATGTTGGAATAGTAATTTGTAATGACCAACGAAAGGTTTTGTGGGCAAGAAGAACCGGTGAGGAAGCTTGGCAATTTCCTCAAGGGGGTATTAATAACGGAGAAAGTGCTGAGGAAGCTATGTATAGAGAATTAAAAGAGGAGGTCGGCCTTGATCCTCATAATGTAGAAATACTTGCCAGAACAAAAGGCTGGCTAAAGTACGACGTTCCAAAGAGTTGGATTAGAAGAGATTGCCGCGATCGATATAGGGGGCAAAAGCAGATTTGGTTTTTATTACGTTTCACGGGAAAAGATTCCGATGTTTTTTTAAAAAATACAGAAAAGCCAGAGTTTGATGACTGGAAGTGGGCTGGTTTTTGGGCTCCTATAGATCAGATTATTGATTTCAAAAAAGCTGTATATGAACAGGCCTTAAAAGAACTGTTTGAGTATCTTCCTTCAGCTTAGCCGATTTAGATTTTAGCAATAATGGTTTCTGTATTTTTAACGGTTTGACCAAGGTCAACTTTTATAGTGGCGTTAATGGGAAGATAGAGATCAACTCGAGAACCAAACCTAATAAAACCGTAACGTTCCCCGCTAGAAATGTTATGCCCCTTTTCTTTGTAACAAAGTATTCTTCTAGCAATTAACCCAGCAATTTGTACGCACGTTATAACTTTACCACCCTTAGTTTTAACGACGATGGCACACCTTTCGTTCTCTAACGATGCTTTTGATAAAGCAGCATTTAGAAATTTTCCAGGATAGTAAAATTTTTCAAGTATCTTTCCGTCAACAGGACTTTTATTTGAATGAACATTAAAAACATTCATAAAAACACTTACCTTTATAGCTTCTTCATTTCGATAAGGGTCTATGGTTTTTTCTATTGCTATAACCTTGCCGTCCGCAGCAGATAAAATTATATCCTTACCTGACGGTTTGACTCTTTGGGGATCGCGGAAAAATTGTAATATAAATAATGTGATAATCCATGCCGGCCAACTCAGGGGACTATGAATAAAAGTCAGAACTAGGCTTACAAGTAAAGAAAGGCCTAGAAAAGGCCATCCTTCTTTAGCTATAATAGGATAAGTAGATTTTTCCAACTAGTTTTTTGATTTATCAACAATTTTATTGATCCAAGGCATCATAGACCGTAATGACTCGCCTACCTCCTCTATTTTGTGTTGCTTTTGCTTCTCTCTTCTCTCCGGAAGCGAGTCAACATTGCTGACAAACTCTTTAGCAAAGGAACCATTTTGAATTTCAGTAAGAATTTTTTTCATTTCATTTTTTGTTTCGGAAGTAACGATTCTAGGACCCCTGGTTACATCACCGTATTCAGCAGTATTGGAGATTGAATAACGCATATTAGCTATTCCACCTTCATACATAAGGTCAACTATAAGCTTTAGCTCATGCAAACATTCAAAGTATGCCATTTCTGGCTCATAACCAGCCTCTACAAGTGTCTCGAAACCAGCCTGGACTAATGCAGTTGTACCCCCACATAAAACTGCCTGTTCTCCGAATAAATCGGTCTCAGTTTCATCCTTAAAGGTAGTTTCTAGGATTCCTGTTCTACCACCACCAATTGCTGAGGCGTAAGACAAAGCTATGCTTTGGGCTTTTCCTGAAGCATCTTGATTAACAGCGATTAAATCGGGAATCCCCCCACCCCTAACAAATTCTGATCTTACTGTATGACCAGGGGCTTTTGGCGCAATCATAATAACGTCTAAATCTGGACGGGGTTTGATGAGTTCAAAATGGATATTGAACCCATGCGCAAAAGCTAATGTTGAACCTTCCTTTAAGTTTGGCTCAATACTTTCGTTGTAAATTTTTTCTTGAAATTCATCGGGCGCTAAAATCATAACAAGGTCAGCCCAAGCGGTAGAGCCCTCAACTGACATTACATTCAAACCAGCATCAGAAGCTTTTCTTTCTGAATTTGATCCAGGCCGAAGACCAACAACAACATCAACCCCTGAATCTTTAAGGTTATTTGCATGTGCATGACCTTGAGAGCCATAACCAATGATAGCCACCTTCATTGATTTGATAATATTTAAATCTGCATCTTTATCATAGTATCGCTTCATATATTTCCTTTTATAGTATTTATTTAAGCTTTTAGGATCCGGTCACCACGACCAAGCCCTAATGCTCCAGTTCGAACTGTTTCAATTATTGATTCACTGTCAAGGCTTTCAAGATAGGCGTCTAACTTACTTGACGATCCTGTGACCTCTATTGTAAAAGTATTATCAGAGACATCAATAATGCGGCCTCTAAAAATATCTGAAATCCTCTTCATTTCATCTTGGTATTGATTTGACGCTTTAACCTTAACCAACATCAACTCTCTCTCGATATATTTTCCATCATTAAGATCTAAAACCCTAACAACATCAAGTAGCTTATTTAGCTGTTTAACAATCTGCTCAATCACTGCATCAGAACCATTGGTAACAATTGTCATTCGTGACAGTGTGGGGTCTTCAGTTGGAGCCACAGTTAATGACTCAATATTATATCCTCTGGCAGAAAAGAGGCCGGATACTCTTGATAAAGCTCCCGACTCGTTCTCCATTAGCAATGAAATGATATGTCTCAATTATGAATCTCCTGCAAGAATCATCTCAGAAATACCTTTTCCATTTGGTACCATAGGAAATACATTTTCAGTCTGATCAGTAATAAAGTCCATGAAAACCAGCTTTTCTTTTAGTTTTTCACTAAAAGCCTCTTTTAGTGCAGGTTCAATGTCGGCTGACTTTTCTATTTTCATTCCTACATGCCCATAAGATTCGGCTAATTTAACAAAGTCGGGAAGGGCGTCCATATAAGACTCAGCATATCTGTTGCCATAAAAAAACTCTTGCCACTGCCTAACCATACCCATATAGCGATTGTTAAGATTGATAATTTTTATCGGTAAATTAAATTGTTTGCAGGTTGATAACTCTTGAATACACATCTGTATAGATGCTTCGCCGGTAACGCATGCAACCTGCGAGTCCGGAAATGCTAATTGACAGCCCATAGCATATGGTAGGCCTACCCCCATAGTCCCTAAACCTCCTGAATTTATCCATCTCCTTGGTTTATCAAACGGGTAGTACTGAGCTGCCCACATTTGATGCTGACCAACATCGGAGGTAACAAAGGCATCCCCATTCGTAACTTTATGCAATGTTTGTATTACCTTTTGTGGTTTGATGAAAGAGCCATCATCTTCAAAAGCCATACAATCTTTGCTAGCCCATTCTTTAATTTGGGCAAGCCAAGGTTTTACACGGCTTTTATCATGATCACTCTTTACTTCGCCATAACACTCCAGCATATCGTCTAAAACGATTTTTACATCACCTACTATCGGCACATCAATTTTAACTCTTTTGGAGATAGAAGCAGGGTCTATATCAATATGAATAATTTTTCTAGGCTTAGAAAGGAAGTGGTCAGGATTCCCAATAACTCTATCATCAAACCTTGCACCAACTGCAATCAAAACATCACAATCCTGCATGGCCATATTGGCTTCATAAGTTCCATGCATGCCTAACATGCCTAAAAACTTTTCGTCCGAGGCAGGGAAGCCACCCAGCCCCATAAGCGTATTGGTTACTGGAAAGCCAAGAGTGTCTATAAGTTTTTTTAAAGACTCTGCGGCGTCGCCCAAAACAACTCCTCCACCAGAGTAAACCATGGGCTTTTTTGCTTTGATTAATAAGTCTAAGGCTTTCTTTATCTGACCTAAATGCCCTTTGGTTACCGGAGTGTAGGATCGCAAGGCTACTGTTTCTGGATAAACAAATTCAGCCTCCTCCGCTGTAATATCTTTTGGAATATCAACCAAGACTGGACCTGGGCGACCTGTAGCCGCAATATAAAATGCTTTTTTAATAGTGCTTGCTATTTTGTTAACATCTTTTACGAGGAAATTATGCTTTACGCAAGGTCTTGTGATTCCAACAGTGTCACATTCCTGGAATGCATCCTCACCGATTGCATGCGTAGGGACTTGACCACTGATTATAACCATTGGAATAGAATCCATATAAGCGGTCGCTATACCCGTTACAGCATTAGTTGCCCCTGGGCCAGAGGTTACTAGTGCAACGCCAACCTTTCCGGTGGCTCGAGAAAAAGCATCTGCAGCATGCACAGCAGCTTGCTCGTGCCTGACTAGGACATGCTTAAAGTGTTTTTGCTTAAATATTGCGTCATATATATTTAATACGGCACCACCAGGGTAGCCAAATACAAAATCTACACTTTCTTTTTGAAGTGAGCGAATGACGATTTCAGCGCCAGTTATAATTTCAGGTTTCATGCAAGGAGCGTTTCAATTAAACAAATATGATACCCTTTAGAAGCGCTTAGCTCAAGCGAAGTTGGCTAAATTGTGTCAATAATCATTGAAAAATCAATCGCTTCAATATTTTTAGTAATTGCCCCAACAGAAATTCTCGGTATGCCTAATTTGGCATAATCTAAAATATTATCAATATTAATATTGCCTGACACCTCTAGCATTGCTTTTCCTTTGTTGATTAAGGTAGCTTCTTTTGCTTTGAGGATTGAAAAATTATCCAGCAAAATATTTTTAGCGCCACACTCTAGCGCAATTATTAACTCACCAATGGTTTCAACCTCTATTTGGTAATTATTATTCCCTACATTTTCTATGGCTGCTCGTATGGATCCGAACGATTTAATATGATTTTCTTTTATTAGAATTTCATCATATAGACCAAGTCTCTGATTGAGACCCCCACCAATTTTTACCGCATACTTTTGGGCAATTCTTAATCCAGGAATTGTTTTTCTTGTGTCCAGGAGAACAGAGGATGTCTGTGCAATTTTTTTCACCAGAATATTTGTAGAAGTTGCAGTAGCAGAAAGAGTTTGTAAGAAATTTAAACCAATTCTTTCACCTTCAAGCAATTTGTTGTATTTCCCATGAAGTGTACAAATAATCTGATTTTTTTTAAACTCTTGCCCTTCTTCAATACCCCATTGACACGTGATTCCTTTGTCAATTAATTTGAAGCTTTTCTCAAACCATGGCTTGCCACATAAAATAGCTTTTTGATTTGCTTTAACAATAGCAACTCCATTTATATTTGAGGGAACAAGTGTTGACGATTTATCTATATTTTTAATGTCTTCAGCAATGGCAGAAACTACGTTATTGTTTACAGCATCTAAGATAATGTTTTTATTTAGCTTCATTGCTTAATATTTTTCATATTAATTGCTTGCTCAATAAATCCTCCACCCAAACATACATTGCTTTCATAAATTACAATTGACTGACCGGGAGTAACAGCCCATTGTTTTTGACCAAACAATACTGTGGCTGAGACATCGTTGATATCATCAATTTCACAAGGAGCATCAGGTTGCCTATATCTTGTTTTAGCGGCATAAACCCAATTCTCTCTAGGTAGCTTTTCTCCAATCCAATGCATTTCCTTAGCAATCAGACCATCGTTAAAAAGAAGAGGGTGATCATGGCCTTGCCCAACAACAAGTTGGTTCTTTTTAAAATCTTTGCTTATAACAAACCATGGCTTACCATTACCTTTTTGAACTCCACCTATTTTAAGGCCTTGTCTTTGCCCTATTGTGTAAAAATTTAAGCCATCATGAGTACCTAGAACTTCACCTCCGTCGGCGCTAACTATACTTCCCGGATCTTTGTTTATGTATCCCCCAATAAATTCTGCAAAAGGCCTTTCACCTATAAAGCATATACCTGTAGAGTCTTTTCTATCATGAATATGAAGAGAGTTTTTTCTAGCAATTTCTCGCACATCTTTTTTTAACAGCCCACCTAGAGGGAAGACTGATTTTGATAGCTGGTCTTGATTAAGCCGATGAAGAAAGTAACTTTGATCTTTGGAGCCATCATCTCCTTTAAGCAAATAAAACAAACCATCTCTTTCCATAACCTTTGCGTAATGGCCGGTCGCTATTTTATCGGCCCCCAATGCAAGTGCATGGTTTAAAAATGCATCAAATTTAATTTCCGAGTTACATAAAATATCCGGGTTGGGCGTAATTCCAGTTTTAAGACCGTCAATAAATAAGGAAAAAACTTTTTCTTTATATTCTTTTGCAAAATTAACTACCTCAATATCAACCCCAATTTTCTCTGCTACTGCTATAGCATCAAGCAAATCTTGTTTGCTTGAGCAGTATTCATCCTCGTCATCATCTTCCCAGTTCTTCATAAATAAAGCAGTAACATCGTAACCTTGATCTTTTAACAACCAAGCAGTTACAGCAGAATCTACACCACCAGATAAGCCAACAACTATACTTTCCCCTTTCACTTACTTGCTTCCAATTTCAATTGCTCTTTTAAATGCAGAAGCAACTGCTAGACCAATAATTTCTTTAAGGTCTTTATTCTTAAGCACACTTATTGCTTGTTCAGTCGTTCCACCCTTTGACGAGACGTTATTTATGAGGGTTCCAAGATCATTCAGATAAGATTCAGACATGATTGCTGAACCTATGAGTGTCTCATGAGCAAGATATTCAGCTTCATCCCTGCTTAGACCCACTTTTTCTCCCGCCTCAATAAGAGAGTCAAGAAAGTAAAACACATAAGCGGGACCGCTGCCTGAAATTGAGGTCACTGCATCAATTTTGAACTCATCATTCAGCCATAATATTTTTCCGATGGTATTAAAAATACTTTGTGCATCGTTTTTATGGTCTTGAGAAAGCTCCTCTGCACCACATAATGCAGTCATACTTCGCTGTATTTGAGCTACCAAGTTTGGCATTGTTCTTACAATATGTTTATAGTTACCAAGCCATTTACTTATATTTTTAATTGAAATACCGGCTGCAATAGAAATTATAAGTTGTTGATTCAAATTATCTTTTATGGACTCGCATATAGATTTAATATGATGGGGTTTTGTAGCTAAGATTATTATTTCACCCCCATTTAGTTGGCACATAGATGTAGACACGTTGACAGAATAGTCACTAGAAATTGTATTAAGTTGGTCGGCTGAAGGATCAATAACAAAAAGATTGGACTGTGTATAACCATTGTTAATCAGACCATAAATTATTGCTTTCGCCATATTTCCGCCACCGACAAAAATAATTTTTTTTTGTTTGATCATTACTTTCTCTCTCCAAAAATATTACTACCAACTCTGATCATATTAGCACCTTGCTGAATGGCTTCTAAATAGTCATTTGACATACCCATTGATAGTGTGTCAATGCTTGGATAGGTTTTTTTAAATTCATCATAAGCATTTTTTAACAACTGAAATTCTTTTTTTAAAACGTGTGCATTACTTGTATTTGATGGTATGGCCATCAACCCTCTAATATTCAAGTTTTTAAGCTTACTCACTTCTTTGAACAAATCTTCAGCCGCCTCTAGCATAACCCCACCTTTTGAATCTTCACTACTTATATTTATTTGCAGACAAACATTAATGGGCTCCATACCTTCTCTAGCATCATTAATTCTTATGGCAGTCTTTAGGCGATCAACTGTTTGTACCCACGAAAAATTTTCTGCTATTGCTTTGCATTTATTGCTTTGGATCGGACCAATGAAGTGCCATTCAAGGTTATATTTTTTAAGAATCTCTTGTTTTTCTAGAGCTTCTTGGACATAGTTTTCACCAAAAATAGTTTGGCCGGATTTAATAGCCTCAATAATTTTAGAAGAATCCTGTTTTTTACTGACCGCAACAATAACAGTTCTATTAGAAGCTTTTATAGACTCTATTTGCTGATTAAGTATTAGTAAATTTTTTTTGATTTTATCCATTTTAAAAAAAAACCAAGCAGTAGCCTGGTTTTTTAAAATACAATTTTCGTTTAACTTTATTTTTTCTTAGCTGCTGGTTTCTTAGCTGCTGGTTTCTTAGCTGCTGGTTTCTTAGCTGCTGGTTTCTTAGCTGCTGGTTTCTTAGCTGCTGGTTTCTTAGCTGCTGGTTTCTTAGCTGCTGGTTTCTTAGCTGCTGGTTTCTTAGCTGCTGGTTTCTTAGCTGCTGGTTTCTTAGCTGCTGGTTTCTTAGCTGCTGGTTTCTTAGCTGCTGGTTTCTTAGCTGCTGGTTTCTTAGCTGCTGGTTTCTTAGCTGCTGGTTTCTTAGCTGCTGGTTTCTTAGCTGCTGGTTTCTTAGCTGCTGGTTTCTCTGGCGATGATTTTCCAAATAGGGCGTTTAGTAATTTTTCAAGCATATTTTATCCTTAAGTAATTGGAAGATCCTTGCGATTATAACAATTCTTCAATCAACTGGCTAAATATTTTTTCCAATCAACATCGACATCACAGCCATTCTGATAGCAATGCCAAAGGTTACTTGTGACAATATTACCGATTGCTGACCATCTGCAACATCAGAATCTATCTCAATGCCCCTATTCATTGGACCTGGATGCATAACGATTGCATCTTTTTTTGCTAATAATAGATGTTTTTTTCGTAACCCATACTTTTCCGAGTATTCCCCTTCTTCAGGAATAATAGCCCCAATCATTCTTTCTTTCTGAATTCTAAGCATCATGATTACATCAACATTTTTTAATCCATCATCCATACTCTCAAATATCTTAAGGTTGATTTTACTCATATCTGTTGGCATGAGATCTGTTGGACCGATTAGTCTAATGTCAGGGACACCTAATGTTGTTAGTGCATGTATTTCAGATCTAGCTACCCTTGAATGTTTTATGTCACCAATGATTGCAACAGACAAATTATCAAATCTATTCTTGTATTTTTTAATAGTGAATGTATCGAGCAATCCTTGGGTTGGATGAGCGTGATTACCGTCCCCCGCATTTATAATATGAGCATTGCCACCAACATGCTTAGCTAGTAACTCTGGCATTCCTGGCTCTGGATGCCTAACGACAAAAATATCAGCTCCCATTGATATAAGGTTATCTACAGTGTCAAATATTGACTCACCCTTTGATTGTGATGAAGAGTCTATATCAAGGTTTATTACATCAGCAGACAATCTTTTAGCCGCAATTTCAAATGTTGTTCTTGTTCTCGTACTGTTTTCAAAGAAGAGGTTACATATTGTTTTGCCTCGCAAAAGCGGAACATTTTTAATTTCTCTATTTCCAACATTTAGAAATGATTCAGCAAGATCAAAAATTTTATAAATAAGTTCTTCCTGAAGCCCCTCTATAGTCAGAAGATGTTTTATGTTGCCATCATTCGAATATTGAATTTTACTCATTTATTATTTTTGTTCTAAAAGTGAGGGATTTATTATTTTCCTCTAAATTAATGTAGTTATTTTTTTTTGGGCTTACCTGAAAAGCAGAGTAATTTGGTTTTATGGGAAGTTGAGCTGATTGCCTGTCGATTAATACGTATAGCAATATTTCTCGAGGCCTTCCAAAGTCAAATAATTCGTTTATTGCTGCACGGCTAGTTCTTCCTGTATAAAAAACATCATCAATCAGGATAACTTTTTTATCATGGATATTAAACATTACATCCGTAGTCATTTCCTTGACCTTTAATCCAGAAATTTCTAGATCATCACGATAAAATGATGTATCAATTAATCCATAATCAAGGGTAGAAGAAGACAACATACCTTTTAATTCATTTATGATTAAATGGCCACCTTTTGGGATACCAATCAAACAAGTGTTGGAGTCAATTTCTTTCGAAAGCTCTGCGGCCATTTTTTTAATTAATAAAATTGGATCCGGAAGTGTATTTTTAGGATCTATCAAAGTATGAGCCTAGAATAATTTGTGCGGCAACTTGATCTATTACTTGATTTCCTTTTTTTATACTTTTGACATTCTCATTAAGAAGAATTTTCGCTTCAACCGATGTATACCTTTCATCTACCATAACAATTGGAACCTGAAATCGGTTTTTAATCTTTTTTGCAAAATTCTGTGCCAATAAAGTTAATCTGCTTTCTGTACCATCTTCGTTTAAAGGTAGGCCTACAACAACTATACCAGGCTCCCATTCATTCAATAAATTTTCAATAATTTCAATGCGCTCACTTTTCTTTACTTTTCTTATTGTTTCAAGAGGATGAGCAGTTTTCGTAATGCTATTCCCTATTGCAACACCAATCTTTTTTTCACCAAAATCAAAAGCGATGACATTTGTATTGGGCCGTATGTTTGATGAGGGTGCCATATCAAACAAGAGCACTCACTTTATAGCGGTATTGAAAAAAAAGTGAAATAGATTTAAGTGGACTATGAACAGAAGTTTTTATAAAATATAAATTCATATTACCCTTATTTTATCATGCTATTGCTAAAATGCTATTTAAAGATTTTCAATAAATTCAGTAACTTGAAGGCCATAACCTGTCATGCTGGGCATTTTTCTTGGTGAGGATAACAACCTCATCTTTGATACACCTAAATCCACTAGGATTTGAGATCCAATACCATAATTTCTCAAATCACTTCTTTTATTGGTAGCTTGCTTATCAGCATCAAGTGCTTTTGTAATTTTGTTTTGTGATTCTTGATAGTTAAGAAAAATAATAACCCCTTTATCTTCATTTCTGATCAATGCTAATGCTTCAAGAGGTGGCCACGAGTGATTGGTTTCAGCTTCAATAAAATCAAGAATTGATAAGGGCTCATGAACCCTTACTAAAATATTGTCATTACTTTCTATTTTTCCCTTAACTAATGCAATGTGAGTATTTTTAGACAAAAGGTCTGTGTATAAAATTAACCGCATTTCTCCAAATGTTGTTTTGATTAATTTTTCACTTATTTTTTCTATCAACTTTTCTTTTTTACTTCTAAACTCTATTAAGTCGGCTATCGAACCAATTTTTATATCGTGCGTCTTAGCAAAAGAAATCAAATCAGGCATTCTCGCCATATTCCCATCGTCATTCAGTATTTCACATATGACAGAGGACGGATCAAGCCCTGCCAAGCTTGAAAGGTCACATCCGGCTTCAGTATGACCAGCACGATAAAGAACTCCGCCAGGATGAGCGGTAAGAGGGAAGATATGTCCTGGCCTCACGATACTTTTATGGTCCGAACTTTTATTAATAGCGGCTTTTATGGTATTTGACCTATCAGACGCAGAAATTCCGGTTGTAATGCCTGTTGCTGCATCAATTGATACGGTAAAATTAGTACCTAACTGACCTTCATTTTGCTCGACCATAAGTGGCAACTTAAGTTTTTTGCATTTTTCTTCTGTAAGAGTTAAACAAACTAACCCCCTCCCAAATTTAGCCATAAAGTTAATATGTTCTGGACTGATAAACTCAGCAGCAACAACTAAATCACCTTCATTCTCCCGATCTTCATCATCCACAAGAATAACCATCTTTCCCTGTCTTAGATCCTCTATCAACTCTTCTATTTTATTTATCATTAAATAATCATGCCTTATTTATTGACTCAACATATCTAGCTAACATATCGATTTCAATATTTAATTTATCACCAGTTTTATTGTATTTTAGGGTTGTATGGCTTAATGTGAATGGAACAAGATTTACACTAAAGACGTTTTCATCAACAGAGTTAACTGTCAGACTCACTCCCGATAATGATACTGAGCCTTTTTGTGCAATATATTTTATAAGATTGTTAGGGGCTTCTATGAACCATTGCTCGCAACCATCTAACTTTTTTATCTCTTTGATATCACATACACCATCCACATGCCCAAAAACGAAGTGGCCCGATATTCGTCCGTTCATTTTAAGAGATCTTTCAAGGTTAACTTTTTGATTTAACTTTAGATCTGCAATTTTGGAGATAGACTCAACTGATAAATAAAAGCTGAGCTCGTTATTTGTAAGAGCCTCTACAGTAAGACAAACGCCATTCACTGCTATGCTGTCACCAAGCTGAATATCATCGAGCATGCCATTATCGAACAAAACTTTTACACTTATATCAGCGCCTTTTTTAACTAAAGAGTTAATGGTGCCTTCTGATTCTATTATTCCTGTAAACATGCCATAATTCTAGCAGAATGCGACATCTAAAATTTAATTAAAATATGATAAAAGAAGATTTTTTCAAGGAACATTTTTACGAGCTGTGGATTGCGTCAAGATATACGCGACTCAGAAATAAAAATAATTTCATCTCTTTTATTTCACTTACCAGCATCATAGGCATAGCGTTAGGTGTAATGGCCCTAATTGTAGTGTTATCTGTTATGAACGGATTTCAATCAGAGCTTAGAGCTAGAATTTTAAATGTTGCATCTGACGTTGAGGTGATAAGCGCAGCCTCTAATCTAGGGGACTGGCAAGAAACTGAAAGAAAAATATCCTCGTTAAATAATATTGAATCCACCGCCCCCTTTACCAGCAGCCAAGCCTTAGTATCAATAGGAAAATATAATAGAGGGGTTCTGGTAAGAGGAGTGGACCCAGAAAATGAATCAACAGTAAGTAATTTGGAGCAGCAGTTAACGGCTGGCGACTTTAAAGTAACCCCCGGAAAATTTGAAATTTTGATTGGCATAGATCTGGCTAGATATTTTTCTCTTGATCTGGGGGACAAAATATCAATGATTTCATCTCAGGCAAATTTTTCACCGGTAGGCATGTTACCAAGGATAAAACAATTTACAGTTGCAGGTATTTTTGATGCTGGAATGTATGAGTACGATGCTGGATTGGTCCTCATACACATGAAAGATGCGCAAAAGTTTTTTCAAATGGGAAGTGAAATTTCCGGAATACGAGTAAAGTTAAAAGATCTTGATAAGACCTCAGAATCTTCTGCAGCTATAAATAATGCTATCAATGCTGGTAATAAATTCTATGTCTTGGATTGGACTAAAAAACACACCAATCTATTCTCAGCCATTCAACTTGAAAAAAAAGTTATGTCAATTATTCTAACCCTCATCATTGCTGTAGCTGCATTTAATATAGTCTCAACATTAGTAATGGGTGTAACAGAGAAAAAGTCCGACATCGCTATTTTGCGAACTATTGGAGCTAGCCAGCTTAGCATATTGCTTATTTTTATGTTGCAAGGCGCGCTTACAGGAATTATGGGTACATTTTTAGGTGTATTTATTGGAATACTGATTGCTGCAAATATAGACATTATTATTCCTTTTATAGAAGGTTTTTTTGGCATTCAGTTTCTGGCAAAAGATATTTACTATATCAGTGAGGTGCCTTCAAAGATTTTAAGTAGCGATATTGTATATATTAGTTTTATGGGTTTGTTTTTATCTTTTGTAGCCTCAATATACCCAAGCATTAAAGCTTCCAAATTAGACCCCGCAGTGACTTTAAAGTATGAATAAGTCTATGATTCTAAATTTAATAGACCTGAGTAAGGTTTACGCAGGGCTTGATACACCAATTT
The DNA here is from genome assembly GCA_000168995.1 of Methylophilales bacterium HTCC2181. Taxonomy (GTDB): domain Bacteria; phylum Pseudomonadota; class Gammaproteobacteria; order Burkholderiales; family Methylophilaceae; genus BACL14. The sequence goes on along the minus strand of AAUX01000001.1, from coordinate 1,147,749 downwards.
TAAATAAAATTAATCTATGTTTGTTTCAAGGAGAAAATATTGCTATAACAGGAGTTTCAGGCTCAGGAAAAAGCACTCTTTTACACCTGATGGCTGGTTTAGATATTCCGAGCAAAGGCTCTGTTGAAATTGATAATAAAAACTTAGCCACTCTGAATCAATCACAATTAGCAGTAATGAGAAATGTACTTATTGGATTTGTGTATCAAGCACATCACTTGCTCCCTGATTTCACAGCACTAGAAAATATTCTTATGCCACTGATTATTAAAGGTGGAAGTTATGAACAAGGGCGTAACCAAGCCTTAAAAATACTTAAAACTTTAGGTCTTACAAAAAGAGCTGAACATTACCCACATCAACTGTCGGGTGGAGAGAAACAAAGGGTTGCCATAGGAAGAGCGTTGATAACAGAGCCTAAATTGATTCTAGCTGATGAGCCAACGGGTAATTTAGACCATAAAAATGCCAAACTAGTATTTGAAATGTTTCTTGAATTAGCTGATGAATTAAAATCCTCTATAGTGCTTGTAACTCATGATCTTGCGTTAGCAAGAAAAATGAAAAAGATTTATTATTTAAACGAAGGCACAATTAATAGTAGATAGCATAGTTTCTACCCAATTCAATTTATAGGGAGTAGTAAATAGTGTGGAACATTATCGTGGTTGCAGGTTGGCCAATTTGGCCCTTGATAGCAACGTCAATCTTTGGGGTGGCTATTATTTTAGAGAGATTATGGACGTTGAGGGAATCTAATATTGCCCCTAGCAATCTTTGGATAGATGCCTCCAGCTTGATCAGTTCTAATGTTGTTAATAAAGAATCGATCGAAGCGCTTAAAAAGAGCTCTCCACTGGGTGAAATAATGGCTGTAGCTATTGAAAATAAAAATGCATCTTTAGCGGTAATAAAAGATTCAATTGAAGAAGCAGGATCGCTCGCAAGTTTTAGGCTAGAAAAGTATTTAGGATTTCTTAGTACAATATCAACTGTAGCGCCATTATTAGGTTTGTTTGGAACCATTATTGGTATGGTGGAATTATTTAGCTCCTTTACCTCTACGGGCCATGATGTAAGTATTTTTGCCAGAGGAATTTCCATTGCTTTATACAATACTGCAGGAGGAATAGTTGTGGCAGTACCGGCTATGATAGCTTTTAGATATTTTAGGTCTAAGGTAGATCATTTAGTAAATGAGATGGAGCAACAGGCTCTGAGATTAGTGGAAGTTATTAGAGGTGAGCGAAAGTAAAAAAATGAATTTTAGAAGAAAAACAAACCTAGAAGATCCTGAAATTAATTTTATCCCACTGATTGATGTTCTGCTCGTAATAATCATTTTTTTAGTTGTTAGTACAACTTTCTCCAAATTCAGTGAATTGAAAATTAATCTTCCAGTGGCCGAAGCCAATCAAAATAATAAACAAGAGGGATTTATCACTATCGAAGTAACAAAAGAGGGAAGGTACTCTGTTAATGAAATCCCAGTTGAATCAACAGACCTTAATACTCTGGTAAGCAAGATTAAAGTTGCATCAGAAGGTAAGACTGATATTCCAATTATTATTAATGCAGATGCACTGGCAACTCATCAGGCTGTAGTTAATGTTATGGAGGCGTCAAGGTTGGCCGGGTTGAACAAAATAACTTTTTCAACCAAGTTAAAATAAGGGCCACACCATACAATTATGTTGAACGATAAGATAAAAAAATCCCAACAACCAAGCTTTAAAGTCATTTATTTAAGGCTATTAAAATACGCCCTTAAATATAAATTAATTTTAAGTTTTAGCATTATTTCATTATTCATATTAGCGCTTACAAATACAGGGTTTTTGGCATTAATTAAAAAAATTACTGATGAAGGCTTGGTGGAGAAATCTGCTGACGCCTCAATGTTACTGCCAATTGCTATTGTCCTCCTAATGAGTCTAAGGGGATTGGCTGGATTTATTTCAAGTTATTCTATGAGATGGGTTTCAAGAAAGATAGTGGAAGATCTGAGATTCGATTCTTTCAAAAGAATAATGGCTCTACCAGTTAAGTTTTTTGATAATAATGCCGCTGGTAATATTGTTTCAAAGCTGACGTATGAGACTGAACAGCTGTCAACAATTGTGACCAAGGTAGCATTAGATGCAATTAGGGACGTTCTAACGGTCATAGGTATTGTTGGATATATGCTTTATTTAGATTGGTTTTTAACGTTAATTTTTGCAGTAATGGCTCCAATAATGGCCTTATACCTTAAAAAAGTCTCACCAAGGTTAAGGCAGGCTGGTTCGGAAGTTCAAGAATCTATGGGTGATATGACTCGAATATCAGAAGAAGCTATAGCCTCACAAAGAATAGTTAAAATATTCGGCACGGCTTTTTTTGAATTAAAAAGATTTACCAATATAACAATCAGAAACCGTAAGATGCATACAAAGCTTGCGAAAATGTCTGGCATAAACAGTCTAGTTATAGAGGTTATGTCTGCAATTGCACTGGCTTCAGTAGTTTTTTATTCAATCAGTCATTTTACTGCTGGCGAATTTGCTGCTTTTGTTGGAGCATTATTGATGCTAATTTCACCAATAAAAAAGATTACAGCCATTAATGAACAGATTCAGGTTGGTTATGCGGCAGCAATAAGCATTTTTAGTGTAATGGATGAGCCTGAGGAAAAAAATGCAGGGAAAAAAGTATTAAATAAAATTAAAGGAGAAATTCATTTTAATAACGTCACCTTTTCTTACCCTGGGGAAAGAAATCCAGCTATTAATAAAATATCTTTTTCAACAAAACCAGGAGAAAAAATTGCCTTAGTTGGTAAATCGGGTGGAGGAAAAACTACTTTAATTAATTTGATACCTCGTTTATATGAGATTACTGAGGGTGAGATTCAGATAGACAGTATAAATATTAATGACTGTAAGTTGCCAAGCCTCAGAGAAAAAATTGCCCTAGTTAGTCAGGACACCATCCTATTTAATGACACAGTATTTAATAATATTGCTTATGGAGCTAAAGGAAAAAGTAGTATAGAGGCTGTGAAAAAAGCAGCAAAAGCAGCTAATGCCATAGAGTTTATTGAAAAACTTCCTCACGGATTCAATCATGTTATTGGCGATAGAGGAGTTAAGTTATCTGGTGGGCAAAAACAGCGGATTGCTATTGCAAGAGCTATCCTAAAAAATGCCCCCATATTATTATTGGACGAGGCTACTTCAGCACTTGATTCGGAATCAGAATTATTGGTTCAAGACGCTCTTGATAACTTAATGAAAAAAAGGACTTCAATAGTCATTGCACATAGATTAAGTACAATAATGAATGCGGATAAGATTTTAGTAATCCACGATGGTGAGCTAGCTGAACAAGGTAATCATAACGAGCTAATGAAGAAAAAAGGAAAGTACACGGCTTTGTATAAAAGAGGATTTAGTTAAAATGAGGTCTATCGAGAGCCTCATGCGGGATCAGCATTATAAAAAGCTCACTTGGGGAGCTTTTTTACTTCCCGTAAGCATATTATTTTATATCCTTCTGTGTGTAAGGTATTTTTTGTATAAAAAGAATATTTTGAATGTAAGGAAAATTAATGTTCCTGTGGTTATTGTTGGTAATATTACAATTGGAGGAACGGGGAAAACTCCTTTTATAATTGAGTTGGCCAATCAATTGATACAAAAAAATATAAATGTAGGAATAATTTCCAGGGGATACAAATCAAATTACTCTAATCCTCGAGAAGTATTAACCTCCTCTGCAGCTCAAGATGTTGGCGATGAACCATTACTCATTAAGACCAAAGTGGATTGTCCGGTATTTGTTGGAAAAAAACGTTTCTTAACCGCCGATCACCTTTTAAAATTATATCCGAAAACTCAGATAGTTCTTTCTGATGATGGTCTGCAGCACTATTCATTATTTCGTGACTATGAATTTCTTCTTGTAGATGGTACAAGGCATTTTGGAAACCAGAGATTGATTCCAACTGGACCATTAAGGGAGCCATTATCAAGACTAGAAAAAGCTGACGCCATAATAAGTATTGACGATAACGGAAAATTAAAAATTTCTGCTGCCAATACAGTGAAGTCGATTTGTGACGATCAATTGATTTCAATTAACGGAAAAAGAAAAATTAATTTTTCTTCTATTAGGGATAAGAACCTAGTTGCCTTTACTGCTATTGCTAATCCCGATAAATTCTTTAGAACATTGACTCTTAAACAGTTAAACTTTAAAAAAGTAATTTTTGATGATCATTATAACTTTACTCAAAGCGACTTTGATGATTACCAAGATATGTATATAGTTTTAACGGAAAAAGATGCAATTAAATGTGCCCATATCAAACATAATAATTTGTGGGTAGCATCTATTTCTCTTAAAATTGATGCTGATTTGATAAATGAAATGCTCATAAAGGTGGGATTATAATTAATGGATACAAAATTACTTAGCATTTTAGTTTGCCCGGTTACCAAGGGGCCATTAGAATTTGATAAGGAGAATAACGAATTAGTTTCGAATTCGGCAAAATTAGCATATCCAATAAAGGACGGGATACCAATCTTATTAGAAAGTGAAGCAAGAGTAGTTAGCTTGGATGAATAAGTAATGTCTTTTAAGGTAGTAATTCCATCTAGATATAACAGCACTAGATTGGCTGGTAAACCATTAATCGAGATTGCTGGATTACCCATGGTGATCCATGTAGCTAGAAAAGCTAGGTTAAGTGGCGCTGATGAGGTTATTGTTGCGACCGACGATGAAAGAATTTTCAATTGTGTTGAGCAATTTGGATTTAAGGCAATTATTACAGACCCAGAGCATAGCTCTGGAACTGATCGTATAAATGAGGTTCTTAATCATACGGACTGGAATGATGAGACCATAATCATTAATTTGCAAGGAGATGAACCCCTTATAGATCCGTTATTGATAAATAAAGTAGCTCATGGAATGAGTGAACTGGAAGTTGATTATGCCACGGCTGCTTCTAGTTTTGAAAGAACTGAGGATTTTGCGAACGTAAACAATGTAAAGGTAGTGCTTGGAAGAGATGATTATGCGTTATATTTTAGTAGATCAATGATTCCTTATGACAGAGTTAGTGGAGAGGATTCAATAGCACAGGGAGCGCTTCAGCATATCGGTATATACGGATACACTGCAAAATTTTTGAGGTTTTTTTGCGGACTTCCCAAATCAAACCTTGAGCGTATCGAAGGTCTTGAGCAGCTTAGGGCTTTGGAAAATCATCAAAAGATTAAGGTATTTAAGTATGATGGCGCCCATTCGATTGGTGTGGATACTCAAGAGGACCTTGATAAGATCAAAAAGATCTTAGGATCCAATTAAATAGCGGCATCACCTTTCTCTCCTGTTCTAATTCTTATCGCTTCCTCAACGTCCATAACAAAAATTTTTCCATCTCCGATTTTTCCAGTATGGGCTGTTTTCAAAATAGTTTCGACAACTTTTTCCACCATCTTATCTGCAACTACTAAATCTAGCCTAATTTTAGGGAGAAAATCAACAACATATTCCGCTCCACGATAAAGCTCTGTATGTCCTTTTTGCCTCCCAAATCCCTTAACTTCAGTGGCAGTTAGCCCCATAATATCTATCTCAGATAAAGCCTCTCTGACCTCATCGAGTTTAAATGGCTTGATAATTGCTTCAATTTTTTTCATAGTGACTCCTAGTGTAATTTTGGTTTATATTTATTTGTTATTGGAAATCGCCTGTCAACACTAAATGCTTTGCTTGTTATTTTTGGCCCAGGGGCTGATTGACGCCGTTTAAATTCACTGCCATTTATCAAGTTTACAACTTTTTCAACGATTTGAGAGTCAAAACCACTCTCAATCATAAATGCCGGCGTTTGTTTTTCCTCCACATAAAGACGTATTACATCATCTAATATTTCATAGCTTGGCAGAGTATCTTGGTCGGTTTGATTGTTTTTTAATTCTGCGCTTGGTTCTCTGGTAATGATACGGCTTGGAATGATATTTTCTTCTCTATTAATGTGCCTTGCTAGATCGTAGACCATTGTTTTTGGAACATCCTTAAGCACACAAAATCCCCCTACCATATCGCCATATATAGTCGAATAACCAACAGCCAACTCACTTTTATTACTAGTAGCAAGAACCATCCCATGATGTTTATTTGCAAGCCCCATTAATAATAGCCCTCGAATTCTTGCTTGAAAATTCTCTTCGGTTATATCAGCAGGAAGATTTTTAAATTCCTCGCTGAAAACTTGATCGATATTGTTTATTAATGTTTCTATAGAGTAAGTCTGGTAATTAACCCCTAGATTTTCTGTAAGACTCTGAGCATCTTCAAGGCTTATATTGGCTGTATATTTAGATGGCATCATTACTGCGTGGATATTTTTTTTCGCCATAGCTTTTGTTGCTATAAACAATACTAATGCAGAGTCAATACCCCCTGAAAGCCCTAAAAAAACTCTTTCTATGTTATTTTTTTCGAGATAATCGTGAAGAGCTAGGACCAACCCATTTAATATAATTTCTAAATCATTGTAAATCTTTGGGAGAAGTTTTGTTCCTACATTTAAGTCAATTATTTCTGATGTTAAAGAAAACTGGGGAAGCTCAAATATTAAGCCCTTCATGCCGTCATATACAAATGAACCTCCATCAAAAACTACATTATCCTGACCTCCCAGAGCATTCAAATATACCAAAGCAACCTCATTTCCAGCTATCTTATTGGTAATCTGATCAATGCGTTTTTGTTGTTTTTTAACCTCAAATGGTGAGGCATTAATGCATAAGATGATATCTACACCTTGCTTAACTAAGGACTCTACTAATCCTTCAGTCCATACATCCTCACATATTAGAAAGCTTATTTTTTTCCCATTATAATTTATTGTTGCATTATCTTTCCCTTCGGAAAAATACCTTTTTTCATCAAAAACACCATAATTAGGAAGCACTCTTTTATGGTATGTACATAAGACTTTACTTTTGTAGAGAGCGCTAAGGGAGTTATACAGTTTATTATCTTCTAACATGGGATGACCGATAACTATCAAGATATCTGGGAATTTTATGGCTATCTCATCTACGCACTTGTCACACTCATTAATAAATTCATGGTCTAAAAGTAAGTCCTCGGGAGGGTACCCTGATATACTTAACTCAGGCGTTAGCAATATATCCGCGCCATTTAACATTGCTTTTTCAGCTTCTTTAAGAATTAAATTTTTATTGAAGTTTAAATCACCCACGATAGTGTTCAGCTGAGCCAAATGTACTTTCAATTAATAGCTCCCTCCGGCTAGCTTAATTTTTTTGACCATTTTTGTATTATTCTGCTTTAAAGCATAAACTAAAGGAGTTAAGCCGTATTGATCAGTAGCTTTTAGTTTTACTCCTGCATTAATTAGCATTTCAACTAATTTTTCTGACCCACTAAAAACCGCATAATGAATGATGTGCGTTCCTTCGTTATCTTCATAATTGATATTCGCCCCTTTATCAATCAATATCTTGGCGATATCAGTTTGCTTTCTTTTTACCGCCCAAATCAATGCTGTCCATTCACTCTTATCAAACGCATCTACTTCCGCTCCATAATTTAAAAGGAATGTGACGGCATCTTTATTCCCATTAATTACGGCATACATCAAAGCAGTTTTGCCGTATTTGTCTTTAAGGTGAATTAGTGCCTTATTATCAAGAAGCGTTTTAATCGTTTGTACATCACCACTTTTACAGGCAAGCATAAGAACTGTTAAACCAGAGTTGTTTCTTGTATTAGGATCGATACCACCTTTAATTAATAGATCTATTGTCTGGTGGAATCCTGAGGTTGCAGCTAATCCATATGCGGACCATCCATCCGGATCAATAATCTTAGGATCAGCTCCATTTTCCAAAAGAATTTTGACTGTATTCGTATAATTTTTTTTTGCTGCATACATAAGGGCTGTCCATCCGTCTTCTTCTACAGCATTTACGTTCGCTCCACTAAGTATTAAGAATTTAATCACATCTACTTGATTTTTTCTTGCAGCATACATTAGTGCAGTAACCTTATCCTTGTCTGTGGTATTTGGATTCCCACCACTCTCTATGATTGCGCGCACACTTGCCATATCTCCTTTTGCAGAAGCTGTTAACAGGTATGACACTTCTTCCGAGGAAGCTGAAAAATTTATACAAAAAATTAAGAGCAATATCCCGAGAGGATTTAATATTTTTTTTATCATAATTGAATCATTACCTTATTAATCATAGAACCCATATCAGAAGGGGATCTAGCAATAAGAGCTCCAGCTTTTTCTAGGCAACGAATTTTATCTTCCGCCTTACCCGTATTTCCAGAGATGATGGCACCAGCATGCCCCATGCGCTTTCCTTTAGGGGCCGTTATTCCTGCAATATGTGCAACAACTGGCTTAGTAATATTTGATTGAATATATTCAGCTGCCAATTCTTCATCTGTTCCGCCAATCTCACCCACCATAATAATTCCTTTAGTGCTTGGATCTTTTTCAAACATAGCAAGGCACTCAATAAAGTTTAACCCTTTGATGGGGTCACCCCCGATTCCAATACATGTAGATTGCCCAAGGCCAAATGCGGTTGTTTGATGAACCGCCTCATAGGTGAGGGTGCCTGACCGAGAAATAATACCTATAGCTCCTGCTTGGTGAATGCTTGCTGGCATTATTCCCATTTTGCATTGATCTGGAGTAATTATTCCTGGGCAGTTTGGCCCTATAAGTTTTGAACCATTAGCATTGATCACTTCTTTGACTCTTAGCATTTCAAGTATGGGGATACCTTCTGTGATGCATACTATCAAATCTATTCCAGCCTCACTAGCCTCTATAATCGAGTTTGCTGCAAAAGGAGGTGGCACGTAGATCATTGTGGCATTAGCTTTTGTTTCATTGACAGCCTCAACCATGTTATTAAATACAGGGAGGCCTAAATGCGTTTGCCCTCCCTTACTAGGGGTAACTCCGCCAACGAGTTTTGTTCCATAAGTGATCGCCTGCTCACTATGAAAAGTGCCTTGCTTTCCAGTAAAGCCCTGACATAATACTCGGGTATTTTTATCAACTAGAATAGCCATCATGTACCTCCAGAAGCAAGATGAACAGATTGAGTCGCTGCATCTGTAAGACTTTCAGCTGATATAATATTCAAGTTACTTTGATTTAATATTTCTTTTCCTAGCTCCACATTTGTTCCTTCTAGCCTAACCACAATAGGAATTTCAATACCAACCTCTTTAATCGCAGCGATGATTCCATTGGCAATAATATCGCACCGCATAATCCCTCCAAAAATATTAACCAAAACAACCCGCACTTTTGGATCTGACAGCAATATTTTAAAAGCTTTACTTACTGTATCTGCTGTGGCGCTCCCCCCAACATCAAGAAAATTTGCCGGCTCACCACCAGATAATTTAATTAAATCCATTGTGGCCATAGCAAGACCTGCACCATTAACCATACAGCCAATATTGCCCTCTAAAGCAATATAATTTAATCCTGCATGATGAGCTTCAGCCTCTTTGTGGTCAATTTGTGACCAATCCTGAAAATCAATAATATGAGGGTGTTTAAATAAAGCGTTTGAGTCGATACTCATCTTACAATCTAGAGCGACCAAATCATTATCATTGGTAATAACCAAAGGATTGATTTCCAATAAACTTAGATCATTTTCAGTGAAAAGTTTAAATGTATTTTTTATAAGAGACTTAAATAGAAGCATAGAACTAGCTTTCATTTGAAGCTTGTCTAATATGCTCGACACATCTTGCTCAGAAAATTCTTTCTGTATTGATGTGCTAATCTTTAAAATCAATTCTGGATTTTTTTTTGATATATCCTCTATCTCAGTTCCTCCAGCCGAAGAAAAAATTAATGTAATTTTTTCTAGTTGACGGTCAACTAATAAAGAAAAGTACAGCTCTTTTTTTATTGTTACCGTTTCTTCGATCAGCACCCTATGAACCGGCTGCCCTAATGGAGCATTTTGATAAGTTACAAGGTTCTTTCCAAGCCATGCTTCAGAAAAATCTTGTGCTTCTTGGGCAGTGGAGATAATTTTTACCCCTCCAGCCTTACCTCTCCCTCCAGCATGAATTTGTGCTTTGATAGCATAAGCATTACCTTTGAGCATCTGGACTGCCAATTCTGCCTCTTTTGTTGTTGAGGCAACAACGTGTTTAGGCGTATTAATTCCATAAATTTTGAGGAGGTTTTTAGCTTGATATTCGTGAAGGTTCATTAAGCCCAGATATAAAGTTGATAAAGTGTAATGATAGCAGAATGATGCTTTATTTTTGTAAATCCAAACGGAGTTAAAAGCTATATTTTTTTATCTCAGGATTATTTAGCATCAACCAATGTCACGGTTCCACCCATCATGTCAGGAACTATTAACTTTTTCTTGTCTAGACTCAGTGCGATGTCTGCGGCCGCCTTAAAGCCTTCTGCAATGACAGTACTTTCTCCATTCTCAACCTTATAAACTACGCCACGCTTCCAACTGCTTACATAAATAGCCCCATTGTTATAAGCTAGGCCATCACCACCATCAAACCCTTCTGCGATTTTTTTTACTTCATTATTAGTGAGGTTGGCTTCTAATAAGTCACCAGCCCAGTCAACAATTAACAGTCTTGAATTTGGAACAGGTAAAATTCCATTAGGTGCCTTAATATTTTTGTCCCCATCAAACAATACACTTATCTCACCATTTTTCTTAACAAGAAAAATAAAGCCGCTTGATGAAAAGTCACCTGAATCTGTAACGTAAAGATCTCCATTATCTGCTACATCAATATCATTTAGAAATACAGGTGTTTTGGGGAATGCCATTGTTCCTGAATAAACTCCCCATGAGCCATCAAGATTTACTTCTAGAATTACATCACGATCCGTTACGTATAACTTATCTTCAAAAAATACAATACCTTTAGGGTCATACAAACCTTCAGCAACAGTTGTAATGACTCCCTCTTTATTAATTTTACTAATTTTCCCATCTTTATCAACGTCTCTTTTACCTATTTCTGAAACATAGATGGAGCCATCTTTTCCTTCCGCAACAGATTCTGGCATAACAAACCCAGAGAATGTTTCATTAGCATTTAAGGCTAGAGATAGCATTAGCGTCAAAAGACCTGTAATAGTTTTTTTCATTAGTTTTCCTTTTGTAATCTAATTAGTTCGTTAATTTCCATAGGGAGGAATGTGGCGAATCACTGATAAGATAGATGTTGCCTTGCTTGTCAATTTCAAAGTCTCGAATGCGCCCAATTTTATCTTTAAAAATTATTTCCTCACTTACAATAGCATTGTTTTCATATTCAAGCCTAATAAGACTTTGTCCGTTTAGTGACGCTACAATCAAGTCACCCTCCCATTCAGGAAAAACCTCTCCTTTATAAAACTGGATGCTACTAATAGCCATAGATGGTACCCAAGTTTTAATTGGCTTCTCGTATTTTTCTTTAAACGCTTTCTCCCCAATACTTAAGAATGAGTACTCAGTTCCACCCCATGCGATATCCTTCCATCCATAATTAGCGCCTGATTTAACTTTACCAATATGATCTCCCCCTCGAGGCCCATGACTTGAAAAATACACCTCATTATCATGAGGAGAGACTGTTATTCCTTGAGGGTTTCTAATGCCAATAGTAAAAATTTCTGCCAGCCATTTAGTTTTTTCGTCAAATTTTGGATTATCTTTAGGTATATCGCCGTTGGTTTTTATGCGAATGATGCTTCCAGGGTGTTTATTCGGATCTTGGGCAATCATTCCTTCATCACGCTCTCCAAAGCCAGCATAAATAAGATCGTTGAGAATAACGATTCTAGAACCAAAATGTTTGTTTGTAGGAAGTTTAGGTTCAGCAATTAATAGAACTTTCAGGTCTTCTATTTGGTTTCCGATCAATTTCCCTCTTGAAATTGCGGTACTAGAATTCTTCTTTGGCTTACCATCAATGTGGAGCTCTTTAAAGTCATGGCTATAAGTAAAATAAATATAACCATCTTTACTATTAAAGTAAGCATCTAAGAGGCCACCTTGTGAGTAAGCAATACTTCCGCCATCATAGCCAACATGATTAATTTTATGCTTGATTGATGTTTTACTTCCGTTGTTTATATTTACCTTATAAAGACCACCATTTTTCTCTGTGACAATTAGATGCTTCTCATCAACAAATGTTAACGCCCATGGATGATCAAATGGTTTGGTTATAACCTCAAGCTTAAACTGCGTTTCTGTTAGGTTGTATTTTTTAAAATTACTGAATTCTTCGTTGGAATAAACAGAAGGCACAAATAAAAAGCTTGCTATAAGGAGGGTTATATTTAATCTAAACATTATATCAGGAGGTAAATTTTAGTCATCTGAATTGAAATTATAAGTTTCTTCATAAAAAAAAAGCCAATAAATTAATATTGGCTTTTTTTATAAACAAATGATTTAGAAGCATCTATCTTCTTGGCAACCATCGTCTTTCATGCCAAGAGAGATAAGAAATTCTGCCATATCTTTTTTGTTGTCTTCGTTAAGGGCGCGAATTAATGTCACATTACCCTTGAGATTTTTTTGCTCAATTCCTAGATCAATTAAATACTTGACCATCTCCTTATTACCATTAAATGCAGCATGATGGAGAGCATTAAATCTTGTTACGGGATGCGTATAGTTCATGTTTGCACCATTGTCTTTCAAATATCTCATTACTTCCATTTGGTTCTTTGCCGCTGACATAAGAAAGGGCGTCCATGCGAAATAGCTGTCCTCTAAATTTACATTCATAGTCTCAACATAACGTTGAACAATTTTGATATCCCCATCATTTACCGCACCAACAAATTCCATTTCTTCAGAATCATTAAGTGCAATAGCTTGCATCGAAACGACCAACATTAATAAAGCAGCTTTTTTAATTATTTCGTACATTTATTTCCCCTGTTTATGCAAAAAAATTATTTGCGTTGGCAAACATTCTATACCAAGGACCATATTCATTCCATCCTTTTGGATGCCATGAATTTTGATCTGATTTAAATACTCTTTCAGGGTGAGGCATCATAATAAGAGCCCGGCCATCAGTTGAACTTAAACCTGTTATCCCCAATACTGAACCGTTTGGATTGTAGGGATACCTTAAAGTTCCCTGATTATTATTATCAACATACTTAAGAGTAATAAAATTTCCCTTCACGGCTTCATGCAATTGACTCGCATTACTAAAATTAACTCTTCCTTCACCATGAGCAATGGCGACAGGAAGAATGCTTCCTTCCATACCATCTAAAAATGGAGAGTTGTTTTTTTCAATTAACACACTTAAAAAACGTGCTTCAAATTGTTCCGATTCATTTTTTATAAAATTAGGCCAACAATCAGTCCCCGGTATTAATTCTTTAATATGGCTTAGCATTTGACATCCATTACAGACCCCAAGGGTTAAGGTGTTTTCTCGATGGAAAAATGCTTGGAATTGATCCCGTAATTTTTCATTTAATAGAATGGATTTAGCCCAGCCTTGTCCTGCCCCTAAAACATCCCCATAGGAAAAACCTCCGCAAGCAGCTAAAGCTTGATAGTCCCTAAGCACTTTTGCCCCTGAGATAATGTCTGACATATGGACATCATGTGCTTCAAATCCCGCATAATAAAATGCAGCAGCCATTTCGCTATGTCCGTTAATACCTTGTTCTCGGAGTATTGCAATTTTAGGCTTAATTTTATTGAAATGAATTACTTGTGGAACCTCAAAGTGTATTTGCGGATTAATCCCGGGATCATTATTATGGTGAATGTTTTCGTATTCTTCTTTGGAGGTTTTTGGATTATCACGAAGTGATTGAATGTGATAACTTGTTTCCGACCACCAACTTTGTAAGTTGGCCCTTGTTTCTTGAAATTCTTTCTTGCCGTTAACTGTAACGGTAATTAATTGATTGTTTGTTGGTCTCCCAATTGGGTAAACAGAATGGCCTAATGCATCTTCAATACTAGCTGTTACAAACTTCAATTTACTATTATCAACCTGTATGACAACGCCCAATTCCTCATTAAATAAGTACTCCAATAAAGCAATCTCATCTAACTTTCCGAGCTGAATATCTAACCCACAATGCCCTGCAAAAGCCATTTCAAGTAATGTCGTAATAAGCCCTCCATCGGAACGATCATGGTAGGCTAAAATATTATTTTCTTTGTTAAGAGTTTGGATGAGATGAAAAAACTTTTTAAAAAACTCAGGGTTTTCTAGATCAGGAGTTTTACCACTAACTAATTGATTCACAAGATTGAGTGATGATCCGCCCATCCTTGTTTTTCCAGCAGCTAGATCAATAAATAGCAATGTCGTTTTTTCATTGTTTTCAAGCTGTGGGGTTAGTGTTTTTGTTACATCAGGACATTCACTAAAGGCGGTAATCACTACAGACATTGGTGAGGCTACATTTTTTTCTTCACCATCACCCCACTTAGTTTGCATTGACATGGAGTCTTTCCCGACAGGTATGCTAATTCCTAGTTTTGGGCATAAATCCATTCCAATAGTCTTGACCGACTCAAATAAAGCAAAATCATTTTCATCATTTCCTGCAGAAGACATCCAGTTAGCCGAAAGCTTAATATCACTTATGTCATTGATGAAGCTAGCTGCTATATTAGTTAATGCTTCGCCAACTGCCATTCTTGCAGATGCTGGAGCATTAGTTATTGCTATAGGAGCTTTTTCACCTACAGCAAAAGCCTCACCTAAAGACCCTTGAAAATCTGATTTAGTAACTCCAACATTGCTTACAGGTACCTGCCAAGGCCCAACCATTTGGTCTTGTGCAATTAACCCTGTCACCGATCTATCTCCAATAGTTATAAGAAAGCTTTTATTCGCAACTGCAGGATAATTGAGAACTTTCTTAATGCTTACTGAAAGTTTAGGATACGATAAATCAGACTTTTTAGTTAAGGGAAATTTAGAGTTTATTTTCTTAATAATTTTGGGTGGTTTACCAAGAAGTACATTAAGGTCCATGTTTACAGGAATATCATTAAGCAAACCGTCCTCTACAATTAATTTATTTTCTTTAGTTGCTTTTCCTACAACAGCAAAAGGACACCTTTCTCTTTTACATATTGCTTCAAAAATATTCAAACTGTTTTTATCTATAGCAAGCACGTACCTTTCTTGTGCTTCATTTGACCATATCTCTTTAGGGCTCATACTGAGCTCTTCATTATGTATAGCCCTTAGATCAAAAATAGCTCCTACACCACCATCATGAATTAGCTCGGGAAATGCATTTGATAATCCGCCAGCACCAACATCATGAATACTAAGAATGGGATTGTCCTTTCCCATCTGCCAGCACCTATCTATTACCTCCTGGGCTCTTCTTTGAAGCTCAGGATTACCCCTTTGAACTGAATCAAAGTCTAAGCTTTCTTGATTGGTGCCGGTTTCCATACTTGATGCTGCACCACCACCCAAGCCTATTAGCATTGCTGGACCTCCCAGTTGTATAAGAAGGTTATTTTCCGACAACGGTTCTTTTGCAGTATGAGCGTCACTTATGTTTCCAATACCACCAGCCAACATAATGGGTTTATGGTAGCCCTTCCATTCATTATTTACTTTTATCTCTAGTGTTCGAAAATACCCTAGAATGTTAGGCCTACCGAATTCATTATTATAGGATGCTGCACCAATCGGACCATCTATCATTATTTGCAATGCGGACGCAATCCGATCTGGACGACCAATACCATGGCTTTCCCAGTCTTGATTAAATCCAGGTATATTTAGATTCGACACAGAGAACCCTGCTAGTCCAGCTTTCGGTTTTGACCCTCTTCCCGTTGCCCCCTCATCTCTAATTTCCCCGCCTGATCCAGTTGCTGCCCCTGAAAAAGGAGATATAGCTGTTGGGTGGTTATGAGTTTCAACCTTCATTAGGTAATGCGTGATTTCCTGATGTGGCTCGTAAATACCTTGTACATCAGAATAAAAACGATGGATTTCTTGCCCTTGTATAATAGAAGAGTTGTCTGAATAGGCAACAATGGTTTTATGTGGCGATTTTTTATGAGTATTTCTTATCATGCCAAATAACGATTCTTTTTGTTCAATGCCATCAATAAACCAGCTAGCATTAAAAATTTTATGCCGACAATGTTCTGAGTTTGCTTGAGCAAACATCATTAACTCTGCATCTGTCGGATTGGATTGAGATACATGGTAATGATCTGCAAGGTACGATATTTCATCCTCCGATAGCGCCAATCCATTTTTATTGCTGAAATGTCTTATTGCCTTGATACCCTCCCCAAGAAAATTAATCCGTTCGAGTGGTTTTGGCGGAAGATGACTGAAAAGTTGGTGGGTTGCGATTTCCTCTAAAAATATGGACTCTGTCATTCGATCAAAAATTAGCTTACCGAGAGCAACTTTAGTATCGCTATCGAGTTCCTTTGTGCAGGAAAACCAAAGCGCTGAACACCGTTCAGCTCGAATCAAATTTATATCACAATGAAGGGCTATATCAGTAGCTCGAGAGCTCCAAGGTGATATTGTGCCAACCCTTGGGCCTATATAGATTGCATTAGCACTTATTTTAATCTCTGCAATAGGTGAAGCTCTATAATCGAAAATTTGTTTAATTCGATCACATTCAGTTGGGGTTAGCTCCTCATTAGTTTCAACGAGGTGTAAGTAGGCAGAATCTATATCATTAATTTCCGGATATAGTTCTTGAATTTTTTTTAACAGCGAAGCTTTGCGAAAATCGGAAAAGATCTTGGTACCGACAAAAGAGGTTATTATATTTTTATGCATTGAATTTTATTTAAAATAAAAGAAGCTAAATTTAGAACCCGATTTTATCAGTGTTTTATAAAAAAATCCTCTCAGATTTTAGTTTGGTTAAATGAAGAATTTATAGGATTGGTAAAAAATAAAGCTCATCAGCCAAGCTAGAGCCAAAGACCAGACAATAGAAACTAAAGCAAGCCTAATATTTTTCGATTCATGCTTGATAGTTGCAATAGATGCAACACACGGTGTGTAAATAAGAGTAAATATCATAAAACTAATTGCTTGCCCATTCGTTAAAATTTCTGCCAGATGTTGTCCCAGCGCTTGTCCCTCAAGGCCAAATATAACTGCAAGAGCACCAATTAATATTTCTTTGGCAATAAAGCCAAAAAATAAGGCAATGATTAAAATGCTATCGATACCAATTGGCGCAAAGATTGGCTTGAAGAATATTCCGATTTGACCAGCATAGGTATTAATACTGGCAACTTCATATTCGCCAGGAAAGTGCGTAAGAGCCCAAACTGCTATAACACCGAACACAATAAATTTTGTTGCACGCTTAAGAAAAAAACGCACTTCTTGCCAACCCCTAAACAGTATTTGTTTTATTGTTGGAAATCGATAGGGAGGAAGCTCCAAAATTAACGGCTCTTCATTCTTATATTTATTTTTAAACATAATAGCGGTAATAAATATTGAAAAGAAGCTTAATAAGTACATAAAGAATAGAACCAGAGCACCTTGATGTGAAGCAAAAAAAGCCGATACAATAAATAGGAAAACTTGCAGTCGAGCCGAACAAAGAGAAAAGGGTATTACTAGCATTGTCAGGTAACGCATTTCCTTTGTGCGCATAATTTTTGTCCCACTGATCGCAGGAACATTGCAACCAAAACCCATAAGCATCATTACAAAACCGCGACCATCCAAACCTATTTTCTCCATAAGCTTGTCCATCAAAAAGGCTGCTCTTGAGAAATAACCGCTATCTTCAACAATAGTCATAACAAAAAAGAATAAAACAATGACTGGAACAAATGCAGCTACTGTCGAGACACCAGAATACACTCCATCAATAAAAAAACTTTTAATTATTGGATTGCTGTCCGTGAAAAGCTGAAGCAGAACATTTTTTTCGAAATAAAATAGCATGGTAGCCATGTATTCTTGAAGTGGCCCGCTTAATGTAAAGACTAATTGAAATATTCCATAGATGATTAAAAGAAATATTGGAAGACCAAGGTAGGGGTGGAGAAATATGCTATCGAGCTTTTTAGTCGTCTTATCATTTAGCTTAGCAGGAAACTTCACAGTTTTTTTTATAATCTTTTTTGCTGATATTTTTCCATTAAAAACATGAGACTTCTCTTGGGTAGCAAGAATCTTTTGGTTTAATTGATCTAAGCCCGTTTTGTATTTTGCACTTATGGGAACTACAGGGCAGCCCGTTAGTTTTTCAAGAAGACCAAAATCAAAGGTAAGACCAAATTTTTTAGCTTCATCCATCATATTGGCAATTATTAGAACAGGAATTCCAAGCTTTATAATGTCTAATGCAAGACTAAGCTGCCTGTCTATCTGCGTGCTATTGATGACAAATAAGACCTGATCTATTTTATTTTTGTCTAAGAAAGTATGTACCACCTTTTCATCCTCTGAATAACCTTTAAGGTCGTAAATTCCAGGAAGATCAATTAACTCAGTTAATTGACCATTGAGAAGAGTTTTTACGCTATAAAGGTCAACCGTTATTCCGGGCCAATTACCAACCTTGGCAGAAGAACCGCTAATTTGATTGAATAAAGTGGATTTGCCTGTATTAGGCATGCCTAGTAAAGCAATTTTTTTCATGTTAACTTTTGGCAGGTTCTAGGGATATTTCATTTGCAGTTTTTTCTCTGATCATCAGTTCAGTAGAACCAATTTGAAGGTGTATTGGGCCTTTATATTTAGCTTTTCGCAATACTTTAATAACAGTTTTCTTCTCAAACCCCAAAGCCTTTAACCGGCCGTTTACAATATCGTTAGAGGTTAAATTTTTGATAATTCCCGATTTTCCTTCGGGCAATTGAGACAATTTATTTAGCAGAGACATAGTGGTTAATTAGTTAAATGAGAATCATTCTCAATTATAAAGGATAGTTTTTTTATGTACAAGAATATTTATTCAGCTACAGATATTCTGGCACCCGATCTTAATAAAGACAGGTGTTGTTTTAATTTAATTTTTTGAAGCTCTGTTTTGATGAATTCTTCTTTTTGAGCAAAAGTCTCTACCTCCAAAGGCCTGACATCATCCACTTTAATGACATGCCAACCGAACTGTGTTTTCACTGGTTTAGGGAAAATTTCCCCAGAGCCTGTATTCTTAACAGCATCAAAAATAGATTGGACCATTGTTTCTTTTGAAAACCATCCCAAATCACCATTATTGTTTTTAGTGTCATTATCCTCAGATTCTTTTTTTGCCAATACACCGAAGCTTTCTCCTGCATCTAATTTTTTAATTATTAATTCGGCTTTATTTTTTGAGGTAAGAAGAATGTGGCTTGCCTTAAACTCACTTTCATTAAAGGCTGCTTTATATTGATTGTATGCTGTTGCTACCTCTTCTTCAGTAACAGGGTTATTAATAATATAATCTTGAAGGTACAGTGTGTATATTAATTCCTGGTTTGATAGTTCTGCTTGAGCCACGACCCTTTCATTGCTTAGTAATCCAGATGATCGTGCCTTTTGATTTATAACTTCAAGATCGATTAAACGGTTGACAATAGTTCTCTCCATCTTTTTGTCTACTTGCTGCCCCTGCTTGCTCACTTCGGTTTTTATGAATTCTAGATAGCTTGATTTTATTTGTTTATCGTTGACCGATGCTATTTCAGCATTTATAAATGAGGAGTGTATTAAGGCAGATAGAACCAAAATAGAATAAAAGTACAATCTAATCATCCGGCACCTCTGTTTTGATGCTTAATGCATGAATAGTTTGTGGAATAAGGTCTTCAAGCGCCGTATAAACCATGCGATGCCTTTCCATTCTTGTCTTACCAATAAATAAAGGGCTTTTGATAAGCACATTAAAATGAGCCCCTCCGTTATTACCTGCATGACCGTGGTGCAGGTGACTTTCATTGACAATTTCAAGCGCAGTAACATTTAAAAAAGTAAGCCTGTCTTTTATAGTTTTTTCTATCATCTTATGGCAAGCTCTTTTTAAATGGTTTGATGTCGATCGAGCTATAAATCCCATGTAAAAGAAAAGGCTCTTTATCAGCCCAGCTTTTAGCCTCACTTAAAGAGTCAAAATCCGCAATAATTAAACTTCCTGTATAGCCATTCCCCCCTGGATCTATATTATCTATTGCAGGATAGGCACCAGCCACCAAAAGTCTTCCTTCTTTAATAAGTATATTTAGCCTTGCTAGATGTTCGGGCCTATATTTTGTTCGACCATCCAAACTGTTTTTTGCGTCAGCCGCATTAAAGACGTACCACATTTTATTTATCCTTTACTAGCTTTAGAGATGTATAACGTTATAAAAATCATATAAATAAATAGAAGCCCGGTTATACCAAATAATTTAAAGTTTACCCAGGTATCTTCGCTAAAGTTATAGGCAATATAGAGATTGATAAAGCCAAGTAACGAAAAGAATATGCTTGTGTTTAAATTTATCACATTCCAAAATCTATCTTTTAATTCTACTTGCTTACCCAACATCATCCGCACCAGATTTTTATTTAATACATAATTTGAAAATAAGAGGGCAAGAGAAAAGCACCAATAAATGACCGAAGGCTTCCACATTATGAACATTTTATCTTGAAGGAGGATGGTGAGTCCTCCGAGGAATGTAATCATTACCCCGTTAAATAAAAGAACTTTTTCAACCGTTTTATTTTTTAAAAAAACATATACGATTTGGAGAAGCGTCGCGATAATAGCAACGGCAGTTGCAGTAAAAATATCATAAAATTTAAAAGCAATAAAAAATAAGATAATGGGAAGTAAATCAAAAAGAAATTTTTGCATAAATAAAATTTAACACCTATCGTTAGTTGTAAATAGCTAATATAATGAGGTATCAAGCTATGATAACTCCAATAATAGACCTTCATTGTCATTCTACTATATCTGATGGACTTTTTTCTCCAACTGAGCTGGTTAAGTACGCCCACAGCAAAGGGGTTCAAGTTTTAGCTTTAACAGATCATGATGATATTGATGGTTTGCCTCAAGCGAGAGAACAGGCAAGTGCGCTTGGTATGGTCTTTATTAATGGTGTTGAGATTTCTGTTACATGGCAAAAAAGAACCTTACATATTGTAGGACTTAATTTTGATCACAAAAATTACACATTGGCTGATAGCTTAACTAAAATTCGCGAAGGAAGGGATGCTAGAGCAATAAAAATCGCTCATGGCTTAGGTATGGCTGGGATTATGGGAGCTCTAGAGGGGGCTCGCTCATACTGTAAGGATGGTTCTGTCGGAAGAATTCATTTTGCTCAATATTTAGCTGAAAAAGGACACGCAAAAGACGTTAAATCGGTCTTTAAAAAATTTTTAACTCCAGGAAAACCGGGATATGTAGAGCATGTTTGGGCAGATCTTACAGAGGCTGTTTCATGGATTAAAGGTGCTGGTGGTGTGGCAGTGATCGCCCATCCAGGACGGTACGATATGGGTGCTAAACTATATCCAAGACTGATGAACGACTTTAAGCTTGCGGGAGGGGAGGCTATTGAAGTTGTATCAGGAAGCCAAGATCCGTCTCAGACAGAGTATTTTGCTAAAATTGCGAATGAATTTGGATTTTTTGCTTCTTGCGGCTCAGATTTTCATGGGCCAGGGATTTCTTTTAGGCAAATGGGTCAAAAACAAATCATCCCACCCAACTGCAAGCCTGTATGGGAAAAGTGGCCAGACATTAAAAAACTAACACAATCAAATCATAAAGATATTTATTAAATGGACTTAACTCTTGTACAAAAAGTTAGCGCTTATGCATTACCTATAATCTTTGCTATTACAGTGCATGAAGCTGCACACGGCTATGCAGCAAGGTATTTCGGAGATATGACGGCTCATTATTTAAAAAGAATTACACTCAACCCAATACGCCATATTGATCTTGTAGGGACAATCTTGATACCAGCGCTCAGCGTTATGCTTGGAGGAATACTTTTCGGATGGGCAAAGCCAGTACCCGTAAACTTTTCCAATCTTAGGAATCCAAAAAAAGATATGCTTTGGGTTGCTATTGCTGGACCTGCATCTAATCTGATCATGGCAATTTTTTGGACTATTATTTTAGTAAGAATTAATCTTTTCCCACTAGAAGCAGCGCACTTTTTAAGCGTGATGTGTTACGCGGGCATTCAAATTAATCTCGTCTTAATGGTGTTAAATATGATTCCATTGCCCCCATTGGATGGAGGGAGAGTTGCGGTAAGTTTATTACCTTATCCTTGGTCCAGCCATCTGGCCGGTCTCGAGAGGTATGGTTTTTTTATTCTAATATTCTTATTATTTTCAGGAATCTTAGGGAAAATTTTAACTCCACTCGTAGGTCTTAGTCAGAGTATAATTTTTATTATATTTGGGTAATTCATTTATTTAATTAAGGGAAGTTATGGCGATTGAAAGAATTGTTTCAGGAATGAGACCAACAGGGAACCTCCACTTAGGTCACTACAACGGAGTTCTAAAAAACTGGGTCAGCCTTCAACACGAAGCAGAATCGCTTTTTTTCGTCGCAGATTGGCATGCTCTCACAACACACTATGATGACCCAGGGATAATAGAAAAAAATGTATGGGACATGGTTGTTGATTGGTTGGCCGCGGGGATTGATCCTGCACTTGCAACCATATTTATTCAGTCAAAAGTTCCTGAACACGCTGAACTTCATACCCTTTTGTCGATGATAACACCTCTTGGCTGGCTTGAAAGAGTCCCTACCTATAAAGACCAACAAGAAAAATTAACCTCAAAGGATCTATCAACGTATGGCTTTTTAGGTTATCCATTGCTTCAAAGTGCAGATATTTTAATTTATAAGGCTACTCAGGTTCCTGTTGGTGAGGATCAAGTTCCTCATATTGAATTTACCAGAGAGGTTGCTAGAAGATTTAATCATCTTTACGGGAAAGAAGTAGGTTATGAGGAAAAAGCTGAGGATGCAATAAAAAAATTAGGTTCAAAGAAGGGGCAGCTTTATAGAGAGCTGAAAACGGTTTATCAGGAAGAGGGTGATGATCAAGCTCTTGAGGCCGCTCAAGCATTAATTGAAGAACAGCAAAATTTAAGCCTTGGAGATAAGGAGCGTCTTTTAGGATTTCTCGAAGGTGGAGGCAAAATGATTTTGGTTGAACCAGAATATAAATTAACTCCAGCTTCTAAGATGATCGGTCTTGATGGGCAAAAAATGTCTAAATCCTATAACAATACTATTTCATTGCGAGAAGAACCAAAAGAGGTTGAGAAAAAAATTAGAACCATGCCTACTGATCCAGCGAGGATTAGAAGAAATGATCCAGGAAATCCAGATAATTGCCCTGTCTGGAAATTACATGATGTGTATTCTTCTGAAAAAACAAAAGATTGGGTCAAGATTGGATGCAAAGAAGCTGGTATTGGATGCGTAGAGTGTAAGCAACCTGTTATAGAGTCGGTTCTTAAAGAATTAAAGCCGATGCAGGAGCGAGCGAGTAATTATACGGAAAGTCCGGACTTAGTGAAAAGTGTGGTTGCTGAAGGTTGTGAAAAAGCTCGTAAACTAGCAAGAGATACCATGAGAGAGGTTAGGGAAGTAATGGGAATTGACTTTTCATGACAGACTCAACTAATGTTGTAGATGATAATAAGGCCAAGGTTTATGGAGAGTCATTAAAAGCCTTACCTCTTGATCTATACATTCCACCAGATGCCTTAGAAGTTTACCTTGACTCTTTCCAAGGTCCGCTAGACTTGCTTCTTTACTTAATTAGAAAAAACAATATTGATATTTTGGATATTCCGATGGCTTTGTTGACAATCCAGTATATGGAATATGTGGAAAAAATGAAACAAATTAAGTTGGAGTTAGCAGGAGACTATCTTTTGATGTCAGCGATGCTCATAGAAATTAAGTCTAGAATGCTTCTTCCGCCAATAATTTCGGAAGATGATGATGATCTAGACCCAAGAGCTGAGTTAGTTGCAAAGCTTATCGAGTATGAGCTAATGAAAAAAGCTGCACACGACCTTGATGACATTCCTCAGATTGGAAGAGATAGATTGGTTGCTCAAGGTTATTTTAAGAAAATAGTAGAACCACAATCTTTACCGGATGCTTCTATCGAAGATCTGTTTAATGCCTGGAAAAATGTAGTAAAAAGAGCGGGCCAGTTTGAATCACATAAGATCGATCGATCAGAGTTGTCAGTCCGTGAGCATATGTCCCTAATCTTAAAAAAGTTGGCTAGTAATGAGTTGATTTTATTCGACACTTTTTTTGATGAGGAAAAAGATCCAATTCCAAAGCTAGTAGTTTGTTTTTTGGCAATTCTTGAATTAACAAAAGAGTGTTTGATTAAAATAAATCAACAAGAACCTTGCTCGCCAATTTATATTCAAAGGTCAGGTGATTAAATGGAGCAGTCATTAAAGCTAAAAAATACCATTGAAGTCGCCTTATTGACCAGTGGAAGACCGCTTAACATTGATGAGCTTCAAAAATTATTTGAAGAAAGAATTGAGCGGTCAACTATCAGAATGTTGTTAGATGAAATTAAATCAGAATGGTCTGAAAAAACAATGGAGTTAGTTTTAGTTGCTAATGGATATCGATTCGAAGCCAAGCCAATATTTTCTAATTCATTAATGCGACTTAGCCCTGAAAGGGTTATTAAATATTCTCGAGCAGTGATGGAGGTTTTGGCTATTATTGCTTATCGGCAACCTGTTACTCGTGGTGATATTGAAAAAATTAGAGGGGTATCTTTAAATCCAAATGCTTTAAGACAGCTTGTTGAGAGAGAATGGGTAGAGATTATTGGACAAAAAGACGTTCCAGGAAGGCCATCTTTGTATGCTACAACAAAGTACTTTTTAGATGATTTTGGATTAAAGGCATTAGGCGATCTTCCAGATATTAAAACATCAGAGGAAGATATCGCTAATGATATCGTCGCTTCCAATTTACCTGAAGATGCAAATGATTAATAAACCTAAAAAATATGAAGGCCGGGCTGATGCAGGCGAACCAGTTGGAGAGCGAATCCATAAGCTTCTAGCACAGTCAGGATACGGCTCACGAAGAGAAATAGAGAAAGCGATTTTGGAAGATAAGGTTTTGGTAAACAACCAAAATGCTAAAATAGGCCAATTGATTACCCCGTCCGACAAAATTATTTTTAATGGGAAGGCAATTTTTTTAAATAATGATAATAACCTTCCCCGTGTATTAATTTACCACAAACCTGAAGGGGAAATAGTTACCGAAAATGATCCTGGTGGGAGATCTACTGTATTTGAAAAGTTACCTAGAATAAAGAAGGGCAAATGGATGTCCATAGGGCGTCTAGATTTTAATACATCAGGATTGTTAATTTTTACGTCATATGGAGAGCTAGCAAATAGATTAATGCATCCAAAGTATGAGATTGAAAGAGAGTATTCGGTTCGCATTTTAGGTGAGTTGTCAGAAGACCAAATCAAGGAATTTAAGTCTGGTATTGACATAGACGGTGGTAAAGCTAAATTTGAATCCATTTATTTTGAGGGAGGAGAAGGTGCCAATAAATGGTATAGAGTAGTTCTAAAAGAAGGAAGAAATCGCGAAGTGAGAAGAATGTTTGAATATTTCGACCTAACTGTAAGCAGATTGATTAGAGTCAGATTCGGCATAGTTATCCTTCCTTCTCACCTAAAAAGAGGTATGCACACAGAACTTACTCAGGCAGAAGTGACAAGGCTTCTTCAGAAACATGACATTGAGCCAAATGATTTTAATAAACCCCAGCTAAGCAATCAAAGAAAGCGTAACAAGCGCCTATAGCGATTAAACTAAGAGCAGAGTATATTTTCTAGTGTTTTTTTGTAGATGTCTTTTAAAAGATCAACGTCCTTGATGTTTACGTGTTCATTTATTTTATGAATTGAGGCATTGATAGGTCCAAACTCAACTACTTGATCACAGATAGTAGAAATAAATCGCCCATCTGAGGTCCCTCCTGTTGTTGATATAGAGGGTTTTATATTAAGCACGCTCTCAATCGCTCCTGATATTTTATCTACTAGCATTCCTTTTTCAGTTAGATATGGATTGCCAGAATGATTCCAGGATATTTGATAGTCTAGATTGTGATCAACTAGAATTGTCTCCACTCTTTCTTTAAGCTTGTCGGCTGTATTGGATGTTGAATACCTAAAGTTAAATAAAATCTCAACTTCACCAGGGACAACATTTGTAGCCCCTGTCCCCCCATTAATATTTGAAATTTGCCACGAAGTTTTGGGAAAATATTCATTACCATCATCCCATACCGTTTTTACTAACAAATCAATTACGGGAGCTACTTCATGAATTGGGTTACGAATAAGTTCTGGGTAAGCAATATGGCCTTGGATGCCTTTGACGATAAGTTTTGCGGATAATGATCCACGTCTTCCATTTTTTACAGTATCTCCAAAATACTTGTTACTTGTTGGCTCACCAACAATGCAATAATCAATTTTTTCATTTCTGGCTTTTAATGCCTCAACAACTTTAACGGTTCCATCAGTAGCAATACCTTCTTCATCGGCTGTTATCAATAGCCCAATTGATCCGTTATGGTTGGGATGTTCATCAATAAACTCTTCAATAGCTATAATGAAAGCTGCTAAAGATGTTTTCATATCAGCAGAACCTCTTCCATATAATAAACCGTCATCTTCAGATGGGGAAAAAGGGTCAAACCTCCATTGGTCGATAGGACCAGTCGGAACGACGTCAGTATGACCGGCAAATACAATCAAAGGGGATGAATCTCCCTTTCTTGCATAAAAGTTTTTTACGTTACTATATTCCATTAGCTCCACATTAAAGCCTAAGGGTTTGATGTGGCTTATCATGTGATCTTGGCAGCCCATATCGTCGGGGGTTATTGAAGCTTTCTTAATTAATTCTTTTGCTAGAGTTATAGTTTTTGTCATAAAAGTCGCTCTGAAAATATTAACTCATTAAATCCAATCGTAAGTATATGATTTTCCTTGGTAATTACAGGTCTTTTCATAATACTAGGTTTTTCTATGATTAGATTAAATGAGCCTGATTGGGTGTCAGCTTGTTTTTTTTGTTCATCATCAAGTTTTCGCCATGTTGTCCCAGATCTATTAACCAAAGTTTCCCATGAATAACCATCGGGAAGATCATTTACCCATTGCTTTAAAAGAACTACATCAAGGGATACTTTTTTTACATCCATAAATTCAAAATCTATTTTTTTGCTATGGAGCCAGTCGACACTTTTTTTGACGGTATTACAATTTTTAATACCATACAATTTAAACATTTAAATACCTCTTAAAAGCTCATTAATCCCAACTTTCCCTAATGTCTTTTCATCCACTTTTTTTACAATTACTGCACAATAAAGACTATATGCTCCATCTTTGGATGGAAGGTTCCCAGACACAACCACCGAACCCTTAGGAATTCTACCAAATGTGACTTCCCCAGTTTCTCTGTCATAAATTTTAGTAGATTGCCCAATATACACTCCCATCGATATAACGACATTATCCTCAACCACCACCCCCTCAACCACTTCAGACCGGGCTCCAATAAAGCAATTATCTCCAATAATAGTTGGACCTGCTTGAATTGGTTCAAGCACCCCACCGATACCAACACCACCGGATAAATGAACATTCTTTCCAATTTGCGCACACGAGCCTACCGTAGCCCATGTATCCACCATTGTTCCCTCATCAACGTAAGCACCAATATTTACATAGGAAGGCATTAACACCGCATTTTTGCCAATAAAACTTCCATGCCGCACCATCGCATTAGGAACAACGCGAAAACCACCTGTCTTAAAGTCTTCTGCGCTGTAGTTAGCAAATTTTGACTTTACCTTATCAAAATAACTAGTATAACCAGCATCTAATTTTACGTTTTCCTCAATCCTAAATGACAGAAGAACCGCTTTTTTTATCCATTGATGGGTTTCCCACTCTTGGGTTCCTTCTATTCTTGATGCAACTCTATGAACTCCGTGATTAAGCCCTTCTATCGTTTCATTAATAGCATTTTTAACTTCCGAGCTTACATTGCTTGGTGTAATTTCGGATCTATCCTCGAATGCTTCTTCAATAATTGATTGTAATGTAGTCATATTTTTATGGTCTTTATTTGATAAATTTAAAAACGATATTTTACCTTAAATGCAGAGATAAGTTTCTTAATGCAACTATTTAATTAGCGCTTACTATCGAGATAAATTTGATTGATTTTTTTTGCGTGTGCAGTTAGATCGGAGATACGGTTCTCGTTCGAGGGATGAGTACTTAAAAATTCTGGCACTTTTGAATTAGACAATGCATCCATTTTTCGCCACAAACTTACCGCAGAAACTGGATTATATCCAGCCCTAGCTGATAATTCCATACCCAACTTATCTGCCTCTCTTTCTTGCTCCCTACTATTTGGAAGAGAAAAAAATAATGTTGAGCCGAGTACTGCTGCCTGCACTGCTGTTTCTGAGATCACTCTACTATCGGAATGATTTGCGACGTACGCTGCAAAACCAATTAAGCCAAACTGTTGAACGAGAGCCGTGGACATACGTTCTCGACCATGCTCTCTCAATGCATGAGCAATTTCATGGCCCAATACTGCAGCAATCTCATCATCAGTTGCGCTGGTTTTTTCTATCAACCCAGTGTAAATCATCATTTTCCCACCAGGCATACAATAAGCATTTACTTCTTCACTATCCTGGACATTAATTTCCCAATTCCAATCTTCCGTCCCATCTCTGAGATAAGATACTTGGTCAATCAATCGAAACGCTATTTTCTTTACTCGCTGAACTTGTTCTGTATTTTGGTTAAGTTGTTTATTATTCTCTGCTTTTTTAACCTCATCTTTGTATGAGCTTTCTGCCATGCTCATTGCCATAAATTCAGGGAGTAAGAGAAATTGTCCTCGACTGACCTCCGACTCTGTTTTTATGGTTGTTGATGAGCATCCATACATGACAAGAAGAATTGGTAAAATAAATCTCATGATTTGCACATCCCCTAGAATAAAACTTGACTTCCAAGCTCTACAACTCGGTTAACAGGAAGATGAAATTGGTTGGATATATTTTCTGCGCTTCTAAACATAGTAACAAATATTTTTTTTCTTAAATAGCTCATTTCGCCTCCAGAATTAGTAATAAGACTTTCTTTTCCTATAAAGTAAGATGTGTCCATGGGGTCGAATACTATCCCGTGTTTTTTACATCTCGCTAAGTCTTTTGGAATCCGAGTTTCGTCTTTAAAACCATAAGTAATTATTACTTTATAGAAGTTATGGGTCAGTTTTTCTACCTTCACAAGATTACTTGGTTTAGCGTGAGGGTAATCTCTAAAACGAACAGTTAATAGGATCACCTTTTCATGAAGTACTTTATTATGCTTTAGGTTGTGTAAAAGAGCATGGGGTATCCCCTCAGGATTTGGAGTTAGAAATACTGCAGTCCCAGCAACCCGAACCTTTAGAGCTGGACCCATAGTTTTTAAAAATTGTCCTATTTCCATAGACTCTTTTTTAAGTTTTGAGTAAAGGATTGAGCGTCCTTTTTTCCATGTGGTCATCAATAAAATCAATATTGCTCCAACCAGGATTGGAAACCACCCCCCATCAAAGACTTTAATAATGTTCGCTCCAAAAAACACAAGATCAATGGCCAAGAAAAAGGAAATAAGTAATGTAGTTTTAACCCAACCCCATTTTAAGACATCAGGAAGAACAAAGGCTGCAAGTATTGTGGCAATAACCATATCAAGTGTAATAGCAACACCATAAGCACCTGCTAATGCGCTAGAGTCCTGGAATATCAGAACAACTGACATAACACCCACCATCAAAAGCCAGTTGACTCTGGGTAAATATATTTGCCCTTCTTGATTTTCAGATGTGTGATCGATCCTCATACGAGGAATGAAACCAAGTTGTAAGGCTTGCCTAGAAACAGAAAATGCGCCAGTAATACATGCCTGAGACGCAATAATTGTTGCAACCGTTGCTAAAATAACCAGTGGAAGTAAAAGGGCGTCAGGAGCCATCATATAGAAGGGGTTTTTAATGGTGTTTGGATCGTTCATTATCAGTGCACCTTGACCAAAGTAATTTAACGTTAGTGAGGGAAATACGAAGCTAAACCAAGTAATTTTAATGGGGTTTCTTCCAAAATGCCCCATATCTGCATAGAGCGACTCAGCCCCAGTTACGCACAAAACTACTGCGCCAAGAGTTATAAAAGCAACCGAAAACTCATTAGTTAAAAAGTTAACTGCATATATAGGGTTTAGCGCATGAAGGACAATGGGCGCTTGAATAATATTGTAGACGCCCAATGCACCTAAAGTTAAAAACCAAACAAGCATAACCGGGCCAAACATAAAACCTACTGCGCTTGTACCTTTGCTTTGAGCCCAAAAAAGACCAAATATAATTACTAAGGTAGCGGGAATTATAAAGCTATCAAATTTAGGAGTTATTAGTTCAATACCTTCAACAGCTGAAAGCACTGAAATTGCAGGAGTAATCATTCCGTCAGCATAAAACATGCAGGCACCCAACATTCCTATTGCCATAATAAAAAGTTTCTTATATTTGGATTTTGCATTTCTATTGGCTAAGGATAAAAGTGCCATAATCCCGCCCTCGCCATTATTATTTGCCCGCATAATAAAGGTTATGTACTTAACCGAAACAATGGATAAAAGAGACCAAAAAATTAGAGATAGAATTCCCAGCATATTTTGATTATTCAGCGCCAATATATTGTTGCCAATTGAGAATATTTCTTTTATCGCATACAGCGGACTTGTGCCTATGTCTCCAAATACTACGCCTAGAGCCCCTAAAGATAGGGCAAACATACCTGCATTGTGTTTTTTTGACATAATTGATTTCAATTTAAATAGTAGGTTATTTTTTTGAATTTTTCTCAGTGATCATTGCTTTTGCATATCCATTGTGGAAGGTTATAACAATATTATCATCTACACTAATATTTTTCGTATCTCGAAGTATTTTTTCATCAACGTCCTGCACAATAGAATAACCTCTCTTGAGGATAGATTTTGGATTTAGCATCAATAAATTTTTTTTAATAGAGAGAATCTTTGAAGAGTATGAAGTGATTTGTGATCTCGTATTGATTTCCAATCTTCTTCTAAGCGTATCGATTTGCTCTTTCTTTTCTTGAATTAACTGCTTTGGTGGGGGAAGCTGAATTATTGTACGGGTTATTTTATTTCTATAGGATTCTAGCTTTGCGTTGATATTAAGAAGCATTCTCTTTTCATAGCTCTTTAGTAAATCTTTTTGACCTGCAATTCTTTGTATGGGAGAAATTAAACGCCTTTCCAGAAAATTTAATTTTAATTGAGACTGCTCTATTTTTCTTTCAAACATCTTTGTCATCGAATTTAAGTAAACGTCGATAGTGCTTAAAATTTGATTACTACCCTCACTAATAATTTCTGCAGCGGCCGTGGGCGTCGGTGCCCTAGTATCAGCAACAAAATCTGCAATAGTAAAATCAGTTTCATGGCCAACAGCGGAAATAACCGGCAGGATTGAATTAAAAATTGCATAAGCAACACTTTCGGTATTAAAGGACCATAAATCCTCAATAGAACCTCCTCCCCTACAAATAATCAAAGCATCCACTTCATTCCTTTCGTTAGCCTTGGTTATAGCGTTACATATTCCACTGGTTGCTGCGGCTCCTTGAACCAAGGTGGGATAAATAATAATTGATACTGATCTATTTCGTCTGAGCAGAGTGGAAAGGACATCTCTTAATGCAGCCCCATCACTAGAGGTAATAACTCCGATAACCCTAGGAAACCTTGGTAACAGTTTCTTTGTCGCTTCATTAAAAAGACCTGCCTGCTCCAGTTTATTTTTAAGGTCGATATACTTTTCGAACAACTCACCCAGACCTGCTTTTTGCATGGTTTCGATTATTAGTTGATATTTCCCATTTGCCTCATAAAGGCTTACTTGACATTGCAGTTCTAAAAAATCTCCATTTTTTGGCTGCCATTGTAGTTGCTGATTTTTCCTAGCGAACATGACACAATCTACTTGAGCTGTATTGTCTTTTAACTTAAAGTACCAGTGTCCGGAACTATAGGACGAGAAACCTGAAACCTCTCCTTTAATCCATACAAGAGAAAATGTAGTATTAAGAATGTTTTTGACAAGACGATTTAGCTCTGAAACGGAGAAAATTTTATTTTTTTCAATGTCGCCTTGTATTTTAATAGAATTGTTCAATTTGCTATGAATGTCATTTATAGTTGTAGTTAAATTATAGGTGTTTTGGAGGTATTAAATCATGAAAAATGCAATAAACCCTAAAAGAGCCAGTTTGATTGGAGCGCTTCTATCATTTAGTATGATTGCCGCCGCTATTTTCATTCAACTTAAATTCAGTCTGGAGCCTTGCCCGCTTTGCATTACCCAGCGTATTCTTTTTATTGTAATTGCGATTTTATTTACAGTATTTTATTTTCTTCCTTATAATCAATTGGTTAGATATCTTCAGGCCATAACGATTATTTTTTCAGGCTTAATCGGAGTTGTCTTTTCTTTTCGCCATATTTTAATCCAAGCGAAGATTATAGAAGTACCAGCCGAGTGCGGCATAGACCTCAATTATATGTTTGATAACTTTCCTTTATCCGAGGCGATCAACTTGTTGTTTAGAGGAACTGGAGATTGCTCTCAGATTGACTGGACATTTATGGGATTAACCCTTCCGCAAATGGCTTTATTTGGATATTTATTTTTTATAACCTTTACAATATACATTTTTCTTAAAGCAAAATGAGATTGAATACATTAGAAGCCACAATTGGTAATACACCCCTGGCAAAAATTCAAAGACTATCGCCAAAAAGTAGTGGAGAAGTTTATTTGAAATTAGAAGGAAATAATCCAGCGGGATCAGTCAAAGACCGGCCAGCATATTCGATGATTAAACATGCTGAGCTTAGAGGGGACATTAAACCAGGTGATACATTGATTGAAGCAACTTCAGGAAATACTGGCATTGCCCTTGCAATGGTAGCCGCAATGAAGGGATATAAAATGATTTTGATTATGCCAGAAAATCAATCCCTAGAGAGAAGACAAACAATGAAAGCATTTGGTGCTGAGTTAATACTCACATCTGTGGAAGGTAGCATGGAGCTTGCTAGAGATAAAGCAAAAAAAATGGAACAAGAAGGCCGTGGTATTGTTTTGGACCAATTTGGAAATGCTGATAACCCACGAGCTCATTACGAGGGAACAGGTCCGGAAATATGGAAGGCAACCGGCAGAAAGGTGACTCATTTTGTCTCAAGTATGGGCACTACTGGAACTATTGTTGGGACATCTCAATTCCTTAAAGAACAAAATCCGAATATACAGATTATCGGGGTTCAGCCAGAAGACGGGGCTCAAATTCCAGGCATTAGGAAATGGCCAGAGGAGTATTTGCCTGAAATATTTACAAGAAATAATATTGATAATATAGTGAACGTTAGTCAAGATAATGCAGAAAAAATGGCAAGAAGGCTAGCCAAGGAAGAAGGTATTTTTTCTGGAGCTTCAACGGGCGGTGCCTTGCATGTTGCTTTAGAAATTGCTGCCAATAATCCAGATGCGGTTATTGTATCAATTGCTTGTGATAGGGGCGACCGCTACCTTTCAACTGGCATTTTCCCTGTATAGAACTCAATGACAACCCCCTTAATAAAAGATGAAGCAATAATTACCGCTCTGGATCATGAGGGGAGGGGGATTGCATATCAGGACGAAAGAACAATTTTCATTGATAATGCTTTGATTGGAGAAAAAGTAAGATTTAAGATTTTTAAAAAGAAAAAAAAACTTTTCTTTGCAAAGTCTTTAGAAATTATAAATCCATCCCCTAAAAGAGAGGAGCCAATATGTGAATTTTTTGGAATGTGTGGAGGTTGTTCTATGCAACATTTTGACATTTCATCTCAACTAGCACATAAACAAAGAGCATTTGAACAAACACTTCAACATGTGGGGAAAGTATTTCCTGATCAAGTTTTAAGCCCTGTATCGGGGCCAACCTCAGAATATCGTCACAAAGCTAGATTCAGAGTTAAGTATGTGGAGAAGAAACAAAAAGTTTTGATTGGCTTTAATGAAAAACTTTCACACTTCCTTACAGATATGGATAGCTGCAAAGTTATCCCTTTGAAAATATCAAGTCTACTTAGCCCTATGCAGGCATTATTTACGAGCCTGTCCATACGCGACCAAATCCCTCAAATTGAATATGCCTCAAATCAAGAGCGACATATTTTGGTGTTAAGAATTTTGGAGGCTTTATCGGAAAATGATATAAATCTTCTTAAGGACTTCCAAGAGAAAAAGGGTATAGAGTTTTGGACGCAAACTAAAGGATACGAATCTGTTAAGCCGCTTTTATCGTCCATGCAGAAAAGTATTGTTTATAAAAATAAAGAATTTAATTTAAGCTTTGAATTTAAACCAACAAGCTTCACTCAAATCAATCCTTTTATTAATGCGGTATTGATTAGGAGGGTAATGAATTTTCTCAACCCAAAACCCACAGAAGTAATTTTTGATTTCTTTTGTGGGCTTGGAAACTTCACGCTACCAATTGCATCATATGGCTCGAATGTTGTAGGTTTTGAAAGCGATGAAGCCTTAGTGGAGTCGGCAAATATAAACGCTGAAAAGAATAAGTTACAAAAATTAGCAGAGTTTAAAAGAGTTGATCTGTTCAAAGTTGATGATCAAGCCATAACCAGTTTAGGCAGAGCAAGCAAGTGGCTTATAGATCCCCCAAGAGACGGAGCACTAAATTTAATTAATAGTATTAGTGAGGAAAACAAGCCTAACCTTATTTGTTATGTTTCCTGCAATCCAGCTACTTTGGCGAGAGATGCACATGTTTTAACCAATGAGAAAGGCTACAAATTTGCTAAAGCTGGAATTCTTAATATGTTCCCACACACATCCCATGTTGAATCGATTGCATTATTTGAAATTAATGAGCAGTAAACAGCAAACCATAATCCTTTTTTTTATTTTTATTATCAGTTTGTTGGGATGCAGTTCAGGCCATGACGACACAATTATTTATTTTGGAGTTGCTCAGAATCCACAAAACTTAAATCCGCTTATTGCCAATGACGCGGCATCGGAAAAAATTAACAATCTCATCTATACATCTTTATTTTACTATGATGAAAAATCAAATCTACAGTCAGAACTAGTGAGCTATAAAATGCTGTCCCCAAAAGAGTACGTATTTACACTTAAAAAAGATTTACCCTTTTTCCATCACGGTAAAAAAATGAACCTTGATGACATAATGGCAACGTTTACGCATATTATTGACGAGGGATTATCATCAAAAGCAATTGAACTAAAAAAAGTTAAAAAGCTTAAAAAACTGTCGCCAAAACAGTTCAAGATTTATCTTAACAGCTCGGATCTGAATTTTGTTCACCATTTAAATTTTGCAGTGCTACCTTCAGATCTTATTAACCAAAATCATAATTTCTCTGTAAAACCTATAGGATCAGGCCCTTTTTCTTTTCATCCTTCAATACAAAACATAAAAATTAAAAGGGTTGATGATGGACAAATTATTGAGTTTGTAGAGATTAAAGATCCAACTGTTAGGGCATTAAAGCTCATTAAAAACGAAATTGATATTATACAAAATGACATACCTAAAGAGACTTCAAAGTTTTTAGAGAGCAATAAAACTATCAGTATTTTAAAGTCGGTAGGCTCAAATATCTCTTACTTAGGCTTTAACTTTAATGACTCATGGCTCGGTAAAGCTGAGTTAAGAAGGGCCATGTCCCTTGCCATTAATAGAGAGCAGTTAATTAAATTTTTTCTGAATGAAAATACTAGACTTGCAGAACAGATTTTTCCGCCAGAGCACTGGGCTAGCAAAAAAATAATCCCCCTCTCATTCAACCCAATTCTAGCACGAGAGATTGTTAATAAACTTTCTCCCGATCGCCCAATAGAAATTACTTTTAAGACATCTACGGATCCATTTCGCCTAAAAATTGCAACGATCATTCAAGAGCAGTTAGATGATGTCGGCATACATTTAAAAATAAAAACTCTTGATTGGGGCACCTATTTTAAGGATATACAGAGCGGGAATTTCCAGATGTATGGGCTCACATGGGTTGGTGTTAAAAATCCAGAAATCTACCACAAGATTTTCCACTCAAGTTCCACACCACCAAATGGTCTGAATAGAGGTAATTTTAGCTCGTTACTTTTAGATAATCTTTTGGAGGAGGCCAGACTAACTAATCATTGGTCAAAAGTCATTGATCATGTCCATATGCAAATAGGATTTATTCCTTTATGGTATGAAGGAAGTATAGCGGCTTTAAGCAAATCAATATCAGGATATACCATTCATAGTGATGGTAATTGGAATGGATTAACAACCATAAAAAAAAATGAATTCTAAAATAAATATTTCAGTGTCGAGTCAGAAACTAAGTTTATTCCAGGAAGGAGAGTTAGTTTCTTCTTATAAAGTTTCTACTGCCTTAAAAGGTGTTGGCCAGGAAAAAAATACCAACAAAACTCCTTTGGGAAATCATATTATTCGTGCCATGATTGGACGAAATCTTCCAATATATGCAGTAATTAAAGCTAGGCGCTATACTAATGAAATATGGACAAAGGAGTTAGATGATCCCTCGATAACTGTTGATTGGATTTTATCTAGAGTGATTTGGTTGTCAGGAAAAGACTTAGGAAGGAATAGGCTGGGAAATGTAGATACCATGCAGCGTTACATATACATACATGGAACCAATGAAGAGCATTTACTGGGTACTCCCTCATCGCATGGGTGTATAAGAATGTCGAATGAAGACGTTATAGAATTATTTGATTTGGTGTCAGTAGGTGATATTGTCGAGATTGATTTTTAGCCAGTGATGTTAAAAAGAATTTTTCTTATCCTTCTTCAAGTTCTAGCAATATATATTGTCACTTTCATGCTTCTTCATCTAATTCCGGGAGATCCAATCCAGGTTATGTTGGGAGAATCAGCCTCTTTAGCAGATCAAAATAAATTACGGATGCAGCTAGGCTTAGACAAATCAATTTATTTGCAACTCACATCATCTTTGGTAAAGGTTTTTCAAGGCGATTTTGGAGTGTCAATATTGAATCATAAGCCTGTGTTAGAGCAGCTAATAACTGCTGGAAGAAATACATATATTCTTGCAGGTGCTTCACTATTGATAGCTCTAAGCTTTGGATTGATGGGAGGAATTATTTCGGCTAAATTTCATAATTCGGCTGTAGATAAAATAATTATGAGCATAAGTATATTTTTCATATCAATCCCCCATTTCTTTTTAGGGCCACTGCTAATACTTTTTTTTTCAATTTGGCTTGGATGGTTCCCAGTAAATGGGATGGGAAGTTTCTCCTCATTAGTATTGCCAGCTTTTACTTTAGCTTTAGGACTGATAGCTATTATTGTTAAATTGACGAGAAACTGTATGTTGGAATTGATAGATTCCGATATTGTTAGAACTGCTAGAGCAAAAGGGCTTAGTGAGTGGGCAGTGTTAATAAACCATGTTTTTCGTTTGGTACTTATCCCTATTATTTCTGTTTTAGGGATGCAGTTTGGATCACTTTTATCAGGGGCAGTTATTACTGAAACTATCTTTAGTTGGAATGGAATAGGTATGTTACTGGTAGATTCAATTCAGACAAGAGACTACCCCATAACTCAAGCATGCATTTTTGTAATTGCATTATCTTATGTTCTAGTCAATATACTTACTGACTTTATTTATAAAGTTGCAGATCCAAGAATGAGGACCGGTAAAATTGCATAAAGCATCAATTACCATAGCCTTGTTTTGGATTATCGGGACAGCCCTTATGTTTATAATGAATTGGGATGCTAATGATATGCAGTTCAATGCAATCTTAGCCTCACCCAATATTGAAGCTATTTTTGGGAGAGATGATTATGGGCGCTCCATAATCTACCGTCTTTTTGCGGGCTTTAAAAATTCTATAGAAATTATTCTTGTCGTAAGTTTAATTTCTTGCACTACAGGAGTTGTTATAGGAACAGTGTCTGGTTATGTCGGTGGCAAATTTGATGCCATAGTTTCTTTTATTATTAATTTATTTATGTCATTTCCTGGAATTTTGTTGGCTATTGCTTTTGCAGCTATGCTAAACCCAGGAAAATTAAATTTAATCCTAGCTTTATCGATAGGTGGATGGGTTAGTTACGCTAGGCTTTCGAGAGGGCAGGCACTAATGGTGAGAAATTTTGAATATGTAAAAGCATCTAAGTCGATGGGGGCAAGTCACTGGTGGATTGTAGCTAGGCATCTCATTCCTTCGCTTAGCACGCCTTTATTGGTTGAGGCAACCTATGCTGTTGCTGGATTAATTATTGCAGAAGCAAGTCTGTCTTTCCTTGGTCTTGGTTTACAAGCACCTGAAGCCTCTTGGGGGGCAATGATGAGAGACAGTGTTCGCTACTTATTAGTGTCTCCACATTATGCAATTTTTGTAGGTATGAGCATTATGTCAATTGTGTACTGCATTAACCATACTGGTGACTACCTTCACAAATATTTTAATATTAAAGAAAGCCTTACTAAGCATTAGTAGATTAAAGGAACTGTTGTTATGTCTTGTTTAATGATTGATGTCGCATCGTTATCTTTGGATTCAAATGATATCAAGAGAATCAGTCACCCTCTTGTTGGCGGAGTTATACTCTTCTCAAGAAATTATGAAAACAAAAAGCAATTAAAGTTACTAGTTAAATCTATAAGAAAGATTAAGCATAATATTTTGATTGCTGTAGATCATGAAGGTGGAAGGGTGCAAAGGTTTAGGGATGACTTTACTCAATTACCGGCGATGGCATTATTAGGAAGTTTATTCGATAAAGATCCAGAAGAAGCTACCAGAATAGCTAAATTATGCGGCTGGTTGATTGCAAAAGAACTAGGGGGTTGCGATATAGATTTTAGTTTTACCCCGGTTTTAGATGTTAACTATGAATCTAGCTCAGTTATTGGTAATCGTGCTTTCCATAAAGAAATCCAGCCGACCATTCATCTAGCCAATAGTCTAACAGAGGGCCTAGGTCAGGCAGGTATGCAGGGAGTAGGTAAGCATTTTCCTGGCCATGGATTCATTAAAGCAGACACTCACCTAGAACTTGGAGAGGATGAAAGAGCATTTGAGGTTATCAAAGAAAGCGATATGCTAGTATTTAAAGCTCTTATAGAAAATGGACTGAAGGGCATAATGCCTTCCCATGTAATTTATTCTTTATGTGATGATAAGCCATCAGGTTTGTCACATTTCTGGCTTCAAGACCAACTAAGAAAAAACCTCGGTTTTAATGGTGCTATATTTAGTGATGATATGAGTATGCAGGCAGCAGTTTTTACGGAAAAGAATGTCACAAAAAGAGTCCTAAAAGCCCTTCAAGCTGGTTGTGACATGGTATTGGTATGTAATGCTGGAGAAGACGTTGATATTGTTTTAACTCATTTGGATTGGCCGGTGAGTAAAAAGTCTCAATGTCGTATAAAAGCTATGGGGTTAAACAAGAAAAAAAATCAACAAACTCAATATATGCGTTTAACAGCAACAGAGGCAGGTAAGCTAATACTAAAATTTAACTAACCGCTAAAATTTCACGACAATTACTTGAAACTTTAGCAATCAACCCTTATCCTATACACGTAGGTTTATATAATTAAAGGATATTAAAAAACTATGCAAAACAATATTAATAATATAGCTTCAAATACACCATCAGCTTTAGCGACAAACAAAGTTTTGAGAAATACATACGCTTTATTGGGTGTTTCATTATTTCCAACAGTAATTGGTGCGCTTATGGGTATGAGTATGAACTGGGGTTTTGCAGCCAGCAGCCCTATTTTATTTATGATCATGACTTTGGGTGGTATTTTTGGGATGTTTTTCTTAATACAAAAAAATAAAAATAGTAGCCTAGGGGTCGTTTTTCTTTTAGCACTAACATTTCTTCTTGGATTAATGCTAGGTCCAATTTTGCAGGTAGCATTCAGCTTAAGTAATGGCGGGCAGATAGTGAGTTTAGCAGCTGGAGGGACAGGAGCTATTTTTCTTGTGCTAGCAGGTATAGCTCAAACATCCAAAAGAGACTTCTCGTTTATGGGAAAATTTCTTATGATCGGCTTAATTATGCTAATTCTTGCATCTTTAGCGAATATGTTTTTCCAGATTCCTGCCGCATCACTTGCAATTTCTGCGATAGCTGTGATGATCTTCTCAGGCTTCATTTTATACGATGTTAATCGCATAGTGAAAGGTGGTGAAACTAATTACATTATGGCGACACTGGCCCTTTATATGAATATTTATAACTTATTTGTTAATTTACTCTATTTATTAATGGCATTAATGGGTAATAGAGATTAGTAAGCCTTTTAAAAAACCGCTGCTATTTAGCGGCGGTTTTTTTTAATCTTCTTTCCCGAAAGAACTTTTGTAATATATTCTTTGATTCGTTTTCTAATATTCCACCAAATATATTGCAGTGATGATTTAATGTTTTAAACGATCCAAGATTAACAACACTCTCACAAACTCCTGTTTTATGATCATAAGCCCCAAAAAAAAGATTTTTAATACGTGAGTTAAAAATTGCGCCAATACACATCGGGCAAGGCTCCAATGTGACATAGATGTCACAATTAGTAAGGCGGTAGTTTTTTATCGTTCTTGCTGCCTCTCTGATAGCATGCATTTCCGCATGACCGGTAGGATCATTTTTTTGTATTAATTCGTTACAGCCTCTTCCGATAATTATATTATCATTGACGATAACAGCTCCAACTGGAACTTCGTGATTTGCATAAGCAATTTTTGCCATAGCTAAAGCTTCTTGCATAAAAAAAGACTTTTGATCGGAATTGTGCATATCAAAAAAAACTAATACCTAATTTTTTTTTCATAAATTAGTACCAAAAATTGAATTATGAGTAACAATAACACTCTAGTTAAGTAAAATAATTGATTCATATGAATATAAAAGGAATTTTATGCAAAAGCTAGCCATAACTAAAACACCGATCAGCGATGTTATTGCTAAGAGATGGAGCCCAAGAGCTTTCGACCCAGATTTTATCCTAATGCCTGAAATGATTTATTCACTTTTTGAAGCAGCTAGATGGGCCCCTTCGTGTTTTGGCGACCAGCCTTGGAAATTTATTTTATTTAACAAAGAAGATGCAACTTCATTTTCAAAAGCACTTAATTGCCTGTCTGTCGGAAATCAAAATTGGGCAATGGATGCATCTATTCTAACCTTAGTGTGCGCAAGAAAAAACTTTCACCATAATGGAGAGCCAAATCGTTTTAATCAATACGATGCAGGAGCTGCGGCTGAAAATTTTTGCCTACAGGCGTCAGCTATGAATTTAAACGCTCATCAAATGGGAGGTTTTGATACAGTAAAAGCTAGAGATCTGGCCTTAATTCCTAACGACGTTGATATACTTTCATTTATTGCAGTAGGAAAAATATTAGAGGAAAGCAAGATAACCGAATCTCAAATGGAGCGAGAAGTTGCGCCAAGAAAACGCAAACCTTTAGAAGAGGTTTATAATATTAATACTTGGAAATAATAAGGAATAAAATGACGAATTTAGTTGTATTAACAAAAGACAATTTTAAGAAGACGATTGAAGATAACAATTTTGTGATAGTAGATTTTTGGGCACCATGGTGTGACCCTTGTCTAGCATTCACTCCAATTTTCGAAGCTGCAGCAAAAAATAATACGGATATCATATTTGGAATGGTCGATACCGAAAAAGATCCTGAAATAAGCGAATACTTTCAGGTAGAAAAAATTCCTGGATTATTAGTTATTAGGGAAAAAGCTGGTATTCATGCTCAAGTTGGTGAGATTGGCGCTCCGGCTTTTGATGAAATAATTAAGTGGGCAAGAGATTATGATATGAGTACAGTGCAAGATTTTTATAAAAAAGAAGATAATAACGAGTTAAGTTAAGCGTTACTATTTCTTTATATAAAGAAGGGGGTTGACTGACTGCCCCCCCTTTCTAATCTCAAAATACAGCTTTACTCTATCAGTTCCTGTCCTTCCCATTGTACCAATAGCCTCTAATGCCTCAACTGTTTGTCCTTCTCGAACAAATATTTCTTCATTATGCCCGTACACGCTCAATAAATCATTATCATGCTTTATGATAATAAGGCGTCCATAACCTTTGAGGTCTTCCCCAGCGTAAATTACTTTACCCTTCGACACAGATTTTATTTCTTGACCAAAGTCACCTAAAATTTCTACTCCCTTTATAGGACTGTTACTATCAAAGGGATTTTCTATATTTCCTTCTGTTGGCCACGACCATGTTTTTTCTAACTTTGTTTTAGCAGAAACTATCTCGCTAGTTTGTTTGAGACTTCGCTTTGAATATACTTCACGAATTACTTTTGGATCTTCAATGGGTGTTGGAGTTCCGTAACCCTGAAACTCTTCTGCCTCAATTTCAATTGCCTCGTCATTAAGGGGGATGGTTTCTGTACCTTCCTCTAGAACATCAATCTTTTCTTTACTTGGTTGCTCTTTCAACAAATCAAACCTAATTTCATCCCCCTCTTTGATACGATAGGGTTTACTTAAGCCGTTAACTCTTGCTACGTCTTTATAATTAAAACCACATTTAATGCTAATACTAAAAAGAGTTTCACCTTTTTTAAGTTTGTATACGTCTGGACAGCCTGTTTCTTTCTTTTTTTCTTCGCTAGATTTTTTATATTCATAGCTTTGATTTTCGACTGGTGCGGGAATTTTTGAAGCACATCCAGTGAGAATCATAATCCAA
Organism: Methylophilales bacterium HTCC2181; assembly: GCA_000168995.1. Taxonomy (GTDB): domain Bacteria; phylum Pseudomonadota; class Gammaproteobacteria; order Burkholderiales; family Methylophilaceae; genus BACL14. Next base: position 1,104,684 of record AAUX01000001.1, on the reverse strand, counting down.
AGAAAAACTAACATTTTTTTTATATTCACAGCACTCACTTAAGCCACTCACTCATATGTTCGATTAATTTATGATTTGTTAAATCAATTTGAATAGGTGATATTGAAACATAGTTTTCTTTAACTGCAAAAAAATCTGTACCTTCCCCACAGTCATTTGGATCACCGGCTGGCCCTATCCAATAAACATTATGCCCCTTAGGAGTTAAATTTTTTATTATTGGGTCGGCTTGTTTTCTTTTACCTAGTCTCGTTATTAATAACCCCCGAACATCATTGTAGGGAAGGTCAGGAACATTAACATTAAGAAGGGGAGTTTCCTTTGGGCTTTGGCTATTCAATTTATCAATTAAATCAAGCGTAACTAATGCTGCAGTTTCAAAATGTTTTGGTTTATGTTTTGCCATTGAAACGGCTATAGACGGAATTCCGATAGTGTATCCTTCAATAGCAGCTGCAACTGTTCCTGAATATAGAGTGTCGTCACCCATATTGGCCCCATCATTAATGCCTGAAACCACCATATCTGGCTTAAACTTAAGTAACCCTGTTAGTGCAAGATGAACACAGTCCGTTGGGGTGCCATCGACAACATAATTATTAGGGCTTATTTCACTAACGGATAGTGGTTTGTCTAACGTAAGTGAGCTACTAGCACCACTTCGATTTCTATCTGGTGCAACCACCACTACTTCGGCTATTTTTTTAAGGTATTCAACAATTAATGTTAATCCAGGAGCAAAATATCCATCATCATTTGAAACCAGTATTTTCATATTAGTGGTTATATTTACAATAAAAAATTGCGGAAAGAAAAAAAGTTAAGCTTAGAATAATCTCACCCATAGCAAAGCTTTTTGAGAAGCCAGACTCAGCGTAAAACCTTACCACACCCTCAATAAAAAAGAGAAGAATCACCATGCTTGACCATTGAAAGGTACGCCTTTTCCTTCTTAATATTCCCAGCAGTGGCGTTAGAAGAAGTAGGGACTTGATAACCATCCATGACCCATTAGGATTTAATGGATTGAAGAACAACTCCCATACAAGGTTGAGTAAAACTAAGGACATAAGACTAAAAATTGCTATATAAAAGAGCTTGTTATCCATTTATTTTTTTCACCAACAACGCAATGCGCTCACCTTGTGCAAAGCAAATACTTTTCTCATCACTTGTTAGGTCATTCTCATTGCTATCTCCTCCTACATGACTAGATCCATAGGGCGTCCCACCAGATACTGTCGAACTAAGAGAGGGGGTGGAGTATGGAATACCCATAATAAGCATACCTAAATGAAGTAACGGTAATTGCATAGATAGGAGAGTAGATTCATTTCCTCCATGAACAGAGCCAGATGAGGTAAACACTGAAGCAGGCTTATCCTCCATAGCTCCCTTAATCCATATGGGAGACATAGAGTCTATAAAGTATTTTAATGGTGCCGCCATATTGCCAAAACGGGTAGGGCTTCCCAGCACTAAACCTTGGCAACTCTCTAGATCACTTAAATTAGCATATAAATCACCACTTTCAGGAATCTTGCCTTCTTGCTGAGTGGTAAGAGGGGAAACTTCTGGCACCGTTCTTAGTTTTGCTTCTACTCCATCAACCGAATTAATTCCTCTCGCGATAATTTTAGACATCTCCTTCACTGAGCCACCCTTAGAATAATAAAGAACTAGAATTTCTAACATTAGGATTTTTTGGCAAGAATAGCTGCAATTCCGATGTAGTTTTGGGGGGACAATTTTAAGAGACGGCTTTTCTCATCAAGAGGAATAGCTAAGGTCTCGATAAAGCCATGCAAAATCTCTTGTGTAATTTTTTCATTACCTCTGGTGAGATCCTTAAGTTTTTCGTATGGATTTTCAATGCCATGTTTTCGCATTACAGTTTGTATTGGCTCAGCTAGAACCTCCCATGCGCTACTTAGGTCTTGGTTAATTTTATCTTCATTTACCACAAGCTTATTAAGACCTTTTAAGCATGATTGGTAAGCAATAAGCCCATAAGCCAAGGTAAGCCCTACATTTCTTAAGACTGTTGAGTCTGTTAGGTCTCTTTGCCACCTTGAGATTGGTAATTTTTCAGAAAGATGACTAAGCATTGCATTCGATAAGCCTAAATTGCCCTCCGAATTTTCAAAATCAATCGGATTTACCTTGTGAGGCATTGTTGAAGATCCAACCTCATTTTTTATAGTTTTTTGCGAAAAATAACCTAATGAGATATAACTCCAAATATCTCTGTTGAGATCAATCAGTATGGTGTTAACTCGCGATACATTATGGAAAACCTCAGCCATAAAGTCATGCGGTTCGATTTGTGTGGTGAATTCGTTGTATTCCAAGCCCAGTGAAGTTACAAAAGTTTTAGACAAAGTATTCCAATCAACATCAGGGTACGCTGCGGTATGGGCGTTGAAATTTCCGACAGCACCATTCATTTTTCCAAGATACTTCTGCTCACTGAGCTTAACTAATTGCCTTGAAATACGCTGCGCTACATTGGCAAATTCCTTCCCAAGTGTTGTCGGGCTGGCAGTTTGCCCATGAGTTCTTGCTAGCAAGGGGATTGCTGAAAACTCAATAGCATTTTTTGTTAGTTTTTGATGTATGTTTTTTATTTCCGGTACAACGACATTGGCAATACCTTCCTTCAGCATTAATGCATAAGAAAGATTATTGATATCCTCTGAGGTACATGCAAAATGAATAAACTCGGATACAGCAAGAATTTCTTTTTCTGAAATAAGGGCATTTTTAATCCAGTATTCCACAGCCTTTACATCATGATTTGTTATTTTTTCAATATCTTTTACTGCTTGAGCATCTTGTTCATCAAATGAAGTGATTAGACCATTAAGCTTCTTCAATGTGCCATCTGAAAATGCTGGAATTTCCTTAATCTCTTGATTTTCGCTTAACGCTATAAGCCATTTAATTTCGATAGACACTCTTTTTTTAATAAGGCCATATTCACTAAATATAGGCCTAAGCTTGTCTGCTTTGTCTGAGTATCGACCGTCGACAGGGGATAAAGCATTTAGTAAGAATGTCATAATTGTATTCTAGTCCTTTAACGCTTATTTTACCTCAAAAACCATTAATGGCGACCGAACTCTTACATTAAAAATACAATCATTGATGTTATTTGGGAAAACATATTTTTTACTTTAAAATAGCAGTCCTACCAGCTGTTACAAATTATTTTAGGATTGATTTCATGCTTAAAGATTACCAAAACCAAACGCAAGAAAGAGCCAAAAGCACTTTACCCCCCTTACCATTGAGCGCTGAACAAACCGCAGAGTTAATCCTTTTAATTAAGAATCCAGGAGCAGCCGATGTCAATGAACTTCTAGATATGCTTATTAATAGAGTCCCGGCCGGAGTAGACCAGGCTGCATTTGTGAAGGCGGCGTTTTTAAATGATATTGCGCTTGAAAAAACTTCATCTTCTTATATATCAAGCACTAAAGCAATTGAGTTACTAGGAACAATGCTTGGAGGTTATAACGTTCAAGCACTCGTTGATTTACTAAAAACAGACAAAGCTGAAGCAGCAGTTAAAGCTTTATCTAAGATAACTTTAATTTTTGATGCATTCTATGACGTTGAGGAGCTTCATTTGGCTGGCAATAAGTATGCTACCCAACTAATCCAATCATGGGCTGATGCCGAATGGTTTATAAGCAAAAAAGGCTCTCCAAAATCTATTGAAGCAATTGTTTTTAGAGCCGAAGGCGAAATCAATACAGACGACTTATCTCCAGCACAAGAAGCTTGGTCTAGGGCTGATATTCCTTTGCACGCAAAGTCAATGCTACAAAATAAAATGCCAGAAGCCATCGATATTATCAGCAAACTTAAAGACCAAGACCTGCCACTAGTTTTTGTTGGAGATATTGTTGGCACAGGTTCATCTCGAAAATCTGCAATCAATTCTCTTCAATGGCACATGGGAATCCCTATACCGTTTATACCCAACAAACACACTAGTGGTATTGTTTTAGCTAACAAAATAGCACCGATCTTCTTTAATACCGCTGAAGATTCAGGTGCGCTTCCAATAGAATGTGATGTAGCAACATTAGAGATGGGAGACAAAATTAAGATTGATTTAGAAAACCAATGCATTTTAAAAAATGAATCCAAAGTGTGTGGTTTTAATTTAAGTCCAATTACATTACTTGATGAGTTAAGAGCAGGAGGGAGAATTCCTCTTATTATTGGGCGTGGACTAACAGACAAATCTCGCATTACTTTAGGCTTGCCAAAATCAGAGGTTTTTATTACCTCAATTCCGCAAGACCAATCAAATCATACTGGCTTTACCTTGGCGCAAAAAATTGTTGGAAAAGCTTGTGGCTCAGAAGGTGTTAGGCCAGGCGTCTACTGCGAACCTAAAATGACTACTGTCGGATCCCAGGACACTACTGGAGCAATGACCAGAGATGAGCTAAAAGAATTAGCCTGCCTGGGATTTAGTGCTGACTTGGTTATGCAAAGTTTCTGCCATACAGCCGCTTATCCAAAACCAGTAGACTTGGAGTTACAACATACCTTACCTGATTTTATGAGTAGCCGCGGAGGCGTTAGCCTGAAGGCTGGAGACGGTGTTATTCATTCTTGGTTAAACAGAATGATACTGCCTGATACAGTAGGTACAGGAGGGGACTCACATACTAGGTTTCCTATAGGGATATCATTTCCTGCCGGCTCTGGATTAGTCGCATTTGGAGCAGCTATTGGAATAATGCCTCTTGATATGCCCGAATCTGTTTTAGTTAAATTTACAGGAAATATGCAGCCAGGCATAACATTAAGAGATTTAGTTAATGCTATACCCTTCTTTGCAATAAAAGAGGGAGAGCTAACGATTGGAAAACAGAAGAAGAATATTTTTAGTGGAAAAATTTTAGAAATTGAGGGCCTACCAGATTTAAAAGTAGAGCAAGCATTTGAATTTTCTGATGCGTCTGCAGAAAGATCTGCTAACGGATGCACTATCAGGTTAAATAAAGAGCCAATTATTGAGTTTATGAATTCAAATATTGTATTAATGCAAAATATGATTGACCAGGGGTATAAGGATGCAAGAACTCTTGAAAGAAGAATTACAGAGATGAAAAAGTGGCTTGAGGAACCGGTATTACTTGAACCGGATAGTGATGCTCAATATGCTTACACGCTAAATATCGACCTAAATCAAATCACTGAGCCATTAATTGCATGCCCTAACGATCCCGACAATATCAAAACGTTATCCGATATTGCAAATGCTAAGATCGATGAGGTATTTATTGGAAGTTGCATGACTAATATAGGTCATTATCGCGCTGCAGCCAAAGTAATTGATGGTCTTGGAAAAACAAAGGCAAAACTATGGATTGCTCCTCCAACACGAATGGATGAATCGCAACTTAAGAAAGAGGGGGTTTATAACGTATTTGAGTCAGCAGGAGCTCGAACAGAGATTCCGGGTTGCAGTTTATGTATGGGTAATCAGGCAAGGGTTGATGATCAAGCCCATGTTTTTTCCACTAGCACACGAAATTTTGATAATCGGATGGGTAAAGATGCTCAGGTTTATCTTGGGTCCGCAGAGCTTGCAGCTTTTTGCTCTATCTTAGGTTATATTCCAAATAAGGAAGAATATTTATCTCTTATGGCCGACAAGATCAATCAAAATGCTAATGAAATTTATCAATACCTAAATTTTAATACGATGGATGATTATCAGGACAGAAAAGTTATTGAAATTAATCCGATAAATTAGTTTTGTAATGAAATACGATCCAACTTGTAAAAAATGTAGTCGCCTTGAGAGGTTTTTAAGGGACACGAAAGACAAATACCCTCAATATTTTTGCAAACCAGTCCCAAGCTTTGGAGACAAAGATCCATTCCTTCTTATTGTAGGCTTGGCCCCAGGAATGCATGGAGCCAATCAGACCGGAAGGCCCTTTACCGGTGACCATGCTGGGATAATACTTTATGAGACATTATTTAAATATGGCTTTTCTAACAAAAAAGACTCAACACCCAATGATAATTTGCAGTTAGTGAACTGCAGGATAACAAATGCTGTGAAATGTCTTCCCCCAGAAAATAAGCCAAATACAGATGAGGTTAATAATTGCAATGTATTTCTAACTAATGAAGTCAATGAACTTAGGGCGGGATCAGTAGTTTTAGCTTTAGGCCTTATAGCACACAAGGCTATTCTAAAGTCCCAAGGCTTAATAGAAAGCCACTTTAAATTTTCACATGGCAATCGACATATACTGCCAAATGGATTAATTTTATATGATAGCTATCATTGCAGTCGTTACAACACCCAAACAAAAAGGCTGACGCAATCAATGTTTTATAATATTTTTTCATCTATTAAGAAAGAAAAGGAGCAATAAATGCCATTCATTAATGTGAAATTAGCAGGGGCGTTAAATAAGGATCAAAAGCAGCAGATTGCTAAAGAAATAACGGAGATGATGCAGCGTGTTGCAAATAAACCGGCCTCTTACACGTATATTGTTTTTGAGGAGGTAAAGACAGAGGACTGGGCAATTGGAGGAGCCTTACTGGGTTAATTGTGAAGGAAAATATCAAAGACTATGTAAAAAAATTCCCAAATTTACCGGGAGTTTATAGGATGCTTAACAAGGCAGAAGATATTATTTATATTGGTAAAGCTAAAGATTTAAAAAAAAGGGTGTTGTCATATTTCAACAAAACCCAACCAAGCCCAAGAACGCGCTTAATGGTAGGTAGTATTGCTAGTATAGAATTTACTGTTACCAACACAGAAGCCGAAGCATTAATACTTGAAAACAATATGATTCGCTCTTTCATGCCTCGATACAACGTTATCTTTAGAGATGATAAATCATATCCTTACCTAGCGATAACTGGAGACAAGTTTCCAAGAATTAGATTTCATAGGGGGCTCCAAAAAATTGACACAAAATATTTTGGACCTTTTCCCAACTCCAACGCGGTAAGGCAAAGCATCCAGTTACTTCAAAAGGTGTTTATGTTAAGAACCTGTGAAAATTCTGTATTTAATAATCGGTCTAGACCATGCCTAGAGCATCAGATAAAAAGATGTACTGCTCCTTGTGTAGGACTTATTGAGGAAGATGAATACGGCGCCGATGTTAATCAAGCTAATTTGTTTCTTGATGGTAAGGATAGTGAAGTCATTGGAAATTTAACCAAAAAAATGAACGAACAATCCGAAGCATTCAACTTTGAAAGGGCGGCAATTTTCAGGGATAGAATCCAAAGTTTGAGGCAGGTAAGATTAAAACAATTTGTAAGTGACTTTAGTGAGAATGACGCGGATATTATAGCTTTTGCTGAAGCGTCCGGAAAAATATGCGCAAACGTAGTGATGATTAGGGGTGGAAGGCACCTAGGAGACAAAACATTTTTCCCAAAAAATCATGATGGGCATATAGAAGAAAGCATTATAGATACTTTTATCACTCAATATTATGACTTACATAAACCCCCTCCAGTCATAGTAACGGAAAATAAAGTTAGCAATGAACTGGTAAAAGAATTTTTTGCCATAAAGCAATACGGCAAAGTAAGATTGTTATCAAGGCTAACAGGCGATAAGAAAAACTGGCTTTTAATGGCAAAGAAAAATGCACAAATATCTCTTGAACAAAAAAATAATGAACAGGCTAGCCAGGTTGAGCGATTATTGGCATTGAGAGCATTATTAGGGCTACCAGATCATGTTAACCGTATCGAATGTTATGATATTAGTCACACTATGGGTGAATCTACGGTTGGATCATGCGTTGTATATGATAAGTATGAGATGCAAAATAAAGACTATAGAAAATACAATATCAAGAACATTACCCCTGGAGATGATTACGGCGCCATGAAACAGGTTCTAGAAAGAAGATTTAAGAGAATGGCAGAGGAGGATGCTATTAAGCCAGACCTGGTTTTAATAGATGGAGGGAAAGGGCAGTTTGGTGTAGCGAAAAAAATTATGGAAGATAACGGCATAACGGATATTTATTTGGTAGGCGTTTCCAAAGGAGCTGACCGCAAAGCTGGAAAGGAAAAGCTAATTATTGGAGAGGACAAAGTTCTTGATACAGTTAACCCTGAAGATTTAGGTTTTCACTTAATTCAGCATATCAGAGACGAATCTCACCGGTTTGCAATAACCGGACACAGAGCGAAGCGAGCAAAAAATAGAATGTCTTCCTCGATTGAGGAGGTAGAAGGGGTTGGAGCTAAAAAAAGAAAAAGTTTGTTGGTTTATTTTGGCGGTCTGGAAGGTGTCAAGAACGCACCTGTAGAAGAGTTAATGCTTGTAGAAGGAATTAATGCTCGTCTTGCTGAAAAAATATTTAGTTATTTTCATTAAAGAATTTTAAGGACGCAAATGGTTTATAACGTACCAAATATTATTACTTACTTTCGAATTGCTTTAATTCCCTGCTTGGTACTTGTATTCTATTTACCTGAACTAAGCCTAGATATGCATCAGAAAAATATGTGGGCGACCTTTCTTTTCATTCTTGCAGCAATATCAGATTGGCTGGATGGTTATTTAGCAAGAAAGCTTAATCAATCATCTAAGTTTGGGGCATTTATTGATCCTGTTGCTGATAAATTAATTGTTATAGCAGCATTATTATTGCTGTTAGACCTTGATCGGGTGAATAGCATCATAGCTCTTATAATTATTGGAAGGGAATTTGCTATAAGCGCACTAAGAGAGTGGATGGCTACTATTGGTAAGCCTGGTGGAGTTGCTGTAGCGTATATCGGGAAGCTTAAGACCGGCTTTCAAATGGCTGCAATTATATGTTTACTATACTTTGATAATATTGCTTATATTCCAATATCACTCATCGGTGATTTTTTAATAAATTTGGCAGCAATTTTAACTATAGTGTCGATGGGGTTTTATTTAAGAGCCGCAATTAAATCTTAGAGGTACCAATAATTTATTAAGTCATTAATTGACATGGTCGCAAAAAAAGCTAAAATACTGCCTTCGTAATGCGGTAATAGCTCAGCTGGTAGAGCGATACCTTGCCAAGGTATAGGTCGCGAGTTCGAACCTCGCTTACCGCTCCAGATTCAAAAGAAGGGGGAGCTCATAATTTGTCTCCCCCTTTTTAGTTTTAGATATTGGCGCGTTAGCAAAGTGGTTATGCAGAGGCCTGCAAAGCCTTAGACGCCGGTTCGATTCCGGCACGCGCCTCCAATTTAAATCATTGCGATTTAAAAGTAGTGATAAGATTAATCTTTTGCCCGGGTGGTGAAATTGGTAGACACAAGAGACTTAAAATCTCTCGACCTCTGGTCGTGCCGGTTCGATTCCGGCTCCGGGCACCATTTAGTAAATTATGAGCCAGCAAGAATTAATTGAAATTAAAATTCTGTTAAAAAAGATATATAGCGCACTAATTTATGTTTTTATAATTGTTGCATTTTTTGCTTCTTTGTATTTTTCCCTCTTAATTTATCTTTTTTTAAACTAATCTAATCTTATTTGATAGGTGAGCTGTTCAATGTTAGTTAAACAAAGAGAGATTAACCAACCATTAAAAAAATTGCTCATTGATGATGGTGTCGATCAGCATCTTGCATCCATCCTGGCTGCTCGAAATATTGGCTCAATCGCAGAAATTCATTACGATCTTAAAAATTTAATTCCCCCTAATCGTTTATATTCTCTAGAGGCAACGGCAGTATTTCTTCATCAATGCATAAAAAAACAAAAAAAAATTCTTATTATTGGTGACTATGATGCGGATGGTGCAACTGCAACTGCAGTAGCAGTTTTAGGACTTAGAAAATTTCTAGCAAATGTAGATTTCCTTGTGCCTAATCGGTTTGAATATGGGTACGGGTTAACAATAGGGATTGTTAAGGAGGCATTAAAAAAAACTCCTGATGTGATTATCACAGTTGATAATGGTATTGCTAGTATTGAAGGTGTTCAATTTGCAAGAGATAATAATATTGATGTGATTGTGACTGACCACCACCTTCCCGCCGACCAAATTCCTAATGCAAATTTTATTGTAAATCCTAATCAAAAAAACTGTTCATTCTCGAGTAAAAGCTTATGCGGTGTTGGGGTGGTATTTTATTTATTGATGGCTTTAAGGGCTGTATTCAGAGAAGCAAATGAATTTATTGAAATTCAAGAGCCTAACCTGTTCGACCTTATAGATTTAGTTTGTTTGGGTACCGTTGCTGACCTTGTACCGCTAGATTTTAATAATAGAATTTTAGTCCATCATGGAATGAAAAAAATTAAACGAAACTCCTGTAATTTTGGGATTCAGGCCATTGCTAAACTAAGCAATAAATCTCTTTCACACCTTAAAACATCTGATATTTCTTTTTCGATAGCGCCAAAACTCAATGCAGCTGGAAGGTTAGATGATATGTCGATCGGAATAAAATGTCTGTTATCCCAAAGCCTCCAAGAAGCAGAGGTTTTTGCTATTGAGTTAATTAAGCTTAATTCACAAAGAAAAGAAATTGAAGTAGAAATGAAGGAAGACGCCCTAAAACATATTATATTTGATGAGGAAAAAAATTATTCTATTTGTTTATTTGATGAATCTTGGCATCAGGGAGTTATAGGTATTTTAGCTTCTCGAATAAAAGAAAAATACTTTAGACCGACGATAATTTTTGCAAAAGATGCTAATGGTATCTTGAAAGGTTCAGGCCGTTCTATCCCTGGATTCCACCTGAGAGACGCGTTAGATTTTATATCGAAGAAACACTCTGATTTAATTATTACCTTTGGTGGTCATGCGATGGCATCTGGCCTAACTATAGACGAAGTTAACTTTGAATTATTTGTAAAAGTTTTTAATGCTCATTGTGCTAATGTTATGAGCAAAGACGATCTAAATTTAGTTGTCGATGTGGATGAATCTATTCTAACTATGAACGCTACTTTTGATGATATTTTTAAGATCGACATGAGTATTTGGGGTCAGGGATTTAGTCCCCCTAGTTTCACCGATGAATTTACCTTAGTAAGTCAAAAAACATTGATGAATAAACACACCAAATGTCAGCTTTCATTAAATGGTAAAGTATATGAAGCTATCTTTTTTAATTTCAGTGAGAACCTACCTGATAAAATAAAAGCTATATATAGTATTGAGGCTAATGAATTTCGCGGTAGCAAAAAAATTCAACTAATTCTAAGAGATTTAATTTAATGAGTAGCAAAGAGAATGTAGTAATAATTGGTAATTTGAAGATGAACGGTTCTTTAGTATTTTATGATTCTTACTTAAAAAAATTAAAAGAGTCACTAAGCAACCTAAGACAAGTTACAGTCGGTTTATGCCTTCCTTACCCATATCTTTTTTTAGCAGAGCGATTGTTAAAACAAAGTAAAATTAAGTGGGGAAGTCAAAATGTAGGTAAATTTTCACATGGAGCTCATACCGGAGAGGTAAGCTCTGAAATGCTCAAAGATTTTTCTTCAACGTACGTCATTATTGGACACTCCGAAAGAAATACCGCGTATTGTGAGTCTGAAGAAAATATTGCGGATAAATTTAAGATGGTTAAAGAGTGGGGCATGACTCCTGTTCTATGTGTTGGTGAAACCCTGATCGAAAGAGAGGCGGGTATTATGGAGAGTGTTGTCCAGTCCCAAATTAAAGCTGTTGTTAGCAAATATGGCGCAGATATTTTTTCTGACTCCATTGTTGCTTATGAGCCTATTTGGGCAATCGGCACTGATACGGCAGCTTCTCCAGAGCAGACAAATCATATGTGCAACTTTATTAGAAAAACCATAAAAAAAGATTCAAGCCAACAAGTTAGCAACGTAAAAATTATTTATGGTGGGAGCGTAAATCAGAAAAATACTGTACAATTATTCGGCTTAGAAAGCGTTGATGGTGGTTTAATTGGCAGATCATCATTGTCCACAGATGAGTTTACAAGCATCTGTAATTTAGCAGATTCGCTTTCAAATTAATGGTTATTTAAAGTTATAAAAAATATGGAAAATCTAATATTAATTGTTCACATTTTAGCCAGCTTAGGCGTTATAGGGCTTGTGTTAATTCAGCATGGAAAAGGTGCTGACGCAGGGGCTGCATTTGGCGGCGGGAATTCTGGAAGTGTTTTTGGGGTTCAGGGGTCAGCAAACTTTTTAAGTCGCGCAACGTCGATTTGCGTCACTACCTTCTTTTGCACCAGTATTGCATTAGCAGTTGTTGCGAGCAACAAACATGGTAATAGTAGTGTTATAGATATAAGTCCGGAGAATGATCCGTCTTTATCTGTAAGTGAAGAATCTGACACACCATTGGGTGCACAAGACATTCCAAACTAGTATGGCCTTTTAATTTTTGCCGTCGTGGTGGAATTGGTAGACACGCTACCTTGAGGGGGTAGTGACGAAAGTCGTGAGAGTTCGAGTCTCTCCGACGGCACCATTTTTGGTTTTTAGTATACTCCTTAGCCCTTTTGGTTTTATTTATGACTCCAAGTATTCTTCCATCCTACGTAAATCTATTATTGGTCGTTTGTATGATTATTTCAGGACAGGCGTTTAGGAGTAACTGGAAGTATCAAGGGGAGAGCTGGGTATTAAAGTCATGGGTTTATGGATTAATATCAGTTTGTTCTTTGTTGACATTACTATTATTGCCCTAACTAGTTTTTTTCATTTTTTCACAGCCTAACCTATCAATCAGAGGGCTATTGGGGTCTATATCTTTATTACAAACAAGGCATTTATCAGATCCGGATAAGGTATTTAAACCCCCACAGCTACCCTTGATATTTTTACCCATAAAGATAACGCCCAAGGACATAATAATAACTACGGCTGTTAGAAATATGAATGTGAATATAAATATAGTCATTATAAATATTATATAGGCATTATCTCCGAATTAACAAACCTTACCTAAAGCAAACCTCCTGTTTCATAAGATTTCTCTAAGTGAAACTATTAGTCTGGATCATACAAAGATAATTGAACTTAAAGATTAATGAGGCTCAAACAATGTAACGACGAAAGATTGCCTTATATTAGGTATAAATATTGATGGACTGAAGCGGAAAAGCATTATTTTAATTTATCTAATTCGCTAACTATATTATAATGCGGATTAAAATTTACCCTGAAACAGCATTACCTATTGGATTATTTTTTTATATGACACATTTTGCTCTAAAACGTGGATTAGACATTCCTATTCTAGGCGCCCCGGAACAAAAAATTTACAAAGGTAAAGAGCCTAAAACCTTAGCAATAATGGGAACAGACTTTAATGGGTTGAAGCCAAAAATGATGGTTTCTGAAGGCGATCATGTCGAAAGAGGAACGCCATTATTTTGCGATAAAGATTCCCCAGAGATTGTATTTGTTTCACCATGTAAAGGGCATGTCAAAGCAATTAATAGAGGCGATAGAAGGGCCTTGTTGAGTGTTGTAATTTCAGTTGAAAGCCTAACTGAAAAAAGTATTAATTATATTAAGCTTCATGAGAAAGTTAAGTCGGAAAAAGATTTTGTAAGGAAGTGTATCCTTGATAGTGGGCTCTGGACATCATTCTTAACCAGACCGTATTCTAAAATCCCTTCCCCGGACTCAGAACCTGCATCAATATTTATTACAGCGATTGATACGGAGCCATTATGTCCCCGACCGGACCTGATAATAAATGAGGATTTAAGTGCATTTAATGTGGGCGTTGAAAGAATAGCGTCACTAACAAAAGGAAAGGTCTTCCTTTGTAAGGAAGAAGGGAGAGATCTGGAGGTGAAAAATTATGAGTCTTATGACTTTAAAGGACCTCATCCTGCAGGCTTAGCCGGAACTCATATGCATTTTTTAGATCCACCAAGTACAAATAAAATAGTTTGGTCGATAGGGTATCAAGATGTTTTAGCTATAGGAAGGTTGTTCTTAACTGGTTTTTTAGATCCAGAACGAACAATATCAATTTGTGGGCCCTTAGCTAAATCTCCGAGAATAATTAAGACTTATTTAGGTGCTTCTTTAGATGACTTATTAGATGATGAAATTTTGAATGAGGAGCCATGTAGGGTAATTTCTGGATCAGTATTATCAGGAAATATTGCAGAAAACGAATTAGCTTTTCTAGGTAGATATGCACGTCAAGTTACATTAATAAGAGAAGACCGAGAAAAAATATCCTTTGGTTGGATTAAACCACAACCAAATAAGTTTGCGGTTATGCCGGTATTGATATCTGCTCTTATGCCCTCAAAATTATTCAATTTAACAACTAATCTAAATGGCGGTAGAAGGGCGATGGTGCCTACCGGAATTTTTGAGACTTTAATGCCACAGGATTTTCTACCTACCCAATTACTTCGCTCTTTAATCGTAGCCGATACGGATACTGCTCAGTCCTTAGGAGCCCTAGAGTTAGATGAAGAAGATCTTGCTTTGCTTACGTTTGCTTGTCCTGCTAAGTATGAATACGGTTCTGCATTGAGAGATTGCTTAAAAAAAATAGAAAAGGAAGGCTAAGAGATGGCATTCCGTAAATTTTTTAACTCGCTTGAACCACTCTTTAAAAAAGGTGGTAAATATGAAAAGCTATACCCTATTTTCGAGATGGTTGAGACCATATTCTATACTAGTAATACGATAACGAAAGCTGCCCCACATGCTAGAAGTTTTGTCGATATGAAGAGAATAATGACGTATGTTGTCATTGCTACAACCCCATGCATTCTTTGGGCTTTTTACAACACAGGATTGCAAACAAATCTAGCCCTTACAAATTTAAATCCTATTGATCTTTCTGGATGGAGGATAGGGTTATTACAATTCATTGGTGTCCCGCTTAACGCCGATAGTATTTTTGCCAATATGATGCATGGCGCCTTATACTTTTTGCCTATCTATATGGCTACACTAGTTGCTGGTGGCTTATGGGAGGTCTTGTTCGCTACCACCAGAGGACATGAAGTTAATGAAGGCTTTTTGGTTTCATCAATGCTTTTTGCTTTAACACTTCCAGCGACAACCCCTCTTTGGATGGTTGCCTTAGGTATATCTTTTGGGGTAGTGGTTGGTAAAGAGGTTTTTGGTGGAACGGGTAAAAATTTCCTAAACCCAGCATTAACCGGAAGAGCATTTTTATATTTTGCTTATCCCGCTTATATGTCTGGTGATTCTGTTTGGACTCCGGTTGATGGTATTTCATCAGCAACTTCTTTAGGTATTTCAGCATCAGAAGGTTACGAATCCCTTGTTGGGTATGGTATTACCTGGTCAGATGCATTTTTTGGAACAATACAAGGCTCGTTGGGAGAGACTTCAACATTGGCTTGCATAATTGGTCTTTGTTTTTTACTCGCAACCAGAATAGCTAATTACCGCATGATTATTGGCTGTTTGGCAGGCATGATAGCATTTTCTTCCTTTTTAAATTGGATCGGGTCTGATACAAACCCAATGTTTAGCATGCCTTGGTATTGGCATCTGGTCATAGGAAGCTATGCTTTTGGATTGGTTTTTATGGTTACCGAGCCGGTATCTGGAAGTCACACCAATGCTGGGCGTTATATTTATGGAGCCCTAATTGGATTTATGGTCATTATGATAAGAGTGCTTAATCCAGCATTTCCTGAAGGGATGATGCTAGCGATATTATTTGGCAATGTGTTTGCACCACTTATTGACCACTTTGTTGTTAAGGCAAATATTATGAGGCGAAGGGTAAAGATCAATGCCTAAAGAAAAAAAAGATAACGTGTTTTTGCAATTTAAAAAAATGCCAATTGATAGCATCCCAAAAACCATTTTTGTTGCAGTAATCCTTTGCCTTTTTTGCTCAATGATTGTCGCGTTCGCCGCGGTAAAACTTAAAGATATTCAAAATGTAAATAAAATTCGCGATAAACAAAAAAATATCCTTCAAGTTGCTGGGCTCTACACAGAAGGTATCAATGTGGAAGAGTCTTTTGCATCATTTGAACCCATGATTGTAGACATCGATAAAGGCATATTTACAAAAGATTTTAACCCAAAGAATTTTGACGATCTTGCCGCCGCCTCTGATCCATTGCTAAGCGTTGCGCTTGAAGATGACCCAGCATCGATTGGAAGAAGATCAAATTACGCGACTATTTATTTGTTGAAAAATAAAGATGGAACTGTGGATAAGGTAATTCTCCCGATTTATGGGTATGGACTTTGGTCAACTTTATACGGTTTTGTTGCGCTCGAAGAGGATGGTAATGAGATCTTTGGCCTTCAGTTTTATCAGCATGCAGAAACTCCAGGGTTAGGAGGGGAGGTCGATAATCCGAAATGGAAGGCTCAATGGAAAGGGAAAAAGTTAAGAAATAAGAATGATGATTTAATGATACAGGTTAGTAAAACTCCCGGACCAAGTGAGTATCATATTGACGCTATAGCAGGTGCCACCCTTACATCAAATGGAGTGAATAATTTGGTTAGATTTTGGATAGGTGAAGCTGGATTTAAAAAATTCCTTACAAATTATAAAAATGGAACAACTTAATGTCTCAAACTAGAAAAAAACTTCTTGTCGATCCGCTTGTTGATAACAACCCTATTGCATTACAAGTGTTGGGTATCTGTTCGGCATTGGCGGTTACATCTTCTTTGAAGGTGGCTTTTGTTATGGCGCTTGCTGTTATTGTTGTAACCGGTTTTTCATCTTTCTTTATATCAATATTAAGGAACTATATACCCACCTCTATCCGAATTATTGTTCAAATGACTATTATCGCCTCCTTAGTTATTGTTGTAGATCAACTGCTTAAAGCTTATGCCTACGATATATCTAAGACACTATCTGTTTTTGTCGGTTTGATTATTACAAACTGTATTGTGATGGGAAGAGCAGAAGCCTTTGCCATGCAAAATACCCCTGTTGATTCATTTATTGATGGCGTTGGTAATGGTCTGGGATATGGATTGTTATTAATGTGCGTAGGGGTAATAAGAGAGCTATTTGGTGCTGGCTCATTGTTTGGGATAGTAATATTTAATCCAGTAAGTGATGGAGGATGGTACATACCTAATGGCTTGTTACTCCTTCCTCCGTCTGCTTTTTTCATCATAGGTTTTATAATATGGGGTTTAAGGGTTTGGAAAAGGTCTCAGATTGAAGCGCCGGAATTTAAAATTCAAACAGCTGAGGATCATTGATGGAGGCTTTGATTTCATTAGCGGTTAAGGCTATTTTTGTTGAAAACTTAGCCCTGTCCTTTTTTTTGGGAATGTGTACGTTTATCGCGGTATCAAAAAAAATAACAACTGCTATTGGTTTGGGTATCTCTGTGATGGTCGTTCAGTCTATTACGGTCCCAGCAAACAACTTAATCCTTACTTACCTATTAAAGCCGGGTGCATTGAGTTGGGCTGGATTCCCAGATGTCGATCTTACTTTTCTTGGTTTGATTTCCTACATAGGCGTTATCGCTGCATTGGTTCAAATTTTAGAAATGATTTTAGATAAGTACTTTCCCCCTTTATATAATGCTTTGGGTATTTTCCTTCCACTCATAACCGTAAATTGTGCGATTTTAGGTGGATCCTTATTTATGGTCGAAAGAGACTATAATTTTTCCGAAGCATTAACGTATGGCATCTCATCGGGTTTTGGTTGGGCCCTAGCAATTACAGCTATGGCAGGAGTTAGGGAAAAATTAAAGTACAGTGACATTCCTGAAGGCCTCCAAGGGTTGGGCATTACCTTCATTACAGCAGGCTTAATGGCAATGGCCTTCATGTGTTTTTCTGGCGTCAAACTATAAGGATATTTATGGATACATTTGTTCTCGGAGTTTCTCTTTTTACCTTAATAGTCCTTTCTCTTGTGACAATTATTATTTATGCCAGAAGTAAGTTGGTGTCTACCGGTGAAGTCAATATCACCATTAACGGTGAAAAAAAGATTAAAGTTCCTGCTGGAGGAAAGTTATTACAAGCATTAGCATCTGAAAAATTATTTGTCCCATCTGCGTGTGGCGGGGGCGGTACTTGTGCACAATGCAAGGTTAGGATACATTCCGGCGGAGGCTCAATCCTACCAACAGAAGAGGGCCATATAAGTAAAAAAAATGCATTATGTGGGGAAAGGCTTTCTTGTCAGGTTGCTGTAAAGCAAGATATGGAAATTGAAGTGCCTGAAGAAGTGTTTGGTGTGAAGAAGTGGCAGTGTAAAGTTTTAAGTAATGACAATGTAGCTACCTTCATAAAAGAGTTAATTATTGAGCTCCCTAAAGATGAGGACGTTAATTTTAAAGCAGGGGGCTATATCCAAATTGAGGCACCCAAACATTCACTTTCTTATAAAGAGTTTGATATCGCTAAAGAATATCATGAGGATTGGGACAGGTTTAAAATTTGGGATGTAAATTCAACTGTGGATGAGTCGATAGAGAGAGCCTACTCTATGGCAAATTATCCGGAAGAGAAGGGAATTGTTATGTTGAATGTTCGTATTGCAACCCCTCCCCCTGGCTCAAAAGGTATACCCGCAGGAAAAATGTCATCATATATTTTTAATTTAAAAAAAGGGGATGAGGTTACAATTTCTGGACCATTTGGTGATTTTTTTGCTCGAGAAACTAAAAAAGAAATGATCTTTGTAGGTGGTGGCGCTGGAATGGCTCCTATGAGAAGCCTTATATTTGATCAATTTAAAAGAGTTAGGACGGATAGAAAAGCTTCGTTTTGGTATGGTGCCCGTTCAAAGAAAGAAATGTTTTATACGGAAGATTTTGAAACCATAGAAAAAGAGAACGAAAACTTTTCATTTAATGTGGCTTTATCAGATTCATTACCAGAGGATGAGTGGGATGGGCACAAAGGATTTATCCATAACGTGCTATTCGAACAATATTTAAAGGATCACCCCTCACCTGAAGATTGTGAGTATTATTTGTGCGGACCACCGATAATGAACGAATCAGTAACCAAGATGTTGATAGACTTGGGGGTTGATGGTGAAGATATTATGCTTGATGATTTTGGAGGTTAATTACCAGTAAACAAATGCCTCCAACTCTTTTATCAGTGCTTTTTGATAGGCTATCATTTCCTTTACTAGATCACCTTGGGAAACCATACCTACCAATTCTTTTCCATGCATTACCGGCAAATGCCTAATTCTTTTTTTGGTCATAATATCAAGGCCCTTGTCGAACTTGTCATCTGCAGAAAGCGTTAAGACCTTTTTGGTCATAATTTCTTGTACTTTTGTATCTCTCGACGACCTTCCTTCTATAAAAATTTCGCGAGCATAATCTCTCTCTGAGATAATGCCCACCATTTTTGACCCCTTCATCACAATCAATGCCCCAATTTTATATTGGGCCATTATGGTCAGTGCATCAAAAATGGATCTTGCTGGTTCTACGGTTACAATTTCTTTAATATCTTTTTCATTAAGTATTTCTAATACGGTTCGAGTTTTAGTGTTAGTTTTTTTCATAACGTATCTTTATTGTGCAATAAATTTATAGCTTAATGACATTATATGTTTTATACAACCATCTATTTCTCTTTGATTTATAGTAAATAAAATACTAATATAGCCACATGTTTATTATTATTATTTTTATCGCCTTTGTTTTAGCAAATACACCATGGTTTACCCATAAACTCCTTGTAGTTTTCCCGTTAAAAAAGACAAAGACCATTCCGTTAATATTGGCTGAGGTTTTATTTTTTTACTTTGCAGTTGGTTTGTTAGTTACCTTTTTAGAAACACAAGTTATTGGTGATGCTCATTCCCAAGGATGGGAGTTTTATGTAGTGACATTCTTTTTGTTTATTGTTTTTTCATCCCCCGGCTTTATTTATAGAATCGTTTGGAAGTAATCCCCACATTACTAATAGTTGGTTGTGGCAAGCTTGGAATGAAAATTGGCATGGCACTGAAGGATCAATGCACGGTCATTGGTGTTAAGCGTAACCCTCCTAAAACTTTCACTGAATTTCAAATCATCGGTCATGATATTTTTGATAGCTCATTTGAGTTGTTATTAAAAAAAATTAACCCTACCTACCTGCTATATGCCGTCGCTGCTGACGATCAATTAAGTGAAAGCTATAGAAAAGCTTATGTTGATGGTGTGAATATCTGCCTTCGATCTGTCAGTCGCCACTGCCCGTCACTAAAGCACGTTTTTTTTGTTTCTAGTACAAGGGTATACGGGCAAAGAAATCAACAGGTTATGAGTGAGTCAACGCTGCCAGAGCCTCATGATTTTGGTGGATCAGCATTATTAGAGGGCGAAACTTTAGTGAATAAATCA
This sequence comes from Methylophilales bacterium HTCC2181, assembly GCA_000168995.1. Classification (GTDB taxonomy): domain Bacteria; phylum Pseudomonadota; class Gammaproteobacteria; order Burkholderiales; family Methylophilaceae; genus BACL14. Next base: position 1,084,365 of record AAUX01000001.1, on the reverse strand, counting down.
TCCGTCCCTTCTACTGTGTTAAGGCTTTCTGGAATATACGGGGACCAAAGGACCTACTTACTCAGAATGGCAGAGGATGAAACGCGTTGGCCAGAAAATAATCGTTGGACCAACCGAATTCATGAGGACGATGCAGTGGGTTTTATATCATTTTTAATTCATCAGCTTATTTCTGGCTTACCGGTTGAGTCTTTATACTTAGTGACCGATAATTCCTCAGCATTATTATTCGATGTGTTAAACCACATAAGGGAAGCACAGGGACTTGATATGATTATACGAAAGTCTAGTTTACCTTTTGAAGGAAAAAAACTTCAATCGGAAATCATCCCAAAAACGGACTTTATTTACCGTTATCCTGATTATAAAATTGGATATAGCTCAATTATCGCTTATTTTAAATGAGTGTTATACATGCGCAATCATTGATTCATGGTTAACAGTGATATAAAATGGCCCGTTAAAAAAATTATAGGCGCGTAGCTCAGTTGGTTAGAGCACCACATTGACATTGTGGGGGTCGTTGGTTCGAATCCAATCGCGCCTACCAATTAAGGGAATTATTCACTATATTGGTATAATAATCACACAATTAAAATAGATATTTAATATGCCAGAAATTAGTCTTCCCGATGGTTCCGTAAGGTCTTATAACACCAATGTAAGTGTTGCTGATGTGGCTCAAGATATTGGTGAGGGGCTTGCAAGAGCTGCGCTTGCTGGCATAGTTAATGAGCAATTAGTTGATCTGTCACATATTATTTCCTCCGATGCAGAGCTTAGTATTGTTACCGCAAAAAATGATGAAGGCATTGATATCATTCGCCATTCCACTGCTCATCTCTTAGCAAACGCAGTAAAAGAACTTTTTCCGGAAGCGCAAGTGACTATTGGTCCGGTTATCGATGAAGGTTTTTATTACGATTTCTCATACAAACGACCATTTACCCCAGACGACTTATTAGTAATAGAAAAGAAAATGGCTGAATTAGCAAAAAAAGACTTACCCATTGAAAGAAGCATCATGCCAAGAAAAGAGGCAATTCAGTTTTTTAGCGACCTAGGGGAGCACTACAAGTCACAAATTATTGAATCCATACCTCAGTCCGAATCGGTTTCTTTATATAAACAAGGTGATTTTGTAGATTTATGTAGAGGCCCTCATGTTCCTTCTACGGCAAAGCTCAAAGTGTTCAAGTTGATGAAGGTTGCAGGAGCTTATTGGCGAGGCGATTCCAACAATGAAATGCTTCAGAGGATTTATGGAACTGCTTGGGCAAATAAGGATGAGTTAAAAGAGTACTTGTATCGCTTAGAAGAAGCGGAGAAAAGAGATCATAGAAAGCTGGGTAAACAACTGGATTTGTTCCATATGCAAGACAATGCACCAGGCATGGTATTTTGGCATCCGAAAGGATGGTCTTTATGGCTTGCAGTGGAGGATTATATGCGGCAGATGTTCAAAGATTATGGATACAAAGAAATTAAAACGCCGACTATTATCGATAAATCGTTGTGGGAAAAATCTGGACACTGGGAAAATTATCAAGACAATATGTTTACCACTGCATCAGAAAATAGAGTGTATGCAGTTAAGCCAATGAACTGTCCCGGCCATGTCGAAGTTTTTAATAATACCCTTCATAGCTACAGAGACCTTCCGTTAAGGTTGGCCGAATTTGGTTCTTGCCACAGAAATGAGCCTTCAGGAGCATTGCATGGACTAATGCGTGTGAGAGGATTCACCCAGGATGATGCGCATATTTTTTGTACGGAAGATCAAATAAAAGAAGAAGTAATGGTGTTTAATGACATGCTTTTCAAAGCATATGCAGACTTTGGCTTTAAAGATATTGTGGTGATGCTGTCTACGCGACCAGAAAAAAGAGTCGGAAGCGATGAGGTTTGGGACAGGGCTGAGGAGGCTTTAGAGAGTGCCCTAAAAGAAACAGGCCTCTCATACACAATGCAACCGGGAGAAGGAGCATTTTACGGCCCAAAAATTGAATATACCTTAAAAGATAGCTTAGGTCGTGTATGGCAATGTGGCACTATTCAGCTTGACTTTAATCTTCCTAAAAGACTGGGGGCGGAGTATATCGACGAAGATAACAGTCGAAAAAATCCTGTTATGCTCCATCGGGCAATTGTGGGATCAATGGAGCGGTTTATTGGCATTCTTATAGAGCATTACGCCGGATCATTGCCATTATGGTTAGCGCCTATTCAAGTGGTCTTGCTAAATATATCCGACGCACAAAAAGAATACGCAAAAACACTCGAGACGATTTTTAAGGAAAAAGGCATTAGATGCGAATCAGACTTGAGAAATGAGAAGATTACCTATAAAATACGCGAACACAGCATGCAGCGGATACCCTATATGGTTGTTTTGGGTGATCGTGAGATGCAAGAAAAACAAGTAACTGTAAGAACACAAAGTGGTGAAGATCTTGGTGCAATGGCAATTGATGCTTTTATTCAGCACCTCAATAGCGATATTGAAAAAAAGATTTAAGCGTATGCAGTTAATTTATATATCAGGGGATTACTATAGCTTTAGATAAAAATGTTCGAATTAATAGCGACATAACAGCGCAAGAAATTCGTCTGGTAGGAATGGAAGCAGAGCCCTTAGGTATTGTCTCATTAGCTGATGCGATAGCACAAGCAGAAGACTTAGAAACTGATTTAGTGGAAATCGCACCTAAAGCGAAGCCGCCGGTGTGTAGGTTGATGGATTATGGTAAGTTTAAATATTCCCAAAGTAAAAAGTTGCATGAAGCAAAAACGAAACAAAAGAATGTCCAAGTTAAAGAGGTAAAATTTAGACCTGGTACCGATGATAATGACTATAACGTTAAGTTAAGAAATTTAATTCGATTTCTTGGTGACGGTGACAAGACGAAGGTAACACTAAGATTTAGAGGTAGAGAAATTGCTCATCAACAGCTCGGTATGGCTCTTTTAAAAAGAGTTGAGGCTGATCTTGAGGAATACGGCGTAGTAGAACAATTCCCCAAAATGGAGGGACGCCAAATGGTGATGGTTTTGCAACCCAGTAAAAAACCTAAGCAGAAAACAAAAGTTGACGTTGTTAAAGACGACAATAAAGAAGAGGTAACCGAGCTTAGTAATGAAGTAGCGGATACATAAAAAGAAGAAGAGTGATAAGGCCTAAAGGCATGCCGAAGCACTCACAAATTTTATTAGGAGAAAAAAATGCCAAAAATGAAAACTAAAAGCGGTGCAAAAAAACGCTTTAAATTCTTAGGAAGTGGGGCTATTAAACGGACCCATTCCCATCTTCGTCACATCCTTACCAAGAAGACTACTAAGCAAAAAAGAAATCTTCGTGGAACTGAAATCATTTCATCAAGCGACGCGAAACGAGTTCGCGCGATGATGCCAACCCAATAAGGAGACTGAGATGCCTAGAGTAAAACGCGGAGTAACCGCAAGAGCAAAACATAAAAAAGTACTAGTAGCGGCTAAAGGCTTCCGTGGCCGCCGTAAAAACGTATACCGAGTAGCTAAACAAGCCGTTATGAAAGCGGGCCAGTATGCTTACCGTGATCGCAGACAGAAGAAGCGTGTATTTAGAGTCCTATGGATCGCCAGAATTAATGCAGGGGCCAGGGAGTTTGGTTTGACTTATAGCCGCTTCATGAATGGTTTGAAAAAGGCTTCCGTAGAGGTTGATCGTAAAGTATTAGCTGATATGGCGGTTTTTGATAAGCCAGCTTTTGAAAAGTTTGTTGAGCTAGCAAAAAATAACCTCGGAACTGTTTAACAAGAAGAATGCTAAAAAAAGGAGGCTAAAGGCCTCCTTTTTTATTAGAATAGAGCTATGGAACATCTAAAAAAATTAATTGATGAAGCAAAAAAAGACTTTAATTCTTGCGGCTCCATGACCGAGCTTGATAACGCAAAATCAAAGTATATCGGCAAAACTGGCCCATTGACTGAGGCCATGAAAGGCCTTTCTAGTTTACCCAAGGGAGAAAAACCCAAAGCTGGTGCATTTATTAATGAGATTAAAAAAAGCATTGAGGGCTTGTTATCTGCACGCAAAGAAATGATTCAAAATGAAGAACTGTTAAACCAGTTGAATGATGAATCCATCGATGTGACATTGCCGGGGGTCAAAAGAAATCAGGGGAGCCTTCACCCCATTACGCACACAATGAACCGTATTGAAATGTTTTTTCATTCTATTGGCTTCACCCTAGCCGATGGACCTGAAATTGAAGATGATTACCATAATTTTACCGCATTAAATATTCCAGAATACCATCCAGCTAGAGCTATGCATGACACCTTTTATATTGATGATGAGCATGTGCTAAGAACTCACACCTCGCCTGTGCAGGTAAGGTATATGAAGAATAATAAACCGCCATTAAAGATCATATCTCCAGGAAGGGTTTATCGTGTAGATTCTGATGCTACACACTCCCCGATGTTTCACCAGGTTGAAGGTCTTTGGATTGATGAGAAGGTCAGTTTTGCCAATCTAAAGGGGGTAGTTCAAGATTTTCTTCAACAATTTTTTGAAGATGAAACATTAAGCATTCGCTTCAGACCTTCTTTTTTCCCTTTTACTGAACCGTCTGCCGAAATTGATATGAGCTGGAATGGGGGTTGGCTTGAGATCGGTGGTTGCGGTATGGTTCACCCAGAGGTGCTAAGGCAAGTAGGTATTGACACCAATGAATACCAAGGTTTTGCCTTTGGTTTGGGCGTTGAGCGTTTAGCCATGCTGAAATTTCAACTAAATGATTTAAGACCATTTTTTACGAATGACTTACGATTCCTTCAGCAATTTAGGGCCTAAATAATGCAATTTTCTAAATCATGGCTCCAAGAATTCTTTGACTCATCATTAGATGCGATTGATCTTGCCCAAACCCTGACGATAGCAGGGATTGAAGTTGAAGATATTCAAGACTTATCCGGCTTATCGGATCAAATTGTAGTGGGTGAAATTGTTGCTATGGAAAAGCACCCAGACGCCGATCGATTAAATGTTTGCCAAGTTGATGTAGGCGCTAATGATTTACTGCAGATAGTTTGCGGCGCACCCAATGCGCGCATAGGGATAAAAATTCCTTGCGCCATGGTGGGGGCAAAGCTACCGGGGTTTGATATTAAAAAAGCTAAGTTAAGAGGGGTTGAGTCATTTGGTATGCTCTGTTCGGCAAAAGAATTAGGGCTGAGTCAGGAAGCCGATGGATTGTATGAACTTAGTTCTAGCCTGGTACTCGGACAAACCATTATTGATGCATTAGCATTAAACGACTCTATTTACCATTTATCTATTACTCCTAACCGAGCCGATTGCCTTAGCATAAAGGGTATTGCTCGGGAGGTAGCGGCTTTATCTGACCTTACGCTCAAAAATAAGGATACGGTTCAAAATCTACAATATAAAAAAAATAATACCCAAAAGGTTGTCATTGAGGATCCCGTGTTATGCGCAAGGTATGTCGGTATGCTTATTCAGGGTGTAGATAATAAGAAAAAATTACCGGAATTTATCACCCATTACCTGGAGAGAGGGGGGGTATCATCGATTAACCCTATCGTGGATATTACGAATTACGTCCTACTAGAGACTGGACAACCATTGCATGCCTTTGATCATGACAAGATTGACGGAAATATTCGTGTACGCAAAGCTTTAAATGGCGAGGCGTTATTGACGATCAATCAACTGGAAATTGTTTTTGATGGAGGTGAGCTTATCATCGCAGATAACTCGGGGCCGTTGGCCTTGGCAGGTATCATGGGAGGCCACCTATCATCCACACAAGAAGGTTCCACCAATATATTTCTTGAAAGCGCCTATTTCGATCCAGCAGCTATCTCCGGAAGGGCCAGATCCTTCGGACTAAATACCGACTCATCTCATCGCTTTGAACGTGGCGTCGACTTTGGCTACACACGGAATGCAGCAGAGTATGCTGCAGCGCTAATTATGCAGTATTGTGGTGGTACGATCGATGGATCTGCAGATATCACTGGTAACTTACCTGAGCGTCCTGCGATCATCCTGAGAGTGAAAAAAGTGACCGACGTCATGGGCGTCAGGATATCTGACATAGAAATAAAAGCCATTTTAAAAAAATTACGGTTTGAATTTACTTACGACGAAAGTATATTCTCAGTGATCCCACCTACCTATCGATTTGACATGTCGATTGAAGAAGATTTGGTTGAAGAGATCATCCGCTTGTACGGTTACGACAATATCCCAGCATTAGCTCCCAGCACAGAAGCAAAAATATTGCCAGTAGACAGCCAAAAGAAGGACGTAAAAACGATCAAGAATGCATTAGCCAATCTCGGATACAACGAAGTTATCAGTTATAGCTTTATTGGAAAAGAGGTAGAAATTGGTCTTCATGGCAACAGCACACCCATTGCATTAAAAAATCCGATCGCCTCACATTTGGATGTCATGCGATCCCATTTATGGGGCAGCCATTTAGAAGTTCTCGTATATAACCTTAATCGCAATCAAAAAAATGTCAAAATCTTTGAAGTCGCATCGGTTTATGCAAAGCATAAAGGGGGCTACACTGAGGCCAAGGTACTGTCAGGGCTGGTGTATGGCGATCATCTCCCTGAGCAATGGTCAGAAAAAATTAGAGAAATAAATTATTATGATATCAAAGGTGATATTGAAACTATCTCAAGTAATACATTAAGTTTTAGGAAGCCTGCTACAGATCTCCCTGCCGCCTTTCATCCTGGTAAGGTTGCCGAGGTGATGTTGAGTAACACCCGTATCGGTTGGGTGGGGCAGCTCCATCCCTCATGGCAACAGAAGTATGAGTTACCCAGAAAGGCGTATCTCTTTGAAATCGATATAGAAAAAGTGGGCGAGGTTAAAGGGCTGTCGTACACGATCCCGAGTAAATTCATTCCTATACGCCGAGATATTTCACTGGTTATGAACAAGGATGTGGTGGTGGGTGAGGCGATTGAGAGTGTATATGCCAAGCAAATCCCTGGCCTCATTGAGCTCCAAGCATTTGATATTTATGAGGGCGAAGGTATAGAAAAGGGTAAAAAAAGTATTGCATTTCTGATACTTATCCAAGATACTTATAAAACACTTGAGGATAGTGACATAGCTAATGTAGTTGATCAAGTGATCAAGGTAATGGAAAGTAATTACGAAGCTAAATTACGATAATAAATTTTATAAGAAAATGTTATGACCTTAACCAAAGCAGAGCTATCCGAGATTTTATTTGACCAAGTGGGTTTAAATAAAAGCGAAGCCAAAGAGATGGTCGAAGCCTTCTTTGAAGAGATTCGATCTGCTCTTGAGAATGGCGATAGTGTCAAGCTATCTGGATTTGGTAATTTTGATCTTAGAACCAAAGCAGAGCGACCTGGAAGAAATCCTAAAACAGGAGAAGAGATTCCTATCAAAGCCCGTCGCGTTGTCACTTTTCATTCCAGTCAGAAGCTTAAAACTAGCGTAGAAGAGAAGACAGCTGGAAAACAAACATAAAAAACAATTACCCCTAATCCCCAACAAAAGGTATTTTGCTATTGGTGAGGTGAGCACACTTTGTGATTTAAAGCCGCATGTGCTGAGATATTGGGAGCAAGAATTTAGCCAGCTTAAGCCGACCACACGTCGGGGTAATCGAAGGTATTATCAGCAAGCGGAAATTCTGCTAATACGAAAAATCAGGGAGTTGCTTTACTTTGATGGTTTTACAATTCAAGGTGCCAAAGGAAAGCTTTCTGACCGTCAGTTTGTTAAGGATACCACTTCAAAAGAAGCCATAGAAAAAGCTCAGGCAGAACTGCCGTTGGATGATTCAGTGGTTTCCCAAAGCTCTATGGACCTAAATAACTTTAAGGCACAGCTAAGCGACATCCTCAAGGTTCTAAAGTAGATAAAAAAGCAGGTTTAATTAATTCGGGGCGTAGCGCAGCCTGGTAGCGTACATGCATGGGGTGCATGGGGTCGTGAGTTCGAATCTCACCGTCCCGACCAATTAAATCAATAAGTTAGAATATTTATGTATTTATAATAAATCGATTTTTTAGTTTAAGGTACACTTTCAGGTACACTTTTACATTTGTTAGCAATCTAATTTAAACTCATTCCGTAGAATAGACCCCACCATACCCCTATGCACCAAATATAAATGTAGTATTCCCTTGTGCCATATACATTCTAATAGATATGAATGGTCTGCTGAATTCTAAAAAACACCCCCCTTATGAATATAAAAGGCTATGCAAAAAATATTTCTAGCAAAAATTCCCAATACTCTGATGTGCAAGGTTGTTTAATTAAATTTCCAGGGGTATATTTATTTGATGAGCAAATTACCTCCCTTCCCAGGATTTAATGATAATGTAAAAATTGGAACAACATTTCCAAATCGAGAATCAGTTCGTATGGCGGGGCTTCATAATCAAATTCAAGCAGGTATATGTTTTCTTAGTACAGATGATAAATCTGCTTTTTCGGTAGTTACGAGAGACAAGGGTGGTTATATCGATGATGAAGACTATGGGGACGAACTTTTATATACTGGTCAAGGTGGGCGAGACGATAAAACTGGTAAACATATTGCCGACCAAAAACTTATAAGAGGCAATAGAGCATTAGTGATCAGTTATGAATTACAAAAGCCTATTCACCTTATCAGAGGTTTTTCTGCTAAAGGATCAGTCCCAGCTTTTTATCGTTATGATGGATTATTTAATGTAGAAAATTATTGGATAGAAAAAGGTCAAGAAAAATTTAAGGTTTACAGATTTCGCTTGATTGAAATAAATGCCATAAAGATTAACATAGAAAAAAATACTCCTAAAAAAACTTCTCAAGTTACCGCTGAAGGAAATGAAAGCCCAGGAAGAAAAACTGTGACAACCTCCACGCCAATTAGAGACCAAAAATTAGCCAAACAAGTAAAAGAATTATATGAATATAAATGTCAAATTTGTAATATTCAAATAAATGTGCCTACGGGATTTTATGCTGAAAGTGCACACATCAAGCCACTTGGAAAGCCCCATCATGGCCCCGATAAAGTTGAAAATATAATCTGTCTATGCCCAAACCATCATGTAATGTTCGACAATTATTCTTTTACTATCGATGATAATTTTGATTTGATTGGTATAGATGGATCATTAAATGTCCATGAGAATCATAATATTGATCAACAGTTTTTGAAATATCATAGGAATATATCCAATCTGGTGATCGTTGATTGAAGCTTAACAAACTATTACTTGTTTTGGCTCTTGTTTTAATAATCTTAGGCATAGTCACATGGCTTATCCCTACCTAATTTGCCCCTTAATTATCTGGTAGTAAACTGGTTTTATGAAAAAACTACTCCTATTCTTATTCTTAATACCTAATCTGGCTCTGTCTGAAGAAAAGAACCCTCTAATTAGTTATAAGCCTTTAGGCGATGGGTGCATTTATACTATTGATTTAACTATTAAAGAAAATCTCAAAGATAGAACTATTATTGCAATTGGTACTTCTCAGGTTCGCACGCAAGGTATCATCATGCAAATTTACTATACAGCTGGAATGGGTAACTCAGTCTTTTCAGAATTACCCGACAGCAATATAAAATTAATGAACGGGGCAATAGGTTTACCAGTAAGTGAATGGAAGGATCGAGGAGTCCGTAATGGAGAAACGGTTCGGATTGTTGTGATGGAGCCAGATAGTTGCTCAGAACCTATAGGCCTTCTGGATTAGTATGAAAAAAATTGTATGCCCTAAATGCAAGAGTGACAATTTTAATTCTTTTTCATGCTTTGGAACAGTTGAGGAGTATAAGAATGAGGCCGGTGAGGTCACAGGTTTTGATGATGCATCAGAGGATCAATATGACTGCAAAGACTGCGGGCACACTTGGTTTGATGAATAAACTACTCAAATAGGTCAGCTTAAATTTTTAGTAAAATCACAATTATTTGTATAGTAGTTTGAACAAGCTAAAAAAAGACCAAACTCACCAGGTTTTTGATGTAAATAACCATCCCCACATTTTGGACAACTTTCTGCTTGGTGTTTACAGTGTTTGTTATCACAAGAAAAATAAGTATCGTGCTTTTCTAAGTAGCCTATATTGCATAGTTGACACGGAGCTGATGTATACAAACAAAGATCCCAATTCTGACAGCCGAAAAAATTCCTACCATCTTTAGAAGTTTTTTCCGTTAAGGGGCTAGTTTTACATAAAGGGCACACTCTTTTGTAGTGAGAGAAAACATTCATTTTTTCAACAAAATAATCATTATCTTTGGAAAGCTCACTAAAGAAACTTGATGGTGAGGATGGATGAGCTATTACATATACAAGATGCTTAGCTCTTGTAAGCGCCACATAAAATAATCTTCGCTCTTCGGCATGGTTATAGGCTTCATTCTCTGAAAGCATGATATTTATAATTGGATCATCAACCATTTCGTTTGGAAAACCGTTTCTAGCTCTTTTTAAATCAAGAATAACAACGTAATCGGCTTCATAACCTTTGGCCCTATGAACAGTTCTAAATTCAAAAATAAGTTTAGGAGCGATTGCTTTCAACGCCCTGTAATCTACACCCTCTTCATTATGATTATTTCTTCCTAAAAAAAGAACCTTCGAATGTTTCGAACAATTTAGAGATATTTCCCTAACAATATTCTCTAAGAATTTTCCTGATTTCTTATTTGGATAAAATAACTTAACATTTGGTGAGTTAGAAATATTATGTGCTTTAATTTCTTTATCAATTTGCTTTGAGTTTTTTCGAATAAATTGAGATGCTACTTTTTCAATACTGCTATTAAATCTAAAAGTTTTAGTTAAAAATAATTGATTGGTATAGCCAAAGTATTTTTTAAAGTTAGTCATAAGGTCTATATCGGCGCCAGTAAATCTATAGATTGACTGCCAATCGTCACCGACAGATAATAACTTTATTCTGGGATAGTTTTTTTGTAGGTTAGTAATTAATTTAGCTCGGCCAAATGATATATCCTGAAACTCATCAACTAAAATATATTTAAAATTTGTATAGCAATTTGTATTTAAGATTACCTCATTTGCTTCATTTATCATGTCATGAAAATCTATCTCATTTAACCTCTTCAACTCCTCTTCATATAACTGGAAGAGCTCTTGAAATAAGTCTAAAAAAAGTAATATTCTTTTATTATCTTGGGCATTATCTTCATTAAATCTATTTCGCAGCGCATCAATACTCTCATTTTTTCCTTTAAATAAATTTAGAAATGGGCCACAAATTTTTGCAAATTCACTTATGTATCCTTGCTCATTTAAATTAAGTAAAAATTTTTCTTGATCCATTGGTTTAAAAACTACACCGGCTAATCTTAATTTATCTTCTAAAACTTGAGTAAGATTCCCCTCCCTTTTTTGATAGCTAAATGTCTCTATTAGGACAGTATTGTATTTCTTATGCAGTTCTCTCTTCCAATCAACTCCAGATACATATTCATCTTGGTCTATGAAAGGGGGTGTCTGATTGTCTCTATTAAGGGCTAAATGTTCAATGTAGATCTTATTTTCAGGCAAATAAAAGTCCGGTTTATACTGCCTTTTTTCACTCGTTGATGTTTTTTGTTCATATTTTTTTTCATAGTTGTATTCAATGCCGTTAGTAAATAAAAAATTTGATATTTCTAATTCTTCCATACTTTTTACATACTCACCTTTGAGAGTAATTAAATTATTTGATTTTATAAACTTGTAATACTCACCTAGTGAATCGAAATTAAATTTATCCTGGTATGGAATAAAATAACTGATAAAAAATTTCTTAATCTCAGAAAATTGTTTTGAATCTTTGATTAGCTCCTCTATTTTGTTTTGAATAAACCGATAATAAAGTTGATTGCTTTCAATAAAGCTTGCCAGGGATGATTTTTTCTTATGAGCCTTAGCGCTTACTTTTAATCCAAAGGAGTGAAAGGTATGAGTTTCACATACAATTTTTATTTCTTTTAATCTTGTAGCAATTTCTTCTTTTGCATTATTATTAAATGCAAGCACCAGAATTTGATCTTCAGTTGCAAATCCTTTTTCAATTAAGTAGTTAACCTTCCCAACTAGCAAACTGGTCTTTCCTGATCCCGCAGAGGCTATAACTAGTGTTGAATCCTCATCTGAAATTATTGCTTTTCTTTGCTCTTCTGTTAATGGATTGCTTTCAATTTTATCAAAAAATACTTTATACCTTGCCAATTCCTCTGGAATAAATACGTTGTTACAGCCCTCTTTAAAACCTTCTGGATTGTTATTAAAACCTTCTATTAATAAGAGTGATTTAATTGTCGCTTTAGCTAACGGTATTTTAGTAAAGGACAGCTCTAGAATATTTCTGTAGGACCCGATACTTTTTAGGGTTTCATTTTTATCAAATTCTGAAACCCAAAATAATCCCTCTTTAGCTCTTGCCACCCAATTACCATCTATTTTTATTTGTTCACCATGCTCTTCTATTTGTTTTATTATTTTATTTATATAGTCTTTCTTTTTTTCAGCAAATAATACTAATTCCTTGGCCATATTATTATTAAGACCTGTCAATTGAAATGATTGATTATCTTTAAAATCTATATGTACTCTCGACCATACAAGCCCCTTGTGAACATTTATATTTTTAATTGCTAAAAAACTGTATTGACTATCTTGAGTTACAGCGGAGTATTCAATTTGGTAATCATTCAACACACACGAATAATTATTATGTGGAAAAGGTGAAAATATTTTTGAAAAAAAACTTGGTTTTATTTTTAACATAAAATTTCTTTTTTTATTAGTTTACCCTTATAAAATTTCTACAGCAATTTCTGTACATCTTCAATAAGTCTTTCTTTGGATTGAATTTATGTTCTTTTAAATAATAAAATAAAGCCCTCTTACGGAGGGCAAACGGTTATTGCCGTAACTGAGGAATTTGTTCAGCACTCAATAACTGACATGGTTATAGGGTTATGAAAGCCCCCCAATAGCCCACTCATGCCTCTGGCTATTGTATTAGTTGCAATAGAACTTCTTATTAATATAAAAAAGTCTGATACTTCTCTGCTGTTACCACATACCGCAGCGGTCCTCCAGCTACCAGGGCATCAAATGGGTAGCATGTGATGAGCTTCAACGTTGCATGATGGTCATCAAGGATTATGTCTTGCTTAGTGACATCAATGATGTTGATATCGTTTACCTGGAACTTTTGTATTGTCATATCAAGGTTGGTAGTCATAAGGAAATCCCCAACTTTCAGATGCTGTAAAAATTCAAAGTGGGTGTCACGGTGAGCGGAAATAAGCCAGGTTGATGAGTGATTGGTATGCGGGGTAAGTCGACTTAATCCTGGACCAAAAGCCAACACATTTCCCGTATCACCAGCTAATACAATGAGATCTTCTTCCTGCGATGGTGCCTGTAGACGCATTACGGGATAAGTATCGGCCCAACTCCATGGTTTTACATACTCGCCACTATAGGTTGATTCATGCCATGCATGGCGAATCAATAACTGACTCAGTTGTGCCTTGATAGGCATGTAGGATCCATACGCAAAGATTATCAGTCCTGCGATAAGGAGAAAGGACCTAGCCATGGCGACCTTTTTTTCTCCAGATGAAGGCGATAAACATGAGTAGCAAACCTAGTAACATCCATAGTGAGGAATTAGTAGCCGTCTGTACTTGGTAGGCAATTTTCCTGGGTGTAAACATCGATAGGTCCATCTTATTTGTCACAGCTTTTGTAGCTAAGTGCTCTAATCCGGGACGTGACGGAGTAATATCAGTCGCAACTAACGAGGTAAATTTAGAGACTAGATGATAATCAATGGCTAGCTTGGTAATAGGTATCTTGGCATAAGCCTTTTCCTCTTCGCCCCATAAAGTGTTGTAGGCATCCATGAGTCTCTCAATCTTCCTTCTTGCCCAGAGCACATCAATACCGGTGGCATCACTGGCATCACGTAAATGAAGGGTTTTAGTGTACTGGCCATCCATTGTTTTTCCGGTTATCTCCAGTGAGCTGGGTAACGTATTAAGTTTAAATACCGCCGTAAGGGTTTCACCCGCATAGAGATCTGGTATGACATCGTTGGCTTGTTCAGCCTGAACATTAGAAGGTAGGGACAATTGAATATCAGTTAGGGCAGGGGATTCCAGTTTACTGAATAGCTCTGTCATTTTTGTGCGTACCTCCTTGACCTCGCCGATGTAAGTAAACGCACCTCTTCCGTAGTCCGCTAATTTGGTCATCAAGTAAGAATTAGGGGCAGAGCCAATACCGATAGTAAAGAACTTATCTTGGTCGATGTATTGACGCACCGTATCGATAATTTCATGTTCATTCGATACCTGCCCATCCGTTAAAAAAATGATCTGACGGAGCAACGGTTGACTTGGTATTTTTTTGGAGGTGAAAGCAAATTTAATCGCTTCAAGCGGATCCGTGCCGCCATCAGCTTCTAAGGATTTAGTAAATTGCAGGCCACTTTTTTTGTTGATGTTAATGGCTGGCATCGCCTCGGTAAAGAGAGGGGTGAACTGAGTATCAAAATCAATAATATTAAAACGATCGCCCTTATCGAGCCGCATGATGGCTTCAGCTAATGCTTGCTTCGCTTGATCCATGGATGAACCGTGCATCGAACCTGATGAGTCGATAATAAAAATGACTTCTCTTGGGGTTTTTGGATAATGAGACGGCGTTTTATTTACTGGGGCGGCCATGACCATTAAGTAATGGTGACCGCCCTTTTTTTGCGTAAATACCGCAAGGTCTGGAGTTAAGTTAGGTTTGGCAGTCCACACCAACTCAAAGTCTCTTTCTAATTGGGCTGAGTTAGTTAAGTTGATGTACTGATTCTGTTGACCTTCGTTCGTCACATGAATGTTGTGATAGCTGGACGCCACCTTAGCCGTATTAAACCCTGGCTTTAAATGAATGGTCATATGAATGGGCCGGTCGACTAAAGGGTCGCTTGGCGGTGTGACTGTTGATGCATCCGTTACCCGATGCGTGTTCGGTGAAGTCCCTAAGGCATCCTTTGGAGTGGCGATTTTTTCTCCCGGAACATACCGGTCTTTAACGGCCATGGGAAACCGAATGGAAAAAGTATCGTTGTCAACGAGCACCGATTGTTGGTACTCAATGGCAATGGTAATGCTTTCTCCGGGAGGTATATTAGCCACACTCGCGGTGAATATATTGGGTCGTTTCTGCTCTACTAATGACGCTTTTTTTCCAGCGTCTTTGGCTGCCTGATATATTTTACGTGCCTCTTCGCGTTCTTTAATTTGCCCTTCTAATATACGATTACCAATATGCATGGTCATCCGATCAACGGCTGAATTTTCCGGTAAAGGAAAAACGTAGACTCCCTCTACCCATTCGTTTGATGGGTTGGTGAATGACTGTTCTACCTTAACCCTATTAACTATCCCAGAAATAGCCATATCTACTGTGGTGTCTAAAGCAATTTGTGTAAGGCGCTCAGAATTAGGTAGGCGATAAATAATGGATCCCGATGTCACTTGATTGACTGGGTTATCTACTTTCTTTGGAGCTCTATCTGGGACTGCGCTGGAGGAGTGTGATGAAATCTTATTGTTAAAGATAATAGTGCCATATCCAGCAGAACAACAAAGCACACTTAATATGATGATGAGGCGAAGGGTTATTCTCTTAGGCATTATATATTCCTTAATTAAGGTGGCTAGATTTTCGCACTAGCCCAGCGACAGAGGAAAAATATAGGGAACAAACCCTCTGTAACAAACGGATTATTGGTTAATGTATTTCCCCATCGTGATGATGGTCTTGCCGTCATTTGAATGCACTAGGTATGAATTGGAATGCTCTACCACTTGACCTAGTACTCGTACTCCAAACTGTTTTTTTAGTTTATTGAGAACGTCTTGGCTAAACACACGTAGGTATTCGCTCTGTCCGATGTGTTCCTTTTCCCCATATTTCATGAGTACTTGTTGAATGAAAGTGGGTATATCTTGCACTTCGTAAGCAGGTTGGTTTTTTTTCATGGCGGTCTCCTTAGTTAGATACTTTAGAGACGCTTGAATTATTTTTTAGTCAGGTTTAAAGTGAAGTGATGAAAAAACTCCTCCTTCTCTTATCCCTAACTTTCAATCTAGCTTTTGCTAATGATGGAATAATTGATAGGTATGATTTCGATAGAGATAATGATGGAATAAATGATAGATATGATAATGATATGGATAACGACGGAATAACGGATAGATTTGACAACGATATGGATAACGATGGGATAACGGATAGTTATGATAATGATATGGATAACGATGGAATAAATGATAGATATGATAATGACCGAGACAATGACGGCATTATTAATAGCTATGATACCGACCATGACAATGTGGTCTGGTGAAGTGATTCGTTAAATGAACAAAGATTTTAGTTATGGTTAAATACCTACTCCCTGCAATTTTATCCAATGCAATACTTTTTTACTTTGTTGCTAGAAAAAACTGTCACCCATACAGGGAATGTGTTTTAGGATTAGATGGTGGAGAGCTAGTTTTTATATTGTCGTGGATCATTGTGCTCTGTTCTCTTGTGTACCTTAATAAAATAATTACATCCTTTAGAAAGTAACTATGCATAAATTACTGCTTGTTTTGTCATTCATCCCTACTATCGTGTGGTCTGACGTCATCTATGAAAAACTTGGCTTTACCGACACCCAAGGACGTGAGGTAGTCTCCTTAAGAATAGAAGGTAGTATTGTAGTAAATGATGATAGAGAATTTATGAATGCTCTAAATGACATCAATCAACATAACTACCGGGTGCAGTTTGATTCCGTAGTGCTTAATAGTCCGGGTGGCAATTTATACAGTGCGATGAAAATTGGTACGGCAATTCGAGGTAATCATTTGTCTACTGTAGTCATGCCGCATGACTCCTGTGCCAGTGCCTGTGCTTTAATTCTTCAAGGCGGTGTTTGTAAAATGGCTAGTGGTGATGTGGGTATTCATCGTACGAAGTTTGAAGAAGAAGCTATCCCCTTGGATGAAGTGAAATTAAAGGTGTATAAAAATCGCCGTAGTATTGAGCATTACCTTAAGGTAGCAGGTGCATCACCCCATTATATTTGGTTATTTAATGCTATTCCTAACTGGGAGATGAAGTATCTGGCCAGCTTTGAGAAAAGAGATTTCGGATTGTTTTCTGCTACCCCTGAAGAAATGCAATACCGATTAGAAATTGCCTCACAGAAGTTAGGTCAGTATAAGGGTGACTTACTAGCAAGCCTAACCGAACGTATGTTTGACCTTTATCCGGATGCTACCTGGGACACCTCCAGTTATATGTACGCCTATCCTAGTTGCTCAGAACAACTTTTCCTAGAAGATAATATGACCGACCATGTCGGCATTAATATTGAACCCGATCCTCAAGACATCTTTGAAATTTATCAGTGGGACCGTGGTATTGAAAATGATGAAGGTACCTATGTAACAACCGACAAAGTCCCCTACAAAGATGGACAGTCTTATTATTATAATTTCTACTATTTTGCCAAGGGTAAGGAAGTGACTTACCAAGAACGCATCACAATGGCAGCACCGACATCCTGGACCTCGGAAGAGGAGGGCATAGATTATGCGGAAAATACTACCCCGGGATACGAAGTGTCTGATGACAAAAGTACGATATCCGTGACCAAAACCATACCGAATGATGGGTTTATGTTTGGTGCATGGTCCCTCACAAAGGATGACCCTAAAGGACCCTTTAAGATTGATATCCTCTTTAAGGATAAAGTTATACAGACATTTAACTATGTGGTTGAATAAATATAATGAATTTAGAAAAATTTAATTTTATCAGAGATAATTATGGCCTCTTCTCGAGCTGGGCTGTCTGGGAGAAAGAGGGTAAAACACCTAAAAGTAATGTTGGGGATCTTAACGTTTTAGACCCAAATACCAATGATGAATTACTTAGTTTGATAAATACTAAATACGTAATGGTAGGTTTAAATATTTCAAGAGGAGCCATTAAAATTCCATTCGCCAACTTTCACGACAAGCGCTCAGAAGCTACGGATTTTAAAATAAGATATGCATTCGATAATACTAAAGCTTATGGAGCATATATGACCGATTTAATTAAAGATTATGATGAAAAGTCTTCAGCTAGCGTAAAGGATTATTTAAAAAAAAATAAACGGTTTTTGGCAAGCAATCTTAATTTTTTCAAAAATGAAATTGAAGTAATAGGTAATGTAGAAATACTAATAGCGTTTGGTGCTGATGTTTACAGTCATCTACTCAAGACTTTTTCTAATCAATATAGAATTATTAAGGTTCCTCATTACGCCAACTACTGCTCTAAAGAACAGTATAGAAGGGAAGTGCGAGAAGCCCTCGGTTACAGCAAGATTCTTGATCTTCTTAGGGCTAGCATTTAATCTGGGATGATATTTATCAATGATTGGATGGTTGATTAGGTGCTATTTATGAATAAACACTTAACAAAGACTGATTTTGTCACCGCATTTAGCTGCCCTACACGATTAAATTACATTTCCTATCCCTTTAAATATACAGACTCCACTGCTGAAGATGAATTCTTACAGTCATTATCGGACGGGGGGTATCAAGTTGGAAAATTAGCTCAGTTAAATTACAAGGATGGTTTTGAGGCGAGTGAAGATAAAGACCTAGCCATAAGAGAAACAGAAGCTAGGTTAGAAGAAGATCTCTCTGTCGTATTTGAGGCTGCTATCGAGTACCAAAACCTTTATATCCGCATTGATATCGCTAGAAAATCTTCTAAAACTATCGATATTATTGAAGTTAAAGCTAAGAGTTATGACTCAACCATTCCAGAAGATGATAATTTTTACAATCAAAACGGATCCGTTAAAGCTGAATGGAAGGATTATTTTTATGACCTAGCCTTTCAATATTACGTGATTAAAAAAAAGTATCCAGCCTATAAAATTAATTGTTTTTTTAATCTGCCAAATAAGAACATCAACTCGAAAGTAGACAATTTGTTTAGTAAATTTAGCATTAAAAACAAGAAAGCTTTTTTCTTAGGGACCGAAGATGATTTGATTGATAATTTAATTTATGAGGTAAATGTAACTTCTAAGATTGAAGAACTTATTGGCTCGACATTTGAATATCAAGGGCAAGAATTACTATTTTATGAAATTGTTAACGAGCTTGCTAACGCAAAATTGAACAGTCTTGAATATAAGCCCAACATTGGCAACCAATGCAAAAAATGTACCTTTAATGATGAAAATAAAGATAAAAGTGGGATATATCAATGTTGGAAGCGAGCCGATGGATTCTCTGACAACAAATTTAGCAACGAAAAAATCATCGACATATGGAATTTTAGGAGTATTGATAAGCTTATTGAGCAAAAAAAATACTTTATAGACTCAATGGATGTGAGCGACCTGAAAATTGATCAACCTCCTTACTTAAGTGACAAAGATTTTTCTGATAAAGACCGTCAATATTTTCAATGTTTTGGAATTGATACCTTTCAGAATGACGAGGGCTATATCTTTAACACCAATTACTTAATTAAAGAAATTGCTAAATGGAAATTTCCAATTAACTTTATTGATTTTGAAACGGCCACACCAGCTATTCCAGCCTACAAAGGGCTTAGCCCATATGAAATGATTGCTTTTCAGTATTCGATTCATACGTTAAGTGAGTCTGGTGAAATAGAGCATGCTAGTCAATTTTTATCCACCTCAGTTGATGAATTTCCAAACCTCTTCTTCTTAAAAAGCTTAGTGCATGATTTATCTAAAAATAACGGCTCTGTATTTATGTGGTACCCACATGAAAGAACTACTTTAAAAGCCATACAAAAACAAATTATCAAATTACAATTAACCAGCGAGTTTGAAAAAGAGCTAGCGTTTATTGAAACATTATTTCCAGGGGGGGGTAGGGAATTAATTGATTTGTTTGCCCTTGCTAAGCACGGCGTATTTTATCCAAACACCAAAGGAAGCAATTCTATTAAGGATATTCTTCCTGCAACTATTAATCATTCTATCTTTTTGCAAAATAAGTATAAAAAACCAATCTACGGCTCATCAAATGGCATTAAAAGCTTAAATTATAAGGATGTGGCATGGGCGAAAAAAAGCGGTAAGAACTATCGAGACCCCTACGACATTATTAAGGACTACTCAAATGAAGCTATCAGCGAGGGTGGTATGGCAGCAACAACTTTCGCCAAACTGCAATTTGAAGACTTGACTGAAGATGAAAGAGAATCGCTTAAAACAGCCTTACTCCGTTATTGTGAACTTGATACATTAGCAATGGTTATGATTGCTGAATCTTGGCAAGATAGGATAAAAAATGCCAGTTAATAATCCAGATTTAAAACGGCAGCAATGCGAAGCCAAGCATCCAAATGGCTATAAGTACGATAAAGCTAATTTCAATTTAGGCATAAGAGCACTAAATGACTTTATATGTGATGTGCATGGGTTGTTTAAAAAAACATTAAGAGATTTTCTTAGAGTAGAAATTCCATGTGAGCAATGTAGGGTTGATAAAAGAAAGTTAGGATTAAAAGATGGTTTCGATTATTCAAAGACTGACTTTACCAAAGATATAAAAGGTAAAAATATATTTATCTGTTTAAAACATGGGAAATTTATTCGAACCCTTGAACAACATAAATCTTTTAAGAACGGCGGTTGCTCTCAATGCGAATCCGAGCAAAGTAGCCAACGCCAAAGAATGTCAGCTGAATCCTTTGTTAAATTATCTAAGCATAAATACATCAAAGAAAAATATGATTATTCACAGGTACATCAATTTAAGAATCAACATGAGACAGTAGCTATAATTTGTCCCAAGAAAGGTCATGGTTTGTTCAGAAAGACCCCAGCTAATCACCTGCATAAAACAAGGCCCCAAGGGTGTCCTTTATGCGGAAATGAGAGAGGGGCTAGGAAAAACAGTCTGACTAAAACTGAGTTCATAACGGCTGTAAAAAAAATTCATGGAAATATTTATGACTACTCCAACGTTAGGTTTAAAAATACCAAAGATAAGATAAAACTTAGATGTAAGAAATGTAATAATTATTTTGAGCAAGTTGCTTCATACCATCTCAGTGGTAATGGATGTTCGGTATGCGGAGCAGAAAAATCTATTCAAGCAAATAAAACTCTTACAACTGAATCTGTGATTAAAAAGTGTATAGAGGTTTGGGGGACTAAGTATGACTATAGTAATGTTGATTATGTGGACGATGATACCCCTATAGAAGTAATTTGTAGAAAACATGGTTCAATTATGATTGATTACCAAAATCATGTTGGTTTAAAAAGAGGGTGTAAATTTTGTGGGTCAACAAGAAGAGTGAAGCAATCAGAATGGTTAAGCTATCTTGGGGTACCAGAGTCTGATGCCTTTAGAGAAGTCACAATAAAATGTAGTGATGGAAAAATTTATTATGTTGATGGATATAAGTCTGATACCAAAACTATCTATGAATTTAATGGAGATTACTTTCACGGTAACCCTGAAAAATATGGGCCAAATATCATCAATGCTTTTACAAAGAAAACTATGAAACAGCTCTATAAAGAAACTATAAATAAGAAAATGAAGTTAATAGAAAATGGATATAAAGTCATTGATATATGGGAATCAGAATGGGATCGGTTAAAAAAATTAATATAGCAATGTAGTCTTGGTTATCATTTTGATAAATAAAGAGTATATTTAAGTGGATAGTTTTATTCAGGAATATTGTAAGTGCCTATAAGAAATTTATCATCATTACCTATTAAAGAGGAAGGCTATGCAAAGCCATCTGATGACGTCATTGAAGAATTTTATATCCCATGTATCGAAAACTCAACTAAATATTTTAGAGCGGTAGGCTATTTTGACTCGACAGTATTTTTAATTATTGGCCCTGAAATAGTTGATTTTGCAAAGCGTGGAGGTAGGATTTATGTTCTTTGTTCACCCAACATAACCCAAGAAGACAGTGAAGCGATAAAAAAAGGTTACACAACAATTAATAAAGTAATTCATGGGTCTATTGATACAGCTTTAGATAGAATGATGGATGAAGCTGATGAAAATTATAATATTAAAGTCTTAGCTACACTCATTTCATGTGGAGCCATGGAAATTAAAATTGCGGAACTTAATTATTTAAGTGGAGAACGAAACCTCTATCATTCAAAACTAGGTATATTTGAAGACGCTAATAATAATTTATGCTCTTTTACCGGTTCTTCCAATGAGACATATGCTGGGTGGGCAGAAGACGGGAATTATGAAAGCATTGAAGTTAAGCGAAGCTGGTGTAGTGAGTATGAAGCCAGAGCAACGAAAAGACATCAAAACGAATTTAATTTGCTGTGGAATGGAAAAAATAATGAAATTGAAACAGTAGATTTTCTAGAAGCATACTCCAGAAAATTATTAAAAATTTCTGAGAGTGACATAGACCATATAGACAAAAATAAAATTCACAGAAAAAACAAACTCCCTAAAAATAACGAACAAGAAAATATAGTTCCAGTATCAAAAAAAATTGATAATTTATTTATGCATCAAAAAGAAGCAATTAAGAATTGGGAGAATAATAATTGTGTGGGTATATTCAAACATGCAACAGGGAGCGGTAAAACTGTAACAGCTTTGAAGGTAATGGACAGCCACCTTAAAACAAGTTCCCCAGTGTTAATATTAGTTCCTAGTTCATTATTGTTTAAGCAATGGCAGAAAGAAATAAAATTAGAAATTGATTCCCCTGCAATTTTATTAGCCGGTGATAAAAACACCAAGTGGAAGGACACACTGGGAGATTTTGTTTCTGCATCGTCATCAGGTAAAAGAATAATTCTCGCAACAATGCAGACTGCTGCAGATCCTTTATTTATCTATAGAATGAACAAGGCAGAAAACTTATGCTTAATAGCTGATGAAGTGCATCAAATTGGAAGCCCAAAAAATTCGACCGTTCTATCTATTAATTCAAAGAAAAAATTGGGTTTATCTGCAACTCCAGAAAGATATGGTGATGATGAAGGGACAGAAAAGATTTTTAATTATTTTGAAAAAATAATTGATCCAGTTTTCACTATATACGATGCGCTGAAATCTGACCCGCCTAGATTAACCCAATACAAATATCATCCACACATAATACATCTATTACCAGATGAATCTGAACAATGGAAAGAAGAAACGAATAAAATTAGAAAAGAAATTGCAAAAACAAATCATAATAATAAACCATTTGTATTATCTGATAGAGCAAAGATGTACTTAATACAAAGATCCCGAATTGCTAAAAAATCTAAATCTAAACTAAAGGTTGTAGTAGAGGTAATGAAAAAATTCTATGAGAAAACTCAAAAATGGATTATTTACTGTGAGGATCAAGATCAGCTACAAAGTGTAAAAGAGATTTTAATTGGGATGGACATAGATGTGATTTCTTATTATTCAAATATGGAGGATGATAAGGAGCAAGTTTTAAAATACTTTTCAAATAATTCAACTGTCATGGTTGCAATTAATTGCTTAGATGAGGGGGTAGATATTCCATCTGTATCACATGCATTAATCTTAGCGTCAACACAAAACCCTCGACAGTTTATTCAAAGAAGAGGCAGAGTATTAAGAATTTATGAAGGTAAGCATATAGCAGAAATTCATGATGCATTAGTTTCACCTGTAACTATTGAAGATGAGCCTGATCAGCTATCCCTAGTTCAAAGTGAATTAAAACGAGCATTAGAGTTTTCTGGTTACGCTATTAATACGGATTCAGGAATGAGAATAAAAAAACATATGATTGACCTTGGGGTTGATTTCAATAGAATAGAAGAAAACCTAAATGGAAATATTGAATAATTATAAATAAATAATTCGAGGTGACAAATGGGTGATGAAAATAATATGGCACTAAAAGCTTTTATAGAAGCTGCTAAAAAACAAAACACTAGATTACCAGAAGAAGTTTTGGTAAAAATATATAAAATTGAAGAAAGAAATCAATATAAAGAAAATGTTGAAAGAGCAAATGTTCATAGAGAATTAGAGAAACTGATATTAACAGCATTGAAAGAGGTATAAAGATTGATTCTAAAATCTATAAAATTTAGAAATTTCATGCCTTTCCTAGGAGATGAAAGCGAAATAAATTTTTCAACCGATCAATCTAAAAAAGTTACATTAGTTGATGGTCAAAATACGAATGGAAAAACGTCGATTGGCAGAGCTATTCAGTGGTGCCTATACGGAAATATAAAAAACAAAGGCATTAAAATTTCTTACAAAAATATTTTAAATTGGTCTGCTCACGCAAATAAAGATTATTCATGTTGCGTAGAGCTAAATTTTGATCACCAAGGAAGTGCATATCGACTGAATCGTGATTTTAAAAATAAAGGATCTCATGAACCCATTATAGATTCTGATTTTGAAGAACATAGTACATTTTGGAAAGATGGAGCAATACAATCAAAAACACAACAGGAGGAAGTGATAAATCAAATGCTACCTGAGGCAATTGCAAACTTCTCGCTATTTGATGGAGAGCTTCTTGATGAATATGACAAACTATTACAAGAAGGTGACGAAGGAAAAAAACTTAAAGAAGATATCGAAAAAGTACTTGGAGTGCCAGCATTAATTAACGGGTTTAATGATATTGCACTATTGAGGAAAGAGGCTGAAAAAGAAGTTCAAAAGGATAGGTCTGCAAATAATGTGGATAAACAAATATTAGCGCAAATTGACAAAATAAATACGCTTAAAAAAGAATCTGATAATGCTATAAATATGCTTAATGAAGAACAAAAAGAGACACAAGAGAAAATAATCGATATTGAAAAGGAAACCTCAAGTATTGAAGATCAAATTAGTAACAATGTCAAATATCAGGCCGATAAAATTGAATTAAAAAGGCTTAGAAGTGATTTAGCAAATATTGAGAAGGAAGAGAAGGAAGCAACAAAATATGCTTGGAAATTTTTACTAAAACAGAAAATACTTAAAAAAGAAAATGAAGTTAGTAAAGAGGATACAGAACAGAATTATTATAAAAAGCTAGGTCGATTAGAATATGAGCAAGAAAAATTAAATGACCTAATTCAAAACAATTCATGCTCACTTTGTTCGAATTCACCCCTTGATATAAATAAGTTCCAAGATGAATTAAAACAAAAAATACAAGAGGTTAATGACCATATAAAATCACTTGATAATTCAAATTTCACTAAGAGCCAGAGTCTAAAAAAGATCCTAGACGATACGGGTAATAAAAATATAAGTGAAATTATTGAAGAGAGAAAAAATGCTAGGGTTACCATTCAGGAACAAGAAACAAAACTTGATAACTTTATGGAAGGAATGTTACCAGACGATGTTTTCAAGGCTATGCAAAAGAAACTGGAAAGATTAGGTCGCTTGAAGGGTCACGAGGAAGAGTTAAGGGATAAAATTCGCACAGAAGAAGCTAAGAAAGTTGAGTTTGATACCCAAATTCAAGCTCTAACGCGTGATTTAAGTAATGATTCAGTCAATGTAATTGCCCAAGGAATTACTGCAAAACAAAAGTTTGAAATTTATGAAAAGATTGGAAATGCCTTTAAAGAAAGTACGGTCACTTTACGAGATGAATTGAAAGAAAAAGTTGAGCAGGTAGCATCAGAAAATTTCCTTAGGATGGTTAACCGTAAAAATTACCAGTCCCTGCAAATTAACGATAATTATGGACTATCAATTATGTCAGAGGAGGGTGTCGTCCAAATAAGGAGTGCAGGAGCCTCGCAGGTCGTAGCGTTATCACTTATTAGCGCCCTATCCCAAGTAGGAACTGAGATAAGACCAATTCTTATGGATACACCTTTTGGTAGATTGGATAAAACACATCGAAAAAATATATTAAAAACACTTCCTGATCTTACTACTCAATTAATTCTTCTGCATCATGATGGTGAAATTGGACTGGATGACCTTATTAACATCAAAAGTATAATAGGTTGTCAATATGAGGTCTTGTTGACTAATGATTCAAAAAACTCATACATTAAAAAGGTATAAACATGGGAAAAACAAACGTTACAGTATCCCTTTCTTCAGAAAATGATTCACATTTAAACGATTTTGTTGCTTCAGGTTATTTTTCTGAAGCAATGGATGGTTATAAGTTTGCTATTGCTTACGCCATAGATAAAGAGCTTTCACCTATTGAGGTTACTGGTAAAAAAAAGACTAAGTATGCGATTGGCAACTTAGATCCAGTCAATGAGCTTCGAGATGCAGTTAAGTTTCTTCACCCAAAAGCCCCACAAGAAAGTGATAGGCTTGTGGAGTTCATGCAAGCATTAGCCGAGGCTGGCATTAAAGATTTAGCTCAAATTAATAAAGAAAACTACGGGCTTGATATTTCGGAATTAATTTCTAATAGGTAAAGTTGAAGAACCTAAAAATATATCTTTGTAAGAGACTAGATGAGGATAATTCTTTCTTTGTCGATGTTTTTGAAGATTTTGATCAGTTTAATAACAAATACGATCTTTCAAGTGAGCTTGGTTTTATATACTTAGATGTAGGACTAATCAGACCAGACAATAGATTCTTGAAAAATTTATTTGAAGAATTTTTGGATAAGTCTATTATCTCAGCGTCAGCAAAATTTTCTTTAGGAAGATTAATACCCGAATCTACAACTTTGTTTGAGTTTGAAAGTGAACATGAAGAAAATCCATTTTTAATTGCATTTCTAGATCTTAATACGCGCATTGAGGGTAAAGCATTAAATGAAATAGAACAAAATGTTGAATTTCCAATAGGATCACTGGGATCACGATTCAATATGTCAAATAACAAGCTTGAGCTAGATGTTGTTGTTCTTGATTTAGATATAAGATCAACAAATTGTTTGAGGTCTAGAGGGATAGATAAGATTGAAGATTTATTGAAATTAAGCGATACAGAATTATTAAGAATAGATAATTTAGGAAGGAGATCGTTGAAGCTAATAATAGATTCCATTTCTAAATTAGCCAATGAGCAAGTTTTAAAAAAAAAACTTTTAAATCCTACCGAGACTAGCAATGGGACTATTTTTGATTTAATTGAATCAATAAGCCAGCACCCACATATAAAAGATAAATATTCATCTGCTTTTTTTCATCGAATTGGACTTAGGGATAAACCAAAAACTTTAGAGGAGATTGGTGAGAAATTAGGAGTGACTCGCGAACGTATAAGGCAAATTGAAGCTAAAGTAATAAAGTTAAATCAAATAACTACCATTTCTGCTTCTATAGATCAAAAAATTACCCAGATAAGAAAAAATAAAATTATTCCAGTAGGTATAAAAGATTTGCCAAATTATGATCCATGGTTCAGAGGAGTTGAAACAAAACCCTGGATAATAAAAAAAATGTTGGAGTTCAATAAAAATAATAAAAACAAATGTTTTGAAGTTCAACAAAAAGATGTGATTTCTGATCTCAACGATGAATTTGATAACATTGTTTATGAAATAGCATCTTATATTTCTTCTGTAAAAGAATATGATATTGAATTATTACTTAATACTAAACTACCCAATGCGCCTGAATTATTAGACACTGCTAGAAGTGCTGTAGAGACTTTCTCCTTCAAAGGCCGTAGAGGTACAGCAAAAGCTGTTTTAGATACAATTTTTAATAATTCAAAAAAACCAATGTCTAAAGAAAAGATATATGAACAGGCTATCAGCCCAATGATTGGATTTACCGGTACGCAGAGAACATTAGATAACTTATTAATCAGTAAAAATCAAAAGGAAGCCTGTGAATTCTATCTCTTCCCTGACAATGAATATGGACTATTTAAGCATTTCAATTTTATAGGTTCTGATATTAAAATTATAGAAGATTTTATTCTAAAAGAAACAGATCAATCGGGTTCAAAACAATATATTTGTTCTGAAATCTTAGAACAACTTAAAAATACTTATGAATTTGATAGGTTGCAGTGCAAGAATAGAATAGATCAATATGGAATTAAGGCTATAGTTCAAAATAGTAATAAATATAATCTTAATAGATTTATGTTTTCAGTGAAGGGCAATCTACCAAACACTGTTGTTCAATCGGATCTTGTAATTGAGGCACTGGAAAATTCAGAAGTCCCTTTAAGCCTTGCTGAAATAAAAAAATATATGAGCTTAAGAACTAACATTTCTAAAAATTTTCAAATACATAATTGGGGACGAATCGTTCCTTTCAGAGAGGATTTTAGACTTGAGAATGATGAAAAAATAGAAAAAGTTAGCATTGATAAAAAGGGGCGGAAGAGAAAAAGTCTTGTTAGAAAGTATAATTTGCCAAAAGTTAAATGGATGCTAATAGATACACATGCCAAACTTAATGTTGAGAAACTAATGATTATCATCAACAAAGTAAAAGCTTTGTTGTCTAGATCCGAAGTTCGTAATTCAATGGAATACAAAAGAGGTTTAGGCATAGAAGAAATTACTATGCTAATTCGAGATGATAATGACTTAAAGCAATTTATTGGTAATATCAATTTATTATTTTCAATCCTTGAAAGAAGTGCTTACCTTATTCCTCGTTTAAGGGTGGGCAAAGATGACGGAGATCATGGACTTTTCTTAACACAGGATTATGTTGTCCGTAACAAGATCTCATCATTTAATGCTCTTAAAAAAGTAGTGATTAATATTAGTAAATTTGGTATTTCACGGAAAAATATAGAATTACAAGTTGAACAGCTTATTAAAAGAAAACCTCAAATGGGCCAATTAATTTCACAGCTTGCTGATATGGAGTTTAAATACGATGAGCATGATAATTTATGGTTTAAAAGGGATCGAATTGAAATCTAAAACAAAAGATACGCAAACCGGAAATATTTCCTTTTCCAATCAAGAATATTCTAAATTATTAATTGATGCAAAAATAGCAGGATTTACTAACATTAAAGACTATCTTCTGTCTTTGCACAATAATTTAAATCCAAAAAAAACTATAAGAAAACAGGAGCCATCACCCAGACTTAAAACGATTCATAAAACAGACCTCGGAAAAATAATTTGTGGTGATTCATTGAAGTGGATGGCAAAGGCTGAAAACAAAAAAAGTGTTAACTTAATTGTAACGTCGCCTCCTTTTGGCTTATTAAGTAAAAAATCGTATGGTAACGAAAATTCTGAAAATTACTGTGATTGGTTTAGATCCTTTGCAGAGTCATTTAATCAAGTACTCGCTGATGATGGAAGTCTAGTTATTGATATTCAGGGTGTTTGGTCTAAAGGCATTCCCGCGAGATCTTTATATCATTTTAAATTACTTCAAATGCTTTGCGAGGAATATGGATTCTATCTATGCCAAGAACATTACTGGTGGAATCCTAGTAAATTACCTTCCCCAGCCGAATGGGTCACCGTTAAAAGAGTTCGAGTAAAAGACGCAGTAAATTGCATATGGTGGCTTTCAAAAACACCAAACCCCAAAGCTAATAATAAAAAAATATTAACCTCATACTCTGAATCAATGCTTTCGGTTTTATCTAATGGTTTTTATAACAAAGGAACACGTCCATCAGGACATAAGCTCTCCAAATCACACTTTAGCATCAACCATGGAGGCTCAATACCCCCTAACTTAATAGTCGCATCAAATGCAGCATCATGTGGACCTTATTTTGATTACTGCAAAAAATATGGACTTAAAATCCATCCAGCAAGATTCCCTTATGCAATACCTGATTATTTTATTCGCTTTTTAACTAATGAAAATGACTTAATTTTAGACCCCTTTGCAGGCTCATCTGTAACTGGCTTTGTCGCAGAAAAAAATAACAGAAAATGGATTGCAATTGAGAAAGATATTGATTTTGCTAATGGTGGAAAAGGACATTTTGCGAACAAGAGTCCTTATAAGCTCGAAAAAAACGAATATACAATAAGGTCACCCCATAAAATTTAATTGTTTATCTTCATCAGCACGTAAACCAATTATAAGTAAAAAATATTATATTGATTTAGATTGGTATTTGATAATAATTAGATTCACTTGCATGGGGTGCATGGGGTCGTGAGTTCGAATCTCACCGTCCCGACCAATTAAATCACTTTGTATGGATGTTTTTTTTGCATCAACAATACCCATCACTAACCCATTGATTGTTAAACTGCTAGGCTCTCGAGACAGATAAAACCCCCCCAATTTCCAAAACTTACTAGTTCCTCCATGCAAGATTAAAGGGGAGGGTATCGAGCCCCACCCATCATACAACGGATTCCAGAGGGCTGTTTCTTTGAAATTTTTTCTACAGAGGCTTATGGTGATTTGCCCACTTTACTATCTGGGGTAAACTAGTTTGATGAAAAATAAAAGCACCCTTTACCCTAATTACAAAAGCATTTAACAATTGAATACTACCTCAGCAATAAACCTAGCGGTAACACACTCAAGATACCTGGCGTCGTTATTTGATGCCAAGCCTGAGCTATGCAAGACCATAAAGCAATTAATACTTAGTCCAGTCCACACAGACGATATCCTCAGGTACGCAAAAGATTTTTCTTTAAGCGACACTAACAGCTTAAACACCAACCTCAGGTTGATGCGGCACCACTTCTTCGCTTTAAGTCTTATTCGTGATTTGAATGGTTTGAGTGACATTACCGAGACATTTAATACCCACACCATACTTGCCGAGACAGCTTTACGTGAGGCGGAAAAATTTCATTGGGACGCACTTACGACCGTGCATGGGTGCCCAGCCAATAGTCATGGGGAGATTCAGAGGCTTATTATCGTGGCGATGGGAAAGATGGGTGGCCATGAGCTGAACCCCTCGTCTGATATTGATTTGGTGTTCTTCTATGAGGATGATGGCCTGACCACAGGCAAAGACCCAATCAGCAACCACGATTTTTTTAACAAGCTCGGGAAGCTTATCATCACCTCACTGAACGACTATACCGAGGAGGGTATTGTCTTTAGGGTGGACATGAGATTAAGGCCCTTTGGATCGCAAGGGCTGTTGGTTACCCCCTTAGAGTCGTTTGAAGATTACTTAGTGACCCACGGACTAGACTGGGAAAGGTATGCTTGGCTAAAGAGTAGGGTGGTTCTTGGCCCCGCTGTATGGATTAATTCGTTAATTGAGCCCTTTGTCTATAGAAAATATCTGGACTTTAATATCTTTACATCTCTCAGAAATATTAAAAAAAAGATTGGTCAGGATATGCAAAAAAAAATCAATGCAGGCGATATCAAGGTAGGAAGAGGAGGTATTAGAACACTTGAGTTTATTGTTCAATCTTTTCAGTTAGTGCGGGGGGGTAAAGACAGATCATTGCGGTGCAGGGGATTTATGGAGGCCTTAACGCAACTGAAAAATCATGAGCTCATACCGAACAAAACTGCGAAAACCTTACATGATAGCTACATATTTTTTAGGCATCTAGAGCACCGGTTACAGTATGTCGACGATTCGCAAACACACAAACTGCCGGAAAAAATAGAGGAAAAAGCGTTGTTAGCAGGGGCTATGAACTGTAAAAGTTGGACAGTGCTTGAAAAAAACATACACCATCACCAAGACAGAGTGGAACAGATTTTTGATGAGATGTTCAGCCAAGACTCACAACCTTTGTCCCCTATGCAAGAAGACCTAAAGGATCTGTGGAATCTCGAGGTGACGGAAGATTTTGCCGTTCATTGCCTAGACAATTTAGGATATAAAAAATCGTTAGATACCTATCATTTTATGAAAAATTTGAAATTGATGGGACATTACCCCACCTTCCCTGCCAGCACAAAAGAAAAGCTCAACACGCTTATCCCCGTCGTATTACATGAGGTTACCTTAATAGACAACCCTGATAAAACCTTGGTGCATATGCTTAATGCGCTTGATAGCATCGCACACCGCTCGAGTTACTTGGCTTTGTTAAATGAGAACATAGCTGCTTTGAAGCTATTAATTAAAATTGCCAGTTTTGACCAAGAG
Source organism: Methylophilales bacterium HTCC2181 (assembly GCA_000168995.1). Classification (GTDB taxonomy): domain Bacteria; phylum Pseudomonadota; class Gammaproteobacteria; order Burkholderiales; family Methylophilaceae; genus BACL14. The sequence goes on along the minus strand of AAUX01000001.1, from coordinate 1,052,271 downwards.
TTTATTCAGAATATTGTTAAATTTCCCGCGATGATTGATGACCTAATGGATAGCTCGGAATTTACCAAGCCCTTTGATTTGGCTGAACCCAGTAAAAAATTAACCAATCAGCTCAATAGGAGCCAGGGGGACACCGAGCTACAGATGAATTTATTACGTGACTTTAAAAACTCCACGATCTTTAAATTGGCGGTACAGGAGTTGATGCAGATTTATCCTGTTGAACGCGTTTCAGATGCTCTGGCAGACGTAGCCGACCTTATTACGCAACAAGCACTGCGCTGTGTTTGGGAAACCCTTTATCCAAAACTACCCTTTCCTGCCTTAGGCATCATTGCCTACGGAAAATTTGGCGGTAAAGAAATGAGCTACCTATCTGATTTAGACCTGGTGTTTGTTTTTGATGAGAAAAAATCGAAGGACAGGGATAAATACATAAAATTAGTGCAGCGCTTCAATAGCTGGGTTACTTCCTATACCGCCTCGGGGATACTGTACGACATCGATTTACGATTAAGGCCTGACGGGGGGAGTGGTTTATTGATTTCGGGTTGGGACGCCTACAGTGAGTACCAACTTAATCGATCATTAATATGGGAACACCAAGCCCTTACAAGAGCAAGATTTGTTTCAGAAAACAAAACCCTTAAGCGAAAATTCAATCATCTCAGGCAGTCCATCCTGCAGGAAAAAAGGGATATTCTGCGGCTTAAAACCGATATCATTGAAATGAGAGAAAGGATAGATCGTGAGAAAAAGCCCATCGGAGATCTGTTTGATTTAAAACTTAGTCGTGGAGGGTTGGTCGACATTGAATTCTTAACGCAATTTTATGTTTTAGGGTATAGCCATCAATATGGTGAACTTTGTGAGAATGTCGGGAATATTGCATTGATAAAGAAATTATCAGAGCTGAATTTACTAGCGGCAAAGGATGCTTCAAGCCTTATCTCTGCCTATAAAATATATCGCACAAAACAACATCAGCAGGGGCTAAATCCTAAAAACCCTGGTAAAGTTGAGCTGAGATCTGTTGAGCTTCATCAAAAAGCAGTTCAAGCAGTATGGCAAGAATTTGCTAAACCATAAGCAGCCGAGAATATTTGAAAGGATAGAGCGATGACACAAGCATTAATTTTCGATACAGAAACGACCGGTAGAAATGATCCTGTATTGATTGAGGCAGCATGGATAGAGATCCGTGATATTGCCAACTTTGAGTTAGGAACAAGCTTTTGTGAACGATTTAATCCAGGAAAACCTATCGAGTTGGGGGCATTGGCTACCCATCATATTTATGATGAAGAGTTGGTTGACTGCCCTCCCGCCAGCTCGTTTGCACTCCCCACTCCGTGTGAGTACCTAATCGGACACAATATTGATTACGATTGGAATGTGGTGAGTCAGCCGAGCTTGAAAAGAATCTGTACCTTAGCCTTGGCTCGCAAAGTTTGGCCAAACATTGATGCTTATTCGCAAAGCGCTCTGGTCTACTACCTTGATCGAAATAATGCCAAAAGCATACTAAAAAATGCTCACTCTGCCGAAGCAGACGTGATGATTTGTGCGTCTATCCTAAAGCAATTATGCCTGACCCTTAAGGTCACGTCTATGGAGCAACTCTGGACCCTAAGTGAGGAGGCAAGAATACCTTCGGTCATGCCCTTTGGTAAACATAAAGGTGAGCCGATCGCCGAGATACCGATGGACTACAAGCGGTGGTTGTTAAATCAAGATAACATTGACCCATACCTTAAGCGTTCTCTCCTAGGAGGATCTTAGGAACGACATGGAAAAAGTACGCATATCCAAAATATTATCTGAGCAGGGCCTATGTTCTAGAAGAGAGGCCGATAAATTTATTGAGCTTGGTTTAGTTCTGCTTGATGGAAAAACGGTCAGTGAGCTCGGAACTAAGGCTTGCAGGACACAAAAAGTCGAATTAAAGGATAGGGCTCAAATTGCACAATCGGCTAAAGCCACCATCATCTTAAATAAACCGGTCGGCTTCATTTCTCATCTTGATGATGACAAAGAGTTTACTCCTGCCGCCTCCTTAGTGACGCCAGATAAATTTTATCAAACCAATGATACAAGAAGACCTACCTTTAATACCGATGGTCTCGCTCCTGCAGGGAGGTTAGACATTGATTCATCTGGGTTATTGGTGTTAACGCAAGACGGTCGGATTGCCAAACAGATTATTGGCGAGAATGTGATTGTGGAAAAAGAGTACTTGGTTCGCATTGAAGGCACATTGACCGATGAGGCGCTTTCTTTACTGAATCATGGCTTAACGCTTGATGGGTATGAGTTAAAACCAGCAAAAGTGCTGTGGCAAAATGATGCCCAATTAAGCTTTACATTGATCGAGGGGCGTAACCGTCAAATTCGTAAAATGTGCCAATTAGTCGGGGTGAAGGTAACAGCTCTTAAGCGGGTGCGCATAGGAAATGTGCGGCTAGGAAATATCCCTTCTGGCTCCTGGCGATTTTTGGGGGCCGACGAACACTTTTAACCTTCGGCATTAAATATACCTTATGCATAAGATCATTTTATTATTACTAGTTCATGTGCTTTCTGCTCAAGCGGATGCATTTGGTGACTTTGCGAGGACAAATTATTTTTCTGAAATTGACCCATCGTTTCTTCAGTTAACCGCAGAATGTAGAAAAAATTTTGATGAAAAAAAGAATAAAAAAGCCTTTGAGATACTTTTTTACAGCAAAGGAAAGCACGTGTTTGATCTCAACAAACACTACAGCTCGCACCATGAGGGCCACAAGAATTTAAAGACCCCTTTTTATTCGATTACGTTTTGGAACTGGTTTAACGCCATAGCCATAGAGACGGAAAGTCAGCAATTTGTCAGCAACACAACGCAAAAAACCATGCGGAGGAATGAGCTGATTCCGCAGGAGCTATTTGACGATATTGTTACGACTGGGACGTTTACGGTGTACTTTCATTACCTAATGGATAATGCAAAGAGTATGGGAAAGTTTACTATTGGGAATAGTGATGACGTTAGAAGTTGTTTTCGCTAGGAATAATGGACCTCTTAATTAATGATTACGTAACTGCAGTCTTCATTTTTTTGGGTGCCATACTGTACTCATCGGTTGGGCATGGCGGGGCGTCATCATATATCGCCATTATGTCGTTGATGGGAACCCCCATAAATATCATAAAACCCATAGGCTTAATTCTTAATATCATCGTCTCATCAGTCGGGAGCTTTCGATTTATACGGCACAAATTCTTTAATTTTAAGGTGTTCTTACCAGTAGCGATAGGCTCTGTCCCAGCAGCTTTTTTAGGGGGATACCTTGAGTTAACGGCAAGCATATATCGGCCCTTAGTGGGATGTATGTTGTTTGTTGCGGGCTTTCAATTTATCTTTAACATTCTTGATCAGCTCAAACCAAGTAAAGCAGAAATTAATTGGGTAGTAGCACTCATGCTTGGGGCGGTGATAGGATTGTTGTCAGGATTAACAGGGACCGGTGGAGGTATTTTTCTCTCCCCGTTAATTGTCTTTTTTGGATGGACCTCCATTAAAGAAGCGTCAGGAACCGCCTCCGCTTTTATCTTTTTTAATTCATTGTCGGGTTTAATGGGTAATATGGCATCTATCCAAGAGTTGCCAACCACTGTATTGTTATTTTCTTGTGCAGCGCTCTTGGGTGTTATTATCGGTACGCAGCTAGGGATTAAGCACCTTAATGTTGGTGGTTTGAAAAAAGTTTTGGGATGCGTGCTCATCCTTGCCGGCTTAAAATTTATTATCACGTAACTGTTCACACTAAGGAGTTATCAGTTTGTTATTTAGAGAGTCGCAGAAACCTTTTTTTTGGTTATTTTTTAGCATAGGATTTTTCCTGTGCATCTTCTTAACGATTAACGAATATTTTTCCCATCAGATCTTTACCAAGGAGCTCCACACACAAATTACTTACTGTGAAACATTAAGCACAGACTGTGGGTTTGATGTCTTGAAACAAAGTGACTTAAAAGACCTAAACGCGAATCAGAAACGCATCATTGAATTAACATCATTGGTGCAAAGTTATGGCCCTAGCATGCTAAAAAATCTGTATATTTTTTTGATATTTTTATTTATTGGAATCTTTCCGGTACTAGGAAATCTTTATCATGAGATACGGTCAAATTTGCGATTGAGTAGGTAGATACTGGACTAGATACTAACGTCTTTAGTAAATCCATTCCCCTTGGTGTCTCTTACCATAATATTAATGGATTCTTTTGTACCTGAATTAATCTTAAACTTGAGATAAGGGTCCTGGCTCATGGATATCCTGTTTTTTGCGACCAACAGCACCTCTTCATTACTCACATAAATAATTTCCTCTACTATCCATCTGGGAATATACCCCCCCGAATCGAGATCCTTTTGAAGTCCGGTAAAGTTTGGATGTTTAATTCTTGTGGTAAGGAAACGGTCCTTAGTTTTGGCAAGAATTTTTCCAAGATCGGTTGTGAGCTCTGGGTCGTGCACGTCCATATATCCGCTGCAGCCGCCTGATGCCCTTATGGGAATGGCGCTCATATAGAGTTTACCGTTGCCGTCTTCACCTACAACACGAACAAAAGAGTCTGTTTCCATCCGGATTCTTGTCGAGAGATCGAGCTCTTGAGAATGTTTGGATAGCTGGTAGGTTGCAGCTAGCTGGGTAGGGTTGGCATCAATAATTAAGAATACGTTCTTCATCTCGATGTTTTTGGGGGTGTCGAGCTTTATCGTTACGGGTACCTGAGCTCCACTTGAGGCCCTTCTTGGACCGGAGATAGTTAAAAAATCCGCCTCATTAATGACGCGGTCTTGAAAGAGTCTTTCTTTGACATAGGGCCACAATTCCGGATTAGCTTCCGCCGAAGCCGTGAAAGGACTGAACATCAACAATAAGAAAAAAATACGCAAAATCATAGAAACAATTTAACCTAAATAAAATCTATAGTGTTAACTTAATACAAATTACCTTAAAAGTCTATGTAACTATTATGTTTAGAATCCTCATCTGTCTTTCACTAACCCTCATTCATAGTGCATTTGCGGGAGATGTATTACAAATGGCACAGGACGGCCATCCCCCCTCACAGTTTGAGCAAGGCATGCGAGAAATAAGCAGTCATAGCAATCAACCCTCTAACTGGCTTTTTATAGCCGCGCTTCAAGATCATCAGCAAGCCACTCATTACCTCAAGAAAATAGCACGAGAAGCCAGCCCCATACATAAGGAGTTGCTGGCCGTTAATCCTGACAATAGATTATTTATTAATATCTATGGACCCATAACTAAGGTCGCAAAAAATGATCTTAATGCCTTGAGAAAGAAGGGCAACCAGGGAGATATTGAGGCGCAATATTTGATGTGGAAGCTGTATGCTAATGACAAGGGGGTTAGTAAAGCGGAGGCTTGGCCATGGCTTAAGCAGGCTGCGGGTAATCATCATCCTCGCGCCAACTTCTCCCTAGGTCTGCTTTATTATTATGGCTACATCGTTCCTGAAGAAAAAAAACGTGCCTATGAGTTGATTCTCAAATCCAGTGAATTAGGCTTTAATTTAGCGACGGTTTTCTTAAAAGAGTATGAGAAATAATTCCTACCCCTCAAATCTTGACAAAATTGGTTAATGAACTAATAATAAATTAATTGTTTGAGCCATGAGGTTAACTTCAATGGTTAAAATGACGGCACTATCTATAAGAAGTTACCTTTAATTTTACAGGAGAGATTAAATGAAACATTTGTTAGTAGGCGTACTCGGAGCATTTTTATTGGCTGGTTGTGTTCAGCCTGAACCAGAAAAAGAATTCCACCCAACAGATGCATTGCTGATTGGTGGTAATGGAGGATTTAATCCTTCACCAGATGAAACCGATATGGTTGATCTGTTCCCAGAAGACGAGGGCCCAGACCTTACCGGATCAACTGAAAAGGCATTTCACCCAACCGATGCATTGCTGATTGGTGGAAACGGCCCATTTAATGCATCACCTGATGCTGATGACGTTGTGGATCTTGGCCTAGACTAAGAGGGATTTATGCCATAAAAAAGGGCCTAAGTAGGCCCTTTTTTATGGCCTATACTTACGGGGGATCTCATGATTTTACTTAGCAAATCTTCATGTAGATCTTCATATACATTAATTCGCAAAGGTCTAATATAGTTTTTGTAAATCTCAAGTTGAACCTTACATTTGGGTTATTAAAATGTATCTTCAATGATCTGGTTTATGTTTAATGATCTTATTAACCATAAACAAGGAGAAATACTATGTGGACAACACCTCAAGCGACTGAAATGCGTTTTGGTTTTGAAGTAACTATGTATGTAATGAACAAGTAATTGATCATGTATACAGAAATTACTGATTGGCCGTTTCATATGTGGCAATGTACTTGCCCTATATGTTCAGCCAAGTCTTAATTATTAACTTTTCTTTAAGGAGAAATATTATGTGGACAACACCATCAGCAACTGAAATGCGTTTTGGTTTTGAAGTAACCATGTACGTAATGAACAAGTAATTTTATTTGTTCTAATGAAAAAGCCTGGCATTAATGCCAGGCTTTTTTTATGTCTGTTATATAATGAAATTATGAAAATTTTCCCTCTCTTGCTCTGTTTAACCGTTCCCATTCATGCCGCCGCTCAAAATTGGGTGCTAATGCATGATGACATGCAGCAAAAAAAACGCTTTTATGTTCAGTTAGCAGATTTTCGTTTGATTGAAGGAAAAACCCGCATGTGGGTGATGGAAACGTACGGTATGGCCGAGACAACAATGAACCTTCAATACCAATCGATTAAAAGCTTGATTCAGTTTGACTGCAATAACAATGCAATGCGAATTATGGGTTACGCGTTATATGCATCTGAAGACGCCACAGGAAAATCACTATTTAGTAAGAGCTCAGCATTAGAGTGGGAAAACATCAAAGCTAATACGGTCAACTCCGAATACCATGGTATTGCCTGTCAAGAGGCAATGGCTACTCAACCATAATTGTAATTTTTTTTGATATGACCGGTGGGTTGTGCGGGATGTGAAAATGATCCCCTAGCATCAGTTGTAGGGTATTTTTGCCCAGAGGCAATGTCAAAGACACCTCTGTTTGCCCTTTACCAAAATGCTGATGGTGGTCATCGCTTGGAATGGGTTGATTAATTTTTGGTATCTGGCCTGCATTAATAAGCAAATGGTGATGGCCGGTATGTGGTTTTTTGATCCCAGCGGGAGCAACACCCATATTTTTTAAGCCAAAAATAACTGTTACGGGGTTGGAAACTGTTTCACCGTTGACTGGGCTAATAATATAAGCCGTGGCATTGTCGGTTGAAGGGCTCCGCTCGACAGCCATCACAGAGGTTGTGAGAGGTATGGTGAGCATTAGTAAAAATTGAGAAATTTTCATATCAGAAAGGAATTCTATCTTTCTCTATATATTTTTCAAGGCATACTTTAAAATCTTTTTGTATGGTGGCTAATTCTGCCGCACTTTCAGCCTCAAACCTAAGAACAATAACGGGCGTTGTATTCGATGCTCGCATTAAACCAAAGCCGCTTTCATACTCCACCCTTAATCCATCGATCTTGATAACATTAATGGCGTCGACAAAAATTGCTTCCTCTTGTAAGGCTTGGATGATCTGATGTTGCTGACCCTCATCCAGCTGGATATTTAATTCGGGGGTGCTGACGCTTTTTGGCAATGATTCTAGGACGGCTGAAGGGTCATCAAACTGACTCAAGATCTCAAGCATTCTTGCCCCTGCATATAACCCATCATCGAAACCATACCATTTGTCATTAAAGAATGTATGGCCACTCATTTCTCCTGCTAGGATGGCGTTACTTTCCTTCATTTTTTTCTTAATGAGGGAATGACCGGTTTTCCATATAAGAGGAACCCCCCCCTTATCCCTTATCCACTGAAAAAGATGCTTGGTCGACTTCACATCAAAAATAACGGTAGCACCGGGGTGATTTTTTAATACCGATTCCGCAAATAACAATAACTGTCGATCAGGATAGATGATTTCACCGGACTTTGTGACAACACCTAGCCGATCTGCATCCCCATCAAATGCTAACCCTAACTCGCTATCAGTGGTGGCTAGATTATGTTGGAGGTCGATTAAGTTATCTGGATTAGAGGGGTCGGGATGGTGGTTGGGAAAGTTCCCATCGACATCACAATACAATGCTTTCACCTCCGCCCCCAAGCCCCGAAAAAGCTCTTCGGCACAAATACCACCCGCTCCATTACCACAATCAATGGTGATTTTTATGGGCCGATGGATGTTGATGTCCTGGTAAATAGCTGCTAAATAGTGGTCTTGAATGTTTGTTTGGGTAGAGCTACCCAAACCGGTTAAAAACCGTTGATTGATAATTCGCTCATACAGCGACTGAATTTGATCCGAGGAAATAGTCTCACCTGCAATCATCATTTTAAAGCCGTTGTAATTAGGGGGGTTATGACTCCCGGTAATCATGACACCCGAATGGGTTTCTAGAAAGTGGGTACTAAAGTACAGCATAGGGGTGGTAACCAAACCAATGTCAATCACCTTAATACCGGTTGAGAGCAAGCCCTTAATGAGGGCTTCGCATAATTCCGGGCTAGACAGTCGCCCGTCGTAACCGACACAAATCGTCTGTTGCTTTTGGGATACCGCCTCACTACCGATAGAGCGGCCGATAAGCTCTACCGAAAAGGCATCAAGGGATTCCCCGACAATACCTCTAATGTCGTAAGCTTTAAAAATATTTTTTTCAATACCAGACTTACTCATACTCCTCAATCCAAGCTAGCTGTATAGCCTCTAAAATCCTTTCTCCGCACTTTTCGGGGTCCCCCTCAAACCCATCCAGAGCTAAGATCCATTGCAATAAATCGGTAAAACGAATCGTTTTTGGGTCTATGTCCGGATGAATGTCATATAAATTTTCTGCAATTGTTTGGGTATCTGTCCAATTCATAATCTCGTAACCTTTTTTTTGAATTTAATATTCTTCCCTTTGTCTTCTTAATATACATAAAACATGAGAAATTGCGTTTTTTAACATGTTAAAATAATACCTTATTACACCCTTACAATTGCAACTCTTTAAAGCGAGACTTTATGTTTAGTAAATCATTACCATTAAAAAAATCGGATCCTGATTTGTGGGACCACATTGTTAGTGAGACGATGCGTCAGGAAGCACACATAGAATTAATTGCCTCAGAAAACTATACCAGTCCAGCGGTGATGGAAGCCCAAGGCTCGCAATTAACTAATAAATATGCGGAAGGCTACATAGCTAAAAGGTTTTATGGTGGATGCGAATACGTGGATCAGGTGGAGCAGTTATGTATCGATCGTTTAAAACAATTGTACGGAGCAGAGTATGTCAATGTCCAACCTCACTCAGGAAGCCAAGCCAACCAAGCGGTCTATTTTGCAGTATTAAAACCCGGCGACACCATTATGGGTATGAACCTTGGTCACGGAGGACACTTAACCCATGGCTCGCCCGCTAATTTATCCGGTAAGTTATTCAACGTTGTTCCTTATGGTCTAAACGAAGACGAGGAAATTGATTACGACGAAATGGAAAAACTGGCTATTGAAAGTAAGCCTAAATTAATTATTGGGGGCGCATCTGCCTATGCCTTAAGGTTTGACTGGGAGAGGATGTCAGAAATCGCGAAAAAAGTGGGAGCGTATTTTATGGTGGATATGGCGCATTACTCCGGCCTCATTGCAGGAAAAGTCTACCCCAATCCGGTTCCTTACGCAGATTTTGTTACGTCCACTACGCATAAGTCCTTAAGGGGTCCACGTGGGGGGTTTATTATTGCTAAGCCCGAATTTGAAAAAATTATTAACTCTTTTGTTTTTCCTGGAATCCAAGGGGGCCCTCTGATGCATGTGATTGCTGGAAAAGCGACTGCATTTTTAGAGGCATTAAAACCGGAGTTTCAGGACTACCAGGCGCAGGTCATTAAAAATGCCCAAGCGATGGCAAGTCAACTGCAAACAAGAGGCTACCGCATCATATCCGGAAGAACCGAATCGCATGTATTTTTGGTGGACCTAAGGCCAAAAAATCTGACGGGAAAGGCGGCGGATATCTTGTTAAGCAAGGCACATATTACGGTGAATAAAAACTCTATTCCTAATGACCCTGAAAGTCCGTTTGTAACGTCGGGGGTAAGGTTAGGAACGCCTGCCATCACTACGAGAGGCTTTGTTGAAACCGAAGCCACCATGGTCGCAAACTTTATAGCGGATATCTTGGATGACCCGACGAACGAGGGAAGTATCGCTAAGGTAAAAGAACAGGTTGTTGCGCTAACCTCGCGTTTCCCCGTGTATGAGAAGTAGGCCGATATGAAATGTCCTTTTTGCATAACCGACGATACCCAAGTCATTGACTCGCGAGTGAATGAGCAGGGAAATTCTATTAGAAGAAGAAGGCGTTGCGTTGCCTGTGAGAAACGCTTTACGACTTATGAGCATATCGAGCTAACCTTACCGCAAGTGGTGAAGCAAGACGGAAAAAGAGAAGAGTTTCATCGAGAGAAATTATTACACTCACTGACTCGAGCACTTCATAAAAGACCGGTCCCGGTAGAGTTCATTGACCAAGCGGTAGAAAGAATAGTGATAAAGATTTTGGCCAATGGAGAGCGAGAGATTTATTCCCGTGATTTAGGGGAGGATGTCATGCAGGAATTAAAAAAATTAGATAAAGTCGCTTACATCAGATTTGCCTCAGTTTATCGAAGCTTTACCGACATAGCGGATTTTAATAACGCTATAAAAGACTTGGATTAGATTAATTCCATGAGTCACGATTTACATACTGAATTTATGGCGCTAGCCATCAGTTTAGCAAAACAAGGGCTGGGTAAAACGCAACCCAATCCTGTGGTGGGTGCCATAGCGGTGAAAGATAGTGTGGTTATAGGTAGCGGTTTTCATGCCAAGGCCGGCAAAGATCACGCGGAAGTATTAGCCTTAAAAGAAGCAGGGGCGGGTGCTAAAGGATCAACCTTATACATTACCCTTGAGCCGTGTGGGCACGTTGGCAAAACGCCACCATGTGTTGATCTTATCCTGTCCAGTGGCGTAACAAAGGTGGTTGTGGCCTCCTCAGACCCTAATCCTCTAGTGAATGGCAAAGGATTGGCGGTATTAAGAAGTCATGGCATCGAAGTGGTGGAGGATGTATTAAGGCTGCAAGCAGAAGCGTTAAACACCGGTTTTTTTTCTAGAATGACGAAAAATCTTCCCTATGTCCGATCAAAAATTGCATCCTCAATAGATGGAAGAACGGCACTGGCTAACGGGGATAGTCAATGGATCACGTCGGAAGCTTCCAGACAAGATGTGCAGCAATGGAGGGCAAGGGCTTGTGCCATTCTCACTGGCGTCGGAACTATCCATAAAGACAATCCCCGGTTAAATGTACGGAATCTTGACGAGAGCGATCAACCGTTTAGGGTTATTGCGGATACCCACCTGTCGATTGACCCTGAGGCCCAGATACTCAAGCAGAAAAATATTATACTGATGTTTTGCAATGATCCCCACAACAAAGCGAGTCAGCTCGAAGCTCAGGGTGTGCGTTTAATCCCCATTACCAGCAAAGACAATCGTATAGACCTTGAAGTGCTTATGCAGCAGTTGGCTTCTTTGGCATTTAATGAGGTTTTAGTCGAAAGCGGACCCACCCTCAACGGACAGTTATTAGAACTTGGTTTGGTTGATGAGCTCATCATTTATCAGGCCCCGATTATTATGGGAGGCAATGCTAACCCCTTATTCCATCATCCCATCATGACTTCGATGGAGCAAAAGATTAGATTAAAACAAATAGATATTCGTCAATTTGGCGAGGATCTTAGGATGATTATGCAGGTGATAAAAGCTTAAATGTGGATTGATACCCATTGCCACCTTGACTTCCATCCATTACAAACCCATATCCACTCAGTTATGCACGAATCCAGAAAACAGGGGGTGGATGCTATCGTTATTCCTTCGGTGGATGTACATAACATCGATACCGTTATCAGTCTCTCTGAGGCCTATCCAGAGTGTTGTTATGCTCTCGGTGTGCACCCGTTATTCGTAAAAACAATGAATCCGGAGGATCTGGAGGTATTGACCCAGAAAGTCAGGCAGCATAACCCTGTTGCTATTGGCGAAACAGGGCTGGATTTGTTTGTCAGTAAAAATAATATCGATGTACAGGAATATTACTTCTCTGAGCAATTACGGATAGCGAGTGAGTTTGATTTGCCGGTTATTATGCATGTACGTTCCGCTATTGATCTTATTTTGAAACACCTGAGAAGGGTCGAGGTGAGGGGAGGGATTGCGCATGCTTTTAATGGTAGTTTTCAGCAGGCAGAACAATTGATCGAACGAGGATTTAAACTCGGCTTTGGAGGGGCGATGACAAACCCCCGAGCAACCCATCTTCAAGATTTAGCAAAATCCCTGCCAATAAACTCGATTGTGCTGGAAACCGACGCTCCTGATATGCCTCCTTTTTGGTTACAAGGTAAGGCCTATAACCAACCGAGCGAGGTTGTCCGTATCGCCCAGTTTTTTGCCGATTTAAGGGGGTTAAATTCCTTAGAATTAGCTGATATTATAAGGGCTAACACATGGCAGGCACTACCCAAACTAGTTAAGTTATGCACATGACTTGAGAGCTTACATTAACTAGGGTTAAAAAATTCAATGATCTCAATGACATAGAATAAGCTATTGATTTTAAAAGATTTTTTTAACGATGAAATTTTAAGCGATTAAATAAATCCCTTATAAATTCAGGGTTTGGCTTTTTTTTTAAGTTTTATGCACAATGTTATCCACAGTTATTGTGGACTGTTTTGATACAATTTTAACGAGCATATAATTATGATAGTAGATGGGAAACATTACAGGACAATAGAGGCATCTCTCGACCAATCCTCAGTGATTATCATTGATCAAACTAGGCTACCCTTCGACTTCCATTTAATCCGTATAGCGTCTTTACATGAGATGGAAATTGCCATTACTACGATGCAGGTAAGGGGTGCACCGCTCATTGGCGTAAGCGCCGCCTTTGGCATAGCATTAGCTTGCAATGACAATGTCTCTGATAATGCGATTGAGCGGGCAAAACTATCTTTATTGGCAACCCGACCAACCGCAATCAACCTAGCCTGGGCAGTCACTCGGTTATGCCATGCATTGCTAGCAACACCCGAACACCAGCGCAAAGATAAGGCCTGGGATTTAGTGCAATCTATGGCTGACGAAGATGTATCGATTAACCGACGCATTGGGTTGGCTGGGCTCACTCTTTTGGAACCAATCGATAAGCCCATCATTAATGTCTTAACTCATTGCAATGCTGGTTGGCTGGCGACTATCGATTTTGGTACCGCATTAAGCCCTATTTATGAAGCGAAAGCCAAGGGCTTAGCTATCCATGTATGGGTAGATGAAACGAGACCTAGAAATCAAGGTATGAGCCTTACTGCATGGGAACTGGAGAAAGCAGGTATCCCCCATACCGTGATTTCCGACAATGCCGGAGGATTGCTTATGCAGCAAGGAAAAGTGGATTGTGTCTTAGTAGGTGCGGACAGGGTGGGGATAGATGGATCGGTTTGCAATAAAATTGGCACGTACCTTAAGGCCCTCCCAGCCAAAGTGCATAAAGTGCCTTTCTACGTCGCTGCACCAAAAAGCACACTGGATAAAGATTTTACTTTTGCCAATCAGACCTTTGAGATTGAAAACCGGGATGAGCGTGAGTTATTTCGTATTTCTGGAATAAATAAAGAGGGGCATTTAACTGAAGTTAGAATCGGAGAAGCTAAGGGATACAACCCAGCATTCGATATCACTCCTCCGGAATATATTAGTAAGTTAATCTGTGAAGACGGCGTTTTTGATCCTTCTCAATTAAGGGGTTTATTATTATGAGTTCACCCGTCAAGTCAAGGTTATCATTGTGCGATATAGCGATGAAGCTCAATCGATTGTCACTGAATCATGGCGCTACAGGCAATTGTAGCATCCGTGAAGGCAACGGTTTTTTGATAACGCCCAGCGGAATAAGCAATGACGACTTAAAGGAAAACCAGATTGTTATGCTGGGCATGGATGGAAACCCTGACCAACAACAAAGCAACGAATTACTCCCTTCGAGCGAATGGCGTTTCCATCGGGATATTTACGTCCACCGTCCCGAGGTGCAAGCAATCGTTCATACGCACTCTGTTCATGCATGTGCACTCAGCGTACTGGGTAAAAAAATCCCTCCGTTTCATTATATGATTGCGGTTGCCGGAGGCAAATATATCCACTGTGCAGATTACGCCATGTTTGGAACGCAACAGCTTTCAGATAACATCATCAAAGCTCTCGGCAAGCAAAAAGCCTGCTTATTGGCAAACCATGGCGTTGTAACAGTAGGTAAAAATTTACAAGAAGCATGTGATATAGCGGAGGAGGTGGAGCACCTATCCCATATGTACCTGCAAGCCAGAATAGTGGGTGAACCGAAGGTATTATCAGACAAAGAAATGGATGAAGTGCTCAATCGATTTAGATCCTATGGCCACTGGGAAAAAGAATAAAAGTATTGATTGTCCTAACAATTGCTTTAACGTAAAATATTTATCCGTCAGCAATTTTTTTAAAGAAGCGTCTTCATGACCAAATATATATTTGTAACTGGCGGAGTGGTTTCCTCTTTAGGTAAAGGCATTTCTGCCGCAAGCCTTGGAGCAATTCTAGAGTCACGAGAGTTAAAAGTGACTATGATTAAATTAGATCCCTATATCAACGTCGACCCAGGAACTATGAGCCCTTTTCAGCATGGCGAGGTGTTTGTCACGAATGATGGTGCCGAAACCGATCTTGATCTTGGCCATTACGAACGGTTTATCTCCTCCAAAATGACGAAGGGTAATAATTTCACCACGGGGCAAATTTACGATAGTGTGATTAAAAAAGAAAGACGTGGGGAATATCTTGGGAAGACAGTTCAGGTCATACCGCATATAACCGATGAAATTAAGCTGCATATTCGTGAAGGATCGAAGGGATATGACATTGCCATTGTAGAGGTAGGAGGAACCGTTGGAGATATTGAGTCGCTTCCATTCCTGGAGGCTATCCGGCAAATGGGTTTTGAAGAAGGCAAAAACAATACTTGCTACATTCACCTCACCTTACTTCCTTGGATTGCTACAGCTGGCGAATTAAAAACTAAACCCACACAGCATTCAGTCAAAGAATTAAGGCAGATTGGTATTCAGCCCGATATTTTACTGTGTCGATCGGAGCGAGAATTGCCTGAAGAAGAAAAAGCAAAAATCGCCTTGTTTACTAATGTTGCCCCGGAAGCGGTTATTTCGGCAACCGATTCCGATTCTATTTATCGCATACCCGTTATGCTGCATAACCAAGACATGGACGGTATTGTTTGCACGAAACTTAATCTGAAGGTAAAGAAAGCGAATTTAGCGCAATGGGAAAACATCACCGAACTCTTAGATAATGCCTCCAAGCAAGTTAATATTGCTTTCGTAGGGAAGTATGTCGACCTTACCGAGTCCTATAAGTCACTCACGGAAGCATTAATTCATGCTGGCATTCATAATAATGCCAAAATTAAGATCCATTTTATGGATTCTGAGGATATTGAAACACAAGGCGTAGCCGAGCTCAAAGGGCTTGATGCTATTTTAATCCCGGGTGGCTTTGGTGTGAGAGGAACGGAGGGGAAAATCAAGGCGATTGAGTATGCGAGAACGCATAAGATACCCTTTCTCGGAATTTGTTTGGGTATGCAGCTTGCGGTGGTTGAATATGCGAGAAATATGGCTGGTCTGAAGGATGCTAATAGTACCGAGTTTGCTAACAACCCCCCCCATCCTTTAGTGGCATTGATCACCGAATGGCAAGCAGATGATGGGCTCGTTGAGAAGCGTGATGAGGATTCCAATTTGGGCGGGACTATGCGTTTAGGGGCACAAAAAGCACCAATTGTGGAGGGCACCTTAGCCTTTCGTATCTATGGCTCAGAAGTCAATGAGCGTCATCGGCATCGCTACGAAGTCAACAACGGCTATGTTGATCAACTGACAAAGGCTGGCCTGATTGTGTCATCACGAACACCAGTGGATCATTTGTGCGAGATCATTGAGCTCTCGGAGGACGAGCATCCATGGTTTATGGGGTGTCAATTTCACCCAGAGTTCACCTCTAACCCGAAGGAATCACACCCCTTATTTTTGTCGTTTGTCAGAGCCGCAATACAATTTAACGAACAAGGATCTTAATTATGAAGCTGTGCCATTTTAATGTTGGTTTAACTGAACCCCTGTTCTTAATCGCCGGCCCCTGTGTCATTGAGTCAGAATCTATGACGATTGATGTGGCGGGGCAATTAAAAGAAATGACAGACCAGCTTGGTATTCCGTTTATATTTAAATCTTCATTTGACAAGGCTAACAGAAGCTCCAATAAAACTTTTAGGGGATTTGGTGTGGAGGAAGGTTTGCGTATTCTGCAGGAAGTTAAAAGCCAAATTGGCGTTCCGGTTTTAACGGATATTCACACAGCGGAGCAAGTAGAAGAGGTTGCGAGTGTAGTAGATGTCTTACAAACCCCAGCCTTTTTATGCCGACAAACCGATTTTATTAGTGCTGTGGCTAAGTCAGGAAAGCCTGTTAACATCAAGAAAGGTCAGTTTTTAGCTCCCCAAGATATGAGGCAGGTCGTTAATAAAGCGAAAGAGGCTAATGGTGGGATAGACAATATTATGGTGTGTGAGCGTGGCGTATCTTTTGGATACAACACCCTGGTTTCAGATATGCGAAGTCTGGCGATTATGAGGGACACTGATTGCCCGGTAGTTTTTGATGCCACTCATTCTGTTCAGCAACCCGGGGGACAGGGAGACAGAAGTGGCGGACAAAGTGAATTTGTGCCTTTGCTTGCAAGAGCTGCAGTTTCTAGTGGTATAGCGGGAATCTTTATGGAAACTCACCCTAACCCGAGTGAGGCGCTGTCAGACGGACCAAACGCAGTTCCGCTTAATCAAATGCAAGCCTTATTAGAGGTCTTAAAAGAACTTGACCATACCGTCAAGTCAAAAAATCTATTTTAGTTAGGAATGGAAATGAGTGTTATAAAAAGTATTAAAGGGCGCATGGTTATCGACTCCAGAGGCAACCCAACGGTTGAGGCTGAAGTTTTTTTAGAGGACGGCTCATGGGGAAGATCATCGGTTCCATCCGGAGCTTCTACGGGAAGTAAGGAGGCGATCGAGCTCAGAGATCTTGACAACAAGCACTATCTTGGTAAAGGCGTTTTAAAAGCGTTGGAAAATATTAATGGCCCAATTGCCGCTGCACTTAAAGGTAAAAACCCCAAAGAGCAGTCTAAGATAGACCAGGTGATGATCGATCTGGACGGTACACCCAATAAAGCAAACCTAGGGGCTAATGCCATTCTTGCCGTGTCTATGGCATGCGCTCATGCTGCCGCAAACAGTGAGGGAACACCTTTATTTGAATATTTGAATTATGACGGTAATTTTAGTCTACCGACCCCTATGATGAATATTATTAATGGTGGAGCACATGCCGACAACAATGTGGATATTCAGGAGTTCATGATTATCCCTGCGGGAAGGCCTTCATTTTCTGAAGCCATCCGATGCGGTGCAGAAATTTTTCATGCCCTTCATCGTAATTTATCGAAAAAACATTTAGCTACCACAGTTGGGGACGAGGGGGGATTTGCCCCTAATCTGTCATCGAATGAGGCTGCTTTGCAATTAATTATGGAATCCATTGAGATAGCTGGATATGAGCCCGGAAAAGATGTCTTTTTGGGTTTGGACTGCGCTAGCACGGAATTTTACCAGGATGGATTGTACCAATTAGCCTCGGAAAAATTAGCTCTTAACTCCCAACAAATGTCTGACTACCTAGCATCATGGTGTGAAAAATATCCTATTATCAGTATAGAAGACGGCATGGATGAGTTTGATTGGGATGGCTGGAAGATATTGACAGACCAGCTAGGAAAACGTATTCAATTAGTGGGTGATGATTTGTTTGTAACGAACTCTAAAATTTTGCAGGAAGGCATTGATAAAAAGGTGGCCAATTCTGTTTTAATTAAGGTGAATCAAATCGGTAGCTTAACCGAAACCTTTAATACGATTTCTATGGCGCAAAAAGCCAATTATACGGCTGTGATATCACATAGATCAGGGGAGACTGAAGACACAACGATTGCTGACATAGCGGTGGCTACGAATGCTATGCAAATAAAAACCGGCTCGATGTCTCGGTCAGAAAGAACAGCAAAATATAACCAGCTCTTACGTATAGAAGACACCCTCGGAGAGAGGGCGGCTTATGCTGGCTTATCTGCGTTTTATCAACTGCACATTAAGTAATTGAGATTTTTAAACTACATATTTTGGATTTTAATTGTTTTGATTCAATACCCATTATGGTTTGATCGGGGAGGCTGGATTAACGTTTTTGACCTTCATCAGCAATACGAATCCCAAAAAGCCATTAATCTGCAATTAGAGAAAGAAAATGATGCGTTACTCGCCGAAGTTAACGATCTAAAAGATGGCACCGACGCGATAGAGGAAAGGGCTCGGGACGAACTTGGTATGATTAAAAAGGGCGAAATTTTCTTTGAGGTCATTAAAACCAAAAAACAAGAATAGGTTGAGGGATTCCCCCTTTCATAGCGATGTTCAGATAACTCAAAAAAATTGAGAACACCAAAACCTACCGCTTTGTTATAGTTAATTTTTAAATTTGAAATATCATCTATGGATTCTTTTAACAGTTGGCATTTAGAATATAGTTATACCGAACTGCCTGAACAATTTTTTACCAGACTCAATCCAACAACGGTTAGTAGACCAAAGCTTCTGTTGTTCAACACCGAGCTTGCTAAATCAATGGGTATTACTTTAAGTGATGATGAGGATATGCTCGCACAACTTTTTTCGGGCAATAAATTAATTGAAGGTGGGGATCATATTGCCCAAGCTTATGCGGGTCATCAGTTCGGTCATTTTTCCATCCTTGGTGATGGACGGGCACACTTATTAGGAGAGCAAATTACTCCTGATGGTAGGCGCTTTGATATCCAGCTGAAAGGTTCGGGACCAACTCCTTACTCACGAGGGGGAGACGGTAGAGCTGCTCTTGGCCCCATGCTCCGTGAATACCTTATTAGTGAGTCTATGCATGCACTCAACATTCCTTCCACTCGAAGTTTAGCAGTAGTTTCTACAGGTGATGGGGTGATGCGTTCATCTCAGTTAGATGGAGCCATTCTAACGCGGATTGCTTCAAGCCATATACGGGTAGGTACATTTGAGTATGCCAATAGAATGATGGGCCGCGAAGAACTAAAAAAATTGGCTGATTATGCTATAGCGAGGCATTACCCTGAATTGACCGACCTGGAGAATCCTTACCTCGGTTTACTTAATGCGGTGATTGAAAGGCAAGCAAAACTGGTCGCCTCTTGGATGCATGTAGGGTTTATTCATGGGGTCATGAATACCGATAACATGACAATCAGTGGTGAAACCATTGATTACGGCCCGTGTGCATTTATGGATATTTTCTCTATGGATGCGGTATTCAGCTCGATTGATACCCAAGGACGTTATAAGTATGGCAGCCAAGCGCATGCCGCCCAATGGAATCTTGCAAGGCTGGCTGATAGCTTGTTACCCCTGTTAGATGAGGATACAAAAAGTGCTATAACGCTGGCAGAGGAAGCCATTGCAAGCTTTGGTGACATCTTTAATCAGGCATGGATATCAGGTATGCGTCGTAAGTTGGGTTTATTGGATGAGGAGGCAGGCGATTTTTCGCTTGCGCAAAACCTCTTAGAATGGATGCAAAGCGCAAGAGCTGACTACACTCGAACATTTCGTGATTTAAGCCAAGAAATTCTTCCTGAAAATGACAGCTATCAACTTCCCTCGTTTCAAGAATGGCAGACACTTTGGCATAAAAGAAGGAGGAAAGATAAGGGTTCGTTAGACGCCTCCATTGATCTTATGCGTAAAAGTAATCCAGCGATCATCCCAAACAACCACCATGTAGAGGAAGTATTGAGCTCGGCAGAGGATGGTGACTTGACACCTTTTTTAGCTTTGCATGAAGCTCTACAGCATCCGTTTGATGAAACACCTTCTAATGCGAGATACCGAAACCCAGCATTATTGCCTGATCCGCATTACCAAACCTTTTGCGGAACGTAAAATCACCCTATTGCGATGAGATGAAACTTGCTTGTGAGTTAAAGTTTCAGGAAAGCTCTGTTTCTTTTGCTAAAAATGCAATGATTGCGTCCGACTCGTAAAGCCACATTGTTTTTTCATTGAGTTTTTCTATCTTGAGGCAGGGCACCTTATGCTTACCCCCGTTATTGACCAATTCCGATTTGTTGGCCATATTATTTTTTGCATCTTTTAGATCTATTTTAAGGCTATTTTTTCGGATAAACCTTCGAACCTTTACACAAAAAGGACAGGCCTCAAATTGGTAGAGGGTGAAAAACTGTGTTTTTTTGTCAACCTTATCTTGATCAGCCTTAATCCTTAGCATTGGCTTAGGAAGTGTTAATGCATTGATAAGAAGAATACACTTACCTAAAAACCATCTTATGAAAACCATACTCTATTTCCTTAATTTATTAGATAAAAATAACAAGTAGTGTGGCAGGTTTGCTTTGGAAAATATATACCCTTATAAAATACTAAGAGTTAATCTGGCCTACATTGCATGGCCTTTAGAAAGTTTGAGGTTTTCTGTATTTGCGCGCATAGTGCATTTCGAGCCAGCTTTGCATTATTGCGATAAGTTTGAAGGTTAAGTAAAATTTTCATAATATTTGGTGAAAAATCAGATAATTGTGTCGCTGCTTCTGCATTACCGAAATTAAGAAATTCATTCATCCCTATCCCTTCTGTATATACAATTGGTTTTTCTGCAAGTACACCATCAATGATTATTCCAGATCCTCTGGCGCGGTATTTTTCTACATCATATGGGATCAACAATAAATCCACTGATTCAACTGAATTAATAAATAGAGATGGTGATAGCTCCTCATCAAGAATCGTAAGCTTTATTTCTCGGTCAGGTTTGACCTTGTTTCGAAGGCTTCGCATTAGCTTAAAGTTAAAGATAGCTAACTTAAATCTTGATTTGTACTTTGCTTTTTGCATTATGAATTCGATCGAAAATTTAGAATCTGATTGGTTAACCAGATTTTTTAGTCCCGTTAGTATCTCCGGGAGCTTTGATGCACCTTTTTCCCTCCTAAATCCACCGAGATACCCTATTTTTAAATGGTTTTGAGCTTGTACCGCCTCTCTTTCCTTGGGAGAATTAACTGATTTATTTGCACTTATTGTGCAAGGGAGTAAAAACGAATTAATAGCTGGTAAATTATATTTATCTTTTAGTAGCTTTGCTAATGACACCGTTTCGGTTAAGAGGACTATTGATTCAGTATTAATGAGTTTTGCAAGGTCTGCACGCTCATCATCCGATAGATTATCGATCTTATGGTATACCAAAACCCTAAGTGAAAAAGTTGCTATATTAGGATTTCTTTTAAGCAGCTTAAGGCACACCCGGAAATCATGTTCGTCCGTGGTTGGTATTATTACAAATAATTTGCCAGAACCATTTCTCTCTTCAAATATCTTTTCAAGAGCATAAACGTCATTGTTTATTGCTGCACAAGGTTGATTCTTACGATCTTCTCGAGTGGACAAAACCTTCTCTACGTTTGAGATATTTTGTAGCACCATGTTTGATTTTGAAGTAATAATCGTATCAACAGGGTTGCCTGCTAGATTTTCTATCGCTTTGATTTGGGTTTGATGATGCCCGTTTATTTGGTCCAGGAGTTTTTCAACAACAACTAACATAAGTTTTTCGCTAATATTTTATGTATAAAATTGTGAGTGCATATAAATCTTTTTCGCATAACAATTTACCTTTTTTTTCTAGCACCCGTAATGCAATATTTCGCTGTTAGCAACTTATGAAATGATAAGAGCTAAAACATAGTTTTTAAAATTGAGTTTCTATGCACTAATCATTCACTACAAAAAATTCTAGCTAGCCACAAACCAATCATCCCATTTACTTAATCCCTTAAGTATTTGTTTGTAGCCATTTTTTTTCATTAAGTCTATTAGCAAATATCGATTAGGTCCATAATTATGTTCTATGCTAATAAAATTAAACCTATATTCATTAAATGGAAAATTAGACAATATTTCAAGCTCACTCCCTTCGGTATCAACCGACAAATAATCAATAACTTTTGGGGCGTCATGAAATTTTAGTAAATCTAATAGAGAAATAGTTTTTACTTTAATTTTTTTTGATTTTTTTCGTTCATTGGCGTGATTATCGCTATTTGCATATCTTGCTATGGTTGATAGCTCGCCATCCTCAACATCCAAAAAGTCCAGAATTTCACCGCTCAGACTCCATACACATCTTCTGTCGACTAAGCTATTTTTTCTATTCTTGGATAATTCTTTGTGCCATCGCGGCATTGGTTCAGCAAGTATACCTGACCAGTTAAATTTTTTTTCGAGTAAATAGCTATTGCTTAGGTCACATCCATTTGTTGCCCCAAACTCTACAAAATAACCATTATATTTAAACTTATTCACTAGCAATGCAATGAGGTCTTGCCCCAACTGTGCTTTGGCGTAGTTTTCATTGATATTATGTATTTTAAGGGTTAACTGCAGAATCTCATTTGCTTGCTTGCTTTCTACAATAAGTTTTTCATAACTCTTTTTTGAGCTTAGATAAATTCCAAAACACCAAAAAATCTTTTTAAAAATTTTAGTCAATTTAATTTGCCTTATAATTATTTTTTATAGTTACGATGTCTTTAAACCCATAATGCCAGAACCTATTTAAAATCTGCGCTTAAAGGTTTATTCCATATATTCCATATATTTCATATTATACTAGCTATGTGTAGTTACTTTATTAATATCGGAATTTAAATATGGAAGATTTCGTTGAGATTTCTGCTGTCATTCAGATGGCGGTAGCACCTGCTTTTCTTTTAACCGGACTAGGTGCCATCCTTTCGGTTATGGCCAACCGACTATCAAGAATAGTCGATCGACATCGCGTACTCAGAGAAGTTAAAAAGCTTTCTATTGCTAAAAAATCGGTGACGGAATTAGCCTTATTAAAATGCCGTGCTAAATGGACGCATTGGGCTATTGCATTCACCACCATATCAGCCTTATTGATCTCTTTATTGATTGCTATGATTTTTATTGCTACGGAAGTATTTGTTGATTTGGATACCTATCTAGCCGGTTTATTTATCGCGGCTATGGCAGGTTTAATTGTTGGCCTTCTATGCTTCTTGAGAGAGGTACATCTATCCAAGGGCGTCATTAACAATTACGAGTCATAAACTTTCAACATTTAACAAGGAAAATTTATGGAGTGGTTATATCAGTGGTTAGGATCTGGTTATGTTACCAATGTTCTTATTTTGGTCTGTATCTATTTTATGATTGCGCAACATTTGGGATCGGTGAAACAAAAAGCACATAGCACTAAGTACATTATCGACGAGCTTTATAAGATCAATGCTAAAATCGATCAATTAAATAATGAATTAAAGAAAGGGTAGATTGTGGACAAAGGTTTTGAGTATTTAAAATCAACATTTCCGAATAAATATAGGAATCTCGTTTTGGAGCACAAAGCGGTCAATAAAGTCATCTCTTTTTGTGATGAGCAGCAGCAATATCTGTTATTCACAGGTATGTTCCCCGAGGTTAATGGTGGTAAGGGTATTAATGAGGAGCTGGAAACCTATTTTGTGAATTTTTTAGCAGAAAAGTATCATGCAACTGCCGTTGCAAGAGCTTCAGCTTTTGTAGAGGAAGATCAGACAGCTTTTATCGGCATGGATATCCGCAGCAAGGATGGTGAGGTATGGTCTCAGCAAAACATTTTTATGGTAGATGATGAAGATAAGGTAGTTAGCGTGGATGCAGACTTTATTCACAGCAGCAATGAAAATCCTATCTGCCCCATAGTGAACACATATTTTGAGTTTATTGATTTTCCTGAGGACACCCTAGCTTACTTGAATGACCTTTTTGAACAGGTCAAACCAAGCATTCAGATCATCCCTTTAGAAAAGTAAATCTACTTAGTTTTGCAGTTCGTCCCTCACTTTGGCAAAGGCACGGATAGCTTTATCCAGGTCATCCTTACTATGGGCTGCCGAAATCTGAGTTCTGATCCTTGCTTTATCTTTTGGTACCACCGGGAAGAAGAAGCCGATCGCATAGATACCTTCTTCTAATAATTTCCTGCTCATATTCTGAGCTAGGTTGGCATCCCCTAGCATAACAGGGACGATAGGGTGGTCACCTTCGTCGATATCGAAGCCCGCATCTTTCATACCCCTTCTAAAGTAGTGGGTGTTTGCCTCTAGCTTGTCGCGCAGTGCCGTTGATTCCGATAGCATATTGATCACCTCAAGCGTAGCCGCACAGATACTGGGTGCTACCGTATTGGAGAAGAGGTAGGGACGTGAGCGCTGCCTTAACATGTCAATAATTTCTTTTCTTCCCGAAGTAAATCCACCCGATGCTCCACCAAGTGCTTTACCAAAGGTACTGGTAATGATGTCTACTCTATCCATTACACCACAATACTCGTGAACACCACGGCCAGTCTTGCCAATAAATCCGGTAGCGTGACAATCATCATGATGCACCATGGCATCAAACTCATCCGCTAAATCACAAATTTTATCAAGCTGAGCGATCGTACCATCCATAGAGAACACTCCGTCGGTGGTTATAAGGATCCTTCGAGCTCCATTTTCCTTAGCCTCCACTAGTTTAGCCCGCAAATCTTCCATGTCATTATTTTTATAACGGTAGCGGACAGCCTTACATAGTCTGACTCCGTCGATTATGGAGGCATGGTTTAATTCGTCAGATATCACCGCATCCTCATTGTTAAGGATGGACTCAAATAACCCCCCATTCGCATCAAAGCATGCGGCATAAAGTATCGTGTCTTCCATACCTAAGAACTGACTGACTTTTTCTTCAAGGGTCTTATGAATAGTCTGGGTGCCACAAATAAATCGTACGGAGGCCAAACCAAAACCCCATCGATCTAATCCTTGTTTGGCAGACTCAATTACTTGGGGGTTATTCGCTAAACCAAGATAATTATTGGCACACATATTAATCACTTCAGAACCGTCCGCTAAGGTAATGGCACTTTTTTGATCGGAATTGATATGGCGTTCGGTTTTCCATAACCCGTTTGCTTTAATAGCCTCTAGATCTTTGGCTAACTCCTGTCTTGTCGATTTAAAACTCATTAATGTTTATGTCCTTTATGGTTGCCAATTAAGAATGACTTTACCTGACTTGCCTGAACGCATGACATCAAAGCCTTCCTGAAAATCTTCATAGCTATAACGATGGGTGATCATTTTTTCTAAAGGTAACCCACTTTGGACCATCATGGATCCTTTGTACCACGTCTCAAATATTTCACGACCGTAGATACCTTTAATTGTGAGGCCCTTAAATACCACCATATCCCAATCAATACCTGAACCTGCAGGCATGATCGCGAGCATCGCAATATGCCCACCGTTAATCATATTATCCAGCATGTCACCGAATGCCTTGGGTGAGCCTGACATCTCCAGCCCGACATCAAACCCCTCAAAAATTCCTAAGGAATGCATCAGCTCTTTGGTGATCTTATTCTTTGTCACATCTATGGTGATCACTTTAGGTAGAATCTTTTTAATCATATCCAGACGATAGGCATTAATATCCGTGATCACAATGTTTCGTGCACCCGCATGATTCGCCACCATTGCCGCCATCATTCCAATAGGACCAGCCCCAGTAATCAGCACATCCTCGCCCACCATATTAAAGGATAGGGCGGTATGCACCGCATTACCATAGGGATCAAAGATGGCAAGGAGGTCGGTCGATATTTCTCGGCTTGGTTTAAAAATATTCTTAGCAGGCACAGAAAGGTACTCAGCAAATGCTCCGGTACGATTTACCCCCACCCCAATAGTGTTGGGGCATAAATGAATTCTTCCAGCCAAGCAATTCCGGCAACGTCCGCAGGTAATATGCCCCTCACCCGAGACAATATCTCCCACTTTAAGGTCGTTCACGTTGGAGCCAAGCTCAACAATTTCTCCAGCATATTCATGTCCAGTGATCATAGGTACGGGTATGGTTTTTTGTGCCCACTCGTCCCAGTTGTAGATATGGATGTCCGTACCACAAATAGCGGTCTTCTCAATCTTTACCAACACATCGTTGTTGCCAACCTCAGGTTCCGGCATATCTTCCAGCCATAATCCCTCTTTAGCATGCCTCTTTACTAACGCTTTCATAAAATCCTCAAAATGGTCAAAGGTTAATCTATAATTATATGATGAATTCCGGTTTTCAGATACTAGGTTTAATGTTTGCTTTCATGATGATAGTCTTTTTCTACCGTCATTCTATCGAAAGTATCCTTAAGACCCCAAAAGAATCTCTTTTACTAGCGATTCCTATTGTTTTTTTAGGGACTCTTTTTTACTTCTTTTTTAAATCTAAAGGCTTTTAAAAAAAAGAACTAGAAATTTTTTTCGTATGGGTATAGAGTTAAATCGTAGGTGTAAGTTTAATATCATTTTAATTTTAATTGAGAGGGTAAATATGGACTTGAAAGCACTGAAAAGTAGGCACCAAGAACTCGAAGGTATTATCCAAACTAGCTATCAAAACTATGTCCCCGATTTACGGGTGAGACGCTACAAAAAAGAAAAATTACGCATTAAACAGCTGCTAGAAAAAGAAGAAAAAGCGGCTTAATGAAAAAACCGGCGTTCGCCGGTTTTTTTTATGGTATCCCACTGTTTCCGATTATAATCATCATATGAAAAAAACCATTGAACGAAACCTGGCTGAGCACCAAGAGGTATCATCGCAACTCCAAACTCTAGATAATGCTATTGAGCAGATTGCCATAATAATGATTAATGCATTAAAAAATGGGAAGACTATTTTTTGGTGTGGTAACGGGGGGAGTGCATCCGATGCGCAACACCTAGCAGGTGAATTGATTGGTCGGTTCAAGGGGGATAGAAAGCCTCTAAAGTCGATCTCGTTGAATGCGGATTCGGCTGTCATGACCTGCATCGTAAACGACTACGGATACGAACACATTTTCTCTCGGCAGGTTGAGGCATTGGGGGAGGAAGGTGACATCCTGGTTGGTATATCCACCTCGGGTCAAAGTGCCAATGTGAACCTCGCTTTAAATGCAGCAAAAAACAAAAAAATGCATACCGTAGGATTTTTGGGAAAAGGGGGTGGTCAAGCGTTAGAGATAGCAGACCATGCCATCGTTATTCCATCTGAATCCACCGCACGCATTCAGGAGATGCATATCACCATCGGCCACATTCTGTGTGAACTGATTGAGGAAGGCTTAGGACTAAACGTATGACCATTGTTGTTACCGGTGCCGCCGGCTTTATTGGCTCTAATTTTGTTCTAAATTGGCTGACACACTCTGAAGAAAAAGTCATCGCGCTCGATAAATTGACCTACGCGGGGAATCTTGAGAATCTTAAGTCCGTTGAGGCTAATGCAAATTATGAATTTGCCCAAGGGGATATTGGTGACTCCAGGCTTGTAGCCAAACTTTTACATCAACATCAACCCAGAGTAATCATTAATTTTGCGGCAGAAAGTCATGTGGATCGATCGATTCACGGCCCCGATGATTTTATGCAAACTAATATTTTGGGAACCTATCGTTTGTTAGAGGAGGCCCGATCCTTTTTTAATACTTTAAGTGAAGTAGGACAAAAGCAGTTCCGTTTTCTTCATGTCTCAACCGATGAAGTCTACGGGACACTAAGTACCAATGATCGGGCATTTAAAGAAGAAAAAAGGTATGAACCGAACAGCCCCTACAGTGCATCGAAGGCAGCCTCCGACCATCTTGTTCGCGCATGGAACCATACTTATGGATTACCTGTGTTAACCACCAACTGCTCGAATAACTATGGGCCCTATCACTTTCCAGAAAAACTCATTCCTTTATGCGTCCTCAATGCACTTAATGGTAAGGATTTGCCGATCTACGGCGATGGACAACAAATCCGTGACTGGCTGTACGTCGTGGATCACTGTAAGGGGATTACTACCGTTTTAGAGAAGGGTGTCATTGGTGAGACCTACAACATCGGTGGATGGAATGAGAAGACCAACCTTGAAGTCGTGAACACTCTGTGCGACTTACTCGACGAATTGAAGCCTCGCGAGGATGGCAAGTCGTATCGTGAACAAATCACTTTCGTTAAAGATAGGCCCGGTCATGACCAACGTTACGCGATTGACGCAACCAAGATTAGCAAAGAGCTCGGTTGGAAGCCAGAAGAGACCTTTGAGACCGGCATCCGTAAAACGGTGCAGTGGTATCTCGATCACCAGGACTGGGTGGCTAACGTGCAGTCGGGTGAGTACCAGAACTGGCTCACAAAAAACTATTCATGAAGATCCTAATCACGGGTATTAACGGGCAGGTCGGCCACGCACTCATGCAACAACTTAACGATCATGAATTGGTTGGACTCACCCGCAAAGACTGTGACCTGACTGAGCCAGATCAGATTCGAAAAGCGATCGACCACCACCAACCCGACTTGATCATTAATCCTGGCGCCTATACCAAGGTCGATCAGGCTGAAGACGAGCCGAAATTGGCTTTTCTAATTAACCGGGACGCACCAAAGGTCATGGCAGAAAAAGCCCGAGAATATGATATCCCGTTCATTCATTTTTCCACGGACTATGTGTTTGATGGGGAAAAAAAGGGGGCATATAAAGAGGATGATCCGACGAACCCATTAGGGGTGTATGGGGCTTCAAAGTGGGCAGGGGAGGAAGCTATTCAGAATGTCGGGGGAAAATTTTATATCTTCAGGACCAGCTGGGTTTACTCTGACAGAGGCCATAATTTTTATCTCACTATGAAGAGGCTGAGCGAAAAACCTGATGAGATAAGGGTGGTATCGGACCAATTTGGTGTGCCCACCTCAAACTTTTTTATTGCAAAGCACACCCAAAACATAATGAAACAATTAAACTCAAAAAATACAGGCATTTATCACCTTGTTCCAGACGGGCAGTCCTCATGGTGTGAGTTTGCACGGCAGATTATTACCAAGACTACTCCAACGTTTAATTTAAAAAATCTTTTACCAATAAACACAGATCAGTACCCCACTAGAGCAAAGCGTCCAAGAAGTAGCGTCCTTGATAATTCAAAAATCAAGGCTGTCTTTATGATAAAATTTGATACATGGACAATGGAGTTAAAAGACTATGAAGCGGAAAGGCATGATCGAACAACAAAAAAAGAAACAGCAACAGATTACACTGTTTATTAAAAATAGATTCTGGGCTTTAATAAAAATTGAAAACAAATTATAACCCTTTCAACGGGCTTCAATTAATTACATCTAGCACAATTACGACTTCCAGTTAGTTAATTAAATATTACTTTAAATTATATGAAAAAAAATAAAATCGTAGTTGTTGGGCTAGGTTATGTGGGCTTAAGTAATAGTATTTTATTAGCACTAAATAACACTGTGACTGGAGTTGATATTAATATTGATAAAGTAAATCTTATCAACAAAGGGTTGCCTCCCTTTAAAGATAAAGATATGGAAACTTGTCTAAAAAATAAATCATTAGACCTTAATGTAAAAACTCTATGCTCCGGTATTTATAAAAATTCAGATTTTGTTCTTATAGCAACACCAACAAACTATGATGAAGAAACTAATTCTTTTAATACTGATTCAGTTGAAAAAACTATCCAAATTGCTGTTGATGAAAATCCAAATATAATAATTATTATAAGGTCAACCGTTCCTGTGGGATTTACTGACGAAATGGCTGAAATACACCAAACGAATAATATTTATTTTGTCCCTGAATTTCTTAGAGAGGGTAAGGCATTATATGATAATTTTAATCCATCTCGGATTCTTGTAGGAGGTTCTGGCAATAAATCTAAGCTTATTGAGCTGCTATTTAAAAAAGGGGCAAAGAAAAAGAATATTGATGTATTAAAAATGAGTGCAGCCGAAGCGGAATCAGCCAAACTTTTTTCAAATACTTATTTGGCGATGCGAGTTGCATTTTTTAATGAGCTAGATTCATTTGCTCAAACAAAAAAATTAAAAACAAAAAAAATTATAAACTCATTAAGTCTCGACCCAAGAATTGGTTCTGGATATAATAATCCATCCTTTGGTTATGGTGGTTATTGTCTGCCGAAAGATACCAAGCAATTATTAGCAAATTATAAAAATACTCCTCAAAAACTCATGCGGGCAATTATTGATTCAAATAATTTAAGAAAAAAATTTATAGCTAATACAGTAGTCAAAATGAAGCCAAAGGTTGTTGGTGTATATCGTCTTGTAATGAAAGAGGGATCAGATAATTTTAGGGATTCAAGTGTACAAGAGGTCATAAAAGATATTGCAATAAAAGGAATTAAGATAATTATTTATGAGCCATTGATAGAAGGTGAAACTTTTGATGGGCATGAAGTGTTAAATGATTTCAAATCATTTTCAAAAAAATCTGAAATTATTCTAGCAAATAGATCAACCGACGAACTAAGCTCTATTTCCCATAAAGTTTTTACAAGGGATATTTTTAATATAGACTAATTTAAAATATATAAAAAATTAATTAAAAAATTAATTAAAAAACATATTTTAGAGCATAGAGTTATTCTTAGTTCAATTGCTGAGCTGGAAGAATCAATGGAGAATTTATCGCTTTGAACAAAGATCTTAACATTAAGAACATCATATGAAAATCACTCCTGTAATTCTCTGCGGTGGATCTGGTACTCGACTTTGGCCTTTATCGCGTCAGCATTACCCTAAACAATTTTTAAAATTGGTAGGGGATACCACCTTGTTTCAACAAAGTGTCTTACGAGCTATTGAATTAGAAAGTGAAAAGATTCAGATAGAAGAAATTTTAATTGTTACCAATGAAAGCCATCGTTTCTTAGTCCTTGAGCAACTCGATGAACTTAAGTCCAAAGTTTCGATTAGAATTCTATTAGAATCTGAGCCCAGGAATACTGCACCGGCGCTTTCTCTTGCCGCTCTAGCTGCTATTGAAAAAAATCCTAAATCTATTCTTGTAGTAACACCTGCAGATCATTTTGTAAAAGACAATTCAAGCTTTATTCTCGCAATGCACACTGCCATCCATGCTGTTAAAAATAAAACTATTGTGACTTTGGGTATTCAGCCTTCAAGACCCGATACAGGATTTGGATATATTGAATATCAAGGTAAAGAAGCTGTTAAAGATGTTCTTGCCTTTAAAGAAAAGCCTGATATTGAAACTGCAAAAATCATGGTTGCGAAATCTCAGCATGCCTGGAATGGCGGCATATTTATCCTACAATCAAATACCTGGATCAACGCTATTGCCCAGAGCAATAAACAAATCTCTGATTCTGTAGAAAAGTCTTGGCAGCTTAAGTCAAGCGATCAGTGGTTTGTGAGGCCTGATGAAAATTGTTTCAAAAACTCACCATCAGATTCTATAGATTATGCTGTTATGGAGCAAACTAAAACTCTTGGCATTAATATGAAACTTGTTTTATTAAATGCCGGTTGGTCAGATCTGGGATCTTTTAGCGCGCTGGATGAAATTAAATCAAAAGATAAGGAGGGTAATATCTTCGAAGGGGATGTAGTCAGCTTAAATAGCAAGAATACCATCGCAATTGCGACTAGGAAAAACTTAAGTCTTATAGGAGTTGATAACTTAATCGTAGTTGAGACAAACGACAGTGTGCTAGTCGCAAATAAAGACAATGCACAATCTATAAAAGAGTTCGTAATGATATTAGAAAAAAATCATACGAACTTACTTATTGAGCACACCAAAGTCAATCGTCCTTGGGGCTGGTTTGATACGATTGATGAAGGGGAGAATTTTAAGGTCAAGCGCATTCAGATCAATCCAAAAAAATCTATTAGCCTGCAAAAACACCAACGAAGATCTGAGCATTGGGTTGTGATAAAAGGTATGGCGACCATCACTAGAGATGATAAAGTTTATACATTAAAAGAAAATGAATCTATCTATATAAAAAAAAACCAAATTCATCGTATATCGAACCAAACAAATAAAATTACGCAGATCATTGAGGTTCAATCAGGAGACTACCTTGGTGAGGATGATATTGAGAGATTGGAGGATAATTATGGAAGATAGAAGAGGATGAGTTTAAACCACTAATCTTATTGAATAATTAGTTAGATTGAGGAGAATAAAAGGCGATGTCGTTAATTAAATAGTTGAGCCTTTTTTTAGTTTAATTTATTCCGGCTCTTTATAAGATCATAATGACACGCTTAAGAAAACCATAAGGAAATTGAAGATGAGTAAAGTAGCTTTAATAACAGGAATTACTGGACAAGATGGTGCTTATTTAGCAGAGTTTTTGTTAAAGAAAGACTATGTTGTTCATGGTATCAAGCGTCGTTCCTCTTCATTAAATACCGAACGTATCGACCACCTTTATCAAGACCCACATGTAGATAATAGGAATTTTATATTGCATTATGGAGATTTAACCGATTCGTCGAATTTGTCTCGAATTATTAAACACGTTCAGCCTGACGAAGTATACAATTTAGCTGCGATGAGTCATGTCGCTGTGAGTTTTGAGTCTCCAGAGTATACAGCCGATGTAGACGGTTTGGGTACCTTGAGGTTACTTGAGGCCATTCGATTTTTAGGACTCGAGAAAAAAACGAAGTTTTATCAAGCTTCAACATCAGAGCTCTACGGTTTAGTCCAAGAAATGCCACAAACAGAAAAAACACCATTCTATCCACGTAGCCCTTACGCCGTAGCCAAATTATATGCATATTGGATTGTCGTTAACTATCGAGAGGCTTATGGTATTTATGCTTGCAACGGTATTTTATTTAATCACGAAAGTCCACTACGAGGTGAGACATTTGTTACTAGAAAGATTACAAGAGCATTAGCACAGATAAAATTAGGGTTGCAAGAAACGTTGTATCTTGGCAATTTGGATGCTTTACGTGATTGGGGTCATGCTAAGGATTATGTGGAAATGCAATGGATGATGCTCCAACAAGAGAAACCAGAGGATTATGTTATCGCAACTGGTGTGCAATACAGTGTCCGTGATTTTGTCAACGCGGCGGCAAAAGAACTCGAGATGGATATCTCTTGGCAGGGTAATGGCGCAGATGAAAAAGGGTACGCGGATGATAAGTGTATTGTTAAAGTTGATGAGAAGTACTTTAGGCCAACAGAAGTTGAGACTTTACTCGGTGATCCTAGCAAAGCTAAGAAAAAATTGGGATGGACACCTAAAATTACGTTTAGTGAATTAGTTGCTGAAATGGTGAGAGAAGATTACAAGTCTGCACAACGCGATGAATTAATAAAAGAACATGGCTTTAAAGCAATGAATTATTATGAATAAATTTAATGGATAAAAATGCTAAAATATATGTAGCAGGGCATCGCGGTCTTGTAGGGGGAGCTCTTACTAGACAATTAAGAAAGCAAGGCTATACAAATATTCTTGCCCGAACACATGCAGAACTAGATTTAACGAATCAGTTGGCGGTGCAAACCTTCTTTAAAAAAGAAAAGCCTGAATATGTATTTTTAGCTGCCGCAAAAGTTGGAGGTATTCATGCCAATAAAACATATCCAGCCGAATTTATTTTTTCTAATTTAGCCATTCAAACAAATGTTATTCATGAGTCATATGTTAACGGTGTAAAACGGGTAATATTTTTAGGTTCAAGTTGTATATATCCACGAGATTGCCCCCAGCCAATTAAAGAGGAATATCTTCTTACTGGACCATTGGAATTAACAAATAAAGCTTATGCTTTGGCAAAGATTGCAGGCGTTGAAATGTGTGGGAGCTATAATCGGCAATACGGCACTCAGAATATTGCGGTAATGCCAACCAATTTATATGGACCTGGCGATAATTATGATATCGAAGATAATCATGTTATGCCTGCATTAATACGGAAATTTCATGAGGCAAAGACCAATAATCACCCAAGAGTTGTTATATGGGGCACTGGCTCGCCCCGGAGGGAGTTTTTGTACAGCGAGGATTTAGCTGAAGCGTGTGTCTATATTGCTCAATTACCATCTGTTAGATTTGAAAATCTCCTTAAAGCTTCACCCCCTTTGATAAATGTTGGATATGGAGAAGATTTAACAATAAAAGACTTGGCTCTTACTATTCAAAAAATTATAGGGTTCAAGGGTGAAATTGATTTTGATGTCAATCGACCGAATGGGACACCCAGAAAAATAATGGATTCCACCACTATTAATCAACTAGGATGGTCGCCAAAAGTATCACTTACAGATGGAATTAAGATGGCTTATCAGGATTTTCTCAAAAATAAAAATAAATAATGTCTTCACAATTATTAAAAGATAAAAAACTAAAAAGAACTTTCAGTTTTTTCAAAAATATTTGGTTTTTGATCCCTGAATCTAAAAAGAGGTCATTAATTAAGCTATGGATTATGGTAATTTTTGGGGTGTTGCTTGAAATGATTGGTATTGGTCTTATAATTCCTGTAATTGCATTATTGACCCAAAAAGATATTTATACTTCATACCCAGTATTAGGTGAGCTAATTCAGCGACTAAATAATCCATCCGTAGAAACCTTGATTATGAGTTTAATGCTAGCCTTAGTTTTCGCTTATATTATTAAAAATAGCTTCCTGGCATTGCTAGCCTGGAAGCAATCTAAATTAATATTTGGATTGCAGTCCGAGATAGCTATAAAGTTATTTTCAAATTATTTAAAACAACCATATCAATATCATCTTCAAAAAAATTCAGGGCAGCTTATAAGAAATATTCAGGGTGAGGTATCTGTATTTATAAACTCGGTGGTGACTCCATGTCTTTATTTATTGACAGAAATGCTTATTCTCCTAGGATTTTCTGTATTGTTGTTATTTGTAGAGCCAATAGGCACCACAGTAATGTTAAGCACCTTAATTTTTTTTGCAACACAGTTTCATAGATTTACAAAAAACCGTACTTTACATTGGGCAAAACAACGAATCATTCATGAGGGTTTAAGGATTCAGCAACTATACCAAGGCTTGGGAGGAGTTAAAGAGACAAAATTATATGGTCGAGAGCATGATTTTATTGATAAATATACAATTCATACAAACAAAAGTATGGAATGTAACCAGCGGCAACTATTTATTAATCAAATGCCAAGGCTTTGGTTAGAGCTCCTTACTTTAATAAGTTTATTTTTGTTAGTGGGAAGCATGGTACTTCAGCAAATACCAATATCAATGATGTTACCAACCTTGTCTTTGTATGCTTTAGTAGCATTTCGCTTAATACCCTCAGCTAATCGTATTATCACTGCAATTCAGCAACTGAGATTTGGGTTACCAACATTAAATTTACTAAGTGAGGAGTTAAGTCTTAACGAACCCCAACTTATTAAATCTGGAAATGTTGATAAAATGAAATTTAAAAATAACTTTCAAATTAAGAATTTAAGCTATAGCTACCCCAATGCTGACTCCAAAGCATTAAACTCAATCTCTCTTAGGATTAATAAAGGGGACTTTATTGGCTTTGTAGGGGAAAGTGGCTCAGGTAAAAGTACACTCATAGATATAATTTTAGGAGTTTTATCGCCTACTAGTGGAAATTTACATTTAGATGGTGTTGATATAAGTGAAAACTTAAGAGGTTGGCAGAATCAAATAGGGTACGTACCGCAAGAAATTTTCCTTATTGATGACACACTGCGTCGAAATATTGCCTTTGGTATTAATGATGATGATATTAATCACACCTCAATTCAAAAGGCAATCTCTTTAGCACAATTGGAAAATTTTATTAATGATTTACCGGAAGGTCTGAACACAATTGTAGGAGAGCGAGGCGTTAGGATTTCAGGCGGACAACGTCAGCGGATTGGAATTGCTCGCGCACTTTACCACAAGCCAGAGGTTTTGGTTTTAGATGAGGCAACAAGCAACTTGGATATTAAAACAGAGGCTGATTTAATGGATGCAATTTTTGCACTGCATGGTCAAAAAACAATAATAACAGTTGCACATAGATTGAAAACATTAGATAAATGCGACAATATCTATACATTAAGAAATGGAAAGATAATAGATGAAATATAAGGTGAAAAAAAATGAAAGCAATTATTTTAGCTGGTGGATTAGAGACTCGAATTTCAGAATAAACACAAGTGAAGCCGAAACCGATGATTGAAACAGGCATCGCTCATGGTGGATCTCTCATTATGAATGCCTCTTTTCTTTCAATGCTAGATTATTGTGATGCTCTGGCAACTGGTGAATTGCTTGACCCTAAAAGGCCTAAGCGGAGAGTGTTAGGGATTGATATAGACATACGTGAACACAATCTCAAAGCAATTGAGGCACCCCCCATGGGGAATCGTATTGACATGCTCCAAGGATCTTCTATTGCATCTGAAATTATTGCTAAAGTTAATGAATACGCTCAAAACTATAGTTGTATATTAATTAGTTTAGATTCAAACCATACACATGATCATGTTTTAGCAGAGCTTGAAGCTTATGCCTCATTAACCAGTGTTAATAGTTATTGTGTTGTATTTGATACTATTATAGAAGATATGATGAAGGAACAGTCAGGTGATCGCCCTTGGGGCCCAGGGAATAACCCAAAAACTGCTGTTAAAGAGTTTTTAAAAAACCATTCTGAGTTTGAAATTGATAAATCATTCGATAGCAAGTTGTTGATTGGTGTTGCACCTGATGGTTATTTAAAACGAATTTATTAGGTAGGTAAGAATATTTATGGACTTTTCAAATTTAATTGGGGTTTTAATAGTTACTCATAATGCTCATGATAATTTAAAAATAATTCTTGATACATTAGCAAATAATTTTTTTGAAATTGTTGTGGCTGATTCTTCTCAAAATTTATGGGGTTTATCTAATAAATATCCAATAAAATATTATCATTGTCCAAATTTAAAGATGCCTGAGAAGCTGCGCATCTTCTCTAAAAAGATTTCGTCAGAGTTTATTTTGATTCATCCCGACGGTGAGGTATTGAATCTTGAGTCACTTTACAATTTAAAGGCGCAACTGCAAAACTCAACAGAATTTATCTCGTCTACGGTATCACAAAATTTATCACTGGTGAAACAAGATAATATGTCTATTATACGACCTAGAAATTATATTAAATTTGTTGATCACTCAAAATATTGTATTGAAGAGAAGCCAAATTTAGAACAATGCCTCAATCCATATCATCAAATGATTTGGGGGTTGCATAGGGCATCGTTGTTTAAGCAGATTATAGATCCATTGAGTAATATTGATTGGGAACAATTCCAGGGTCAAAATGTGACATTATTTGAAAGAGCTTTCAATGTATTTATGCATAAAAATGGACGCGTATTAGTATCAACGTTACCTTTATTCTTGCGTAATAATGCGCTTTCAGAGGAAAAAGCTTCCATGAAAATTCAAAATATTGAAACATGGCATACTTGTTATATTCAAGAAAGTGAAACGCATCGTAGTTTTTTATTATTACTTTCAAAAAGTTTATCTACATGCTTTAGATTCAAGCCAGATGAGGTAAAAATAATGCTTTTGAGGGCGATAAAGAATGAAATTAGTTCACAAGAGAATATAAAACCAAGTTTTTTAAGGCGCATTATTCGTAAGATCTTAAAGTTAGTATTAATTTCAAAAAAAGAAAATTACAATTATGAAAATAAAAATATAAGTGGAATTCGAGTAGAGGTTGAATGTAAATTAATGACAAATTCTGAGTTTAATTTATTTGTTGTTGGACTCTATCCATTTTTGTTGAAGTATCAAGAATCCATTAAAGCTTTCAACAAATGAATCAAAATATTAATAGTAAGCCAATTTTTATCATTGCTGAGATTGGTATTAATCACGGCGGAGATTTTTCAATAGCGCTAGAATTAATAAAGGCAGCAGCTCAAGCAAAAGTTAATGGCATTAAATTTCAATACCGAAATCTTGATAATGCTTATGCCGATGGTGCAAAACAAATTGGCGATGAAATGTTACTTAAAGAAATTACAAAAAACTATCTATCTCCTGAAGTGATTTTAAGACTTGTTGATGATGCACATTCTCTTGATATTGAAGCAGGCATAAGTTTTTTTGATGAAGCAGATATTGCAGATTTCGGGGATGGTATTCACCATTTTGATTTCTTTAAATCGCCTTCAGTGGAATTAAACAATGCCCCACTCATTAACAAAATGCTTGGTTTTGATAAGCCTGTTTATGTTTCACTTGGCTGTCATCATGAGGATCAGATTGATGATGCATTTATGGCATTGGATAAAAATAACTGGATTGCCCTTCATTGCGTGTCTAATTATCCCGTTTCTTTATCAAATGCGCATCTTGGTTACCTTAGCCACATGCGTGAAAAATGGCAGCGTCCTTATGGCTACTCTAGTCATGATGAAGACTGGGAGGTATGTTTAATTGCAATGAGTATGGGGGCTACTGTTATTGAAAGGCATATCACATTTGATAAGAATGCAGATGGTTTAGACCATACAACAAGTTCAACTCCAGAAGAGTTCGCAAAAATAGCCACTTTCTCTGAAAACATGCAATTATTAATGACGGGAAATTTTAACAGAGTGCCTAATCAAGGCGAAATGCTTAACTTCCAAAACCTAGGCCGTTCATATTATGCAAAAGGTAATATTCTGAAGGGAGATATAGTCAGTTTCCAAGATTTATCATTTCGGTCACCTAGAGTCGGGTTTGGGCGAGCTGATATGGTAAAGTATTTGGGTAAACCTGCTTTAAAGAATATTGGTGTTGGCGAAGTCATAAGTGAGTCAGTATTCCTTAAGTCTGAACAAGTGTCTGATAGTGCATTATCATTCGCACGTGAAAATAAAATATCTATCCCAGTTAGATTGCACGATTTAAATGATTTCGAAAATAAATTTCCGATAGGAGCTTATGAGTTTCATCTTTCTTTTAAGGAAGTGCTGAACGGTTTTAATAGAAATACTTTTAAAAGCAACAACAGATACAGCATACACTTACCTGATTATATAAGCTCTACAAAGTTGATGGATCCTTTTTCTGACGATAAGAGTCAGGCTCAAGGTAGCCTTGATATATTGCAACGTACAGTTGATTTCGCGAAGTTATTACAAGACAAAATAGGGATGCAAGTTCCAATTGTCGGAAGCTTTTCTGTTGTGCATAAGAGTGTTGCTGAATTTTATGAAGAATACACGAATTTACTATCTAGCTTTCGAAATCAAGGTATATTAATCCTACCTCAATGGTTACCCCCGATTGCTTGGTACTTTGGAGGCTCTGTTAAATTAGATGTGATGAATGAGTTAAAAGATGTTGCTTATATTGATCAACACGAACTACCCATATGTATGGATATATGTCATTTATGCATGGGAGATAGCTTGTTTGATTTCGATGCTCCAAACATAGTTGACTTACTAAGCCCTCGTATAGAACATTTGCATATAGCCGATGCAGCAGGTATCGATGGCGAAGGTTTGCAATTTGGAGAAGGTGATGCTAAAAATATGAAGACATTAAAAAAAGCATTTGATTTTGATTGTATGAAGGTAATCGAGGTTTGGCAAGGACACCTTGATGGTGGTGCTGGTTTCAGCAAAGCAATTTCAAATTTAGAAAGATTATTTAATAATGAAAAATAAAACTGCGCTTATTCTAGGGGTTACTGGACAAGATGGCGCTCACATTGCCGCACATTTGCTTAATCAGGATTTTACTGTTTATGGGGGTTTTAGGCGTGGATCTAGCAATAAAACATGGCGTTTAGAGCATCTAGATATATTAAATAAAATAAAGCTCGTTAATATAAATATTGATGAACCGAATCACTTAATTGAAACAATTCAAGAAATAAAACCTGATTATATTTTTCACGTAGCTGGGGAGAGTTATGTTGCTGATTCATTTTTACACCCGTTAACAACAATTAAAGCAAATATTAATGGTACTTTGAATATTCTTGAAGCGATCAGAATTGTGTCAAAAGATACACGAATTTTCTTTGCTTCTAGCTCAGAAGTTTTTGGCAATACTGAGAAGGATGTATTATTGAACGAGGAAAGCTCGCTTCTCCCTTCAAACCCATATGCCATCTCTAAAATGGCAGCGCAACATTTAGTTAAAATGTATAGAGATCGATACGGTTTGTTTGCGAGCATAGGCATTTTATTCAATCATGAAGGACCATTGAGGACAAGAAGCTTTGTTACACGCAAAATTACTTACAATATGGCAAGGTTGGCTACCCAAGGAGGTGAACCTTTTGAATTAGGTTCCTTCGATTCTTGCAGAGACTGGGGGTCTGCAGAAGACTTTACAAAAGCGATGATTCTCACATTGAGTTCCAGCAAATCGGATGATTTTGTTTTTGCTACAGGCAAACTAACATCTGTAAGAAGCTTCTTGAAGATGTCAGCAGAATATGCGGGTTTTAGCCCTTCTTTTGAGGGAGAGGGAATTTCTGAGGTATGCGTCGATAGCCGTACGGGGCAAAAAATTGCTTATTTGTCTGAAAGTTACTTTAGACCGTTTGATACTTCCGCTAGATTAGGTGACTCAAGTAAATTAAAAAAAACAACAGGCTGGCTTGGGTCAAGACCAATAGAGAAAATTATTACTGAGATGACTAAGGTTGATATAGAAAGATGGGAAAAAGGAATTACAAATGTATGATGATATAAAGCAACGTCTTGAAGGTTGTGTTTACACTATATTTACACCATTTGATGAGAATGAAAATATTGATTATGAATCGATAAATAAGTACTTATGTACATTATATCAACAAGGTGCTCGTAAGTTTTACGCGATGGCATATAACTCTCGATACTCTCAGTTAACTCATCAAGAAATCAGGGATTTGAATGCTTTTTGTATACAAACTGTCAAGAAACTTGATCAGCAGAACCTTGTAGTAGTTGGTGATCCAATTCACTGCTCCACAAAGGAAACGATTGAGTTTGCGAAACATGCAAAAGAGCATGGTGCAGACTTGGTGTCTTTATTGGTCAGAGAGAAATACTTCAATGATGAGCAAATTTTAGACCATTATTCAGAGGTTGGCACGTCAACTAAAATGCCAATACTTGTGCACGAAATGCCTTTTTTGTCAGGTTATGATGGTAAGCAGATGAACTGGCCATATTCTTTATTTAAAAAATTACCTCAAATTCCAGAAATAGTCGCGCTTAAAGAGGATGCCAAAGATTTTGAGACAACTTGCCTTGCATTAGAACTAGAACCAAGAATCCGCGTTGTTATTGCGGGTAAAAAAGCGAGCTTAATCCAGTATTTGCCATATGGTGCCAAATCATATCTGAATGGTATATCTATGCTAGATGCACGTATTGGTGAAACATTCTGGGAAGCTTGCCTAAAAGATGATAAAGAAAAAATAAACTTTATTTTAGAGAAGTTAGAAGCACCATTCTTTAATGAATGTGCAGCTAAGTATGGCTGGCATAGAACTAATAAAGCATTACTGCAAGCAGCAGGCTTTATGCACAGACGTGACCGCATGCCCTTAAAGTCGATAAATGACACTGAGTACAAGGAAGTAGAAGAGGTGTTTAAGAAAACCGAAAAAGCCATCAACGAGTTCTTCGGCTCGTGAGTTATATTGCATTTGTACCTGCACGTTCAGGGTCTAAGCGCTTACCAGGTAAAAATATAAAAATGTTAGCTGGTAAGCCGCTTGTTGTATGGACATTGGAAGCTTTTGTAAAAAATAAAAAAATTAAAAAAGTAGTTTTCTCAACAGATTCAATGGATTATTGGGATATTGCTCAACAATATATTAAGTCAAATAAACTCGTTTTAGACTTTAGAACACCCGAGCAAGCTGGGGATAAAGTTAAAGTGTTTGACTATCTTAAACAAAATTATAACAATATTTTTAAGTGCAGGGAAGGTAACTTTGTAATGGGTT
The DNA here is from genome assembly GCA_000168995.1 of Methylophilales bacterium HTCC2181. Classification (GTDB taxonomy): domain Bacteria; phylum Pseudomonadota; class Gammaproteobacteria; order Burkholderiales; family Methylophilaceae; genus BACL14. The sequence continues at coordinate 1,009,940 of AAUX01000001.1, read as the reverse complement.
TGCCAACAGTACCTTTTCGAAACTCGCAACATGTAGCTGAGGCAATTGCACTTTTTGAGAAAAGAGCTAAACCTGTTTTCTCAGCTTCTGAGTATAACTTTCCAGTTTCCTTTGCGTTTTATTTGGATGAAAATAATGGCTGGAAGCAAGCTTTTGACTCTTCTCCTCTGGTAACAGGAATCACTAGGAGCCAGGACCAAAAAAAGGCATTTCATCCCAATGGTGCCTTGTATGTACGAAGTATAGAAAGCCTTGAAAGCCGTGAAACTAATACGTTATATCATAATGCACTGCCATATTTAATGAGTCAAAAAGACTCTGTTGATATTGATAATGAGATAGATTTTATAACTGCTACTGCTTTAGCTAAAGCAAGCGTACAAATATAGACGTAGTTAATTTTGAACTCAAGTTTATACATAAAAAAATGAATGATCTAAATAAAATCTCTTTATAATGTTTGGTTTATTCTCAAATTTCTTAAAATCGCCAGTTTTAATTGTAGATGAGATACTATTAACGGAATTAATAGAGTCACTACTAGATTGGCAAGAAAAAAAATATTCAAACCTATTTATGTATGAGGAAGTGAATTTTAGAGCAGCTTTTGCACGCTATTTTTACTTCAGTGCAATTAATCAACCATCAGCTCTATTACCATTGATTGCAGCTTCAAGAGATTGGGCTGCTCAAAATAAAAATCAGGCATTGCTAGATTTGTATAAAGAAATTGAAATCCTTAACGGTTTTAAGAGTGAGGTAAATTTGATATTAAGAGGTGTTGTTGCTTATTTGAAAGTTTGCTTCATGGCAATGAGAAGCTTAATGCTTAGCAAGGAGAGACATTTATGGAATGAAGATAAAAAGTCAATAGGTTTTTTTGTAATCAACCCACGATTTCTTATATTTTTTAAAGAGACCATCACAGCTTTTAAAGAACATCAAAAGATCATTTTTTCAAATGATTCTAATGCTTTAAATGAATCTATATTGACGGTTGGTGCTTCTCCACAGAAGTTAATGTCAGGCAGTTTAAGCTTGCTTAGTATACACATTCCGATATTTCACCCACTATTTTTTATTTATGCAAACATACTACAGGCTTATACAAACATGCTTGCTACTTTGAGTTATAGCCAACCCTCAGTGTTGGTGTTCGCTGAAGGCACTTCTATGCAAGATGAGATTTCATCACAAGCAGCTAAAAAACTATCAATTCCAACAGTTCGAATGCAAAGTGGAAGAGGTGGAGTTATGCACTGTGGGTATAGAGGCATGTCCTTTGATAAAATGCTATGTTGGGGAGAGGGTTTTGTGCAGCATTACAAAAGGCACTCTCCCAGACCCGTTTACGAAGTAACAGGAACGCCATTATTTAATGATTTGAAAAAGGGTGGCCAATCAACCAACAACTTTACTATTGCAATATTTACGCAGCCAATCAGTAAGCATATTTCTGAACAGGAATATGCTGCTTTAACAAATATTTGTACTACAGTTTTAAAAAACCTTCCTGATGCAAAGGTGATTGTTCGCAAGCACCCAGTTGACAGCTCTACAGTGTTCGACCTTCTTTCATTGCAACACCCTGAGCTTGTGAAGCTAATGCCTGCAACTGAATACACCTTAACTGAAGTCATGAATGAAGTTGTGTGTGCTGTTGGGTTCTACTCCACAACACTATCTGAAGCAGCAGCCTGCAATGTTATTCCCATTATAATGAAAATGAGAGAGCAACACTCCATGTTTCCATTTCCTGAAGAGTATGGAGCAGCAATTATTGCCGATGGTGAGAATGCTACCTTTGATATAATAAGCAATATTATGAAAAATCCTAAAAAATTCTTAGAAACCCGAGAAAAAATGAAGAGTTTTTCTAATCATTTTTTTGGGATCAATGATGGTCAATCTTTACAAAGAGTAGTTGAAAGTATTTTAAGGTCAACCAATACTTAATGAATTTATCTCCGATAGTACTTTTTGTCTATAATCGGCCCCGGCATACACAAAAGACTATTAAAGCACTACAAAACAATGAACTAGCTTCAGAAAGTGAGCTATTTATATATGCAGATAATGCAAAGAATAATAAAATAGATGAAAAAGTTTTAAAGGTAAGAAGTTATATTAAAAAAATTAATGGTTTCAAAAAAGTTACTATTATCGAGAGAGAAAAAAATTGGGGGCTATCTAAGTCAATAATTGATGGTGTAACAAAAGTAATTAACAAGTATGGTCGTGTGATTGTCATGGAAGATGACTTACTCGTCTCGCCTTATTTCCTTAAGTACATGAATGCAAGTCTATGCAAATATGAAGAGGAAGTAAAAGTGATACAGATTGCTGGTTACATGTTTCCATTAACTATAAATATTAAAGAAGACGCGTTATTTTTACCACTTACCTCATCATGGGGTTGGGCTACTTGGAAGAGATCTTGGGATTTACTTGATATCAACGCTACTGGCTATGAACAGCTCAAAAACGATCCTTTGCTTCGAGATCGTTTTAATTTAAATGGTGCATGTGATTACTTTTCAATGATGGAAGATCAGCGTGCTGGAAGAGTCGATTCCTGGGCCATTCGCTTTTACTTAACTGCGTTCATAAGTGATGCACTTACTCTGTATCCAAGGGAAACATTGGTAATTAATAATGGATTTGATGGGAGTGGCATACATGGTAGGACAAACAGTAATTTAGATTCATTTGCTAATGTAAGTAACTTTAAAATCAATACAATAATATTTCCAAAAAAAATCAGGTTATGTGGTTCATGGTATATCATTAATCTGAATCTTTTCAAAATTTTTGCAAAACATACAATGTGGCAAAGAATAAAAAGTTATCTTATATTTATGATAAAAACCATTTACCACAACTATAAACCGTAGGTTCCCGAGGGGTGATAATGAAGATTATTAAAATTTTTTACCACATGCTAAAAGACTTTAACTTTTTTAGTATGAGATTAATTAAAAGTTTTTACTGTAAGCTTCAAAGCTTTTACTTTGTTATGTGCGGCATGAAACCATGGGCTATTGGCTATAGTCACTATAAGGTGCTTGCCATAAAAAACCTACTTTCTAGTCAAGACTTCGATCCCTTTTTCTTACCTAAGGGTTTTGGATACCGTCTTGATGAAAGGGCAGTGGAATACCCTTGGTTTTTTTCTAGACTACCCTCTGGAGATGGAAAAATACTCGATGCTGGGTCAGTATTAAATGTCGATTTTATATTGTCACACTCAAAGCTGCAATCCAAGAAAGTATTTATATCAACACTCGCTCCAGAATCAAAAAGCTTTTGGGAGGCGGGAGTATCATATGTTTTTGAAGACCTCAGAAATTCTTGTTTCAGAGATAACTATTTTGACTGGATTGCGAGTTTATCTACTATTGAGCATATTGGTTTGGATAACACGATGCTGTATACAACTGATGAGTCTAAAAATGAAAATCATGCAAACACCTACCTACAAGCAATCAGAGAATATCATCGCATGTTAAAGCCTGGAGGTGTGCTGTATTTAAGTTTTCCTTACGGAAAATATCAAAATAGAAAATGGTTTCAGATTTTTGATGGCCCTATGTTAGATGAAATTATTGAAATATTTAAGCCAAGCACACACACTATTTTTCACTACAAATATGTAAGTGATGGATGGGAAATATCAACACGCGAAGAGTCCAAAGATGCTACATATTTTGATATACACACCCAATCTGATTACGATTCAGATTTTGCTGCAGCATCACGCGCTATTGTTTGTTTGGAATTAGTTAAATGATTCTCTCTAAATTAATAAAAAGAATTAAGGTAAAACGAGCATGCATAATTTCAGATTCTAGCAAGGTTCATGACACTGGGATAATTATAAATAATATGAATTTAAGAGAAAAAATTGCGATCGGTGAAAATACTCATATTAAAGGTGAGTTATTAAATTTTGCTCATGGGGGAGAAATTTCTATTGGGGATAATTGTTTTGTTGGTGAGCAATCTAGAATATGGTCAGCTCTAAAAATAAAAATTGGTCATCGAGTTCTAATTTCGCATTGCGTTAACATTTTCGATAATTCGACCCATCCATTTAACTCAGCACAGCGTCATAAACAATTTACACAAATAGTTTCTGGCCAACATCCAAAACATATTAACCTTAATGAGAAAGCCGTTATCATCTCCGATGATGTTTGGATTGGTTCTATGTCAATTATTTTAGCTGGCGTTTTTATCGGCGAAGGTGCAATAATCGCAGCTGGAAGTGTTGTTACAAAAGACGTACCCCCTTTTACTATAGTAGGTGGAAATCCTGCACGAATAATTAGAGAATTGACTATGGATGAAAGATGACGGTTTCAGATAATAGCCGAAGTTCATGGGAAGATGCTGTTAAATGGCTTAAATCGCAACCGAATAAAGAAGATTTAGTAAAAGCTTGTTTCTATGATGACCCATTGCTTGGTGCTGCAGAACGGTTTTACAATAGCTCTGAGTGGAATGCATTAAAAGAGTATCTTCCTGCGGCAGGGCATGTACTTGACATTGGTTCTGGTAGAGGTATTTCTGCCTACGCATTTGCAAAGGATGGATGGCAGGTTCATGCACTTGAGCCAGACAGAAGTAATTTAGTGGGTGCTGGTGCCATAAAAAAACTTGCAGACGAAAGCCAACTTAGTATTAAAGTAAATCAAACTTGGGGAGAAAAATTACCCTTCGCTGATTCAACGTTTGACTTAGTATACGGGAGAGCAGTATTACATCATGCGAACGATTTAAAGCAACTTTGCAAGGAGGCATCAAGGGTATTAAAATCAAAAGGGATGTTCATATTTACACGTGAACATGTAATTTCAAAACAAGAAGACCTTAATGCTTTTTTAGAAAATCACCCATTACATAATTTATATGGTGGTGAAAATGCATACTTATTGAAAGAGTATAAAAATGCAATTCTTGAAAGTGGTATGAATTTACGTTTCGTTCTTAATCCAATGCAGTCAAATATTAATCTATACCCCAATACCAAGAAGGATATAAAGAAAAAATTAGCTAATAGGCTAAAAATTTACAGTTCAATAATTCCTGACTCTCTATTATTTTTTTATGGCGCCTTGTCTAATGCGCCTGGGCGTTTATATAGTTTTGTTGGACAAAAAAAATGAAAATTCAATCTGTTTTAGTCACTGGTGCTCATGGCTTTATAGGTCGTAATGTTGCCCGTCATCTATCTCGTCAAGGTTTAAAAGTTATAGGAATAGGGCATGGTAAATGGTCCTCAGTTGATGAACAAAAATTATGGGGGATTTCTGAGTGGCGCTCATCAGATATTACTGTTGATGGGTTACGTGCTTGCGAGGTCGTTCCTGACTCAATAATTCACTGCGCTGGAAGCGGATCAGTAGGTTTGTCAATTCAAAATCCACTTGATGATTTCGAACGCAATTTAAATACAACACTAAACGTTTTGGAATATGTGAGATTATATGCATCTACTGCTAAGGTCATAACAATATCCAGCGCCGGTGTTTATGGTGAGGTTGAAAAATTGCCTATGGCTGAAGGTGACTCCATTAACCCTATTTCGCCGTATGGTGTTCATAAAAAAATAGCTGAGGAATTGTGTAAATCATATGTCGATCATTTTGGTTTAAATGTTACTGTTCTTCGATTATTTTCTGTCTATGGCCCAGGATTAAAAAAACAATTGCTATGGGATGCGTGCAACAAAATAATGGGTGGTGAGTATAAATTTTTTGGGACAGGTAATGAATTGCGTGATTGGATACATGTTACCGATGTGGCAAAACTAGTAGCATGTTTACTAACTACCTCATCTAGTAATTTTAATTTATATAACGGCGCAACCGGTTTAGGAACACCAATAACAGATATATTAAAATTACTCTTTACTGCTTTAGATAGTAAAGAATCCGCGATCTTTACTGGTTCCGCAAGACAGGGCGACCCAATTGGGTATGTTGCTGATGTAACAAAAACAAGCCAGGTATTAGCTTGGGATCCGAAGATCAAATGGCATCAGGGTGTGCTTGAATATGCTGAATGGTTTAAACATCATGCAATTAATTAAGGTTGGTTTTGTAATTGACGCTCGTTGGATTGGCGGTCTTAATTATTATAGAAACTTATTATTTGCTATTTCGTATATTCCAGACAGAAAAATAGAGCCCGTTATCCTTTTGGGGCAAAAAACTTCCGATAAAATTTTATCTGGACTTCCTGATTTTCAAGTAATTCGCACTTCAATTCTTGATAGATATAGTTTGGCTTGGTTTTTAAATAAAATATTATGGAAGCTGCTTGGAAGAAATATCTTGCTCAATAGGCTGTTAATAAAAAATGATGTACAAGTACTTTCTCACACACTGCCAGATAAGTCTAAGCGAATAAAAACCATTGGGTGGATTCCTGATTTTCAACATGTGCATTTGCCCAGTATGTTTTCAAATTTAGAATTGAATGTACGAGATAAGCAGTTTACAAAGATAGCGAAATTTTGTGACTCAGTTATTGTTAGCAGTCAGGATGCCTATAAAGATTTTTCACACTTTGCTCCGCACTACATTAAAAAGGTACGAGTTTTAAATTTCGTATGCGCTCCATCTACAATTGATTTACCAAGCTTAGAAACTCTTAAAGCAAAATATGGTTTTAATAGACCTTACTTTTATTTACCTAACCAATTTTGGAAACATAAGAACCATAGTTTGATGATTGATGCGATAAACGATTTAAAGAATGAATGGCCAGATGTCCTTGTTTTAGCCAGCGGTTCTGAACAAGACTATCGTGATTTATGTTACTTTTCTAACCTAGTAAGCCAGGTTAATGAATATGGAATTTCAAGTAATTTTGTAAGTTTGGGCATAGTACCGTATTCAGATGTTGTATCCCTTATGATAAACTCAATGGCAGTAATAAACCCATCTTTATTTGAGGGCTGGAGTTCAACTGTCGAAGAAGCGAAGTCACTTGGAGTTGCTTTAATTTTATCTGATATAAATGTACATCGAGAGCAGGCAGATGGCAAAGCAAGTTTTTTCCCACCTTCAAGCGCATCATGCTTGGCGAAAAAGTTAAGAGAGTTTAAGAGTGATAAAAAAATAACCGAGGTGCATCTATCTTCTAAATATACTCTAGAAAATAATAACCAAAGATTGAAAAATTATGGATGTGCATATCAAGATATCATTCTTGAGTTAATCTACAATCCTTGCCACCTTTACCAAGCTAAATAATAATGAAAATAAGTATCATTACAGCCACCCTGAATAGTGCGAAGACCATTCAAAGACTAATTGATAGCCTACGATCACAATCATTTAAAGATTTTGAATGGATTGTGGTTGATGGAGAGTCAAAAGATAACACACTAGAAATATTACATAAAATAACGGATTTAAATTTACGTATAAGCACTAGATCAGATTTTGGTGTATACGATGCAATAAATAGAGGTATACGTCTTTCAAAATGTGATTATTATATTGTTATAGGATCAGATGATTGGTTTGAGGTTGATGCAATTGGTAAATTTGAAAAAGAAATTGATGGGCATAGCTCCGTTATAACCGCCCCATTTGTTTGTAACAGAAAAATTATGAGACTATCAAAGCTACCCTTTTGTATTGCTGGATACCGTACAAGTATTTTTGGTCACTCAGTTAGTTCGTTATTCATGAAAAATATTCATAAAACTTATGGTTATTACTCAAATAAATATCAAATTGCAGCTGATTACGATTTTATGCTAAAGCTAATAATAGGCAATGAGAGTATTAAGACCTGTAAGTTTGTTGCCGGAGAATTTTCTCTCGGGGGACTTTCTGGTAATGATTTTTTTGGCACAAAAACTGAGGTTTTACGAATACACCGGTCACATGGACTCTCAACTCTTCCACTATTTTCCGTATTTATAGCTCAATTATGTATTAAAGGTTTACGCTTATTACTAAAAAAATTTTAGTCGATAAGCTTTAATGTGTACCTTTTTAAGGTAATCTGTCTTTTACGCCATCAACTTAAAACTTAAAAAGAATATGTGACATAGATTTATTAGACAAAAAATTAAGCTCTAAAAATACAGGCATTTATCACCTCGTTCCGGACGGGTAGTGTTCATGGTATGAGTTTACTTGGCAGATTATTACCAAGACTACCCCAGCTTTCGATATAAATAATATTCTTTCGGTAGGCACAGATCAGTATCCCACTAATGCCAAGCGTCCAAAAAGTAGCGTGCTTGATAATTCATTAATCAAGACTGCCTTTATGCTAAAATTTGATGATTGGAAAACGGAATTAAGAAAACTATGAAGCGTAAAGGCATCATCCTCGCAGGCGGCTCGGGCACAAGGCTCTACCCAGTAACCCATGTGACATCAAAACAGTTACTTCCGGTCTATGACAAGCCAATGATCTATTATCCTCTTACCACTCTTATGCTGGCCGGAATCCGAGAGATTCTTATTATCTCAACGCCCCATGATTTACCGATGTTTGAATCGCTATTAGGAGATGGGTCTCAGTGGGGGATAGACCTTAGCTACAAAGAACAACCAAGCCCCGATGGCCTTGCCCAAGCACTGATTATTGGCGAGACATTTATTGGGGACAATGCCACAGCTCTTATCCTGGGTGATAATATCTTTTATGGCCACGATATAAACTCGCTTCTTCATTCTGCTTCAGAGAGAGAGCAGGGAGCAACAATTTTTGTCTACCATGTTAAAGATCCAGAGCGTTATGGTGTGGCTGAATTTGACCAAAACAACCAGGTCAAATCGCTTGAGGAGAAGCCCATTAACCCTAAATCTAACTTCGCCGTGACTGGATTGTACTTTTATGACAATCGGGCCGTGGAGCTCGCCAAGCAGTTGCATCCCTCTAAACGTGGGGAGCTAGAGATAACCGACCTAAACAAAAAATACCTAGAAGGTAATCAATTATATGTTGAGCGAATGGATCGTGGCTATGCGTGGCTTGACACAGGCACTCACGACTCATTACTGGAAGCTGGGCAATTTATTGCTACAATTGAAAATAGACAAGGCTTAAAAGTAGCGTGCCCTGAAGAAATAGCCTTTCGAAATAATTGGATAGATAGTATACAACTAGAAGCTTTAGCAACCCCCCTTAAAAAAAATGAATACGGGCAGTATCTTTTGAGATTAATTAATAAACCATGAAGGTCACTTCACTATCAATACCTGAGGTAAAAATTTTAGATCCTAAAATCTTTAAGGATGAGAGAGGTCTTTTTTATGAGACTTTTAATCAGAAAAATTTTAACGAGTTTGTAGATGAAGATGCCATCTTCGTGCAAGATAATATTTCTCAATCAATTTCCGGAGTTTTGCGTGGCTTACATTATCAAAAATCACCTTTTCCTCAAGGCAAATTGGTATCAGTCCTTCAAGGAGAAGTTTTTGATGTTGCTGTTGATATTAGAAGGTCTTCGTCAACATTTGGTCGATACGTTTCCGCTACCTTGTCAGCAGAAAATAAAAAACAAATATGGATTCCTGAGGGATTTGCCCATGGATTTTTGACTCTATCGGATACTGCTTTGGTGTATTACAAAGCCACTAATTTTTATTCACCAATCGATGAGCGGTGTATTGCATGGAATGATTCTGTTTTAAATATTAATTGGCCCAACAAAGATAGATTATTTTTTTCCGCTAAGGATTCATTGGGAAAACTATTTAAAGAAGCAGATTTATTTTCGTGATAAATATTCGTTATTTTTAGTATATGGTTTTATTGGAAAAGGGGTTGTAGATGAAAGCAGTTATATTAGCTGGTGGGTTGGGAACAAGAATTTCTGAGGAGACTCACCTTAAACCCAAGCCGATGATTGAAATAGGCGGAAGACCTATGCTGTGGCATTTAATGAAAATATACTCTGCTAACGGTATTAATGATTTTGTCATTTGTTGCGGTTATAAGGGTTATCTTGTTAAAGAGTACTTCGCCAATTATTTTCTTCATATGTCAGACGTCACATTTGACATGAAAAATAACACCATGGATGTCCACCAAAAAAATGCAGAACCATGGAAGGTAACCTTGGTTGACACAGGCGAGGACACCCTAACCGGTGGCCGGCTCAAGCGAGTTAAAGATTATGTGTCTGACCAGGAAGCCTTTTGTTTTACCTATGGGGATGGGTTGGCTAATGTCGACATAACAGGATTGATTGACTTTCATCGGTCACAAAAAAAATTAGCTACCATCACGGCTGTTCAGCCCCCAGGCCGTTATGGCTCGGTTGATATACAAAATAATTTGGTCAGTCGGTTTGTTGAAAAGCCTAAAGGAGATGGTGGTTGGATCAATGGAGGATTTTTTGTCTTGTCTCCGAAGTGTATTGATTATATTGAGGGCGACCAATCTAGCTGGGAGCGCGAGCCACTTGAAAGGCTTGCCAAAGAGGCTGAGCTTGGAGCATATATGCACAAAGGATTCTGGCAGCCTATGGATACGTTGCGAGAAAAAAATCTTCTTGAAGCGTTATGGGTGTCGGGACAGGCTCCATGGAAAAATTGGCCTTGATTGATTCTTTCTGGAAAAATAAGTCGGTATTAATAACGGGCCACACGGGTTTTAAAGGTGGTTGGTTAGCTTTATGGTTAAATAGTCTAGGCGCTCACGTTCACGGCTATGCATTGGCTCCATCTACAACACCCAGCTTCTTTGTTGCAGCAAATGTTGAGAGTCTTTTGGCCAGTCATACGGTTGCGGACATTCGCGATGCGGGCATGCTGCAGACGACAATCAAATCAGTGCAGCCCGATATTGTGTTTCATCTTGCCGCGCAACCCTTGGTTCGACAGTCCTATATCGATCCTGTAGAAACCTATACAACAAATGTGATGGGCACCGTCAACCTTTTTGAAGCGGTACGAAAAATGTCGACAGTTAAGGCTCTAATTAATGTGACGACCGATAAGTGCTATGAGAATAATGGATCCTTAAAGCCTTTTGTCGAAGGGGATTCAATGGGTGGGTATGATCCATACGCAAGTAGCAAGGGATGCTCTGAGCTTATTACCAATTCGTACAGGCAGTCATTTTTAGCGGATAAAGGTGTGGCTATTGCATCAGCAAGGGCGGGGAACGTCATTGGGGGTGGGGACTGGTCGGTTGACCGACTAATTCCCGACTTTTTAAAAGCAGTTGACAGCGGCCAAGAGTTAGTTATCCGGTCACCCTCTGCTATACGTCCATGGCAGCATGTCCTGGAGCCCCTAAAAGGCTATTTGCAATTAGGAGAAAAGTTACTCAAAGAAGGGCAGCCATTTGCCGAGGCATGGAACTTTGGTCCTTCAGTTAAGGATGCTAAAACGGTGGAGTTCATTGTGAAAAAATTAAACCAAGCCTTTCCTCAAGCTAAATGGAGTATGGATGGATCACCCCAGCCCCATGAGGCACACTATTTAACATTGGATAGCACGAAAGCTAATAACAAGCTGAAATGGCAACCGAGATGGACATTAGATAACACAGTCGATGGTATTATTGCCTGGCATAAGGCCTGGCGTAATGGTGATAATATGCAACACTTTAGCTTAACTCAGATTAATGACCATGAAAAATTAGTGAGCCCTTCATGACTCAACAATTCGATTTTACCGATACACCTTTGGAAGGACTTAAAATAGTGCAAAGAAGGACTGTCAATGATTCGCGTGGTTTTTTAAGTAGAGTCTACTGTGCTAAAGAGTTTGCGGGGCATGGTTTTAATAAATCAGTGAGCCAGATAAACCAAACACTGACATATCAAAAAGGTACGGTGAGAGGTTTGCATTATCAATTAATGCCGCACACTGAAATTAAATTAGTGAGCTGTGTTAAGGGGGAGATCTTTGATGTTGCGGTGGACTTACGAAAGGGCTCACCCACTTTTTTACACTGGCATAGCGAGATGTTAAGCGAAAAAAATCAGCGGAGTATGCTGATTCCCGAAGGGTTTGCCCATGGATTTCAATCATTAACGGATAACTGTGAATTACTTTATCTACATTCGAAACCCTATGAAAAAGGTTCGGAAGCAGCGCTCAACATGAATGACTCTAGGCTTGCAATTACCTTTCCACTGTCAATCACTGACATATCAGAAAGAGATAGGGCACACCCTATGATAGACAACAACTTTGAGGGGGTTATGGTATGAAGTGTCGCCATTGTCAAAGTGAACTAATACTCCCGTTGGTTGACTTAGGTAGCGCCCCACCCTCCAATGCTTACCTAACAAATGAGACGCTAAAAGCACCAGAAAAGTGGTTCCCGTTAAATGTCCTAGTGTGTGAGGCCTGTTGGCTAGTTCAAACAGAAGACTTTGCTGGCGCAGAAGAGTTGTTTGATGAAGAGTACGCTTATTTCAGCTCATTCTCTAGTTCATGGCTGTCGCATGCAAAAGCCTATGTGGCGTCTACGGCATCCCGTTTTGATTTAAATGAAACCAGCATGGTGGTAGAAGTAGCAGCCAACGATGGCTATTTATTGCAGTATGTAAAAGAGCAAAATATTCCATGTCTAGGTGTAGAGCCAACGAAAAGTACCGCTAATGCTGCCAGAGAAAAAGGCATTGAGATTGTTGAGGAATTTTTTGGGGTCGAGTTAGCAAAGCGGTTAGTTGCAGAAGGCAAACAAGCCGATTTAACTACTGCAAATAATGTCTTGGCGCATGTGCCAGATATTAATGATTTTGTCTCTGGTTTTACGCATTTGTTAAAAGATAATGGTGTGGCAACATTTGAATTCCCTCATTTGTTAAACTTAATAGAGAAAAATCAATTCGATACGATTTATCATGAACATTTTTCTTACTTGTCACTGATCGCAGTTAATGCCCTATTCACTGCCAATGGCTTAAGTGTGTTTGATGTAGAAGAAATGCCAACACATGGCGGTAGCCTTCGTGTTTTTGCACAACGTAAAGACACGGGTACGCATGCTGTTAATGATCGTTTTGTGTCGTTACTTAAGAAAGAGCAGGCCTTGGGTTTGGACAATGCTGATTTTTATGCCGATTTCCAAGAAAAAGCGAATAAGGTTAAATATGGCCTAACAAAATTTCTCATTGAGGCAAAAGAATCGGGTAAAAAAGTCATCGGTTATGGTGCTGCGGCTAAAGGGAATACATTATTAAACTTTGCAGGTATTAAAGAAGACTTGTTAACTTGTGTGGTTGATAAAAACCCAGCTAAACAAAATAAATACTTACCTGGGAGCAGAGTCCCAATCTTGAATGAAAGTATAATTACAAGTCTAAAGCCTGACTATATCCTCATCTTGCCTTGGAATTTAAAGCATGAAGTCATTGAGCAATTGCATTATATAAGAGAATGGTCCGGAAAATTTGTCACAGCAGTCCCTCAGATAGAAGTCTTATGAAGCCAAAAATACATTACACAAAACCATCAATAACAGATTTAGAGGTTAGTTATGCAACCGATGCCGCAAGAAATGGTTGGGGTGAGAAGTGTTATGAATATATAGAAAAATTTGAAAACAAATTCAAAACATTTACTGGCGCTAAGTATGCAATTGCCACATCAAGCTGCACGGGTGCGCTTCATATGGGCTTATCTGCAATTGGTCTTAAGCCAGATGACGAAGTGATACTAGCCGATACGAATTGGATTGCAACAGCATCACCAATTACCTACTTAGGTGCTAAGCCTATTTTTGTTGATATTCTAGAAGATACATGGTGTATTGATCCAGATAAAGTTGAGGCCGCAATAACCCCAAACACGAAAGCAATTATTGCTACTCATATCTACGGCAATGTATGTGAAATGGATATATTGCTAGCCATAGGAGAAAAATATGGTATCCCTATTATTGAGGACGCTGCAGAAGCCATTGGATCGAAGTGGTATGGTAAGCATGCAGGCACTATGGGTAAGTTTGGTACATTTTCATTTCACGGAACAAAAACATTAACGACTGGTGAGGGTGGAATGTTTATAACTAATGACGTTAAACTTTATGAGCAAGTGTTGACTTTATCAAATCATGGAAGATCAAGAAATCAAACAAAACAGTTTTGGCCTGATGAAATTGGATTTAAATACAAGATGTCAAATATTCAGGCAGCAATAGGATTTGGGCAGGTCGAAAGAATCGATGATCTAGTGAAAAGAAAAAGAGAGGTATTTGAATATTACAAAATAAAACTTTTGAATGTCGATAGTTTAAAAATGAACATAGAAAAAGCTAATACCATAAATGGATATTGGATGCCTACTGTTGTGTTTGATAAGACGATAGGAATTACAAGAGAGTTGATAAAAGATATGTTTCTCCAAGAAAATATTGATGCGCGGGTCTTCTTTTACCCTTTATCATATTTACCTATATTTAAGACTAAGACCAAGAGTAAGGATGAGAATAAAAATTCGTGGAATATAGCTAATAGAGCAATAAATTTGCCAAGTTTTCATGAAATAACAGAGCTCCAGCAAGACTCTGTTATAAATGTCATTTTAAAAATTTTAAATAAAAAGGGTATATAAAAAATGAATTTTAAAGAAATAAAAAAGTACTGGGACGATCGAGCATCAACTGACTCTACCGCTCAATCAACAACTCAGGATGTGTATTTGAGAGAAATAGAATGTAACGTATTGTCAGAGAGAATCAATAAATATAAGCCAAGGTCAGTTGCTGATATGGGTTGTGGTGATGGAAGAACAACTATAAAGCTTTCTCAAAAATATTTAAGCTCCTTATTTTCAGGTTACGACTATTCATCTCACATGATAAGTAATGCTAACGATTTGATTTCTACAATGAGTATTCATAATTTAAAATTTGAGCAACAAGATGTTTGTGAAAAATTAACACAGTATTTTGATTTAATTTATACAACACGATGCCTTATAAATCTTCCGTCATGGGACTTGCAGAGGGATGCAATTAAAAATATCCATAAAGCACTTAATAAGAATGGACTTTATCTTATGATTGAAAATTTCATTGATGGACATGAGAATTTTAATCAAGTCAGAAAAGATTTTGGTTTACCAGAGATTGGAATGAGAGACCATAATAATTTTTTTAATAGAAAGGAATTGTTGGATTTCATAAGCGGATATTTTTCTGTTGTTGAAGAAGTTAATATTAGCAGCACATATTATCTTGTTAGTAGGGTCATTTATTCTAAGATTTGCTCAGAAAAGAACCTCAATATAGATTACTTTAACGATCATCATCGTTACGCTGCAGGACTTCCATTTAGTGGTGAATTTGGGCCAGTTCGTTTAATATGTCTTAAAAAATTATAAGGATTACAGAAATGAGTAATAAAAGTGATGTGTTATTAAATATTCAAGAATTAACTAAAGACCTTAAGCTAAAAAAAAATTCTCTTCAGTGGCTCATTGATAGTGCTTTTAAAAATTATTCCTACAACTTCTCGTGGTTAGGACGACCAATTATTCAATATCCTCAAGATATGGCAGCCATGCAAGAACTCATTTGGGATATTAAACCAGACCTTATTATTGAAACAGGTATTGCACATGGTGGTTCATTAATTATGAATGCATCATTACTTGCAATGTTAGATTATTGTGAGGCAATTGAAAATAGCGAAATGTTAGATCCAAAGATGCCAAAACGTCGTGTTTTAGGCATTGATATTGATATTCGAGAACATAACCGTATTGCAATTGAAGCGCATCCGATGGCGAATCGAATAGATATGATTCAAGGTTCATCTATAGCGCAAGATATTATTTCACAAGTACACGAGTACTCGAAAAATTATAAGAAAATATTGATAAGTCTTGACTCTAATCACACTCATGAACATGTTTTAGCAGAGTTGGAGGCCTATGCATCACTGACGAGCGTAGGTAGTTACTGTGTTGTATTTGATACTGTTATAGAAGATATACCTGCAGATATGTTTCCAGATCGCCCTTGGGGCTCTGGTGACAACCCAAAAACAGCGGTATGGGAATACCTTAAAACACATTCAGAGTTTGAAATAGACAAAAGCATACAAAATAAACTGCTCATTACCGTTGCTCCAGATGGTTACCTTAAACGTACTCGATAAGTATTCTTTACACGTAAGAGTGCATTTAATTTAATGTCATTAAAAAAGAATGTTGTTGCCAACTTTTTAGGGCAGGGCTGGACGGCTCTGATGAGTATTGTATTTCTTCCATTTTATATTAAGTATCTAGGCATGGAGGCTTACGGCTTAATCGGATTATTCATAACCCTGCAGGCGTGTTTGATTGTTCTTGATCTGGGTTTCTCACAAACACTAAACCGTGAAATGGCAAGGTTTAAGGCTGGAAAATATACCTCAATATCGATAAAAAATTTATTGCGAAGCGTCGAATACGTGCTACTTTTTATGGCTACTATTATATTTTTATTGGTATGGGGATCGTCTGATTTTATTGCTTACAACTGGCTTAAAGCAGAAAATATATCATCCAATACTATAAGTAATGCTGTCATCTTTATGGGAGCAATTATAGCCTTAAGACCTTTAGAGCTGATTTATCTTCGATCACTTCTTGGCATTGAAAAACAGGTAGCTGCAAATATGATTACTGGTCTCGCTTCTTTGACAAGATTTGGTGGGGCTTTATTGATACTTTCCATGGTAAACAATTCAATTGTAGCGTTCTTTATGTGGCAACTGGCCGCCTCTATGATCTCCTTATTAATGCTAATGGTTTTTACCTACTACTATCTCCCAAAAAAAAAAGGGAATCCGGTAGCCTCGTTTTTATCCATACGGCGAGTTTGGAAGTTTGCAATAGGTATGTCTGGCATCTCATTACTCGCAATTATGATGACTCAATTTGACAAGATCTTGTTGTCAGGCTTGTTATCGCTGGAGGTGTATGGACATTACACCTTAGCATGGACCGTTGCCTCATCTACGTTGCTACTTGCATTACCCATGAGCCAAGCTTATTACCCAAAATTTGTTGATCTTGTCGCCAATAAAAAAGATGTTGGTTTATGTAAACTCTACCACCAAGGGTCGCAGATGGTTTCCTTGCTAGTAGGGTCCTTTGCTGCAATCCTACTTTTTTTTCGCAATGATATAGTCTTCTTATGGACGGGGGATGCAGAATTGGCCTCTAATGTTTCACCCATATTGCTTCCTCTTGTGCTTGGTTGCTTTTTGAATTGTTTAGTTTGGATGCCTTACCAGATTCAGTTGGCTTATGGTTGGACTCGGTTTGGTCTTTGGGTTAATCTTGTGGGGGTTATTTTTATACTTCCTTCAATATATATTTTTACCCCAATGTATGGTGGAGTTGGTGCTGCATGGATATGGGTCTTGTTAAATTTGGGGTACGTTAGTGTGGGCATGCATTTTATGTTTAAGAAACTTTTGCGAACAGAAAAAAGAACTTGGTATGTGGAGGATATTTTAAAGCCCATGGCATACATTGTCTCTGTGGTAATATTTTTTAGAGCAACAGTCTACGTGAACCTAGAGAGCGAATTAACGAAACTGTTATTTTATATTGTAGTTTGGTTTATTTCTGTAGCATTTGCAGTCTTTATGTCTTCGACGCTCAGACCTTTGATGTTGAATATGTTTTTACCCTTAATTAAAACAAAATGATTGATACTAAATTAGTCCCGTTGGTTAGCGTAGGTGTGCCTGTATTCAATGGTGCTAAATATCTTACGGAGACTCTGGAATCTATTTTGAGTCAGACTTACCCCAATATTGAAATTTTAATCTCTGATAACGGGTCTACAGATAACACCCCAATAATCTGTCTTGACTATGCAAAAAAAGACCCAAGAGTAAGGTATGAAAAACAACCGACCAATAAGGGGGTAGCCTTGAACTTTCTCAATGTTCTTACAAAGGCCACCGGAACCTATTTTATGTGGGCAGCCGCGGACGATCTATGGGAGAAGAATTACATTGCAACGTTAGTTGATGAATTCGGTCCCGACGATCTGTCTGTTACAAGTAAGGTATGTTTTATTGATGGTGAGGGAAAGAAAACAAGCGGATGCACTCTTAAAGCTATGACAAAAGAAAACTTTTTAGGAGCTTTAGTCAACACACCCCACCTCGCGCTAAGAATGTATGGATTATTTAACCGAATCCTATTGCTCAAGCAGGATCTCAGTCTAATTAAAGAACCTATTATTGGTATTGACAGGGCGATTACAAATCAATTGGTATGGCATGGGGATATGCAAACAACCTCAAAAACAACTTTTTTTTACCGAGTGCATGTCGATAATACTTCGGGTAACCTCAGATCTTCAAAATTACAATATGCTGAATACTTGTTCATTCCATTGCGGCTTTATTATTATTCAATAAGATCAGCACCAACGTACCTACATTTTTTTTATTGGCTCATCTACCCTTATTGGTTCCTTTATCATCGCCAATCTGAATTAATGAGTGTTTTGAGAAAATGCCAAAAGATTTTGAGGTTAAGATAATTGCTTGCTCAAAAAATTTTAATTTTTGATGCTTGGCTAAACATTATGCCACCGGCACGCCCAGTAATTAAAATAAATACGTATATAGGTTCTGAGAGTGTTTGTAAGTTAGAGAGTATAAGATTTTGAGGAAAAAACTTTGTCTTGTTGTAAACGTTGAGTACGTAGTCAATCACTTTCTTATCAACCACCTGAGATCACTGTCAAAAATTTATGACGTGACATTAGTCGGGAATTTTGATCGGCTTCCCATGCTTGAAGAAAAAGGTATTGTTGTAAAAATCCATAAGATTCCTGTTAATAGGGGGATAAGTTTACATGGAGACATGCTTACTTTTTTTATGCTTTTTCTTTTTATGTTAACAAATAGATTTGATTGCATCCATTCCATTACACCAAAAATGGGATTTTTCACCGCAATCCTCGGTTACGTATTACGATTTAAAAAAAGAATCCATATTTTTACGGGACAGGTCTGGGCTCATAATAAGGGTATTAGAGCCTGTGTTTTAAAGCTTGCTGATAGAGTTACAGGCGCTCTAACGACTGACTGTTTAGTTGATAGCAATTCCCAGTTAACATTTCTTCATGAGCAAGGCATTCTCCATAAAGGTAAGGGAAAGGTTTTGGGAGCGGGCTCCATATCTGGCGTTGATACCCATAAGTTTAAATTTAACCAAGATAAAAGGAGGGGTATTAGGCAGCAGCTGGCCATACCCGACGATGCATTGTGCCTAGTATTTATTGCGAGGCTTTCAGAGGCTAAGGGTATCTATGAGCTGATAGAAGCCCTAGAGCGTATAGCAAACCCTGCAATATATCTCATTGTGGTCGGCCCTGACGAGGAGAATGTTGTCGGCAGGGTTGCGGATGATTTTCCTGGCCTTTTAGGCAACATTAAATTTGTCGGCTACTCATCCACGCCTGAGCACTTCTTATCTGCCGGTGACGTGCTAACGCTTCCTAGTCACCGAGAAGGTTTTGGCTCTGTTATTATTGAGGCGGCATCGGTAGGTATACCGGCAATGGGTTCTGATATATACGGTATTAGTGACGCCATTGTTAGTGATAAGTCAGGGTTGCTTCATCCCCCACGAGACATCGATGCTATCGCAGCTTGCATTAACAGGCTGAATGCTGACCCTGTGTTACTTCAAAGCTTGGGAGACTTTGCCTACCAAAGAGCCATTAAAGATTTCAATGCCGATAGTGTGACGTCATTATGGGTAAAATTCTACCGTGACATCTTGGAGCAATAAAATGATGACCCTTATCTTTTTATGCTTACTGAGACTTGATTAGATGAAGCGGCTTATTGATATCATGTTGTCAACGTTACTGCTGCTTATGTTAAGTATACCGATGGTAGTTATAGGACTGGCAGTGCGTTTAACGTCGACCGGCCCGGCAATTCATTGGTCTAAAAGAATAGGAAGGTTCAACAAGGTCATAGCCATGCCGAAATTTAGGACCATGCACATTGATAGCCCAGATATTGCCACCCACCTGATGGACGACCCAAAAAAATACCTTACCCCTATCGGGTCTTTTTTACGAAAGACTAGCTTGGATGAAGTTCCTCAGCTGTGGTCAGTTTTTCTTGGGGATATGAGCCTGGTCGGCCCCAGGCCGGCTCTATTTAATCAGCATGACCTAGTAACACTCAGAACCAACAACGCGCTACATAAGCTTAGACCCGGACTGACAGGGCTAGCCCAAATCAAAGGGCGGGACCACCTCTCTATAGAGGATAAAGTTGATTATGACTTACAATATAACCGTAAAAAATGTACACTTTTTGATATGTATATCCTGCTAATAACCCTAAAAAAAATATTTACAAAGAGTGATATTTCTCATTAAGGCTGCCCAATTAAATAATGAATGTTGAAAGATTTAAAAAACCCATAGTCATTGCTTACGATCTAATAAGTCTATTATGTGCCTGGTATATCGGTTATTTACTTAGGTTTAATTTTTCAATTCCACAAGAACATTTCTTGGTCATGCTTAATTGTGCGCCCTATCTTATTTTATTCGAGATCACCGCTTTGTTTGGGCTAGGTTTATATCGAGGTACTTGGCGTTTTTCTGGAATGATTGAGCTTCAGAAGATTGTCATTGCATTGTCCTTAGTTGGAATATTGTTTGGCATTATCGTCCTCACCTACAGTCTTGACTTCATAATCCCGCGATCCATTGTCGTGTTAAATTTAATTTTAGCTATTTCTTTTATTGGTGGTGGCCGTCTTTTATATCGATTAATCAGAGAGAGACAATTATTTTTTGTAGGCTCGCTGTCAGGTGAGCCACTTATTGTGATTGGAGCAGATCGTACGGCGGCAAACCTTATTAAGGAATTTAGATACAGTAAGGAGTGGAGGGTGGTCGGGGCACTAGATTCAAACCCATCGATGAAAAACCGAGAGATTGCCGGGGTTAAGGTTCTTGGATCCTTGTCTATGCTCCCTACCCTTAGCTCATCTTTAGAATATCAGCATATTGTTATTGCATCAACAAGCCTCACTAATGCCGACCGGAAAATAATTTTAGATACAGCCCTGATACAGAAAAAAAAGGTACTTACCGCCCCTTCACTGGATGACATAATTTCCGGTCGAATGACTATTTCACAGATAAGGCCAGTGAAAGTAGAAGACCTGCTTGGTCGTGAACCGGTAGAAATCGACTCCTCCGGATTACAAGAGCTAATTAAGGGTAAGTCGATTGTTGTTAGCGGTGCTGCCGGGTCTATTGGTTCAGAATTATGCCGTCAAATACTCCAATTCAACCCAAGTTGTTTGGTCTGCATTGATCATTCCGAGTATGCTTTATATGGACTCCAACAAGAACTTGACAGTACTCGAGCTCAATCCAACATAACCTACGTTGTCGCTGACGTTAAGAACGTAAATTTAACTGATAATGTATTGTCAAAGTTTAAGCCTAGCGTAGTATTTCATGCAGCCGCATACAAGCATGTACCGCTCATGGAAAATATAAACGTAGCACAATGTATTTATAACAATGTAATCGGGACGCATACAATAGCAAAGGCAGCCATTAAGGCTAGAGTGCCTAAATTTATTCTAATTTCAACTGATAAGGCAGTTAATCCGACCAATGTTATGGGGGCAACAAAGCGCATGTCCGAAATGGTCTGCCAAAGCCTTCAAAAAAAAACCGGGACAAGCTTTGTAAGCGTGAGGTTCGGGAATGTTTTGGGGAGCAGTGGCAGTGTTATCCCAAAGTTTCGCGAGCAGATTGCTAATGGTGGTCCAGTTACTGTGACTCATAAGTTGATGACACGTTTCTTCATGTCCATCCCTGAGGCCACGCAACTTGTATTACAGTCATGCTTACTTGGCAGGCGAGGGGAGATTTTTGTGCTTGATATGGGTGTCCCTGTGAAGATTCTAGATTTAGCAAGAAATATGATTAAGCTTTCAGGCTTTTCGGAAAAAGAAATTAAAATTACTTTTTCGGGCACACGTCCAGGAGAGAAGCTATATGAAGAGCTTTTGATGGACCATGAAAAAGTGTTGCCGACCCTACATAATAAAATTTTTATCGCCAACGCTAAGAAAGTTAGTGGTTTATGGGTAGGCAATCTCCTTAAATGGATTGGCACTATCAATGAAAAAGATGAACATACAATAAAGAGGGAAATAAAAAATTGGGTGGAGGATTATCAACCCAAAGATATGGCTTTAAAGAAAACGAAAAGTGTTAAAGTTTAGCTCAGGAAAGAAACTCACCCCACCTTGATCTTCGCATGAATTATTAGCCTCCATGGTTAACTACAAAAGTCTCTATGGCTTTAAAATCATCGACTGATAATAATATTTTAATTTGAGACCAGTCTTGTTTTCTTCCGTATCCAAAGCTAGCTTTAATAAAGGGAAGGCTATTATCGTTTGCGCTTAAACCATCATTGACCGTATCTCCAACGAAATACGAACCCTTAAAGTCACTATCTTTTGAGATAATGGTACTTATCATTTCATTTTTGCTTCGAAGGGATGGGGTGCTATCTGAACATTCCACCTGAATAAAAAATTTTTCCCAACCAAAATGATTGATAATTTTTTGGGTAGGAGCAACTCTTTTATTAGTAGCGATAGCCATTTTTATGCCTTGCCGATAGAGTTTTTTTAGAGTGTCATCAGCGTATGGATATGGTTTTGTATGGGTTAGTACCCTATCATCATGCAGCTGAATAAAAGCACTGATGAACTCATCGATCAGAGGATGCTCTGGTGAACCTAAGATTTCTGCTACAGTTTGCCGTAGAGGAGGGCCAATGAGAATCTTTTGTGCAATTTGCACCCTTTGGGGCGCTAATTGTTTGGTGATGCGCTGAAAACATTTAGTTATTAAAGTCTCCGAATGAACTAACGTCCCATCAAAGTCAAAAATCCAAGCCTTGCTCATTACAGATTAACCCATATATTGGCCTCAATGCTCTTCTGTATACCTTCAAGCGTTTTAGCATTCCACACCGCATCTTGTTCATCTAACTTCGGGGTTATGCGCCTTAAAATTACCTCATTAAAGTGCTGGATTTCCCGATCAAAGTGATTAGCCTTCGGCACAATCTCTTGGGTGAGCCCTGACTTTTCGGTCGTATAGATAATTTTTGCGGTCTGATCCTCGGGCTGCCATACGGACGGACATTTCACTCGGCCATTAGGACCAAATACCTCAAATTCTGAGCGCCGGGTGCAGTTAAAACTAATGTCAAAGGTCGCACGCTTATGATTGTTAAAATCAATCATCCCGGTAGCTGAGATATCCGCGCCATGCTCATTCAATTCCGCTTGTGCGTAAACCCTTTGGGGGTTCTCTTTAAAGCACTGTCTGATGGTATGGATGGCATAGGGACCGATATCCCAGAGGGCGCCACCACCGTTTTTCATCGATCGGTTGATACGGTAAAACCGTGCCGGCTGAATAGGGAACGAGAACATGGAATGGGCATAATTCGCTTCGCCAATAATGTTGGAGTGAATAATACTCTGGATACGGTCGAACTGCGGATGAAAGGCATACATAAATCCTTCCATGATGTTGACCTGATACTTCTTCGCTTCATCAAACAGCATTTGTACTTCCTGAGATTTCAGTGCCATCGGCTTTTCAATGAGGACATGTTTTTTTGCTCGAATGGCTTTGAGGGCGGTGGGTACATGTTCTTCATTAGCTAGTGGAATATAGATGGCATCCACACGCTCATGATTGATCACTTGATCTAACCCATCAAAGCACTGCACTTGATCTTCGAGATCGGGTGCGTGCTTGAGGAGGCATTCCTTAGCAGCCCCTGGGCGTCTACTCCCTATGGCTACAAGCTCACCGTCAGCAGAATGGATAATAGCAGGCATTAATCGCTCATTCACTCTGGCAGCTCCCACAATACCCCATCGTATTTTACTCATGGCTTTCCTTATGTAATGTTTTACCGATATGAACCTCGCCTCGTAGCTTAGCCAGTTCGATTTGTTTTTGTCGTTCAATCACGCTAGCTTTTTTATCATCAGTGAGTTTGTCGTGACAATGGGGGCAGCTTACGCCTTTGATATAATAATTGGATACCATCTCCTTAGGAGACAAGGGATGTCTGCAAGCGTAGCATTGGTCATACTGGCCTTCCTGTAAGCCGTGAGTCACTGCCACCCGTTGATCAAACACAAAACACTCACCACTCCACAAACTCTCTTCCTCTGGCACGGTTTCCAGGTATTTTAATATACCCCCTTGGAGGTGGTAGACCTCATCAAACCCTTTTTCTAGCATCAGTGAGGTGGCCTTTTCACAACGGATACCGCCGGTGCAGAACATGGCAATTTTTTTCGGTGACTTGGGGTTGAGGTTGGCGTCGACATAACCGGGAAACTCCCTAAAGGTTTCAGTCTTTGGGTTAATGGCATGCTTAAAGGTGCCAATATCCACCTCATAGTTATTCCTTGTGTCGATAACGACCGTATCAGGGTCGATGATCAGAGCATTCCAATCTTCAGGCCTCACGTAGGTGCCGACCTTTTTTGTCGGACTCACACCCTCAACACCAAGCGCAACAATCTCTTTTTTTAGCCTCACCTTCATTCGGTAAAATGGATTACTGTGTGCCCATGACTCCTTATGCTCTAGCGGGCTAAACACCCCATTTAATCCTTCATCTTTTTTGATAAAGTGTAGGAAGTGACGAATATTGTCTTCCACACCCGAGATAGTTCCGTTGATGCCCTCATCGGCCAATAGTATTGTTCCCTTGATCTCATGCTCTTGGCAGAACTGTTGAATGTGGGCTTGCAATGAGGTGATATTCTCAAGGGCAACAAAATGATAAAAAGCGATAGTCAGAAACATGATAACTTTGGATAAATGTCGTTTATTTTATAGTGTAAAAATGTTATTTTAACGCTCTTTCATTAATATATTAAATTGTTTCGGAGAAATAAACATGGCAACAGAACAAACACTATCAATTATCAAACCAGACGCCGTTGCTAAGAATGTGATTGGCGAGATTTATTCACGCTTTGAAAAGGCTGGCCTGAAGATTGTGATGGCACAAATGATCGAACTCTCAAAAGAAGAGGCAGAAGGCTTTTATGAGGTCCATAAAGAACGTCCTTTTTTCAATGACCTGGTAGCTTTTATGATATCCGGCCCGGTAATGATCCAAGTTCTCGAAGGTGAGAATGCGGTATTAACCAACCGTGAGCTCATGG
Organism: Methylophilales bacterium HTCC2181; assembly: GCA_000168995.1. GTDB lineage: Bacteria > Pseudomonadota > Gammaproteobacteria > Burkholderiales > Methylophilaceae > BACL14. The sequence goes on along the minus strand of AAUX01000001.1, from coordinate 984,714 downwards.
GCGCGACTAACCCTAAAGAAGCAGATGCTGGAACCATCCGAGCGGACTTTGCTGACAGTATCGATGCGAATGCGGTGCATGGCTCAGATTCACTAGAAAATGCTAAAATTGAAATTGATTACTTCTTTGGCTAATATTTTTTGGACAATTTGCTCGATTTTAATCTGCGTGAACTCACTGAATACCTAGAAAAATTCGGGCACAAGCCTTATCGGGCAAAACAACTGCTCAAATGGATTTACCAGTCAGGTGAGCATGACTTTAGCCAAATGACTGACCTCGCTAAATCATTTCGACAAAGCTTACAAACCACATCAGAAATTGCTACACCATCCATTCAGCTTGATCATTTATCTACCGATGGCACCAGAAAATGGTTACTAGATGTGGGTGCTAAAAATGGCATTGAGGCGGTGTTTATCCCCGAAACCGATCGTGGCACGCTCTGTATTTCTTCTCAGGTGGGCTGCGCGTTAGAATGCACGTTTTGTTCTACTGGAAGACAGGGGTTTAATCGTAACCTCACTTCAGGGGAGATTGTCGGTCAGTTGTGGCTAGCTAACAAGATGCTTCGCGAACAAGCAAACTATCGATTACTAGCTCATGAAGATCGCATTATTACTAATGTCGTTATGATGGGGATGGGTGAGCCGCTTACGAATTACAATCATGTAGTCCATGCACTGGAGATGATGCTCGATGATCATGTTTATGGCTTAAGTCGGAGGAGGGTGACCTTATCGACCAGCGGACTAATTCCAGCGATCGATAAATTGCGTGATGACTGCCCGGTATCATTAGCCATATCTCTTCACGCACCCGATGATAAACTCAGAGATGAGATTGTACCTATTAACAAAAAATACCCCTTGCAAGACTTAATGGCTGCATGCATTCGGTACATTGAAAAAGCACCAAGGGATTTTGTGACCTTTGAGTATGTAATGCTGGAGGGGGTTAATGACTCGGTTGACCAGGCAAAGGCATTAGTAAAACTAGTGAAAAATGTGCCCTGCAAATTCAATTTGATACCATTTAACCCATTTCCTAATAGTGGTTACTTATGCTCCAGTAGATCGGTTATTAATGCATTTAAACAAGTGTTGATGGACGCTGGTCTTGTTGCTACCGTCCGTAAGACTCGGGGAGATGATATTGATGCGGCCTGTGGCCAGCTTGCCGGTCAGGTTCAAGATAAAACCAAACGGACTATGAGGTTAAAAGCTGTATGAGTAAATCCCATCCATTTAGCCAGGACTTTAAGATAACGAAGGCTGACAGGGCATTAAAAAAGCAACAGCAACCGATGTGCATATGGTTTATCGGACTGTCGGGGGCGGGAAAATCCACACTCATAGACGCGCTAGAAGTCTACTTACATAAGAAGTATTACCACACCTATGTCTTAGATGGAGATAATCTCCGCAACGGCTTGTGTGATGATCTGAGTTTTTCTAATAAAGATCGTGATGAAAATCTTCGCAGAGCGGGCGAGGTAGCAAGGCTAATGGTCGACGCTGGACTTATCGTTTTAGCTGGCTTTATTTCTCCTACCCTTGAGCAGCGAACAAAGATCCGAGGGCTATTCCATAAAAATGAGTTTATTGAGGTTTATGTATCAACTGCCTTGGAGGTATGTGAACAGCGCGATACTAAGGGACTTTATGCGAAGGCTAGAGCAGGGGAGATTAAAGACTTTTCAGGAGTAAACAGTGTGTTTGAAGTGCCCTCATGCCCTGAGATTACCATAGACACAAAAACATCGTGTATAGAGCAGTCCATACTAGAATTAATCGCACAATTAAAAATTATAATGCAACGATGATAAAAAAAAATACAACGCAAGTCATGGTGGGTGATGTTGCCGTTGGTGGTGGAGCGCCAGTGGTGATTCAATCGATGACCAACACCAATACGGCTGACCGAAAAGCAACCGTCACCCAAATCCTTGATCTTTGGCAGGCGGGTTCAGAGTTGGTCAGGATTACGGTGAATGATGAGGCGTCAGCGGACCAAGTAGCCGACATTAAAAAGGCACTATTAGATAATGGATGCGATATTCCTGTCGTGGGCGACTTTCATTTTAATGGGCATAAGCTACTCACTAGATATCCTGGTTGTGCCTCCGCACTGGATAAATACCGAATTAACCCAGGCAATGTCGGGAAGGGAACGAAGCGAGATGAACAGTTTTCAACCATGATTAAGCTGGCTATGGATTACGATAAGCCGGTGCGTATCGGCGTAAATTGGGGAAGCCTAGACCAAGAGTTATTAAAGGTGTTGATGGATGAGAATGCGCATTTAACAGATCCTTTACCCGCCGCATCAGTAATGAAGGAAGCCTTAATTCGATCGGTGATTGACAGTGCCATGACGGCCGAATCCATTGGCCTGCCAAAAAATAAAATTATTGTGTCCTGTAAGGTGAGTGATGTGCAGGATTTAATCGAGTTATACACCAATCTTGCTAAAAGGTGTAGTTATCCACTGCATGTGGGATTAACGGAGGCTGGTATGGGATCAAAGGGCATAGTCGCCTCTTCCGCATCCATCGGTTATTTATTACAACAGGGTATTGGTGACACGATTCGAGTGTCTTTAACCCCCGAGCCAGGAGAATCGAGAACAACGGAGGTGGTTGTGGCTCAGGAACTATTGCAGACCATGGGCATACGCTCATTTACCCCACTCGTAACCGCTTGCCCAGGATGTGGAAGAACAACCTCCACGTACTTTCAGGAATTAGCTGGTGATATTCAACGCTACCTTCGAAACACTATGCCTGAGTGGAAAAAAACATATAATGGAGTAGAAGAGATGTCGGTGGCAGTGATGGGTTGTGTGGTCAATGGACCGGGCGAATCCAAAATGGCTAATTTAGGCATCAGCCTTCCGGGTACAGGAGAAATACCGGTGGCCCCGGTGTTTGAAAACGGTAAAAAAACCATTACGCTAAAGGGCGATAATATTGGAAACGAATTTAAAAAAATCATTGATGTCTACATTGATAATAACTATCCCAAGAAATCCTAGGACACTGCATGGCTAAAAAAATCCAATCGATCAAAGGTTTTTATGATGTGGCCCCAGAGCGCCAAAAGCTATGGCGATACTTTGAAGCAACAGTGTTATCGGTTCTGGATCAATACCATTACCAAGAAATTGGTTTGCCTATCGTTGAATCCACGGATTTATTTATCTCAGGTGTGGGAACACAGACAGATATTGTCGAAAAAGAAATGTACAGCTGGATAGACCCTCTTAATTCGGATAACTTAACCCTTCGACCAGAAGGTACTGCGGGTTGTGTGAGAGCCGTGATTGAGGGAAGCCTCACTTATAACGGACCCACCAAATTATTTTATCGGGGCCCTATGTTTCGGCACGAGAATGTACAAAAAGGAAGACAACGACAGTTTCACCAGATAGGGGTGGAAGCTTTTGGCTTAAGCGATCCTTCGAGTGATGCCGAACAGATTCTCTTGCTCAGTCGGCTTTGGAAGGCATTAGGGTTAACCAATATTACGCTCGAATTGAATTCCATTGGTGACCCAGCTGACAGAGAAGCCTACCGAAAAGTCCTTATCACCTATTTTGAGGACAATAAAGCCGAGCTAGATGAGGATGCGCAAAGACGTCTGTATGACAACCCACTGCGTATACTGGATAGCAAAAACCCTTCTATGCAAGATATGCTCAATAGTGCACCGAAACTTCGAGAGTCTATTTCCGCTGAAGCACGCACACACTTTGATTCCTTGTGCCAGACACTGGATAATCATGGTGTGCCATACATACTAAGTGATCGGTTAGTTAGAGGTCTTGATTACTATAACCGTACCGTTTATGAATGGGTGACTAAGGACCTTGGTAGTCAAGGGACGGTTGCAGGCGGTGGACGCTATGACTATCTAGTAGAAAAATTAGGTGGAGTAACAACACCGGCATGTGGCTTTGCGATTGGCATTGAGCGCATCATTTTATTGTTAGAAAGTAAGGCATTAGATGGATTGATGAATCCGGATATCTACATCGTCAACTTAGGCGATGAGGCTAGGAGCAAGGCATTAATGATTGCCGAATCATTGCGTGACCATCATTACAATATCGCGGTAAATATGGAAGGGGCTAGCTTTAAATCACAAATGAAGAAGGCGGATAAAAGCCATGCCAATATCGCGTTCATCATTGGTGAAGACGAAGTGGAAAAAAAGTGCATTCAAATTAAACTTCTTCGCGAGGAGGGGTCTCAAGTAAGCGTAAAAGATAAGGACGTCTTAACCCACTTAACGAGTATGATAAATTGAGTAAACACCTACTAGAAATTAATCACTTAACTATCCACCCAAAAAATAATCCCGATCTATTGCTGGTAAAAGATGTGTCTTTGAAGTTGCGAGAAGGCAAGACTACCTGCATTGTAGGAGAATCAGGCAGTGGAAAGAGCCTTACCGCTTTAGCAATTATTCGCTTACTATCATCACAGTTATCAGTATCGGGGGAGTTTTTGTTACGAGGAGAAAATTTGACCTTAGTGAGCGACGAAGTTATGCGAGAGAAGAGAGGTCAAGAAATTGCTATGATCTTTCAAGAACCGATGACTTCATTAAATCCAGTTTTATCGATTGGTTATCAAATTCAAGAAGCTATTGGGGCCCATAGCAAGCTTGATCAAGAGCAGATGCGCAAAAGAACGCACGAATTGCTCAGTTTAGTTGGTATTCCTGCCGATAGGGCGGCAAGTTTTCCTGATGAGTTATCCGGAGGTCAGCGACAGCGTGTGATGATTGCTATGGCCATGTCATGTAACCCCACCTTATTGATTGCTGATGAGCCAACAACCGCACTCGATGTAACTGTCCAGGCCCAAATCTTACGATTATTAGACGACTTGAAAATCCAGCTTAATATGACTATGTTATTCATCACTCATGACTTTGGTGTGGTACATGATATTGCAGACGAGGTGATGGTGATGTTTAAGGGGCAAATTGTAGAACAGGGCAGTGTGAAGCAAGTGCTTTCCACCCCACAACACCCCTACACCAAAGCATTATTAAATTGCGTGCCTGATGCGCAGGGAAAAAAAGCATTAAAACCTATTGATTATGAAAAATTAGATAAATTGATGGCCGCGCTATGACCTCGATACTGACAGCGAAAAATCTAGTGAAGACGTACATACAAACCCAAGGATTCTTCTCGAGAACGAAACATACTATTCATGCTCTTGATGATGTTTCTATTACCATTGAGCGGGGAAAGACAATGGCGGTAGTGGGAGAGTCCGGTAGTGGAAAATCTACCCTAGCTAAGAGTTTGATTAAGTTAATTGATATTGATGACGGCGTCATCCAATTCAATGGAGAAAATATAAATCAAATCGGTGCTAAGGCATTAAAAGCAACCCGAAAAAATATTCAAATGGTGTTTCAAGATCCTTATGCTTCCCTTAATCCCCGAATGAGAATACATAACATTCTGGAAGAGCCCTTACTTATCCATGCTATCGGAACTTCATCAACACGGAAAGATAAAATTCGGGCCATGATTGTGAAGGTCGGTTTGAGTCCAGAGGATCTCACAAAGTATCCGCATGAGTTCTCAGGAGGGCAACGCCAACGCATCGGTATTGCCAGAGCATTGATCCTGAATCCTGAATTAATCATCTGTGATGAACCCGTATCAGCTCTGGACGTATCGGTACAGGCACAAATCATTCAACTGTTAAAGTCCTTACAAAAGGAGCTAGGCTTAACCTACCTCTTCATTACCCATGATTTGCGAATTGTAAGGCATATAGCTGATACGGTTTTCGTGATGAAGCAAGGTAAATTAATTGAAGAGGGAAAAACTGATATAATTTTCAAAAATCCTAAGTCGGCATACACAAAGGAATTATTAGCGTCTATCCCCGGAAATAATAAAAAAAAAGGAAATAAGTAATGGCATTAGATATGGAAGAGCAAGACCAAGAAGAAAACTTGAAAAACTTATGGAGCAAATATAAAAATATTGCATTTATTGTAATCGGTATATTTCTCTGCCTTTATATAGCAGCAACATTTATTAGCAATAAAAAGAATAAAGCAAATGAATTGGCTTCACAGCTTTACCAAGAGGTATTGATGGAGAAGATAGATAATTTAGATCAAATTAAAGTGAAAACAGATCTTGTTAAAAAAGACCATACCAATACCCCTTATGCGGGGAGAGCTTCCCTGCATCTTGGTCAACTTTATGCGAAAACCGGAGACTACGATAAATCCATTCCCGAGCTTTCATGGGCTGGTGAAAATGCAACCGAATTATCCATTCAGTCATTAGCGCATTATGCGCTGGCATACATGTATATTGCAAAAAAAGATACATCAAAAGCCAAGCTGGCTGCAGAAGCTATCGCAACGCCTGGTTATATAGGCTTAAAGTCGGATCTTCTTGGGGATATTGCCCTGATGGATGGGGATCACGAGGCAGCCCGTTCGTTTTTTAATCAAGCGCTTGATTTTTATAAAAATAAGAGCGAGTTAGCTCAGGTCATTCAAACAAAACTTGATGCTATAGGTCAATGAGATCGTTTTGGTTGGGATGCATAGTGCTTCTTTTAACCTCCTGTTTTTTTGGACCTGTTAAAGAGCTGAAGTATCAAATTGAGGATGCTTGGGATGAGGGTAAGCATGTCAACGAACCAACGCCGTTAAAACAAATTCACCAAAAAAAAGGTACCCAGATGTTATGGGAAGTGAATACTAACAAAACCGACTCAAACAAGCCCTTAAACATTATTGTGCAGAATGAAAAAGCGTTTGTACTGTCGGCAGAGGGGCAATTACTTGCCATCAATCATGAGTCAGGGAAAATTGAATGGGAAAAGCAATTTGATGCCGTCATTACCTCAGGCCTTGGAGGTAACAATAAGCACCTGATATTCACGTCGCAAGATGGCTATGTGTGGTGCTTGAATTTAGAGGGTGGGCTTCTCTGGAAATCCTATGTCGGCATGGTGGATGTTCAACCGTTAGTGCTGGATGAAAGTGTCATCGTGAGAAGGAATGACAATCAGTTTATTGAAATAAAACTCATGGATGGTAGGCAAGGATGGACTTATCAAGCCCCCACACCGCCATTGACAGTGAATAATAAAGGCAATATGCGGTTTTCTGATGGGGTGATTTATACGGGTCTTCCTGGTGCAAAGCTTATTGCGATTGAGGCTGCATCAGGGGCGCTTATATGGGAAGTATCTATCTCTCGATCCAAAGGGGCATCCGATATCGACCGAGTGATAGACATCACCAGCACTCCTGTGATCGATAATGAGTTAATTTTTAGTGCTTCCATGAATGGTGATACAGCCTGTTTGGATAGGCGTTCAGCGCAAAATTTATGGTCAAGACCTTTATCAAGTTATGTTGGAATAACCGACCATCTGGATGAAGTGCTGGTGGTGCATGAAAGTAATTCAATTTACTCATTAGATAAAATTACGGGAGAGACAAATTGGAGAAATGCCGAGTTGGTAGGAAGAAATGTAACCCAAGGTATCATTATCGATGATATGTTTGTCGTAGGTGATTATGAAGGCTTATTACATATGATTCGCATAGGAGATGGTCAGCTAATAGGAAGAGTATCGTTGGGAGATAACAGCCCCATAACCAACAACATGATCATTAATGAAGACGACACGATAATTGCTATGAATGAAGAGGGCAGCATCCATAAATTAGCCCTTATAGATATTGATATTCCTATCGATGAAAGCAAAGTACTTCCTGATGTATTAGAGAATGAGGACGAACCGTCCCCAAATCTATTTGATAAATTAAAAGACGCCATTCTGGATTAAATATGATTTCTGTAGCCATTGTCGGTCGACCAAATGTGGGAAAATCAAGCCTATTTAATCGCTTAACTAAGAGCAGGGATGCGCTTGTCGCAGACCTTCCTGGCCTGACCCGAGACCGTCATTACGGCAAAATTACGATAGAAGATGCCCAATTCATTTTAGTGGATACCGGAGGCTTTGAGCCCAAGAAAAAAATAGGTATCGCCAAAAAAATGGCCCTTCAAACTTTGCTAGCTATTGATGAGTGTGATGTGATTCTTTTTGTGGTGGACGGAAGAGAAGGGCTTCATCCGATTGATCAGCATATTGCTGATGTTATTAGAAAAAATGATAAAGAGAAGATTCTTCTGATCAATAAGACCGAAGGGATGCAACATGAAATCGTCGGAGCAGACTTTTATTCCCTAGGTTTTAAAAATATTCTCTCGATATCTTCAGCGCATGGAGAAGGAGTAGGTCTCCTAAAAGAGTTATTAGTGGATCTTAACCATCAAGACAGTGAGCCTCAGTCCATATTCAAGGGAGCCCCCAAAATAACAATAGTAGGACGCCCCAATGTCGGTAAGTCTACGCTTGTTAATGCACTGGTGGGAGAAGAGCGTTTTATTGTGTTTGATCAAGCAGGAACGACGCGAGATGCGGTATCGGTTGATTTTGATTTCAATGGTGACCGTTTTGTATTAACTGATACGGCGGGCATTAGAAAAAAGGGTAAGGTATTTGAGACGGTAGAAAAATTTTCAGTATTAAAAACGTTAGCTGCAGTAGAATCATCAGATGTCATCATTTTGGTAATTGATTCATCGGGAGGAATCGCGACACAAGACATGCATCTCATAGGGTTTATTTTGGAAACAGGTAAGTCCATCGTTATCGCAATCAATAAGTGGGACTCGGTGTCGGCCTATGAAAGAGAAGCCATAAAAAATGATATCGATTTAAAGCTACCTTTTGTTAATTTTGCGGAAAAAGTTTTTATTTCTGCGCTTAAGGAAACTGGCTTAAAGGGTTTGATGAGATCGGTTATTAAGGCTTACGAGTCATCATCACGGAAGTTTTCTACACCCCAAATTAATGAAGTGCTGGCTAACGCCATACTAAGTCATCAACCTAAAATTATTAAAGGTATACGACCTAAATTGAAATTTGCCCACCAAGGCGGACTCAACCCCCCCACCATTATTATTCACGGCAACCATTTAACCGATATTCGAAAAGATTACGTCCGTTACCTGGAAACCTTTTTTAGGAAAGCTTTTAATCTCGTGGGAACACCGTTACGGGTAGAACTAAAAAATGGTAAAAATCCTTACCAAGACGAAAATGAGAAAGTGAAAAAAACAGGTTTAGTGACGCGTAGAAGAAGAATCGATGATTTTAGGAAAAAGATTAAAGAAAGAAAGCTTGCACGGTCGACTAGTCAATAACATCCCAAAACTCCCACCACGCTGACTCGCCCCCAGTTTGCTTTTGTTTGCGAAACTGCGTATCGGGAAAATTTAAATCAAGCACCCTTTTGGTATCCTCTGCAAGGTCAAATATACCTAGCTTATTGTACGCACTAACCATAATAACCAGCGCTTCCTCTTGATGGATCGACTGGGAATAATTTTCTAACACGAATTTTGCCCTGTTGAGCGCACCAACATAGGCTTCTCTTCGCATATAGTATCTTGCGACATGGAGTTCACGTTCCGATATTTTATTCATTAAATAGGTCATTCGATTGGTTGCATCCTCGGCATATTCACTTTCGGGAAACAGTCTCACCATTTGCTTTAATGCTTTGAAGGCGCCTTCAAGTTGGGAAACATCACGATCACTAATATCTTGTAGGGTCAGTTCTTCAACAATACCTCGATCAACAAATAGCACTACACCTTTGAGGTAATAGGCATAATCTAAAGCGGGATGGTTGGGATAAGTCCTGATAAACTTATCAAGCATCGCAAGGGCTTCTTCATCTCGATAGAAATTCTTATAGGCATAAGCAAGATTAAGTTTGATTTGCGGAGCCAATGGTGAATTAGGGAATCGTTTTTCTGCTTTTTCTAACCACTCAATAGTCCTTTGCCAGTCCTTGTTGGCAGAAAATACTTCGGCCCCTCTGACTATTTCAGCATCGGTTCTCCCCATCGTTTCATCAAACTCAGTGGGTTCACCAAAAATAAAACACCCAGATAAAATCAGTGACAATAAAAGTGAGGTTAAAACAGAGGAAATGTTAATATTCATAATTAGATCAAATTATACATTATGGCTTCAAACAAAAAAGATATTTTAATGCCTCAAGAGCTGTCAGGATTGCGAATCGATGCAGCTATCCATAAAATTTTTCCAGAATATTCTCGGGGAAGAATTCAAGCATGGATTAGAGATGGGCATATCAAGGTTGATGGGCAAAGTCTGGCACCTAAGAAAAAAATCATAGGGGGGGAAAATATTTCCATCGATTTTCAGCCGGATGATGAATTAAAGCAGTTTGAAGCTGAGGATATGATCATTGAGGCAGTATACGAAGATGACCACATCCTTGTCATAAATAAACCCGCTGGACTTGTAGTGCATCCTGGCGCAGGAAACTGGAGCGGAACACTTCTTAATGGTTTGTTGCATCATTTTCCAGAGAATAAAGTTCTCGCAAGAGCTGGTATTGTTCACAGACTGGATAAGGATACATCAGGGCTTATGGTTGTCTCAAAAACTGAGGTGGCGCAACAGCATCTTATTAAACAGTTACAAAATAAAACTGTTAAGCGCGAATACCGTTGCATTGTTTGGGGGCAGGTATGGAAAAATGGGGTGGTGAAAGAGCCTATAGGCAGACACCCCACTGTGAGAGTAAAGATGGCGGTGAACAAAATCCATGGCAAAGAATCAGTAACCCATTATGAGGTGTTAGAACGATTTGGGCATCACTCCTACCTCCGTTGTAATCTTGAAACAGGCCGCACTCATCAAATACGGGTTCACATGAGCCACGTCCAAGCTCCTATTGTTGGTGACCCTGTTTACGGAATTAAAAAAATCATACCCGTACGTGAGCTCTCTCAAGATCTTAAAGATGAGGTTTTTGGTTTTCCAAGACAAGCACTTCATGCTATTGGTTTGGGACTAATTCATCCAGCTACTAATGAATTTATGCGCTGGGACATAGACCTACCAGATGATATGAAAAAATTATTAGAATTGATAAGGGCTGAACCTAACAAATCTCCTAAGCCTTTTACGCTTTCTGATGAAGATTTCGATGGTGAGGTTATTTATACAAACGAAGATCTGGATGATGTATTTGATGATGAGTAGCATGATAAGACCCGATTGGCCCGCACCGCAAAAAGTGAAAGCTATTCAAACGACTCGCAGAGGAGATTTAAGTCAAAACCCACCCTATGCTGATTTCAATTTAAGCGATCAAGTAGGTGGTAATAGTCATTTTGTGGCACAAAACCTTCAACGCCTTCAGGAATATTTGCCTGCTCAAGTGTCATGGTTGGATCAAGTGCATGGGATAGAAATCCTAGACCTCCCAAGTGAGAAGATACGAAATGCTGACGGTGCCTTTACCACAAAAGAAAAGGTTGTTTGTGCTATAAGAACCGCTGACTGCCTCCCTATATTGTTTACCGACGATAAAGGATCCTTTGTGGCAGCTATTCATGCTGGATGGAGGAGTCTCGGGCTAGGCATTATAGAGAAAGCTATTAAAAAAATGACTAATGGAAATAAAATAATGGCTTGGCTTGGTCCATGCATTGGTCAATATAAGTTTGAGGTAGGACGGGATGTGTTTAACTGTTTTGTAGCAAATGACCCGTCAACTGAAGGTTTTTTTAAATTACACAATAATAAATTTTTATTAGATCTTCCTGGCGTAGCCCACCTTAAACTCAAAAAATTAGGTGTGGATTGGGTTTATGGGAATGGAATTACTCAAGAATATTGCACCTACCAGCAAGCGGATACCTTTTTCTCCTACCGAAGAGAGAAAAATACAGGAAGAATGGCCACACTCGCTTGGATTGATAGTAACTAGCTCTATCATCTTCCTGCACTTCAAACTATAATATGCGGAAATTATGGCTAACTTGACAACACTTTTCTGGATCATTGGTACCTGTTTTGCAGGGGGGGCGTTGAGCCTTATTTTTGCTTTTTTGTTTTTAAGAAAAGCGAATGCGACCATTCTAACCAACATGGTAAGTCTCGCGGTAGGCACTCTACTGGGTGCCGTTTTTTTGGAAATACTACCTCACGCCTTGGAATTATCCTCAGACTTTCACCTCACCACCTTAACGGTTCTTATAGGTATACTTATCTTTTTTGTCTTAGAGAAGCTATTAATTTGGCGTCATTGTCATGGAAGTCACTGTGAAAATCATTCACCTGACGTACATTTCGAGAGAAATAAAAAAGGCAGCTTTGTACTGATAGGGGACTTATTTCATAATTTTATTGATGGAAGCCTTATTGCTAGTGCATTTCTTTTTGATATCAGACTAGGCCTGGTTACCTCGTTAGCAATTTTTGCCCATGAAATTCCTCAGGAGATGGGAAATATCTCCATATTAGTAGAATCCGGCTTCAAGAAAAGTAAAGCCATTTTGTTTAATTTGATTGCTAGTATGGCAATGGTTGTAGGGGCTATTCTTGCCTATTATTTAATCGATTCAGTCAGTGAATTACTTCCTTTGCTACTGGCTTTTGCGGCATCTAGCATGATTTATGTTGCAGTTTCTGACTTGATCCCTGGCCTACATAAAAAAACCCAGCCCAATGAATCTATTATGCAAGTGGTAATGATAGTGATTGGTGTCAGCATAATTTACATTATTCATCTTTACCTTCATTAGATGACAATACCTACCGACTACCACGCCCCAAAAATTGGATTTATTTCCTTAGGATGCCCAAAAGCTGGGTCTGATACGGAAAAGATGCTCAGCCAAATTAAAGCGGAAGGCTATGAGATTGCAAATAATTACAAAGAATCTGAACTGGTTATTGTTAATACGTGCGGTTTTATTGATAGTGCGGTAGAGGAGTCCCTTGATGCTATTTCAGAAGCATTAGATGAAAATGGTAAAGTCATTGTAACCGGTTGTCTAGGCGAAAGAAAAGATGTCATAGAAAAGCGATTCAATAATTTATTAGCCATAACGGGATCCGAAGCATACCAGGAGGTTATGGAAGCCGTACATTTGCATGCACCTAAGCCTACCAATCCTCATATAGACTTGATTCCCCCTCAAGGCATACGCTTAACCCCAAAACACTATGCCTACATAAAAATTTCTGAAGGGTGTAATCATAAGTGCACATTTTGTATTATTCCCTCTATGCGCGGTAAATTGATAAGCCGACCTATAGGCGATATTATGCAAGAAGCGGAAAATCTGGTTAATTCTGGCGTTTCGGAATTGATTATTATCTCCCAAGATACCAGTGCTTATGGTGTTGACGTGAAATACCGCCCGGGTTTTTGGAATGGCCGACCTATAAAAACTGACCTATATAATTTAGCAAAAAGCCTCAGTGAGCTTGGAGTGTGGGTGAGATTTCACTATGTTTACCCCTACCCAAATGTCGATCGCCTAATCGAATTAATGGCATCAGGGTTAATACTGCCTTACATAGATGTGCCTTTTCAGCACGCTAATCCTACAATATTGAAATCTATGAAGAGACCAGCGAATGCTGAAAATAATCTTGAAAGAATAAATGGATGGCGAGCAATATGCCCAAACTTAACCATAAGAAGCACATTTATTGTAGGTTTTCCCGGTGAAACAGAAGAGCAATTTGAAGATCTCCTGGAGTTTCTTGAGTTAGCCCAACTAGACAGGGTAGGTTGCTTTACCTACTCCGACGTGGATGGAGCAACCGCCAATTTATTGGACAAACAAATCCCAGAGGACGTCAAGCAAGACCGATATATAAGATTTATGACGGTACAAAATGCTATTAGTAAAAAGAAGCTATTAAATAAAGTGGGTACCGTTCATACGGTATTGATCGATGAGGTAGGTGAGGATTATGCAAAAGCAAGGTCATATGCTAACGCACCAGAAATTGATGGAAATATTTTCCTGGAGAATCCTGAGGGTTTAGAGGTTGGGGATATGTTAGATGTTAAAATTAAACGCTCCGAAGAGTATGATTTGTATGCAGGCCCTAATTAAGCGAAGGATATAGAGACGTGAAAGAAGTGATTACTCGATTTGCCCCAAGTCCCACAGGTTACCTTCATATTGGAGGAGCTAGAACTGCGCTATTTTCATGGGCCTACGCAAAAAAATATCAAGGTAAGTTCATTTTAAGGGTAGAAGATACCGATCTTGAGAGATCAACGCCTGAAGCGATTGAGGCAATCAAGGACGGGATGGAGTGGCTCGAGCTAGATTATGACGGCCCTATTTATTTTCAAACGCAGCGCTTTGAACGATACACTGAGGTTATTAATCAAATGCTAAAGGATGGACTTGCTTATCATTGTTATTCCTCAAAAGAAGAATTGGAGAAGGTAAGAGAAGCGCAGATGAGTTTAGGAAAAAAACCTAAATATGATGGAAAGTGGCGCCCGGAAACAAACAAAACATTGCCGAGCATCCCGGATCACAATAAGCCTGTGATCCGATTTAAAAATCCTACCGATGGGGCTATTTCATGGAAAGATTTAGTGAAAGGGGTGATTTCGATACAAAACCAAGAGCTTGATGATTTTATTATTGCTCGCTCCGATGGCTCGCCAACCTACAACTTTTGTGTGGTAGTGGATGATTGGGATATGAATATTAGTCATGTCATTCGTGGAGACGACCATATCAATAATACACCAAGACAAATCAACCTCCTTCATGCGCTTCAGGCACCAGTCCCAGAGTATGCCCACCTATCTATGATTTTAGGCAGTGATGGTCAAAAGCTATCTAAGCGACATGGAGCGGTGAGCGTCACTCATTATCGAGATATGGGGTATGTGCCTGAAGCAGTAAAAAACTATCTTGCCAGATTGGGTTGGAGTCATGGAGATGACGAAATTTTTAGCATGAAGGAATTTTGTACTTTATTTGATTTTGATCATGTGACATCGTCAGCAGCCCAATTTAATGATGAAAAGTTAGACTGGTTAAACAATCATTATATTAAAGCAATGGCTATTGATGAGCTAACTGAATTGCTTAATCCACCGAATAGCTACGATAATGAACTCTATAAAAGTGCGGTTATGCTCTACCGAGATCGAGCAAAATCCTTAAATGAGATTGCGGAAAGCATCCACTATTTTTTTTCAGCACCTGTTATTAGTCAGGAATTATTAGAAAAATACATTAATGCCGATGTTATTCGTATGGTGGAAAATTTTATGCAAGGCTTAAATGAGAAAGTTTGGAATGATGAGAGCATTAATCAATACCTAAAAGATTTCGTTAAGGAAGAGGGTATTAAGTTTCCTATTATTGCCATGCCACTTAGGACTATTTTAGCTGGAACTGATCACACCCCTAGTGTTGGGAGTATAATAGCAATTATGGGAAAAAATGAGGTTAATCAACGATGGCAAGATTTTAAGAGCAACTATGACAATTAAGAGTACACATTTGCAAGATACCTTTTTAGATCAAGTGAGTGCAGAAAATATTGCTGTATCTATTTATTTACTAAACGGCATTAAGCTCCAAGGGCATATTGAATCTTACGATCAATACGTAATTGTGTTGAACGGATCAGCCCCCCAGCTTATCTATAAACATGCTATTTCAACGATTGTTCCTTCACAAAAAATTACCTTAAAGGGGTTATAAAAGCCATTAATGTTTGATAGACCTGAAGTTGGCGAAAAAGCTATTTTAGTTAATATTAACTTTAATAATATTAATCATGAAGAAGACACTACTGAATTAACGCAGCTCGTACTTAGTGCAGGTTTTGAGGTAGCAGACATTATAGAAAGCAATAAAAGTCAGCCGGATGCAAAGTATTTTATCGGCTCAGGCAAAGCCCAAGAATTAGTGACACTAAAAGAGGTTACCGAGGCATCAACCATTGTTTTTAATCATGAATTAACTCCATCGCAAGAGAGAAATATTGAAAAACTTACTGGTCTTCGTGTATACGATCGTACGGCACTCATCCTCTATATTTTTTCCCAACGAGCAAAAAGTTATGAGGGGAAATTACAAGTAGAATTAGCCCATTTAGCTCACTTAGCTTCGCGCCTAACAAAGGGATGGAGTCATTTAGAAAGACAGAAGGGTGGGATAGGCGTAAGAGGTGGACCAGGAGAAAAGCAAATAGAGTTAGATAGACGTATGATTGGTATTAGAATTAAGCAATTAAAAGAAAAATTAAAAAAACTCGACAAACAAAGAGGTATGCAAAGACGTGCCAGAAGAAGGTCTAATGTATTAACAGTGTCGATTGTTGGCTATACTAACGCAGGTAAGTCCACCCTTTTTAATACGTTAACACATGAAAAAATTTTAGCGGAAGATAAGCTGTTTGCCACCCTTGATACTACATCAAGAAAGCTGTTCCTTGAACCCAACCACAAGCTGGTGATTTCTGACACCGTGGGTTTTATAAAGAATCTCCCAACCACTCTCGTTGAAGCATTTAAATCGACACTAGAGGAAGCTACCGATTCGGACCTTTTGATTCATGTTGTTGATGTCAGCAATAATAAT
The DNA here is from genome assembly GCA_000168995.1 of Methylophilales bacterium HTCC2181. Lineage (GTDB taxonomy): Bacteria > Pseudomonadota > Gammaproteobacteria > Burkholderiales > Methylophilaceae > BACL14. The sequence goes on along the minus strand of AAUX01000001.1, from coordinate 968,175 downwards.
AAATCAGAGCAAATAGTCGAGGTAGACAAAATTTTAAAAGAAATTAAGGCGAATGACTTACCGCAGATATTAGTGCTCAATCAGATTGATAAAATTCCGTTGAAAGCCATGTTTGACCGAGACGAGTATGGTACTATTTCAAGGATTCAATTGTCTGCAAAAACTGGAAATGGAATTGAATTTTTAAAGCAGGCATTAGTCGAATATGATGTAAACCTAACGAATGAGAGAAAAGGACAATATGCTTAGAAGTTTATTAAGATTAAATAGAAAGCCTCTGGCTGCCGGACAAGATGGACCACCCGATTTAGATGAATTGTTCAAGGACCTAAAGAATAAAGTCGATCGCATGTTTACTGGAACAGCAAAGAAGAGTGGAGGAAATTTTAATAATCCTCAAAGCATCAAACCAAGAGACCCTTTGCCCATAGGGCCCATATTAATTATTGTGCTTTTAGTGTGGATGGCTTCAGGATTTTATATCGTAGACCAAGGTCAACGCGGCGTGGTGCTGAGATTTGGTGAAAATACCGAAGTCAGCTTACCAGGACCAAGATGGCACATACCATATCCGATTGAAACGGTAGAGACAGTTAACCTTGAGCAAGTGAGAACAATTGAGGTGGGTTACCGATCATCGGGTTCAACAGGAAGTGTGACTAACGAATTGCGAGAGTCATTAATGCTTACCGGTGATGAAAATATTATTGATCTTCAGTTTGCGGTGCAATATAACCTAAAGTCAGTTAAAGATTTCTTATTTAATAATCGCTCGGCTGAGAAATCAGTTAGAGGTGCTGCTGAGACAGCAATCAGAGAAGTTGTAGGGAAAAGTAAAATGGACTTTGTGTTGTATGAAGGGCGAGAGGAGATTGTTATTGGTACGAAAGCATTGATGCAAGATATTCTCGACCGCTATGCAACGGGTATTAATATTACTAGTGTTACCATGCAAAATGCCCAACCACCTCAGCAGGTTCAGGCCGCATTTGACGATGCAGTAAAGGCCAAGCAAGATCTGGAAAGGCAAATCAATGAAGGTCAGGCATATGCTAATGATATTATCCCTAAAGCCTCAGGAACTGCTTCTAGACTCATAGCTGAAGCCAACGGTTACCGAGTTTCTATTGAAAATGAGGCCTCGGGTAATGCCAGCCGTTTTGATCAGATCCTTACGGAATATAAACGCGCTCCAGAAGTGACACGAACAAGGCTTTTTTTAGAGGCTCAAGAGGGGATTATGTCGTCTGTATCGAAGGTAATTGTTGATCAGAAAGAATCAAACAGCCTCTTATACCTGCCTCTTGATAAGATTATTCAGCAGTCTAATTCGGCAAAAAATTCTGGGTTAGATCTAAGTAAGGCTAGTAATGACCCGGGTGGAAATATTTCCACTTCCGACGTCATCAACTCAATAACAGATAGATCACGTAGCGCCTTAAGAGCGCGAGAAAGGGATGGAAGGTAAAATCATGAGACAAATACCCCGTATTTTGGTTGTAATAATACTTTTATTAGTAGTGCTATCACTGTCTACATTTACGGTTGACCAAAGAGAGCATGCCTTAGTCTTTCGGTTAGGTGAGATCGTATCCGTCAAGCAAGAACCTGGACTTTATCTTAAGGCTCCACTTGTAGATAACGTAAAGTTCTTTGACAAGAGAATATTAACTTATGATTCAAGCAACCCGGACCGATTTATTACGAGTGAAAAAAAGAACGTGTTAGTTGACTCCTACATCAAGTGGAGAATTATCGATCCAGCAAAGTATTATGTGTCAGTCAATGGAGATGAAAGACAAGCAGAGCGACGATTAAACCAGACAGTTAATGATGGATTAAGGGCTGAGTTTGGTAAGCGAACTATCCTAGAAGTGATTTCTGGTGAGCGTTCGGAGATTATGGATATTCTCAGAGAACGTGCAGACAGAGATTCGCGTCAAATTGGGGTGGAGATATTGGATGTAAGGCTGAGAAGGGTTGATCTTCCTCAAGAGGTGAGTGAGTCGGTTTACCAGAGAATGGATGCGGAAAGAAAATCTGTTGCCAACCAGTTGAGATCGGAAGGTTTTGCTGAGTCAGAAAAGATACGGGCTGATGCAGAGAAACAGCGCGATATTATTATCACCGGAGCCTATAAAGATGCGCAAAAAATTAAAGGTCAAGGCGATGCTAAGGCTTCTCGTATCTATGCGGATGCTTTTTCAAAGAATAAAGAGTTTTATGACTTTTACCGTAGCCTCGAAGCCTACAGGAAAAGTTTTAGCGGAAAAGATGACATTATGGTCCTAGATGCGAGCTCTGACTTTTTTAAATACCTGCGTGGGTCTGAAAAAAAATAATTGCCTGAAACTTTAGTTATAGCATTTGGCCTATTTTTTTTATTGGAAGGTATTCTTCCTCTCATATTTCCCAGCATTTGGAGGGAAACATTTAAAAAAGTAACCGAATTTAATGATGGCCAAATACGTTTTTTTGGGTTTTTTTCTGTGCTTTTAGGCATAATGTTAATTTTAATAGCGAACTAATTTGTTATGTCTCAATGGCGACTTCCAAACAATCTTGAAGACTTGCTTCCTAGCAAAGCAATAAAGTTAGAAACATTCAGAAGGGCCCTTATCGACCTGTTTGCTAGTAATGGCTATCAATATATTATGCCATCGCTTCTGGAGTATGAAGAATCATTAAAGGCGCATGGTAAGGACTTGGATATTGATACCTATAAAGTAGTAGATCAACTGTCTGGTCGCATGATGGGAATAAGCTCCGACTTGACCACCCAAGCCTCCCGAGTAGACGCCTATCTAATGCAAGGTGCCGAAAAAGAAAGTAAATTATGTTACGCAGGGCCGGTACTCCGCACCAAATCCAAAAACGGCCATTCAAGAGAGTTATTCCAGGTGGGTTTAGAATATTTTGGAAGCGCCGCACCAGCTGCCGATCTTGAAGTTTTAACAATACTAATAAACTCATTACAGCTTTTGGGAATTAAAGAAATTACTATTGACTTGAATGACCTTTCTATCTTTCAGTCAATTATTCAGCACATTAATCTGAACGCTCAGGAAAAAGATGATCTTCTTCAGGCAATGATTTTGAAAGATAAGTCATCTGCTAGTTCATTACTAATTCAGCTAGGGAATAATAAACACGCAGATCAATTGCTTGCTTTGTTTAACTTATATGGTGACTCATCCGTGATTAAGGAGCTATCGGCGTTAGATCCAAGTAACAGAGTTTTAATGAATGCGATTAAAAAATTAGATGAGCTTGTTCTGGCACTAACAAATGTAGGTGCAAAAGTTACCTTTGATTTTTCTGATATTACAGGCTATCAATATCATAGCGGCTTGGTCTTTTCTGCCTATACGGATGGATTTACTGCCGCTATTGCTCATGGGGGCCGTTACGACAATCTAAATGAATCGTTAGGACTTAAGCGTCCAGCCACAGGCTTTTCGCTTGACTTAAGGTACTTGGTTAATAATTTATAAACTTAAAAAAAGAATACAATGCAAAAAAATGTAGTGGTTATTGGTACCCAATGGGGCGATGAAGGTAAGGGAAAAATTGTAGACTGGTTAACAGATCATGCAGGTTCGGTAGTGCGTTTTCAAGGTGGCCATAATGCAGGACATACACTTGTAATAGGGCAGGGAGATGACCAAAAAGAATTTAAACTCAATTTAGTTCCTTCTGGCATTATTAGAGATAATATCGAATGCTTCATTGGTAATGGCGTAGTGTTGGATATAAAACATTTGCAAAAAGAAATTGCTATGTTGGAGAATGATGGAATAGCAGTAAGAGATCGACTATTTGTTAGTCCTGGCTGCCCCTTGATTTTAGATTGTCACGTTAAGCTTGATCAAGCTAGAGAAGCAAAAAGAACAAACGATAAAAAAATTGGTACTACGGGAAAAGGAATAGGCCCTGCCTACGAAGACAAGGTATCGAGACGCGCTATTAAGGTTTATGATTTATTGAATCTCGATACTCTGAAACATAAGTTAAAGGATTTGCTGGAGTATCACAATTTCGTTCTAACAAACTATCTTGGTACTGACCCAATAAGTTTTGAGGAACAATGGTTAGAATTAGTCTCTCAAGCAGAATTTATTAAGCCATTTATTGTCGATGTCTCAGCTCGGCTCCATGCATTAAATGACGAAGGTAAAGGTATACTTTTTGAGGGAGCTCAAGGAGCACTACTTGATATTGATCATGGAACTTACCCATACGTTACATCTTCTAATTGTGTAGCAGGACAAGCATCAGCAGGGAGCGGCGTCGGCCCTAATATGCTTAATTACATCCTAGGCATTACTAAGGCTTATACAACCAGAGTGGGCGGTGGGCCTTTTCCAAGTGAACTCGATATAGACGATCAACGCAGTCCTGGATATCAAATGTCTCATAAAGGAAAAGAGTTTGGAACCGTCACACAGCGAAAAAGACGTTGTGGTTGGTTTGATGCAGCAGCCCTTAAAAGATCGGCCATGATTAATGGTCTTTCCGGACTATGTATTACTAAGCTTGACGTATTAGACGGTATCGATACGTTATATATTTGTGTTGGGTACCAGTCAAACGGAACCGAGTATGAACTATTACCTTTGGGTGCTGATCAGGTTGCAGATTGCAAACCGATATTAATTGAGATGCCTGGCTGGAAAGAAACTACCTTCGGAGCAAATCAATGGGATCAGTTACCCAACAATGCAAAAAACTATTTGTTGAAGCTTGAGGAATTATGTGGTGTACCACTTCACATAATATCTACCGGTCCCGAGAGAAATGAAACTATCATGCTCCATCATCCATTTGAGATAGCATAGCTATCTGTAGCCTGAATTCTATCATATGGATCAAGTAGACAAGATTATCTCCCCCAGTTGGATTTTTGATGCTGAGGAAGGAGATAGAGTTTTACAAGATCATTCTATTGTAGTAAATGATGGAAAAATTCTCGACATTGTTCCTACGATTGATGTTTTTTCCTTATACGAAGCCTCCGAAGCATACCAGTTAACCAATCATCTTATTCTCCCAGGCTTTATTAATGCGCATAGTCACAGCGCTATGTCACTTTTGAAAGGTTATGCTGATGATTTACCTCTAGATACTTGGCTCAATAATCATATCTGGCCAGCTGAAAGTCAGCATGTGGGCTTTGATTTCGTAAAAGATGGATCTTCCCTAGCTATTGCAGAAATGATTAAAGGAGGAACAACCACTTTTAATGATATGTATTTTTTCCCAGAAGCTACCGCAGAAGTTGTCAGTAAGGTAGGGATAAGGGCAAATATAGGACTTGGAGTGCTTGATTTCGCTACTAATTATGCGAATGACCCAGAAGATTACCTCACTAAAGGCTTTGCCTTTAGAGACCAATGGAGAGATCATAAGCTAATCACTACATGTTTGGCCCCCCATGCTCCATACACAATATCAGACAAGACTTTTGAGACAATCAATACGTATGCTGAGCAATTAGACTTAGGTATCCATATGCATCTTCATGAGACTAGCCAGGAGGTGGAAGGTAGTATTAAAGAATATGGAGTAACACCAATACAGCGCATGCAAGATTTAGGCATACTGGGACCTAAATTAATGGCAGCTCATTGCGTTCATGTCAGTGAGGCGGATGCCGAGCTGCTCGCAATTAACGGAGTTTCGGCAATATGTAATGTCTCATCAAATATGAAGCTTGGTAGTGGTATTCCTGATTTAAGGCAGCTACTCAATTGTGAAATTAACGTGGCGTTAGGCACTGATAGTTCAGCTAGCAATAATGCCTTAGATATGATGAGGGAGATGAGGTCTTTGAGCTTAGTTAGCAAAGGTCTTAATATGACAAGTGAATTTTTAAAACCTGCAGAGTTAATCAGGATGGCTACCATCAATGGAGCAAAAGCTTTAGGGCTTGAAGAGATAACAGGCTCAATAAGCAAGGGGAAGCGGGCTGATATAATCGCTATTAACCTTGATACAATTGAATCACAGCCATGCTATGAGCCGTTGAGTAGCTTTATGTACAGTGCAGACCGATCCTCAATCGAGTACGTCTGGATTGATGGTAATACCAAACTAAATCAAGGACAGCTTGTCTGTTTAGATGAAGACGAAATTTTACAAAAAACAAAAATATGGCAATCGAAAATAAAAAAAATATAGATCCGACGGAAGTAGATAAATTTAATATGTTAGCCCATAAGTGGTGGGATCCTACGAGCGAGTTTAAGCCGTTGCATGAGATCAATCCGCTAAGGGTGAATTTTATTAAATCTAAATTGAGTTTGGAGGGTAAATCCATTCTCGATGTCGGTTGTGGGGGAGGAATTTTAGCTGAAGCATTGGCGCTAGAAGGAGCGATAGTTACAGGTATCGACCAAGGTGATAAGGTGATAAAAATAGCCGAATTACATAACAAAGAATCTAAGTTAAATATTAACTATAAGAATATGAATATAGAAGATTTTTTTAAAAAAAATAAAGAAAAGTATGATGTAATTACTTGTTTAGAAATGTTAGAACATGTGCCAGACCCATCTTCTATTATTAAGACTTGTGCGCAATTACTGAAGCCACAAGGCAGGATATTTTTCTCTACGTTAAACCGTAATCCTAAATCTTTTTTGTTCGCTATAGTCGGAGCTGAATACATCTTAAAACTTCTTCCTAAAGGCACGCATACCTATGAGAAATTTATTACGCCAGCAGAATTACGTTCTTGGAGCTCCGAGGTCGGTTTGCAGTTTTACGATATGATTGGAATGACCTATAACCCATTGACAAAAATATACTCCCTTACCAAAGATTGTTCTGTTAATTATCTTGTGGAAGCCGGATTTTAAATTTGCATAAAGCAGTTTTATTTGACTTTGATGGAACATTTGCTGATACGGCTCATGATCTTATAAGTGCGGCAAATATTATCTACCACCTCTATAATAAGGAGCCTATTAACTTCGAAGAAGGTCGTGCTATTGCCTCAGATGGAACAAGAGCTTTCCTTAATATGCGCTTCAATGAAGAAGAGTATGACTTTTCTTCATTAGCCCAAGAATTTCTGAATTGCTACCGGGAAAATATTTTAAATAATCCCCTTTTATTTACTGGTATTTGCGAGTTAATTGATTTTATAAATAAGAAAAAGATGAGCTGGGGTATTGTCACCAATAAGCCTCGATCATTAACTGAGAGCATTCTTAAGCATCACAAGCTTAACTCGTTAGATGTTTTACTCTGTGGTGATGATGGCTTTACGCCTAAGCCGGCTCCTGATTTGTTAAACGAAGCTAAACGGATTTTAGGTATTGAAGCGAATGAGGCTATCTATGTTGGTGATGGTAAAAGAGATATCGTATCGGCGAATGCTGCTGGAATGTATTCGGTCTTAGCTTGTTATGGATACTTAAAAACTACTGACCAAATTGAAGATTGGCAGGCAAATATGATTATTCACCAGCCAAGCGACCTCATCACTCTTATTGCTTAAAGCTGTTTTCTTTCCACGACAGCCTGAGCTAAGGTTCCACTATCGATGTATTCAATTTCCCCGCCCATAGGAAGACCTCTGGCAATTCGAGTCATTTTTATTTCAGCACCCTTCAATAATTCCTTGATGTATTGGGCTGTAGCGTTTCCCTCGGCAGTAAAGTTTGTAGCAAGTATTATTTCTCTAATCTCAGAGCTTTTAATTCGCTCAATAAGTCTGTCCAAATGAATTTCTTTGGGCCCCACACCATCCAGAGGTGATAGTCTCCCCATTAGAACAAAGTACATACCTTTGTAGGAATGTGTTTGCTCCATCATTAACAAATCAGAGGGCATCTCCACAATGCATATAGTGTGCACGTCTCTTTTTTGAGAACTACAAATTTTACATACTTCTTGCTCGGTAAAGTCATTACATAATTTACAGTGACCTAACTGTTCAAGTGCATTAGAAATTGATTGAGAGAGGGTATCAGCTCCCTTTCGATTGCGTTGAAGCAAGTAATAAGCCAATCTTAAGGCAGACTTAGGACCTACTCCGGGCAAACATTTCAATGCATCCACTAAGGATTGAAGGACTTCTGTATCTTTCATTTTAGAAGGGAAGATTCATTCCTGGTGGGACTAACCCACCCATTTTTGATGAGGTAGTTGCCTCAATTTTTTGTAATGTATCTTTTAATGCGACCACAAGCATATCCTCTAGCATTTCCTTGTCTTCAAGTATTGATGGATCGATGTCAATTTTTTTTACTTCATGCTTGCATGACATAACAATCTTTACCAGCCCGTTACTAGCAGAACCTTGCACATCTATCGATGCTAATTCAGCTTGCGCTTTTTGTAGGTTGGCTTGCATCATTTGCGCCTGTTTCATTATATTTCCCATACCACCTTTGCTCATATTATTTTTCCTTTTTAATGGGTTCAATGCTTGATGGAATAATCTCCGCGTTAAAGTCGGAAATCAGCTCTTTTACAAAATTATCTTGCATGATAGCAGATTCAGCATCCTTCAAAAGGGCTTCTTTCTCTGTTCTTTTCTCGATTGCAGGGGACGTGCTAACTCTATCAATCTTGATGTCTAGCTTAAGCTTTTTATTAAAATGATTAATCAATTGTTCTTCTAGTTTTTGCACATAATCATTTTGGGAGAGGTATGTATGCTTTTCATCGAGAAAAAGATGAAAGGTATTATCTTTGTAAGATAGAAACTGGCATTCCTGAGCCAGTGTTTTTGCTACCCCAGTTTTTAACTGACTTACTAATACATTCCAGTCACCATCAAAATCGGCATTTCCAGGCTCTTTGGGTTTCGTCGGTGCATTGGTAATACTATTGGTGGTGTCTTGCTTTGCAGTAAAAGTTTTCTCTGCAATCCTAGGAATTAGACTTTTTTTTTCAGGAGCCTCTGTTTGCGTTTTTGTTATAGGATCAGATTTTTCCTTTAATGAATTGCTAGCTGGATAAAAAGCCAACATCCTTAAAAGAGTCATAGTGAAACCTGTAATAGGGTCTGGTGCTAGATATAGGTCTTTTCTTCCGTTAATACTTATTTGATAGAACAGTTGCAATGTCTCTCCCGTTAGTTTTTTTGCAAACTCTTCATATAAATTTTTTTTACTTGATTCTGCATATTGGTCAGGAATAATTTTGCAGACAGCCAGCTCATGAACAAGTTTGGCTAGCCCGTTAAGAGCGTCATCAAATGATGTATTCTTTTCCTCCATCGCCTTGGCGATATCGGTCAGACCTTTTCCATTTTTATCAATAAGATGCTTAATAATGTCAAATAGGATGTCATCCTCTATTGTTCCAAGCATCTGCGTGACTTTTTCCGTGCTAATTTTTTCAGAAGAATAGGCAATAGCTTGATCAAGTATAGATAGCGCATCTCGCATGCTACCGTTTGCTGCTTTTGCAATAATTTGAATAGCACCACTCTCAGATCCAATTTTTTCTTCTGTAAGGATGCTCGTTAAGTGACTGGCGATATTTTCCGTAGTCATTTGTTTTAAATTAAATTGAAGGCAGCGGGACAACACGGTAATCGGCACTTTTTGAGGTTCTGTGGTTGCGAGAATAAACTTTACATGCTCTGGCGGTTCTTCCAGAGTCTTGAGCATCGCATTAAAGGCGCTTTTGGAAAGCATGTGCACTTCGTCGATAATATAAACCTTGAAGCGTCCTGATGATGGAGCATATTGCGCATTCTCTAGCAAGTCGATCATATTGTCGACTCCGGTATTAGAGGCTGCATCTAATTCAATGAGATCTACATAACGGCCTACATCGATTTCTTGGCATGCCGAACAAGTGAGACAGGGCTTGGATGAAATGCCTTGTTCACAGTTGAGTGATTTGGCAAGAATTCTAGCTATTGTAGTCTTTCCAATGCCTCTGGTGCCATTAAATAGATAAGCGTGATGCAGTCTATTTTGATCTAGAGCATTTGCGATTGCCTGGACAGCACTTTCTTGTCCTATGAGTGTGTCAAACGATTTTGGTCGCCATTTACGGGCTAGAACTTGGTATGACATGTCAGTTTTTTCAATTTAGTTAAAAAGGCGAGCCAGACCCCCGGCACTTGTATCAATAGTTGTGGCTGCTTGCTTCCGCATCTGACCAGGTTGGCTAAATAACAATGCGAGGAGGCCCGCCACTAATTATTTTACCTTAATAAAAGCCTATCAAACTAATTAACCGCAATTTTTTACCGGATGATCTTTTAGATATTCCCATTCATCATCAGTATAAAGGCGAGAGCGAATAATGAAGCGCATTCCAGTGGGCCTTTCAAGTGAAAATTGACCCCCAGTCCCTTTGATAGCATCCAGAGTGATATGCGTGTGTTCCCAATAGCTAAATTGCTCAGCACTCATATAAAATCGAGTATTTCTTACGATACCGATCTCTACGTCAGCTTGACCTAAATAGAACTCACCTTTGTTGTAGCACATAGGAGCGCTTCCATCGCAACAGCCCCCGGACTGATGAAACATGAGGTCGCCATGCACACTAATTAATTCATCAATAAGCTGATCTGCGGATGCGGTGGAAGTTATTCTGCTAATCATAATAAATAAAGGCCAGGCATAGATCCTGGCCTTTAAATTTTTCCTTTAAAGAGTCGACTTAAAAGAAGCCAAGTTTAGTTTCCGTGTAGCTGACTAATAAGTTCTTCGTTTGTTGATAATGATCAAGCATCATCTTATGAGTCTCACGGCCAATACCTGATGGTTTATAGCCACCAAAAGCTGCATGAGCAGGATAGGCATGATAACAATTGGTCCAAACACGACCAGCTTGAATCCCTTTACCCATTCTAAAGGCAGTATTTCCGTTTCTTGTCCAGACACCAGAACCTAAACCGTATAGGGTGTCGTTTGCTATCTCTAAAGCTTCTGCTTCGTCTTTGAAGGTAGTTACTGAGACAACAGGACCAAATATTTCTTCTTGGAATATACGCATCTTATTATGCCCCTTAAATACGGTCGGTTCTATATAGTAACCATCAGCGTGCTCACCTTCCATAATAGTTCTATTACCACCAGTAAGTAGCTCCGCACCTTCCTCCTTACCCAGCTTAATATAGGAAAGAATTTTTTCCATTTGCTCGCTTGAGGCTTGAGCACCAGTCATAGTCGATGCATCAAGTGGACTACCTTGCTTAATGGCTTTTACTCGCTCTAATGCTCTTTCCATAAATTGATCGTAGATCGATTCTTGTATTAGTGCGCGTGAGGGGCAGGTGCATACTTCACCTTGGTTTAAGGCAAACATCGTAAAGCCTTCCAATGCTTTATCAAAGAAGCCATCATCCTTGTCCATTACATCTTCAAAAAAGATGTTAGGTGATTTGCCACCTAGCTCTAGTGTTACAGGAATAATATTTTGTGACGCGTACTGCATTATTAATCGTCCAGTAGTTGTCTCCCCAGTAAATGCTATTTTTGCAATGCGAGAAGAACTTGCCAGAGGTTTACCTGCCTCCAGTCCAAAACCATTTACTACATTAAGCGTTCCAGGAGGGAGTAGGTCACCTATTATTTCTAATAACACCATAATCGAAACTGGTGTTTGCTCTGCTGGCTTAAGCACAACACAGTTACCCGCAGCAAGGGCCGGAGCTAGTTTCCATACCGCCATGAGAATAGGAAAATTCCATGGAATAATTTGCCCAACCACACCTAATGGTTCATGGAAATGGTAGGCCATTGTGTCATGATCAATTTCACCAATAGAGCCTTCTTGGGCTCTTACGGCACCAGCAAAGTATCTGAAGTGGTCGATTGCTAATGGGATGTCAGCTGCCATACATTCGCGAATAGGTTTGCCGTTATCAATAGTTTCAGCCAAGGCAATGGTTTCAAGGTTTTGCTCCATCCTGTCAGCTATTTTAATTAAAATATTGGCGCGATCAGTAGTGCTTGTTTTACCCCATTCATCTTTTGCTGCATGGGCGGCATCAAGAGCCAACTCAATATCTTTTTCATTGGATCGAGCTACTTCACAAAAAGGTTTACCTGATATAGGCGTTAAATTTTCAAAGTATTTACCATCAACTGGTTTAACCCACTGATTATTAATATAATTATCATATTTTTCTTTTTTATAAGGACTATCAATTCCAAGGTCCTTAAGTGTAGTAAAAGCCATGTTGCCTCCTAAGTATGCGTTTTATGGGTGTTTTTTTTATTTATGTTAAAGCCATACATTAATCCTAAATAATCTATAAATCAAGCCTGTAAACAAAATTAACTCTTATATATGACCTATAAGAGTTATAAAATTGGATTAGAAAAATTAATACTCCAGTGAAAGCTAATTTAAGCTTTGTGATTTATTAATCAAGGATAAAAATAATATATAATCTTCGAGTCGGAAGGGTGGCCGAGTGGTTTAAGGCGCACGCCTGGAAAGCGTGTTTAGGGTGAACTCCCTAACGAGGGTTCGAATCCCTCTCCTTCCGCCATACTGCATGTGAAATTCTCAAACTTACATTGTTTGCTGCATTCAATCTCATCCTATTTTAGGATGATGATTTTAAGATCAAATCACATGTACCTCAAAATAAATTTTTATTTTAAGTGAAGAAATCTCTGTTGAATGTCTTGAGGTCAACTAATCTTTCCTATACATTTAATAATTGAATAGATGAAAATACGATATGAATAAATTAACTTTTTTAATAGCTATGAATTGCCTTGCTTTAGCAGGAGTTTCTGCTTCCCTTTTAGGACCAATCATTAATGATGACGGCTTTGTTAGTGATTTAAAAACTAATTTAGAAAATAAAAAAGCCGCCCTAGTATCTTACTTTAAACCTTCGCCAAATGATTTGAACTTAAAAGTCATAAATCCCCCCCCCGCCTTACTGGAAGAAAAATTAGATAAACCCCCAGAAGATCCTCTAAATTTATCCCCCCAATACGATTTATTATCAGAGAAAAAAAACAATCCTGTCGTGGTAAAAGAAAAACCAATCCAAAGCAGTGGTGACGATATTTTTGAAAAAATAACTAACTCTAGTACAGCGAAAAAATCTACTTCAATTAGTGCTGTTGTTAAAGATGAGAACCCTTATGTGGATCCTACTTCAGGAGAAGAAAAAACTGAGCCTGTTGTTACAAAAGAGAATAAAGCTGATACTTTGACAAAAAATGTTGCATTAAGTGCCGATGATAATGCTACAAAAAATCCTATATTGGATGAAATTCCGCTTCCAGCATCGCGATTAATCGAGCTTCCAAATATTAGTATAGTAGAGGTTGAGGCCTTAATAGACGACATTGTATTTGAGTTGAAAATGAACGAAGGTTTTAATGTGGTTCCAATATCCCTTTCCACCTCAGTACCTGAAGTTGAGGACGTTATTTTTTATAGCGCCATTCAAAGAAAATTGGAGGAAAACGTTTACGAAAATATGTATTTTGGTTACATGAAAAGACCTCGAAGAACACCCCAGCTAAATGTTTATTCGACCAAATCAGTGGATGGTGAAATTTTACCTAACACATTAAATACCAATATGTTTATAGGGGATTTGATTAAAAAGGTTTCAACCAAAACATTGGAATACGAAAGTAGCCTGTCGGTCAAAGATCTTGATTTCAAGCTAATTAATTTGTCATACGTAGATCCAGATGGCGCATTGTTCGGTTTAAAGGCTATGGGATTTTCTGTAATCACAGACAGTGCGGCACTTTGGGCTGATAATAGCTTTAGAGGAAAGTTAGGTCTTCCGTTAACTGCAGAAGAAAAAAAGAATAATGAAATGGATAGTGCCCCCAAAAAGAATACTTCAAGCAATAGTGACGATGTTTTTGATAAATTAAACAAGACAAATACAACGAAGAGTAGCAACAATTTATATTCCGATTCCGCATCAGATAATGTTGAAGACGATACAGAACAAAGCAACGCCATTGAATATTTACCCAGTGCTATTAAAGCAAGCCGTTTGCCAATGATTGTTAAAATGCCATCCCCTGATGCTAAATCAACCGGCTTAGTAGGTGGTAATACGCTGAATAAATATTTGAGTCAGCAGAGCTCCACTACATCAACTACCGACACTTATACTGATTCGACAACAACCCCTACCAGCTCGCAACTTACTTCGCCACCAACAGCAGATCTCCCTGTGCCCCTTGCAGGCCAAGTTTCATCTCAGCTTTTAGTAATTTACAACCCTAATGATCAAAAGGCCTTGTTGCGGGTCAACAAGGCAATTTCTGAGCTTATCGATAGGCCAGCCAAACAGATTCTGATCGAGGGTATTGTTTTAGAGATAGCGTCAAGCGAACTATCAAAGCTAGGGGTAAACTGGTCTACCACAAGAACTAATGGTTCGATTATCAGTCTTGGTACGTTAGCTGAAATTACATCGGTTGCCGCTGGTTCGGCTGCGGCAAGCGTAGCTTATACGACTGCGGGTGGCACTGGTGCAGGGCCATCTTTTGCCGCTAATCTTGAGGCTTTAATTACTAAAACAAAATCACAGGTTTTATCAAAACCCTCCTTAATGACCCTGGATAATAGGCAGGCCTCAATCAAGGTGGGAACGAATATTCCTATCGCCGCGAGTGTGACTACAGCCGTTGGCGCTTCGACGGCTGGTTTTACCTATCTACCGGTAGGTATCATGTTAAATATTCGCCCTAGGATTTCGGATGACAACCAGGAAATTAGTATGTTGATAGATGCAACTATTTCACAAAAGGTTGATGATGAGGATGTGATTATATACAACAGCACCGGGGTAGCTATGGCATCCGCGCCCACCACCACTTTACGCAAAATTCAAACATATGCACGAGTTAACAATGAGTCTCCACTCATTATTGCAGGACTGGTGAGCAAACAAAAAACCATGACTACAACGGGTGTGCCGGTTTTGTCATCTATCCCCTTACTCGGAGGATTATTCTCATTCGAGAGCCCAAGCAACGTTGATACAGAAGTCGTTCTCATCATCACACCAACCATCATCGAAGGGGAAGATAACACAATCAAATTAGGCAATTTCGATAAAGATTTTACGGATTCAGAAGATTTATTTAAAAATAATTATCGGATTACTAATAAAGATACATCTGGTGTCAAAAGTATCCTGTCCAATAATATTTTTAAAGCCTTTCAGGCTAAGCTTGATATATTAAGGAGTGAAAAACCATCTAAGTTTGAAGTTGAACCCTTTAATGGTTGGGCGGAAGGGAAGATACCCGGAGAGGAAAGTTTTATAGCAGGAAAGATCGGTGAAATTGAAAAGCGCATCGACTTGGCCGACGATATAAAGTCAGAACAAATAAAATTTACACGAAAAAATACACGTAACATACTCGAGAAGATCAGCTTAGATAGCTTGCTGGCCTATTACGGAGAAAATGAAAATAATTTTTTTGTTGCCAACCCAGGCAAAGCTTTGTTAATTGCATTTGATGGCTATCAGTCGCCCGATGGCAACCTCCTTGATAGTATAGTTCCAGAAATATCCATGGTGGACTGCAAAGACCGAAAGGACTGGAAAAGGCTACTATGGGAGACCAATTTCGATAATGGGCATATGAAAAAAACTTTAGTCATTCACTCCCCTGAGGATGTGGAGCTATTAAAACGTGCAATAGCCACCAATTTGATTATTAACAATAATGGGGGGCTTGATCAATTGAGTATCAAGCACTTTAAAGAAGGAAGGCCTATTCGCCTTCCAGACAATCTCAGTGAGACTCCTGTTAATATCGACTACAACACAGCCTATTATTTTGCTAATACTGAATTTTTTATTAATAATTTTTACAATAAACTTGACGATCAATTAAAGATCATTGATTTTGCTCTTGATGAAAGGTAATGTTTTCCACTAGGCCGCTTAACTAATTAAAGGATATTCACTATGAGATTAATTTTTTTTTCAACATTAGCCGTTCTTTTCTTTTCTTCCCCTGGTCATCTGTATGCCAAGCCCAATGTTAGTGACTTAACCGCTGCACTTACCAAAGCTTATGCAGATTGTGAGGCGTCCGGAGGAGATGTTGATCAATGTAAAGCTACTGCTAAGATTAAAATCCAAAATAAGGCACGTGAAATACTTATTAAAAAGATAGGGCCTATGGTTGCCAGCCAATGTAAAAATTTAAGCGTGGGAACTGCGCAGTGCAATAAGGCATTAAGTGTTATCAGTAATTGTGCCTCAAACTCTGATCCTCAGGTTTGCCAACAAACGGCTTTTAAGATGCTTGCCCTTGCTAAAGCAGAAAACCAAATTACAGCGGCATGTGCAAAGTATGGGGTAAAGACCTCAGTATGTTCTGCAGCAATTAAAAGTTTTGAAGGCTGCGCTACCAACAAAAACCCCCAGAATTGCGTGACTGATGAAATCAATTCATTAGGAAAATATGCCAGCAGTTTAACTTCAGACGCAAAAAATCAATTGCAAGCTAATGTAGCTGAACAATGTGCGAGTAATCAAATTCCGGCAGACACTTGCTCAAAAATTCAATCGACTGCTCAAGCATGCTCTACGACCGACTCAGCAAACTGTCTCAGTGATGCCGTGGATCAAATAAAAAGTATAGGATTAGCTAAGGCCAAGGAGAATGTTTCGACGAGTAACGTAGCGCAAAATCTAAATTCACAATGCACAGAGATATTAACGCAAGAAAATTGTAATAAGATAAAGGATGCTGCGCAAGCATGCTTAGATTCTGGTGCTTCAAATTGCCTACAAAAATCACAGGAACAGATAGGGGATGCGGTTAAGTCAGCATTAAGTGCCAAGTTAACTGAAAAATTGGCGGCCTACGGGATTGATGGAACCGCGATCAGTCGAATACATGATAAATATAAAACCTATCAGTACTTCGGGGCGACCTACACACAGCCAGCAGGGGATGGTGCATGGGTTCAACAAGCAATCACAACCGGCGATGCGGATAAGATCATGAATAATAATACGGAGCGTTGTGACGATACGTCTATTGAAGAAAGCGTTAAAACCAAACTTGCCCTAGCTATGGGTTATATGGGATCAAGTGATAAAGAGATTAGTGCGGCCCAGTCACGCTATGCTTCTGCAAGAAAATCGTTTTGTGACGGCGTAGCTGTTGCAGCAACTTTTCAGCAACAACTAAATACGCTTCAGAAAGTTAAGTCGGATGGTATTATTCTGTTTAACAAAGATCCTCTGTTCGACAAAAAGCTTAAGATGGCGGGTAGGACTCGGACAGTAAAATACCGTATCAAACTAACCTGGTATCCTGATGTATCCCAAGCAGCATCAGGTAATTTTGACCCAAAGTCTCAGCTTAGTTACGATGGTGCCATTAAATGGAGCACGAAAGACTGGAAAAGCCCTGCGGCGACGGTAAGAAAAGCAATCGAAGATTTGACCGGGGGGTTTTCAACTTCCGAGGAAAGCAAGAAAAAAATTAGGTACATTTATTCAATACCCTATGTAAGTGAAGCATCAGGGGTGATCGGTGGCCTCGGTTTTGAGGTATTAAATAGTGGCAAAACGTTGAAAATAAATTCGGGCATGAAGTTCAAATATTTTGGCAATCGTACCTATGATTTTTCGTCATTCAGCGTTGATTTTCCCGGCGACGCAATGCAGTATGTAAACGAAGCACGCGATAATGCCAAACAAAAAGCGAAGGATGAGCTTGTCGGACTTATCGGTACTATGGGCATTGTTTCGAAGGAGATGCAAGCTTTGTTGACAACAATTGCTGAGGTGAAAATGAATGGCGGAATGGGCAGTGATGATGGTAATAAGACAATTGATCCAAGCCAGGATAGGTCCTCTTAATTGTTCGATAGCGTAAACTGTTCACCGAAGTTATAGTTTTTTTTGGTATAACAGGAATGACTCGTTAAGAGATAAATAAGAAAATATAATGGCTTGCTAGAGAGCAGGGAGGATCAATAAAGATTATGCTTTAGAATCTTTCCTCCCGCCATTCATTAAAGTGCTGATAAAGGACACATATGTTATTTCATCTAGATTTTCAGGTTGGGTATTCAGCCAATATGACACAAAATGATTTGTTTGATATCTGGACCGAAGAAGCTGGCGCGGCTCTAGGGGCAAAAGAGGCTGGAGTGGTAGTGGATCTTTGGAAGGTTGTTGGGGAAAGAAACGTTATTGCAATTGTAAATGTCGAAAGTCACGAAATGCTCGATCAGATTCTTCTCGACTTACCCATTATGAGAAGAATGGGCCAGCATGTTCAGGTCAATGTTAGGGCAATAAGGACCTATGAGGGCTTTGCTTCTGACGTTAAAGATAGACATAATAGTTAATTAAATGACAACCTTAACTTTACTTACAATACTGAGGAATTCATGAAAATTGATACGAATATAGCCAAAGAATGGCATGCGCATGCCCTTAAAATAAAACAGGATGCCAATAAGATCATCCTGGGCCAAGAAAAAGCTATTAACCTAGTTATTATTAGTCTTTTTGCCCGAGGCCATGTGTTGTTGGAAGGCGGCGTAGGTGTAGGTAAGACGACCCTGCTGCAAGTTATTACTAAACTGATAGGTGGTTCATACGAAAGGGTCGAAGGTACAGTCGATCTAATGCCTAACGATATCATCTATCATGCATCAATAAATGATGAGGGAAAGCCAAGTATCTCAAAGGGCCCTTTGTTAAAAAAAGGGGAGGATCTCTCTATCTTCTTCTTTAATGAAATCAATAGGGCTAGGCCCCAAGTTCACTCATTATTGTTGCGAGTAATGGCAGAAAAATCGGTGAGCGCATTCAATGATGTTATTTATCTTCCTAATATGGTTGTCTTTGCAGATCGTAATCAGGTTGAAAAGAATGAAACCTTTGAGCTTCCAGCCGCAGCAAGAGATAGATTTATGATGGAGGTGTCTATTCAGTCTCCTACAGATAAAGTTTTGCGTGATTCCATCATTTTTGATACTAAGTTTCAGGACACCTCTAAGCTGATTGAAGATATACCTTCACCATTGTTTGACTGTAAAGAACTTAATGCAGTGTCGGCCGCAATACAAGAAAATATTCAGACGAGCGACCACATCAAAAACTATATTGAGACATTGTGGCAGGCAACAGAGACTCCAAGAAAATTTGCTGTCGATGTGGAAGGAATTGATATAGATGATTTTATCATTGCAGGCAGTAGCCCAAGAGGCATGATTATGCTGGTTAAGGCAGCAAAAGTTAACGCATGGATGAGTAACAGGGATCATGTTCAACCAATTGACGTTGAGTATGTGTTTCATGCGGTGATGGCTCACAGGTTAGTGGTCAATAGAATTTATGAAAACAATAGAACAGAGTTGCTAGAAAAATTTACACAGGAAGTCCTCCTTAAAGTCGCCACTCCAAAACTGGATTAGCTAATGAGAATAGATTATTTTAATTATTCGATATCATGGCGATCAAAAAATTACCGGTATGGAAATCATCTGAGCTCTAAGATAGGAAATGATTTTGAATATAGCGGCTCTAAAAACTTTAATGATCACCCAGACCTCTCTAGTATCGACATCAAAAACTCCATTACTGATCCACATGAGAACATATTTGTTAAAACATTCAATCTCAACAATCCAGTTAATCTGGTAGCTCTTTGTGATATTTCTAGTTCAATGTTCGCTATGAAGGAGAATAATTCTACTATTAAGTTACTTGCCAAAATTATTGCATCATCAGCAGTTGAGCATGGCGATATGTTTAGTATGCTGTGCTATAACGATGTCATTAAAAATAACCTTGCTCTAGAGTCCAGCAACAATTTTCATACTATTGGTAAATGGATTGATGGGCTAACTTTAGAGGGTGCCCGAGCAACTAGCGATCATATTTCGAACATTGCTCAGAAAGTTCCTAATGAGAAATCATTAATTTTTTGGATCTCAGACTTTCATCACAGCCATAAACATATTAATACAATGATTGAGCAACTGTCCAATCATCATGTTATCCCTGTTCATTTATCCACTGAAGAAGAAATTAAAAGGTTGCCAAGCTATGGCTTTACCAACTTTAAGGATTCTGAATTGAGCCTGGAGAGAGAAATTTTTTTACGACCGAGGGTTAAAGAAAAATTATTGCATGATTATAGGAAATCAAAAGAAAAAACTTTTCATATCTTCGCAAAAAATCAGCTAATGCATTTAGAGTTAGATAATGGTATTGATATGAATGCCATTCAACAATACTTTATGAGAGCCGTTATATGATCCGGATCCTGATCTTCTTTTTTACCGCAGCTATCAGCACCTTCGCCTTTGCTGCGGAATATAATTTTGAAAGCAATATCAGTAATTTTAAACATGGATTTCAGCTTGGTGACTTGATCTTAGTTGAGGATAAAATAACCACAAAAGAACCTTTTTCAGATGCTCCAAAATTATTGGTCAAGAAAAATGTAGGCATTCGTTTGGTGAGGCAGGAAAGTCATAATGTTAGTAAAGGTGGTGAGCACACCTTTTTTAATATAATTACTTACCAGATTTTTCATAGATCTGAGGGAAAAAAGTATGCATTACCAACGCACCATTATAAGATTGGTGATGATGAGCTAGAAATATCTACTAAAAGTTACTGGTTTTCTCGCATTGCATCTTCAGACCTTAATGAGATCCTTCTCAATTCCCTTGGTCAAATTAAACCTAACCCATTAAATCATAGCAGGCAGCCATTGTTCGCACTGCTAGCTCTTTCCTTTTCTGTCCTGCTTATACTCCTTTATAAAAAGATGGATCTAACTTTTGTCACCAGAATGAATGGCCCTTTTACAAAAGCCAATAAAAAAATTAAGCCCTTACACCGCCTAGGCAATGAAGAGAGCTATGATGAGTCGGTACTTGTCCTAATGGACGGTTGTAATAAGGCCTTTGGACAAAACATGAATGGCGATAGTATTGATAAGCTTATCTCTAATAAATCAAAATATTTTTCTTTCAAACATGAGATTAAAGCGTTCGTAGATATAACGAATGATGAGGTTTATTCATCGGAATCCTTCTACTCAAAAAGTCGATTTGATAAGATTCTTTACCTTTCAAATGAACTGAAAATTATAGAGAGAAAATTGTAGTTGGACTTTATTCATCCACTTTGGCTGTTATTGTTACCCTTATCGGTCTTACCTTTTATGGTGTCAATATCTGACAATACGGCTATAAGCAGTATAAAAATATTTGAACAAGACGGTATTTCCAAAAAAATTACTATGCTATGCCGATCTCTTATGTCCCTCATTATTTTCCTATTGGTGGTTATTCTTGCAAATCCTTGGTCCAAATCAACATCCATTACGGAAATCGGTAAAGGTGCTCAGCTTGTCTTCCTAATTGATAGAAGTGTGAGTATGGCAAAACCATTTATTGGTGACGATGACAATAAGTCTGAAATTAAATCACTCGCTGCAAGAAGGATATTGAAGGATTTTATTGATCAACGCCCATCGGATATGATTGGTATAGTTGGGTTTTCAAACTCAGCACTTTACGCTTCAAAAATTACTAAAAATAGAAGCTATACCTACGCAGCTATTGATGCAGCGACAGGATCTTCGATTAATCAAACAAACATAGGGTCTGGTATTACATCAGGACTTTTTATGTTTAGTGAAATTGAGACAACAGGATCTCAGGCCTTAGTCCTTTTGTCAGACGGAGCCGGAAAAATATCCAAGAGGGTTAAGGAAAGAATTGCGGAAATGTTAAATGAAAAAAAAATAAATTTATATTGGATCATTATTAAAGAACCTAATGATGTTAGCTTATTCTCAGGAAATACTTATCTTGAGGGTAGGGAGCCGACCGTCATCAAACTCGACAATTTTTTTAAGTCACTTAAAACCGAATATAAAGCATACGAAGCTGAGAATCCCGATGCACTTTCAAGCGCCATTGCTGATATTGATCAAAAAGAAAAAAAACCCATCAAAATTGAAAGAGATATACCCGGAAAAAATTATAACCCGTCAATTTTGAAATTATTATTAGCGCTAATTGTATCTCTCATTGCCATTAAAAATATTAAGGTCTAACTTATGAAGATGTTAAAAAGTATTTTCAATCTAAAAGGTCGTTATTTTTCTATTCTTTTTTTAGGTCTTCTTTTATTTTCTTTTTATGAGTTCAGCAGGATTGTTGAGGTGTCGGAGATTAACCAAAAATTAGTAAAGGACGAATTGATAATTAACGATAACTATGAATTTCTTAGCTTGTATTCTTCTGCCTACCAACTTGGAGAGCAGGGCGAGTATGACAATGCAATAGAAAAGTTTACACGACTATTGAAGATGTTTCCCGAGAGCAGAAATATTGATGAGATTTATTACAATATAGGGACATTGTATCTTAAGGATGCATTAACTAAACCACTCAGCGATGATGGGAAAGTTACCGCAGAAAATTTTCAAAAACTGCAAAGCGCTATCATTGCGCTTGAGAAGTCATTGGCTATAAACCCTGACAATAGCATGGCAAAATTTAATTTAAGCTTACTACTCTCCTCCATACCAACTGAGGCATCAAAGATTATATCTGAGCAATCTGTTCAGGAACTCAGTAATATTCCTATTGGTTTGCCATGATTGCAGGCATTATCAATATTCTAAGAAATAAAACAGAGCTAACAGTAATGGTGCTACTGGCATTACTATGCCTTCTAGCTATAAATAATCCAACAGTTCAGCTGAAGAAGTCAATTACCAGTTACATGCTCCTTGTAGATGTATCACAATCGATGAATGCTGAAGACTTACTCGTCAAGGATAGCCCAGTTACCCGAATTGAATATACCAAGCTCCTCTTAAAAAACATCATTGACAGGTCAGATTGTGGAAGTTTTTTTAGCATTAATATTTTTGTTGCAGATAATATTGCCAATATTATTGAACCAGTAGAAAAGTGTAAGAATTATGATGAGTTGATGGATACTATCAGCAAGCTTGAATGGAGAATGGCTTGGAAAGGAAACTCGCGAATCACATTTGGTATAAAGTCAGCTGCTAAAATGCAAGACAGCCTAAACTTCCCATCAAAAATTCTTTTTTTTACTGATGGTGATGAGGCCCCAAAGGTAAATGCGATTAATCGAGTTAACCTGGACGATTTTAATTTAGGGGAAGAGTTAATTTTTGTTGGTATTGGAGGGAACGTTCCCGTTCCTGTTAAGCGATATAATTCAAGAAATATGTATGTTGGATACTGGGGATCAGACATTTATGACTCACTTCCCGGGGCAACGGGATCAAGAAATAGTGATAGTGGAAAAGATGAGCCTGATCCATCTGTTGCTTCAGCAGATTACGAGAGGTATCTTACTAAGTTGTATGAGGACTATTTAATATCTTTATCAGAACAAATAAAATCACAATACATTAAAGGTGAGTTATCAGATACATTCACTAAAAAAATCTTAGATAATCGACCGCATCAAAAGATTCAATCTGACTTTCAATTGGAGCGTCCTGCTATTTTCATCGGCTTACTTCTTATAGTTGCACTTCATTTAAGAAGGAAGCTAACGGCATTGTTAAGCTTAATATCAAACCGCTAGCCTTGCAATATATCTAACTCAAGATAAGTCTGGCTCCAGCTCTTTGAACTTACTCCCTACCTTGCTTTTATTTTATGAAGTGTAATAATTAAGAATAGATTAAAAAAGGAAACGAGAGATGAGTAGATGGTTAAATTTTTGGTTTTTAATATTCACACTATCCTTTTCACAAATTGCCTTTTCTGACTCCAAGGTAGAAATAGATGCCCAAATCGACGAGGTTCTCCAAAAGCTTTTTGAATTTTCACCAGCAGCAAAAACTTTAGCAGGCAAGGCGGAGGGAATATTAGTCTTCCCAAGCATTATAAAAGCAGGTTGGATAATTGGTGGATCTTACGGCGAAGGCGCATTGCGTGTTAATGATCAAAATATTCAATACTACAACAATATATCGGGCTCCGTAGGATTTCAGTTTGGCATAGAAAGGAGGTCGGAAGTCATCATGTTCCTGAGCAAAAATGCTCTAAATCGCTTCAAAGATAGCGATGGGTGGGATGGGGGTGCTGATGGTAGCGTGGCCATTGCAAATTTTGGCGCCGGTGAGGATCTTACCGTTGAGAATATAAAAGACCCTGTTATATCGTTTATTTTTTCACCTCAAGGATTAATGGTGAATGCATCTTTAGAGGGAACAAAAATTTCAAAAATAAAGCAACCAAAATAACGTCAAGATATGTTATGAAGCATCTGCCCAATTATTAGGGGTCTCAAAGAGTCGAACATTAATTGGTTTAATAAGACCCTTAAATTCTTTTAAAAATGCCTCACTAAGCAGTTCAAAAGCAATTAGAGCCATATTTTCTGCAGTCGGAACCTTTGGCAGTACAACGGTTTTATGGTCTTGCATGCCATTTAAAAAATCAAGTACCTCAAAGTCTTTTTCAAAGACAATAAAGGCGTGGTCCCATGGTTCAACGATAAGTTTTTTAATTACCTCTTTTGCATCTTTAAAATCCATGACCATACCAAAATTTGACTCATTTTTCTGCTCTACTATCTCCCCAGAAATTGTCACCTCTATTGCGTAACGATGCCCATGTAAATTTTTACAGGAACTTTTATGATTGGGAATTCTATGCCCGGCATCGAATTCCATTCTGGTGGTAATTTGCATGTTATAGACCGTCTATTGCTTTAATTCGCATTAATGCTGGGGGGTGTGAGTGATTAAAAGCCGAGTATAGAGGGTCAGGTGTCAAAGTGGAGGCGTTATCACGGTAAAGCTTCGTTAAAGACTGTTTAAGGTCAGATCCTTGAGTATAGAGACATGCATAGCTATCCGCTTCGTATTCATTCTTCCTTGATAAGTAGGTCATTATAGGCTTGATAAAAAAGAACAGATAATTTAATAAAACGAAATTAAATAACATAAGAAAGTTAGCATCGGTCATTTGCGAAACTCCTAAGGCCTGATAAAAAAGCGGATTATCTTTAAGGCCACCTAGAACATAAAGACTTAGAAATAAAATAGTGATCATAATAGCCATAAATTTTTTCACGTGATTCATTTTAAAGTGACCTAATTCGTGAGCAATCACTGCCTCAATTTCTTTATGAGATAGCTTTTCTAGTAGAGTGTCGAAAAAGATAATTCGCTTTGTCTTGCCAAACCCTCCAAAAAAAGCATTTCCGTGCGAACTCCTAAGCGAGCCATTCATAATAAATAAGCCTTTTGATTCAAAGCCACACTTCACTAGCAGCTTTTCAATACTACTTTTAAGTTTTTTATCTTCTAGTGGTGAGAACTTATTCTTTAATTGCTGAAGAGCCGGTGCGAGAGCGGACATGATTACAACCACTGCGCTTAGAAATACCCACAGCCAGACCCACCAACTTGATCCTAGCGACGATATAATCCATAAAGAAATATACATAATAGCGAACGTCACTAATGCTGTTGTTGCCAGATCAATTAATACATCGCTCATAAATGTTTTCGCTTTTGTTTTATTAAAACCAAACCTTTCCTCAATAACATAGGTGCTATAAAGATTACTAGGTATTTCAACTATAGAGAGAATAACTGCCAAGAAAGTAACTACTAATGATCCACCAAGCAATGAAGAGACATCATAGTCGATCATTGCAGCATTAATTTCATTAATTCCTCCACCAATAGTGAGGTAGTAAGTTACGAATGCAGAAACCACCAACCCGAATGATCCAAATTGTGTTTTTGCTACAGTATAGTCAGCTGCTTTTTTATGATCTCTGAGTTTTATAGTTTTTGAGAATTCAACGGGAACTTTATTTTTATTTTTTTGGACATGGTTTATCTGTCTTTTGTTCAGCCAAAACTCTAAACTAGCAGCAAAGATAATAAGAAAGATAAAAAAAGACTGGTAATTGATTGTCATTGATAATAGTTCTGTGTAAAAGTGTGTATTGTGCAGTAAAATTGCAATTAAAGTAAGAGAGTGAGTGCTAAAACTGGCCCGATCAAACAATTTAATGGAAATCATGATGGACGAAAAAAACAATAATAATTTAATCTGGCTGGATATGGAGATGAGCGGCCTCGACCCAGAAAACGATAAGGTACTTGAGATTGCGGTAGTAATAACTGATCCTTTCTTAACGATTATTGCTGAGAGCCCGGTCTTTGTTATACATCAGGAGGATGCAGTCCTAGCTAGAATGGATGCATGGAATCAAGGAACCCATGGAAAATCAGGATTGATAGAGAAAGTAAAAAATTCAAAACATAACGAAGAAGGAGTAACGAGACAGCTACTAGAATTTATGGCTAAATATGTTGGAAAAAATAAGTCACCAATGTGTGGTAACTCTATATGCCAAGACAGAAGATTTATGGCTAAGCATATGCCGGAGCTCGAAAGCTTCTTTCACTATCGCAACCTCGATGTAAGTGTTTTTAAAGAATTATCTAAGCGCTGGAAACCAGAAATTATTGACGGCTTTAAAAAAGCAGGGAAGCATGAAGCATTGGCAGATATAATGGAATCGATTGAGGAGCTAAAGTATTATCGTGAGCATTTTATTAAAATTTAGCTATGCTTAATTTTTTTCTTATAGGTTTTTCTGCGGCTATTGGGGCATGGATGCGATGGTTGATTGGGGCTGGAATGCTAGTTATGTTCCCAGGAATGCCATTAGGTAGCTTAGTTGCCAACCTATTAGGTGGTTTTTTTATGGGTTTATCTATTGCCTTCTTACAGATTACAACAAACATCTCTGATGAAATTAGACTTATTATCAATGTAGGTTTTCTGGGGGGGTTAACAACTTTCTCAGCATACACTGCCGATTTGTTTCAGCTCATGCAAAAAGGAGAGCTGGGTTTAGCTCTCCTTTTTATGATTACTCACGTTATCGGCGCTCTAGTCTTATGTTACGCCGGTTATTATTGCGTTAGTCTTTCTTTGCGCTCTTTTTAGGCTTTGCTGCCGGCTTTTTCTTTGTTTCTACCATTTGCAACTTTTCTGAAGACTTAACCACAACCTCTGTTTGTTGCCAAGCAGCTTTTTTTCTTGGCTTAGGCTTTGTAGCTTCCTCCTTAACGATTTCTTTTACTGCAGTCTTGCTTGTTTCAACTAACTTTAATCCTACTTTTTCAAGATCAACTTTTGGTGGCGCAACCCTTTTTCTTACAGGCTTTTTCTTTGGATCTGGTTTAGTGCTCAACAACTCATCCGACTGCTTCTCTTTTACTTGCGAAACAATTTCCTGTTGTTTTTCAATAATTCTCTCAACTGGTTTATCACGCCTTTGGTTAGGAGTTTTTATACCAACATTATTTTCCTCAGCAACTTCTTTGCTATTAATTACGGATGGTTGAGGCGTTGCATCTTCTCCTCCTCTTTCTCTTCTTTGTTGTTGATTCTTATTGAAACCTGGCTTTCTACTTCTATTTCTCCCTGGCCTTCTGTTTGAGTTAGAATTAGTTCTGTTTTCATTAACAGATTCAAGCTGATCCCCATTCCCTTTAACTGTTTCTGGGCTTGTGATTTCGACCTGAGCGCGATCATCATGATTAGCATCGGAATCATCAGACCCAATTAGATTTTTAAAGAATCCAAGCAGTGATTTAGTTTGCTTATTTTTCTTGGTGCTTGAATTCGCTGGCATCACAGATTTAACAACAGGGGTTAGTTTGTCTTTCTCTACGTCTTCGTCGCCATTAGCCAGCTCTTCAACTGGTGGCTCTACTACGGTGTAGCTTATCTTCCCTGACTTTTTCGACGTCCTTTCAATTAAGTATTTGGGAATCTCAAAGTATCGATTAGGTATAATCACGATGTCATTATGAGTTTTCTCTTCTAATTCGTTAATTGCAGCTCTTTTCTCATTCAAAAGAAGTGTTGCAACCTCAACAGGAAGTTGGATGGAAACGATTTGATTTTCATCCCTAGCTGCCTCATCTTGTATTAGTCTAAGCATGTAAAGAGCGGTTGATTGGATATCTCTTACACGACCTGTTCCACTACATTTAGGACACACCCCATTGATAGAGTCTCCAAGACTAGGCCTTAGTCGTTGTCTGGATAGCTCCATCAAGCCAAATCGTGATATTTTTCCAAGTTGAATTCTTGCCTTGTCGTTCTTTAAGGCATCTCTCATACGATTTTCAACTTCTCTTTGATTTTTTTGATGCTCCATATCAATAAAGTCGACAACAACTAACCCCCCAATATCACGCAATCGCATTTGCTTAGCAAGCTCGCTTGCAGCCTCAAGGTTGGTATTGAATGCAGTATTTTCGATGTCGCGACCTTTTGTTGAGCGACTTGAGTTTACATCCACAGAAACTAATGCTTCGGTATGGTCAATTACAATTGATCCACCAGAGGGAAGCTGAACCTCTCGGAGAAAAGCTGATTCAATTTGATTTTCAATGTTAAATTTGGAAAAAAGTGAAATATTTTCTTCGTAAAGCTTTACCCTCTCTGCGTAATCGGGCATCACATGGCTCATGAACTGATGGGCTTGATCAAATATTTCTTGTTTATCAATTAATACCTCTTCTATATCAGCAGAGAAGTAGTCACGTATTGCCCTAATAACCAAGTTACTTTCTTGGTAAATCAGAAAAGGTCCTTCCTGTGCATTGGCAGCATTTTCAATTGCTTCCCACAACTGGTTAAGGTAATCAAGATCCCATTGTATTTGTTCTACCGATGCACCTATACCTGCTGTTCGACCAATAACGCTAGTACCTTTTGTGACCGTTAGTTGAGATAAAACTTCTTTGAAAGCAGATCTTTCTTCACCCTCGATTCTTCTTGAAATACCCCCACCATCATTATTGTTTGGCATCAAAACAATATATCTTCCAGCCAAAGAAAGGTAGCTAGTTAGGGCGGCACCTTTATTACCACGTTCATCCTTACTAACTTGAACAATAATCTCTTGCCCCTCATTAATTACGTCTTTAATGGACAAATCTTTTTTTCTAGATTTTTTTGAATAATATTCGGGGGCTATTTCCTTAAACGGGAGAAATCCATGTCTGTCGACTCCATAGTTTACGAATGCAGCTTCAAGGGAGGGCTCTACTCTAGTGACTACAGCTTTATATATATTGCTTTTGCGTTGTTCTCGATTACCACGCTCAAAATCGAGGTCCTCAAGTTTTGAATCACTGACAATGGCAACCCTGAGCTCTTCGGATTGCGTTGCATTAAATAACATTCTTTTCATTACCTTATCTCCATATGTATGAAGATTTAGATAAAGAACTTATTATAAATTTGGTGCACACAAGCAAGCTTCAAACTGAATCTTATTGATCCTAGTTGAATAGAATAACGTTTTATTCGTACTTTTCTATGCTATTAGTGTTTTTATTATTGGTGCTTGTTTGTTTAGTAATTTATTTTAAATTCGTTTATAAAAATCTTTTTTATCGGTCCGCTTCTTATATAAGTTTCTGGTGAGCAGATCTAAACCTTAAATTCTTTTGTATTTATGTATAATTCAGAATTGTTTTTCTCTTTAGTTATAAAGATATCTGAACAGAATTAAGTATATGCGATAAATCATTAAAAGAAAACTAAAAAAATGGCTGCAGATATTAATAACAGTGTTCGTTATGAGCTTATTGGTGAAGGAAGTGAAGGTCAAAAAATTGACAACTTTTTAATTAAAACGTTAAAAAATGTCCCTAAAAGCCATATCTACAAATTATTACGAAGTGGTCAGGTAAGAGTTAATAAAAAACGAATTAAAACTGATTTTAGGCTCTCGTTGGGAGATAGCGTTCGAATACCACCTTTCACATCACCTAAAAGTGAAGTAAAAACTCCCATAAGCATTAAGCCTGAGCAAGCATTGCTTATCGAGAAGTCAATTATTCACGAAGATGATGCGTTAATTGTTATCAACAAGCCGTGTGGCTTAGCAGTTCATGGAGGAAGTGGGATAAGTTATGGTCTTATAGAATTACTAAGAAAATCACGGCCTGATGCAAGATTTCTTGAGCTTGTGCACAGGATAGATAAAGAGACTTCAGGTATTATTTTAATTGCTAAAAAACGTCCTGTACTTGTTGATATTCATAAGCAAATGCGTGACAAGAGTATCCATAAAAAATATCAGGTTATAGTAAATGGTAAATGGCAAAAGAAACAACTGATAGTTGACCTTAACTTAATTAAAACTTCCGACGAGGAAGGCCAAAAAAAAGTTCGAGTCATATCACAAGAAGATGTGGTTGGAGGTTCAAAAGTTTCACGATCAGTTTTTTTTCTGAAACAAGCTTTCGACCAATTTAGTTGCTTAGAGGTCAAGCTAGTTACCGGTCGAACCCATCAGATTAGAGTTCATTTAAGCCATCTTGGATTTTCGATAGTAGGTGATGATAAATATGGTGATTTCTCATTAAATAAGAGGCATGCAAAATTAGGATTTAAGCGCATGTTTTTGCATGCTTGTGAGTTAGGTTTTCGCCACCCACTTTCCGGAGAAGATATTTTTCTAACAGCGCCTATTCCTTCAGACTTTATTAAGCTTGAGCATTATGCCAAAACAAACTAATTACGATCTTATTATATTTGATTGGGATGGAACAATTGCAAATTCCGCAGGAATTATAGTCGAGTCAGTAAAGGCGGCGTGTATTTCTGAGGGGGTAGCATTGCCTTCAGATTATAGTATCAGTGGCATCATAGGTTTGGGTTTGGAGGAAGCCTTCACTAGGCTCTTCCCTGACATGCAAAAGAGCAGTTTAATCAGCTTGCAAGCGCTATACCGTGATGCTTATCTAAGAAGAATGGATGAGATTGTATTGTTTGACGGTGTAGACCTTGGAATCAAGGGGTTGTATAACCAAGGATACGCACTTGGAATTGCTACAGGAAAAAGTAGGCGAGGACTCAACAATGCATTAAACAAATCAAATCTTTACAGTTACTTCAAAGTAACTAAAACGATGGATGAATGCTTTTCAAAGCCTCATCCACAAATGATTAATGAGATATTAGAGGCCTTAATGATTGAAAATCATAGAGCACTAATGATAGGAGACTCTAGTTATGATATGGAAATGGCAGCAAATGCAAAAGTAGATTCTATAGGGGTATCATATGGCGCACAAACTATGACTCAGCTTCAGCTTCACAACCCTCTCGCTCTTATTGAAAATGCCCACGACCTTTTTTTGTGGATCGCTAAAAATGGCTGAGAGTATTAAATTGTTAAAAAAAGATTTTGCGTCAGATCCGTCTACTTCGAAGTTTAAATTTTTTGAGTACGGGGAAGAAAAAACGGGTTTTGCTTTGTTTTACAAGGGAAGCTATTATGTATATAAGAATCAATGCCAGCACCTTCCTGTCGAGCTCGATTGGGTCGACAATAATTTTTTGGAAGATGAGGGTTCTTTTATTATTTGTGCAACGCATGGCGCAATTTACGAACCCACCTCAGGGCTCTGCGTATCCGGTCCCTGCAAGGGAAGCTCCTTAAAATCTATGAGCTTCACAATGACAAAGAGTGAAATAGTAGTTACTTTATAAAGGACAATAATGGCAGAAGGCAATAAGCAGGAATCAGAAAGAAAATTATTAGAAGGTGTGCTTAATTCGGCTTTTATAGAGCAGAGGCGATCAAGGCGATGGGGTATCTTCTTTAAATTTCTAACTTTAGGGTATTTGATTGCTCTTTTATTGATTTTTGTAAGCGGGGGCGACCGGGGAGCGGTTTCAACTGGCGAATTTACCGCGCTTATAAATCTCCGTGGAGAGATTGGCGCTGACCAGCCAGTTAATGGCTCAGACTTTAGGATCAGCCTAAAAGAGGTGTATGCTAATCCGGGAACAAAAGCGCTAATTTTATCCATCAACAGCCCCGGAGGAAGTCCAGTTCAGTCGGGTATGATTAATGACGAAATCCAGCGATACAAGAAAAAATTTCCAGAAATACCGGTTTATGCAGTGGTAGAAGATGTTTGCGCGTCAGGAGCCTATTATATAGCAGTGGCTGCGGATAAAATATTTGTTGATAAGGCCAGCATTGTTGGATCAATTGGGGTGTTGATAGATGGATTTGGTTTTGAAAAGGCCATTGCTACCCTAGGGATTGAGAGAAGACTTATTACAGCTGGAGAAAATAAAGCTATTATGGACCCATTTCTCCCTATTGATCCTAAACAAAAATTACATATTGACGCTATGCTTGCGGAGGTTCATCAGCAATTTATCAATGTGGTGAAGAGGGGCAGGGGTGATCGTCTCGCCAATAACGATGATATATTTTCGGGTTTATTTTGGAGCGGAGAAAAAGCTATCCAACTAGGTCTTGCGGATGACATGGGTGATATTTATTCGGTAGCAAATGAAATTATTGGATATGAGAAGATTGTAGATTTTACTAGCTATGAATCATTTGCGGATAGATTTGCTAAACAATTGGGGATGGGTATTGGAATCACTTTCAATAACTTTTATTACAAGTTAATAAGTAATAATTTTAATCTAAAATAATAGCTTAGGTGCTTTTTTTAAAGTAATTTATTAAATTATTTGTTGAAGAATCAAAACCATTTGTTTCGTTTTGGTTGTTGAGCTCGGGAAGTATTAGGGAGGCAAGTTGCTTCCCATATTCGACCCCCCACTGATCAAACGAATTGATATTCCATATAATGCCTTGAACAAATATCTTGTGTTCATAAATTGCTAAAAGCCTACCTAGAGATTTAGGGGTAAGCTTTTTGAACAAAAATGAGTTTGAAGGGCGGTCACCTTCAAATGATTTGTGAGGAATAATGTCTTCAAGGCCATCTACATCATTTTGTGATCTAACCAACTCCGCACGAACTTTCTCTTTTGTCTTGCCAAACATTAAAGCTCTTGATTGGGCAACATAATTTGAGAATAATATTTTATGGTGTTGATTCTTTTCTGAACCAACGGAATACTGAGTGTTGGCTGGCATAATAAAGTCTGTAGGGATGATGTCCGTCCCTTGATGAATAAGTTGATAAAACGCATGCTGACCGTTTGTTCCAGCATCGCCCCATACGATGGGGCCAGTATGGAGACATACTTTCTCTCCATCTCTACCAATAAACTTACCATTGCTCTCCATATCTGCTTGCTGAAGATATGATGGGAGCAGTGATAAGCCTTGATCATAAGGAAGTACAGCCAATGTGTTGTAACCAAAAAAATTAATATGCCATACTCCAATCATTGCGAGTGTGACGGGAATATTCTCTTCAAAAGGCGCATCCCTAAAATGATTGTCTATTTCATGCGCTCCGTCCAACAAATTTTCAAATTGATCCATTCCAATATAAATGGCTATGGATAATCCAATAGATGACCAAAGAGAATAACGCCCACCTACCCAATCCCAGAATTCAAACGTATTTTCAGGACTAATCCCAAAGGCAGTAACCGCAGCCTCATTTGTTGAGATAGCTACAAAGTGATTTTTGACAGCATCTATACCGAGACTATCTGTTAACCACTTTCTAGCAGTAAAAGCATTTGTCATAGTTTCCTGTGTTGTGAAAGTTTTTGAGGCAACAATGAAAAGTGTAGTTTCTGGATCGCATTGATCTAAAGCCTGTGCTATGTCATAACCATCAACGTTCGAAACAAATATTGGCTTAATACTTTTTTCCCCGTAAGATTTAAGGGCATGACATACCATTGCGGGCCCAAGATCTGAACCACCAATACCAATATTAACTACAGCTGTAAATTTCTTTCCTGTAAAACCTTTTAATTCACCAGACCTAATTGAATCCGAAAAAAAATGTATTTTATTAAGTACTCTATTAACGGATGGCATAACGTCTTTACCATCAAAAAGTATTGGAGCGTTTGAGCGATTCCTTAATGCAACATGAAGAGCAGCACGCTTCTCGGTAAAGTTAATTTTTTCACCATTAAAGAGTTTGCTGATCCAGCTTTTTAGTTCAGATTGCTTTGCTAGGCCGTAAAGTAGGGCTAACGTCTCTTCTGTGATTTTGTTCTTCGAGAAATCAAATAATAGGTCGTCAAATTTCAAGCTAAATTTATCAGATCGCCTTGCATCATGATTAAAAAAGTCACGTATATGTTGTGGGGATATCTGTTCATAATGCTTTTTTAGTAAATCCCAGCTTTTTGAGTGGATGATTGATGTCATTTGGTCTGAAGTTATTCTTTGAGTTTAAGTTAAGGCGTAATTGTAGCAAATATATATTAATATTTTTTAATTATGTTGTTTTATGGCCCATAAAATATGTTCTTTTAGCATTATCGATGTATGGGTTAATCTACTTTGAAGTACTTTCACTACCTCCAATGATTTTGGAGCATTGCCAAGCCCAATTGCAACATTACGCAACCACTGTTCGTATCCAATTCGGTAAATAGCACTCCCTTTAAATTTATCATCAAACTCATTTTCAGATAATTTAAATGCATCAATAAGACTGAGCTTATCTAGATCATGTCTAACTAAAAAATCATTTTCGGTTGTGATTTTTGCGTATTTATTCCAAGGACATACAAATTGGCAATCATCACAGCCATATATTCTATTTCCAATAGCTTTTCTATATTTCTCAGGTATTGATTCTTTATGTTCAATTGTTAAATAAGAAATACATTTTTTTGCATCCAATTCATAAGGACCTATTATTGCTGAGGTAGGGCATATATCTATGCATGCTGAACATGATCCACAATGCTTTGTCGTCTCTTTGTCTGCTGGTAATGGCATATCTGTATATATTTCGCCAAGAAAAAACCATGACCCATGATCTTTATTTAAAAGAAGGGTATGTTTGCCTCTCCATCCCAAGCCCGCCTTCTCAGCAATTTCAACCTCCAAGACCGGTGCGCTATCTGTGAACAACCTGAAGCGGCTAACCTCATCGCTCAGCTCTTTTTTGATAAAGGCAATAAACTTCTTTAATTTTCCTCTAATTACTTTATGGTAATCTCTGCCAAGGGCATACCTTGAAATATAAGAAGCGTCTTTATTCTTTAGTGCTTGAAGTGCATTTGCTTCAAGTGGTAGGTAGTCTAATCTTATCGATATAATACTTTTTGTACCTTCGAGCAGCATGTCAGGGTTAAATTTTTGTTCAAGATGTCTCTCAAGGTAGTTCATCTCGCCATGAAATTCAGCATCAATCCATTCTTTATAAGCCAGTTTATTCTTAGTAAGATCGGTATTGGATATACCGACACCATCAAACCCAAAATCTTTACCCCAAGACTTAATATTTTCTGCTATTAACTGCCACTTTAACTTATCATTCATGGAGAAAAATAATAAACTAAAATCATGACAAAAGAACTATCATTTCTAACAAATAATTCTGATGAGACATTAGCTCTAGCTCGAAGATATTCAGATATTATTTGCCCCGGAGATTTAATCTTTCTAGATGGTGAGTTAGGGGCCGGTAAGACAACGTTTGTACGTGGAATGATGAGAGGGTTAGGTTTTTTGGGTAAGGTTAAGAGCCCTTCCTATAGCCTTATGGAGCAGTATGTCTTAAATTTTACTATCAATCATTTTGACTTATATAGATTTAAGAGTGCTAGTGAATGGGAAGGTGCTGGTTTTAGTGAATTTATTAACAAAACAGACGTCAATTTAATTGAGTGGTCAGAAAAAGCTATGGATGCACTTCCTACCCCAGACTTAATAATTTTTTTTACTTACACTGATCAGGATGGAGCTGATGGGAGAAATGTGAGATTTAAATCGCTGACATCAAGAGGAGAACAATGTATAGATTTATTAGTTTAGAGGCTATTTTATTTATTGCTACGTTTTTTTTTAGCTTTAATGGGTTTGCAGGCTCAAGCATTAAAGAAACTAGAGTATGGCCCTCACCGGAATACACTAGGATAACTATCGAATCAAACACCCCTTTAAAATACACCTATATGAATCTAACGAATCCAGAAAGAATTGTGGTGGACCTCAATGGCGAGGCGTTATCGAAAGAGCTTATAAATCTATCAAAAATGGTATCAGCCAAAGATACGACAATAAAATCAATTAGAGCGGCGCAATTTAATCCAAATACCTCCCGCATCGTTATTGATTTATTTGCCTCTTCAACGGTTAAAGTATTCTCTTTGTTACCTACAAAACCTTATGGCTACAGATTGGTTGTAGACGTTTACCCCAATAATTTTGATCCTCTAGCCAACTTATTGGAACAGCTTAACGAAAAAAATATTCTTCCAGAAAAAAACCGCGAGTTAACAGCTAACTCCTTGCCACAAAAAAAGGGACCACCCAAAAAAGAGCCGATTATAATAGCCTTAGATCCCGGGCACGGGGGTGAAGACCCGGGTGCGATAGGGGCCAAGGGTACGAAAGAGAAGATTGTTGTTTTACAGGTTGCAAAAAGATTAAAAAAACTTTTGGATCAGGATCCGGATATGAAAGCTGTTCTAATTCGAAGCGGCGATTATTTTGTGCCATTGGGAACGAGAGTAAAAAAAGCTAGGGCAGCAAAAGCAGATCTTTTCATCTCAATACATGCAGATGCATTTAGAAAAAAAAGTGTCAGCGGATCATCGGTATTCGCATTATCCGAAAGAGGTGCGTCAAGTGCTTTTGCTAAATATTTAGCCAACAAGGAGAATGCAGCAGATTTGATTGGAGGTGTTAGTATTGATGACAAGGAGCCTGCACTTGCTAGAACATTGTTAGACTTATCTCAATCAGCAACTATTAACGATAGTTTAAAGTTAGGAAATCATGTGTTGAGAGAAATTAAAAAAGTTAATAATTTACACAAGAAGTATGTTGAGCAGGCAGGATTTGCCGTTCTAAAGGCACCTGACACGCCGTCAATTTTGGTTGAAACGGCATTCATTAGCAATCCGGGAGAAGAAAAGAATCTTCGCTCAGTCGCCTATCAAAACAAGCTCGCTAACAGCATATATTTTGGAATCAAAAGCTATCTAAAAACGCAGCCTTCAATTGCGTTTTATACAAAAAAAAGCTTTGATGAGTAATCAGTCAAGAATTTTTTTACTGGGACCAACGGCTTCGGGTAAGACTGAGCTCACTAAATTTTGTTACGACAACTTTCCAATTGATATTATCAGTGTGGACTCTGCCCAGGTCTATAAAGGTTTTGATATTGGTTCCGCCAAACCCAGCCAAGACGAACTAAGAAAATATCCGCATCAGCTCGTTAATATAATTGATCCATATCTAGCTTATTCAGCCTATGATTTCAATAATGATGTAGAGCGACTATGTGATGAGTCCAAGAAAATAGGGAGGATACCCTTTTTGAGCGGAGGTACGATGATGTACTTTAATAGCCTAGAATTTCCTTTAGATGATATTCCAGCTACTAATTTGGAGATTAGAACCAGGGTTGCAGCAGATCTTGAAAAGTATGGACTTGACTATTTATATCAAAAGCTTAATGAGTTTGATTCTGATTCAGCCAGAAGAATTTTACCCTCAGATACGCAAAGAATATTGAGAGCGTTAGAGGTGTTTTATGTGTCAGGAAAACCCCTATCTTCTTTTTATAAGACGAAAAAAAATATAATTAAGCCACCCCCCCTTTTAAAAATTGCCCTCTTTCCTCATGACAGAGAAAAGCTCCATAGCCTAATAGAGTTGCGAGTAGATAAAATGTTGAGTAATGGACTAGTTGAAGAGGTGGAAGGCATATTAAATTCACATCCAAGTCTTGATCAGAGTTATTCCTCATTAAGAGCCGTGGGGTACAAACAAACTTATTACTATCTTAAGGGTAAGCTTCCTAAAGAAGATCTTAGAGATAAAATTGTATTCGCAACTAGGCAATTAGCAAAAAGGCAGATAACCTGGATGCGGAAGATGCAGAATTTAAGATTGTTTGACCCTTTCCAAGAAAATTTGCAAACACAGGTTAAGGAGAGCATTAATACTTTTCTAGATAAGCATTAGCCTGATAAAACCTTATTTTTTTTCCAGCAATTCTGAATAAACTTGTTCAAGCTTCTTCACAAAATGTGTAGATTTAAATAGGGAGGAAGAATTTTTACCCTTAAGTACTTTTTCCTTAATACTCTTCAACTTAATATCATTATTTGATAATACTGATGCCACTTTAAAATATTCCTCTTCTGTTTTGGTTATTAGCATTTCACAGCTGATTTCTTTTAGGATGCTTCCTGCAACACGACTAGCAAAGGTTTTACCTGACAATGTTAAAACCGGGCATCCAGCCCATATTGCATCACTAGAAGATGTATGAGCATTGTAAGGATAAGTATCAAGAAATAAGTCAATTATGGAGTGACGGTTGATGTGGTCATTGAAGTTTACCTTAGGAGCAAATTTAATTCTCACTGAATCCACCCCCTCTTTTTTTGCATATTTATGGATATTATTTTCTGCTTGAGCATTAGATTCGAGCAACCAAAGAATAGAGCCGTCCTTTTGTTTAAGTAGTTTTATCCATAACCTAAACATGGACTCTGTTATTTTTATCGATTGCCCAAATGAGGCAAAAACAAATGCATCATCATCAATGCCATAAACTGACTTTTTAATGGCTTGAGTCTTAGGTCGATCATCGATGTTTGGTTGATAGCAGCCAGGTAGCCGAATAATTTTTTCTGCGTAATCTGACTCCATTGACTTAGGAATAATAAAGCTATCTGCAAGTATGTAATCCATTAATGGTTTATCCCTATAAAATCCCATAGAACCTGGAAACCCCAACCAGTTAATACTTATCTTTGATGGTTTGTATGCCGCAATTAAAGATCGACTTTGCATAGTAAATCCAGACAAATCCACTAGAATGTCTATATTTTCTGCAATCAAGGTTTCTTTTAGTTCCTCGTCTGATTGGTTACTAATGTTAAAAAAATTCACCCCGATATTTTTAAACTCTTGATGCTCATTTGATCCATCATCAACTCCTGAGTAGAATAACTTGACGGTGAACCTATCTTTATCATGTTTCTTTAGCACGTCTCTTATAAGGAAGTAAAGTGGGTGAAGTCTAAAGTCTGAAGATATATAGCCAATAACAATCTTAGGATTTTTTTTTAATAGTCTTTTAAACTTCTCAGGATTAATGTGCGAAGATTCAATCCATGATGATGCAACCTTGGTATGTTCATTCGTAGATAAACCAGGCATTGATAAGACAGTAAACGGCGATATTCTTCCAGTTTTTCCTTCTTTGATATGATTCTTCAAGACTGTTATGATTTTATTTAGACCAATCCAATCACAGGTAAGTTGTTTAAGTTGAATCAGTTCGACGACAGTATGTATTTGAAGGTCTGTTCCCTCCAATGCTTTTTCATAATGCTTTTTTGCCTTTACATAATCGTTTAACTTTTTATAACTATTAGCAATATTATGATGAGCCTCGTTATCAGGCAATATTTGTAATGACTCCTCGAAAGAGTTTAGCGCTTTTTTAAAAAGTCCTTGTGCATAGAATGCATTTCCTAGATTAAAAAGATGCTCTGCATTATCTGGACAAATCTCTATTGCTTCTTCAAATGCGGCTTGAGCCATTAGATAATTTCGGTTCTTGTGATATTCATTACCAATCCTTTGAAGACAAAATCCCAAGCCATACCTAATTTGGTCGTTGTCAGGAAATTGATAGATTGCTCTTCTAAAATATCCTGCTGCTATATCAAATTTATTTATCATAGCAAAAAGATTACCAAGCTCTATTTGTAAAAAATAGTTTTTTGGTTCTTTTTCAAGTGCTTGCTTATAAAATTCAATGGCACTAACAAGATCGCCTTCATTTTCCTTATTTTTAGCTTTCAGTATTAAGTCTTGGCTAGTCATATCTAGAATTTAATACCATGTTTTTTTAAACCTTTACTCCTAAAATAACGCCTCTCCGGGTTTAAATAATCTAATATAAAATTATCCATATTTCCAAGACTACGACACATCATGTTGGCTAGACTTAGTGAGGCTAGGGGGGCAAAACTAAATCCACGGGATCCATAGCAAGCATTAATATATAAACTTTTTTGCCACTTCAAACTCGCTACAGAATTTTTTTTATTTAAATATTTATTATGCTCATGATCTAGAATACGTCCAACGAAGGGTCTCCTGTCAAAACTAGCAGCTCGTTGACCCACCCATGATCCGCTATGCACTCCTAGAGAATTATAATTAAGCGTTGGAAGAAGAGCGGCAAGTTTTTTTAGATTATTTTTTGTGTCTACTTCTGAATCAGCATTACAAGAATTATTCTTATCGTAAGATGAGCCCACTATAGACATATTTTTGAATACCGGAATTACATAGCCATCATTTGATAAAATTTCTGCAAATTGTATTTGTTCTGAGTCTACCCAATTTATTTGGCCTCGATATTGATCAAAATCAAGATGAGAGAAATAGTGGTAATTTTTTATATCAGCGGCAGAACAGAAAACAATGTTCTTTGCCTTAAATTTATTGTTATTTGAAGTGCTTACTGACCACATGTTCTCCATATATTCCACTGCGGTAACTTTCGTATTAAATTCCTTATGAATATTTTTGTTAATTAGTAATCTCTTGCATAAATCCTTAGGGTTGATCCAACCTCCACTACTAAAATAAAGACCTACACTTCCTTCTATTTTATAGCGGCCCCATATTTTTTTTGGACTTATTACGGAGATATAGTTTTTAAGATCAGGGTTATTTTTTATTAATCTATTGAACCTATCCATACCCTCATTTTTTTCCAAAATATAAATTGATCCAACTTGTTGGGCGCTTGATTCTCCCAGTTTTATTTCCTCAATGAGCTGCCAAACATATGATATTGAAGAAAACATCAACCTGTTAAATCTTTTATCATTGATCATAATATTGGGGTTAATACAAACTGCAGGATTATTATATATTGGTAAGGAATTCTCTTTTTCTTGATCAACCACCGTCACATCCCATCCTTGTTTATTTAAGTGGTAAGCAGTACTGGATCCTGAAATTCCCGCCCCAATAACAAGTACAGAATTTTCAGTAACCATCAAATAGAGTCACGGTAAAGGGGTTTGGATATATGAATATGAAGATCGCTAATCGATCTTTCTAT
The DNA here is from genome assembly GCA_000168995.1 of Methylophilales bacterium HTCC2181. GTDB lineage: Bacteria > Pseudomonadota > Gammaproteobacteria > Burkholderiales > Methylophilaceae > BACL14. The sequence goes on along the minus strand of AAUX01000001.1, from coordinate 927,106 downwards.
GAAACCTCCTTCACAGTAACAAAGATAAAATAACCACATCCTCATAAATCGATTGTCAAAGCCAAGCGCCATAATTTGATCTTCATTTTTAATAAATTTTTCTCTCCAGTCTTTGAGAGTTTTTGCGTAATGGATCCCTATATCCTCAACGTTATTAATTACTAAATCTGTAGCACCAGTTAGACTTTTTTGTATTGCTGTAAGCGATGGAATACAACTACCAGGAAAAATATATTTTTGTATAAAATCTACGGACTGGATTGCCTCATCATATCTTTGATCTTTGATTGTTATGGCTTGAATAAGTGCCTCACCATCATTTTTTAATAGCTTAGAAATTACGCTGAAGTATTGGTTGTAGAATTGGTGCCCTACAGCCTCTATCATTTCTATTGATACTAACTTATCAAATTGTCCCTTCAGATCACGGTAGTCTTTAAGTAATACCGTAATATTTTTTTGCATTCCAAGTAGCTTTATCTGTTCTTTTACATACCTGTATTGTTCTTTAGATATAGTCGTTGTAGTAACATGACAGCCATATTTTTTTGCGGCATAAATTGAAAATCCTCCCCAGCCACTACCAATCTCAACCACTCTGTCGGTTTTTTTAAGTTTTAATTTGTTGCATATGATATCTAATTTATTTTTTGAAGCATCCTCAAGGCTCATTGAATCGTTCCTATAAATTGCCGATGAGTACATCATGGTTGGATCAAGAAACAAGGAAAAAAACTTGTTACTCAGATCGTAGTGTCTTGAGATGTTTTTTTTGCTTCCTTCTTGTGTGTTTCTATTAAGAAAATGTGCAAACCTAAGGAAAGGGCTCAGAATTTTTTTAAAGGGCCCTTCGACTTGATCCATTATTTGATTATTAACAGCCATTAACTGTATAACTTTAGTTAAATCTTTAGTATCCCATGCACCTCGAATAAAGGATTCGCTTGATCCTATTGAGCCACCAAATAATATATCGCTATAAAATGACGGGTGATGGACGGTTATCATTGCCTTAATCTGGGATCCTAACCCAAACTTATAATGTCTACCATCCTCCTCAATTTGAAGTTGGCCATAGGTCAACCTAGCTAACTGAGAAAACAATGTTTTTTTTGCAAGTGCATTAATTAAATTTTTCATATTAGGGGTGTGGGTAATACTTAATCCTTTTTATGGCTAAAATAGCGGCATTCCAGTAAATTAATATAATAGACTTAACCGACATGGGAAGATTTAAAAAAAGTATCTTGTTGAGCGAGGAGGGTGTCCATGCTAATTTTGTGAGCCTTAATTCTGCATTAAATTGTATTTTTTCATGCCTTATATTGTCCATAGATATATAAAGAAAGTCTCTTGGAGGAGTAAAAGTCCACTTGTACTTCATGTCCATAGGCATGAAGGGGGAGACATGAAATGCTTTATCAAACTCAAAGCATTTAGATGCTGATGGGATATCTCTGCAGTCATGAACATAGGCAAACTTTTCATTCCAAGGCGTATTGGTAATATGAGAAACAATAGCAACCAACTTACCATTATTATCCATACAATAATAAAAACTAACGGGGTTAAAGCAGTATCCAAAGTATCGAATACTTGTGAGCAGGTAGACTTTTCCCTTATGTTTAAATTTTAACTTTTCAGTCAATAGCTGCTGTATAGCTTTTTTTATTGACTGATTTTTTGGGCCAAAAAAATCTGTTCTCATTAGAGATGCCAAATTTGGACGATTGAAGCTCCAAAAAAAATTTTTAGCAAAAGCTGCTTTAATGTCATCTAGGTCTATATAGAGAAAATTTATTCTATAAGAAAACTGGTGCTTACGAGGATGATGTCTGTGGTGGGTAATAGTTCCCTTATAGATTGCGTTCATTTCCCCTGCCAGTCCTCAAAATGCTTAACAGCTTTATAGGCACTTTTAACTCCATCTTCATGGAAACCATTACCCCAATAGGCTCCAGCATAACCCGTTCTATTTTGACCACAAATACTGCTATGTTTTTTTTGAGCCAGAATGCTGTTTAAACTAAATTTAGGGTGAGTATATGTAAGTTTCTTTATGATTTTATTTTTATCTATAGTTTTGTTAGGATTTAATGTTACAAGCAAAGGATCCCGGGTGTCTATATTTTGCAAGATATTCATGTTGTAGGTTAGGGTAACAGGGTCGCTGGTCTGATTATCAATGCTGTAATTCCATGCCGCCCATGCCAATTTATTTTTAGGCATCATGGATATGTCTGTATGTAAAAAAACCTCGTTTTTTGTGTATGGAATTGAGGATAGTATTTTTTTTTCTTCATCCGAAGGGTCTTTCAACAGCATTAAGGCTTCGTCACTATGGCACGCAAAAAAAACGTAATCAAAACGCTCTACCTTCCCTGACAGTGTAATTTTAATGTCTTTTTCACACCTCTCTACACACTGTATTTCCGAACTAGTCTCAATTTTATCTTCAAAGGAAGCGCAGAGTTTTTTCACATAATGCTGAGAGCCACCTGTAATTGTAAGCCACTGAGGTCTTTCATTGATCGAAAGCATACCGTGATTGTAAAAAAAAGAAATAAAAAATTTAGCAGGAAAACTCTCCATAGTCTTTATATCTGATGACCATATAGCTGACCCCATAGGCAAAATATAATTATTGGTGAAGTATGTGGAATATTTTTCTTTCTTAAGATAGTCACCTAGGGTTATATTACTTTCGGTGCTTAGTAATTTTATAGATTTTTTATTAAATCGAATGATCTCCCAGATCATTTTTATGAACTTTAGGTTAAATATATTTTTTCTCTGTGCAAACAGTGTATTTACATTTGTACCATTGTATTCAAGGCCGGATATATCTGAGAACACACTAAAGCTCATTGAGCTGTTTTCGTATTTTACTCCTAGGGTATTAAGTAACTCTGTGAAAAGTGGGTATGTTTTTTTATTAAATACTATAAAACCAGTATCAACCGAGATTTCTTTTTTCTCCATCTTGATATTATGTGTATGGGAGTGACCACCAATCCTGCTGTTACTTTCAAATACTTTAATATCATGCTCATTATGAAGTAGGTGGGCGATAGTATTTCCCGAAATTCCCGATCCAATAATAGCTATTTTCATGGTGACTATTTTTTAGGTTTTTGAGTGATGTGATTTGATTCACGTATGTTAGCTGAAACAACTCTAATATCCCAAATCAAACCCAGCATAGACATTATCCTGAGCACATAGTAAGTGAGATCAACTTCCCACCAATAAAAACCTTGCCTGGCAGATCCCGGATAGTGATGATGGTTGTTATGCCATCCTTCACCAAATGTCAGCAAAGCAATTAAAAAATTATTACGGCTTGAGTCATCAGTTGCGTAACGTTTTTTCCCCCATACATGAGCGACAGAGTTAACGAGGAAGGTCGAATGATAAAGGACCACTGTAGATAAAATGAATCCCCACACCACGAACTGTGTTCCCGTAGCCTCTAGAGCGGGGTAATGATTATTTAGGCTTTCACCTAATGTATACAGTCCGATGCATGTCAATATGGGGATAGCTACATCAAACCTATCAATTAAGCGGAGCTCAGGAAAGCGAGAGAGCTCTTTAACTAGTTTTGTATGCGTTAAGAAGTTGGCTTTGGTGAGGAACCATCCTGTATGACTCCATAAAAAGCTATGGGCTTTTGGTGAATGTTTGTCATGGACAGTATCAGAGTGCATATGGTGGTCCCTGTGGTGAGCTGCCCACCATATCGGGCCACGTTGAACCGCCGAGGCACCTATAATTGCAAAGATAAATTGCATAACCCTGCTTGTTTTAAAGGTTTTATGCGAAAAATAGCGGTGGTAAAAACCGGTAATAGCAAACATTCTGAGAGCATACATAAAAAGGAATACCATAAACGCTACTAGACTAAAACCTACAAAAAATACACCAATCACTGCCAGGTGAATGATGATGTAGGGAAATACCCTAGCCCAATCAATTTCCTTGCCATTTAGTTGTGAATCCATGTATTTATTTTCCACAGTCCTATTGTCAAGCCAGCCGAGGATAAAGGAGAATATTGTTATGGAAATTTTTTTCATTGCTGCGGCACCATTCTTAGGTTTTCAATGTTGTAACCCATACCATCAATTAATCTTGTAAATTTAACGACTTCGTCGTTAGGTAGTGTCTTATTTCTTGACATCAGCCAGACGTAATCTAAGGCATCTCTTGCGACGATAGTATTGGTATAACTCTCATCCACATAGACAATTTTGTACTGTGCCTTAATAGGCCAAATAAATTGCATGCCCCATTCTGCATTATTGGTTCCTTCAATAACAAATCCTTTGGGGTTATATTTTTTTCTCTCTCCATCAAAAGCACCTTCATTAAAGGTAAAAGTCGTCTGAATAGTTCCGTCCTCATTGAGCTTATATGACTCAATTGCATTGTAAGCATTCTTTTCAATAAATGCCGGTATATGCGCTATAACATACCAGTCCCCCATGAAACTTTTTATATTCACACTGGGAACTGTTTTGAGAGGTTTTGTTGGCATAGAGCATCCGGTTACCATAAAAATTAATAAAAAAACTAACTTAAAATTAACCATATATAATGACAATACCTAAAGTAATTTATAAAAAATATCACCAATTGGTGTTGGTGACTGAAGTGCAACCCAGTTAAGATTTTTGTCATACCACAACTGAATAGTTAACCTTTCTATACCATCTTTAGTTGCTTTTAGCTCATAGCGTTGGGTTGGCGTGCTTTCCCCACGCACCTCTATTGTTTCCTTTGCTAGAGGCTTTATATCGATATCAAGATACTCACCATTTTGTGAGTTTAACAAGTGTTTTTGTTTTAGTATATTTTTGTTCCAGTAGGCAAATGTCATTACACATCCAGTTAGCTTATTTGGAATACTATTGCTCACAAGGGACAGGTGGTCACCTTCAATTTTTCCCTCTACCTCAGAGCGCTCCCCATCATCATTTGTGGAGCTTTTGATCGACTGAAGGCAGCCTTTACTCCATGCTTCTTCAGACCGATGTTGGTAGTAAATGTCCATAAACAAAAATTCAATATGAAAATTTGCTTTACTTAACGTTTTCGTGCTCCCAACTTGGAATTTATGTTGCCCTATAACTTTATCATTCAGTATGGCATCAAAGGCCCATTCTTCCGAATAAGCAAGAAAAGGTATTAGTACAAGGGCAATAATAATAATTAGTTTTTTGGGGGCCATGGAATAAAACTCGAGGTCTTTTTTATGTATTCGGTATAGCCTGGCCTTCGACTAGTGATGGTTTGTTCCATCAGCCCAACTCCTGAAACCTTTAAGAGTAATACCGTCATGAGAACAGGGGACAGAATAGTAAACCATGGCCCACTTCCCTGGGAAGCAATGTAAAAACCCCACCAGATAAGACATTCACCAAAGTAATTGGGGTGCCTTGAGTACTTCCATAGGCCTTTATCAAGAATACCTTTATCTTTATCCTTACTAAGGAAGTGCTTTAACTGAATATCCGCAATAGTTTGGAATAGAATACCAAATAGCACAATGCCTAAGCCGATTATATCGATTGAGTTATATGGCTGAGTGTTTAATAAAGAACTTATCAACGGGAGCACAATGATAGCTGCTAGAAGGGCCTGTAATAGAAAGATGATATATAGACTTTTAATGTGAAAGCCTGGTGAATTATTTTCCCTAATATGTTGGTAGCGAATATCCTCTGGTTGCCCCCAGTTTCTTAAGGTCAGATAAATGCTTAATCTTGAAGCCCAAATAAGTAAAACTATCATTATTGCTGCATGCTTATCTGTGATAGTTGATAGCTGAAACATACCTGTTGCCATCGCTAGTACAAAGAAAATGCTCCACATGCTATCCACGTGAGTGACATTTTTGGTTGCTAAGCTTACAACCCATCCTGCTAAGGCGAATATTATTAAATTCGTGAGTATGGGAAGATAGATACTTATCATACCTTTTCACTCTGCTTTATTAACAAGGGAGTTATGATTGCCCATCCCACTGCTAGTGCTATGATGGTTTCAGGTGTTGAGATGGTAATAGCCCCTAACTTATCTCCAGCCACATATGCTAATGGCCCTCCAATTGAACCAAAAAGAAGCGATAGAATTGTACGGTTTTTTAGCCAAGCTAGGCTGTGGTTTAAGGTGACGGAAAAAAGCAACCAAAGCATGACTATCCATAATGGTGTCAGGGGAAAATTCCAGCCAGGATTATTATATAAAATCATTCCGGTATACTGAAGAGCGCCATCAAACAGAAAGCCTATGAAACCAGAAAATACTAATAATTTAAGATCGTTATTTTTGTAATTTGTTATATGAAGGTGTACTAACAAAATAAGCGAGCTTAAACCTAAAGCTACATATGGCTGATTCCATGAGGCACCAAGTATGCAAACAAACCAGCCCAGCTGAAACAAGGAAAAGTTAACTAATTTTTTGATCATTTTTTAAATAAGTAATGGGATACCAACCATTCCTTCCCATTTTTGTATCCCCATAGCTCAGCACATGCCATAAAAAATATTCTCCATCTATTCATCCATTTTACCGCACTATCTTTTCCATAGATTCCTTCAAGCACTTTAATAGCTTGATCATAGTTTCGATCGATATTCTCCAGCCATGCATTGGCTGTTTTTTCATAATTCTGGCCCGACCATTGCCATTGATCTTTTATCATCATCCTGTCTTGGACTATTAGTGGTAGGTCTTCGCTTGGCATCATTCCGCCTGAGAAAAAGTATTGACTCATCCAATCATCATCATCTTGGACTTCAAAAAAATATGGCTGTGACTTATGAACAAAAATATGCATAAAGAACAGCCCATCTGGTTTGAGCCAACTAGCTATACGGTTAAATAACTTCCTATGATTTCTCATGTGCTCTATCATTTCTACCGAAACGACTCTATCAAAGATTTCGTGCGTCTGAAAATCATTCATATCACAAGTGATGACCTGCAAATTCTTGATATTTCTACTATTTGCCTCATGCATAATATAATCTTTTTGTGAGGATGAGTTAGATACTGATGTGATTGAGGCGTTAGGGAATTTTTCAGCCATCCATAAAGATAATGAACCCCAGCCACATCCCAGCTCCAATATATTCATTCCATCTTTCAGATCAGCATGTTCGCAGGTTAACTTGAGTGCTAAGTCCTCAGCTGAATCAAGATTCCCTGCAGTTTTATTCCAAAAACACGAGCTGTATTTTTTATTTTTACCTAGGCATAGGTCGTAGAAGGTTGATGGAATTTCATAGTGCTGCTTGTTTGCTAGCTCAGGAACTAGGGCAATGGGACCCTCATCCATTGCCTGGATAAATATATCTTTATTCTTTTTATTTATAGCTGGGTCTGCGTGAACGAGCGCTGTCAACCGTCGCTTCAGTAAGGTTCTAATACCATAACGCACTATAAAATCTGGCATCAAGCCTTTTTCTGCTAAATTTATCAGTCTTGTGATCATGCAATTGGTCTTTAATTATTTAATGTATGTAGGCAACTCGATCGCCTGTAAGTTTCAATAAAACATCAATTCGTAACGTTTGAGAGGGTTGCCAATAATTTCTTGATTACAACGCCAATGGTATGTGGATAAACCTACAATTTCAAGACGTTTAACTAAAAACCTGTAAATGAGGTATTGCGTATTTTGATTCGTCACTATCACTTAATAATGACGCACTAATAATTGGCGTCCCCAAGGGGATTCGAACCCCTGTCGCCGCCGTGAAAGGGCAGTGTCCTAGGCCTCTAGACGATGGGGACGTGCTAGAAGGTCGATATTCTACTATAAATTTTCATTTGTATATAAAAAAATTCAGTTTTTCCTCTATTTTAATAAGACAAAATTTTTCTCTTCATACACGCTCGTATTGTGTACAGACTTGTCTTTTTTGTTTTAAAATGGAAAGATAATTAATTTGTGCACTAAGTTTTTTTTAAAGGAAATTATGCTGTCTATCAGACAAGATTACGCGGTACTCTTGGCCCAGGCTTTTAAGAAGAAATATAGTCTTGAACCCACCCCTGAAAACTTTATTGCCAAATATACAACTTCATCAAATGATCTCGTATCTTATGAGACAGTTCGAAAGTGGTTAAGGGGAATTAATACCCCTAATTTCGTAAGGATGTGTGCTATTGCTATATGGCTTGAAATGGATGTCAATAAGTTTCTCGACGAACATAGAGACTTTATGTAGCCCTTTTGTGTATTATGTTAATAGAAAAATAATAAGGGTCAAAAGTTATGGGAAATCGCGACAAAAGAAAAGAAACCAAAGGTAAGCCTAAGAAAGAAAAAGCACCCGTCGCCTAATTAGCAGACTTTTCAACCAGTTTTTTTACTATCTTTAGGCTGGTAAATGGAAATAAAGACGGAATGAAGGCGTGAATAATCGACGTGATACCAGCGTATATCAGGAGCCAACCCGCAATAAAAGCGAAGCTAAAGTGCTCTCTATAAGTTTTTCTCGATACATCCAAATGTTTTTTAAACATAGCTTCCGACTCCTTGTAAATTAAAATCTATCTTTTTCCAGCACGTGCAAAATAGCAAGAATAGACTGACTCATATTGTCGTACGAGTAACCACCCTCGACTACATACATTATTTTTTCTTTGGCGTGTTCACGTGATAAGTTGCTCAGTACTTTAGCTACCCCTTGGTAACCTCTAGGGCTATAGCTTAGCTCTCCAAGGGGATCATTATGGTGACCATCAAACCCAGCAGACACTAAAATAAATTCAGGCTTATACTTTTTCATCGCTGAAACAAGCCTATCATTGAAGGCATTAACCAAGTCACGATCATTCGACCCTCGAGGCAGCTCAACATTAAGCGTGTAGCCTTCACCTTTACCTGAGCCAATTTCTTGTGGGCTCCCTGTACCAGGGTATAACGGGTGCTGATGAACACTAAAATAAAATACCGAAGGATCTTCATAAAAAATATCTTGCGTACCATTGCCGTGATGAACATCAAAATCGACTATTAAGATACGCTCTAAGCCAAACTGTTGTTGAAGATACCTTGCAGCTATTGCAATATTATTATAAATACAGAAGCCCATCCCTTTATCGGATGAGGCGTGATGTCCTGGCGGCCTTACAAGCGCAAATGCAGAAGAGGCAACATTGGTCATAATTTGGTTTACGCCCTCAATAACAGATCCTACCGCTACTCTTGCAGCCATATCTGAATTTCTTGATATCACAACATCCCCAGTGGAAAGATAGGCTGTCTCAGTTGCTTTAAGCGTGCTTATTTCCTTGGCAATTTGGTCGATATATTTTTTTGTATGAACTAGTTGAAGTGTCGTGTCACTTACTTCTTTTATAGACGGCCAAATAAGATGCTTCGTTAATAATTTATCATTTTTTATGGCTGTGTATGCCGACTCTATTCGACGAGGCGTTTCTGGATGGCCAATGCCGGTGTCGTGAGCAAGCATTCTTTTATCATAAAGCACGGCTATTTTTTTTTCTACAGCAACCGCCGATAATGGACTAAGAGCCATAAAAATAAAAAGTAGGATGCTTAAAAGGCGGTAAATTATCATCAATATTATTTTTTAAATTTATATTGTTGGGAGCAGTAAGCTCTAGTTATTCCGGCAGGCCTTAATGCTTCATGTCTCAAGTGACTTACTTTCATTCTTTTTCGCCATAATGTATAACTTCCTCGCTTCAATTCTTTCTTCATAAGAAGCTTTAACTGGTCTTCCTTAAGACCAAAATTTCTAAAAATAGCATCAAGAGACGTTCTGTCTTCCCATGCCATTTCAATGATTCGCGAAACTTCTTCTTGAGTAAATTTTTTAGTCATTATTTTCTGATTAAATTTTCTAAAAAAGGTGCCATAAAATATAATAATAATCCTGCTAATAGAGAAGTTGCAGTAAGAAAGCTAAACAAATTAATATTAAAATAGACTAGCAGCTCAGGAAGCCTTCCAGCCATATAATTAGCAATTGCTGAGGATAGAAACCAAAACCCCATCATTATGGAAACCAGTTTCTTTGGCGATACTTTTGATACCATAGACAATCCTATGGGAGAGAGGCAAAGCTCTCCTAATGTATGACAAAAATAGACCATCACCAGCCACCACAAGCTAATTTTGCTGTCCTGATTTTGACTAACTACGGATAACAGAAGGAAGCCCAGCCCTAGAAGCATAATTCCAGATCCCATTTTTTGCGGGGTGCTCATACGCAGCTTGCCTCTATCAATCCTTAACCATATGTTGGCCATGAGCGGCCCCAAAAAGATAATTATTAAGGGATTAACTGATTGAAAAAAAGATGCCGGGATAATAAAACTCATAATCTGCCTATCAATCTTTTCGTGAGCAAAAAGGGTTAATGATCCACCGGCTTGCTCAAACCCTACCCAGAAAAAAATAACAAATAACGATAAGATGGCTATATATATAATTCTTTTGAGATCATGGGAGGGAACGGCTTGAAAGAGGCTCCTTTTTTTTAACACCACATAAGTCACTATGAGAAAAATACTTAACCATATCAAGTTTTGATAGATTGTGAGTAAAGGATGAAGGGTTAACACTAATAAGACTATGGGTATATTCAATAAAGCGAGAGCCATTACTTGCCACCATTCTTTGTAACTAAGTACTCTGGATCTTTGAGTTAAGTCGTCGCTTGCAATTTGCTTTTGATTGAGTGAAAAGTGCAGTAAACCCATAAACATACCAACTGCAGCCAAAACAAAGCCGTAATGCCAATCAATCACTTCACCGACGTAACCAATTAACAAGGGAGCTATAAAAGCCCCCATATTTATACCTACATAAAAAAAACTATAACCACCGTCTCTACGAGCATCGTTGGTTAGATAAAAGCCACCAAGAAGACTGCTAATATTGGGTTTAAAAAAACCGTTTCCAATAATAAGTAACCCTAATGCTAGATTGAGCGTGGATGGATTGGCCATAAAAAGATGACCAAACATCATCGTTATGCCACCGATTAAAATAGATTTTTGTTGACCTAAATAATGGTCGGCAAGGTAGCCACCTATTACCGGGGTTAAGTAGACCAACCCAGTATAAATAGCATATATATGCATAGCATCAAATGCGCTATATCCCTGGGACTGCACTAAATACAAAACGAGCAATGCTCTCATTCCATAATAACTAAACCGCTCCCACATTTCAGTTAGAAAAAGTATGCGTAAACTTTTTGGTTGGCTTAGAGTATTATTGTTTTCCATTAATTTAGCAGCTGATTTTTAATGCTACTTTCTAACTTTTTAAGTTTAGCGGGTTCCAATTCTTCCTTAGAAGACAGTAAAAAGAAATCCTCAGCTCTCCCGCCCAAGGTATTGATTTTTGCATTACTGATAGAAAATCCATACCGGTTTATTTCAGCAGCTATGAGGCTAAGCAAACCTTTTTGCTCATCTGTAATAACATGAAACTCAATTAGTCCATTTGCTAGATTATTATAACTAATTTGAGTATTAATCCGATGGTGCGAAGCTTGCCTGGTCTTTTTGAGACTCATAGTTTTTGGTAAAACAGTTTGGTCGTCGATTATTTTTCCTAACTCTGATTCAATATGGATGAAGAGGTTTTGGTAGCTAGTGCTAGCATTTTCTTCTATCAATACATTAAAAATATCCAGCGCATACCCGTTTTCAGTTGTGTGGATTCTGGCTTGAGCAACATCTAACTGATTAACATAAAAGAAATTAGTAATTTTGATAAAAGCATTTGAGATATTTTTTGTGTATACCAAGACTTCCAGACCGTTACCATTACGGCAATGGTGCACCTTAATTAATGTTCCAAAATTTGTCTGATAATTGACCAAAACACGCGAATGCCATGCGATATCATGTTCATCAAACTTGTAAAAATAATCATTACCTAAAGCTTGCCAAGTTGCCCTAATTGTTGTTTTTGAAATGCTATATCCGTCTAGTATGAGTTGCGCAGCATTCTTCCTATTGACAATTAACTCCTCAGCGGACATAGATTGATTGGATAGGTAGCTGGAGGTAGCGTTATACAGGTCTTTTAGCAAGGTGGCTTTCCATTGGTTCCATACATGTGGACTTGTAGCCCTTATGTCAGCAACGGTCAATAGGTACAATGCGTCAAGTCTATATTGGGTTGTGATAAATGCAGTAAACCGTTGAATGACCGAGGGATCGGAAAGATCTTCTTTTTGTGCAACCTGGGATAACTTTAGGTGAGACTTTACCAGCCAGGCGATAAGATTGGAATCCTCCCCAGACAAGCCAAATGATCTTGCAAAACGTTTAGCAACCTTTTCTCCTTTCTCCGAATGATCTCCTCCACGGCCTTTAGCAATATCATGAAAAATTGCAGCAAGATACAACAGGTAGGGCTTGTCAAAGCTTGTAAAAATTCTATGGCATTCAGGGAATTCATGCTTAAGTTTTGCTTTACTAAACCTTCGAATATTTTCAACTACATTTAGTGTGTGTTCATCAACCGTATAAATATGGAAGAGATCATGCTGCATTTGTGCCACAACCCTTCCAAAAGACGGAATATACTTCCCGAGTATGTTGCATTTATTGAGGAGTCGCAAAGAGCGGTTGACCTTATTATTGCCATTTAATACCGTAAAAAAATTATCCCGTGTCGATTTATCCTCTCTTATAGATCTATTTATGCGCTTCGAATTGGTGTCCAACAAACCTAGCAGGTTCGGACCAAAGCCTATGAGATGCTTATTATTTTGAAAGACTATAAAGGGGTCAAACAAGTGTTTAAGAAAGTTGCCCTGGTATGATTGATCTATTTCTAACAAGTTATCATATTCGTAAAGAGGAAGGGTATGTGTTATTGCCGTATTTTTGTGCTGTAAGGGGTCTAGTTTTTTTAACATAATTTCATTGAATAAAATTATGTAATTAACTGATTTATAATAACTTTTCATCACCAATTCACTTGCTTTTTTATACCCTGAACTTTGGTAACCCAGATGTTCAGCTAATTGGTTTTGTAAATCAAAGACCAATCTATCTTCTGCTCTGCCAGCAAGCAGGTGAAGTAACATTCTTCTCTTGCTGATCTGGTTTAAATGAAATCGCACCTTATTAAATTCTTCTCGATCGATCACGTTATTAGCCAAAAGCTGCTTAAATGTATTACCTTTGTTTTGGCTAGAGGCTACCCACAAAACCATATGAAGATCTCTCAGCCCCCCAGGACTTTCTTTAATATTTGGCTCTAGCTGGTAGGCAGAATCCCTAAATTTTTTATGCCTAGCATTTTGCTCTTGGAGTTTCTGAATATAAAATTGTCTTTGATTAATTTCACTAGAAATACTGGCTTTGAGCGCTAAAAATTCTTTTTTTGAGCCAACCAATAATCTAGACTCCAGAAGATTGGTAGTAGTTTTAATGTCCTTATGCATCTCCATACGGTTTTCTTTTATCGTCCGAACACTATGCCCAATTTTTAATCCCAGATCCCAGCAAGCTGTGACAAATGCGGTGACTTTTTCTTGATCTATTTGGCTAAGATTTTCGGGTATTAGTATGAGTATGTCGATGTCGGAGTAGGGATACAGCTCCTCTCTCCCATACCCACCAACCGCTACCAACGATATATGGCTTTCTATGGATAGGCTTTTTAATAAATTAAGCAATAAACCATCAACTAGGCGGGTATGTTTTTTTAAAAAAGTTTGGCCTTTATGCACAGAAAGAAAATCTTTGCATAACTGTTTAAACTTAACTTGATAATTTTTTTTTAACTCTTGAATCATAACTGCACTAAGGATTCCAGGGCTGTGGTGTACCATCTGATACTGTCAAAACCTCAAAACCATTGTTGGTGACCAGTATAGTATGTTCCCATTGCGCTGATAGGCTTCGGTCCTTGGTAACGACTGTCCACCCGTCGGATAGCATTTTAATGTCGCGTTTTCCAGCATTAACCATAGGCTCAATAGTGAAAATCATACCTTCTTGAAGTTTCATACCTTCTCCGCGATTACCGTAATGGAGTATTTGCGGATCTTCGTGAAAAACTTTACCGATGCCATGACCACAAAACTCTCGAACTACACTAAACCCATTGCCTTCAACATAACTTTGTATGGCAAAACCAATATCTCCTAAGGAGTTTCCTGGTTTTACTTCGTTAATGCCTAGCCACATTGATTGATAGGTTATCTCACATAATCTTTTGGCCTGAATAGAGGGCTCCCCAATATAAAACATACGACTCGTATCACCGTGGTACCCATCTTTGATAACAGTAACATCGACGTTAACAACATCTCCCTTTTTTAGAATTTTAGGACCAGGTATCCCATGACATATTTGATTGTTTACCGACGTACATACGGATTTTGGATAAGGTGTATGGCCCGGAGGAGTGTAATTAAGTGGAGCGGGAATAGTATGTTGAATATCCACCATAAAGTTATGACAGATTGTATCAATTTCATCCGTTGTAATATTCGGTTTAATATAATCCGTAATATAATCCAAAACTTCAGATGCTAACTTCCCTGCTATTCGCATTTTTTGTATATCGGTTTCAGTTTTAATGGTTATGGTCATGGCAGTGTATTTTCAGATGATTTCTGGACATTAGAATAATTTATTATGTTATCATAGCGGCTTTTCAAAGTTACGAAAAATTTCCATTGGGCATTATTAAGGGTGCGACCTCCTAAAGGTTGTCATTATTATGCACAATGCAGTTATTAACCCTTATAGGAGAAAAGCATGGCTATAACCATGAGACAAATGTTGGAAGCGGGCGTTCACTTCGGACACCAGACCCGTTATTGGAATCCAAAAATGGCACCTTACATTTTTGGTGATAGAAACAAAATTCATATTGTAAATCTTGAGAAGACGCTCCCTATGTTTGAGGAAGCACTTAAATATTCAAAAACTCTTGCGGCCAACAAAGGACGCATTCTTTTTGTTGGAACTAAAAGACAAGCTAGAGATATTCTGAAAGAAGAGGCTTTGCGAGCAGGCTGTGCTTACGTCAACCATCGCTGGTTAGGTGGCATGCTTACAAATTTTAAAACAGTGAAACAATCCATTAAGCGCTTAGTGGAGCTTGAAACAATGTTTGAGGATGGAAGTCTAGAAAAAATTACCAAAAAAGAAGCCCTTAACCTCAAAAGAGATTATGACAAGCTAGAACGATCTATCGGTGGCATTAAAAATATGACAGCACTTCCTGATGCTATTTTTGTTGTGGACGTAGGTTTTGAAAGTGGAGCAGTTGTTGAGGCTACTAAGCTTGGTATTCCAATTATTGGCGTGGTGGATACAAACAACTCAACTGACAACATTGCTTATGTTATACCTGGAAATGATGACTCAAGTAGAGCTATTAGGCTTTATGCAAGAGGTATGGCTGATACTATATTAGAAGGAAAAAATAGTGCTCTTAATGAAGTGGCAAAAATGGTTGCGGAAGAAGAGAAAGCAGCCGAGGCAATTGAAACCACAACAGAAACAGAAGAATCATAAAATTATTATATTTAGGAGTTTATAGATAATGGCTGAAATTACAGCAAGTATGGTCATGGCGCTTAGAGCAAAAACTGACGCGCCAATGATGGACTGCAAGAAAGCACTAACAGAGGCTGATGGTGATTCACAAAGAGCTGAAGAGATTTTGCGTGTCCGATTTGGGAATAAGGCATCAAAAGCATCCTCAAGAATTGCAGCGGAGGGAGCGGTCTCTGCTTTTATTTCAAATGATGGCAAGCAAGGATGTTTGATTGAGATTAACTCAGAAACAGATTTTTGTGCCAAAAATGAAGAGTTTCAACAATTTGGTAGCGTATTAGCGAAGGCTGTGGTCGATAGCAACCCTTCTTCTGTTGAAGAGTTAGCTTTGGTGACAGTAGATGGGAAGACGATTGAAGAAAAGCGCACCGGTTTAATCGGAAAAATTGGTGAAAATATAACTCCAAGAAGATTTCAATTACTTCAAGCTAAAGGGTCTTTGTATGCTTATTTGCATGGAGCCAAAATTGGAGTGATTCTTGATCTAGAAGGTGGAAATGAGGAGCTAGGAAAAGATATAGCTATGCATATCGCAGCAGCAAAGCCAAAAGCTATCGATGAAAGCGGTGTTGACTCCGAGTTAATTGAAACCGAAAGGCGTGTTGCTATAGAAAAGGCAAAAGAAGCAGGCAAGCCTGAGGATATGCTTGAAAAAATTGCTACAGGAACAGTTAACAAATTTCTTAGAGAAGTGACTCTTCTCAACCAAGCTTTTGTTAAGGACGACAAGGTGTCAATTCAGGATCTTTTGAAAAAGAGTGATGCAACTGTTCATGCATTTACGATGTACTCCGTAGGTGAAGGAATAGAGAAGAAACAAGAGGATTTTGCTGCAGAAGTTGCTGCGGCCTCCAAAGTTTAGCTTATAAGTTTGTAAAAAAAGGATTGTTTTTAACAATCCTTTTTTTTTATGCAAAACCATATAAAATAACTAAAACCATTTAATTTAAAACAACATGCATAAATCTAAATACGACCGAATTCTACTCAAACTCTCCGGGGAAGCTTTGATGGGTAAGGATGCTTTTGGTGTTAACCCTGAAACTGTTACCAGAATAGTGAGAGAGGTAAAGGTTGCGAAAGATATGGGAGCCGAAATAGCTATCGTGGTTGGAGGAGGCAATATTTTTAGAGGCGTTGCATTGGGTGCTGCTGGTATGGACAGAGCAACTGCAGATTATATGGGTATGCTCGCAACAGTAATGAATGCTCTAGCACTTCAAGATGCCATGAAGCATGAGGGCATTGTTAGTAGAGTACAGTCCGCAATAAATATTGATCAAATAGTGGAGCCATACATTCGCGGGAAAGCCATTAAGTATTTAGAGGAGAAGCGAATTGTCATCTTTGCTGCCGGCACCGGTAATCCTTTTTTTACTACTGACACGGCTGCAGCATTGAGAGCCATGGAAATTAATGCGCAAATTATGATTAAGGCAACAAAGGTGGATGGTATCTACTCAGATGATCCGGTCAAAAACCCTAGTGCTACAAAATATACTAATGTCAGCTTTGATGAGGTAATTCAAAAAAATCTTAAGGTAATGGATGCTACCGCCTTTACTCTTTGTAGAGATCAAAAGTTACCAATAAGTGTGATCGATATTTTTAAAGAAAATGCCTTAAAAAATGTTTTATTGGGAATAAAAGAGGGAACGTTAGTTAATATTTGATAAAGGAAACAGCTGATGGAAGAACTTAAAAAAAACACTAGAAACAAAATGCAAAACAGTATTGATGCTCTTAAAGGCAACCTGTCTAAGATCAGGACTGGACGGGCTCATACAGGGGTATTGGACCACATAAACGTAGATTACTACGGCTCTCAAACTGCTTTAAATCAAGTTGCTGGCGTTACCTTAGGAGACGCAACAACAATTAATATTCAGCCTTACGAAAAAACCATGATTGCTGTTATAGAGAAAGCTATTCGAGAAAGTGACCTAGGATTAAATCCTGCAACTTCGGGAGACTTGATTAGAGTTCCGATGCCACCCCTTACGGAAGAAAGAAGAAAGGATTTGATTAAGGTAGTAAAATCCGAAGGTGAAAATACGAAAATTGCCATCAGAAATGTTAGAAGGGATGCTAACGAAGCTTTAAAAAAGCTTACTAAAGAAAAGGAGATTAGTGAGGATGATGAGAGAAGGGCTCAGGAAGAAGTGCAAAAAATGACCGATCAATTTATCGTCAGCGTTGATCAGACTATCGAGACCAAAGAAAAAGATCTTTTGGTTATATAGGTATTTTTTGTTTTCACGCCTTAAAAAAATATTCTTTAAACCGACTAAGTTACCTGACCATATTGCCGTTATTATGGACGGTAATGGTCGTTGGGCTAAAAAACGTTTCCTTCCTCGAATTGCTGGACACTCAAAGGGTACTGAGGCTGCTGAGAAAATTGTTAAGTATTGTTTTAAGTATCATATCAAAACCCTTACACTTTTTACATTTAGTACGGAAAATTGGCAAAGACCCGACGAAGAAGTTGATGGGCTTTTAAATCTTTTTGAAGAGTCTATAGTCAAGTCAAGAGCGAGCCTTATTAAGAATAATATTGCTATCCGTTTTATTGGTGATAAGAAATTGTTCTCTGAAGAGTTGCAACGCAAATTGCAAGAATTAGAAAAAACCTGTTCAAAGAATAATGGGTTGGATTTAAATATTGCCCTTAACTATGGAGGGCGCTCGGAAATTGTTAGAGCTGCCAACACGTTCTATCAAAAAGTAGGAAAATTGATTACGGAGTCAGAATTGACGAATCATTTGGATACAGCAGGAATGCCTGAGGTGGATTTATTAATTAGAACGGGCGGGGAAAAAAGAGTAAGTAACTTTTTATTATGGCAGATTGCCTACGCAGAACTTTTCTTCACTAACGTCTTATGGCCAGATTTTTCTGAAGAACATTTTGTTGAAGCTTTACAATGGTTTCAAAAGACGAATCGAAAGTTTGGAAAGCTGATGGATGATTTAAATGCTTAAGCAACGTTTAATTTCAGCTGCATTGATGCTATTGATTTTTATAGGATGTTTTTTCCTGCTCCCTAATATCTTTTTTGAAATGTTGGTAATGCTAATTTCAGCCACTCTGTTTTATGAGCTTCGCACGCTATTAAATATCTCTGGAAGGCAAAGTTTATTTTATTGGCTTTTCTCTCTAGCTAGCCTAGTGCCTGTCTTTGCTTACAATGATGACCTCAAAGCATTTGGAGTTTTTTTTGCTTTGATAGCATGTCTATTTTGGTTGGTATTAGTGCCATTTAAAATGCAAATGGGTCTTCGTCAACCATCCTTTCTTAAACATTCATACTTCCTATACGGGTTTATTCTTATTACGCCTATGCTTTATTCTGTTTTGATACTTTTTAATGAAAATAAATCCTTTTTGTTGTTTGTCTTTATTGTTATCTGGATTGCAGATATTGCTGCTTATTTTACCGGTAAAAGATTTGGGTCTATTCAAATTGCCTCCCATATAAGTCCTGGAAAAACATTGGAGGGAGTTCTTGGTGGAATTGTATTTAATATTATTTTCGCTATTCTTATTAAGCTTAATTTTGATCAATTTGACCTGGTAAGTGGTTTAATTTTTTGCATCTTTATATCGGTGCTGAGTGTTTATGGGGACTTATTTGAATCATTACTGAAGCGACTGGCGGGAGTCAAAGATAGTAATAATATTATCCCTGGGCATGGAGGCTTTCTCGATCGCGTAGATGGATTCCTGCCATCGCTCCCTTTTGCTTTTATTTATGTCCAATATGTAAGCCTTACTGTTTAGATGAAGGTTGTTTCTATTCTTGGTTCGACAGGAAGTATAGGGCAAAGTACCCTTGATGTGCTTAGGTTGGATCGGATAAATTTTAAGGTATTTGCCTTATCCTGTCATTCAAACATAAAGTTATTGGCTCAGCAAACCATTGAATTTCAACCCGATATTATAGTAGTTAATTCCGCTAATGATCGTGAAGTTATCCTGACTTACCTTGAAGGCAAAGCAAATCCTGACATATTATTCGGTCCGAATGGACATAAGATGATTGTTGAGGCTGATGAAGTAACCGACGTAGTTGCTGCAATTAGTGGTGCAGCAGGGCTAACCTCGACTTATCATGCAGCGTTAAAGGGGAAGCGAATATTATTAGCTAATAAAGAGTCAATGGTTATGGCTGGTTCTCTCATCATGAGACAGGCCGAATTGAGTCATGGACTTATCATTCCTATTGACAGCGAACATAATGCCATTTTTCAGGTGCTGAACGGTGCTCGAGATAATAAAGCCATTCAAAAAATTATTTTAACTGCTTCTGGCGGACCCTTTAGAAACTTTAGTGCTGAAATGATTAAAGCGGTTACTGTTGAGCAGGCCCTTAAACATCCAAAATGGAGTATGGGCAGAAAAATTTCAATCGATTCAGCGACAATGATGAATAAAGGTTTGGAGGTTATAGAGGCATCTTTCTTATTTCAACTGCCAGCCGAAAAGATAGAGGTGGTTATTCATCCACAAAGCATTGTTCATTCTTTTGTAGAGTTTGTTGATGGAAGCTTATTAACTCAGTTAGGTTGCCCCGATATGCGAGTGCCAATATCATTTGCTTTAGGCTATCCTGAGAGAATACCTTCGGGTGTTCAAGGCATTAATTTAACTGAACATGAATCACTGTCTTTTTCAAATCCAAACCATGCTTTATTTCCTTGCCTTAATTTAGCCTATCAAGCCTTAGAGGCAGGTCAGGCTAGGTGTGTCGCTTTGAATGCTGCCAATGAGATAGCGGTTGAAGCCTTTCTTGAATGTGCCATTGGTTTTATGCAAATTCATGAGGTAATTGCCGAAGTTATGGAGGGCGTTATCCCGCAAACGAACGATGAGTTAGATGCGATTATTGATCTTGATAAAAATATTCGCATACGAAGCCATGAGATCATTGCAAAACGAGTAAAAAGTTGAAGCTGTAGAATAAAGTTACAGAAAAATAGGGTTCAGGTATCAAAAAGAGCAAATTTTTTTTAAAAAGAAAAGATTTAAATTGCTGTTAAAAGTTTTATAGCTTTTTGCTTTTAATAAAACAAAAAATACATAAAAATTTGCTTATTTACCAATAACTTGGATGGTAAATTACTTTCTTATAATGCAATTTACAGTATATAATACTGTTTTATAATCTTCATAATTGCGCATGAAAAAAATACTCAGTTTAATTTTTGTTGTACTCAGTTTTGCGGTGATGGCAGAAGAAGATTTGCGGATTTCAGATATTAGGGTCGAAGGTCTTCAGAGAATCGATCCCGGACTTATCTTTAACAATATTCCCTTTGAAATAGATGATCGTATCGATGATATCGACTTCTCTAAGTCTATAAGCTTGATATATAAAACCGGTCAATTTAAGGATGTTGCTATTGAGAGAGAAGGTCAGGTGATTATTATTTCTGTTAGGGAAAGACCGGTTATCAATGACGTCATTTTTCATGGTACTGAAAGTTTTCAACCTGAAGCCCTAAAAGAGGGACTTTCCCTTATGAATATAGCCAGTGGCCTAATATTTAATAATGGTGACATTGCCCGAGCTGAAAGGGAAATTACCAACAATTACCTTTCTCAGGGTAAATACACGGCAAACGTTAGGGCAGAAGTGGTTCCCTTGGAGAGGAATAGGGTGGACATCAACTTTTATGTAGAAGAAGGCAGGCTTTCTAGGATTAAAGGTATAGCTATCGTTGGTAACAGGTCGTTTACCCAGAATGAGCTATTAGATGAATTTTCCCTGAAAACCACTAATGTTATGTCATGGTGGGAAAAAGACGATAGATATTCGAAGCAAACACTAATGGGTGACCTTGAGAAATTACGTTCTTTTTACATGGATCGTGGATTTATGAACTTTAAAATTAACTCATCTGTAGTTAGTATTTCAAAAGATAAAAAGAAGATTTATATAGCTCTAACTATTGAAGAGGGTGATAAATTTAGCGTGGGTAAATTAAAGTTGAAAGGCGATATACCGGAAAATATATCCTTTGCTGAGCTAGAAAAAGAACTCGCTATCACTGAAGGTGACGTGTTTAACAGAAGCAAGGTCAACGAGAGCACCTCAAACGTTGCAAGTAGTCTGGGTAATTTTGGCTTCGCATTTGCCAATGTGAGTTCTGTTCCAACAATTGATGAGGATAAAAAAACGGTTAACTTTACCTTTTATATAGATAAAGGAAAAAAAATCTACGTAAGGCGTATAAATGTCCTTGGAAATGAAAAGACTAAAGATGAGGTTATTCGGAGGGAGTTAAGGCAACTCGAGTCGTCTTGGTTTGCACAGGACAAAGTAGATCGATCAAAGACCCGACTCACTAGAACACAGTTTTTTGATACTATCGATATAGAAACTCCTACGGTTCCAGGAGTATCCGACCAGGTAGATTTAAATATCAAGGTAGCGGAGAGAAATACCGGTAGAATCCAGATAGGAGCTGGACTGAGCTCCAGTGAGGGGGTGGTCGGTACATTAAGCGTAGCGCAAGATAACTTTCTTGGTACAGGAAATCGAATTGCAACTGCAATCAGCACTGGTGATATCAATAAAACCTATAGCCTAAGCTTCACTGATCCCTATTGGACAGAAGATGGAGTCTCACGCGGTTTCAGTATCTACCGAAGGGACGTTAATACCAAGGACCTTGGAACAGGAACTTATAACACCTCATCAATGGGTTTTGGTATGAATTTTGGTATCCCTTTGTCCGAATATGATACGTTAACCTTCGGTGTTACGATCGATTTAACTGAGTTGGAGTTAGGTTCAGATGCTCCGATAGGTTATAAAAACTATTGTGCAAGCGTAGCTTCAGCGGGAAGTTTAAATTGTGATACGGACTCACTATCCCTTTGGACGGGTTGGCAGACAGACTCTAGGGATAATATGATTTTTCCAACTAAAGGTTATAGGGTCAGTCTTAACGGTGACGTGACTCTTCCAGTATTTGACATGCAGTACTACAAAATAACAGCAACAGGGGAGCAGTTTTTCCCTGTATCTGAAAATATTACTAGTCGCATTAAGGGCACCATTGGTTATGCAGAGAGCTATGGAGACGAAATCTACCCTTTCTTTAAAAATTTTACTGTGGGGGGTCAATCAACGCTTCGAGGCTACAGGCAGTCATCGGTTGGTGAAAAGGTATTAGATACCAACGGGCAATATATTACTTATGGTGGTCAAAAAATGGTGGCGATTAGCGCGGAAACTTATTTCCCTGTACCCTTTATGAAAAAAATGGAAAGTTTCCGGATGAGCGCTTTTGTTGATGGTGGTGGAGTTTTTGAAGACTCACTAACCGCCTCGGAAATGAGGTATTCAGCTGGCATAGGAGCAACATGGCTTTCTCCCTTCGGACCATTAAATGTTTCACTAGCAATGCCGTTGAATGATGACAATTTAGATGACACTGAGACCTTCCAATTTGGAATGGGCACAAACTTTTAATTAAAGGAGCTATTTATGAAAAATCTATTATTAATTCTCGCCGCAGTTATCAGTGGATTTATTAATCCTGCATTCTCAGAAGTTAAAATTGGGTTTGTTCAGGTCGATAAAATCCTGAAGGAAGCCCCACAAACCCAGACTAGTAATAAAAAATTAGAAAAAGAGTTTAAGGCTAGAACGGAAAGTTTAAAAAAAATTATCCAGGGTATACAAAAAGAAGAGAAAGACTTTTCTAAGAATAGCCTAACCCTTTCTGATACCGATAAAGAAAAAATTACACGTAAGTTACAGCAAGATAAAATAGATGCCCAGCGAACTGAGAGAGAGTTAAGGGAGGATATTGACCTTAGACGACGTGAAGAAATCAATAGCCTTCAAAGTCAAGTAAATCAAACTATTGAAAAGTTAGCTAAGGAAAAAAAATATGACCTGATTGTTTATCAAGGCGTTGCTTATGCGAGCCCAGCTATAGACATTACAGATATGGTTATCAAATCGTTGGGTAAATAATTTTAAGTTAAAAGGTGATGAGCTCACATTCAATTGAGGAGATATGTAGCCACATTGGTTCTGAATTTCCATCAGAAAAAAATGTAATAATTAAAAAGATTGCATCACTGAAAAATGCGGATAGTGAATCTATTTCCTTTCTTACAAAATCCTCTTTCAAAGATGATCTTAAGGCATCTAAAGCCAGATTTTTGATAGTACGCAAAGAAGATTCACACCTATGCGATGGGAGAGGTATCATTCATGCAAACCCTTATCTTGCTTACGCAAAATTGACGCAATTGTTTAATCCACGCACACCACTTAAGCCATCTATTGACCCTACTGCCATTATTGAGCAAGACGTGATGATTGGAGAAACGGCATTTATAGGACCATTTAATTGTATTGGTAAAATGTCTGTTATTGGAGAGGGTGCTATTGTCATGAGCCATGTCAGTATTGGATCGAATGTTCGCATAGGCGAAAACACTCGTGTGCATCCTAATGTTACTATTGGTAATGATGTAGTGATAGGAGGAAATTGTGAGATATTCTCTTCAGCATCTATTGGAACTGACGGATTTGGTTACGCCGAAAGCAAAGAAGGTGAATGGATAAAAATAATTCAAATGGGGGGGGTTGTAATTGGCGATAATGTAGACATAGGCTCCAATACCGTCATTGACAGAGGAGCAATTAATAATACGATTATCGAATCTGGTACAAAAATTGATAATCAAGTACAGATAGGGCACAACTGTCATATTGGTGAGAATACTGTTATTGCTGGTTGTGTTGGCATTGCAGGCAGCGCGGTTCTTGGCAGTGGATGCAAGGTTGGTGGGGCAGCAATGATTCTAGGCCACCTGCACATTGCCGATAAAACTACTGTTTCACCAGGTACAATGATCACTAAATCAATTAAAAAATCGGGTGAAAAATTTACATCGATTATTCCTTTTTTAGAGCATAGTGACTGGTTGCGATTTGCATCAAAACTAAAACAATTTGGGAAAAAGCATGACTGAAATCACCATGAACATCCATGAAATACTTGATCATTTACCTCATCGTTACCCATTTATATTGGTAGACAAAGTAACTCATCTTGAGCTGGGAAAAGAGATCACGGCAATTAAAAATGTGACAATAAATGAGCCTTTTTTTCCGGGACACTTTCCCTACCATCCAGTTATGCCAGGAGTATTAATAGTTGAAGCGATGGCTCAAGCAGCCGCTTTGCTCTCATTTAAAACCATGAATACCAAGCCTAATGAGGAATCCGTTTATTACTTTGCTGGTATTGATAGTGCTAGATTTAAAAAACCTGTCGGTCCTGGGGATCAGATTGTTTTGCATGTGATAATCGAACGAATTTTAAAAGGGATATGGAAATACAAAGGTGTGGCAACGGTTGAGGGTGACATCGTTGCGGAAGCCAATATGATGTGTATTCTCAAGGAAATAAAAAAGTAGTTTTTTAATGAGCCTACAAAAAAATATCCATCCAACTGCTATTATTCATGAAAAAGCCAATATTGCTAGCAATGTCAGTATTGGTCCTTATTCCGTTATTGGTAGTAATGTTTCAATAGGCCAAGATACGGTGATCGGTAATAATGTCACCATTACTGGTAATACCTCTATTGGATCAAACAATAAAATTTTTCATAGCTCTTCCATTGGAGAGGCGCCTCAGGACAAGAAATATAATGATGAGGATACGAAGCTTATCATCGGAAATAACAATACGATTCGTGAGTTCTGTACTATTAATAGAGGGACAATACAGGACAAGGGTGAAACTTTTATTGGCCATAATAATTGGATTATGGCTTATGTCCATATTGCCCACGATTGTATTATCAAGAATGATTGTATACTTGCTAATGCATCAAATATCGCGGGGCATGTCGAGATTGATGATTTTGCTATCCTTGGAGGATTTACTGGGGTTCATCAATTTTGCAAAATTGGGGCCCATGTAATTACTGCCGTTGGAACCGTAGTGTATAAAGATATCCCCCCTTATATTATTGCCGCTAGTGCTGATTCTCATACCAGGCCTAACGGGATAAATATCGAAGGATTAAGACGAAGAGGATTTAGTATGGAGGCTATCAATGGCATAAAAAAAGGGTATAAAATCATCTATAGAGAAGGAAATTCTATCGATGAAGCGGTTAATCAGCTGCAAGTCTTAGCGGAAGATGTAACTGAGACACATCTTTACATAGACTTTATTAGTAAATCACAGAGAGGCTTAGTAAGGTAGCTGTGCCTAAAGTTGCAATTCTTGCAGGAGAGCCATCAGGAGACCTAATAGCAAGCCACTTAATGGTGGATCTTAACAAGCGGTATAAAAATATTCAGTACGTAGGGGTTGGCGGACCCCTGATGAGCAAAGTCGGACTCAATAGTTTTTTTGACTATGCCCATTTAAGTGTTCGGGGTTATTTTGAGGTCTTACGTAATTTTATTAAACTCCGTAGTCTACAAAAAAATCTTATCACTCACTTGTTAAAAGAGAAGCCGGATATTTATATTGGCATTGATGCACCCGATTTTAATTTTGCAATAGAGCGGGCACTAAAAGCAAGCAAGGTAAGGGTTTTTCATTACATAGCACCTTCCGTTTGGGCTTGGCGGAAAAATAGAATCTATCAAATGAAAAAAGACATGCATCATCTTTTTTCTATCTTCCCACACGAGCTTCCCCTATTTAAAAAAATTAGACTACCTATAACCTACGTGGGCCACCCATTAGCCTCAAAAATACCCCTAAAACTTGATCCTAAGCTATCAAAAAAGTTACTTAATCTTGATATGTCGTCAAAAATTATTGCTTTACTCCCAGGAAGCCGTATGGGGGAGGTAAAATGGCACTTAAATTTAATGTTGGAAACAGCTCTCATAATTCAAAAAAAATTACCGGGCTGCCAGTTCATTTTACCCATTAATAATCAGACTAATTACATATATGCACGTCATCAGTTAACTGCATATCAAGGGCTTAACGCGAGGCTAATAATTGGTCATTCCCATGAAGTTATTAATGCTGCTGACCTATGCATTCTAGCGTCCGGAACTGCCTCGTTAGAGGCCGCTTTGTTTAAGAAACCAATGGTCATTGTATACAAAACCTCTTGGCTCTCATGGATGATTTTAAAGCGTATGCATTTGATACCCTACGTGGGCTTACCCAACATACTGTTGGGAAAATTATTGGCGCCTGAACTTCTTCAAGACGACGCTTCTCCGAAAAATATTGCCGAAAATGTTTTGGGAATGCTGAATAATAAAAAATATTTAAATAGCCTAAGATCAGAGTATCGAAAGCTACACCTATCGCTTAAAAAAAATACATCACAATTAATTATTGAGCAATTAAGTAAGTACCTAAAATGATTATGATATGTGGCGTTGATGAAGCAGGGAGAGGCCCTCTAGCTGGCCCCGTATTTGCCGCAGCAGTCATTCTTGACCCCAGTCGACCCATCCCTGGACTAAAAGATTCCAAAAAGCTATCACCCAAACAGCTTTTATCCGTTTATTTAGATATTATGAAGTGTGCTTGGGAGGTTTCATCCGCCACAGCCACTCCTCAGGAGATCGATCAGATCAATATTCTTCAGGCAAGTCTATTGGCAATGAAGCGGGCGATTTATCAATTATCTAACATACCAGACCGTATACTAATTGATGGGCAGCACTGCCCAGATATACAGTCTATGGAAATGAAAGCAGTTGTTAAGGGTGACGCTAAGCATCAAGAGATATCCGCAGCTTCCATAATTGCTAAGGTTGAAAGAGACAAGTATATGTTGGAGCTAGATCATCAATTTCCCGAATACAACTTTAAACAACATAAAGGCTACCCAACCAAAGAGCATATTCGTTTAATTCGTGAGTTTGGGGTATCACCCGTTCACAGAAAGACATTTAGGCCGGTGAGCGAACTGTTAATTTAATAAAAATATGCAAAGTTTTTTATTGATATCTGGTAGCCCCTTTTTTCTCCAATCACCTATGGATTGAGAAATAATTTGCTCGGATGTTGTAGTTAAATCGATAGAAAGGTTAAGCATAATGTCCGTATCAAGTGCCTGGACGAGATGGGTTAAAAGATCGTTGTTTCGGTAGGGCGTTTCAATGAATATTTGAGTTTCTCTGGTACTCTTTATTATCTTTTGCATGCTGACAAAACACTCATTCCGCTCTGTCTTATCTTTGGGTAAATAACCCCTAAATCTAAAACTTTGACCATTAAAACCGGAGCTCATCAAAGACAAAATAATTGATGACGGACCAACCAAAGGTTTGACATGAATATGCTGTTGGTGCGCATAAGCCACTATCTTATTTCCTGGGTCAGCAATACATGGGGTTCCTGAGTCAGATAAAAGACCTACACTTTCTCCATTAAAGAGAGGCTCAAACATTTTTTTGATTGCAAGCTCATCCGTCTTTTGGGTATTGGTGACAAGTGTAAGCTCCTGTAGGCTTTTTTCTAACCCGAGTTTTTTCAACATCCTACGTGCAGGCTTTTCATTTTCTACGATAAAATACGATAATGTCGACAATTGTTTTTTTTGATGTTCAATTAAAAACTGATCGTTCGCGTCCTGATCAAGTGAAGAGGGAATCAAATAAAGCGTCCCCAAAGCCTTGTTATCAGTGACCATGAAAATCAATGTCTAATTTTTTAAGAATGTTGGATAGCCCAATAAGAGGCATACCAATGATAGCAGTGGGATCTGAACTTTTGACATACTCCAGCATGCTGATACCGAGACCTTCCGACTTGATGCACCCCAAGCACCCGATCACCTCTTCATGCCTTAAGTAGGTTTCTGCCTCAGACGCTTCAAACTTTCTGTACTTTACCTCTATTGTCTCAATAGCTTGTAGCTGATGATGATTTGCTTCATTTATAACGCATACTGCACTATGAAATAACACCGTCTGTCCGCTAAGTTTGATGAGCTGACTGTATGCTTCTTCATAGTTAGTCGGCTTTCTAATTTGTTGCCCTTTAAATTCTGCAGTCTGATCTGATCCGATGACATAGCTTTCTTTGTGATCCTTGGAGACTTTTCGTGCTTTTAGCCCCGCTATTCTTTGGGCGCTATCTTTCGCGCTTTCCCCTTTGGTTGTCGATTCATCTACTGAGGGCGATACAATAGTAAAAGACAGGATCAGCCGCTCAAGCAGCTCCTTGCGATAAACGGAGGAAGACGCAAGGATTATATTTTTCATCTTTTAGGATTGCTGTATTTCTAGGAGCGTCTCATTAGGAGAAACGCTATCGCCCTTAGCGATATGAATGGCCATAATCGTTCCATTTTTAGGGGCTTGTATTTCGTTTTCCATCTTCATCGCTTCAATAACGACTAAGCCATCTCCAGCCGATACTTTGTCACCAATATTGACTTTGATATCTACAATAGTTCCCGGCATAGCCGTAGTTACACAGCCTTCGTGGTTAGGTTTTGGCCTAGCAGAGGTCGTCTTTTCTGATCCTTTAGCTTTTTCGCCATTTGATGATTGGTTATTGGGATTGATTAGCACTTCATCTAAAGTTTCAACTAAGACTTCCTCAGATATGCCATCAACCGATACATAGAAAGGCCTCTCAGCTTCACCAGCATGCCCTGACCCGGTTAATTTAATATGATAAGTTTCGCCGTGAAGAGTAATATTAAATTCGGATGGAGCGTAATGGTCACCTTGTTTTAGCATATTTGCTTTGTCCAGCAACTCTTCGGGTTGAAGGGTCCCTGCGTTTCTTTCCTGAAGAAAGATAGTACCAATGTCAGGAAACATCGCATACGTTAGGATGTCCTCATCGGTCTTGGCAAACGATTCCGCTTTGACGCGTAAGTTAGCAACCTCCGGTTTTAGTTTATCGGCAGGTCTGCACGTAATCGGTTGTTGGTCACCAATGGCTTTGGTTTTAATCTCTTTGTTCGTCTCACCTGGTGCCTTGCCGTATTGACCAAGAAAGTAATTTTTCACTTCCGAGGTAATTGATTTATATCTTTCGCCGGTAATAACGTTTAATGCCGCTTGCGTCCCAACAATTTGTGATGTGGGCGTGACTAAAGGAGGGTAACCTAAATCCTTACGAACATTCGGTATTTCTTTTAACACTTCATCCATTCGATGAAGGGCGCTCTGATCTTTTAATTGACTAGAAAGATTGGAAATCATTCCTCCCGGTACTTGATTGACCAATACCCGAGGATCTAAGCCAGTAAATTCTGATTCAAATTGCCAGTATTTTTTTCGTACATCTTTTAGGTACTCACTAATTTCCTCTAAACCAGCAAGATCTATATCAGTTTTGTAGCCCCAGCCCTCCAGGGCAGCAACAATAGATTCGGTTGTCGGGTGGCTTGCCCCTTCAGAAAAGCTTGAATTACAGGTATCAATCATGGTGGCTCCAGCCTCTACAGCAGCCATAAGGTTTAATGAGCCGAGCCCTGACGTTGCGTGACTATGAATGTGAATAGGTATGGCAACATTCTTCACTAAAGCTTCAACTAAGTCTTTGGTGACCTTAGGAGTTAACAGTCCGGCCATATCCTTAATCGCCAAGGTATCACTACCTAATTCCTCTATTTGTTTAGCTAGCTTCACAAAATACTCAATATTATGAACGGGCGAGGTGGTATAACTAATCGTACCTTGTGCATGTTTTTTATATTTTTTAACCGACTTGATTGATAATTCAATATTTCGAATATCGTTCATGGCATCAAAAACCCTAAATATATCAACCCCGTTATCCGCTGCTTTTTTTACAAACAAATCTACAACATCATCCGAATAATGCCTATAACCTAATAAATTTTGACCGCGAAGTAGCATTTGAATTTGGCTATTTGGTAAGGCTTTACGTAGCTTAATTAACCGTTCCCAAGGATCTTCCTTGAGGTATCGAACACAGGCGTCAAAAGTTGCCCCGCCCCATGCTTCGATTGACCAAAAATTTTGATTATCTAGCTGGGGGCAAATAGGGAGCATGTCTTCAGTACGCAAGCGGGTTGCTATATGGCATTGATGACCGTCTCTTAGAACTAATTCAGTAATATTTATTTTTTTCATAGTTTTTTATATCCCTTCGTGTGCCGCAATTGCCGCAGCAATAGCAGCTGCAATAATATCAGGCGACATTTCATCTTCGTAATCAATCAGCTCTGGATGGCTTTCAACAAAGCTCGTATTGAAATTAGCATTTATAAACAGTTCATTTTTTAAGATTTCTTTATAGTACGGAATGGTGGTTTTGACCCCAAATACCCCGATATCTCCTAATGCACGACTTCCTCTTTTTATGGCATCGTCCCAGTTAAGAGCCCATACCGTCAATTTTGCACACATAGAGTCATAGTAGGGCGGAATAATATACCCAGTATAAATGGATGCATCTGTTCTTACCCCAGGACCACCGGCAGCAAAATATCGGGTAATTTTCCCAAATGACGGAAGAAAGTCTTGTTTAGGGTCCTCAGCATTAATCCGAAATTCGATAGCAAAACCACGGTAGCTGACTTCGTCTTGCGAATACCTTAACTCCATCCCACTGGCAATGCGTATCTGCTCCTGAACGATATCTATTCCAGTAATAGTTTCAGTAATGGTATGTTCTACTTGCAGTCTAGTATTCATTTCCATGAAATAAAATTTATCTTCACTATCTAATAAAAACTCCACCGTACCGGCATTTTCATAATTGACCGCTTTCGCCGCCTTGACTGCCAAATCACCAATATAGTTTCTTTGATCTTCAGACAACTGGGGAGAGGGGGCTATTTCAATCAATTTTTGATTTCTTCTTTGAATAGAGCAGTCTCGCTCATACAAATGAATGGCATGACCTTTTTGATCGGCTAAAATTTGCACCTCAATATGCTTCGGTGTTACAACGCATTTCTCAATAAAAAGCTCAGGGCTTCCAAATGCTTTGGTAGCCTCAGAGATCACTCGATCATAATTTGACAATAATTCTTTTTCATTATCGCAACGCCTGATACCACGACCACCCCCACCATTAGTGGCTTTGAGCATTACCGGGTAACCAATGGATTTGGCAATCACCACCGCCTCATCAAGATCTTTTATGTTACCTTCACTGCCAGGAATAACCGGGACTCCCGCCTCAATCATAGCTTTTCTTGCCTCGACTTTATCTCCCATACGAGAGATTACGCTATCGTCAGGACCAATAAATTTGATGCCTCTTCGTTTACAAATCGCAGCCAACTCGGGATTTTCAGAAAGAAAACCATAGCCGGGGTGGATTGCATCGCATCGTGCGGTGACTGCAGTATTGACAATGCGGTGCGCATTTAAATAGCCTGATAAAGGATCACTACCGATGCGATAGGACTCATCAGCTTTTTTCACATGCAATGCATGACGATCGGCTTCCGAGAAAATAGCAACACTCGTGATACCCATTTCCTTGCATGCCCTAATTATTCGGACCGCAATTTCCCCTCGATTTGCTATTAATATTTTTTGGATCAAAAACAGGTTTCCTTCGTTTGTTGTATGATAAGTGCTAATTGTCAGTGCAGTATTAGCAATAAGTCAACTTTCAATTATACCATGATGCTAAATTTAGCAAATACTATAGCGCAAAAGGTTATTAATCTTTATTAGCAAAAAAAAGGGATTTTGTGATAAAATCCGGCATTAATTTTTCAACGTAGTATCCTAATAAATATATAGGCTTAAGGAGTAAGCATGGCTGTTCAAAAAAGTAAGAAGTCCGCATCAAGAAGAAATATGCGTCGATCGCATGATAATTTATCTGGTCAACCTTTGGCTGTAGAACCGACTACCGGTGAAGTTCATTTAAGACACCATGTGAGCCCGTCTGGTTTTTATCGTGGTAAAAAGGTTATTGAAGTTAAGACGGATTAATTGATTAATCAAGCTATATGACTTCACAATCAATAGCGATTGATGCAATGGGTGGTGATGTTGGACCCAATGTCACTATTCCCGCCTCGCTAGATGCATTAAAACGGTACCCTAAGCTTCATATTATTTTAGTGGGCAATCAAGTTATCATAGAAGCCCTGCTAAAATCGCACAACGCAGAAAATCACCCACGCATTGCGATCAAATCTACCACTCAGGTTGTGTTGATGGATGAGTCCCCCCAAAGTGCTTTAAAAAATAAAAAAGACTCCTCGATGCGCATTGCTATTAACTTGGTGAAGGATGGTGAGGCTCATGCTTGTGTAAGCGCAGGCAACACCGGTGCATTGATGGCAACAGCCCGATTTGTGCTTAAAACCTTGAAGGGCATTGATAGGCCGGCTATTGCATCCAACCTTCCGAACCAAAAAGGAACCACTTGTATGCTTGATCTAGGAGCCAATGCAGACTGCACGCCAGAACAACTCCTCCAATTCGCCATCATGGGCTCTATGTTAACTAAGGCGCACACAAAAAAGAAAAAACCGACGATTGGCTTATTAAATATTGGTAGCGAAGAAATCAAAGGCAATGAAGTGGTGAAGCAGGCAGCCCATCTCATCAAGAACAGCCATTTAAATTTTTATGGTAATGTTGAAGGTAATGATATATTCAAAGGTACTACGGATGTGGTGGTATGCGATGGATTTGTTGGTAATATTGCATTGAAAACCACGGAAGGTTTAGCGCAGATGATGGGTCGATTTTTATCCGAAGAGTTTAAGCGTAACTGGCTAACCAAGTTGATGGGAATAATAGCTATTCCTGTCCTCAAAGCATTCAAACGGCGCCTTGACCCACGAAGATATAATGGCGCATCCTTTCTTGGCCTCAACGGTATCGTCATTAAGAGTCATGGTGGAACCGATGCTTATGGATTTCGGTATGCTATTGCCACCGCTGTGGAAGAGATAGACAGTAAAATTATCGAGAATATCAAAAAACAACTCGAGGTCGAGTTTTCGGTTAAATAAATGAATCATGCGAAAATCATTGGTACGGGCAGTTATTTACCAAAAACCATATTAACCAATAAAGACTTAGAAAGCCGTCTGGACACCACGGATGAATGGATTGTTTCTAGAACGGGAATTAAAGAAAGGCATATCGCGGGCCCAGATGAAAAAACTAGCGACCTATCATATGAGGCGGCGTTAGGAGCTATTGCTTCCGCCAACATCAGTCCTAGCGATATCGACCTGATTATTCTTGCCACCACGACACCCGATAAAATTTTTCCAAGTACCGCGTGTACGGTTCAAGCACGTTTAGGTATCAAGGAATGCCCAGCATTTGATGTGCAGGCGGTATGTACTGGGTTTGTGTATGCCTTAACCATAGCCGAAAAATTTATCAAAACTAATAGCGCAAAAAATGTTTTGGTTATTGGGGCGGACCGCATGTCTTCCATCACCGATTATGACGATAGAAGTAATGCCATTTTATGGGGAGACGGAGCAGGGGCAGTCATATTAAGTGCCTCCAATGAAGTAGGTATCATATCCACTCATATCCATGCATCCGGAAATTACGAAGAACTCCTGCATGTCCCCCGCCATGACAAGGCATCCCATATTGCAGATACCATCGAGATGAAAGGTAACCAGGTCTTTAAGATTGCGGTCAACACACTGGATAGGATTGTCGATGAAACACTGGAAAATAGTGGGATAACCAAATCGGAAATTGATTGGTTGGTCCCGCATCAAGCGAATATTCGCATTCTTGAAGCGACGGCAAAAAAATTAGATATGAGCATGGATAAAGTCATAGTCACCATTGATCGTCATGGTAATACTTCCGCCGCCTCCATACCGTTAGCCCTTGATGAGGGAGTGAGGTCAGGAAAGATCATCAAAAATCAAATTATTTTAATGGAAGCGTTTGGTGGAGGCTTTACTTGGGGTTCCGCCTTAGTAAAATATTAAACTCATGACTCAATATACAATTTTATTTCCAGGACAAGGCTCGCAATCAGTTGGAATGATGGATACATTCTCAGATCATCCTATCGTTAAAACTACGTTCGACGAGGCCTCGAGCTTCCTAAGTAAAGATTTTTGGCGCATGGTAACTGAAGATAATAGCGACATCAATCAGACAGAAAATACCCAGCCCATCATGCTAGTCAGCGGCATAGCGCTTTGGCGCGTATTGGCAGCTTCTGGAATCGATCAACCGATAGCCGTGGCTGGTCATAGCCTTGGAGAATTTACGGCGTTAGTCGCTGCAGGCGTCATTAGCTTTGAAGAGGGACTAGCCATCGTCACACAAAGAGCGAAGCTAATGCAAAGTGCCGTTCCGGATCAGGTGGGTGCTATGGCAGCGATATTAGGACTTGAAGACGAGGTGGTTGTCCGTGTATGTCAATCCGTCCAGTCGGATGAAGTAATGGAACCAGTCAATTTCAACTCACCAGGACAGGTAGTGATAGCAGGACATAAACGCCTTATTGAGCAGTCGCTAGTAAGATTTAAGGAAGCAGGTGCTAAAAGAGCGTTGTTGCTTCCCGTCAGCGTTCCTTCTCACTGCAGCTTAATGATTCCAGCATCTAAACTCTTTGCTGATTTCCTTGCCCCCATTGCGTTTAATGAACCCCAAATCTCTATTATTCATAACGTAGACGGAAAGAGCTATCGGCAGGAAGATGCTATTAAGAAAGCATTGGTGAAGCAGCTTTGTAACCCTGTCCAATGGACGCAAAGCATTGCTTCGATCCTCGAACAAGGAACAACTACACTCATTGAATGTGGTCCTGGGAAAGTGTTAACAGGGCTAAACAAACGCATGAACAAGGAAGGGTTGAATTTGGCAACTGATAATCTCGATACCCTCAATGCAACAATTGAATCATTAAATGGATAAAAAATTATGACACAACTGTTAACAAACAAAATTGCTCTGGTAACCGGTGCAAGTAGAGGCATAGGCGCAGCAATTGCAGAAGAGCTGGGTAATCAGGGGGCTCGGATATATGGCACAGCGACTTCAGAGCAGGGAGCGTTAAGCATAACAAAAATGTTTGAAGAACATAAGATTGATGGCCAAGGCTTAGTGCTCAATGTCAATGATAATGCATCCATCCAAGCGACAATAGCTAAAATAAATCAAGACTCAGGTGCGATTAATATCTTGATTAATAATGCCGGCATCACCAAAGATACCTTACTGATGCGCATGAAGGATGAAGATTGGGACACAGTGATTAGTACCAACCTAACTTCCGTTTACAAGCTCAGTCAGCACGTCATTAAGTCGATGATGAAGGAAAGGTATGGAAGGATTATTAATATTACCTCCGTAGTTGGCCATATGGGCAATGCGGGACAAACTAATTATGCGGCAACCAAAGCAGGGATTGATGGATTTACCAAGTCGTTAGCCCAAGAAATTGGTAGTCGCGGCATTACGGTGAATAGTGTAGCTCCGGGATTTATTGATACGGACATGACCAAAGCCTTAAGTGAGGAACAACGGTCAGCCTTATTGACCCACATTCCCCTGTCTAGACTGGGACAAGCGTCAGACATTGCGCATGCGGTGACTTTTTTAGCCTCGGATCATGCCTCCTATATTACGGGAGAAACTATGCATGTGAACGGGGGTATGTTGATGGTTTGATGGTTTTTTTAAGATGAATCGCAAAAATAAGTAATTTTTTTGTAAAAATAATTAGCTAAATTGCATGTTCATTTGATAAAATACCACCTTCCTAATTTTTAAGTTTTTTAATAAAGGGGTACACAGATGTCAGACATCGAACAAAGAGTAAAAAAAATCGTCTCAGAGCAACTAGGCGCTGATGCTGCTGCAGTGAAAAATGAGTCGTCATTCATTGACGATTTAGGAGCCGATTCACTTGATACCGTCGAGTTAGTCATGGCTTTAGAAGAAGAGTTTGACACTGAAATTCCTGATGAAGATGCTGAAAAAATTACTACCGTTCAGCAAGCGATAGACTACATCAATAAAAACCTTCCTTAATTTATATGGCCTGGTTGAATCATTTTAGCCAGGTTTTAATATGAACAAAAGAAGAGTTGTTGTAACAGGCCTAGGCCTTGTTACCCCTGTCGGAATAGGAGTGGAAGAAACCTGGAAAAATATCGTTGCAGGGGTCTCCGGCATTACTGCCATTACCAAATTTGACACTACGAATTTCTCATCTAAAATAGCAGGTGAAGTAAAAAACTTCGACCCCCTCCATTTTCTCAATGCCAAAGAAGCACGCCGTATGGATACGTTTATTCAGTACGGTTTAGCGGCTGGTGATGAAGCTATCAAGGATTCCGGTTTTATTGTGAATGACGAAACCGCAGAGCGTATTGGCGTGTCTATTGGTTCAGGGATAGGTGGGATAGGCTTAATCGAATCCACTAGCGATGTATTTGATGACGGTGGACAACGCAAAGTATCACCATTCTTTATTCCAGGCACCATCATTAATATGATTTCCGGTAATCTTTCCATTATGCATGGCCTGAAAGGCCCGAATGTCGCCATAGTAACTGCGTGCACAACCGGAACCCATTCTATTGGAGACGCTGCCAGAATGATTGAATATGGCGATGCTGACATCATGGTCGCCGGAGGTTCTGAGGCGGCGATAACGGAGCTTGCGGTAGCCGGTTTTGCCTCTGCGAAAGCCTTATCGTCAAGAAACGATGATCCAGCTACAGCATCTAGACCATGGGATATGGATCGTGAAGGTTTTGTGATAGGTGAGGGAGCTGGGGTTATGGTCCTTGAAGAATACGAACAAGCGAAGCAAAGAGGAGCTAAAATCTATTGTGAATTATCCGGTTATGGGATGAGTGCGGATGCCTACCATATTACTGCACCCAGTATTGACGGACCTAAGCGTTCCATGATGAATGCCTTGAAGAATGCAGCCTTAAATCCCGACCAAATTCATTACGTTAATGCTCACGGTACTTCGACTCCGCTCGGTGACTTAAATGAAACTAACGCCATCAAGGAAACCTTTGGCAGTAGCGCATACAATATTGCCGTCAATTCAACTAAATCAATGACGGGTCACTTGCTCGGTGGAGCAGGGGGTATAGAGTCGGTGTTTACGGCATTAGCTATCCATCATCAAATCTCACCTCCGACGATCAATATTTTTAACCAAGACCCTGCCTGTGATCTTGATTACGTCGCTAATACCGCCAGAGAAATGAACATCGAAGCCGCGCTCAAGAATAACTTCGGCTTCGGGGGAACGAATGGTAGTTTGGTGTTCACTAAAGTTTAAGTTCTTGTCATTGTTTTGAATGATAATTATCTAATTAATGGTGAGTCATCCAGCAGTTTAAATCCTTTTGATCGGGGTCTAGCCTATGGTGATGGGGTTTTTAGGACCTTTAAGGTCTTGCATGGCACACCACAGCATTGGGTCTATCATTTCGACAAACTTTGCAGCGATGCTGCCGCACTCAACATAACCCTTCCCACGCAAGAAATATTACTCAGCGATATCCAACAACTTTTTCATAACAATGAAAATAGTGTGGGTAAATGGATCATAACCCGCGGATCCTCTGAGAGAGGTTACCGTATACCCAAGAATCTCTCGCCTAATCGAATTTTGCTAAAAAGCACCTACCAACCCTTAGAGGCATCCATTTATACAGACGGAGTGTGCCTAGAGATCAGCCCTATTACTGTGGCCTCTCATTTGCCGTTAGGCCCCATTAAACATTTGAGCCGTTTAGAGAATGTCCTTGCCCGGGAAGCCATAAGTTCGACATCGTTTGATGCTATCATGTTGGATAATGCAGGAGATGTGAATGAGTGCACTAGTCATACTGTAGTCGCCCGATACGGTAAGACCTTGCATTTTCCGCAACAAAAATACGGGGGAGTTTCTGGGGTATCACAACATATCTTACTTATGCATGCGAAAGACATGGGCTTTACCTGCACTCAAATAACCATGTCCCCATCCACATTGTTTGAGGCTGATGAGATTGTCATTACCAACGCAATTAATGGCGCCGTCCCTGTTAGACAAATACAAAAAAAGGAATGGAATTCGACCAAGCTAGCCTATGCAATTAATACCCTATTTAAAAACCTTAAGTAATCACCCGCTCATTGTTAAAAGAAAGTTTTTTATACTGTGGGTATTGGTCATTATTTGGGCCCTCGCTTACCCTTTGGTTCCTATGCATGTTTCGGAAAAAAATGCCACGCTCGAGATTAATTCAGGTAGTAGTTTAAATCAAATTACCAGTCAATTGGTTGAGATGAAGATACTCAATGACTCCTTTCGATTTAAAGCATTGGCCTTTTTTACTGGAAATCAAACCAAGCTCAAGAAGGGGTATTATAAAATTCCAGATAATATTACTCCGCTAGGACTTCTCGGGATTTTAGTGGATGGAAAGGAGATGCTATTCCCCATCACCTTAGTCGAAGGATCAACATTTAAAGAGGTTAGGGAGCTCATAAAAAACAATGCTAATATTAAAAAAACGATTACTGACGGAGATGAAAAAACCATACTTCAGTCCATTGGGGCAACTGAGCCGTATGTGGAAGGACTTTTCTACCCCGACACGTATTATTTTTATAAAAATACGACAGACATAGAAATTATGACCAATGCTTACAATGTGATGACATCCAAAATGGCATTTTTATGGGAAAATAGAACGGAAGACTTGCCTTACGAATCACCTTATGAAGCCTTGATAGTGGCATCCATCATTGAAAAGGAAATGGGAGTGAAATACGAAGCACCTGAAATTGCCGGAGTATTTGTTAATCGCCTCAAGGCGAATATGCGCCTTCAAAGTGACCCTACCGTAATTTATGGCATGCAAGATAGCTTTAAAGGGAATATACGCAAAAAAGATCTGCGAGCCGACACTTCACACAACACCTACACCAGAAAAGGTATTCCCCCCTCACCGATAGCGTTACCAAGTCTAGTTGCTTTGGAAGCCGCCTTAAATCCAGCCACTACCGGTTATTATTATTTCGTAGCCAAAGGTAATCGTATGCATGAATTTTCCAAAACCCTGAAGGAACACAATAGGGCTGTGAACCAATACCAAAGAAGCAAATGAATAAGCCATTATTTATTTCTTTAGAAGGGGTGGATGGTGCCGGAAAAACGACACACATTCATTTTATTGAAGACTATTTCCGCACTAAAGGGCTACCTTTTTATATGACACGCGAGCCAGGCGGAACTGACCTTGGTGAGAAGTTGCGGCTATTGCTATTGCATGAAGAAATGGATGCATTGACTGAGACGATGCTCATGTTCGCAGCACGCTGCGAACATATTCAAACCATTATAAAACCTAAGCTAGATCAAGGTATTACCGTAGTCAGCGATCGTTTCACCGATGCTACTTATGCTTATCAAGCCGGCGGTAAAGGAGTGGATGCACGCTCCATTGATGTATTGAAAAGTCTAGTCCAAAAAGATCTTGATCCCGATCTGACATTTCTCTTTGATGTGCCAGTGGAGATTAGCATCGAAAGATTAAAAGACACTCGCACTATGGATAAGTTTGAACGAGAAGAGCCGATTTTTCATCAAAGTATTCGTAACGCCTATCTTGATTTGGCCCAATCTTTTCCTCAACGATTTCATGTTTTGAATGGTACCCATGCTATAGAGGCTATCCAAGATGAGATTAAACTTATATTAGATAGGCGCTTAGGGTGAGGCAATATCCCTGGTATCAAGAGCAATGGGAAACCCTTTTTCATGACCTCGAACGCTTTCCTCATGCCTTAATCATCCACGCTCAGGATAATGCGGTATGTGATGATTTTGCTCAAAATTTATGCCATGCTCTTTTATGTCAAAATCGACTGGCAGATGATGCCTGTGGGGCTTGCGATAATTGTTTATGGGTAAATAACCACTCCCACCCTGATTTTTTTTCGGTGGATGAGGAAGGTAATGAAACGACCGACAAATTAATCCCGGTCAAAGTCATTCGTTCCTTAAAAAATTTTTTCGAATTAACGTCGCATCAGTCGCATGGAAAAAAAATAGCTTATATTGCCCGTGCGCATCGAATGAATAAAGAGTCCTCAAATGCCCTATTAAAAATTGTGGAGGAACCACCCAATGATTGCCTTATTATTTTAAGTACGAGTCAGCTTGATGCGATAATACCTACTGTTAAAAGTCGATCTCGA
The DNA here is from genome assembly GCA_000168995.1 of Methylophilales bacterium HTCC2181. GTDB lineage: Bacteria > Pseudomonadota > Gammaproteobacteria > Burkholderiales > Methylophilaceae > BACL14. The sequence continues at coordinate 886,376 of AAUX01000001.1, read as the reverse complement.
TTGGTACATCTTCATCAACCTGTGCAAGAAGATGGGCTTGCTTACTTGCACACCTTGAATCTGGACATGGATGCCAGTACCTTGGCTTTTTTTGGTAATTCACCGGTTGCTGCTATCAATGAACGCGATACGTTCGCTCATGCTAAAAGCATAGTCCGAGCCCTTAGTGAGGGTGAAGCGCTTAATCCTGATGCCATTAAAAATGATTGGCTAGACTATGGATTAGCATGGTTGGTGACAGTTATGCAAAAATGGATCTATGATTTATTATTATTTAAACTCACCCAAGAAATTAGCTATTTTCCTGGGGAAAAATCGGCATTGAAAAAACTAGCAGGTCAATCGAGCTTGCCTAACATGCTGGTTTTCCAAAAAAAATTGAACGAGATTAAAGCTTATGCATCAAAACCGGTGAACAAAGAAATTAATATGGAAGTCATGATGATGGAGTATAGGAAAATGTTTCGTTAACGTATGTATATCGATTCTCATTGCCACATTAATTTTCCTGAGCTTCATGAGCGTATGGATGCAGTGCTGTCCTCCATGCAAGATCATAAGGTTTCCCACGCACTTTGTGTAAGTGTTACGTTAGACAAATTCCCCGACATTCTTGCCTTAGCTAATCAAAAAAAACATATTTTTGCTTCCGTGGGCGTGCATCCGGACTATGAGAACATTACGGAGCCCACCGTGGAACAATTAGTGGAACTCTCTCGGCACGAAAAGGTTGTCGCTATAGGAGAAACTGGATTGGATTATTTTAGGCTCAAAGGAGATCTTACGTGGCAAAGAGAGCGATTTAGAACCCATATTCAGGCAGCTGTTGTCGCCAAACTGCCGCTTATTATTCATACACGACAAGCGCCCGAGGATACTATCCGGATCATGATCGAGGAAAAGGCTGACAAGGCGACCGGTGTTATGCATTGTTTTACCGAGTCCTACGCGATGGCAAAACAAGCCATAGACTTAGGTTTTTTTATTTCTTTCTCGGGTATCATCACTTTTAAAAATGCCGAAGACCTAAGGGATACTGTAAAAAAAATTCCCTTAGAACATATCTTGATCGAAACCGATTCCCCGTACCTTGCGCCGGTGCCCAATCGGGGGAAAACGAATGAGCCATCCAATGTGGTGTATGTGGCAGAAAAAATTGCGGAGATAAAAAATATTTCAGTAGAAGAGGTAGCAGAAGCCACCACCCATAACTTTTCCCAATTATTTCCCAAATGCCATTTAAGTTAACTATCTTAGGCTCTGGGTCAAGCGCCGGTACTCCCGTCGTGGGCTGTGATTGCTCCACATGCCTATCCACAAATCCTAAGAATAACCGCACACGCTGCTCAAGTATCATTCATTTAAATGATGGAAGAAATATTTTAATTGATACTGGTCCTGATCTTCGTATGCAATCACTCAGGGAATCGCTGACCCGTGTTGATGCAGTGTTGTTTACGCATCATCATGCTGATCATTGTCATGGCATTGATGACTTGAGGGCCTTTTGCCAAATCAATAAAATTCAAATACCCCTTTACGGTAGTGAGTATGTGATGGGTCAATTGTCGCAAAAATTTGGTTACGCCATGGTCGATCCTAAAGGTTTCTGGGAAATTCCTGTATTAAAGCCCCACAGCGTCGATAGGCCTTTTGAGCTATTTGGGCAAACCATTACTCCTATCCCTCTGTATCATGGAAAGTCACTAATAAACGGCTACCGGATTGGAAATATGGCTTACCTGACCGATGTTTCTTCAATACCTGACAATTCGATGCAACTTCTTGATGGGTTAGAGGTTCTATTACTTGATTGCTTACGGTTTAGACCACACCATACCCATTTTAGTTATGATGAAAGTATCGCTGCTGCTGCCAAAATTAATGCCGCTAGCACCTACTTAATTCATATGACTCATGAAATGGAGTATGAGGAACTGCAAAAGAAACTGCCCGAGGGTATCTATGCAGGCTACGATGGTTTAAAATTGTCTATTAACTAATTTGATGATGGGAAAAAATAATGAAGAACTATAAATTTTTTGCAGCACTGTTGTTATCGGCTTTGCTATTTAACCAGGCCTTTGCCGAACCAAAAAGGGTTTTTACCGAAGATGAGTTTATTAATGTATTTAGTGGAAAGCCAAAATCCCGAGTAGTGAAGTATCTTGGTGAGCCTGACAACAAAAATATTTCTATCAAACCGAAGGGAGCTAATTCGGTGGTCGGTGCGAAAATGCGAATAGAACAGGATAAAAAAGATAAGGCTAAAGTGGAGATGTGGTACTACAACAACATCGTCGAATATGCCCCGAAAAAAACTTATAAATTTGTGGAGTTGACGATGATGAATGATCGTATTGTCAACATTGGTTTTTTTAACCAATAAGCTTAAACGCAATAAAAAAACCACCCGTAGGTGGTTTTTTTATGTTCAGAATACCGAGATGCTACTTCAACATACCGGCCACTTTTTCTGAAATAAGACCAAACACGGATCCCAATACAAATGACAGTGACGTCACAATAATCGGGTTAGCTAGGTCTAGTGCAATAAGGTTTGCACCTTCCATACCGAGCGCATCATAAAAGCCTGTGCCCATTAATAAAAAACCAAAGGTAGCCGCGTAACCAAATACGTTTGCAGGTACATTGTTTAATTTATCAAAAGCAGTCAGACCGTAAACGGTTAAGCCAACCGCTATCGGAGCGGCAATACCTACTGCAAGGTAGTCATCGAGTAAGGCAACGATACCTACCGCAATTGCTGCCATAACTGCACCAAAAATGGTAGCGGATATGGTTTTCGTTAACGCATCTTTTCCTACGGTAAAGTAGGCACCCCAGGCAATAAAACCTGCCCATACTAAAACTCCTGGAATAACATTAAGAGCTAGGTACGTCCAGACCAATGCAGTAATTCCTAAACTTACACCTAAAGCATTTTTCATTGTATTTCCTCCTGTTGATTTACAAGTAAAACGTTTAAAAGTATTGCTGTTTAATTGCAAATTTCTAGAGCAATTGCACCAAATTGACACATCTTGTTATTTATGTCAAATTTAACTAAGAGTGTATGTGTGCATTATAGTGATTCCTATTTTCTTAATGAGAAAAAAGTTAATCTATTTTGGTATTGTTAAACATTATGTTAGATACTAAGTTATGTGCAGACCTGTCTATATGATAAAAAAATAAAGATTGGATAGAACTAAAAAATTAAGCAAGTGAGTTAAACCGGAGGAATTTGATATGGATGATATAAAGAACGGAGAAAGCCAATTTTTTCATGGAGGATGCCCGCATGATTGCCCTGATACGTGCTCGATGGTCTATGAAGTAGCCGATGGTAAATTGAAGGGGGTGAAAGGCAACGCCGACCATCCAATGACTCGAGGTGGCTTGTGCGTTAAATTAAAAGATTACGAAAAAAGGCATTATCATCCTGACCGATTACTCTATCCAATGAAAAGAGTAGGGCCTAAAGGCGAGAAGCAATTTGAAAGAATTACGTGGGATGAGGCCTTAGATACCATAGTCGAAAAATGGCAACAGATTATAAAAGAGGATGGTCCGCAAGCCATTATGCCGAATAGCTACCTTGGTAACCAAGGGTTGGTTCATGGGCTAAATGGTGGCGATGCCTTTTTTGCACGTTTAGGTGCGACAGTGACGGAACGAACTTTTTGTGGTGAAGGCTCTGCGACGGCCTGGTTACTGACTCTCGGTCCTACTGCCGGAGTTGATCCAGAAAGCTTTATCCATGCTAAATACATTATTGTATGGGCATGTAATTCGGTGAGTACGAATTTACATCATTGGCATATTATTAAAGAAGCGCAAAAGAAGGGCGCAAAGGTAGTAGTGATTGATCCTTATGCTTCTAAGACAGCGAAAGAAGCGGATTGGCATATAGCTCCTAAACCAGGAACCGACGGTGCACTCGCTATGGCGATGATGCATGTCATTATCGAGGAAGGTCTCGTTGATCAAGACTATGTCGATAATTACACGGTAGGTTTTCCTGAATTAGCGGACAAAGCAAAAGAAAGAACGCCGGAGTGGGCAGCAGAGATCACTGGATTGTCTGCGGAAGATATTCGTACCTTTGCTCGAGAGTACGCCCAGTCTCAGCCCTCTGCTATTAGAATCGGTGTCGCTTTAGAGAAAAGCTGGGGGGGTAGTCAAGCTATCAGAGCAGTGGCCTCGCTCCCTGCGTTAACTGGGGCATGGCGTCATGTAGGCGGAGGTATCTTGCAATTCCCTGTTTGGGAACATCCTTATAAATTCGATGTTATTTGTCGACCTGACCTTATTCCAGAAGGAACACAGGTGGTCAATAATCTGCAGTTAGGCCGGGTGTTGACGGGTGAGCAAGAACTGAAAGTACCAATTAAATCGATGATGTGTTGGAATACCAACCCGGTCACTCAGTCCACGGAAACGGACAAGATCATCCAAGGATTAAGTCGTGAAGATTTATTTTTAGTGTCAGCCGATCATTTTATCTCTGATACCGCTGCGTATGCCGATATCTTGCTTCCTGCATCTATGGGTGCAGAGATGGAAGATATGATTTTATCTTGGGGTCACTTGTACCTGACTTATAACAGCAAGTGTGTTGAGTCCCCAGGTGAGGCTATCCCTAATAACGAAATATTTAGAAGGCTAGCAAAGCGTTTGGGATTTAAAGAAGATAACTTTCAATGGAGCGATGAAGAATGCTTGCAAAATTATGTAGATTGGGATTCGCCAGCTTGTGAGGGTATTGATCTCGCTTATATGAAAAAACACGGCTATGCACGTTTGACAGTGGGTACCAAAGATAACCGTGCACCGCATAAGGAAGGGAATTTTCCTACCCCATCCGGAAAATGTGAATTTAGGATAGTCGGGGCAAAAAACTTTGTTGCAGGACCGTTCAGGCAGATGTATGAGGGGTTTCAGCCGGGTCAGGATATCCCTGAATTGCCCGATTATGTTGCCTCCAAAGAAACGGCATCGGCCAACCCCGCATTGTTTAAAAAGTATCCATTAAATATCCTTGCACCCAAAAGTCACGGTTTTATTAATTCATGTTATGCCAATATAGACAATAAGCTGAAGGGGCAAGGCGAGCAATCTGTGCTCATCAGCCAAGTAGATGCCCTGGACCGCGGGATCCATGAAGGAGAGATAGTCAGGGTATTTAATGACCGAGGCGGTTTTGACGCAGTCGCTAAAATCACTCCGGACGTCGGTCAAGGGATTGTTGTTGCCACTTTAGGTTATTGGCGGCAACTCAATAATGGTACGGTAAATTCTGTCAGTTCAAGCGCGTTTGGAGACATGGGTAATGCACAAACCTCGCATGATTGCTTGGTCGAAGTAAGGACAATATAAATAGATAAAGAGGCGAATACCAATAGGCAATTAGCACTTATTAACGCCTCTTATCAAGCGTTGACAAAAAAAACCTTACCGCTAGTGGACGAAGGAAGCCTTGTTGAAGCGTTTGATGCGTGCGCCTATCCGATCGCCAGCCACGATGCGAGGTCCTTGTTTAATTATGCCAATCCTGCAGCCTTATCCTTATTTAAAACCCGCCTTGACGATATGGTCGGTGTGCATTCTTCTGCATCCGCCCCTGACTTTGCCCAACAAGACCGTGAAAGACTTTTGGCTGAGGTTACTCAGTATGGCTATTCTGAAAACTACCAAGGAATTCGAACGGCATTTGACGGCACGTTATTTCAAATCCATAATGCCACGGTGTGGAATATAATCGATGAATCGGGTCATTATCACGGCCAAGCCGTGGTCATTTTGGAGCATACTTACCTATGAGTAAAAAAAATTCACCTGCAAAGGTGTTGTTCGCTAGTTTGGCCGGAACCACGATAGAATTCTTTGATTTTTATATTTATGCTAATGCGGCGGTCCTCGTTTTTCCCACATTATTTTTTCATGCATCTAATCCGAATACAGAAATGCTTCAATCCTTAGCTACCTTCTCAATCGCTTTTTTTGCACGACCACTAGGATCGGCATTCTTTGGTCATTTTGGTGACCGTATTGGACGAAAGACCACGTTGGTTGCCGCCTTATTAACTATGGGTATTTCTACTGTAGCAATCGGCTTATTACCGACCTACCACACGGTGGGTATACTCGCCCCCATCCTTTTAATTATCTGCCGATTTGGTCAAGGATTTGGCTTGGGTGGTGAGTGGGGTGGGGCGGTCTTATTGGCGGTGGAGAATGCTCCACCAGAAAAAAAAGCATGGTACGGTATGTTTCCTCAGCTGGGTGCGCCGATAGGCTTAGTCCTTTCGGGTGGCATATTTTTATACTTGTCTAACACGCTGACTGATCAACAGTTTTTTGATTACGGTTGGAGAATCCCTTTCTTACTTAGCTCGGTATTAATTATTATCGGTCTTTACGTGAGACTCAGTATTTCAGAAACCCCGGAGTTTGAAGCTAACAAAAAGAAAAATAAGACGCTGGCTATTCCCTTTATGACCGTATTTAAAGAGCATGGAAAACCTCTTTTCTTAGGGACATTTATTGCCCTTGCGACCTTTGTTCTTTTTTACTTGATGACCGTATTTATAGCAAGTTGGGCTATTACTGACTTACACATGACGCGGGAGTTATTTTTGGAAAATCAAATTTTGTCCGTTGCCTTCTTCGCGCTACTGATACCGATTTCTGCTGTGCTGGCGGACCGTTATGGTCGCAAGCGGATACTAATGACCGCCTCAATACTTATCATTATCTTCGGTATTTTATTAGGTTACTTTTTAGGCTCTTCGGATTCGATCAACATACTCATCACCTTATCGATCGGTATGGCATTAATGGGCTTCACTTACGGACCTTTGGGCACTATCTTATCGGAGCTTTATCCAACTAATGTGCGGTATACCGGTTCTTCCTTATCGTTTAATTTGGCGGGTATTGTGGGTGCATCGTTTGCGCCCTTTATTGCTTTATGGTTATCTAGTACTTACGGTATTGCTTATGTTGGATATTACCTAGCGCTCGCAGCGATGATATCTTTAATCTCCATTAAGCTATCATCAAAAGCTAAGGCAGGATAAGGTTTTATATGCATAAATTGTTGGCATGTTACGACTACATTTTACGCTTAGCATCGCACGCAAAAGCAACCTATTACTTATTTCTACTAAGTGTTGCCGAATCGTCTTTTTTCCCCATTCCACCCGATGTGATGTTACTACCGATGTGCTTAGCCCAACCGAATCGAGTCTGGCGATTAGCAGGGATTACCACGATAGGTTCGGCGTTGGGGGGAGTCATAGGTTACGCCATTGGTGCTTATGCTTTTGGCTTTATTGAGTCTGTGTTAGTAGATAGTGGGTATATGGACAGCTATTTGCATGCGGTGCGTTGGTTTGAGGAGTGGGGTTTTTGGGCTATTTTTGTCGCCGGGTTTTCTCCTATACCTTATAAGGTTTTTACCATTGCAGGAGGGGCGATGGGTATGGCGCTATTCCCCTTTGTCGTAGCCTCTTTTATTGGACGGGGTGCACGCTTTTATCTTCTCGCTCTCTTAATCCGTGTTTTTGGCCACACAGCCGATAGCTTAGTGAGAAAGCATATGGATCGAATCGGGTGGATGATGGTCGGCATGATTTTGATTGGCATTATCGTTCTCTCCATGAAGTAGCCAATACGATCATGATGGTAAGGATAACAAACATAATAATTATTGCGGTGTTCGCGCCTTTGCTGGCCTGGTCAGAAACAACGTGTGATTTTGATTACCTAAAATCCGAGCTACCCACCATATATAAAAAAATTGTAGAAAAGACCGACACCCTTCCCAAGATATTTTCCTTTTGTGATGATCGAAATCATTATTTGTTGAATTTAAGCATGTTTCAAAAGTTCAATAATGGCCAGGGTATCACGCGTTCCCTGGAAAAGGATTTGTTCAGTTATCTGTTGAAAGAATTTGGAGCTAACAGTTACAGCAGAACCAGTTTAATGGTGAGAAAAGATCAGCAGCTTGAATTGGTCACCACGATTACTCGCCAGCAACCCTTTAAGGCAGAGGAAATCATCCAAGAAGTGTTTATTGATAACCAAAAGCAACCCCGTATCACTTATGGCGAGTTACAAACATTTGATCGACCCCAGTCAATCTTTGCAATATTTTTTGAGCCTATAACTATCACTGATGAAGACCGGCTTTATTTGGAAAAATTTAAACCGTTTGTCGGGTCGCATCGGCTGAACTAATAAGAGGGGAGTTAGTCATAAAAATAATCTGTTTACAGTTTATCTTACTCACAATAAAGGGTTGCTAAAGATGAAAAAAAGCCTACTGATTATTTTATTATTGCCATCATACGTTTTTGCCGAATTACTCAGCGTGGACCTTATTTGCCGGGGTGATGCGGTAATCTATTGCGAGGATATGTCGCCGTGTGGAACGGAGCCGGCTATGGAAAAAATTAAAATCGATGGAAATACCCTGGTGCACAAAGCCCTTGGTAATCACTTTCTTGAGATTGATGCGACCACAGTTAGCATGGAAGAGCTTGATGATGATGGCAGTATTGGTTTCTCATTAAACGTTGATAGAAAAACCGGTGCTATCGAGATCGTCCGTGGCTGGGGGAACCCTTACCGCTTTATCGGAAATTGCGAGTTGGATCGCTTAGAAGCATTCAAGTCATAATACTCAAACTATGATCACTGTATTCTATGACGACAGATGTGGCGTATGCGCGAAGGAGATAGCCTATTACCAAAGAATTAGTCCAGAGGGGGTTTTTTTCTGGGAAGGTATTTCAAAAAATCAATCCACGCTACAAAGGTTAAACATCAGTCCTATTGATGCCCTCATGTCGCTTCACGTTAAAGATCACAGTGGCTCGCTTTATAACGGTGTGGATGCCTTTATCACGATATGGCGATACCTGCCTTACTTTAAGTGGCTAAGCATCCTTGTTTCGCTACCCATTGTTTACCATTCCGCTTCTTGGCTTTATTCCTTTTTTGCTAAGTATCGTTTCGCGCGGCTGCCCCACTGTCAAGCAGTATTAAAAAAAACTAAAAAAGATGAAGGCCCAAATAAATGAAAAGCATTCTTATTGTGGGGAGTGCTTTAGACGCACAAAGAGTGACAACCTTTGATCTATCCAGTTTTTCGAAGTGCGTAGTGATCAATAATGCATGGCAATTAACCGATAATTGGGACTATGTAATATACCCAGATGATATGCCACAGGAAAATTGTCCATTGGCCGATAACTTGAAAGTTACACAATCGCTAATAACTTCTCGTGAATATGTTCCCGTGCAAAATCATTTTGGTGGATTCGTCTATGCGGGGGGGACTATGGCATTTACAGCTGGATATTGGGCTCTGGGGGCATTAAAACCTGATGTCATCGCCTATGTTGGTTGCGACATGATTTATCCTGCAAACAAGGATATAAAAAGTCATTTTTACGGAAGAGGAGAGGCTGATCCGTTACGTCAAGACATTACCCTCCAATCACTGGAAGCGAAGTCGGTAAGGCTTATGGCGTTGGCACATATGAATAATTGTATGGTAGTCAATCTATCTGAATTACCGCAATCTCGCCTTTTATTCCCTCGTGTATCGTCAGAAATTTTCCTATCAAAATATGCATCCGCTACCATTAGGGATGAATATAATGTTTCTCTCGATATGAGCATGGTCAAAAATGTGTTACAAGAAGAGGCTAGTCTTGGTTATATCGAGGAATCAGGCCGCTACTGGGAATCTGAGGAAATGTTTGATCCTGCAAAGCTCAGCGCTATTGATTCGATGTGGCTCAAAGCTTTCGAGAAAAATTTATAGCAGAACTTTATTGTAATTTTGTTATCAGACTAAGGTAAAAAATAAATTTATAACACACTAATTGAGAGGGTAATGAAAAAACTATTAGTTTCGACTGAACATTTTTTAGCGTTTCTGGTTTTATTCATTTGTTCTCTAACAACTATCGCGGGAGATAAGAGATTGAATGACTTGACTGATGTCCTTAATGGTGAAGATCTAGCTAACCAACAATTGGTGGTTTTTGAGTCTGAAACTTGTGGATCCTGTAAGGCATTTAATAAAGATATCCTTACCGGATGGAAATCGGCATTAAATATCAAAAAAACGTATAGCATGCAGGCACCCAGCGGATGGGAGTTGAAAGAAGACCTGTGGGCGACACCCACCATACTGTTTTTCGAGGATGGGAAAGAGGTTTCACGGTATACGGGGTACGATGGAAATAAGCAGGCATTTTGGCAGTGGCTTGGCTTGCAGACCCTAACCCCCGAACAAAAGAAAATTGCTTTTGAGAGTGGAACAGAGCGGGCTTTTACCGGATCATTATTAGATAATCATGCCCCAGGCTTTTACGTGGATCCTATTTCAGGTGAGCAATTATTCCGAAGCGACAATAAATTTAATAGCGGTACCGGATGGCCTAGCTTCTTTAACCCCGTTCCGGGTTCTATCGTTTATAAAGACGATGGGCATAGGGTAGAGGTATTAAGTGCTAGCTCTGGCATCCATTTAGGTCATGTCTTTAATGATGGCCCTCCACCAACAGGTAAGCGTTACTGCATTAATAGTGCTGTCTTAAAATTTGTTGCTGATTAATCGTGTGGGGTTGCATGTGGAAGAGCAAACTAACTTTTCATTCATACATGCGGCGTTTCTTGCTCTATGAAAAAATTACTAACTATTTTGGTGCTGATATTCATGAACAATCCAATACATGCTGAAACTGAAGAGCAAACCTTTCAATTAGCTTATTTAGCCGGGGGTTGCTACTGGGGACTAGAAGAGCTGATGCGAAACATCCCTGGCGTCATAGAGACCAAGGTAGGTTTTTCTGGAGGCCACATAAAGAACGTGTCCTATAAGGAGGTAGGAAGAGGGGATACCGGTCATGCCGAGAGTATAGAGATTCAATTTGATAGTCAGGTGCTCAGTTACGAGGATTTACTGCTTCATTTCTTTAAAATGCATAACCCAACCACCCTTAACCAACAAGGTAACGATAGGGGGACACAATACAGGTCAGCAATTTTTTATGTTAACGAGCAGCAAAAAAGCACAGCACTTAATACCATCAGTATAGTAGACCGATCCAATGTATGGGGCGATTCGGTTAAAACCGAGGTTGTGCCTTTTTCTGCTTTTTATCCCGCAGAAGAAGCACACCAAAAATACCTTGTAAAAAATCCCGGCGGTTATAGCTGCCACTTTGTCAGGAAGTTTGATTTCACCAAGAAGTAGCTTCTTGCGCAAGGCATACAACGAAAGGAAGTACGGTGGTTTCCGTTTAGGAGTAGAGCGTATAAGCTCCCACTAAAACTAGCCCTATAATAATAGCAACCACTATTTTTTTGTTTGAGGGTTTATTAGACTGACCTTTTAATAATCCGTTTTTCCAGTTCATTAAGTCATGGTGATTGTGAGCTGCCATACTATTCTCCATTTTAAAAATTCCTATGTAAATTTACCTGAGAATTATCGTGTCGTCCACAACATTAATAGCGCGTCGTTTAAGCCTTATAAAGTCATACGTAGTGGGTAAGTTGGATTTAGAATTGTAAAACCGCTTAACGATAATGCCTACCGAGGGTCACTATTGATAAACTTATGCTTTGTGGGGCATTAAATTAAATACCCCATAAAGTACCATAGCAGTATGCCGAGGTTTTAGAACAAACCTGTCCGCGCCATTTATTTCATAGGTAGCTGTTCTTTACCTGGTGCGTAAGTTTCTTGGGCCGATGGGAACGCTTCTGCATGCACGTCGGCGGCGAACTGGTTGACGGCATCCCTAATAAGTTTAGCTCCATCCATATAGGTCCTTACAAATTTAGGCTTGAAGTCTGTAGAAAATCCTAGCATATCAGGAAGAACGAGTGCTTGCCCATCTACGTCCAATCCTGCCCCGACTCCCACTACCGGGATAGATACCGCGTCCCTTACTGCAGCGCCTACGTGTTGTGGAACGGCTTCTAAAACGATTGCAATACAGCCAAGCTTATCAAGTTTTTTAGCTTCCTCAATGATGCTACGCTCACTATCTGTAGTTTTCCCTTGGGCTTTAAATCCACCGATTGCATTGTGGTGAGAGGGGGTAAGGCCGATATGACCTATTGTTGGAATGCCGGACTGGGAAAGATGCGCATAGAGCTCTTCATTCCCATCAACACCCTCAATTTTCAGTGCATTTGCCCCGGCCTTCATCAAGATTTCAACGTTATCCATTGACTCCTCAAAACTTTTTCTATTACTCATAAAGGGCATAGCAGCAATAAGGAATTTATCTTTAGCACCTTTTTTTACCGCCCTGGTGTGCATGGCAATGGTTTCCACGTCAGAAAGCAATGTATCTTCATGGCCATGAATAACCATAGCCGAATCGTCACCAATTAAAATCCCGTTGACGTCGGTGTCGTTAAGGATCTTCGCACTCCAGTACTCATACGAGGTAACAACTACAATTTTCTTTCCTTCGGCTTTTAATTTTTTGAAAGCTTCTAATACGCTCATGATCTTTTCCTCTATTAATTTAATTTTATGGTGGTGATCAACGATGAGGAATTAGACATAATGCGGGGATAATTACTTTTGCCTGTGAGCAATAAAAGTAAATCACGCTTTAACCCTACGTCTAATTAAACAAGATTAATCATCTTATAAAACAAGGCAAGACTTTTGGTCGTGGTTTGCTTTTAGTCATTGACCATACTTAACAATGGATACTGTTATATGCATGATCTAAAAAAAAGTATAACGTATTCATGAAGATGCAACAATAGGTTGTTGTTTGTACCATAAGAATAGTCAACCAAGCCGACACTCTTGCATGATATTTTTAGATTGAATAGGAAGGATATTATTTTGAAAAAAGATATAGCTAGAAAAACTTATTTAAAAAAACGTCAAGAACAAGTTCCCGCTACCTTTGAAGAGGAATCATCCAAACTTGTTCACAATAGCATTGCGCTTATTGAACACTATAAGCCTAAGTGCATGCATTGTTTTCTTCCCATCCATTCAAGAGGTGAAATTAATACGACAGCCATCATCCAGTACTGCTGGGAAAATAACATTAAGGTTCTGGTGCCTGTTAGTAACTTTGCCGACGGGACACTGAAAAATGCCCAATTTAGCCCGCACACTAAAATAAGCCAAACCCATTACAATATTACCGAGCCCATTGATCCTGTTTGGGAAGAGGGCAATGATATCGATATGGTGATTACTCCGCTGTTGGCTTTTGACTGCAAGGGCTACCGTGTGGGTTATGGTAAAGGATTCTACGATCGTTTTTTTGCTTCCTTGCCCAAGGAGGTGAGGCGGGTCGGAATCAGTCTGTTTGATCCCTGCACAGAAATAGTGGATATAACAAGCCACGATATACCGTTGACCCATTGCGTCACACCCAATAGAACCTATGTTTTTTAATTGTCACAAGCTAGCCTATAAAAAACTTAGATGAGCTGGGGTGGAGCGCGTAAAGCCGACCAATAGCAATATAATTTATATTCTTTAATTTGGGATGAAGTTTGTTGGAGTAGGAACGATACGCAATGGGGAGGCGATTATGGATTTAACCAAAATCTCTTATTTACTGGCCTCATGATCAAATATAACGATGCTTCTCGGTTCGAAATAGGTTATTTACATCAGTATATCAATGGTACAAATGGATCAAGCGATCAAATGAATCATGTTGTTTTCAAGCATCATCTATTGGTACGTGGTACTGTAGAGAAATACAAGACTAAAGGAACGCTAAACATGAATTTTCAAATTATTAAAACAATTACTATAGCCTTTTTGCTTAGTATTTTTTTTCCATTAAATGCCGGTGCCGTTGCTGATTGTAGTGCGCCAACTTGTTCACTTCCTAATGGCACTGTTGGTGGTTCAAGTTCAAGTAACTCCTGCTATGTGGGCTTGCAGTACATGTTTCACCAAAATTTGTTCAAGGACTTGCCAGACCTAACCGTAGGTTGCAGAAGAGTTGATGTAAAGTCTAATAATGATGTGACAGGATGGGATGGTAGCGTAAGGTTCACCCTTAACAAGAAGAAGGGCGAGGGTATTTTTGAAGGTGCCAAAATGATGGGCCTTACAAACACTAGGACAAATATTGTTGAGTATGGCCTCGGGTGGTCTGAGAGTCATCACGCGATTAAGATACCACTATACCTCCAACGTAATCACATTAGGGTAGGAGCAGATGTCATCATAGAACCTGATTACCGCCCAGAAGAATGGAAAAATCCTAAGCCTGGTTATACAACTAAAGGGGATTTCCTGGCTATCGATGGAAGTGTTGAAGTTAACACATTAAGCACGCCAAGAAGATCATCAGCAGGCACATTAAGCTGTGCCGCTGGAACAACGTTAATGACTGTTGCTGCCTTTACTGATCTGTTCGGTCTAGGCGTTCCTGCTGACCGCCAGTTGGGTGGTCAAACTTGTGCTTAATTACCTTAAGAGGTGTTACGGTGGAGGTTACCTCCACCAATTCTTAGTTTTTCCCTGCTCTAATCCTTACTAAATAAATACCTAACACAATAAACTTCTTTAAAATATAACTGAGCATGATCTACCTTTGACACATTGTGTTACCCCCCAATAAATCCTATTCTTTTCAATAAAGTGAGCTAGTAAGACATTCAAATTACCACCTAAAATTCATTGACTATCATAGGGTCATTGTTCTAACCAACCGTATTTATAAACATATGTCACAAGATAGAACCTTAATCTGGATCATCAAGGTCTTCATCTTCTTCTACAAAGTCATACGATCTATTCAGATACACGAACCCCCACTAGTGTCATACCGTCATCATGACCTGAGATGATTACACTGTACCAATCAACCCATTAGTAACCCTTTGATTGTTCGGCCTACAGGCTCTTCACATATCAGATAAAAACACCGTTTGAATAGAAAATTAACTTATAATGTGAGAAAGTAGGATTTTGTTAACGACGCTTCTTTTACGTTACGAGCCTTTGTCTTTTATTTACAGGGTCATCAACCATATAATGCTCTTGCGTATCAAATCTATGCTAATAAGCAAGGTAGCACCCAACTTCGATGTAGGATCTGGAACACTAGAGGCGCTCAAATGGTTTGCTTTTATTTGCATGGCCATTGATCACCTTTATAAGTTTTTACCCGTTACACAATTACAGTATGTCTCCCCACTTGGACGCTTAGCGGTGCCACTGTTTGCTTTTGTTTTTGGTTACAGCTTAAAACACTTTAATTTCCAGGATAGTCCACACACCCTCAAATTGCTCCTCCGTTTACTAGTTACTGGGGTGATTGCTTGGTTTCCTTACACCTACCTAACGACGCAGGGATTTATTTTTCATTTGACAGGCCAGAACATCATGCTCATGTTCTTGTTAGTGGCAATTATTCTTTGGATTAACTCATGGCCAATAAAGTATAGTGCCCTTGTTACTGCCCCAATATTCCTTATTGGAGGATTATTTGTCGAGTATTTGTGGGCCGGACTACTGATAACAATCGCCTCATATTACTTTGCATTAAGCCCTAACTGGAAGAATCTTTTGGTAATCATCATGGGACTTTTCATGCTTGCTGATATCAATGGAAATTGGTACGCATTCCTTGTTCTACCAATCATTTTTTGGTTGCCCCATGCTGATATGAGGACCCAAAGGATAAAGCACATATTTTATGTCTTGTACCCCCTGCATATGGCAGCCATTATCTTTATAAGGTTTTTAATGAGCTAGAAAATTTTGCATGAAGGTTATGGGAATAGCAACATCATTAAGCGAAAAAAACATAAACCACAAAAAACCGTGTTAAGATTCATTTTTTTTTAAGAGTTCTCATAAATGTTAAAAACCCTTCCAATTATCATAGCTTTAGCTTTAGCAGGCGTTTCGCTTGGAACGCATGCGGAAGAGAAAATAATAACTGAAGCAGATATCGAAAAAGCAATAGAGAGAATAAATAATCGGATCAAAGCGAAAACGCCTAAAGACGATGAATTTCCCAAGCTCACAAGGGTTGCAATAGATTATTCAAACATTAATGGCTATTTGCGTGATAATAGGTTTACTGTTTTTGGGGCTCCCTATGCGAATGGTGAATCGGATGCCAAGGTCATTCAATTGAGTACCAATATTCAATTTTCCAAAAACTTTTCCGGTGCCTTTTCACTGTCAGGTATTGACAGTGACAGTTCTATTAATCAGGGTAATCCGGCCACTGTCACAAACTCTGACTCTGATGGACGTGGTTATGGAGTAAGCCTAAGATACCAAATTAACAATTGGCTAGCGGCCGGTGCTTTCTCCGGCTGGACAAATGGTGATGGCAGATCATTAGATACGTCTCCCCAACTAAACTCAGCGTCGTCTAAAAATACAGGTAAGGGTAAAGGGGTGTACTTAAGTGCGACGCATGTATTTAAGGACAGTTTTGTTTACTCATTATCACCGTCATACACACACAACCGTTCAAAGACTAAATCCACCCTCAACGTCCCTGGGGCGGCTGCATTGGTATCGAGTTACACGTTAACGATGTGGCACATCGACCAAAACCTTTCTTTCTACTTTGATGAAAACAGGGCGCGAGTCACTGGTGGCTACACGCACCACATTGTTGGAACTGAGACTAACTCATCTAATGCTGCACGGGAGAAAGCTTCAGGCTCTGCCTACCTTGGTGGCTCTTACCTGCTTAGTCCGAAGCACAGAATTGAATTATATGGTGTCGTCGCCAAAAATTTTGGTGATGACGTATACGATGACATGAATTCCGTGACCCTGGGCCTTGCAAAAAACTTTTAAAGGATAATAAACAGACATGAAAAATATCACTTCGATAGCTTTCCTTCTACTCTTCGGATTTTTTTTGAATACTGCCAATGCTACTAGCATACAAGGACCAATTATAGACGAATCCACCTTTAAGAAGTATGACAGTATAAATCTCAATGGCGCGGCGGTTTTCCAAGGCGAGTTCGAGGTTAATAAGGACGGCTTGATCAAACCTTTTAAACCTTCTAGTATTGAAGACTATAAGATGCTTCGAAAGGCTGCTTCGACTAATCCAAAGGTTACTCCAGTAATTTTAGAGCAATCTAAATTGCTCGCTGTACGCGACACATGCGCCTACCTTGCAGCCAGAAACTTGAATATCGTATTTTCATTAAAAAAAGACTTCTCAAACATAACCGTTTTCGAACCGTTAATACCTCTTTTAGGTGACGAGCTGCAAGACCAATTTTTTTCTGAGATATTTGATCTATTCACCAATAGCGAAATCACATTTATGAATAAGATGGTAGGTGCTATTGTCGAAAAGCTTCGGTTAATTATTGATGATAATACTCAAGGAAATAACCTTACTAAGCTCACGCTCCTTGACGTAAAAACTCAGTTAGCTGAAATAATTAATGTGACAAATAACACCGTAGGCTTTATAAAGCCTCCTATTACAGCTAATACAAGCAATACGATTACAGCTAATACAAGCAATACGATTACAGCTAATATAAGCAATAAAACCTATATTGATCCCTCAAATATATGTGTCTCAAACAATATGAATCTCTCGCACCAAAACAACCTCACCCTACTAAACGGCTATTCCGGATCACCAGTGAAACCGTATGAAATTAATCCCTGGCCTTAGCCCTTTTTTTTTGGAATAAGCCACAAACCTAGATGCTGATAACGATGCTGAGTAAGAACCTGATCGGTTTTCTTCTTTTTTTGATTGCATTTAATGTTGTCGCGGAATGGGAAAAAGATAGGTCATGCCTTCAGCGATTAATCTGCAATGCTAAGGGGAACTCTTAAGGGACTATAAGGAAAACCGGGTATGTATAGGTAAATTCCTACTGGCCCAGGAGAACTTGGAAACGCTTGAATCTGACCCACCCTCAATGTGTTTGTAAGGAAATGGGAGTCAAAATCTACTGATTGGACATATTACAACAAACCAACCACCTGCCAATCTACGGAATGACAATCCTCAAGGAGAGGAGTTAAACATTGAGATTTTACTACCAAAAAATCTAAACCAACCGGACCTGGGTGAACCAGGTAACCCGAAAAATAACATAATCCGCCGAGTTCCCCGGAAAATTGAAATTATTCAGCTAAAGAACTAGAAAATTGAAATTATTCAGCTAAAGAATGAAATCCAAAAGGATCTGGGTATTAACCTAATTACAAATACCGGAGGGACATTCCAGCAAGAAAACCGCTAGGGCCTGAACCACAAAAACCGACGGGCTGGAAGGGATAGGGCACTTTTCCTCACCACCTTATAACTAGTATTTATTCATAAATCACCCGAGTTTATCTGCGTAAGTTACTGAATATAATCATATAAATTTTAATATAATTTATCTAGAATAAGTACTATTAATACCCTTTAAATCAGTCTTTAACCAACAATAATTAGCTCATTAGCAACATAACCACACTAGCAAATCGTACCTGTACTATTCTTTTATATAAATATTTTCTTATTTAATATTGCTATGGTTGGGTTTAAAGCGATGTTTAGTGGACTATTTAGAACCAGATAAAAACAAGAAGTGGTGGAGGTAAGCACTAACAAATAAACCTCTGTAACCATTAATTTTAATGATAAGTAAGGTATTTGTTAAAAATATACCCCCATTTATACCCCCTAATAGACATAAAAACTCATGATTTTGGCAGTATATTTATCCGTATCAAGTTAGTAAAATAAGACATTAAGGATTACATATGCCACAAGATAGAGCCTTAATCTGGGTCATCATGGTCTTCATCTTCTTCTACAAAGTCATACGAGCCATTCAGATACACGAACCCCCACTAGTGTAATGCCTTCATCATGACCTATGATAAGTAGGCTGTGCCAATGACAACCCAACACTTAACCCTTGGATTGTTCAACTGCTAGGCTCTAATCTAATTAAAGATTTTTTTCTAAATAGCTTTTTATACCCATTTAATACTTCTTTTTTAGGTATTTTAGCTTGTTGCTAGAAATATTTTCTATTATTCTTAATACTTAGTCTGGTTATGGAAGATTGAAACTTAATAAATTATTACTAGCATTGGCTCTTGTTTTAATAATCTTAGCGGGAATAACATGGCTAATACCAACTTAATTAACTAGGGAGTAATTTATGGGTGAATGTGGTTGCGGAAGAAGTCCGAACGGTAAATGTATCGGTTGGCATGGTTTGTCTGAAGAGGAATATCAAGAAAAATTAAAAGAGTACGTAGAAAACAACAAAGGTACGGACTAGTGCTTAATCGTATTTTATGGCCTATGTAAAAAAACAGATAGAGCCCCAATAAGAGCAGGAATAGGCATGAAAACGGCAATGAGCTCAGGCAAACCTAAGGTGTGGGATAAACAAAAACGCACTTACGAAATAAAATGGCCGGATGGTAAAAGAGAACTTTGGAAGAAGGTTACCATCAGGGAATGTTTAACCAAATATTACAATATGGGTGCCCAAGAGCTAGGTTTAGAAATCAGAGAAATAGTTGGCAAGGAATTAAAATTACAAGAAATAATGGATGACTAATTATGGAAGATAAACGATGTTGTGGCAGGGGTGTTTGTATAATAAATGATGAAGGCGTTTGTTGGTGCGGGCAAAGATGGGACGGAGAAAAAATGTTATCAGCAAATTCAGGCACTGAAAAAACCAATGAACTCGATAAAAAAGAATTGCCAAATAAATAGCCTCTAAATAATCAGAACCTCACTATTTACATCTCATTTAAAATACTGGTCAGAGTCTCAGGGTGTTGATGTTAAAAAGCTTTTAAAAAAAAGTCTAAAGATTCTTATTTAATATGAAAAAAATTCTTTTACTCGTATTTTTAATACCTAATCTGGTGACGACAGAAGAGAAGTTTATCCCAGTAACAGAATACACAGCCAATAATCCCAACTGGCAATCAAATATATACGAGACACTTTATGTAGCCTACCGTTGTGGGCTTGCCTATTCATCAGCTCATCATAAGCTAGTAGAACATATGGGTGATGATGGGGCAAAAGTAGATCTTTACATAAAGGGCTTGAGGATTGCTATGACCGCTGTTGAGCATGTAGAAAATACATATGGTGATATATCTCTATATGATTTTAATTCTAAAACATTTAATGTTGAAGCTATAGATGAGTTTTATTACGAACAAGCCAAGATGAACTACAAAGGTAATAGCCAATTTGGCGGTACCATAGGCAACGATTTGAAGTCTTGTGAAGGTTACGATACCTTTTTTGAAAGCATAGTAATAAAGGATGTATAAATGAAATCTTGCCCAAAATGTAAATCAAATATGATTATTGAAATGGTATACGGCCTTTTATCTGATGAAATGTCTGATGCTGTTGGTAGCAATAAAATTGATTTAGGGGCTAGCACTATCGACCCAAGTAGCCCTGAGTTTAAATGTAGGTCATGCGGGGAAGAGTTTGGGGGTTTGGGTAAATTCCTCAATGACGAATTTATTCAAGATGATTTATAACTTAAACATGAAAAAAAATAAAGAAAACACTATGGAGCCACTAAAGGATGTAAATGAAAAACCAAGTTTAGATAGATGGACGTGGCTGCTAAAAAGAACTGTCATGGACAATAACTGGAATGTTTTGCATGAGAGCTTTCAAACTGACAATTCATACTTCAGAGAGCTGGCCGATACTCTTGATTATGTTAATGATGAAGCCAACTCCGTCCATCCGAATCATTTAGTTAGGCAATCAATTAATGGAGCTATTGGAGTATTCAAGGTTTTTAGAGAAGTATTTGCACTGGATATGTTCAAGAAACACACAGCAACACCCTATGACGCCAACCTGATTATTTCTATGTTCAACAGGACAGTAGCTTTTGAGGAAAACGATCAAGCGCTACTTGATGCCGTCAAAGACGCATTCAACAAAAGAAGGTCAGATGAATTCCCTTTAGTGAATACATTGGATCAGGCATTTCAAATTAGTAGGGTAGAAGGTAGGCCACCCAACCCTTATAAAGTCCCAAACAACGTCAAAATGTTACTGGCAATGATAATAGACGGAGATATGTCTAAAGCTAAGGCAATTGAAAGAATAGATAGTATGGCTAACAACCACTCTCTTAAGACTCAAGAAAATAAGGGGTTATGGCGAACAGCTAATGACCAACCAAGACCACAGGTATGGGGTGAGGATAGATGGAAGAATGAGATGAGAAAGTATAAATGGGCGGCTCTCAATGACTATCTGTATGAAAGAGTAGCAAAGGGTAGGACAAGCCTAACTGAAGCTGAAAGCAAAAGAATACATAAAAATTGGAATCAGATTGATATACCTCAAGAGCTTGAGGTCTCCCCAACATTTATTAGGGTAGGTACTGGTCGTCTTATTGGAAAAGATAGGACTAAAACTATCACTGCTGATGTCATCAAAACCAAACACTAGATCTAAATTATGCTCTGAATGCAAGGAAGACAAAAATACCCTTTTTCGGTGTAAGTATCACAACAAGGAATGGCTTTTTCTCTGTGGGGATTGCCTACAAAAGATTAAAGGAAAGTATGCCGACTCTTATTGCTACGGTGGTACTTGGAAAAAAGGTAAGCGTTAAAATTAAAAGAATGACCAGCTATTCAGATACACAAAAATCACACGAGAGAAATGCAGCATCATGAAACTAGGATACTGAACAATTTATCCATTTAATCGTCTGAAAAAGCAATATGAAATCTCTTGTTAAATATATTAATCTGATTATACCCATAACAAATACTTGCCAATGTCGGCAAGTGCTAAAGGCGGGTCGGGACCAATAACTTAATAAACAAGATTTCTATATAAGCATACCTGCTCTGAATTAATGTTATACACAGTCACTCAAGGCTTCAATCAACCTTTTTTGGCACTCCTTATCGCCATTACAAGGATTAGCATTTTCTGTCTCTGGTAGTTTTATGTTTGGTTTATTAGCTACTTTTTTATGGTTCATAATCATTCCTTAATAATTTATAAATTTCATTCTAGGGAATTAAATATAATAAATATAATTAATTGTTCTGTAGCTTTATCATAAGTAAAATTTATTACACTAACCCCTTGGGGTGCCTTAATTTACTATTGTCACGATCTTGATAAAAAACTCATGATTTTTACTCACCAATTTTCTAATTAATTATGTATGATAATTAATAATATAAAAAAAGTTATGGGCTGTTAGTTTTACTAATACCTGTGCAACTTAAATGGTATTAAAATGAATAAAATAGACGTAGTCATTGTGGGTTCGGGAATAGCTGGAATAACCACAGCTTACTATCTTCAAAAAAATCACCCTAATATCACTTATGTGATAATAGAGGCTAGAAGCGATCTTGGTGGCACCTGGGATCAGATGAAGTTCCCTGGAGTCCGATCAGATACCGATATGTATACTTATGGGTTCAGCTTTAATCCTTGGAAGGGGCCAATAATAGGGCAAGGAAGAGACATCAAAGCCTATCTTGTCGATACTGCAAAAAAGTTTAATATCAGGGAACATATATTATTTGATACAAAGGTTACATCATTATCATGGAGTGACAACCAATGGACTACCAAGACTAGCCGTAAAGACTTCACTAGCCAATATGTCATTTGCTGTACTGGCTCCCGTGACTATAACTACCCTAATTTCCCAAAATTTAAAGATGAAAATAAATACCAAGGGCAGATTGTTCACACCCAAGACTGGGGGGGCGTCGAGTTTAAAGATAAAAGCGTAGCTATTATTGGCAGTGGGTGCACGGCTGTTACTATGACACCGGCAATTGTCAAAGAAGCTAAAAAGGTAACATTAGTACAACGGAGTGCTGCGTGGATAGTAAATGTAGATGGTAAGGAAAAATCAACACGCCGCTATAAAACATTTGAAACCTTAATAGACTACTTTCATAGTAGGCTTTTTAAAAAATCCTATAAAAAAAATATCATCGCTCGCTACCCTTATTACAATGATACTAACGTTCCTTCATATGATTATTGGGATCAACGCCCTGCATGTAGTTTAGATAATGATTATTTTAAAGCCGTCAAGCTAAGTAAGGTATCAGTTGAGCACCAGGAAGTAAGTAGTTTCGAAAAAAATGGCATCAAATTAAAAAATGGAAAAGTTATTGAGTGTGATGTCACCATTATGGCCACCGGCCTCAATGCTCAATTACTCGGCGGTATTGATATTTTAGTCAACGACAAAAAAATACATATTAATGATACGAGTTGGTATAGGGGTATGATGTTTAGTGGCATACCAAATCTTTTTGCTCATACGGGTTATATCAATTTTAGCTGGACTGCGAGGTGTGAAATTGTTAGTCAGAGAATATGTAGAACGCTCAAATATATGAAAAAAAACAGGCTTATCAGCTGCACCCCCAAATATGTGGGTAGCAAATCAAAACCAGCAATTGAAGCAAATTATGTATTACGTTCAGTAGATAAATTTCCTAATCGAACCTATAAGTTTTATAACTCAAATTACTTACTAGAATACCTCATCTTTAAATGGACAAGGGTTAACGACGGAGCAGTAGATTTTAAATGATAGTTAAAGGGATGTACTTATGAAACTTGAAACAATAGCACTTCATCATGGTTATGATTCAGATAAAAATGACCAAAAGGCAGCCACAACACCGATCTATCAATCCTCCGGTTTTACGATTGACGACACGCAGCATGGTGCAGATTTATTTGATCTTAAAGTGGAAGGTAATATCTATTCAAGAATAGGTAATCCAACCAACGATGTGCTGGAAAGACGCGTAGCAGAAATGGAGGGAGGTATTGGAGCTTTATCTCTTGCTTCTGGCATGGCAGCTATCACTTATGCTATCCAATGTATTGCAAGGGCGGGGGATAACATTGTCAGTACTAATCAGCTTTACGGAGGCACATATAACTCTTTTATGCATAGCTTCCCGAAGCAGGGAATTACTGTGAAAATGGTTGATGGGGCAGATTTTAAGGGTCTTGATGAGGCAATAGATGAACATACAAAGGCTGTCTATTGCGAGTCAATTGGCAATCCTTTAGGTAATATAATCGATCTAAAGAAATTTGCAGAGATTGCGCATAAGCATGGTATCCCATTGATTGTTGATAATACTGTGGCGACTCCTTATCTATGCAGACCTATTGATTTTGGAGCGGATATTGTGATTCACTCCCTTACCAAATATATCGATGGGCATGGAGCAACAATTGGAGGAATCATTGTTGATTCAGGAAAGTTTGATTGGGTTAAAGAGGCCAAAAAATTTCCTATGCTTAATGAGCCGGACCCGTCTTACCATGGAGTCATATATACGGAACATTTCGGCCCTGCTGCCTTCATTGCTTGTTGTCGGGTGGTTCCTTTAAGAGAATCCGGAGCCTGCTTGTCACCCCATAGTGCTTTTTTAATTATGCTAGGGCTTGAATCATTAGGTGTGAGGATGGAAAGACATTGTCAGAATGCCCTTGCGTTGGCTACCTACCTCAAGAACCACGAACGAGTGGAGTGGGTAAATTATGCCGCCTTGCCGGATGATAAATATCATGATGTTTGTAAAAAAATAACGAAGGGCCAAGCCTCAGGTATCATCAGTTTTGGTATCAAAGGTGGAACTGAAGCGGCAGCTAAATTTATTGATGCACTTCAAATCATTTTAAGGGTACTTAGTATGGGAGACGCTAAATCACTTGCATGTCATCCAGCATCAACTTTGCATAGGCAGCTAACCCCAGAACAAAAAGTCTTGGCTGGTGTCAGTGAGGATTTGATAAGAATTTCAGTGGGGATTGAGCATATTGATGACATCATAGAGGATGTTGAACAAGCAATTGAGGCTTCAAAAAAATAGCATCTCTGAGATTCAAGGTTTTCAGTTGGTAAGCTTTTCTTAGAGAAGGTAAGGCTTACAAGCAACCTTAATGAATAGACCGACTAATTTTTCCTGGGCTGTTATCGGTGAATAGTGCTCCTACATCGACTTGATCAAAGGCATACTGTTTATTACAGTAATCGCAATTAACCTCAATTTTTTTTTGTTCTACCAATACACTGTCTACCTCTTCCTTTCCTAACATTTTCAACATGTCAGCTACGGCTGCCCGAGAACACTTACAATTGAATTGAGTTGATTTAGATTCAAATAACCGAATGTCTTCTTCATTAAAAAAATGTGCTTTTAATTTTTTAATATCATAAGAGGTTAACTCTTTATCAGTAATGGTGTTTGCTAGCATGCACACTCTATTCCATGTATCTGCATCATGGGATGGCAGTTCAGGCAGTTTTTGTAATAATAGACCACTAGCACTTTTACCGTCGCAGCTGAGCTCAAGACTTGTCTCTAGTTGCTGTGACCGTAACATATAGCCTTCTAATATCTCAGAGATAGAGGCGCCCTCAATAGGTACAATGCCTTGGTATGGTTTGCCATCCTTTGGATCCAAGGTAATAACGCATTGACCATCCTTAATTAAATCTAAAAAGCTGGTATCTTTTGCTATTTTCCCCTCACACTTAGCTGTGGCACGAATATCCATATTGGAGTTACATTCAACGACTAGTAACTTTAGCCGTCCTTTGTTTTGTATTTGAAGGACTAATGAACCATCCATTTTTAAAGTAGATGTGAGTAGGGCACTGGCTACCATGAGCTCACCCAGCGCCTTTTTAATGACCATTGGGAGTAATTGGTTCTCCAAGGCCTGATTAAAGGTGCTATTGAGATGAGCCAAGGCCCCTCTGATAGGATGCTCTTCAAAAATAAAGGGGTGTAGCTGGTCATTGTCTTTCATATTTGCATTATATAACAGGTATAAAAAAAGCCTGACATTACTACCAAGCTTTAATACAAAAGTGGTTCAATTTAGAAGCTATAGTTTAGCGTAGCTCTCGCGGATAATGGTGCACCAGGCACAATGTTGTTATTGTTGTGTGCATTAATGGCGTATTCTTTGTTGGTTAAATTTTCAATATTCATTTGAAAATCAGTATTTTCACTTAGCTTGGCAAAGACGGCAGCATCAAAGCGGGTATATCCAGGTAATAATGTGCTGTCACCTATCTTCGGGATAGCAGCATACATTGACGATCGACCAACAACACCAAGAGCTAAAGACCATGCATTATTAACTTCGAACTTATTCCACAGAGAGTAGGTATGGTCTGGTGTCTCACCAAGCTCTGAGCCTTTGGCTATATTCGTACCTTGGGCTTTGGTTATTTCCCCGTCCTGATAAGTGTAAGCCCCAATAATAGACCATTTATCCGTGACGCTCCCAGATAAGCTAACTTCTAAGCCTTTGGTTTCTTGACCATCAATCAATACTTTGTCACCCGCTATGTTTGGGTCGTCTGCAATTTGGTTTTGACGCGCCAGGATGTAGGCCGCAACAGTAAAAGATAAGTCTGGTTTAATATCCCACTTAAGACCGACCTCCTTGTTAACAAACTTCTCTGGCTCAAAGAGTGTGGGCTTATCTTCAATACCCCTAAATCCATTTAACTGATCACTGGACTTTGGTGTATAAGAAAGGCTATAGCTTGCATACAGAGAGGTATTGCGTGTTGGCTTAAAGATTAATCCTGCTCTTGGAGACCAAAATGCGTCGGTAATATCAACTTTGCTACTATTAACCAAATTGGTATAGTCTGTATCAAAAATATCACGTCTTAAACCACCTATTGCTTGCCACTTCGGGGTGATTTCAATTTGATCTTGCAGGTAAAATGCGCGGCTACTAATTTCGGTATCTTGGTTCCTGCTAATGGTTGTAAATGTGCCAGTACCTATCGGATTTGATGCATTTACTGCACCGGGCGTAATGCCGCCAGCATCTGTTAGCCGTTTATTTTGGTTATCCTGCTCGACAAATTCAGCCCCCACTAATAGTGTATGTTTTAGGGGTCCGGTAGAAAAAGGTATAGTAACGTCTGTTTGGTTAATGAAGTTCTCACGGTCTGTTTCGTCACGATAACCACTCAAATTCAGTTGCCCGTTTACGACTGAGGAGCTCGCATAAATATTTTGATAAAACTTATCGTAGCTGGCGTAACGCACATTGTTTTTGATTTTTACATTATTAGAAAACGTGTGTTCAATGATGGCATTAAAGGCTGCTGTTTCAGTTTCATTTGGGCTTAAAGCTGCATTACCATAAAATTGATCTGTATCCCCAATATTATAAGGCTTCCTGTTAGCCCCACTGCCTGCCGATGGCACACCGCGATCACCAATGCGTGTATCTTTAAAGAGCTCAGTAGTAAGATAAATGCTTGTATATTCACTAGGTTGGATGGTGAGTGTTGGCGTAAAACCATATCGTTCTAAATTTATACCATCCCGATAAGAATTCCCATCTTCATAAACGCCATTGATTCGAAACGCAACATCGTCGGTTAATCCAATACTATAATCACCCGTAACACGCTTTTGATCCCAAGCACCATAAGTGATGCTGACATCTTTGACTGGGTCCCACCCCGCTTTTTTACTTATGCGATTAAGGACTCCGCCCGCGCCACCCCGACCAAAAATCATCCCATTAGGACCCTTTAATATTTCAATGCGGTCTGTGCTGTAGAGATCGCGGTAGGTTTGAATATCATCACGTAAACCATCGATAAACAAATCACTCGTTGTTCTATTTCCTCTAAATACGATAGCGTCGCGGTTACCTTCACCTTGTGAGGAAGTAACTCCTGGAACATAACGAATTGAGTCACTAATACTTAAAACTGACTGATCTTTGATGACTTCTTGAGGTATGACCGTAATGGCTTGAGGGACATTAATAAGTAGGGCGTCTGTTTTAGTTGACGAACTAGTTCCTGAAAAGTTGTATCCTCTATAGGGATTCGTATCACTTAATCTTTCACTAAATACCTCAACCCTTACAAGTTTGATGTTTTCTTCAGCAAAAATGATTGATGCGAACGGAATTGATGCCACTACTGAGAGCTTAACTGCCTCAATAATGATTTTTTTGATTGTGCCTTTCTTACGCTTTCTGTTCATTCGCCTATAATTTTTTTTAATATTGGCGTAATATTAATCTAAATGAGAATCATTCGCAAGTAGATTCGAATACCTGCGAGAATGATTTTCAAATAAATTATCAAAACATTAAAGTTTTAAATAAAAAAATTAATAAGAGGTATGTATTAAAATGAACCAGACAACCCTAAGCTGAAGTTTCTTTGGCCCATCAGAGTTTTATCTTTTAAAAAAGAAGCATGGTCACGTTTTTGATCGTCTAAAAGGTTGTCACCTTTTATAAAGAAATTAATTTCATTCGCAAAGGGGAACTGGTAGTTCATCGTCATTGAAAGATTGGTATAGTCATCAGTCCTTAATTCATTGGACCCAACATCACTTTGACTGAACTTGTGCTCAATATCGATATTTGCTTGGAGAGCATTCCATTGGTAAAACAAACCAGAGCCTAAACTGAGTGGGGGTATTCTGGGTAGATCATCCCCATTTTTATTCTTCGCACTAACGTAGTCACCCCAAAAACTTAGACCATAGTTGGGCGATAGATTAATATTACCCTGAAATTCAAAGCCATAGAATTCCGCAGGAATATTTTGGTGTTGAAAGACTGTTAATGCTTCTTCTTCTCCACCATGATCGTGATACTGCACTTCCCCGGTATCCAAGAGCGCAATATAACTACTAAAGTCAGTAAAGTAGGGAGTTAAAGAAAAAGTATTGCCTTGCTTTTCCCAGCTTAAGGTAGCGTCGATGGTGTTGGAGCGTTCATCCTTTAAATTTCGATCACCGTGCTCAATTGTTTCTGTAGCA
This sequence comes from Methylophilales bacterium HTCC2181, assembly GCA_000168995.1. Lineage (GTDB taxonomy): Bacteria > Pseudomonadota > Gammaproteobacteria > Burkholderiales > Methylophilaceae > BACL14. Next base: position 857,485 of record AAUX01000001.1, on the reverse strand, counting down.
TGATGTTTGCCATAGACAAATAATTCGTCCTGCGCAGGTGCTCGTTCAGTGTGCGCTAAACTAAAACCTAAGGACCAGTTCTCACTAAGTTTTGAGCTGGTGCCAAATGACACACTGGTGTTGTTAAATGTTTTTTTGGATGCAGAAAAGGGAGTGCTTGTTTCAGCGCCACCGGAAACTGCTGCACCATCATCACTTATAAAGCTATTGGCGTCATATGCTTGATAATCGTGCCTTAACCCAAAAGTCAAGTGATGGTTACGTACGGCATATCTCTCTAATGCATACAGTCCAATATTATTTCGTTGGTTGTTTGCAATAAAGGAACCATTTTTTTGAGAGAACCGGAAGGCACCAAAATTCATTCCAACTATACCTCCCGATTGAGATAACAGGGAATGAACTACCTCGACCTTACCGTCCGTGCCTTGATCAAAGAAATCCGAATTAACTGATCCATCTTCCATTTCTTGATGCTGATAGTCATTGTAACTCAGCTTAAATTTTACTTTATTAATGAGGTTTGAAAGGTCTCGAACCTCAAGGTCGTACTTGTAGTTATCTGACGCTAAATCAATGTATGCGCCGTCTTCTAATATAGTTCCGTATTCCTGTTCGTGCTTGGCAAAAGAGATGCCAGTAAAGCCTTTATCAAAAAAATAGGTAGCGCCCAATCCACCCCCTCCACTCTCACTATACGAGTTTTGGAGTGTGTCTTTGCCAAATGCATCCCTATTAAACTCAGGGTCTGAATTAGCTAATCTTTCTGACACCGAGAATCCGGGAATCTTTAAATTTTTAGTGTCACGATTGTAAAGATCTAAATGAAACATAGTATTCTCAGAACCAATATCTAACAGGATTGAACCCGACGACTGGTTATTAGCACCCCCATAGCTCGTGTCATATTTACCGATTATCCCCTCAACAAATTCAGGATGAATACGGTAGTCAATAATATTGACTACTCCGCCTATTGCCCCACCTCCATAGATAATAGATTCTGGTCCTCGGATAATTTCAATTTGTTCTGCAGCCAGAGTATCTAGGGCAATGCCATGATCGCCAGACATATTAGAGACATCCCTAACTTGCATGCCATTATTGAGAATTTGAATTCGATTCCTACCCATACCACGAATAACCGGACGTCCTAGATTGTCTCCCCATCCACTGTTACTAACTCCAGGTATTGCTTCAAGAGTGCTACCTAATGAAGAATTTCTATTATTCTGTAGGTTAATACCATTCATTATATGAATTGGGCGAACCATTTCCTCAGATAATAGTTCCAGCGGATTTGCTGTTATTGGTATTTCTTTAAGCGATATTGGTTTGATATCATCAGCGATGGCCGTAAAACTGAATAATATAGCGCTCAGCGTCAATTTCTTGTTCATAGGTAGCCCCCAAAAATAGTAATTTAATTTTTTTTATTATTGCTTTAGGGGAATGGTTAAGGAGCGCGGGACTGGTAGAGGGTAAAGCGTGCTACAAGAAAACTGGTTACTTTATTGTTATCAGAAAACCCATTTTCAGAGGAAAAGTCAAATCTATATGATTTTTCAAGGCCATTGGAAGTTACGAGATTATGCTTAAGAAGGCAGTCCTCATTATCATGCTCTAGTTCGGTGTTAGCATCATGAAATACATGCTCAACGTCATGAGACAGGCTAGCCTGTACATTGAATAGCAAGGCAAATAAAACAATAAAGAGCTGAATATTTTTCTTAAACATTTCCTGCATTGTAAAGAAAAGGATTTAGCTTTGCAAATAAACAATTTTAAAGTGTAAATAATGCGAACGATTTGAGTGTAAGGGTTGTCATAAAAAAGTTGGTGGGATAAGACGTATCCTCCTGTTGTAAAAAACACGCTACCACCAACAACTAACATGCAGGACCCACAAAACTAATTCTCACTGCTTTTTTATTTAATTTAGGTATTTAAGATTAATTCAACGATAGAAAAATCGTCATCAAATGGCCCTTTTTCCCTCTTTAAACTGGTAATTTTTTCTAACACTTTTTCAGTTTGTAACACCTCGAGGTTATTAAAGCTCTCCTGCATTACTTTAGTGTAATCATCCAGCGACATTTCCTTGCCATCTTGCTGAGTGATTTCGTAGACGCCATCGCTAAAAACATATAACTTACTAGTGCTTCGGAGTGGAAGCATATTTTCTTTAAACTCTATATCAGGCATGACTCCAATTGCTATACCTGCTGTTGATAGTGCATGGAATTCTTTGCTAGCGTTGCTGTTACCAGTAAACAAAATGGCATGAGGATGACCGGCGCTTGAATAAGTTAATTGTTGATGTTGTTTGTCATAAACACCATACCAAAGCGTAAAGTACTTATTGTTTTGCTTTTCCATTGGAAAAGCTTCATTTAATCCTTTGAGAACTGACTGTGGACTACCGAAGTCGGTATTTTGTAAAGTTTGTGAGCGAAGTGCGTTAATAACCGATATACACAACATGGCAGCTCCAACTCCATGCCCGCATACATCGACTAAATAAATTCCTAAACGATCTTCATCCAGCCAATGATAACCAAAAGCATCGCCACCCAAAGAAGAGCAGGGGATATGTTGCCACGAAGTAATGACTTTCCCTTCTAGTGGCTTAGGCAACAAACTTCTAATGTATGTCGCTGCCTCATTGATCTCTTCAGCAAGATTTTTTTGACTTTCTATCAAAGCCTTTTTTTGATGATAGAGATCTATATGCGTTTTTATTCTAGCCATTGCAATAGGAGGGCTCACAGGCTTTATTATATAATCTACCGCCCCACATGAAAGGCCTAATGCCTCATCCTCAGCTTCGGACTTGGCGGTTAGAAAAATGATAGGTATGCCTTTTGTACGCTCATCAGCCTTGAGCCTTTTGCATACTTCATACCCATCCATTTCTGGCATCATGATATCGAGCAGTATAAGGTCTGGTTGCGGAGAGGTTAGTGCAATTTTTAAACCTTTTTCCCCGCTAGTTGCTGCTTTCACCCTGTAATTCTCTTGAAGCAGCCCGCTCATTAATTGCAAATTAGCTGGAGCGTCATCAACGACTAGGATGGTAGGTTTACTTTCAGTTAGCACCATTATCTCTATGTTCCTTTAATATTTTTAGGGCCGATTCAAAATCAAACGATTGTAGTGCGTCCGAAATCATACCAAAAGAGTCCTCTCCATAATACTGTTGGAGCACAGTATGATTTTTTTCTAGTAATTCATTTGCTTCGGTATCATCGTTTGTAAGTAGCTCAGATAAATGCAAAATCAAGGATTTTACTTCCGCATCGCTAATGGCTGTTGTCTCACTTGCCTTTTCTTTATTGGGAAGCAATTCATTAATGCTGCCAATTACGAGCATGAGTGCGGGATGAATAAGATCAAGCAGTTCAACAATCTTTGCGTGTGACATTTTTTCCTTTAAATGGCTTTCAAGTATCCCGGCCTTGTTTTGTAATTCAGTTGCTCCTATGCTGCCACATGTTCCCTTAAGCGTATGGGCTATAAGCTGACCTGTAGCGAAATCATTTTTCTCAATAGCTTTTTTAATATTTTCCACTGCATTAACTTGGTCTGTAGAAAATGTTTTTAACATTTTTATATACAGCGACACTTTCCCTGCTGCCACTTTCAACCCTAGGTTAGTATCTACTCCTTTAATTTCAGGGATTGTTTGTGTTTCATTAGTAGTTATCGCTAGTGTTTTGTTTGTTATTGGTGGAGTGTTGTTTGGCTTGATCCATTTAGCGATTTCAGTAAATAACAAAACAGGGTCGATAGGCTTGGTAATATGAGCATCCATACCCGATGCAAGACATTTTTGCCTATCCGCATCAGATGCATTGGCTGTCATTGCTAAAACCGGGAGATCGTCATTAGAAAAATTTTTCCGTATCGTTCGTGTGGCCTCTAATCCATCCATTATAGGCATTTGCATATCCATCAAAACCATAGCATAAGCGTTCTTATTGACCATATCGACAGCTTCTTGACCATTATTAGCAACATCAATCACAAGCCCTTCGTCTCCCAATATCTCGGTTGCTATTTGTTGATTAAGTAAGTTATCTTCAGCAAGAAGAATCCGAACTCCTTTAAGCGCAGCAATATCTTTATTTTTGTTACCAGCCTCATAACTATTAATTGATGATTCAGTGGTAAATAAGTTAAATATGCTGAGTATAGTTTCAAACAATAAAGAGGCATTTACGGGTTTAGGGATAACGTGTTCTATTCCTTCAATTGAAGAATCATGAATTAGCTCGTCAGATGCATAGGCGGTAACTAAAATACAGGGAGGAGCGCTACTACCAATTAATTCTTTAAGTGCTTTTGTAAAATCAATACCGTTCATACCGGGTGGCATTAAGTAATCAACAAAAATTAACTCAAAAGGCTGCCCCATATTATTAGCTTCAACTGCTTGCCTTAAAGCTTCTTTGCCGGATTTCGCTAACGTTACCTCTAGTGACATCGCCGTCAGCATATCTTTCATAATAAAGCGAGCTGCTTCATTGTCATCAATAACCAATACCCGCTTTCCAGTTAAGTCTTCTTTAAATAGAACTCGCTTAGAAATGGTCTTATCGAGTTGAAATTTTGCGGTAAACCAAAACGTGCTCCCTTTACCATATTCACTTTCAACGCCCACTTCACCACCCATCAAACCTGCAAGTTGCTTGGCAATGGCCAGACCTAAGCCAGTCCCCCCAAATTTACGTGAGGTGGAAGTGTCTGCTTGTTGGAACGATTGAAATAATTTGCTTTTTTGTTCTTTTGTTAAGCCAATACCTGTATCCGAGACATTAAATTTAATAAAAATACCTTCGTCGTCTCGTTCCAGAATTTCAGCAGAGATTATCACCTCTCCTTTTTCAGTGAATTTGATAGCATTATTTCCATAGTTAATGAGAATTTGTGAAAGCCTCAAAGGGTCACCTATTAACTTGTGTGGAAGATCCTGGGGAAAATGAAAAATAAGCTCTAAATTCTTTTCAGAGCATTTTTGACCAATCATATTTGCAATGTTAGACATCATTTCATCAATATCAAACGTGATTTCTTCTATCGATAATTTTCCAGCCTCAATTTTAGAAAAATCTAAAATATCATTAATAATGCCTAATAAATGTTTACCGGCCTGCTGAATTTTTTTGACGTAATCCCTTTGCCTAGGATCTAAATCGGTTTTTAAAGCTAAATGTGACATACCGATAATCCCGTTCATGGGAGTCCTAATTTCATGACTCATATTAGCTAGGAATTCACTCTTCATCTTTGCGGCATCTTCTGCTAATTGTTTAGCTTGGTGTGCTGCAGTGATATCATAAAACCATGCTACGACCATACTTTGGTCAAGGTATTTCATATGGTGAAACGAACCCATCACCTGTAATAATTCTCCAGTCAAGGTCTTCATTGCCAGCACTTCATCCACAATATTTTCTTGGGCATTAATTCGCACGCTTAGTGATTCGAAATCTTCTTTATTTTGATAAACCTGAAGAGGTGTTAAGGTTTGTAGATCTTTTTCTTCGACCTTAAACATTTCCATGTATCGAGGATTAGCAAAGGTTATATGACGATCAGACACTCTCATCATCCTCACTGCGACAGGACTGTGCCGTAAAATTTCTAGTGTATCCTCTTCAAAATCTTTTAATAGTTCTAGAATTAACTTTTGTGCTTGTTCGATACTTGCCATTATTAAAGAGTCTTTGGATTAACTTAATGATAGTTTACATCGCTTTGTTGCTAGGTAAAACAGACAAATGCTCACACATAAACTAAAGCAATTATTTGTGCGATGCTTTTAGAATTCTGTCGTTGATTGCAAGCCATTCAGGACTTTTTGGTGGTATCTGAATAAATATTTCCTTAAATCCAGCTTTATCTAGAACTCTTAAAACACCATAAAATAATTGGGAGTATTTATGGACATCCATAGGCATAAGGTATTTGTTTATTTGCAGTTCATGCAGATCTTCGAATAGTAAAAAAATGGTAGTGGTAGAGTCAGAGGCTCCCATTAGCTGATGGGTCATAATGTCTTCTTTGTGAATAGGTGTGAGTTTTGTGGTGGGTTGATAGTGATTGACTAGGTTACCCGATATGCTTGTGTTGACAGAGTCAGGGATGAAGATCTTGCTGTGCAACGCCTTCTCTAATGCAAAAAGATTGACCCCTCCCGGCCTCAGCAGCGTGGGTATTGGCGTTGTCAGGTCGACAATAGTTGATTCTATACCCACCCTGCATTCACCCCCGTCGACTACCGCATCAATTTCTCCGAAAAGATCCTGCATTACATGCTCAGCACTTGTTGGACTGATTCGGCCGAATATGTTTGCTGATGGAGCGACAATCGGACTACCTAAACGCTCGATGATTTTTAATGTAGTTTCATGGTGAGGTATTCGTATACAAATTTTGTTAGACCCACCTGTTATTGCATTACTGACGGACGGATTTTTATGCAACAAGACGGACAATGATCCAGGCATAAATTGTTTGGCTAATGCATACGTAATATCGGGAATATTGATTGCCCATTGACTTAGATCAGATAAATCGGGCAGATGAAGTATAAGAGGGTGGTTGGGTGGCCTTTTTTTTACCCTAAAAATTTCTTGGATTGCAGAGGTATGGGTTGCATCAGCAGCTAGGCCATAAACAGTTTCTGTCGGAAGCCCAACTAACTTCCCATCTTTTAATAACGTCACGGCCTGATTTATGCAATCACTATCGGTAGCTTTTAGCAGTAATGTTTTCATAAAGTATTAGAAAATTTCTAAATTCTGGTATCTCATAAGGTGCTATATTATCCTTTATATGGTTTCCATATAAGAGATTTATACTAACTTCTTGAACTTAATACCACCGACTTATTTATTTAAGTGGTCCGGAGAGTAAAATGACACAATTTAAAAAGTATCTAGAACCAATCCCCCTCGCCATTTTCCTAGCATCACTAATTATCTCGTTTCATTATGTCTGGATGAATAAGTACGTCATTATTCCTTATGCGGACGGAGAGTCATTTACGGTGCTTAATACGTGGACGGGGAAAATATGTACACACCCAGTTACACTGGAATCGCATGATAAATTATTTGATAATGGGGCAATTTTTTTAACTTGCGATAAATTTCCAATAAATTCAGGTCGAGTTGAGTTACCCTAGTAATATGAAGAAAATACTATTTATTATTCTGTTAATTGGTCTATTGCTGGGCGCTGTTTTATTTTATCTAAATGATAATTTAGACCACGTTGTGCGAACCTTCATTGTGAAAAAGGTTTCTGAAGCAACTAACGTAGAGGTAAATCTTGATAGCGTTTCCATTTATTTGAAGGAGGGTAGGGCTGAAATGCATGGCTTTGTTTTAGGAAACCCCCAACCATTTAATAAAGATTATGCCTTTAAATTTAAATCAGCAAAAATAACCTTAAATACCAAAAGTTTATTTAAGGACACGATCATAGTTAATAAAGTTTTATTGGAAGGAGCCCAAATTTATTATGAAAAAAATCAAAACCAAAGTAATTTTACCGCTCTGACTAAGGCTATACAAAAACAAGACAAGGTGAATGAGGCTGCAAATAAAGAGGCGCTTCCCTCGACTCAGAATGATAAATCTAGTCTTGATAAGAAGTTTATTATTAAGAAGATAGAGTTTACTGAAACACTGGTTGAGTTAGCTATACCAGGATTAGCTAAACAATCAATTTCTCTGAAAATACCTGATATAAAATTGGAGAGAATTGGCGAGCCAGAAGGCGGAGTTCCTCCTGAAGAGTTATCCAAACTCATAATAGTGTCAATTGAAAAACAGCTAATTAATTCTAGCGAATTACTGTCGATAACTAAAGGGATCGACAAAGCACTCCGCTCTGTTGAAGATGTAACAAAGAATCTAGAAAAAGGCACCAAAGAAATTAAAAGGATTGAATCGCAAATAAAAAAAATCAAAGACCTTAAGGACCTTTTTTAAGATTATTTCCCATGATTGGTAAGCTGATCATCCTCCTTTGTTTAAGCGTAATGTTTGGTCACGCTCATGCGGATGTAAAAGGTAGAGTTATAAGGGTGGTTGATGGAGATACGATTATTTTGCAAGAAATGAATGGGAAGATCATTAAAGTACGATTGTTAGGTATAGATGCTCCAGAGTTAGACCAACCATTTGGTTATGAGTCATCAGCCCTGCTTACCAGTTTCGTCGAAAATAAAATGGTTTATGTAGCTTCCAACAAAAAAGATAGGTACCAGCGACTTTTAGGAAAAGTTTTAATGAAAGAAAAAGATATAAACTATCAATTAATCAAGAATGGATATGCTTGGCACTTTAAGCGATATAGTAGCAATCAGAAAAAAAACGATGTTCTGCTCTACGCAGATGCAGAAAAGGAAGCACAGCAATTTAGAAGGGGTTTATGGAAAGCCTTATCACCTAAGCCACCATGGGAATGGAGAAAAAAATCTGTCAAGAATTGAACAAAACTATTTAACTAAGGTCTTAAAAAAAATGAAAACTTTTTTCCTATTATTATTCTTTATTCCTTCACTATCCTTTGGGGCTTGCATGGACTTTTATAAAAAAGATTTAGTAACACTTCAGGGAGAAAAATTCGATTTATGTGAACACCAAGATAAACCGATTATTTTTGTTAATACTGCAAGTAAATGTGGATTTACTTCACAATTTGAAGGGCTAGAATCGCTCTATAAAGCTCATAAAAAGGATATTACCGTTGTAGGGTTCCCATCCAATGACTTTAACCAAGAGTTGAGTACCGACAAAGAAATTCAAGAGTTTTGTAAGCTAACGTATGCAGTAGAATTTCCCATGATGAGTAAGTCTAGCGTTATTGGTAAAAATGCTAACCCAATTTATCAGTACCTATATGACAAAACTGGGAAGGCTCCTATGTGGAATTTTTATAAATTTGTGGTAATGCCTGGAGCAGATGATATCCATGTCTTTTCAAGTATTGTTCAGCCTGATTCTGAAAAAATGTTGGGACTTCTAAAACCTTATTTTAAGGACTAGGTTTTTATTTTTTGAATAATAATAGCGGAAAGTTCTTCAACGGACCGAGAAGTGGAGTCTGCTGTTGGAATACCCATATTTCTCATTAGAGCCTCGGCCAAGCCAATTTCCTCGCGACAATTTGCTAATGACGCATAATGACTGTCTGGTCTCCGTTCAGTCCTAAGGGAATGCAATCTTTCCGGCTTTATAGTTAAGCCAAAGATTTTATCTAAATATCCATCTAAGATGGGCGGCATGGTTCCTCTTTGAAAGTCTTCTGGTATGAGAGGGTAGTTTGCTGCCTTAATACCAAATTGCATGGCTAGATAAATGCTGGTCGGAGTTTTTCCGCAACGAGAAACACCCACTAAGATAACCTGTGCTTGGTTTAGGCCGCTGTGCGTCATACCATCGTCATGACCTAGCGCAAAATTAATGGCTTCCATCCGATTGCCGTAATTACTTCCAGTAATACTGTGAGAAACGCCGGGTCGTGTCAAAGGTTTTTCGTTAAGCTCCTCACCCAGAGGATGTAAGAAGGATTCAAATAAATCAATATAAAAAGCATCTACCTGCTTAAGTTCATTGCGTAAATTTGAGTCACCAATTGACATGATAACAATTGGCCTTAAGCCGCTCATGAGTTTCGCATTAGCGAGCCGTTTTTGAGCGTCTTCAATTTTATTGATATCGTTGGTAAATGGAATTCTTATTTGTTCAAAATCTGTTTCAGGGAAATGAGCTAGAAGCCCACCAAGTGATCCGGCGGTAATACCGGTTCCATCTGATATAAAAAAGGCGATCCTTTTATTCGTTGCCATAAATTGTGTTATGACTTAGTTAGGCGTTTCCAGGTACTAATAACGGTATCTGGATTCAATGATAGGGAGGTTATACCTTGTTTCACAAGCCATGCAGCAAAATCGGGGTGATCTGATGGCCCTTGCCCACAGATACCGACATACTTGCCTTTCTTTTTAGCGGATGCAATGGCCATTTCAATAAGCTTAATTACTGCTGGGTCTCGCTCATCAAAGCCGTCAGCAAGAATGCCTGAATCACGATCAGTCCCTAAGGTAAGTTGAGTGAGGTCATTCGAACCAATGGAGAATCCATCAAAATACTCCAAGAAATCATCGGCAATAATCGCATTAGAAGGCACTTCACACATCATAATAATCTTTAGCCCATCCACCCCTCGTTTAAGCCCATGTTGCTCCATAATCTCGATTACTGATTTAGCCTCATTTAAGGTTCTTACGAACGGTATCATTAGCTCTACATTGGTAAGCCCAAGTTCATTCCTTACTTTGAGCATAGCTTGACACTCTAATGCAAAGCACTCTTTAAACTCATCCGATATGTACCGAGCGGCACCTCTAAAGCCAATCATAGGGTTTTCCTCATCAGGCTCATAAATATCACCAGCAACCAGCTTCTTATATTCGTTAGATTTAAAATCGGAGGTCCTTACAATGACGGGGTTGGGATAAAAAGCTGCTGCAATCGTAGCAACCCCTTCGGCTACCTTATCGATATAAAATTGTATTGGGTTGGCATAACCCCTGGATCGATGATCAATAGCTTTTTGGACATCAGAGGGCATCGCCTTATAGTTGAGTATAGCTTTTGGGTGTATGCCGATCATATTGTTGATAACAAATTCTAGCCTAGCAAGGCCAACTCCATTGTTGGGTATTTGGGCAAATGTAAAGGCCATATCAGGACTACCTACATTCATCATCATCTTTACGGGGGGGTCTTTTAGGTCTCCATCTTCCTGGGTAGTGACTTCATATTGAAGCTCACCTTGATATACGATTCCGGTCTCTCCCTCAGAGCATGAAACGGTAACTATGTCGCCGTCTTTCAAGAGTTCGGTGGCATTAACACTTCCCACGATGGCAGGAATGCCTAGTTCTCGAGCAATGATTGCTGCATGACAAGTCCTGCCACCTCGGTTAGTTACAAGGGCCGACGCTCTTTTCATTACCGGCTCCCAATTAGGATCAGTCATATCGGCCACCAAAACATCGCCAGGCTGAACGGTATGCATCTCCGAAGGATCATTTACTACGCGAACTGGACCTTGACCAATTTTTTGTGTGACTGCTCGTCCAGCAACAATTGCCTTACCTGTTTCTAACAACTTATAGGTTTCTGTTACATTTTTGGTTTGAGATTTTACGGTCTCAGGTCGAGCTTGAAGTATATAAATTTTTCCATCGATACCATTTTTTCCCCATTCAATATCCATTGGACATTGATAATGGGATTCAATAGTCATAGCATATTTTGCTAATTCAATAATATCGTCATCATTAATACTGAAAGTATTGGCCTGATCCTCTGCAACGTCGACAGTTTTTGTGCTGAGACCAGCTTTAGTATCCTCACTAAAGATCATTTTAATTTTTTTAGACCCTATAGATTTTCTTACAATTGCCGATTTATTTTTTGCCAACAGAGGCTTATGCACATAAAATTCATCAGGATTTACTGATCCTTGAACAACAGTTTCACCAAGACCGTAGGAGGATGTTATAAATACGACATCTTTGAAGCCGGATTCCGTATCAATAGTGAACATCACCCCAGCACTCCCCATATCACTTCTGACCATTTGCTGAACCCCAGCTGAAATGGCAACATCCGCATGAATGAAGCCTTTATGCACGCGATACGATATAGCCCTATCATTGTAAAGTGATGCGAATACCTCTTTAATTGCATGCTTGATATTATTAATACCTTGAATATTCAAAAAGCTTTCTTGCTGTCCTGCGAAGGACGCATCAGGAAGATCCTCTGCTGTGGCAGAAGACCGGACAGCAAAAGTAGTTCCTTCAGCTGACTTGGTAGTAAGTTCTTGATACTGAATGTCAATTGCCTGATTTAAACCATCAGGAAAAGGAGTGCTAATAATCCATTCTCGAATCATTTTTCCACTAACGGCTAGGGCAGTAACGTCATTAATATCTAAGCCTTCTAATTCAGATTCAATTTTTTTCCCGAGAGCATTATGCTCAAGGAATTCGTTGAATGCTTCAGCAGTGGTTGCAAAGCCAGTCGGCACTCGAACGCCCTTTGCATTAAGTTGGGAAATCATCTCACCAAGTGAGGCATTTTTCCCTCCAACAGAACCTACGTCAGAATTTCTTAGACTTTCAAAAGGGATTACATATGCGGTCATTAGATATATTCCTTAATCTTTATAGTGTTTTAATGTGCCCAGCTTGATCGGGTTAGTATCATAAATTTAGGTAAAACGTAATTCTGCCAAATATGATGCGCATTGTCATTAAGTTATATAAATAAAACCAACACACGCAAAAAGTTAATTTAATATGTTTAATGCTAAGAAAATTTGGAGATATTAATTTAATGTTGGTAAAATGTGCGCCTTGAATTAAATTTAAGAGTGCATTTAACATTAAACACGGAGAAATACTATGGCGACATTATTGGATCAATTGAAAGAGATAACAACCATTGTTGCAGATACAGGCGAAGTGGAAGCAATTAAAACCCTTAAGCCTGTTGACGCCACAACCAACCCATCCTTATTACTCAAGGCGAGTACACTACCGCAATGTGAACCAATGATTATTGAGGCAATCGCCTACGCTAAAGCACAAAGCTCTGACAAAGATCAACAGATCGAAGATGCTGCAGACAAACTGTCTGTATTGGTTGGTCTTGAGATTTTAAATCATATTCCTGGTCGCATATCTACTGAGGTTGATGCGAGCCTTTCTTTCAATATAGATAAAATGGTAGCCAAAGGTAAAAAGCTTATGGCTTTATACAATGAAGCTGGTATTCCCAATGAGAGAGTATTGATCAAGTTAGCTTCAACTTGGGAAGGCATAAAAGCCGGAGAAATATTAGAAAAAGAAGGAATTAACTGCAATCTAACGCTCTTGTTTAGTTTTGCTCAAGCAAGGGCATGCGCAGAAGCAGGCGTATTTTTGATTTCTCCATTTGTGGGCCGTATTCTTGATTGGTATAAAGCTAAAACAGGCGAAGAATACACATCTGAAACAGATCCTGGAGTAGTTTCTGTTAGAAATATCTATAGCTGGTACAAAGAGCATGGCTTTAAAACAGTAGTTATGGGAGCATCTTTCAGAAATATCGGTGAAATAACTGCGTTGGCAGGCTGTGATCGGTTAACTATAGGCCCATCACTAATTGAAGAATTAGCTAAGACTGAGGGTGATTTACCTCAATTCCTTAAGGATGGCGGCGCAACAAAAGAGAAACCTGCTAAATTAGAGGAAGATCAGTTTAGATTTGATCATAATGAAGATGCAATGGCTACAGAGAAACTTTCTGAAGGTATTCGTAATTTCATTATAGATCAAAACAAATTAGAGGCTGCGTTAAGCGCAAAACTTTAATATTTATGAGGCTGAATAGTTTGACAATCATTCATTCAGCCTATATTATCTGCGGTCTGCAATTAAAAATGTGTCGAGCGAATTTAAATTTGAGCGAGACGCTTTTAGGTAGACAATTTATTAATAAGTTTTGGAGATTAGAACCATGGCATTAACTCAAATGGCATTAGATTCATTAGATTTTGACGCAACAGTTGCATTAGCTGAATTAGTTGCTCCTCATGTTGACATTCTTGAAATTGGTACACCATGCATTAAGCATAACGGTATCAAACTTCTAGAAACACTAAAAGCAAAATTCCCTAACAACCTAATCCTTGTTGACCTTAAAACAATGGATGCTGGTGAATATGAATCAGAGCCTTTCTATAAAGCTGGTGCTGATATCTGTACAGTTCTAGGTGCTTCTGGAATTGCAACAATTAAGGGCGTTATTGCTGCTGCTAAGAAATACGGCAAAGAAGTTCAAGTTGACATGATCAACGTTGCGGACAAAGAAAGCCTAGCAAAAGAGGCAGTTGCTGCTGGTGCACAAATCATCGGTGTTCACACTGGTCTTGATGCTCAAGCTGCTGGACATACTCCATTTGCTGATTTAGCTGCTATTGCTGCTTTAAACACAGGCGCTAAAATTTCTGTTGCTGGTGGCGTTAAAGCTTCTACAGCTCAACAAGTTAAAGATGCCGGTGCTGCAATTATTGTTGCTGGTGCTGCAATTTACGGTGCTGCTGATCCTGCTGCATCTGCTGCTGAAATTACAGCTATTGCTCACTAATTAGCCAGTATTAGTTTGTTTTATTTAAAAAACCCGACTTAATTGCTCGGGTTTTTTTTTGGTATGATAGAAGTTTAATTTAAGGATATATTATGGATACGCAAAAGTTAATAACAGATAAGATAGCAACCGTTCTCGCCGCAACAAGCAAGGACCACGCTGTTAATTTAAAGCAATTGATTGAAGAGTCAGGCCGAATTTTTGTTGGTGGGGCAGGGCGTTCTTTGTTAGTTGCACGTTTTTTTGCAATGAGGCTTGTTCATTGCGGTTATCAGGTAAATATGCCAGGTGAGATTGTTACTCCTGCTATTGTGCCTGGTGATTTATTAATCGTTATATCTGGCTCAGGTGGAACTAAGACTTTACTCCCAATGCTTGAAACTGCTAAAGCAAAAGGCGCAAAGATTATTGTAATCTCAATGAAAGCATCTTCTGCTATGTCGGATTTAGCAGACTATACAGTCCAGGTTGGAAACGATAATAGCTTTCCATTAACGAAAGGGTTACCCATGGGTACAGCATTTGAGCTATCAACTCTAGTTTATCTAGAGGCTGTTATTGGTGAAATTGTATTTGATAAGGACCTCACGGAAGAGGGTATGCGAGCTATTCATGCAAATTTAGAGTAATCTACTTTTAAGCCTTAAAAAAGGGCACATTGGTGCCCTTTTTTATTCATTGCAAACAATTTTCTTCATCTATCACTCATAATTAGATGACGATAAGTTAAATTAAAGTGTTTATATGCTTAAGATTGAAATTCCCTACCATGATGACGGTACGCATTACTATGAAGGTATTCGTCATTTAAAATGGCCTGTTTTTTTAGACAGTGCTTTTCAGAGTGGAAGAGAGCATAGTGCATTAGCGCGTTTTGACATTATCACCGCCAACCCTTTTACTACAATCATATCTAACGATGGTATTATCTCTATCGAAGGCAAAGATGCTGGATCAAGCAATTATAAGGGTAATCCCCTTGAGCTACTGCAGCTCCTTATGGAAAAATATAAATGTAGCGATGTTGATCTTCCGTTTGTAGGCGGAGCATTGGGTTATCTGTCTTACAACCATGGTACGCAGTCAAAAAAAATAAATATTATTCCATCTATGCATTTTGGTATTTATGACTGGGCGATTATTGTTGATCATCATGAAAAAAAGTCCGTTATTGTCTCCCCTTTATTTCAAGAGCAAACACAGCAATTAATCGATGAGGTGCAGGTCAGCCTCACAAATAATAAGAAACAAAAAAAGGAGATATTTACGGTTGAATCAAGCATCACTGAATCTGCCGATCTTCCATCCTACGCTAAGCAATTTAATGCTGTTAAAGATTATTTGAAGCAAGGTGATTGTTATCAAGTAAACATCTCAAAAAAATATGAGGTCAAAGTTAAAGGTGATTCATGGAATTTTTATAAGAAATTTAGAAAAATTAATCAATCACCGTTTATGGCATACCTTTCTTTTGACCAATTTGAGCTGCTTTCAGGCTCACCAGAGAGGTTCTTGAAGTCCACTGATGGCTTTGTATCAACGCGACCAATAAAAGGAACAAAGGCCAGAGGGTCCAATCAGCACGAAGATAGTAAGGCACTTAATTTGCTTAAACATAGCTCTAAGGATAAGTCAGAAAATTTAATGATAGTAGATCTTCTTAGAAATGATTTAGGTGTAAATTGTCTTAGTGGCAGTGTAAAGGTCGATGAACTGTTTACTATCGAATCCTACCCCAATGTCCATCATTTGGTAAGTTCAGTTTCAGGTGTATTAAAAAATGAATCTAATATATTTAAACTATTTGACAAAGCATTCCCTGGCGGATCAATAACTGGCGCCCCAAAAAAAAGAGCAATGGAAATTATTGACGAATTAGAGGAGCATGCCCGTGATTTTTACTGTGGAAGTGTTGCGTATTTTAGTTTTAATGATCGATTAGATAGTAATATCAGTATTAGGAGCATCATAAGAAAAAACGATGCACTCCATTTTTATTCGGGAGGTGGTCTAACCATTGAATCTAACCTTGATGATGAATATGCGGAAATTGAAGATAAAGTAAAAAACATTAAAAAAACAATTTTATTTTTTAAGGAAAAATAATGAAGCTTAATGATAAAGATATTAACAGCGCACTCCTTGATCTGGATGGTTGGGTTATTGACGGATCTAGGATTAAAAAAATAATACCTATGTACAACTGGAAGGGTGTGATGATGCTTGCTAATGCGATTGGTCATATTGCAGAAAGAGCATGGCATCATCCTGATATTTTATTGAGCTTTTCCTCAATCACAGTGTTTCTGTCAACGCATGATGTGGGTGGAATTTCTCAAAAAGATATTGCTCTAGCAAAAAAGATTGATGATTTAATTAACTGGGATCCATCTAAAGATGATGGTAGTTTAGAAGGTAATCCTTTAGGCTCAGAGCATCGATATATTGCTAAATAAAACTTAAAAAATACGCTTTTTGAACTCTCCGTAATTTAGCAACACAGTTGGGAGTATTAAGAGGTTAAGTATGGTTGAAGTAAACAAGCCTCCAATAATGATTGTGGCCATCGGCCCTTCTATTTCTTTTCCAGGCTGATCTGAGCCCATAGCTATAGGGAGAAGTGCTAAGCCAGCAACCAATGCAGTCATAAGTATTGAAGGGAGTCGCTCTTTAGCTCCTTTGACGCAAGTTTCAAGGTTCCATTTTAGATTCTCATTCTCTATTAAATGCTGGTAATGGGAGATTAACATTATTGAATTTCTTAAGGTGATACCAAAAAGGGTAACGAAACCAACCATAGAACCAATTGACAACCATCCGCCATATATAGATGCGGCAATTACCCCGCCAATAAGCGCGAAAGGAAGGTTAAGAATTGTGATCACTAAGTTACGCAATGATCCAAATGCAATAAATAGCATGAGCATTACTGCTGAGCCAGCTAAAAATGAATGTGTGATTAGCTCTTCACGGGACCTAGCATTTTCTTCTGCTGATCCTGTAATCTCAAGGTAGTTACCACCTCTAAGATTTGCCTTATTGAGTTTTTGTTTTAGTTCTTGATTAAATGAATCAATATCTCGATTAGAGATGTTGGCAGTGATTGTTTGCACTCGCTTACCATTCTGATGAAGAATTTTAGATCTTCCGTTTTCTTGGTTAATGTCGGCAACATCGGACAGCATATAGATTTTATCATTAACTCCTCTTATCGGTAGCTTGCGGATATTTGCAATATCTTCACGATATTTCCTTTCAAAAGTTACTACTACAGGTTTTTTATTAATGCCTTCATAAATATAACTAGCGGTATAACCCTCGTATGCAGCCCTAATGGTGTCCAAAATATCTGCATTCATAATACCCAGCTGAGCAATAATTTCTGGTCTTAGCCTTATTTTAACCTGGGGGTTTCCAGGAGGTGACTGGAGGGTAATATCTTTAGACCCTCTTATGCTCTCTAAAATACGGGCAACATTTTGCCCATCTTGATCCAAAGCATCTAAATCATTTCCGTAAACATTAACTACAACCGACGCGTTATATCCGGAGATTGTTTCTTCAATTCTTTCAGTCAAAAAGGTATTGATAGCAAAATTAACGCCAACAAATCCCCCTTGATTATTTTTCTCCTCCACCCCAGTGATATTGCCATTAACGATAGTATTTATTTGATCTAAAATCTGTTTCTGACTAGGCCCATCTAGAGCATCTAATTCAATTTCGAATTCACTATAATGTGTGCCAAAAGTATCTGCACCCATTGGCGACCTCCCAACCCATTGAGCTACAGACTTAACGCCACCTATTTTGCGAATTTTTTTAGTCACTAAATTCCCAATCCTTATAGACTCTTTTTCAGATGTACCAGGGTATGCCGTCATATGCATAATGTAGTGCCCTTCGTGAAGCGGGGGTATGAATTGAGTCTTGAAGAAAGGAAGAAAAGATAGCCCAATTGCTATCAATAAAAATGAAATAAGCAGTATGGAGCTTGATTTTCCCTCAATCTTTCTTAAGGTTTTTTCATAATACTTTTTTATTAAAGCGATTATCGGAGAGTCCTCACTTTTAATAAATGTTTTCCCGAGCATAAGAAAGCAAAGCGCAGGAGTGACTGTTAACGCTACAAATAATGATGCAATTATCGATGTAATGTATGCAATACCTAGAGGCCCAAATAATTTTCCTGCAACGCCTGACATTGATAAAAGAGGAAGAAATACAAGGACTATGATGATGGTTGCAAATACAACAGACTTTCTTACCTCCATCGATGCATTAAAAACTACCTGATAAATTGGGAGCGGTTTACTAAGTTGTTTATTTTGTCGAAGTCGGCGAAAAATATTTTCTACATCAATGATGGCGTCATCTACGACCTCACCTAAGGCAATAGCAAGACCGCTAAGGACCATCACATTCAACCCTAGATTAAAATAACTCATCACACATATCGCTGATAATAAAGATGCTGGAATTGCAATAGCAGAAATGAAGGCGGTTTTTATATTGAATAAAAAAAGATACAGTATGGATATAACCATAATTGCACCAATTAATATATCAAGCCTTAATCCTTTTATTGAGGCGTCAATAAAGTTTGCTGGTTTAAATAAATCAGGGAATAGTTCAACTGCCTCTTTCTTTAGGACAGGCCGAAGGGTCTCTAACGCTTCCTCTAGTTGTTTTGTTAGCTTGTATGTATTAGATCCAAGCTGGCCTTGAACCGAGAGGTAAACTCCATCTTTTTCATTAATAGACACTGCACTAATTGAAGGAGCTTTACTTTCACTGACTTTTGCTACATCTTTAATGCGAACTACATTACCCTTGCTGTTAATTATTGGAAGCTGGAGAAGCTCCTTTATGGAGCTTGTTTGAGCGCTAGCATTAATAATAATTCTTTGATTGTTGTTTTCAATAAAACCGCCCCCCACCTGACCTGAAGACATTTCAATTGAAGTGAAAACTTGTTTTAGATTGACTTTATACTCATATAGTTTGTCAGCTATCACCTCAATTTGTAATTGTGCAACTTCACCACCAAACCTATTTACATCAGCTACTCCTGGAACAGCCATCAAATGCGGAATAATAATATTCTCGGCAATCGATCTGAGTTCTATTTTAGTTCTCTTATTAGATGTAATACCAATACCTAGAACACTTGAAGCTGATGATGTGAGTGGGGCGATTGTGGGAATAATACCATCTGGCATTAGTCTATTAAGGTTTGATAATTTTTCTGATATAGACTGCCTATTTTTAAAGATATCTGTACCTTCATCAAAGATAACGGTAACGACAGATAAGCCAGGAATTGATTGCGATCGTATTTGATTGATGCCAATAGTTCCTGAAATAGCTTGTTCAATGGGATTGGTCACTAAGGACTCAACTAGATCAGATGAAAACCCAGGCGATTCTGTTTGGATAATTACTTGTGTGGGTGAAAATTCGGGAAATACATTAAGGGGACTTTGTTTTATTTGGTAAATGCCGTAAGCAATAACTAGAAGTGAAAGGCCAATAATGACCCCAGGGTACCGAATAGAAAATCGGATAAGTTGCCCCATCATGAGCTAGTCCTCATTTTCATTTTTTATTTGATACTTGAACTCTTCCGAAAGTAATAATTGGGCCCCATCAGTCACCAAAAGTTCGCCCGCCATGAATGGGCCTTCCTCTACAAGCCATCCCGCGCTTGTCTCAATTGGTTTGATAAGTGGTTTACGGAGGAATTCTCCGTCATTTACTTTTATAAATATCCAGGGCTTACCATTGCTCCATACTACTGAGTTTCTAGGAATAAAAAGGCTAGTGATCGCTGCTTTATTAGCAGTATCTTTTATATTAGCTTTAATTCTTTCCCCAATATTCAATTCGGTATTTCCTACTTCATAATAAAAGCTCTTCCCTTGAAGTGACTCGTCAGAATTGGGGGCTTTTGATACAAAGGTTGAGGCATAAGAAATTTTTTCATTAGAAGAAAGGTATACATCAATCTTTCTTGGTGGAACTTTATGAAGATTTACCGATGGTATAGTAATTTTTATTAGCCGATGCTTATTATTAAGTATTGGCGATGATGCTTGTTGTCCCGTTTGGGAAATTAGCTCTGCAAAGTAGGGGCCCCAATGATGCTCTGTATTAATTAAAGTATTGCTTATATCATTTTGAATCACTCCAAGATCATTTTTGAGGTTACTGATATCTATTTCTTTTTCATGAATTATTGAATCAGCAATATTTTTGTCATCTTGGTTAAGTATTATCAGCTTTTTAAGATGCTCTAACTCCTCTGCTAATTGGGCGTTGATTTTATTTTTATTTCTGAGCAGATTCTCAAGTTTATTTTTTTTCAGAAATAGATCTGACAAGCTCATCACTTCGCCATAGCTAGAATAATCGTAGGATTTTGTTGATGACTGAATCGGAATTGTTGTAATCCCACTGTTTTTTTCAACTGCCAAGGGAAGGGTAACGTATGTTAAGTCATCAATAGAGCGAGTGTAGTCAACAATAACTCCTTCGTCGTTATCCAGCTCCTCTTCAATGAATTCATCCATCCCTAGAATTAAAATAATCCATACCAACATAACAATCATGACGGCTTGAATTACAATAATAATAAGTGATTTATTTTTCATTATGTTAATTTCTTAGTTAACCTGTTTAGTATAAATAGGCTCTTGTATTGTCGATTCTGCAGCTAATCCCTGTCTTATGACATCGTAAAGTGCTTTATGATAATTTCTTTCAATTTCGTTAAACTTAATCAACTCTAATTCTAACTCCAATCTATCTAAAATCCCATTATCAAAGCGTTTTAACAGCTGTTTTTTTAATTTATTTTTTGTTTCCTGCATCTTTTCCATATCTTTTTTAAGAGCTAGGCCATAGTGAAAATCATCTAATAATCTCTCTGCTGAATTTATAATTTCAATTTGATATGAAAGAATCTTTGTTGCTTCTGTCTCCCTAAGTTTTTTTGCCTTATTTATGTATGCTTTATTCCTATCAGCGGAACCAATAATAGCCCCAATACCAATATTCCATATGTAATTACCTAGATCGTAGGTGTACGCCGGAGTAAAGTTAAAATCAGGATACTGCTTAGCAATCTCATACTTCAAACTAGATTCTGCTATTGCATAATTCGCCAACAGCAATCGAAGGATTTTGCTGTTGGTTGTTGCCTTGTATTGAATGTCTCTTAATCCGTTCGCATTTATAAAGTCATTCGAGAATCTATTAAATACCCCTTTAATTTTTGTAGTATCTATAGGAATGAGATTAAATTTTTCTAAGGAAAGCCCTACACTTGTAGCAATTTTACTTTTTACAGACTCCTGTTCGTATTGAAGGTTAAGTAATATCTGGTTGATTATACTTAACTCTAAGGAAGTCCTGTCATGCTCTACTTGGGATAAAATACCTGCGTCCACCCTTTTCTTTATCATTTGTAAGATAGAGTGTTTTAATCGTAATTCTTCTTTAGTTATATTAATAAGATCCTGCCGTTCAAGAAAATCTACTACTAGATCCATCAGTTTAGAGCGAGCATCCCATATTTTAATTTCGTATTGCAAGGATGCAGCCTGAGATTTATTAAAAGCAATTTCATGTCTTATTAGGCGCTTACCCGCACTTTCAAACGTAAAGTTAAAACCACCACCAAAAATATTTTGGGATATTTCTTGATTACTATCTCCTCTACCTATTTCTATGCCAATGGATGAAGGGGGGTAGAGAAGGGCAATACTTTCGTCAGACTTAACCCAAGCAAGAGAAGCTTTAGCATTTTTTATTTCATAATTAAAAAATAACTGAGCTAATAATAACTCTTGTAAACTCCATTGCTTAAGAGGAAGGTCGAGGGTAGAGTAGCCTTGAGATTTAAGAAATTTTTCGAATTGGCTGTCGAATATATCGAGCTGAATTATTTGTTGATTAACACTAATAATCTCAACTTTTGATTCCTCATATGGAATTGCTGCGCATCCAATAAGAAATAAAATAAAAAGAAGTAAGCTTGTATTGCGCATGAAGTTAAATTCTTAAAGTAGTTTGCGGAGAATTGTGATTAATAATAGTTGTCATAATTAAGATCATTTTAAATGAATACATGCTAAATGTGAGATTAAAAATACATAGAATTATTCCTTACGTATAATAAGTATGCTGATATAATACGCGATTGAAAATTTTTGAATTTGCGAGAGTGGCGGAATTGGTAGACGCACTGGATTTAGGTTCCAGCGCCGCAAGGCGTGAGAGTTCGAGTCTCTCCTTTCGCACCATTATTTACCTAGGAAATTAATATGGCTGAAGTAGTTGAAAAGATAAGTGGTATAGAAAGAAGAGTAAAAGCGATGGTTCCAATCGCCTCTTTTCAAAATGAAATAACCCAAAGACTTCAACAAATTCTTAAAACTGCACGCTTTAAAGGTTATCGGCCTGGAAAGGTGCCAATGAAAATTGTTGAACAACAGCATGGTGGCGATGTTAGAGGTGAGATTTATTCAAAAGCCATTGAAAGTAAGTTTGGAGAGATTGTTCAAGAAAATAATTTACGTGTTGCAGGGATGCCAGATATACGACACGAACCACTTGATAAAGTAAATGCAGATTTTGAATTTACAGCGACATTCGAAGTTTTCCCAGAATTTAAGCTTACTGATTTAAAAAAACAAAAAATAACTCAATACGAAACTGCCATTTCAGCCGCTGACGTAAAAAAAACAATTGATGTGATTGCTAAACAACGAGCTGTTTATAATAAGGTAGCTCGTGCGTCAAAAATGGAAGATAAAGTCATGGCACTTATGCAATCAGCCATTGATGGAAAGGTTGCTGAGTCATCAGGTACGGAGCCATTAGAATTTATTATGGGAGATCCCAGCCGTGTCAAAGGATTTGATACTGCATTGGTCGGTTTAAAGGCAGGAGAAACGAAAGCTTTTACAGTAAAATATCCTAAAACTCATGAACCAAAAGAGCTAGCTGGTAAAGATGTGGAGTATGTTGTTACGCTTAAAGAAGTTCAAGAACCCACGCTACCTAAAATAGATGAAGACTTTGCTAAAAGTCTAGGAGTTGCTGATGGCGACCTTAAAAAAATGAATGAAGAGATAAAAAAGTCTCTTGAACAAGAATCAGACAGAAGAACCAAAGCCAACCTGAAACAGCAAGTATTTACCGCATTGGTAGAGGGTCATAGTTTTGATCTTCCTAAGGCACTGGTAGGAGGCGAAGTTAACAGATTAGCGCAAAGCACTTACCAAAACCTTCAAAGACAAGGTATGGATCCAAAAGATATTAAGTTAGAGCCTTCAATGTTTGAAGAAAATGCAAAGACAGCCTGCAAACTAAGAATTATCTTAGGCAAGATCGTTGATACTCATTCACTTCAGGCAAATGCAGAACAGATTAAAGCAAAAGTTGAAGAGTTTTCATCGAATTATGATGATTCAGCTCAAGCCATCAAATGGTTTTACGAAGATGAAAAAAGGCTTGATGAGCCAAAATCATTGGCTACCGAAGACAATGTCGTTGATTGGTTTGTTGGTCAATGTAAAAAAGAAACAAAAAAAATAGAACTAGATTTGGTTTTGGCAGGTCAATTCAATTAAAACCAAAGGACATCCAAAACTTATGACTCAATCAATTAGCACTTTCTCAGCAAATAATCTTGGCTATATTCCTATGGTTGTTGAACAAAGTGGAAGAGGAGAGCGATCATATGACATATATTCAAGACTTTTAAAAGAGCGTGTGGTTTTTTTGGTTGGTCCTGTAGACGATATGACTGCGAATGTCGTAGTTGCTCAACTTCTATTCCTTGAGGCTGAAAATCCAGACAAAGATATTTCTCTTTATATAAATTCGCCAGGAGGGTCAGTAACGGCTGGCATGGCTATTTATGACACAATGCAGTTTATTAAGCCTGATATCAGTACGTTATGTATCGGCCAGGCTGCAAGTATGGGGGCATTATTGCTCACTGCTGGTGCAGCTAAAAAGCGTTTTAGCCTTCCTAACTCTAGAGTGATGATCCACCAACCATTAGGTGGTTTTCAAGGGCAAGCATCCGATATAGAAATTCACGCTAAGGAAATTTTATATCTCAAAGAAAAGCTAAATAAAATTATGGCAGAGCACTCAGGCCAATCATTGGAAAAAGTCTCTAAAGATACGGATAGGGATAATTTTATGAGCGCTAAAGATGCTATGGAGTACGGATTAATAGATAAGGTTATCTCCAGCCGCTCTGACGTTAAATAAAACAATATCATGTCTGATAAAGATCAAGAAAAAATTCTACTTTGCTCATTCTGCGGTAAAAACCAGGGTGAAGTTAAGAAACTTATAGCCGGGCCTTCGGTATTTATATGTGATGAATGTGTAGAGCTATGTAATGACATCATCAAGGAAGAGTTACAAGGAGGTGATACAGAAATAACGTCCTCAGATGAACTTACATTACTGAAGCCAAAAGAACTTTTTCTTAAGTTAGATGAGCATGTTATAGGACAAGAAGAAGCAAAAAAAAGTTTAGCAGTAGCGGTTTACAATCATTATAAGAGACTTCAAGTGTCAGATCACAAGGATGAACTGTCCGATGTGAAGATTTCAAAAAGCAATATTTTATTTATCGGACCAACGGGGTCGGGTAAGACTCTTCTTGCGCAAACTTTAGCAGATTTATTACAAGTACCTTTTGTGATGGCCGATGCAACCACTCTAACTGAAGCTGGCTATGTTGGCGAAGACGTAGAAAATATTATGCAGAAGTTGCTCCAACGCTGCGATTACGATATAGATAAAGCACAAAAAGGCATTGTGTATATTGATGAGGTTGACAAAATTTCAAGAAAAACTGACAACCCATCAATAACCAGAGATGTATCTGGAGAAGGCGTGCAACAAGCCCTTTTAAAGTTAATTGAGGGAACCGTTGCTTCAGTTCCACCCCAAGGCGGCCGTAAGCATCCTAACCAAGAATTCGTTCAAATTGATACAACCAATATTTTGTTTATATGTGGGGGAGCTTTTGATGGGCTAGAAAAGATTATTAAAGAAAGAACTGAAAAAAATAGTATTGGTTTTGGTGCTGAAGTTCAAGGAAAGTCAGACGTAAAGGCTTTTGGCGACGTTGTTAAGAATGTTCAATCTGAAGATCTAATTAGGTTTGGATTGATCCCTGAGTTTATCGGGAGACTCCCTGTAATTACAACACTTGAAAGTTTAGACAAAGAAGCTTTAATAAGAATTTTAACTGAACCTAAAAACGCTCTCACCAAGCAGTTTAAAAAGTTATTTCGCATTGAGGGGGTAGAATTAGATTTTAGGCCTGAAGCATTAGAGGCTATTGCTGAAAAAGCACTTGAAAGAAAGTCTGGTGCACGCGGACTTCGCTCCATACTTGAAATTGCACTCAAAGAAACTATGTTCGAATTACCAACAACCAAAGATCTAGAAAAAGTTGTGATTGACGGGAATGTTATTACAGATAACACCAAACCCTTAATGATCTTTGTTGAAAAGGACAAGCAACAGCAAGTAAAATGAGCGTTGCAACACCCTTGTAATTTTTATAAACATCACCATACTTAACTTAAGTTATAACTTAAAAATCAAAAAAAAATAATGAAAAAAGACACTGACAACCAACTTTTACCAATGCTTCCCTTAAGGGATGTAGTTGTTTACCCACAACTAGTTATACCGCTATTTGTGGGTCGAGAAAAATCAATACAAGCTATTGAGGAAGCAAACAATGGCGATAAAAAGATTTTTTTAGTTGCGCAAAAAAATGCCAGTAAAGATGAGCCTGCTATCAAAGATTTATATAAGGTTGGTACAGTAGCAACAATATTACAGATGTTAAAACTACCTGATGGTACCGTTAAGGTATTAGTCGAAGGTCTTGATAGAGCCAATGTCATTAAATTTAATGAAAAAGGTAGTTATTGGTCAGCGGATATCAGCCTGCTTCCGATTAAAGAGCGTAAAGACAAAAAAACGATGGCTTTTATGCGTTCTGTTTTTTCACAATTTGATCAGTATGTGAAATTAAACAAAAAAATCCCACCAGAGATCCTTACTTCACTTACAGCTATAACTGAGCCAGGAAGACTTGCTGATTCGATTGCAGCTAATTTAACGCTTAAGCTTTCAGAAAAACAAAACATCCTAGAAACGTTCGACATAAGATCCCGTCTAGATTTGTTATTAAATATCATGGAAGCTGAAATTGATATACTTCAGGTCGAGAAAAAAATTCGCGGCAGAGTTAAGAATCAGATGGAAAAGTCACAAAGAGAATACTATCTCAACGAACAAGTCAAAGCGATACAAAAAGAGCTAGGTGAGCAAGATGAAAATGCTGAGCTTGAAGAGCTTGAACAAAAAATTAAAGATGCGGGGATGAGTGAGGAGGGGTTAGAAAAGTGTTTGTCAGAATTAAAAAAACTAAAATTAATGTCCCCAATGTCTGCTGAAGCTTCTGTTGTTAGGACCTACATAGAAACCATTATTTCTCTTCCATGGAACAAAAAATCTGAGATAAACCACGATCTAAATAATGCTGAAATCAATTTAGATGCAGATCACTATGGCCTGGAAAAGGTAAAAGAGCGTATCGTAGAGTACTTAGCTGTCCAAAATCGAGTTGGTAAGTCCAAGGCCCCAATACTTTGCCTTGTCGGCCCTCCTGGAGTAGGAAAAACATCTTTAGGTCAAAGTATTGCAAAAGCCATTAACAGAAAATTTGTTCGTATGGCATTAGGTGGTGTAAGAGATGAGGCTGAAATTAGGGGTCACAGAAGAACCTATATTGGCTCTATGCCTGGAAAAATTTTACAAAATATGACTAAAGTCAACTCAAATAACCCTTTATTCCTTCTTGATGAGGTGGATAAAATGGGTCAGGATTTTAGAGGTGACCCGTCTTCGGCTTTATTAGAGGTGTTAGACCCCGAACAAAATCACACATTTACTGATCATTATGCGGAAATAGAGTATGACTTATCAGACGTTATGTTTGTAGCTACTGCCAACTCTATGAACATACCTGAGCCATTACTAGATCGAATGGAGATTATTAGACTTGCTGGCTATACCGAACAGGAAAAGATTAGCATCGCACACAAATACCTTATACCTAAGCAATTTGAGAATAACGGCCTTAAGAAATCGGAGCTTAACATCACGGACAGAGCTGTAAAAGATATTGTGCAGTTTTATACTAGGGAAGCCGGAGTCAGACGATTGGAGCAAGAGATTGCTAAAATTTGTCGAAAAGTGGTTAAAGCTATCGCATCAATGAAAAAACCGACAAAAATAGTTGTAAGCAATAAAAATATTGCCGACTATCTGGGAGTGAAGATTTATGACATTGGTTTGGCTGCCAAAAAGAACCAAATAGGTCAAGTCACTGGCTTGGCGTGGACACAGGTTGGAGGTGAGCTTTTGACAATCGAGACAGTAGAGCTTCCAGGAAAAGGAAAAACTATTCTTACTGGAAAGCTTGGTGATGTTATGCAGGAATCAATTCATGCAGCATTAAGTGTGGTTAGAAATCGAGCTAAACGACTAGGTATTGATGAGTTTTTTCATGAAAAAAAGGATATTCACATTCATTTTCCTGAAGGAGCTACCCCCAAAGATGGGCCAAGTGCCGGTATCGGTATCACCACAGCAATCATTTCATCATTAACAGGTATACCAGTAAGGTCTGACGTTGCTATGACAGGTGAAATCACATTGCGTGGAGAGGTTTTACCTATAGGTGGATTAAAGGAAAAGCTTTTAGCTGCGCATAGGGGGAACATTAAAACAGTTATTATTCCTGAGCAAAACGCTAAGGATTTGGCTGACATCCCTGATGAAATAAAGAGTCAGTTAGAAATTATTCCAACCCAATGGATTGACAAGGTATTAGAAATTGCTTTAACAAGAATGCCTCAACAAAGCAGTGAAGACATGAAGGCTAAACCACGAAGCCAGGGTAAAAAGTTAGTTCGTGAGAATAAAACGGTCG
This sequence comes from Methylophilales bacterium HTCC2181, assembly GCA_000168995.1. Lineage (GTDB taxonomy): Bacteria > Pseudomonadota > Gammaproteobacteria > Burkholderiales > Methylophilaceae > BACL14. Next base: position 829,213 of record AAUX01000001.1, on the reverse strand, counting down.
CGCATTAAAAAATATAGAGGGTTTTCGCTAGCTTTGTTTAAAAGTATATTGTAAAATGGCGAGCTCAAATTCTGGGGAATTTGGGTGCTTAGCTCAGCTGGTAGAGCGTCGCCCTTACAAGGCGAATGTCACAGGTTCGACCCCTGTAGCACCCACCATTATGGAGTGGTAGTTCAGTTGGTTAGAATACCGGCCTGTCACGCCGGGGGTCGCGGGTTCGAGTCCCGTCCACTCCGCCAATACTTAATTAAGGCGAATGAAAGTTCGCCTTTTTTAATATGAGAAAGAACCTTTTATTTAATAGCTCGGTCAATTAATTAGAAGTTAAAAATAGGTAATAAAATTATGTTAGATAAAATAAGAAATAGCACTGATTCTAAATTAGCAAAAGTAATTTTAGCAATCATAATTATTCCTTTCGCCTTGTTTGGAATAGACTCATATCTTAGCTCGGTAGGGTCAAATGTATACATTGCCAAAGTTAATGGCGTAGATATCTCTGCTCAACAGTATCAAAATACCGAGGCAATGATCCGTGAACAAATGACTGACCCGAACACTGACCCAGCTCTATTTGACTCCCCTGAATTTAAAAAAGCTGTTTTAGACAATCTCATATCGACAGAGCTTATGAATCAATCTATTGATAAAAATGGATTTGTTATTAGTAATGAGCAGCTAAGTTCATACATTGTGGGTATGCCTGATTTTCAAGAAAATGGTAAATTTTCCCAGGAACGATACGATCAGATTGTTCAGTATAATAATTTAACGCCAAAAAAGCTTGAGGATAGGATACGCACTCAAATGGCTACCCAACAGGCCAAAGACAGCATTAATCGCCTCATATACGTACCCAATGAGATCACACAACCACTGGTTAACCTTGCGTACCAAAAGAGGGATATTAGTCTGCATGAGATAAGGCTGGATGACTACAAAAAGAAAATTAAACCAACAGACGATGAGGTAAAGCAGTTTTACGATGAAAATACATCAAACTTTATTATGCCAGATAGAGTTAAAATAGAGTTTTTGATTTACTCAGTAGCAGGTATTGTCCCAACCATCTCTGTATCAAATGAAGAGGCAAGGCAATTCTTTGATGCCAATAAGGGTAAGTTTGAAGCTAATCAGCAGAGAAGAGCCAAGCATATATTATTTGCATATCAGCCAGGTATTGATTTTGAAGAAAAAGCCAGGATAAGAGATTTAGCCCAAACAACACTAAATGAGATTAAAAAATCACCTAAAATTTTTGAAAACAAGGTTAAAGAGCTTTCTCAAGATACAGAATCAGCAAAGCAGGGAGGTGACCTTGGCTTTTTCTCCCGTGGCGATATGGTTAAACCATTTGCAGATGCAGTATTTGGACTAAAAGTTGATGGTTTATCTGGGTTAGTGGAAACAGAATTTGGTCTTCATATCATCAAGCTTACGGATATTAAAGGCGAGCAAGTTAGTTTTGACAAAATTAAGACTCAAATCAAAGGAGAGCTTCTTTATGGGAAAGCCCTTGATCAATACGCAACTAATGCAGAAAATTTTAATAATACCGTGTATGAGAATTCTGATGATCTGTCTGTTGTGGCACAAAAATTTGGATTAGAGGTTCAGCAGAGCCAATGGTTAAGCCTTGATGATGCAAAGAGATTTTTCAATAACGATGCTTTTGCTAATGAAATATTTTCTAGTGAGTCTATTGAATCAAAAACAAACACATTAGCTATTGAGGTGTCTCCAAATAATTTAGTGTCGGCGCGTGTTATTGATTTTAGTCCATCAGCTTTACAACCGTTAAATGACATTAAAGAACAAGTTGTTGATTTAATTATTGAAAGAAAAAGCCAAGAACTAATAATTGAAGACGGGAACATGTTGGTTGAGGATTTAAAAAGTAAGAAGAAGAAAGTTGAATGGTTTGACGAGCTTGTTATTGACAGGATAGACAAACAAGGACTTTCGGATCAGCTTGTTAAGAAAATTTTTCAGATAGATACAAGCGAATTACCTGCTTATTCCGGTTTTTACGATCTTAAAGGTGAATTTTTTGTAATTAAAATCAATAATGTAGTGGATGAGGATGTCACTGATGAACTTTCGGTTGATTTGTATAGAGAAGAATACGAGAAGGCATTAAAAGGTGCTATACAAGCTGCTTATATCGACGATTTAAGGGCTGATGCAAAGATTAAGATCAACCCCAAGGTTTTAAGCTCTAATCAATAGTCCCTGCTGCAGTAATGTTCATCCCACCGTCTACATAGGTAATTTCACCAGTAATTCCACTAGCCAAATCGCTACACAAGAAAGCGGCAGCATTTCCTACTTCATTAATCGTGACATTCCTTTTCAATGCAGCATGTTTTTCATTGTAACCAATCATTTTGTCAAAATTCGCAATCCCCGATGCAGCTAGGGTTTTGATTGGTCCTGCTGAAACTGCATTAACTCTGATGCCTTTACTACCAAGGCTGTGCGACATATAGCGAACATTTGCTTCTAAGCTAGCTTTGGCTAAACCCATAACATTATAATTGGGCATTGTTCTCTCTGCACCAAGGTAGCTAACCGTAAGTAAGCTAGCATTTTCATTAAGGTAAGGTAGAGATGCTTTAGCTAGTGCAGTGAAGCTGTATGAGCTTATGTCATGAGCTATAGAAAAATTCTCTCTCGTAGTCGATTGGACAAAATCGCCAGCCAGCGCTTCTTTAGGAACAAAGGCCACTGAATGTACCAAAATATCAAATTTATCCCAATACTTACTTAACTTGGGAAATAAATCATTTATATGTGAGTCACTTCCTACGTCGCACGGCAGTACAATTTTAGAGTCAAAGTTTGATGCTAATTTTTCCACTCTTCCTTGATGCTTTTCCATCTGATAGGTGAATGCAAGCTCAGCACCTTGCTCCTTCATTGCAGAAGCAATACCGAAAGCAATCGATCTGTCACTTAGCAATCCTAGTATTAATACTTTCTTACCATTCAGAAATCCCATTTTTAGTCTTCTTTCTATAATTAGTTGTTATTTTTAGGATCCATTGCATCACGCAACCCTTCCCCTAATAAATTATAACCTAATACTGTAAGCAGAATAGCCATACCCGGAAATAATGAAAGCCACCATGCAAACTGGATATACTCCTTACCATCTGTGAGTATATTACCCCATGATGCTGTTGGTGCCTGAACTCCAAGTCCTAGAAAGCTTAATCCTGATTCAACTAAAACTGCGCTTGCTATGCCTAGAACGGAGCTTACAATAATAGGCGTGAGACTGTTTGGTAATAAGTGTTTCGTAATGATTTTCAAATCACTGGCACCCATTGTTTGCGCTGCCATTACATACTCTCTTTGTCTTAGACTAAAAAACTCTGCTCTTACTAGCCTGGTAACCCCCATCCAAGAAGTCAATCCAATAACAATCATAATATTCCATATAGATGGCGTTAAAAACGCTATCACCGCTAATATTAGAAAGAAAGATGGGATAGATAGCATAATGTCTACCAATCTCATGATTAGTGAGTCTAACCACCCCCTATAGTACCCAGCAACTGAACCAAGGATAACTCCAATTGCAGTAGCAATGCCTACAGCAACAAAACCTACTAGCAATGAAATTCTTGCGCCAAAGAGCATTCGTGAAAATACATCGCGTCCAAGACCATCAGTACCCATCAGATGGCTTAATGATGGAGCGATTAATATAGACTCTATATCAATAAAATTCGGGTCATAAGGGGCAATGATGGGCGCAAATAGAGCCAGAACTAGAATCAAAAAAATAATGATTAATCCAGATAAGGCCAGAGGATTTCGAATGATTTTCCTCATTTTATAATACCTTTACGAACTCGTGGATCAGCCCATGCATAACCAAGATCTGCTAGAAGATTACCAAATAAAGTTAAGACTGAACCGATAGTAAGTATTCCCATGATTACTGGAAAATCTCGCATTAAAACAGAATCATAAAATAATTTACCCATCCCAGGAATAGCAAAGATTGACTCGGCAATAACGGATCCGCCGATTAAACCAGGTATGGATAATCCGACAATAGTTATTAGAGGGAGAATGGCATTTTTAAGGGCATGCACAAATATTACTCTTTTTTCACTCAACCCTTTTGATCGGGCTGTTGTTATAAAGTCCTGATGCAATACATCCAGCATACCATTTCTTACATACAATGATATGCCAGCTAAACCGCTGAGCGATGAAACAAATACTGGTAAGACAAGGTGCTTAAGTAGATCGAGAGTTTGTGAAAATAAATCAAGTGATAAATAGCCTTGGCTATGAAGGCCTGATATTGGCAGCCATTGATTGGCCACACCAGTCCAGTACATTAGGAGTAGGGCAAGCCAAAAGCCAGGTATGGCAAAGCCGACAAAAACGAATAGAGTTATCGATCGATCGACCCAAGTATTTTGCTTTATTGCCGAGGCAGTTCCCAAGACAATAGATATAGAAAAAATAATAAAAATACCTAAAAGATTTATTAATAAAGTAATAGGCAAAGACTCTTGAATTAAGCCCTTTGTAATATTTCCGTTCTTGTCTTTTTCTTCCCAAAGCACCGGTCGTTGATGGGAGGAAAAAGACCTTCCAAAATCTAACTTTACTATACGCTTTAACCACAAACCATATTGAACCATGACCGGTTTATCGAGATTGTATAATTCTCTCAGCTTCTGCCTCGACTCCTCTGATGCTTTGGGATTAAATGATGATTCATTTGACGTAACATCACCTGGAGCTAGATGCATAATAAAAAACGAGATAAGGCTAATTCCAATTAACATTGGAAACATCCACAGTATTCTTTTAATTAGGTATTTAAGCATTTTTAATTTGCCATCTCATTTCTTCTGAGTGATTGAGGTATAAACCAGTCATAACTATTATGATAAATTCCTGCAGGGGGAGCAGGAGTTTTTATACCCTGAACCCTTTTATTGACAGCTGATAAGCCATAACCTGCATAAAGGTAAACAATCGGAGAGTCACTTAATAGGTGCTCAGAAAACTTATAGTAAATTTTTTGTCGCTTACTAGGGTCAAGTTCTTTTCTCCCGTCCTCTAGGAGCTTATCTACCTCTTTATTGTTGTAGCCAATAAAATTAAACTGACCAGGCCCCTGTTGGCTAGAATGCCAAATATTGTATTGGTCTGGATCAAGCGAAAGACTCCATCCTAATACTACTGCATTAAAGTCTCCCGTTTTGATGAATCGATTGATAAAGCTTGCCCACTCAATAACTCGGATAGTCACGTCAATTCCTATTTCCTTTAATCTTCTTTGCACAAGAACTGCCGTCATTTCTCTTTGTTTATTTTGGTTGGTAAGTATTTCGAAGCCTAAAACTTTGCCATCTTTCTCAAATAACCCAGATTGGTTCTTCTGATATCCGGCAGCCTTCAATAAGGACAGCGCTTTGTTAGGATCGTAAGGGTAGGGTGACAGATTGGCATTATTCCATCGCGTACCGGGCTTGTAAGGACTAGCTACTGGCTCACCAAGACCTAACAAGACTCCTTTTATAACCTCATCTTTATCGATTGCATAGTTAATTGCACGCCTAACATTAATGTCATTAAAGGGCTCTTTTTTAAGATTGAAACCGAGGTAGGTATATCCATTACCAAGCTCTTTATATAAATTAATTTTTTGTTCCAAGTCCTTACGAGCGGGGAATACTCTTTGATGCTGGATAGGGTTAATATTCATTAGATCTATATTATCAGCCGTTAGCTCAAGAAATTGAGATGATGTGTCAGGTATGATTCGTGAAGTCAGGTATTTTATATTTGCAGGGCCTTGAGAGCTTTTAGTATTAGCTTTAAGCGTTACTTGCTGACCACTTATCCATTGATCTAATTGATAATATCCTGAGCCAATAGGATTTCTTGAGAAAAACGTATTATTAATATCTTCATCTTTCAAAATATGTTTTGGTAGAATATGAAGAGAGGCCCATGTATCAATTGCAGGTGCATAAGTCTCATCATAAGTCACAATAAAAGTTTTTGGATTTGGTGCTGAAGCTTCTTTCACCAAAAGATAGTCAGATGCATAAGGTGTTCTTGTCTTCGGATCTGTAACTAATTTCCAGGTAAAAAGAACGTCTTCACTAGTTAAAGGAGTTCCGTCAGCCCAAAAAAGGTTTTCTTTTAAGGTAAAGGTTATAGTTTTTTGATCCAGCGAAACATCCCATTTTTCAGCAAGCTCAGGCGCATAATTTAACTTTTCATCGTATTTTATTAGCGAGTTAAAAATATTTCCTGCAATAACTGAAGATGCTGAATCACCCGCGATCATGGCGATAAGGTTACTTGGTTCTCCCACCATAGCATTGACTAAATTTCCTCCACCCTCTAACTTATAACTGTCTTTATAATCAATAGTTTCTACTTCATTATTCGAGCAACTTATTAAATTAAATATTAGGATTAATAGCGTTATTATTCTGGCAATAGTGTGAGATGGATGGTGCGTCATATTATTTTGGAATATCTAGTATATCCCCTATGATTATTTTTGAAGAGGGTAGTTCATTAAATTCCATGATTGCCTTAACGCCCACCTTGTATCGGGAGGAAATGTGGCTTAGTGTTTCACCGGACTTTACTCGATGAGTAATTATCGTATGGTAGTCAATAATTCCCCCGCTACTTGGAAAGCTTGTCCCTATAGCATTGGTATTGGGAATCAGGAGAATATTCCGCTTACCAAATCTTTTTTGACTTCTAAGTTGGTTTACTTTGGCCAATACCCTCCAATCAATATTAAATTTTTTCGCTACATGTTTTAACGTTTCCCCCTTCTTGGGTTTGTAAACTTTCCAGCTACTAATGGGTTGATCATGGGCAAAAAGATTTTTGTTGAATGTTGTTACCGCGCCTACAGGAAGAAGAATAGAGTGAGCCCCCTCAACTGACTTCATAATTGGTCTTTTGTGCTCAGCATTTAATAACTGAAATTCCTCTAAAGATATTTCAGCAAGACGTGCAGCTAATTCAGTATCAATTTCGTCTGGAACCACCACAGACTCAAAGTAAGGTTGGAATGGTATGTCTTTGAGTACAATCCCGTATTTAGCCGGGTTTTGCATAATATTTCTTATCGCTAGAAGCTTCGGGACGTAATTTCTAGTCTCCATAGGAAGATTTAAACTATAAAAATCAGTAGGCCTTTTATTCCTTTTATTTTTTTTCTGGGTACGACCCACACGACCTTCACCTGCGTTATAAGCAGCCAAAGCTAACTCCCAAGTCCCAAATTCGTCGTGAAGCCTTTCTAGGTAATCTAGCGCAGAATCGGTAGATTCAATAACATTTTTTCTTTCATCTCTCCACCAATCCTGTTGTAAGCCATAAAGCCTTCCCGTTGATGGAATAAACTGCCACATACCAACTGCTTTTGCCTTAGATTTTGCCAGCGGATTGTAAGCACTTTCAATCATAGGTAGTAAAGCAATTTCCATGGGCATATTTCTTTTTTTAACCTCTTGGTAAACAAAATAAAGGTATTTATTTGCTCGAACCATCATGCGCTCAATATAATCAGGCCTTTTTTTATACCAATTTTCATATTTTTTTATTCTTTTTAAGCCTTTTTTACTTGGCTTTGTATACATTTTATAGCCTGCATTTATTTTAGGCCAAAGACTTTCTGCTGGCTTTGCGGGAAAAATATCATCCGATATAATTACATTTTCAGGGGTATCATCTTCGATGATAATTATGGGATCACCTGTAACGTTGGTAATTGCATAAACATTAGTAGCCAGCAATGCATTCATTAAATTGAACACAATAAAGCGCCATACTGTTTGTTTAAAATGCATCTTTTTTGAGCCTAATCACTTTAAATTGTTCGGAATTTTCTGCTAACAGAAAAGGATTTGTTGCCATCTCTTTTTCGATTGTTGAGGGTAGTGTGTTCGATTTTAGCCTATCTTCATCAAATCTTTTATTTAAATGATTATTATCTTTATCTAAGGTCATTGCAAACCGAATATTTTCTAATGTATATTCGTGTGCACAATAAACCCTCGTGTGTGGCTTTAGACTCTTAAATTTCTGCAATGTATTGAACATTTGTTCAGCTGTACCCTCAAAAAGCCGTCCGCACCCGCAAGCAAATAGGGTATCTCCACAGAATAAAACTTCATCGTTATAATAGGCTATATGGTCGTCTGTGTGGCCGGGAGTTTCTAACACATTAAGCTTGATATCTATACCTTCGATAGATAGCGTACTTCCTTCTTCTAGCACAGTATAATCAAAATCAAAGCTAGAGATTTTTGGCCCATAAATTTTTACCCCAGGATATTGTAATTTTATGCCTACTACCCCACCAATATGATCATAATGTTTGTGGGTTATTAGTATAGCTTTTGGATAAAGATCATTGCTCTTAAGATAATCAATTACTGGCTTGGCATCTCCTGGATCAACAATGGCAACATTCCTGCAATCTTTAATGAGCCAGATATAGTTATCCATAAATGCCTTAATTGGAACGATCGAGGTGTTAGAATGTGATGAATTGTGAGTCTGCATACAGGCTTTAAGTTTACTATGATTTTAAATATATTTAATAACTTATGACATGGTTTGATACAAAAAACGGACAAAGATTACTGAATGCTGAAGAGGCTATTCTGAGTGATTTTTTGGAAGATAAATTTGGTTATTTCTCGCTTCAAACCCACACCTTAGGAAGGAACCTTTTAAAACAAACGCGTATGAACCATCACATAATGATGGAAGGCCCTGACAGAAACATTGTGTGTAGCTCCATGCACCTCCCGTTTGAAAAAGACTCAATTGATTTGATTATTAGTCAGCATCATTTAGAAAAAATCGGGAACATTCAGGCTCATTTTTCCGAATTTTTTAGAGTTATTATTCCTGGAGGGAGAGTGGTTATTTTATCTTTCAACCCATTTAGTTTTGCAGGACTAAGAAACCTCACTTGTTTTGATAATTTTTCCCCATGGAACCAAAAGTTTATCTCGCTTAGTGCTGCTCAAAAAATCCTAAAAGAGGAGGGTTTTACTGTTGAAGAGGGCCGCATGGTAGATTACCAGCCATTATTTTCAGACAATGCCTCTGCCCATAAACTTTTTGAAGACGTTGGAGCGAGATGGTTGCCTTTATTTGGCAATGTTTACTTTATTGTTGCCAGAAAAGATGTCGTTGGAGTTACCCCATTACGACCTAAATGGAATAAAATGAAACATGATAAAGCTGTGCCAAATAAATTAAAGGCTATTGATGATTAAAGTTTATACAGACGGGGCGTGCAAAGGTAATCCCGGTGATGGTGGGTGGGGTGCGCTCATTATTAATGGCTCTGAAAATAAAGAACTGTACGGCGGAGAAAAAAATACAACAAATAACCGTATGGAATTAATGGCGGTGATAATGGCCATAGAATCGATAGATAGGATTCAAGATGTAACAATTTTTACTGATTCAACCTATGTGCAAAAAGGCATAAGCGAATGGATCATTAATTGGAAGAGAAATGGTTGGAAGTCAAGTAATAAGCAGCCGGTTAAAAATCAAGACCTTTGGGTTAGGCTCGACAGTCTCAACTCTGAACAAATTACTTGGCAGTGGGTTAAGGGGCATTCAGGGCATATTGAGAACGATAGAGCTGACTATCTTGCGAACCTTGGTGTGCATTCCTCAAGCCAGCAATCATGAGGCAAATATTTTTAGATACGGAGACTACAGGGTTAGACCCTAATCAAGGGCACCGAGTCATTGAGATCGCTGCTATAGAATTTAATAATAGGCAGGCCACCAGTAACCGCTTTCATTTTTATGTTAACCCCCAAAGAGAGATAGATGCAGCTGCTCAGGAAGTTCATGGCATCACCTTAGACTTCCTTAACGATAAACCTTTGTTTGTTGATATTGCTGCAGATTTTATCGCATTCATTAATGGAAGTGAGCTTGTTATTCATAACGCTCCCTTTGACGTGGGTTTTTTAAATATGGAGCTTGGCAAGATAGGCATGGAAAAGCTTGAGAGTTACTGTGATGGAATTATGGATTCACTGAAGTTTGCAAAAGAAATAAGGCCGGGGCAAAGAAACAGTCTGGATGCGCTTTGTAGGGCCTTTGATGTTGACAACTCGACCCGTAGCTTACACGGAGCACTGTTAGATGCTCAGCTGCTAGGGGAGGTATACATTCAGATGACAAGAGGGCAAGAAGCTTTCACTATTAACTTTGAGGAAGATAGCTCTAAGGCCGCCCTCCAATCTGTAGATCACGGAGATTTGATTGTCACTCAACCGGCGTTGGATGAGGTTGAGGCACATAACAGCTACTTAAGATCCATTAACAGGACAGATGGCTGGTGATTACACTATCGCTACTTAATTAACAATAGGACTATTACACACATGGAGACTAGATTTTTTATCGACTACCCACAAGAAAAGATTGAGCCAAATACAAACAACTATCAATGTACTTTTTGTAAAAATTCATCATTATATATCAATGGTTTAATTGAAAATCATAAAGTAGATTGTGAATATAGAATTAACAAAGAGCAGCAAATAAAGGTATAGATTTTGCTGTGAGCACAGATTACCAAGACCTTATATTAGCCTTAAATATGGCGCTTGATGGAGACTGGGATAGTAGCCATAAGATAGTTCAAAACATGGATCTTGACGTAGCTAAATGGATACATGCTGTATTGCATAAGATAGAGGGGGATGACTCAAACAGCAAGTATTGGTACACGCTTTGCAAGTTAGGCAGCTTTGAGGATTACGATAACCCCAATGATGAATTGCTTCATATCATAGAGCACGTTAATAAGTTATCCTTTCCAGAATAAGTCAACATAGTCATTTACAGGCATTTCCTCCAACCTTGATTGATCCATGCTTAATTCAAGAATAACTGACGCTTTCCCAGTATCAAATTCGCGTGCTAGATTGATTTTAAATTTATCCACGAGTTTTGGAATACCTTCATCACGCCTTCTTTTATGACCAATAGGGTACTCTACCGAAACTTTAGGTGAGGCAGTGCCGTCTTTATAAAAAATCTGGATAGCATTAGCGATTGAGCGTTTTTCCGGGTCAAGATAATCTCTACTAAACTGCTCACTCTCATGGCACACCATAACATTCCGAAGCTTATCTACTCTAGGGTCACTAGCAGTTTCGTTCTCATAATCCTGAGCAGTTAAATTCCCTTTAAGTAGGCCGATAGCCGACATGTATTGAATGCAATGATCTCGGTCAGCTGGATTAGAAAGGGGACCTTTTTTATCAATAATTCTTATAGCCGACTCATGGGTGGTAATCATAATCTTCTCTATTAACTCAATTTTATCCACCGTATCCAATCTGCTAACTTCTGTTCCATGCAGAGTTAACGCACACTCAACGGCAGTTTGTGCATGAAACTCAGCAGGAAAAGAGATTTTAAACAGTATATTTTCCATAACGTAACTTCCATAACCTCTTTGAAACTGGAATTCTTTTCCTTCAAATAAAACATCATAAAAACCCCAGCCTTTAGCAGAAAGAGCAGAAGGGTATCCCATTTCTCCCTTCATAACCATTAAGGACAATCTAACAGCGCGACTTGTCGCATCCCCAGCAGCCCATGATTTCCTGGAGCCTGTATTAGGTGCATGACGATAAGTCCTTAAGCTTTGCCCATCAATCCATGCATTCGATAAAGCGTCGATGATCTGCTCTTTATTTCCTCCAAGCATTTTTGTTATTACGGCTGTAGAAGCAACCTTTACAAGAATTACGTGATCAAGACCTACACGGTTAAAGCTATTTTCCAATGCAAGTATTCCTTGAATTTCATGGGCTTTGATCATTGCCTCCAGCACATCCTTAATTAAAAGGGGCGGTTTACCCTCCGCTTGATTTGTTCGTGAAATCCAATCTGCAACAGCTAAAATGCCTCCTAAATTATCCGATGGATGTCCCCATTCTGCTGCCAACCACGTGTCATTAAAGTCTAACCATCGAACCATTGCACCAATATTAAAAGCGGCATTAATAGGGTCTAATTGATAGGATGTTCCAGGTATTCTTGATCCGTTAGGAACGGTTGTCCCTGGAACGGTTGGCCCAAGAAGCTTCGTACAAGCAGGGTAACTTAGAGCTTCCAGTCCACATCCCAGGGTGTCAATCATACAGTTTCTGGCTGTATCAAATGCATGATTACTATCTATTTCATAATTGAGAACGTAGTCTGCTATATCTACGATGACTTGGTCAGGCTTTTGTTTTGTTGGTGATGCATTCAGGGACATGGTTTTTCCAATATTTATTAACGTTGATTGATGGGTGGAATAGGGCGGTTGCTTGGACCGTTATATAAAGCGTTTGGCCGAATGATTTTGTTGTCGACTCTTTGCTCCATGATATGGGCAGCCCAGCCAGTTGTTCGTGAAATGACAAAAAGTGGTGTGAATAAGGAGGTTGGTATTCCCATTAAATGATAGGAGGAGGCGCTATACCAATCAAGGTTTGGAAACATCTTTTTTTCCTCCCACATTACTTGTTCGATTCGATCAGAAATAGCATATAAGTGCATATCTCCCGCATCCTTTGATAATTCATACGAAACCTTTTTTATGCATTCATTACGCGGGTCACTTATTGTGTACACCGGGTGACCAAAACCAATAATGATTTCCTTATTGGCCATGCGCATCCTTATATCATTCTCAGCTTGTTCTGGGCTCTTGTAGCGACCTATAATTTCCATTGCTACCTCATTCGCTCCCCCGTGCTTTGGGCCCCTTAATGCTCCTATTGCTCCAGTAATAGATGAGTACATATCCGAAAGAGTGCCTGCAATCACTCTAGAGGTGAAGGTTGAGGCGTTGAACTCATGCTCAGCATAAAGAATTAATGATATGTTCATTGATTTTTCATGGAGGGCTGACGGTTTTTTTTCGTGCATCAAGTGGAGGAGATGTCCCGCCACAGATGTATCTTCTGTTTCAACATCAATTCTTTTTCCCTCAAAAGCAAACTTGTACCAATAGATTAAGATTGAGCTGAAGCAGGATATAAGGCGATTGGCTAATTCTTTTGCATCACCGGCATTCCTGCTAATAGATTCTGGCTCTAACGTTCCTAACATTGAACAACCAGTCCTCATAACATCCATAGGATGAGCGCTTTTTGGAATTTTTTCTAAAACAGCTTTGAGTTCTTCAGGAAGGCTCCGTAATGACTTTAATTTTTCTTGGTACTGATTCAGTTCAACCTGATTAGGGAGAGTGCCATAAATTAACAAATACGCCACCTCTTCAAAGCTGCACTTATCTGCTAAATCAATGATGTCATACCCTCTGTAATGGAGGTCGTTACCGGTGTGTCCGACGGTACAAATTGATGATGTACCTGCATTGATACCAGCAAGCGCAACTCCTTTTTTTACTTTCTTTGGTTCTGTGTTCATAGATTAATGCCTCTTTTATTTCTTATCGTTTTGAAAGAGTTGATCCAGTTTTTGCTCATAGTGATGGTAATCAAGAAAATCATAGAGCTCTTCTCTAGTTTGCATCTGTCCGATCAGATTTTTTTGTGTACCTTCTTCACGAATACCTCGGTAAACATTCAATGCGGCTTTGTTCATTGCCCTAAAAGGGCTTAATGGATAAAGCACTATTGAGATACCGACATCTCTAAGCTCTTCTGTCGTAAATAAGGGAGTGGCTCCAAATTCAGTAATATTAGCCAACACAGGAACATCAAGTTGATCGGTAAATATTTTGTAAGTTTCTAGGTCGTTTATGGCCTCAGGGAAAATCATATCTGCACCAGCTTCAACACAGGCATGTGCTCTATCTAAAGCTGAATTTAAGCCCTCAACTGCTAAGGCATCTGTTCTCGCCATAATGCAAAAATTTGAATCTTTTTTAGCATCTACAGCACTCTTTACCCGATCTGTCATTTCCTCTAACGACACAATGGCTTTATTTGGCCTATGCCCACAACGCTTTGCTTGGATCTGGTCTTCAAGATGAACTGCTGCGGCACCGGCTTTTTCTACCGATTTTATGGTCCGTGCAATATTAAAAGCCCCCCCAAAACCTGTGTCGATATCAACCAGTAAGGGCAATGATGAGGCGTCAGTGATCCTTCTTATATCTATTAAAATATCTTCAAGCGTAGTAATACCTAAATCGGGAACACCAAGTGAACCAGCTGCTACTCCCCCACCAGATAAATAAATAGCATTAAAGCCGCTACTTTCAGCCAGCTTTGCATGGTAGGCGTTAATAGCCCCAATAATTTGCAAAGGCTTTTCTTTTGCAATCGCCGCTCTAAATAGCTGTCCCGGAGTGCTTATATTCTTCATGACACCGGCTCAAAAAAAGTATCATCAATTTCTTTAGGTAAATCCATCCCAGATAATTTAGCCGCCTGAAGAATTTCCCAAAAATAGCGATAAGTTGCTCTGTCATGTAACTCACCGTCATATTGAATTGGCCCCCAGTTGGCTTTTTGAGCCTGTAAGAGTATTTGTGCCCCATCTAATACTTCACTAAAATCAGGTTTCATTGCATCAACGATGGCTGTAATTTGTGTTGGATAAATGCTCCACATTCTCATAAAACCAAACTCATTTCTTGCTCTTTTAGCATCACCATGAGTGGTTTCAGTATTCTTTAAATCGAGAGTAACGTTATGTGCTGGAACAATGCCGTGACCTATTGCTGCAGCAACTAACTCAGCTTTGGCTCTTGATAACAAGTGATGATCGAATTGACCAGGACTTCTCATAGCACTTGCTGGTATTGCGCCATGGTGGCCGCTAACAAAATCCATAAGGCCAAAATCGAGAACTTGAATCCATTCAATGGCGGCAATCTTATGGACATCCTTGAGGGCGCCATGAGTTTCGATAAGCACATGAATTGGTATTATTCGATTTACCCCATAAAAAACCGCTTGTTTTTTTATGTACGTCACCATTTCTTCTACTTGTTCTACATCGGTAGATTTAGGAATCGTTATATAGCTAACAAAGGAGCCTATACCTTTAACGATAATATCTACATCTGCCTTCCAAGAGGGATGGGTGTAGTCATGAATACGCACTCCAGCCATTTTATATTTGTTTAGATCGGAACTTAATACGCGAACAATCATTTCCGCATGATCTTTTTCCTGGCCTGCTGCAGCCCCATCTTCGCAGTCACATGTGATGTCAAAAATTGGCCCCAGATCATCTTGAAAGCTCAATGCCTTGGTGATCAATTTTTCGCTTCCTGCAAAATGTTCACAAGCAGGAATGACTGGAAAAGGTTTTTCTCCTTGAAATAATGCGTCGTTTGGATGGACTAGATTCATATTAATTTCCTCTGGGTATTGTTACGGTATAGTCGATATCAAGCACCACATTCTTGTGGTAAATCTTAGGAGCATCTTCTTGCATTATTGAATGAAGAGAGGAGGGCTCTAGATTTTTTATTCCAATCAGACGAAGCCTTAATAAGCCGAGATCTGACCTTCCCTCAACTTTATGCTTTTCCAAAACAACGGTTTTCGCATAGATAGTATCTCCGGCAAAAGTAGGGTTGCTGTGCACTCCACTATTAATAGCAACAATATTGAGTGCATTCTCCATGCCTTGAAAGTTTATGGCATGACACAAGGAAATGATATGCCCGCCGTATACCAAACGTTTTTTAAAGGCTGTTTTCTCCATTAAATGTTCGTCAAAATGAAGGCGAGCATTATTTTGATAGAGATGTGTGGCCATGGTGTGCGCTGTTTCATCCACAGTTAACCCATGGCTATGATCAATGGTTTGCCCTACAAGATAATCTCCCCATAACTTATCTGAACCAGTTGAAGCAATATCAAAGTTTCTAGCATTTAGGTAGCTGGGAATGGATATATTTTTAGGATCAACATGGTCTTTTATCTCAGGTATATGGGTCGTGGGAACAAGCGCTTCGTTATTTTTTTTTGGAAGCATAACCCATCGCTGCCATGACAGAACTTGCTCGTTATGTTGGTTGTAGACACTTGAGTACACATATACAATCCCATTTTTTTTATTTGAATTTTCTTTTATTCCTATTACGGTTGATTCGCTTCTGAGGGTGTCCCCCAAAAAGACCGAGCTTGTAAACCTCACGTCAGCGTAACCTAAATTAGCGATGGCATTAAGTGAAATATCCTGGACAGTTCTTCCAAATGCTATATGAAAAACTAACATATCATTGATTGGAATTTCTTTATAACCTAGATGCGAGGCGAAAGTCTCAGAGCAAAATAATGGCCTTCTATCCCCGGTAAGCGCAATATATAGTGAGGCATCTCCCTCACTAATCGTTCTTGGTATGGCATGGACAATTTTTTGCCCAACAGCAAAGTCTTCCAAGTAATTACTTTTACTCATTTTCAAGCTCCACAATAGCATCTCTTAACATAAGCAGTCTTTTTGCCGCGTTAACATGATGATGTTCAATTAGCCGTTCGTTAACAACAACCGTTCCCCTTCCTGATGCATTAGCCTCTTTGAGCCCCTTGATAACTTCTTCCGCATGGCCAATTTCAGAGTTTTTTGGGGTGTAAGCATCGTTTGCATAAGGGAGCTGATCGGGATGCACTAACGATTTACCATCAAAACCCATATCCCTTCCCATACGACAAGCATATTCAAACGCATTAGTATCATTTAATTTGCTATGTATACCGTCAACCACACCGCGGTTATAGGCCCTCGCTGCCAAGATTACGAGTGATAACGACGTTAGAAGCGCTGTGCGCTCATGGGTTACTCTAGCTGCCATTTGTGATAAAAGGTCTGAGGTTGCCATAACAATACAGACTATTCTTTCTGAGGCGCTTGCAATCTCTTCTGCATGCAAAACTGCCAAAGGGCTTTCAATCATCACCATTACTGGAACTTCACTACCGCCGGCTTTATCAAGCTCAGTGATGGCTTCGATGACATCGGCTTTCGATTCAATATTGGGAAATAAGACGGCGTCGGGCTGAAGTCCAGCTACAGCTTTGATATCATCTCTTCCCCATGGAGAGTCCAAATCATTTACACGGACAACCACTTCTTTCTTTCCATAGCCCTTAGCCGAAAGAAACTCAACTACGTTTGTACGTGACTGTTCTTTGGCTTCCAAAAGAATAGGGTCTCCAAGGTCTAGAATAACTGAATCAACCCTAAGGTGTTTCGCTTTTTCGAGATAGCGTCTATTACACCCTGGGACATACAGCATCGAACGTCTGGGTCGTAATGTATTTAATTTGGTCATTTTTATAATTTTTATTGAATAAAGTTTTAATTAACCTAGATTCTAATTCATATAGTAAATATATGTCAATTAATTTATTAAGTCTTATATAAGAGTAAAAAATAAAACAGTGTAAAAATAAATAAATATTATAAATAAATTCATAAATAACAGTAACTTAATAATTTAATTAACATCAATAATAATATAAAAAAAGGTGTTGATTTATTTTTAACTCTTATATAAGATATAGAAGAGTTAATAAATGGTTTATCTTTTTAAAGGAGAATGGGTTGAATGAATCCGTTATACATACAAATTAAAAAAAGAATTACTGAGAGCTTGGTTGGAGGCTTATGGCATCCTGGGCATTCTATTCCCAGTGAAATTGAATTAGCCCAGTCTTATAATGTTAGCCAAGGTACGGTAAGGAAAGCAATAGACGAGCTGGCAGCAGAAAAAATATTAATACGAAGGCAAGGTAAGGGAACGTTTGTTGCTAGCCATAATGAAGAACATAATCAACTTCGTTTTCTTAGGCTTACATCCAGCCTAGGGGACAAAGAAAAGCTTGATAACAAGCTGATCACTTTTGAAAAAGAGAAAGCTAGCAATGGGCTAGCTAAAATACTCGGTATTAATAATGCCTCAACCGTGGTTTCTATTAAACGCGTTCTAACATTTAACGAAAAACCATTAATATTGGATTTGATCAAAGTGCCTGCTGCTTCTTTTCGTGGACTAACCCCAGAAAAAGTCATCGAAAAAAAAGGCTCTATGTATCGTATGTACGAAACCGACTTTGGCATACAAATGCTTCATGCTAAAGAGAAGATTAGAGCAGTAACAGCAAGTGCGGAAGCTGCAGAATTGCTAGGGGTCTCACTAGATTCACCTATATTGAGCGTGGAACGTACGTCATTTACTTATGACAATAAGGCTATTGAATGGCGACTAGGTCTTTGCCTCACTGAAAATCATCATTACGCAACTGAGTTAGAGTGATGGACATTAAGAAAAAAGCATTGGATTATCATGAGTTTCCAAGGCCTGGTAAGCTCAGCGTAGAGTCATCAAAGGCATGCGATACAGCTGATGACCTGTCATTAGCTTATAGCCCTGGGGTCGCTGTGCCGGTTATGGAGATTGCCGACAACCCCATTAATGCCTACCGCTACACCAATAAAGGTAATTTGGTTGCCGTTATTTCAAACGGCAGCGCTGTTTTAGGGTTGGGTAATGTGGGGGCATTAGCCTCTAAGCCAGTTATGGAAGGAAAAGCCGTGTTGTTTAAAAAATTTGCAGGCATCGATGTGTATGACATTGAGATTGACTGTGATGATCCGGACGAATTTATTCAAACCGTGGTCAACATTGCCCCAACATTCGGAGGAATTAATTTAGAAGACATAGCCGCTCCTAACTGTTTTTATATTGAAAATGAGTTAAAAAAGCGTTTAAGTATCCCAGTCTTTCATGATGATCAACACGGAACAGCCGTAATTGTTGCTGCGGCACTAACAAATGCCATGGAAATACAGCATAAAAATATCCATGAAGTCCGGATCGTCTTTTTAGGGGCTGGTGCAGCAGGTTGCTCTTGTGCAAGGCTGTTGAAGCTTATGGGGGCAAAGCATATTACCATGGTTGATAGGAAAGGGGTTTTACACACAAATAGAAAAGATTTAAATCAATATAATCAAGATCTTGCAGTTGAAACTAAAGGTAGATTATTGTCTGATGCCATGGAAAATTCGGATGTGTTTATTGGGGTATCAGGGGCCAACTTACTGGATGAAGACCACGTTAAGCTAATGGCAAAGAATCCAATTATTTTTGCCCTTGCCAACCCAGACCCAGAAATTCTTCCATCCAAGGCCCATGCAATTAGGGATGATATTGTCATGGCAACAGGAAGATCAGATTTCCCCAACCAAGTAAATAATGTCTTAGGGTTTCCCTTTTTGTTTCGGGGTGCGCTTGATGCACAGGCTACCGAAATAACAAATGATATGTTACTGGCAGCGTCATTTGCCTTAGCGAAGCTAGCTAAAGAACCGGTTCCACCGTCGGTTTTAGATGCCTACAAAACCAATTCAATGGAATTTGGCCGCGACTATCTTATCCCTAAGCCTTTCGATCCGCGACTTATTGAGTGGGTAGCCACGGCTGTTAAGGAGGCGTATTAGATGCCTAAAAAAATTACTAAAAATTTAAATCTTTTTACTATCAGGCTTCCTATGCCAGCACTCGTATCGATACTTCATCGAATGAGTGGGGCAGTGTTATTTATTTTTATGCCATTTCTGGTCGTCGCCTTTTGTAACTCGCTCACCTCAGTATCATTTTACGAGCGAACTATCTCGCAATTATTTTCATTTCCACTTGTCTTGATCCTTTATCTTATGGTTTGGGGGTTCATCCATCATCTTATTGCTGGATTCAGGCATTTGCTTTTAGACATGCAAATTGGAAATGATTTGATTGTGGCAAGTTTAAGCAGTAAGTCTGTTTTAGTGTCGAGTGTTATGGGCACATTGTTGGTGATTTATTTATTATGAATGCCAAAAGTCTAAAAAGTCCGTTTGGCGGCATGACCCAGTGGTTATATCAGCGATTTACGGCATTATTTATGACTACTTACATGATAAGCCTTGCTTTAATTTTAACCACCTACAGACCTTTAACTTTTGATGTATGGGCCTCCTTATTTGATCATTGGACTATCAAATATGCCACTCTAGTATTTTTCATTCTGATGTTTTTCCATGCATGGATAGGAATTTTGCATATCACTGAAGATTATATAAAAGTCATCGCAGTCCGGACCACTATCAATGGATTCTTATTTATTACCATGGTTATTGAATTGATTTACCTTACCTACTTTTTAATTGGATATAGCTATGATTAAGCGTTACACCTTTGATGCAATTATTGTGGGCAGTGGCGGGGCTGGGCTTAGAACCTCCATGCAGTTAGCAAATGATGGGCTGAAAGTTGCAGTCATTTCTAAAGTTTTTCCTACTAGATCCCATACTGTTGCTGCGCAAGGTGGTATTGCCGCTGCACTAGCAAATATTTCTGAAGATAAGTGGATATGGCATATGTACGACACCATTAAAGGTTCTGACTACTTAGGAGATCAAGATGCCATTGAGTATATGTGTAAAAATGCAGCAGAAGCCATTTATGAACTAGAACATATGGGTATGCCTTTCGATAGAAATGATGATGGTCGAATTTATCAGAGGCCTTTTGGTGGCATGACTAAAAACTTTGGTGAATCTTCAATCTCAAGAACTTGCTCAGTTGCAGATCGAACTGGTCACGCTATGCTTCATACGCTTTATCAAAAAAATATCGAGCTTAATACGGAATTCTTTATTGAGTGGGTGTGCCTTGATCTAATTCGTGATGAGGAAGGGGCTGTACTGGGTGTTATTGCAATCGAAATGCAATCAGGTGAGTTGGTAATTTTCCATGCCAAAAGTACGGTATTCGCTACCGGTGGTGCAGGAAGAATATTTGAGGCTAGCACCAATGCCTATATCAACACAGGTGATGGCTTGGGTATGGCGGCGAGAGCAGGGATATCTTTGGAAGATATGGAGTTTTGGCAATTTCATCCTACCGGTATATTAAATGCAGGAGTCTTGATTACCGAAGGCGTAAGAGGTGAGGGTGGGTATTTAGTGAATGCGCTCGGTGAAAGATTTATGGAAAAATATGCTCCAAATGTTAAAGATTTAGCAAGTCGGGATGTCGTCTCACGAGCTATTGCCACTGAAGTAAAAGAAGGCAGGGGTATAGGAGAAAATAAAGACGGAGTTTATTTAGAGCTATCTCATCTGGGAGAAGAATTAATTGATGAAAAATTGCCAGGGATTCGTGAAACCTCCATCAAGTTTGCTAATGTCGATCCGGTAAAAGATCCTATTCCAGTAGTCCCTACTGTGCATTATATGATGGGTGGTATACCCACAACAATGAACGGCCAAGTAAGAGACACTACCCATGGGAATGTGGTTGAAGGATTTTACGCAGTTGGTGAGTGTGCTTGTGTATCAGTTCACGGTGCAAATCGCCTTGGGTCTAACTCACTATTAGACCTCATTGTTTTTGGAAGAGCGGCCGGTATTGATGTAATTAATCGATGCAAAAATAACCCATTAAAAAAACTCCCCAGCAATGCTAGTGATATAACCATTGAAAGGTTGTCACTTCTTGAGCAAGGACAAAGTGGAGAAGACCCACGCGCAGTGGGCAATGAGATAAGAAAAGTCATGCAGGAACATTGCGGTGTTTTCCGATTTCCAGAGCTTATGGAGGAGGGCGTTAAGAAGATCAAGGACCTTAGAGTACGTGTGGATAATCTTTCAATAAGTGATACATCAAAAATATTTAATACTGCGCGTATTGAAGCATTAGAAGTTAAAAATCTCATTGAAGTTGCAGAAGCTACCATTATCTCCGCCAGCAATCGGAAAGAAAGTAGGGGGTCACATTCGCGATCCGACTATCCTAAGAGGGATGATGATGGATGGTTAAAACACACGGTCTACAACCCCTTAGATAAGAGCATTACATATCGACCGGTGAATTTACATCCACTAACCGTCGACTCGTTTCCACTAAAAGAACGTGTGTACTAGGAGAAAGCTATGAAAATATCTATTTATCGATTTGATCCGGATAAAGATAAAAAACCTTATATGCAGAGTTACGATGTCGAGGTTACTCACAAGGATGTCATGTTACTAGATCTGCTTATTAAAATTAAATCTACTGATGATTCTTTGTCTATGCGAATGTCTTGTAGAGAAGGGGTATGTGGATCTGACTCAATGAACATTAATGGAAAGAACGGACTGGCATGTGTTACTAAAATAAGTGATTTAAAACAGCCGGTAGTTATCAGACCTATGCCTGGTCTGCCAGTAATTCGTGACCTGGTTGTCAATATGGATCAATTTTTTAAACAATACAATTCAGTAAAACCTTTTCTTATCAATAGTGAGGATCCACCCAAAAAAGAGAGATTACAAAGCCCTGAAGACAGAAAAAAATTGGACGGCCTTTATGAGTGTATTTTGTGTGGGGCATGCACTACGTCCTGCCCATCATTCTGGTGGAGTCCTGATAAATTTGTTGGTCCTGCTGGATTACTCCAGGCCTATCGATTCCTTGCTGATTCAAGAGATGACGGCAGCGAAGAGCGCTTAGTTGATCTGGATGATCCTGATCGTTTATACCGATGTCATAATATTATGAATTGTGCTGATGTTTGTCCTAAAGGGCTAAACCCATCAAAAGCTATTACAGGGATTAAGCAAATGCAAATTAAAGCAAAGAAGGCAACATTCACTAAAAAAACTAAGAAAATTTTTACTATAAAACATGACAAACATTGATAAAGAAATAAAGCATCGATCGAGAAGGGGGCTGCTGGAGCTCGACTTGTTTTTATCCGGATTTATTAATAAAGGCTCCTCTATGATGGGTGTAGATGATAAAAAAAGGCTACTCGAATTTTTAATGATAGACGATATGACTATGCTCGATATACTGCAAAAAAAAACTAACCCCTTAGCAGCACATAAAAAAATCGTTTTAAAAATAGAGAGTTTTAATGCAAACGCACTTCAACAGTCCAGGAAAAGATAATGAAAAAAGAAGATGCTCTGAATAGCACTATAAACACTCTAAATGTCGATTTGCTAGGAGATTTATGGCCTGGTATTCAGCTTTATTATCCTCCCGTAAAATACTCTCCTTCCTCTGGGGTTTATGAAAGTATAGAAGCGGCATCTTTGCGTATGAAAAAACACGCCTATACGACAGAGGCACATACATTAATCTTCGATCTAGAAGATGGATGTAGGAAAAAAGAGATGAGTCGTGAGCTTATGTTACATGAGCTACCATTACTTCGTGCGAACAGGCCTGATGTGGCAATCGCTATCCGAGTGAATTCTTTTAAAACAGTGGACTATGAATTTGATATGCAGTTCATTGAGCAGGTGCCTGATTGTGTGGATGCTGTCATGCTTGCAAAAGCCGGGGAAGTTTATGGTGCCTCAGAGATTAAACACCTAACAAACCATCTTAATAAAATAAATCCTTCCATCACCATACAACCCATCATCGAGCATCCAAAATCTCTTAAGATAGCTCCTGACCTTATGTCGTTCGATTCAGTGAAGCATGTGGTGTTTGGTATTCATGACTTTTCAAAAGCTATGGGAATTAATATCACACCAACGCACTGGATAGATGAGTTGTCATATTTCTTGAATGAGCTTATGTTTGAGGCGCGTATTTCAGGAAAAGGGGTTATTGGTGGGGTAGAGACCCTTATTGGAGGATCGTCTATGCCCAGTGACTTCTTGGAGCAAAGTGATGTGCGTCGATGGCTTGATCTTCACGGCGATGAGGAGTCAAGAATTGTGTATAGGCATGCGGTTAAAGAGAGGGAGATGGGGTTAACAGGAAAACAAGTGATTCATCCTAGTCATATTCATTTGTGCAAAGTAGCCTATACGCCTTCTCCAACGGATATTGCGCTTAAAGTAAAGATTTTAGAGGCTGCAGTAGAGGCGGATGCTCTACTTGGTGGTGCTATTAAATTCAATGGGGAGATGTTAGACCCTCCTATGTTTGGGAAAGCGCTTCAAACCCTTCTTAGAGCTTATGCGCTGGGTGCGTTAAAAGAGGGTGATGTGAAATTTACGCTATCAGTACTTAATAAGCTACCAGAACAAGTGATAAGACAAAACTGGCCTTATGGCAACCCGTCATGATTGATCGATCACAAAATATATCAGCAGACCATAAAGACTGGGAATGGATTATTCCAGAATACTTCAACATTGGTGAGGCCTGCTCAGACAGACAAATAAGCCTAAAGAATGGCAAACAAACAGCTATGATTGTTGAAGATGATCAGCTAGGAAGCTCTAACATTACCTATGATGAACTAGCGGCTAAGACTAATCAATTTGCTGAAATTATTAAGAATTTAAAACTGGAAAAGCAATCTCGCGTACTTGTAAGGCTCCCCAATTGCCTTCATTATCCGATAGCATTTTTAGGAGCAATGAAAGCTGGGTGCATTGCTGTTCCTACATCAACACTTCTTACCGCTACAGAGGTTATTTACCTTGCTAAAGATTCAGAGGCTGCCGTTTTAGTAACCGATCATGAAACATGGAAAAGTCTTGAGCCCATCGCAGAGGAATTAACGTTCCTTAAGGCTGTCTTTATTCATCAAGCAAGCCACGACTTGTCTAGTGACTATTTGGATGTGAAGGACCTAGGTATTGAGATAGACAAGATTGAAGTATGTACCCCAAACCCTGCCACCAAATCTGATGACCCAGCCTATCTAGTTTATACATCCGGCACCACTGGTTACCCAAAAGGTGTGTTGCATGCTCATAGGGCACTATTAGGAAGGAACCCAGCATCTAAGTATTGGTTTAATTTTAGTGCCGTCCATGATCGTATACTCCACACAGGTAAGTTTAATTGGACTTATGTCCTCGGGTCAGGTCTTATGGATCCACTTTACTTGGGTAAAACCGTTATCGTTTATGAGGGTAAGAATAATCCTAATCAATGGGTAGATTTAATCCATAAACATAACGCCACAATCTTCATTGCTGTACCAACTATTTATCGTCAAATTTTACAAAAAACCCAATCGACAAAAGAGGATGTTCCATCCCTTTTACACTGCATGAGTGCAGGAGAGCATTTATCCGATGAAGTCTTTGAGCGATGGAACTCAAGGTTTGGATTAGATATATATGAGGCTGTTGGCATGTCGGAGTTTTCCTATTACATCTCTCAATCTGTCCATCGTCCTATTAGGCCAGGATCGGCAGGGTTTCCTCAACCGGGGCACAAGATAAAGCTTATCAATCCTGAAACTCTAGAGGAAATAAAAGCGGGAGAAGAGGGCATGATTTGTGTTCCAGAAGACGATCCCGGACTTTTTTTAGAGTATTGGCATTTGCCTGAAGAAACAGCTAAATATAAGCATAACGGATGGTTTTTTACTGGAGATTATGCTCGCTACGACTCAGATGGTTACCTTTGGTTTTTGGGAAGGAAGGATGACATTATTAAAAGTTTTGGTTACCGTGTGTCTCCCTATGAAATTGAGCGAGTATTTAAAGCACATCCGCAAGTAAATGATTGCGCAGTAATCGGTGAGGTATCTGGTGACAAAGTGCTTGTTGTTGTTTATGTTCTCGCATCAGAATCAAGCATCAATCCCGATGATTTAGTCGAATATGGGAGGGCTAACCTGGCATCCTACAAAGCCCCCAAAGTGGTTTACATAACTAACCATTTTCCTCGAACGAAAAATGGTAAAATATTGAGGAAAGATATCAACCGATCAACTGCTACAGCATTCTCAACCATACGATAATGAGCGTAATTAAAGAAAAAGATTTTGTAGAGTCTATTGCTTCAGCGTTGCAATATATCTCTTACTATCACTCAGAAGATTTTATACTAGCCATGACTCGAGCCTATGAGTTAGAAAAATCGGTGCCAGCTAAAGATGCCATCCTACAAATTCTATCAAGCTCAAAGCTATCAGCTTACGGTAACCGACCTCTTTGCCAAGACACAGGTATTGTTACGGTATTTGTTAAGCAGGGAATGGGTGTGGTATGGGAATCATCATCGACAGTGGAGGAGATGGTAAATGCAGGGGTAAGAAGAGCGTATCTCAACCAAGATAACCCGCTAAGAGCATCCATTGTCAATAATCCGCTGGGTGACAGACTTAATACTAAAGATAATACTCCCGCAATTACGCATATTAGCTTGGTAAAAGGCGATAAAATTGAGGTAATTGTCGCCGCTAAGGGCGGGGGCTCTGAAAATAAAGCCCAGCTAAAAATGCTTAATCCATCAGATAGTTTAGTAGATTATATTATTGATACGGTGCCAAAGATGGGAGCAGGGTGGTGCCCCCCCGGTGTCTTGGGTATTGGCGTAGGCGGTACTGCAGACAAGGCGATGTTATTAGCAAAAGAGTCTTTGATGGATCCTATTGACATTCAACTATTAATAAAGAATGGGGCGAAAAATCTCATAGATGAGCTGAGGCTGGAGATTTATGAGAAAGTAAATAACCTGGGTATTGGCGCCCAAGGGCTAGGAGGACTAACAACGGTCCTCGACGTGAAGATTAAGGAATACCCAACGCACGCCGCATCACTTCCCGTTGCCATCATTCCAAACTGTGCAGCTAACAGACACATACACTTTTCGTTAAATGGTAAGGGACCGGCCGAACTTGACCCACCCAATTTAGACCTATGGCCAAGTGCTACTTGGCAACCAAGCAAAGAGGCGTTGAGAGTGAATGTTAACGAACTCAATAAGGCGGACATGGGGTCATGGGTGATAGGGCAAACGTTATTACTTTCCGGAAATATTCTAACAGCCAGGGATGCGGCACATAAAAAAATTCAAGATATATTAACTCGAGGTGAGAAGCTTCCTGATGGCTTGAGTCTAAAAGGTCGTTTTTTATACTACGTAGGCCCTGTTGATGCAGTTGGTAACGAAGCTGTTGGTCCTGCAGGCCCAACAACTGCAACCAGAATGGATAAATATACCAACCTTATGCTTAACGAGTGCGGAATCATGAGTATGATCGGCAAGGCTGAAAGAGGTGAAGATACAGTAAGAGCTATTAAGGAGCATGAGTCAACTTATTTAATTGCGGTTGGTGGTGCGGCATTTCTTGTCTCAAAGGCCATCAAGTCAGCAAAAGTCATAGCATTCCCAGAGTTGGGGATGGAGGCGATCCGTGAATTTGAGGTAGTGGATATGCCCGTTACCGTTGCTGTGGATACTAAAGGTATGTCTATCCATGAACAGGGTGCAAAAAAATGGAAGACCATCGATATTCATTAGATTCAAAAGGGAATCAAAGCTTTTTTGATACTATTGGACTGAAATGTTTACCACTAGGCTAAAAATACAGAGTGTAGACGAGATCGATGGCTTGTGTGGTAATTTAGGTCTAAATTACCGCTTTTAGATATTCAAGATAAATACGCCGAGATATTTAAGAAGAGCAGCAATCACGAGAAGATAAGTTACAGTGCCTAACCCACATCTAAATAATGTGTGCATCTTGCAGCAACTCATCCGTGTACATTTTTTACCTGACTTTATGGTGGTATGCGTTTGTTTTCTTAACAACTCTGATTTCCATGCATTTAGCTCAGCATGATTTACCGCTAGTATTTTGTTTTCTATCTTCGCCATCTTCTATTCCTTAATAATTATTAGTTCGTATAATGTATATTATGTAAAATTAGATATAGAACTACTTATCGTAGCAAATCATCTGCCCCAATGGATTCTGCTAGGCCTTTACCCTTACCCCTTGCTTCGGTGGCTAATAGCAATTGTTTTGAAGCATCGTATACATCGGCTAAGGTTAATAAAGCCTTAGCTTCGTAGTACTTACTCCCATTGGTTCTTGCAAAACTTTCAATGGATTGCAAAAGCCTAATGGCTCGTGGATAATTAGCATTTATTGACTCGTAAGAGGCCAGCGTAAGCTGCATATCCGCATACTGGCTCAGCTTACCTGTTCTTTGGTACGTGGTTGACGCTTTTACACCATACTCTATAGCTTGGTCTATCTTATTAGATCTAAAATATGCGGATGATATTCCAGCAAAACCCTCTGCTCTCTCATCATCATTGGATGAGATAGCAAGCGATTTACCATAAAAATCTATAGCATCAAAGCCATTGTCTTCTTGCATGGCGTTATTTCCCAACTGATACAAAAATTTACGCTCCATTTGCATGTATTTACTGTTGCCAAGTGCGGCCGTATCTAAGCCTTTAGTGAATGTTGCTGATGATGCTTTTAATTGCCCAATATCCCTTTGTGCTATACCTTTGTAGAGATAAGCAAACAATTGATCAACAGGTAGGTCTGGGTGCTTTTGGCTCTCATCAAATGCAGCTATTGATGCCGCTAGATCGCCTTTTCGGTAATATGCCTTTGCAGCACAAAAGTTTGCATCATACTTATGCTCCAGTTTTTTTGCTTCCTCTATAGCTTTATCATAAGCTCCGGAGTTGAATGATTTCTCACACTGATTATTTGAATCATACGAATAAACTCCATTTGAAAACAATAAAATAAAAATAAAACTTAATGTAGATTCTCGTTTCATATTAGCCTTTTTTGGTTAGTTGTATTAATTCGTCTTCACCTATTACCTTAACACCAAGCGCACTTGCCTTATCCAGCTTACTTCCGGCATCAAGCCCAGCGATAACGTAATCAGTCTTTTTTGAAACGGAACCAGAAACCTTACCCCCGCAACTAAGAATAAGATTTTTAGCCTCATCCCTTTTTAGTGATGTTAATGTCCCCGTTAGGACAAAGACTAAACCCTCAAGTTCATTACTGATCTCTTCCGCTCCCACCTCGATTGAATCCCATTGGATGCCTTCCTTAAGAAGTATAGCTACTTGCTCTCTATTTGTATCTTCGTTAAAGTAGTTTTGAATTGAGGTTGCTACTGTTGGGCCTATATCATGAATACTCAACAATGACTCCTTGCTGGCACTCATAATTTTATCTATTGAGCCAAACTGCTTTGCTAAATCATAAGCAGTTGCTTCCCCAACGTTTCTTATACCTAATGCGTATATGAATTTACCTAATGTGGTTTTCTTAGATTTTTCTATTGATTCTATGAGATTTTCCGCTGATTTTTTTGCGAAACGGTCTAGCTTTAATAATTTTTCAGTTTTGACTGTATAAAGGTCTGAAACCGACAATACCAAGCTTGACTCGATCAACTGATCAATAATCTTTTCGCCCAAACCGTCAATGTCCATAGCTTTTCTTGATGCAAAATGCATAATGCTTTGTTTTCTCTGTGCAGGGCATAACATGCCTGCATTGCATCTCAGAACAGACTCCCCCTCCTCTCTAACCAACACATTTGAGCATTCCGGGCAAAGCGTAGGCATTTCAAATTTTTTAATGTCGTTAGGTCTCTTTTCATGTACAACCTTGATGACCTCGGGCACTACATCCCCTGCTCTTCTCACCATCACAAAGTCACCAATGTGAATGTCTTTGCGTCTTAGTTCGTCTTCGTTGTGAAGAGTGGCATTTGTTACTGTTACACCTGCTACAACTACAGGCATAAGTCGAGCAACAGGCGTTATAGAACCGGTACGACCGACTTGCACGTTGATGTCTTTAATAGTAGTCATTGCCTCTTCTGCAGCAAACTTGTGTGCGATAGCCCACCTCGGTGCTCGAGATACAAATCCGAGTTCATCTTGCATATTTAATGAATTGACCTTGTATACAACGCCGTCTATATCGAAAGGGAGTGACTTTCTTGCATTATTAATTGCATTATAGAAATCAATCATTCCTCTCACTCCATCAACCCTTTTTGTTAGGTTGCTAGTGGGTATCAGTAGCTGCTTCAATAAATCTAACCCCTCTTCCTGAGAGGCAAGTGTTTTATTGTCACAAAATATACTGTAAGCATAAAAGCTTAAAGGCCTTGATGCGGCAATTGTCGGGTCAAGTTGCCGTAAACTACCTGCTGCTGCATTTCTTGGATTAGCAAATACTTTTTCGTTAGCTTCAAGCTGCCTTTTATTTAAACCGATAAAATCATTTTTTAGCATAATGACTTCGCCCCTAATCTCAATTTGACCAGCGGGACTGTTGCTGGGAAGCTTAAGCGGGATAGACTTGATCGTTTTTATGTTGTGGGTCACGTCCTCACCTACGCTTCCATCCCCTCGTGTAGCCGCAAGATGAAGCTCTCCATCAACATAAACTATAGTTACAGCAAGACCATCAAACTTAGGTTCCGCTACATACGATATATTAGCAACACCTAACTCTTCTCTTATCCGTTTATCAAAAACATCCAAATCTTTTTCATCAAAAGCATTCCCAAGTGATAGCATCGGCCTTTGATGTGTTATTTGCTTGAAAGATTTGTTTGGCTCCCCCCCTACTCTTTGCGTAGGTGAATCAATTGTAATAAGCTCAGGATTGAGGTCTTCGATTGCTTTAATCTCTAAAAATATTTTATCGAATTCAGCATCAGATATTAGTGGATTATCTAAAACGTAGTAATGATAATTGTGCTCCGATATAAGCTTTTTTAAGTCAACAAGCCTCTCTTTAATTGTTATTGGATCATTCATCAAGAGAATATTTTTTTTGCTAATTCACTGCCAGGGATAATTTTTTTCGCCAACATTTTTTGCTCCACGCCTTTAAGGTAAACGTAAACCTTACTGATATAGTCATCGTTCATGGGCTTTCCTCCAACATCCACCAATGTTCCATTAAGTTGAGAGCATGCCTCTCTAATAATTTTTATCATCTCATTAAAAGCGTGGGTAATGTTCTTAGTATTTGGTACGTCCATTTTAAAAATAATACCCTGAACAAATGCTTCCTGATTTATTTCTAATGGTTTTCCGGATAGGTTTACAATGTCGCAGATACTTTCATTCTCGTTTTTAGGGTTTAATAATCTGTGGGCTTCATTTCCTGACCTATTAATACTTGAGCTTTTAAAAAAATCTATGAGCGCTGCGGGGTGAAAGGCAGTGTCACTTTTTGGCAATACTTTCAATGTCAGGGCTCGATCAACTTCTCGACACATATCATTTAGCCTCTTACTCTCAACGCCTATCTCTTCATTAAACAACCAAAATAATGCCCCATTAACAGCTGTTTTTACCTCATTCACGTATTCAATTAGGCTATTAACTGACTCATGCTCTAACTTGCCCTTCCTTGAAACAAGTTGCTGGACAATAAGAATTTGGTTGTATCGTATGCCTTCTTCAAGCGCCTGCCCTGTAGCCCATATATCGTTATCATTTCTTACGTATATCCTTAATCCATTTATCCCTAAGGCTTTATCATAGAATAAGGGCTGCAAACTATTTTGAATGTTGACAAATGTGATAGAAGCAACAGATTCAACTTCAGGAAAAATACCATCTGGCAGATTTTCTGATATTATTTTTGCCGACCCTTCAGCATTAGAACTTTCATTACTTAGGGTGGAGTCATTAATTTCAAACTCTGCGGACTGGAAAAGTGGGTCATTGTCCTCACTAATCGTGGAAGAGGTTGCATTAAGCTTTTCTTTTCTTTTTTTATGGCTGCTGATTTGGGCCCAGTTATGAATAATCATAATTATAATTATAATTAGTCCAAGAATTAGTAAGGCAAGCTGTACGTCACTCATATGATTATTCCGCTAGCTCCATTGATTGTATCTGTTGGAGATCAACTTCGACGATTCTCGATACTCCAGGCTCTTGCATAGTTACGCCTATAAGCTGCTGCGCCATCTCCATGGTTAATTTATTATGTGAGACAAAAAGAAATTGTGTGTTTTTTGACATACTCTTAACTACCTCGCAAAATCGTTGGGTATTCGAATCATCCAAAGGAGCATCCACCTCATCCATAAGACAAAATGGCGATGGATTGAGTTTGAATAAAGCAAAAACCAGAGCAATTGCTGTCATTGCT
The DNA here is from genome assembly GCA_000168995.1 of Methylophilales bacterium HTCC2181. GTDB lineage: Bacteria > Pseudomonadota > Gammaproteobacteria > Burkholderiales > Methylophilaceae > BACL14. The sequence continues at coordinate 797,318 of AAUX01000001.1, read as the reverse complement.
TTTTCTCCACCTGATAGCAAGTGAATCGTTGTATTTTTTTTGCCCGGAGGTTGTGCGACAACCTGTAGCCCAGTATCAAGTATTTCCTGACCAAGAAGCTCCAGCTGCGCATGGCCACCGTTAAATAATGTCTTGAAGAACTCATTAAAGTTTTTGTTTACTTCCTGATAAGTGAGTTTTAACTTTTCACGAGTCTCTGCATCAATTTTTTGAATAGCATCTTGAAGCGTTTTTGATGCTGCCTGAAGGTCCTCTACCTGCTTTTGAATATAAGTTTGTCTTTCTCGAATGCTTTCAAGTTCTGATATAGCGGCTAAATTTACCGGACCTAAGCGCTCAATTTTCTTCTCAAGGTTTTCGTATAGTCCTTCTAAGTCAGACAGGACAACATCTTCCTTCAAGTCTTTTTCTATAACCTCTTCATTCATATTACAGTTGTTCAGTGTTCGGCAGCATTGTTCGAAGACTACACTGCACTCGCGCTCATTTAATCTTGATTGTTGAAGAGACTCAATAACTGGGTTAAGTGCATGCTGAGACTCCAGTCTAGCCGTTTCCTCTTCCCTTAACTTGTTTTCCTTTTCTGACACTCTATCTCTTGCGAGAATTAGCTCTTTTTCTGCATTTTCTTTTAATTCCAATTTTCCTTTTAGCTCTTCTTGTAAAAGCGTTATATTTCCTTGTTGGTCCTCACTATGAGATTCGTTTAATTGAGTTAAAAGCTCATTTTTATCTTTGGCTAGGATTGCTAGTCTAGCTTGCACATCTTCAATCTTATTTACCAGCACCTTAATGTTGTATCCTAGCTCTTGCTCAAGCTTTTCACTTTCATTGAGATGGGTTCGCTTCTCATAAAATAACTGCTCTGCTTGAGTCTTTGAATTATTATGCTCTTCGTTTGTGAGGCTTACTGACTGAATATTTTTAGTAATTTCTTCTATAGAATTTTTCTTGGCACTGAGCATTTCCATACTCTCCTTCAATTGAAGGGTTAAGTTTTCCATATCTTTACTAACAGTCTGAGTGCGGCTTTTATTGATCTCAAAAAGGTTTAGTTGTTTATTATATTCAATAATTAGGGTATTTCTTTCTTCTTCACAATGTGCTTTCTTTGCCATCAAAGTTACCAGACTTTCCTTCACATCACCCAGTCGATTTTTATTTTCTGTATTGGCTTTATCGGCTAAAAGAAGCCTCTCCTTAAGGTCGGGTAGTTTTTTTTCAAATACTTCTATCTTTTTCATGCGTTGAAGATGGTTGCTCTCTCCAGAAAAATCTTTATTAAGAATGTGATAATTCATCCCAAAAATATCTCCATTTTGTGCGATTAACACTTCTCCATGGCGTAGCTTTTGGCTTTCTAATTCAATATTATCTTGATTTGCAATGTATACATGGTTAAGCCACTCGTGAATAACCGGTTTCATTTCTTTTTTATCAATGGTTATAACGTCCAATGCTGACTTTAGCTTACTATTTAACGGTGTATTATTGGCATCGCTAGATGTAACCATCGTAATGGAGTAAGGAGGTCTTTTATCTTTAGGGATGGTTTTACCAATCGATTGATAAGCATTGATTTTAGTGCCTAAGATATTACCTAAAGCTGCCTCCCACCCGTCACTTATCTTGACATGGGTAAAAATATTTTCGTTATCATCTAAGCCAATACTTTTTAACCAATCATTCATTGTGTTTGGGTCAATTTCTTCTTTATCCATTTGCCTTAGTGAGCTGATGTGAATTTCTGCTTCGCTTACTTCGCGTTTGAGTTCCAGGATAGAATTATTTAAGGTGTCCCCTCTTTCAGCATAATTTGCTTGCTCGTTACTCGCTTCTTCGATGGCTTTAGCTATGGCTATAAGTTCGTCTTCGTTTTGTTGTAATGTGTCGGGCTTAGTAACTTGAAACGCGTTACTTTCAAGTATTTTTAATTCGGCTGTTAACGACGCAATACGGCTATTTAAATCATTTATGATGTTTTCTGATAAGTGGACTGTGGCACTTTCAACATTAAGTTTTTCTGCCATATTCTGAAGATTAGCCGTACTTTCCTGCCATCTCTGGTTTGCTTTTTTAAAGTTATCTTCCGCCGTATTATGCTCAGACCTTCGCTCTTTTAGCTCCTCTGACAGGGATGCAATTTTTTGTTTTTTTTCAGCTAAATCCTCTTCGCTTTCTTTGAGCTGATTGGTGAGTTGAGTGTTTAAGCTTTCATATTCATTAAATTTATTTCGACTACTCTCCTTCAGCTGAGCAAGCCTTGCTATTTTTTCATTGAGGTTATTTAACCGATTTTCTGTATCCGTAACCCCCGAATTCATTTCGTAAAATTTTGCCTGACTAACATTGATTGCATCCGACGCCTGAACAAATTCTTGTTTTGTGCTTTCTACCGCTGCCTCTATGTTGGTTAGCTCTGCTTTTTTTTGGTCTAGTTTAATGGTGATCTCTGCAACTACTTCTTTTGATGCTTCCCACGCAGTATTAGCTATCCATTTTTTTAGTAATTGAATCTGTGCGTAGGTTAGCTTCAACTTTTCTTGGAAATCATTATGCTTCTTAGCTGTTTGAGCTTGGGATTCTAATTTTGTAATTTGCTGATTTATCTCTCTTAACAAGTCATTTACGCGCTCTAGGTTGTCGCGTGTATCCCTTAACCTAAACTCTGTCTCCTTTCTCCTTTCTTTGTACTTGCTCACTCCCGCAGCCTCTTCCAGGTAATTTTTGAGCTCCTCAGGTTTTGCCTCAACTATCTGAGATACGGTATTTTGACCAATGATTGCGTAACCTCTTGCCCCCAACCCGGTCCCGAGAAATAAATCTGCGACGTCCTTTCTTCTGACTGTGGTGTTATTAATTTGATAGGTAGAGCCTTTCTCTTTCTCAATAATCCGTTTAACCGATATCTCAGCATAACTTGCCCACTCCGCTGGAGCAGCCCCATTTGCATTATCAAAAATTAACTCGACACTAGCTCTTCCTATCGCTTGACGGGTGTCGGTGCCATTAAAAATGACGGAGTCCATAGATTCTCCTCGCATATCTTTTGCGGATGAAGATCCAAGTACCCATTTAACGGATTCCATGATATTTGATTTACCGCAACCATTCGGCCCGACAATGCCGGCTAATTCGCCATCGAGCTTGATTGTTGTCGGATCAACAAAGGTTTTAAATCCTGCGAGTTTTATTTGTCTAAGTTTCAATATGTAAATTTATGTATTATTTTAGGAAAGTGTTTATTCAAAGCAGTATAATATTTTCTTTTAAAATTATTAGATTATAGGACAAATATGAGTGACCAGTCATTAGGCGGTAAACCCACAGCTCAACCCACCAAGCACTTAGAGGTTTTTGATAATCCTAACAAAAACCGCGACTTTCATATTCACATGCAAATACCAGAATTTACCTGTCTTTGCCCTAAAACTGGGCAACCTGACTTTGCAACACTCTACCTCGATTATATCCCCGATGAACGCTGTGTGGAACTAAAAAGTCTTAAACTTTACATATGGTCATTTAGGGACGAAGGCTGCTTCCATGAAGCAGTTACCAACAGTATTTTAGATGATTTGGTGGCGGCAACGAATCCAAGATACATGAAGCTCACCGCGAAGTTTTTTGTTAGGGGTGGGGTCTTTACTAACGTTGTAGCAGAGCATAGAAAAAATGGCTGGAAACCCCAGGAGAAAATAGATTTAAATCAGTTCCCATCAGAATCGAATACCCGAGGCTGAGTTAACTTACTTATTGACATAAGCCTTATAGGGAATTAATATCAGCAGCTCTTGTGGGGGTATAGCTCAGCTGGGAGAGCATCTGGATGGCATTCAGAGGGTCAGCGGTTCGATCCCGCTTACCTCCACCATTTCTTTGTTCTACCTTACCCTAATCCGTCCTAACTAGTTAATTAAATCAATGCAAATTGATTTTTAAAGAACTTTTTCAGCTATGAAAGTAGGATTAAATAGGCATTAAAACCATTGATTACAGATAAGTTATAAATAAATTTAGATTAATATATTCAATAACTTACAAAGATAAACTCTGGTGATTTATGAATAAATCGGAGTTATAAGGGTTTGTGAGGAAAAGAACCTTACCCCCTCCACCCCCGTCGGCTATAGTGGGAGGTGTGGGAAGTAAATTTTTAGTAATTATTCTTCTGTGGTGATTAGAACATTACCTCTTGTTCTTGCCAAAACTCTATAGCCATTAGCCAGTAACCACTCAAGAATATTTTCATCCCAATCCGTTTGGCTACTGTCTTCCATAAGAATAAGTCTAGGGTAATGCTTTTTGTTTAGCTTTTCAAAGTAAGGGAATAATGCCCTATCCTCAAACCCCTCTATGTCAATTTTTAAAACATCAACTTTGGTAATACCTTCTTTTTTAAGTAACTCTGATAGAGGTATAACTTTTATCTTTATTTTATCTGAATTGAGTTTTGTATTAACAATGGAGCTGCCTCCCATATCGGTCTGTGACAGGCGAAGCTCCACAGTCCCTTGCTGCTCCCCAATACCTATCTGAAAAGTCTCAATCTGCTTCTCAAATCCATTAAATTTAATGTTTGCTTTGAATCTGTCTAGAACTATTGGATTCGGTTCAACTCCGATGATTTTTGTAGCACCAAGTTTCGCAGCCATTAAAGAGTAATAACCTATATTCGCACCAATATCTAGAAAAGTTCCTCCGTTTTTAATAAAGCCAGAGATTACATCTAACTCCTTACCTTCTCGTAATCTTGAACTAACAAACATTTTAGATTCTATGGTGTTGTTATGAGGATACAGCCTAAATTTAACTCCATGATAGATGATATCTATTGGATTTTTTTTGTTTATTCTAGTTAATATTTTCGCATAAATCTTTTTTAGCCTACCAAAACCTATCCCTATCTTTATCAAAATATAGATAACCTTGATAAGACCTTGAGGGGAGTAATACCCAAACCTCTCATTTTTTTTATACCTTTTATCATTATGCAAAAATAAGTAATCTGCAGGACCTTCGTATCCTGCGGTTATTGAAGGAGTAGCATTACAAAAAACATGAGACTGGTAACCTAAATTAGTCATAAAGTTAAAAAGCTCATTCGTTTTTATATCTAATTTCAACATCTGTTCAGCAACAACTTCGCAATATATTGTAGGTTTAAATTTCTGAAGTGTTTTTATTGCCCCCTTAAAAACAAGGTATTCTGGTCCTTCTATGTCTATCTTAATGAAATCTAACCGATTAACATTGTGCTGCTTCATAAAATTGTCAATGGTGTCAATATGTGCTTCTTGAACCACATAATCCCTATCTCTTTCCTCGCATATACTTGCTATGCCAGGTCCAATTTTTCCTGACTTTTTAATGGGTATATTAATGTTTAAGACCCCGCTTTTGTTGGAAAAACCATTACTAAAAATTATTGTATTTGGATGCTTCTCAAGAACTGCGGTTAATATATCTCTAGTGTAATTAACTGGCTCAAAACAATATACTTTCACCGAAGATTTATTTAACTTGGCAAAAACTTTAGCATATTGACCGAAGTGAGCTCCTATATCAAAAATTACTGCCCCTTCGGTTATGTATGGTTCTAATGGTCTTATTTCTGCAACTTTCTCGGACCTAAATTTAGTCTTTATTGTATGAAGAAATTTTGCAAGTTTTTGACCAGGACTACTTAAAACAATCTGTAAATTTTTTTCACTCATAAAGAAATTATAACGAAGGTACGATTAATTTCCTACTGGGTGTTAGGAATAAGAGTAGGATGAGTTTTTTTATTTATTTTTTGCTTACTCTTTTCTTTGCTGAATTATTTGAACTAATAATTTTTTCTAACTTGCCAACTTTGCCAAGCAAAAATGGTGGCATATTGGCATAGATATTTTCATATTGCCCTTTCTTAATAATATAGGTCTCATGCCAAATTCCTACCTCTCCGTTTGTTCCAACTTTCTTCATAAATTTTTGCCATTCAGGCAAGTGTGTTAAATCTTTTGAACGAGCAAAATATTCTAATTTTGTAAAAGATTCCCAATATTGAATAGATATAATATTTCTTCCAAACCAACTTTCCCCTCCTAAATAACCTAAAGATTGGTTTTTAATCAATTCGCTCACCATTTTTGGAAAACTTATAAAAATTGGAAACCATTTATGAATCTTCCAAAAATTATTTATTCTCATACCAATTAAAAAAACCACAAAGCCTTCATCTTTTCTTGCCGAAACTCTATCTTTTATTATTTTCATAAGATCAGTTTACCTCCAGATAATTAAGTGGGCAATGGGTTGTCATTGGCACAGCCTACTTATCATAGGTCATGATGAAGGCATTACACTAGTGGGGGTTCGTGTATCTGAATGGCTCGTATGACTTTGTAGAAGAAGATGAAGACCATGATGACCCAGATTAAGGCTCTATCTTGTGACATATGTAATCCTTAATGTCTTATTTTACTAACTTGATACGGATAAATATACTGCCAAAATCATGGGTTTTTAGAACTTAACTGTTCCCTAGACTGTTCCCTATAGACTAATTTACAGTTTATTTAATGAAATGTATTTTGCTAAAACCCATTATATATAGGTTATACAGACGATTATGTTTGAAATATAATGGCGGAAGAGGTGAGATTCGAACTCACGGTGGGCGCGAACCCACGTCGGTTTTCAAGACCGGTGCATTAAACCACTCTGCCACTCTTCCGAATGCGAAATTTTATCATAGCAAACCACATATTGTAGAAATTTATTCTGGAAATAATGTGTCATGAAATCCAAATAAAGACATATCATTCATTCGCATAGGGTAAAGTTTACCGATCAAGTGATCGCACTCATGCTGTACCACCCTTGCATGGAATCCGTCTACTTTCCTATCAATAGTTTGTCCAAACTGATCAATGCCTTTATAGTGAATCGATTTATATCTCGGAACCACTCCCCTTAAACCTGGTACCGATAGGCACCCTTCCCAACCATCTTCCATCTCCTCTTCGAGCGGAATAATTTCTGGGTTAATAAGTACGGTAAATGGTACCTCCTCCGCATCAGGATAGCGCTCATTGGAATCAAAACCAAAGATCACTAACTGAATAGAAAGCCCAATTTGCGGAGCGGCAAGTCCGGCGCCATCATTTGCTTTCATCGTTTCTATCATGTCCTCAATGATTTGGTTGAGCTCCGGAGTATTAACTGCTTCAATAGGTTGCGCGGCACTCAACAACAAGGGGTCACCCATTTTTAAGATGTCTTTAATGGCCATATATACGAATAAATGAAGCAACTATTTGTAACACCTCATCCATCATCCCTTTAGATTTTTTTGTGATGTCATGATGAGAAATCCCATCTTTGCTGGTTCCTCTTCCGGCAGCCTGATTGGCAACGGGGCAAATGGCCGCATAATTCATTGTTAACTCACGCGCCAACGAAGCCTCGGGCATCCCCGTCATACCAACAATAGTCGCCCCATCCCTTTCATAGCGATCAATTTCCGCCTTAGTTTCCAATCGTGGGCCTTGTACTGCGGCATATGTCCCCCCAAGTGATACGTCAAGACTAAGCTCTTGGGATACTTTATGGATAAGCTCTGCGATGCTAGGTGAAAATGGGTAGGTAAAATCAATATGGTTAACGGGCTCATTTTTTCCTTCAAAAAAGGTATGTTCACGACCGTGTGTATAATCAATGATTTGGCTAGGTATCACAATAGAGCCTGGATGGAGGTCGTCATTAATCGAACCTACAGTGGCTATAGCGATAATATCAGTGACATCCATATGGTTAAGGCCCCAGATATTGGCTCGATAATTAATGAGGTGGGGAGGGATAGTATGATTCTCTCCATGCCTCGGTAGAAAAGCAATTGTTTTATCATTAAGGGTGCATATCGCAATAGGTGCTGACATCGCTCCATAGGGGGTATCAATATCTTCATATGACTCAATGGCTAATCCCTCAATCGTATCAAGCCCGGTGCCGCCAATTAAACCTAACATTAATAATCCTATGACATTAAAAAGTAATTATGGGTATGGCATACTTTCACCATGACCCATTATATAACGTTAAATCATGCGCGTAATGTTAAAAAACATTACGAAAACTTTCCTGTTGCATCCATGTTGTTCCCAAAAAAACAAAGGGAGGCAGCGATCATTCTGTATCAATTCGCTCGGAAGTGTGACGATATTGCGGATGAAGGAACATGGAACTCATCGCAACGCACAGCTCAATTACAGTATTATAAAGAAGGCCTTGATAGTATCAACACCAAACCATCCGTCCCCTTATTTGTTGACATAAAACAGGTGTGCCATGAATTTAATTTGCAGCTAGGTCTTTTGTATCAATTGATGACAGCTTTTGAGCAGGATATTGCAAAAGATCGTTACCACACCATGAGTGAAGTTATTGACTACTGTAATAAAGCTGCGTGCCCTGCGGGTGAAATGATACTGACACTATTCGGAAAACAAAATAAAACAACAATTAGCCTATCTAATCATTTATGTATTGCTCTGGCGATGATAGGCATGCTTCAGGATATTCATGAAGATTTTCTTAAAAACCGAATATACATTCCCCAGGAGTATTTTAAACGATTCAATGTTACTGAAGCGGAGATTCATCGGAAAGAATTCACACCGCGATGGAGTAATTTAAAAGATGCATGGCTTACTATAATCGATCACCATATTGATAGCGGTGAAAGTTTAAAGCATCATCTAACAGGAAGACTTAAACTTCAAATCAAAGTGCTTATTGGGGCCAGCAGACTCTTGAGTAGTAGGATGAAGCTCAGTAAGGACAATTTATTTGTTAAATCCCCCACTCTAAGTAAATGGGATTGGGGGATTTTATTGTTTAAGGCGATAATAAGGTCATGAGCCCAGAACAGTATTGCTTCCAGAAAACTCAATCCAGCAAATCTAACTTTGCTTTAGGGTTTTTATTTTTAACAAAGCAAAAAAAAATGGCCCTAACCGCCCTGTATGCCTTTTGTCGTGAGGTCGATGATATCGTCGATGAATGCAAAGATTATAAAACAGGGAAGCGTAGGTTAGATGCATGGCGAGTGGAGATTGATAGATTGTTTGAAAAAAAACCACAGCATCCGGTTTCACGTGCTCTCCTCCCTCATCTGTCAACCTATAACCTCAGTAAAGAATATTTCCTTGAAATTATTGATGGTATGGAAATGGACCTTAACTTTCATCGATACGAAAACTTTAAACAGCTTCAATTGTATTGTTACCGTGCAGCATCGGTGGTGGGCCTTCTTTCAGCAAGAATTTTTGGTTTTACTAATAAGGATACCTTGAAGTATGCTCATGACTTAGGGATCGCACTTCAGCTAACTAATATCATTCGAGATTTAGGTGAGGATGCCCATCGTGGACGCATTTATGTCCCTCTGGATCTACTAGACCAATTTAGTCTGACTGAGGATGATATTTTAAGTAGTAAGAGAAATGGTAAGCTAACTTTGTTAGTAAAGCACTTGGGGGATCAGGCCAATGACTTTTATCGTTCGGCTATGCGCCGCCTACCAAAAGAGGATGTGCGTAAACAACTGCCTGGCTTAATCATGGGTAACATTTATTACGCTTTGCTTAGGAAAGTTGTGTCCAATGAACCCGATAACATATTGAACATTTCAACTGGACTCTCACCGATAAAGAAAATATTGGTTGCCACCACAACATTCTTTGGGATGTCATGGATTAAATAAGCTTAGTCACTGATCAGCTTTATTGCCTCATTTAAGGTGCTGACAGGATAGATCTCTATGCCATTAATTTTTTGTTTGGCTTGATTCGCTTTAGGGATAATTGCTCGAGTAAAACCTAATTTAGCTGCTTCTTTAATACGCTCCTGACCTCTTTGCACAGGTCGTACCTCACCTGCCAAACCAATTTCTCCAAAAATAACCGTCTTTTGGTCGATAGGTTTATTTCTATATGAAGATACAACCGCACAAAGTATGGCGAGATCGACACCGGGCTCCGTGATTTTCACGCCACCCACAGCATTCACAAAAACGTCTTGGTCACTACATGCGATGCCGGCATGTTTGTGGAGTGCGGCTAACAACATGGCCAATCTATTATTTTCTAAGCCTACCGATAGTCGCTTAGGAGCATGGGCTTGCGTACTATCCACGAGTGCTTGAATTTCAATAAGTAAAGGCCTTGATCCTTCTTGGGTCACCGTAATGCATGCCCCATTCACCTTGTCCTGGTGATGAGAAAGGAAAAGTGCCGAAGGGTTTGTCACCTCTTTAAGTCCTTTTTCTGTCATCGCAAAAACCCCTAACTCATTCACAGCGCCAAATCGATTTTTTGCTGCTCTGATCATTCTGAAGCTAGAGTTAGTGTCCCCTTCAAAATACAGCACAGTGTCAACAATGTGCTCTAAAACCCTTGGTCCAGCTAAGGTACCCTCCTTAGTAACATGACCTACCAATATCATCGTGATAGCATTTTGCTTTGCGATCCGCGTGAGTTGTGCGGCGCATTCACGGACCTGGGTAACCGAGCCTGGAGCTGAGGTAAGTTCTTCCGAGTAAATGGTTTGAATCGAATCGATCACAACAACCTCAGGCTTGTGCTTATCGATATTTTTTATAATTTTTTCAAGATTGATTTCCGATAGCATAGAAATATCGGACACCTCCAGCTCCAACCTTTTGGCACGCATCGCAATTTGTTGCGAAGATTCTTCTCCACTGACATAAATCACATTACATGGCCTGTCAGGTTGTGAGGTAATTTTTGATAGGGCTTGTATTAGAATCGTCGATTTTCCAATACCGGGGTCACCCCCAAGTAATATAACGCCACCCAAAACAAAACCGCCCCCAAGTACCCGATCAAACTCTGAAATACCCGTTTCTCTTTTATCTATTTCCGATGTTTCAACATCGCTGAGTTTTTGTAGACTAGATGATTGAGCTAGTGATGAAAAACGGTTGTTAGTCTTACCCTCGATAATTTCCTCAACTAACGTGTTCCAAGCGAAACAATGCGGGCATTGGCCTTGCCATTTAGTTGACTGGCCACCGCACTCAGAACAGTTATAAGCAATTTTATTTTTAGCCATGCTGGTATTCCATTGGGACTCGACTAGATGCTGAGATAGCGCATAACAATTCGTATCCTACTGTATGGGATTGGCGAGCAACCTCATCAACCAAAACACCCTTACCCCATAGCTCGACAGATGATCCAACACCGGCGTTGGGTAGGGAGGACAAATCTACGTATAACATATCCATAGACACTCTCCCGACGGTTTGTGTAATGACTCCGTCAACCATTAAAGGAGTTCCAGAAGGTGCATGTCTCGGGTATCCATCAGCATAACCACAAGCGACTATACCGACGGTCATTTTATGAGGTGCAGTAAAAACTGATCCGTAGCCTACGGACTGGCTTTCCTCAAGCGTTTGGATTGCAATAATCTCACTTCGCAAGGACATAACTGGCTTTAATTGAAAATCATTTCCGGTTTTGTCATCAAAGGGGCTAGCGCCATAAAGCATAATGCCAGGACGAACCCATTCAAAGTGGGTTTCCGGATACTTAATGATGGCTGCCGAGTTGGCCACAGAACGCTCATAGATATCAATGCCTTTAATTTCATTAAAGCAAGCTAACTGAGAAGCCACACCCTTCTCGCCATCGGCATCAGAAAAATGGGTCATGATGACAATTTTATTAATGTAAGGGCTTTCTTCGAGCTGCTTAAGTATCAAATCAACGTCTTTTGGCATAAAGCCTAAACGATTCATGCCTGTATTAACTTTCAAATGAACGTCGATGGGTTTAACCGGTTTTACCTGGTTAATATAGTCTATTTGTTGTGCATGATGAATGACGGCTCCGATGCCCATAAGGCTACATATCTTTACTTCGTAGGGCTTAAAAAAACCTTCTAACAATAACAGGTGTTGAGTAAACCCATGCTCTCTCAGCTCAATAGCTTCGGATAACGTCAGAACAGAAAAACCATCGGCATCATTTAGTGCTCGAGCGGCTTCTATTAAGCCATGACCGTAGGCATTAGCTTTAAGGACAGCCATAACTTTGCTGTTAGGGGAATAACTTTTAACCCGTTTAAGATTACTAGAAAATGCTGCACTATGAAAGCTTGCCTTTAATGCCCTCATTACTCAAATCCAACATCGTAACCAACGCCAGCATAGTTTTCGAAGCGGGTGTATTGTCCAAGAAATGTTAACTTTACTCTTCCAATAGGTCCATTTCGTTGTTTAGCCACAATGATTTCAGCCAGTCCTTTATCAGCAGACTCAGGGTTGTAGACCTCGTCACGGTAAATAAACAATATAACATCGGCGTCTTGCTCAATAGCTCCCGACTCCCTTAGGTCTGACATAACCGGTCTTTTATCTGGGCGTTGCTCTAGACTTCGGTTTAATTGCGACAACGCAACTACTGGCACATTTAATTCCTTTGCTAGTGCCTTTAATGAGCGTGATATTTCGGATATTTCAGTCGCCCTATTTTCACCTTGTCGCCCACCGGGTGCTGACATTAATTGAATATAATCGATCACAATAAGTCCCAACTGCCCTGCTTGTCTTTGCAGTCTCCTAGCTCTAGCTCTGACCTCAAAGGAGTTTAACGCCGAGCCTTCATCGATATGGATAGGTGCATCATTAAGCTGCCCTAGAGAATCCGTAAGTTTTTCCCAGTCGTCGTCATCAAGCTGTCCTGTTCTCATCTTGTGTTGGTCTACCTTCCCCACTGAGCCGATAAGCCTGGTGGTCAGTTGTGATGAAGCCATCTCCATAGAAAAAACGGCAACAGGAAGCTTCGAGTCAATCGCCACATTTTCTGCCATATTGAGGGCGAGTGAAGTTTTCCCCATAGACGGCCTACCTGCGATAATAACCAGGTCACCAGGCTGCAGTCCTGATGTCATCTTATCTAAATCAGTAAAGCCGGTAGCGACTCCAGTAACATCGCTACCATTTTCCATACGTTTTTCTACATCCTGGATCACTTTAGGTAATAAATGTTGAATATCTTCAAAGCCGATATTGTCTCTTTTACCGGATTCGGCAATCTGAAATATCTTAGCTTCCGATTCGTCGAGTAGCTGTTGGGCGTCCCTTCCTTGAGGAGAGTAAGCGCTTTCTGCGATATCTGAACCAACTTGGACAAGACTGCGCATAATCGAGCGTTCACGCACTATCGTGGCGTAACCCCGAATATTAGCCGATGTGGGAGTATTTTCTGCCAATAAGCCCAGGTAAGCCAATCCGCCTATGGTGGTGAGTTCGTTATTCTTTTCCAGCGATTCACCGACAGTAATAATGTCAGCTGGCTGGCTGGCTTCTATAACCTTAACGATGTGCTTAAAGATAATTTGATGGTCGTGTCGATAAAAATCTTTGGGATTAATAACATCAGAGACTTTATCTAATCCTTCATTGTCGATCAGTAAGCCTCCCAACAAGGATTGTTCAGCTTCTACTGAATGAGGGGGAAGTTTTAAGTTCTCTATTTGATCGTCGGCCATTTTATGATTATAACCAATAAAAAAAAGGCTGCCCTATTGGCAGCCAAAAAAATTAAATTATTTTTATTGTGTTTCGTCTGCAACCACGGTAACAGAAATATTGGCTGTCACATCGTGATGAAGTGCTACAGTAACTTCAAAATCACCAATAGCTTTTAATGGTCCCTCAGGCATGCGTATCTCCGCTTTTTCCACCTTGTGACCAGCAGCTACAAGCAATTCTGCTATATCGATATTCGAAACCGATCCAAAAAGCTTGCCATCAATTCCTGCTTTTTGTTTCACTTCAACTTTGGCTCCCTCAAGGTCTTTTGCTCTTTTTTCAGCAGCTTTTAGTAAAGCAGCTTGAGCTTTTTCCAGCTCGGCTCTTCGCCCCTCAAATTCAGCCTTATTAGCTTCGGTTGCTCTTTTTGCTTTACCTTGTGGAATAAGGAAGTTACGTCCAAATCCATCTTTCACGTCAACCACATCACCCAAGTCACCAAGGTTAGCAATTTTTTCTAATAAAATAATTTGCATAATATAAGCTCCTTAGTGTTTGTCTGTGTATGGAAGCAAGGCTAAAAATCTTGCACGTTTAACGGCAGTACCCAATTGTCTTTGGTACTTAGATTTTGTTCCTGTGATTCTTGCTGGAATAAGCTTACCGTTTTCAGTGATAAAGTCCTTAAGAAGGTCTATGTCTTTATAGTCGACCTCTTTAATGCCCTCTGCTGAAAACCTACAATACCTTCTTCTCTTATACATTTCTCTTGCCATGTCAAACTCCTATTATTTATTTATTTGCGTAATGTGAAAAATAATTTGATTAGACTTTAACGATTTTTTTTCTAAAAAACCGTGGAATAAACATTTATTCCCTAATGCCAAGTCTGAGCCTGTTAACTTTCCAATCATTACCGCTTCAATTTCTAAATTTACCATCTTACTTAATTCCGCTTCGCTTTGTTTAGAGTGATGCTTTATTCGCATACTTAAAACGGGTAAGCCAGCCGGGGTAAAACGTAAACCTTCTAAATGAACAATTTCACCTTCAAGTGAAAAATTATTCAACGCTTATGCTTCTTCTTTTTTGCTTTCTACCTTAGCCTTTGTCTCAGTAACTGCTTCTGCTTTTACTGGAGCCTCTTCTTTTGGTTTATCACCAACCAATGATTTAGATTTTTCTTCTTTCATCATTGCAGAAGGATTCGTTACGGCTAATTTCGTAGCAAAAACTAAATGCCTAATCACAGCATCGTTGAACTTAAAACTATGCTCAAGCTCGGCCAACGTTTCTAATGAACATTCAATATTCATAAGTACATAATGGGCTTTGTGAATTTTTTGTATAGGGTATGCAAGTTGGCGTCTACCCCAATCTTCCAGGCGATGTATCTTGCCTTTATTTGTTTTGATTAATGTTTGAAGACGATCAATCATTGCAGGAACCTGTTCGCTTTGATCGGGATGAACAACAAATACTACTTCGTAGTGTCGCATAGACTCTCCTTATGGTTTGTAGCCTCCAGCAAATGCTGTGAGACAAGGATTTAAAGAATCCGTATTATAGAGTTTTCTGTAATAAAATCAATGGCTTTTTAAATACGGTCTTTTATATTTGCGCCATAAACACGCTCTTTCAAAAACTTCACTTGATCTCGTGTCTTTGCCGCATTTTCAAAATCCAAATCTCTTGCAAATTTCTGCATCACTTTTTCTAATTTTGAAATCTCTTTAAGTATCTGTGGTTCCGTTAAATCCTCATACTTTCGGTTTTCTTTTTTGGCTTCTTGAACCCGCTTATGCTCATCAACGTCTTCTAGCCCATCAATAATGTCTTTTATTTTTTTCTTTATACCAACCGGAGTGATATTGTTATCTTTGTTAAATTGGATTTGTTTAACTCGACGCCTTTTGGTTTCGTCAATCGCCGCTTTCATACTTCTTGTGATGGAGTTGCCGTAAAAAATAACCTTACCGTTGAGGTTTCTAGCTGCCCTTCCCGCAGTCTGAATTAACGATCTTTCTGAGCGAAGAAAGCCTTCCTTATCAGCATCTAATACCGCAACCAAGGATACCTCAGGGATATCAAGACCTTCTCTAAGTAAATTAATACCCACCACTACGTCAAACTTACCTAATCTCAAGTCTCTAATGATCTCAACCCTTTCCACTGTATCTATTTCCGAATGTAAATATCGCACCTTGATACTATGCTCAGTTAAATAATCCGTTAAGTCCTCAGCCATTCTTTTAGTCAGAGTTGTCACTAGAACCCTTTCATCTTTTTGGACTCGTAAAGTAATCTCACTAAGCAAGTCGTCTACCTGTGAATCAGCCGGCTTAACGAAAATTTCGGGGTCAATAAGCCCGGTTGGTCTAGCAACCTGCTCGACAATAATCTTTGAATTCTCGGCTTCATAATTCGCTGGAGTTGCAGAAACAAATATAGTTTGAGGGAGTATTTTTTCAAACTCCTCGAATCGTAACGGTCTATTGTCATGAGCGGAAGGAAGCCTAAAACCGTAGTCTACTAAGTTATTTTTTCTTGCTCTGTCTCCTTTAGACATCCCCCCTATCTGAGGGATCGTCACATGACTCTCATCAATAATCATGAGAGCATCTTTAGGCAGATAATCGAGCAAAGTAGGCGCAGGCTCGCCTTCACCTCTTCCCGATAGGTGTCTTGAGTAATTTTCAATACCCTTACAAAAGCCAATCTCATTGAGCATTTCTAAATCAAATTTCGTGCGTTGTTCTATTCTTTGAGCTTCCACTAATTTTGTTTGGTCTACAAACTCTTTGATTCGTGACTGAAGTTCAACCTTAATTTTTTCCATTGCATTTAATACGGTATCGCGAGGAGTGACGTAATGGCTGGAAGGGTAGACTGTGAAGCGTTTAATTTTCTCGAATATCTGCCCTGTTAGGGGATCAAAGGTTGATATGCCTTCTACTACATCATCAAATAAGCTCACTCTGATAGCAGTTTCCGAGTTTTCCGCAGGAAATATATCAATCACATCACCCCGAACCCTAAAGCAACCACGAGAAAAGTCGAAGTCATTCCGCTCATATTGCATAGAAACTAAACGTAAAATAATGTTGCGCTGAAGGAGTTTTTCGCCGACTTCGATATACAACACCATACCTTGGTAAGCAATAGGGTCCCCAATACCGTAAATAGCCGAAACTGTAGCAACAATGATTGAGTCATTTCTTTCCAAGAGAGCCTTAGTAGCAGAAAGACGCATTTGTTCTATATGATCATTAATACTTGAATCTTTTTCAATAAAAACATCACGCCCGGGAACATAAGCTTCCGGTTGGTAATAGTCATAGTAGGATACAAAATACTCCACCGCGTTGTGAGGAAAAAATTCCCTAAACTCAGAGTAAAGCTGTGCAGCAAGTGTTTTGTTGGGGGCCATCACAATGGCAGATTTCCCCGTTCTTGCAATGACGTTAGCAATGGTAAAGGTCTTTCCCGACCCAGTTACCCCTAGTAATGTTTGAAATTTTTCACCATTAGTGACTCCCTCGGTCAATTTATCGATGGCATCGGGTTGATCTCCAGCAGGCTCAAAAGGCTTATGAAGAAGATATGGGCTATTAGGGTATTGTTGGCTCAAAATATATAAATTAACCTTCTAAAAATAAATAAATTATACAGGTTGCGAACTTTAATGTTTGCCATAAGTCCTGATACTATTAAATAAAATAAATTTGGGTTCAATTCAATGGGTAATTTATTAAAAGTTCTTGTTCTCTGCACCATCTCGTTAAACGCTGTAGCTTATGATCAGGCTAAATTGATGCATGCATGGGTCTCAATTGTTATGATTCGAGGATATACCGAAACCGGTACCCTGGCGTATGGCTCTGGTGTGATTGTCGGTGAAAATCAAGTTGTTACCAATTGTCATGTGCTCAGGAGAACCAAGCAACCATGGGTTTCTCAGGGTGATACCTCATACTCGATAGAGAGTGTTCAGGCAAATAGATGGCAAGATCTTTGCCTACTAACGCTTTTTCAATTAAATAAAAAACCGGTTCCGATCGGAAGTAGCAAAGACCTAATAAAGGGCCAAGAGCTTGCGGCCATGGGGCATTCAAGTGGTTCTCCCGCACCATTAACCACTGGTGGGTATATGATATCCGGTTACGACATGGACGGTGGGAATATCATATTAAGCTCGGCTAAGTTTAGACTGGGTGCAAGCGGGAGTGGACTCTTTGATATGAAAGGAAACCTTGTAGGTATAAATACCTTCAAGACAACCGGGTATGGATCTTATTATTCTATGCCAGCAGAGTGGATTCATAAACTTAAAGATCTTCCGGTAGAAAAAGAATTTCCTATTCAGGGCAAAGCACTATGGGAAGAAGATGAAGAGCGTAAGCCTTATTTTCTTAAAATCGCCATACCAAAAGTGAAAGAGGAATGGAGCACTTTAATCAAAGTGACTGAAGAATGGACTGAAAAAGAAGCCAACAATACTGAGGCTTGGTATGAGCATGGTTATGCTAATGAAATGCTTAATTCAATAAAAGAAGCAATTAAATATTATAAAAGAGCATTAGCAATTGACTCCATGAATTCCGACGCATTGTTTCGTATCGGGATACTAGAAAATAGCTTAGGTAACACTGTAGAGGCTAAAAAAATACTTACCTCCTTAAATGATTTAAATCCCGCGAGAGCTGACGAGCTTGATGAAATTATTAATTGCCAAGATAAGTGTAAAAAATAAATATAATATTTGTTAAACAATTTTTTTTAAGTAAAATTACTATTTAATCTTAATCTTCTTAAAGCGTAGAATAAATTTTGTCAAAAAAACTTCTGTCGTCGTGCGTAAATCGAATCGAAGAATCTCCAACACTCGCTATTACTGCAAAGGCGATCAAGCTTAAATCCGAAGGAAAAGATATTATTGCGCTTGCGGCAGGAGAGCCTGATTTTGATACTCCTGACTTTATAAAAGATGCTGCCATTCAAGCAATTAAAGATGGATTCACCAAGTATACGGCTGTGGCAGGGACCGTATCATTGCGACAAGCTATTGTTGAAAAATTTAAATCTGATAATGGTTTAGATTATATGCTTAATGAAGTGATAGTTGGCGTTGGTGGAAAGCAATGCATTTTCAACTTATGCCTTGCAATTCTAGAAATGGGAGATGAAGTGGTCATTCCTGCTCCTTACTGGGTATCCTATGCTGACATAGTTCAGTTGACTGGCGCTAAGCCAATTATTGTTACGTGTGATATTAGTCAACAGTTTAAAATCACGCCTTCCCAACTCGAAGAGAGCATTACTGATGCAACTAAATTAGTTTTTCTGAATTCACCTTCAAACCCTACTGGAGCAGTTTATAGTAAGGATGAATTAAGGTCACTAGCAGACATATTACTAAAACATCCGCATGTGTATATCGGTACAGATGATATTTATGAGCATATTAACCTTGGAGATAATCCTTTTTACAACATCCTTATGGTTGAACCAAAACTCAAAGATCGAGTAATTGTTTTAAACGGCGTGTCAAAAGCCTATTCAATGACAGGTTGGAGAATTGGCTTTGCAGCCGGTCCGAAAGAGATCATCTCGGCTATGAGCAAATTGCAATCTCAATCGACATCAAATCCCACATCAATATCTCAAGTAGCCGCAGAAGCAGCCTTAAGAGGAAGTAGAGATTGCATAATACCAATGGTAAAAGCATTCAAAGAAAGGCATGAGTACGTATTAGACGCCCTTAACGACATTAATGGGGTGAAATGTATTCCTGCAGAAGGAGCATTCTATGCCTTTTGTGATGCACACGAAGCAATAGACCAATTGTATGAGTCTCGCAAGATTGATCAAAAAAATGACTTAGCCTTTGCTGACTATTTGTTAGAGAGTCAAGGTGTCGCTGTAGTTCCTGGTTCAGCGTTCGGCCTAGATGGCTATTTCAGAATATCTTTTGCAACCTCAATGGATAATTTAGTTGAGGCAATAAAGAGAATTAAAAAGGCAATAGAAGGATAAAAAAAGGTTAGATTAGTTGACCAGAATGTAATTTCTGCTTATCATCTCCCCTACGATTTATTCCCCAATAGCTCAGTTGGTAGAGCAACGGACTGTTAATCCGTGTGTCCCTGGTTCGAGCCCAGGTTGGGGAGCCAAATTAAAAGAACCTCTGCAGACTATGTGGGGGTTTTTTACTATTCATCGCAGGAATTAATTTGGTATAATTCCGGCCAATGAAAAATTCACTATCTAATCAAGACATCACCTTAATAGGTGGAGGGGTTATGAGCCTAACCCTTGCTGTCCTAATGAAAGAAGTTAATCCGAATACTAAAGTCACACTCATTGAAAGGCTTCATGAATGTGGCATGGAAAGCTCCCAAGCGCTTAATAATGCCGGAACAGGACATGCAGGTAATTGTGAGCTTAACTATACCCCTATAAAAAATGGTTCAGTCTATCTTGATAGAGCCATTGAAGTTAATGAGATGTTCGAAACATCCTTACAATTTTGGGCATACCTGGATAAAAAATACCCACAATTCAAACCCAAAAAATTCCTTCGTAAAACTCCCCATATTAGTTTTGTTAAAGGAGAAGCTAATATTGCTTACCTTAAAAAAAGATACGAGGCTATAAGTAAGGAGCCATTATTTGAAGAGATGGAATTCACGACAGATCGAAAAAAAATTAAAGCATGGGCGCCCTTGCTTATTAGCAAAAAAGATGAAGATAGTAGTGCAGCTGCGACGAAAATTGCTCATGGTACAGACGTCAATTTTGGTGAATTAACTAAACAACTATTAGCCCTGCTTATCAAGCAACCGAATGTCACAATAATCTTAAACAGTGACGTGAAAACTATCAAACTCAAAAAAAATCACGGATGGGAAATTTATTACAGCAACTTGCTAACCAAGAATAAAACGGTCATGTATGCATCTAATGTATTTATTGGTGCAGGTGGAAAAGCCATCAGCCTTCTTCAGCAAATGAAAGTCAAGGAAGCTTCTGGGTATGCTGGCTT
Organism: Methylophilales bacterium HTCC2181; assembly: GCA_000168995.1. GTDB lineage: Bacteria > Pseudomonadota > Gammaproteobacteria > Burkholderiales > Methylophilaceae > BACL14. The sequence goes on along the minus strand of AAUX01000001.1, from coordinate 776,724 downwards.
CCCTGTAAGTGGAAAATGGTTAGTTTGTAGCAATCCTTTGGTGGTAAAAAAACATAATGCAAAAGTATATGGTCAAGCTCTGCCGAAATCACCCCCCATGTCCATTCCCCATCTAGATCTCAGGGTTATTGAGGGTAAAAATACCTTAATGTTTGGTCCTTTTGCAGGGTTTACTTTTAAATTTCTAAAATATGGGTCTTTTTTTGATCTGCCAAAAACAATCAAAATAAATAATATAGGAACAATGATTAGGGTTTTTTCAAAAAATATTAGCTTACTTCTTTACCTTATTAAACAATCTTTACAGTCAAGTAAAAATAGAATGGCAGAGCTTAAGTATTTTTACCCTGATGCATTGGACGAAGACTGGTCTTTGATGGATGCGGGAAAGAGAGTTCAGATAATGAAAGGGTGTCCTAAGGAAGGGGCTAAGCTGGAGTTTGGCACTGAGATAATATTTACTAAAAACAAAACGCTCGCGGCATTAATAGGTGCTTCACCAGGGGCTTCGGTTTCTGCTCACTCAATGCTCAACGTCATGACAACTATGTTTAATCTTACTAACGATAAAACCATTAAAGAAATGGTTCCAGGGTACGGTATTTCGCTTAATAAAAATCCAAAAATATTAAGCCAAATCAGAAAAAAAATATACTCTCAGCTTGGTTTAAACTAGGCTTCTTTGTCTCCGAATTTCTGACAAACAAATACCACTAGCAACGCTGACATTTAAGCTTTCTACTTGACCAAACATAGGAATTGACACAAGGGAATCACAGAGTTCGCGAGTCAGCCTTCTCATTCCTTTTCCCTCAGAGCCAAGAACCATCGCTATAGGTCCTTTTAAGTTCTCTTGGTATAGGTTGTGTTTTGCTTCGCCGTCTGTCCCAATAATGAATAACCCTTGATCCTTTAAGGTCCTAATTGTTCTACCAATATTGGTCACCGCAATAAAAGGGACTGATTCAGCTCCTCCACATGCTACCTTTCGTACAGTTGCATTAACGCCTACTGCACTATCTTTGGGGCATATAATGGCATGCACCCCCATGGCATCGGCAACCCTAAAACAGGCTCCTAGATTATGCGGATCTTCAACCCCATCGAGAATCAATAACAGCGGAGGTTCACTTGTAACTTCCTCTAATACGTCTTCAATCGTTACATACTTTTGTTTAGACTCAAATATGTTGGCAATAACACCTTGATGCTTAGAGCTTGGAATCATTCCGTCAAGACGATCCTTTGAGCTGAGATGGAAAGCAATATCATTCTCTTTTATCAACTTTAATAAGTCTGCCATACGTGCATCATTTCTAGACTCATCAAGATATACATCCTTAACTGAGCTGGCATCCAATCTTATTCGGCTTGTTATTGAATGAAATCCATAAATAATTTTTTTATTGCTCATTTCCGCTTTCTTGTATTTCGTTTTCGATCGGTGTGATTTTTAGTTTTAGGGGGTTTTTTGGTTAAGATAACTTTTCCCTCTGCATCAATAAGGGAAAGATCAATTTTTGAAGTTTCTAAATCAACACGAACAACCTTAACTTTTAATCTATCACCTAATCTGTAAGATAAATGTGTTCGTTCACCAATCATGGCATGCTTACTTTTATCAAAGGTAAAGTAATCGTTACCAAGCTCTGTTACATGAACAAGCCCTTCTATAAAGATTCCGTCAAGCTCAACAAAAAGTCCGAACCCGGTAACACCGGCAACAGTGGCGTCATAGACTTCACCAATTTTATCCTGCATAAAATAACATTTTAGCCATGATTCAACATCACGCGTTGCTTCGTCAGCACGCCTTTCTGTTCCGGAGCAATGCTCACCCAGTTGAGCTATATCTTTTATATTTAATTTTCTGTGCTCAACCTTTGCTTTAATTGCCCTATGCACAACTAAATCTGGATACCTTCTAATGGGCGAGGTAAAGTGAGTATAAGCCTCATAAGCAAGGCCAAAATGGCCTTTATTTTGATCGCTATATACCGCTTGCTGCATTGACCTTAACAACACTGTTTGCAAGAGGTGTGCATCAGGTCTATTAGCTACCTGTTCAATCAATTGCCCGTAATGTTTAACTGTGGGTTTGTTACCGCCGTCAAGAAATAAACCAAACTCAACAAGAAAACCCCTTAGGTTTTCTAATTTTTCTTCTGTCGGAGTTTCATGATTTCTAAATAACGCATCTACATCTTTATCCAATAAAAACTCCGCTGAACATACATTGGCTGCCAGCATACATTCCTCAATTATTCGGTGTGCCTCATTGCGATAGATAGGTTTGATATGATCAATTTTTCCATTATCCGTAAAAACAATCGACGTTTCTGTTGAATCGAATTCTAAGGCTCCCCTCTTTTGACGCTGATTAAAGAGTAACTTAAAGACACTTTGAAGATTATTTAAATCGCCATGGACAGCGCCATATTTTTCTGTGAGCTGCAGATTGTTTTTATTGAGTATTTCATCAACTATGGTATAGGTTAATCGAGCTTTTGAATTCATTACTGATGAATAAAATTCATAAGATGTCACGAGACCAGATGCATCAATGCGCATGTCGCAAACCATACATAACCGATCAACTTGAGGGTTGAGAGAGCATAATCCATTTGACAGCGATTCTGGAAGCATGGGTATAACTCGACGAGGAAAGTAAACGGAATTACCTCTCTCTAATGCTTCTTTGTCTAGATCGGACCCCATCTCAACATAAGAGCTTACATCAGCAATTGCAACAACCAACCTCCATTCATTGCCTATGGGCTCAGCATAAACGGCATCGTCAAAATCTCTTGCAGTTTCTCCATCAATTGTAACCAAAGGCAATTCACGTAAATCAATCCTTCCTTTAATTACCTTCGGATCAATCTTTTCGCCAAATTGATTGGCTTGATTTAATGCTTCGCTAGAAAACTGATAAGGAAGGTGATGTTTTCTTAATGCAATCTCAATTTCAATACCGCTATCTGTATAACTGCCCAACACTTTAATTATTTTACCCATAGGCTTTTCTCTTAGGCTTGGTTGAGTTGTAATTTCAACTTCCACAACCTGACCTTCTTCTGCCTTCATGTCTTCATCATAGGGTATTAAAATATCCTGATTAATTCTTTTGTCTTCGGCTGCAACAATAGTTACTCCATTGCTTTGAACTACTCTTCCAACAATTACCTTGTTAGCCCTATCTAGAATTTCAATAATAGTTCCTTCAAGCCTTCCTTTTCTATCTTGCCCTGTAACCTGAATCATCACCCGATCACTATTAAATACCTTAGACATCTCTCTTGGAGAGAGAAAAACATCTTTATCTTCCTTGTTATCGGGAATTAAAAATCCAAAACCATCCGGATGCCCCATCACCTTTCCAGGAATTAAGCTTAATTTAGTTGCAATGCACAAAACATCTTTTCGGTTGATGAGTATTTGACCTTCACGTGCCATTGCCCTGAGTCGTTTTTCAAAAAATATTAACTCAGCCTCTTTAATGTCTAAAGAACCAGCTAAATCATTTTTTTTAACCGGAATCCCAATTTCAGCCATTACTTCTAGTATCAGCTCTCTACTGGGTATAGGATTTTCGTATAATGTTAATTCACGTTCTTTTTGTGGATCTTTTTCTCGAATATTAGGTGTGTTTGTTTTTTTTGTTTTATTTGTCATTAAGGATAGTTTTATTAATTATTATAGGCATACAAGTCTGCCATGTTACGCCCTATCCCATTAAAATCCAAACCAAAACCATACACATAAATATCAGGCACATCGAGTCCAATATAATCAGCCTGTATTGGTTTACTCTTCCCAATAGCTTTATCAAAAAGCACTGCTGTAGAAACTTCTAAAGCACCCTTCACTAAAAGTCTTTGCTTGATAAAAGCAAGAGTATCTCCTTGGTCTAAAATATCATCTAACACTAGAATAGATCTGTTTTTAACAGCCTCATCAGGAGGCTCATAGATTAATTTAATGTTATCAGTACCGATATTTTTGGCATATCTACTGGCATGAAAATAATTAATAGTCACTTCGAAAGTTAACTTTGGAATTAGGTGGCCGGCAAAAGGAATAGCTCCTGAAAGAACTGGGAGCACTAGAACGTGTTGATCTCGATAAGTCTTATTCAATGTTTCTGCCATCTCACCTATAGAGGTTTCGATCTCATTATTTGAAAAAACAACCTCAGAGCTTGATATTAATTCCGCTAACCCCATGAAGCCAGCCTTTTCTTCAAGTAATCAAGGAGTTCACTGCCAAATACTTTATTTTTTAATGCTAATTCAATATTTGCTTTGATAAAGCCTAATTTATCCCCACAATCATAACGAACTCCATCAAAGTGATAAGCGTAAACTGGAAATTCTTGCAATAAAGATTTTATGGCATCGGTTAATTGAATCTCATTACCGGCTCCAGGATTAGTTTTTTCTAAGAAAGATAAAATATGATTCGAGAAGATATACCTTCCTACCACACCAAAATCTGAGGGAGCTTCATTTGGATGAGGCTTTTCAATGATATTAGTTAATTTTTGCATATTTAACTTATTGTCATTAGTAGCTATCATCCCATACTGCGAAGCATCTTGTTTTGCAACCTTTTGGACTGAAATAAGGGATGATTGATTATCGTCATAATTTTCAACCATCTGCCTTAAAACACCTTTTTCTGCATCAATTAGATCGTCTGCAAGAACAACTGCAAATGGCTCGTCACCTAGGACCGGCTTTGCCTGTAATATCGCATGCCCTAAACCTAATGGCTCACCTTGTCGCAAATAAATGCAAGATGCATGCGAAGGAATGATATTGTTCATTTGCTGGAAAAGCTGCTTTTTATCCTCAGTTAAATTAGCGGATATTTCAAGGGATTGATCAAAGTGATCTGTTATTGCTCGTTTGGTTTTCCCTGTAATAAAAATTAAATCGGTAAACCCTGCATCTAATGCCTCCTCTACAGCATATTGAATAAGAGGCTTGTCCACTACCGGTAGCATCTCCTTCGGAGTTGCCTTAGTCGCTGGGAGGAATCGAGAGCCATGCCCTGCGACGGGGAAAACGACTTTTTTTATTTTCATTTGTATTTACCTTAGAATATGGCTAATAAGATTGGTTAAATAATAACATTGCCGTTTAAGGAGTTCCGACATATTTAGCTCTGATTATCCCAAGACTGTTTTTGCTTTAGATCGGACTTTTTATCGTCAACCCAGTAGTCACCTGAATCAGTTGACTCTTTCTTCCAAAAGGGTGCTTCAGTCTTTAAAAAGTCAATAATAAATCTACAAGCATCAAATGCATTATTTCGATGTGGGCTAGCTACAATTACTGCGACAATAGGATCGTTTGATTTTAATACTCCTACTCGATGCACTATTGTCACTGCCGATAAGTCCCATCTAGAAAAAGCCTTTTTTTCAATATCATTTAAAACTTTTTCTGTCATACCTGGGTAATGTTCAAGATGCATATCTAAAAGTATTTTATTTTCACTTACATCAAAATCACGGACATAACCAATAAAACTGACTATGGCTCCGATATGGCTACCCAATGCTTTGATCTCAGTAGTCATTTTTTCGATAGAAAAATCTTCTTTTTGAATTTTTACCATTTACCCTCCTGTAATTGGGGGTAAAAAGGCTATTTCATCGCCTTCGTTAATTAATGTGTCCCAATCAACAATAGAATGATTAACGGCGACACGTATAGTGGAAAACCGCTTGGATAATTCTAGCCAAGGTCCCTTCTCATTATCTGCATAAAAATCTAATAACTCCCGCACTGACATTATATTTTCCGGCTTGGTTACCTCCATAGAATCACTATTAAATAATTCTCTTAAGCTGGCAAAAAATAGAATATTAATCTTCATTAGAGTTTTCTGGATGAATTTTATCTTCAAATTCAAGAAGTGCATTTGGATCATCATGCAACTCAACTCTTTCTATCTGAGAAAATCTTCGTGATATTTTTTGGCTAGATATATGAACATCCTGTGCATTTTCATGGGCAAGCCTTATGTTGTCTGCAAGTTTTTTCATGCGGCCATCAAATCGATCAAAGTCTTTACCAAGCTTTCCAAGCTCCGACTTTATGATGTGAACTTGTTTTCTTGTTTCAACATCTTTTAGAACAGCCCTGGCAGTATTTAATACCGCCATGAGTGTAGTCGGAGACACTAACCAAACTTTCTTAGCCATGGATTCCTGAATCAGCTCTGGATGATAAGCATGGATTTCAGCGAATACTGCCTCAGCTGGGATAAACATCACGGCACCATCAGAAGTTTCATCAGGAATTATATATTTTCTAGCGATGTCAGAAATATGCTTTTTTACATCAAGTTTAAATTGTTTTTGTGCTTTCGCTTTATCGATATCAGATGAATTGATTTCGAACATTTTTTGGTAGTTTTCCATCGGGAACTTAGAGTCAACAGCAACCGTTCCAGTAGGGTCGGGAAGGAAGAGGACACAATCGGCTCTCGACCCATTTAAAAAAGTGTGCTGAAGTGCAAAGCTATCCGGAGGTAAGATATTTTTTATTAATCCTTCGAGTTGTAATTCACCGAATGCACCCCTAGATCTCTTATCACCCAATAACTCTTGAAGACTGACCATGTTGGTGGTTAGTCCATCAATTTTTTTCTGAGCCTCATCAATGGTTGCAAGTCTTTCCATAACACTTACAAAGGTCGCATTAGTCTTTTTAAACCCTTCTTCTAAGCGCTCATGAACTTTACCGGTAATTTCTTGTAAACGGTCATCAACTGATTTGGTTAGATTTTCAACTGAGTTAATCAATTGTAGAGAAGTATTTTTTAATGAATTCTGAAGGCTGTCTTGTTGAGATTTTCCTTGTTCTGAAAGAGTTGTATGTAACTTTTCAATCACATCTTCACGAATTTTAGCTAATGATTCTTGCTGGGATAATTGCAGCTTTTGCAAGGACTCTCTAGTAGCAGTTAATTCGTCACTTACTGTCTTATTAAACCGATCCGACAATTTATTAAGTGCATCATTAATATCAACAAGCATTTGGCGGTGTTTTTCTTCCAGAAGATTCATCGTCTTGTCTTCTTTTCCTGCACTGAAGAGCTTCCACAATATTATCAGGCTTATAACAACAATCGAACCTAATAATGTCTCTACTATCATTATTACTTAGCTGCTTGGAGTGCTTGAGATATATCAGCAATAATGTCATCAATATGTTCTATACCAACCGATATCCTTACCATCTCCTCACTCACTCCAGCTGCTTCAAGTTCTTGAGTACTAAGTTGTCTGTGAGTGGTAGAAGCTGGATGACAAGCTAATGATTTGGCGTCACCGATGTTTACAAGTCTTAAAATCATTTGTAATGCATCAATAAACTTTGCTCCAGACTCTTCTCCACCCTCTATTCCAAAGCTGATGATCCCTGAAGCATGCCCGCCGGTAGTTTTTTGGCAATTTTTAAAATATTTACTATCCTTCAATCCTGCATAATTAACCCATTTAACTTGCTTGTGATCTTGTAAGTATTGGGCAACAGCCATGGCGTTTGAACAATGCCTTTCCATTCGTAAACCAAGGGTTTCAAGTCCTTGCATAATAAGAAATGCACTATGGGGAGACAGTGCAGCTCCTGTATTTCTTAGCGGTACTACCCGACATCTTCCAATAAACGCTGCTGGGCCTAATGCTTCTGTATATACAACGCCATGGTATGAGGGGTCTGGTTCATTTAGCATAGGAAATTTTTCTTTATCTTTAGACCAATCAAACCTCCCAGAATCAACAATAATTCCTCCTATGGTTGTCCCATGCCCACCAATATATTTAGTCAGCGAATGAATGACAACATCTGCGCCAAAGTCAAAAGGCTTGCATAGGTAAGGTGTTGCTACTGTGTTATCTACTATCAAGGGGACGCCATGTTTGTGAGCAATTTTAGCCAAAGCTTCCAGGTCGACGACATTACCCAAGGGGTTACCAATAGTTTCACAAAATAAGGCTTTGGTATTCTGGTCGAAAGCATTGTCAATTTCTTCAAAATTTTCAGCATCGACCATTTTTACAGTGATGCCTTGTTGTGGAAAAGTATGAGCAAATAAGTTATAAGTGCCTCCATATAACTGGCTTACACTTACTATGTTATCTCCTGTACGAGTTATGCATTGAATTGCATAAGTAATAGCTGACATTCCTGATGCAACTGACAGCGACGCAATTCCACCTTCCATCTCAGCAACTCTTTGCTCAAGTACTGCATTAGTTGGATTCATTATTCGCGAGTAAATGTTCCCTTCAACTTTTAAGTCAAAAAGATCAGCACCGTGTTGTGTATTGTCAAAAGTGAATGATGACGTTTGGTATATGGGGGTGGTTGCAGCTTTGGTTGTTTTTTCTGACTCGTACCCGTGATGCAAGGCGATTGATTCTAGCTTCATTTTAGGCTCCTTAAAATTACTTGTGCAATTAAATTATATTTGTAATTTTAACAGAATTAATTTTGCTATGAAGGCTGTTCTCGCTCATTGATACTCACTGATGGATAATGCATGACAATTTCATCAGCCCCTTCTTTTGTAAGTTGAATTAAAAGCATTACATTTTCGCCAAAATCCTTATCAAGAATAATGCCATCATTCTTTTGAATTACATTAGTAATTATTTCTAACATATTGTATTTAATGGTTAAATTATAATAAAATAAAGATACAAAAGGAGTTAGTTTTGTTTTCGATAACGCCATCATTCCAGCTTTGCTATATGCGCGTGCCAAGCCCCCCGTGCCTAAATTGATTCCACCGTAAAATCGGACTACTGCTAACCCGCTATTGGTAATATGTTTCATTTCTAAAATGTTTAGTAAAGGTTTTCCCGCCGTACCGGAAGGTTCACCAGCATCATTGAAATAGGAGTCGACGCCTGATTGAGTCTTAATTTGGTATGCAAATGCAATGTGGTTGCATCCTGGATTTTTTTTTTGAATGTTATGAACTTGGGTTAAAAAACCACTCCTGGATTGAGCAACCAAAGTGTATCCAATGAATTTGGATTTATTTACAACAAGCTCTTCTGACTGGGAGGCCTGATCAATAACATCCAATCAACTAAGCCCTTCTATTTTGCCTTCTTTATCGACTGACATATTCTCACTTGCTGGTTTCATAGGCAACCCTGGCATAGTCATAACGGACCCACATATAATGACTAAAAATTCTGCTCCTCTGGCTAGCTTGATCTCTTTCACTATTAACGAATGATCTGAAGCTGCACCCTTTAATGCTGGGTCACTTGAAAAGGAATACGGTGTTTTGGCAATGCAAACAGGGAATTTCATGTATTTAGTAGCAAGGTCTTTTAGCTGCTCTTGAGCTAAGTCCTCATAAATAACCTCTTTGGCATGGTAAATATTTTTAGCTAAGGCATTAATTTTTTCTTGGATACTATCATTATCTTTATACATAAATTTAATGGGTGAGTTTTTCTTGCCTTCTGTTAGTAGCAATACTTTTTTTGCTAGCTCGACCGCCCCCTTTGGGCCCTCCCCCCAATGACGGCATACAACTGCATCAAAACCTAGATTGTTTACAGCCTTTTGAACAAAGGCTATTTCTTGATCCGTATCCGACGCAAAGTGATTTATCGCTACTACGACGTTCTTACCGTAATGTTCGTTAGAATTTTTAATATGTCTTTGCAGGTTCGTAAACCCTTCTTCTAAAGCGTTCATATTTGGCTCATTTAAATCCTTAACCTCAACACCCCCATGGTATTTAAGAGCTCTTATAGTGGCCACAATAACAATAAGGTCTGGATTTAGCCCAGTTTTTCTACATTTAATGTCAATAAATTTTTCTGCGCCTAAATCCGCTCCAAACCCAGCCTCAGTGACAACATAATCTCCTAGATGCATAGCAAGGTTTGTCGCTGCAAAAGAATTGCATCCATGAGCAATGTTAGCAAAAGGGCCGCCATGAATAAATGTTGGTGTATGAGCAATGCTTTGAGTAAGGTTGGGCATAAAAGCATCCTTAAGAAGGGCCAGCATAGAGCCCTGAGCTTTAAGGTCTTTAGCTAGTATTGGCTCCTTCGTTGAATCTATATTTTTTGCAACCTCTATCTCACCCAATCTTTTTTCTAGATCAGGCAATGAGGTAGCTAAGCAAAAAATAGCCATCACTTCACTAGCTACCGAAATATCAAATCCGGTTTGATACTCATATCTTGCATTTTGAACTGAAATTTTTCTTATTGAACGATCATTCATATCCATACAACGCTTAAATGAGATACGGTCTACATCAATACCCAGGGTATTACCATGGTAAATATGGTTATCAATTAGGGCAGATAGGAGATTGTTTGCGGAGGTAATGGCATGAAAGTCACCCGTAAAATGTAAATTTATGTTTTCCATAGGGAGTACCTGCGAATATCCTCCGCCTGTAGCACCACCTTTCATTCCAAAAACTGGTCCTAATGACGGTTCTCGGACACAAATTACGGCTTTTTTCCCTAAGCTATTTAATGCATCGGCAAGACCTATTGTTGTAGTAGTTTTTCCTTCACCTGCAGGAGTTGGGCTCATTGCAGTAATTAATATAAGCTTTCCTTGTTGGCTGGGCTTTTTAATTTTTCTTGCATCTATTTTTGCGATATAGGGCCCATAATTAATTAGCGCATCTTTTGAAATCCCAACTAATTCTGCAATTTCTTCAATAGGCTTCAGTTTCGCCTCTTGCGCAATTCTTAAATCTGATTTCATGATGTCAAATTTTTTAGATTAAATAAATATATTACCCGAATTTTTAGTTATATTTGCCTCTTTTGAAGGATAATTTTTAATTCATGATCAGTCATATGAGGTATGAACATTCTAATAAAATCACATGTAAAGGTTCTAACAAAAGTGTCCTGTCTTATGCCTATGAAAGTAGTGCTTACTGGGAACAAGTGACTGACGTCTTTAGCAATCAAATCTCTATCTTTCTCTTTGTCAAAAGCCATCTCTGCAATTAGGCCTATACCTAAATCAAGATTTACGTATGTTTTAATAACATCGGCATCAATAGCCGTTAACATAATGTTAGGTTCGACATTAGCCTCCTTGAAAACTTTAGAAACTATCGTACTTCCTGTAAATGCATAATCGTATGTAATTAAAGGGTAGGAGGCTAAGTGCTGCAATGTAATAGATTCTTCTTGCTCCAATGGGTGTCCTTTTGGCATAACTAAAGATCGATTCCAAGAATAACAAGGTATGCAGAAAATTTTGTCATTCACACCTATCGTTTCAGTTGCAATACCAACATCAGCCTCTCCCTTAAGAATCTGCTCTGTTACCTGGCTAGGGTTACCTTGATGAATGTTTAAATTTATTTTTGGGTATTTTTTGACAAAGGTTTCGACCACTTTTGGGAGTTTATAGCGGGCTTGGGTATGAGTGGTTGCAATCGTAAATTTCCCTTCATTGTTATTTTCGTACTCTGCTGTAATATTTTTAATATTCCTACTTTCTCTAATAATTTCAGATATTGATTCAAAGACTTTTGCCCCAGGATCAGTTAACCCAACCAATCTTTTGCCATGCCTTTGAAAGATTTTAACCCCAATTTCTTCTTCAAGAAGTTGAATTTGCTTGCTCACACCGGGTTGAGATGTATGCATCGTTTTTGCAGCTGATGAAATATTAAAGCTATTTAACACCACCTCATAAATACAGCGTAATTGTTGTAATTTCATATATATTAAAAAGTTATATTAATAGAAGTTATTATTATTAAAATACTATATTAAAACCTGCTATATTTCATCCTATTTTATTGAATTTGACTGATTTTTTATGGGTATAGAATATTCATTATCTGGATTTGTTGTAGGCTTGCTAGTAGGGTTAACTGGTGTGGGTGGAGGTTCACTCATGACACCGCTACTGGTAATTATTTTTAAAATTAATCCTGCTGTTGCTATTGGTACCGATCTGCTTTATGCAGCAATAACAAAATCGTTCGGAGTGATGAGCCACAATAAATTTGGGCATATTGATTGGCGCATTGTTGGGCGTTTGTTGGTTGGAAGCATTCCTGCGTCTATATTGATGAATCTGTATATTCAGGATATCGATCTAAGCTCAGAAAGTACTATTAGCTTTATTGAGATGTCATTGGGGGTAGCTCTCATTTTTACTTCCTTATCAGTATTGTCACAGCCTTTAATTATCAACAAAACAAAAAAAGATGGGTGGAAGCCCTTTAAGCATAAAAATATTGTTACTATTTTATTAGGCTTCGTTCTTGGTGGAATGGTGACGCTCACCTCAGTTGGTGCCGGGGCTTTAGGGGTAACTGCTTTGCTTCTCATTTATCCAAGAATGAAAATTAAAAATATAATTGGGACTGACATCGCTCATGCGGTTCCACTGACCCTTTTTGCAGGTCTTGGTCATTACCAATTAGGTAATGTAGATCTTGTGTTGCTTGGTTCGCTTCTAATTGGATCAATACCGGGTATTTGGATTGGAAGCTATTTAAGCTCCAAGATAAATGAAGATAAACTGCGATACATCTTGGTTCTAATCCTCGTGGGTGTAGGAACTGAGTTACTAATAAACTAAAAAGGTAAGTTATGTACAAATATGATGCGATAGATCAAAGGCTGGTCGATGAAAGAGTTAACCAGTACGAGGGGCAATTATCTCGATACCTTAATAAAGAGCTCTCGGACGAGGAGTTTAGACCATTAAGGCTTCAGAATGGTCTGTATATACAACGGCATGCACCGATGTTGCGTGTAGCCATTCCTTACGGACTATTGTCGTCAGTACAGCTTAGAAAATTATCACTGATAGCTGACAAGTATGATCGCGGTTATGGTCATTTCAGCACACGACAAAATATTCAATTTAATTGGCCTATGCTGGAAGACACACCAAAAATACTAAAAGAATTAGCTTTGGTTGAGATGCATGCGATTCAAACATCAGGAAATTGCATTCGAAATATTACCACTGATCAGTTTTCCGGAGTTACGCCCGATGAAATAGTTGACCCAAGGTATGTTGCAGAAATTATTAGGCAATGGAGCACATTCCATCCTGAGTTTGCCTTATTACCAAGAAAATTCAAAATAGCAGTAACCGGATCAAAAAAAGATCGTGCAATTGTTCAGGCACACGATATCGGCTTGGAGTTTTTTCTTAATCAAGAAAACAAAAGGGCAATTAAAGTTTGGGTTGGTGGTGGGCTTGGACGAACTCCGATTCTGGGCTCGGTAATCAAAGAAGATCTAGCATGGGAACATATTCTTACTTACTGCGAGGCAATTCTTCGTGTCTATAATCTCTATGGAAGAAGAGATAATATGTACAAAGCTAGAATTAAAATTCTTGTTAAAGCCTTAGGGATTGAACATTTTAGGGAGCTTGTAGAGCAGGAATGGAAGTTTATTAAAGATGGGCCGAATACAATAGACGAGTCTGAGTTAAAAAGAGTGGCTTCATTCTTTACTGACCCACCTTATGAGAAACATACCCAAAACAAAATAAACGACCATCTTGATAACAAATCATTCAAGCAATGGCTTGATCGATGTACTCATTCACATAAAAATAAAGGATATAGGTCGGTAACCTTATCATTAAAAGCTAATCATCAGGCTCCTGGAGATGCGACTTCAGAGCAAATGCGTTTGGTTGCTGATCTAGCCGACGAATATAGCTTTGGAGAGGTGCGTGTATCTCACGAACAAAATTTGATTTTAGCTGATGTGCAAGAGGATAACTTATTCGATCTTTGGGAAAAAGCTAAGTCTAAAAATCTAGCCACACCGAATGTTGGCCTTTTAACAGATATTGTCTGCTGCCCGGGAGGGGACTTTTGTTCATTAGCAAATGCCAAAAGTATTCCTATTGCGGAATCCATACAAGAAGTATTTGAGGATATGGACTATCTTCATGATATCGGCGAGATTGACTTAAATATATCCGGCTGTATGAATGCCTGCGGACATCATCATGTAGGACATATTGGCATTTTAGGTGTCGATAAGGATGGAAGTGAATGGTACCAGGTCACCTTAGGAGGAAACCAAGGTAACTTTGCAAGTATTGGTAAAGTTATAGGCCCCTCATTCTCAGCTGAAGAAATGCCTGCAGTAATAACTAAAATTATTGGGACATATACTGCGCAACGACATCTAGATGAAAGTTTTATTGATTGTGTAGTTAGGATTGGATTAGAGCCCTTTAAAGTAAGCGTTTATGGTGCTAAAGAGGTTAAGTCATGAGCTCTCAACTGATTACAGATAATGCGATTGTAAAGGACGAATGGGTTACTGTTATTCCGCCGGAAGCTGCTAAAGAAGTGAGGAAGCAAGCCGGTAAAGTCGTTATGTTTAAACTAACTGGAGAGGACTCCCCTTCTGAGGATCAAATTAACGCTACTGTCCTACCAGAGAATGGAAAAATCTTACTTCCCCTTAAGGTTTATTTAAAAAATAAAGATGCATTAAAAGATCGATTAGCCAATAACGAAATTGGTATCTGGGTTGATACGCATGAAGAAATTGAATCATTTAAAAGTGAGATAAATGATATTAATCAATTCCCTCTCATTGCAGTTCGAGTTGGTAAATTTGCTGATGGAAGAATTTTTTCTATTGGCACTCAACTGCGTATTAAGTTTCAATACAAAAATGATCTAAGGGCTTTTGGAGATGTATTAAGAGACCAATTATTCTTTTTGAAAAGAACCGGTTTTAATAGTTACCTAATCAGAGAAGATAGAGATCCACATGATGCTCTTTTAGCGTTAAATGATTTTAGTAACCCGTATCAAGGTGCTGCCGATAACTCAAATCCAGCATGGAAAAGATTTGATCGAAATCAACAAGGGAGTGACTGAGTCTATGGATAATATACAAAAATATAATGAACAATTAGCAAATAAATCTCCGCAAGAAATTATGGAATGGTCATTTACGCTCGGGTCTGCACCCGTTCTGACGACAAATTTTAGGCCATATGAAGTTGCTATACTGCATCTATGTACCAGCATCCTACCCAACCTAAAGATTGTATGGTGTGACTCTGGGTACAATACCAAAGCCACTTACGTTTACGCAGAGAAAATTATTACTATGTTAAGTCTAAATATTCAGCTTTATTCACCGAAGCAAACTTCAGCGTACAGAGAGGTTTACATGGGATCCGTTCCTGATATTGATGATCCAAAACATAGCGAATTTACTGAGCAAGTAAAATTAGAGCCTTTTAGACGGGCAATGGCTGAGCTAAAGCCAGATTTATGGGTAACAAATCTTAGGAAAGGACAAACTTCTTTTAGAGATGGTATAGGCATCGCATCGCAAACAGGAGCGGGATTATTAAAAATAAGCCCTTTTTATAACTATTCTGATAAAGAGCTAGACTCATACATGCTGGATTATGGCCTGGTAAATGAATATGATTATTTTGATCCAACTAAAGTAGATGAGAAGCGTGAGTGCGGACTGCATAACAGAGAGGGTAAATAATGAAAGAGAAGATAAGCCATCTAGACTGGTTAGAATCAGAGGCAATTCATATTATGAGGGAGGTGGCGGGGCAATGCGCTAATCCAGTTTTGCTTTTTTCGGGAGGTAAGGACTCGTTATGCCTATTAAGAATAGCGGAAAAAGCTTTTAGGCCAGGGCGGTTCCCCTTTCCTCTTATGCATATTGATACCGGGCATAACTATCCTGAAGTTATTAATTTTAGGGATAAAAAAGCCAATGAATTAGGGGAAAGGCTTATTGTGTCTTCGCTGGAAGATTCAATGAAGAAAGGTACGATAGTATTAAAACAAGATGATGAGCCGAGAAATAAGTACCAGTCGATTACTTTGCTTGAGGCAATTGAAGAGCATGAGTTTGATTGCTGCATTGGTGGGGCAAGACGTGATGAAGAAAAAGCCAGAGCAAAAGAACGTATTATGAGCTTTAGGGATGAGTTTGGGCAATGGGACCCTAAGAATCAACGACCTGAATTATGGAATCTTTATAATGCAAAAGTCCATAGAGGGGAAAATATCAGAGCGTTCCCCATTTCTAATTGGACTGAAATGGATGTATGGCAGTATATTGAAAGAGAGGAATTGGAGCTGCCAAGTATATACTTTGCTCACAAAAGAGACATAGTGAAACGATCTGGGGCAATTGTTCCTATAACCAATGTGACCCCCGTAAGACCTGGTGAGGTAGTGGAAAATATTACTGTACGATTTAGAACGGTAGGTGATATTACCTGTACAGCTCCTGTGATAAGTGAGGCTGATACAGTAGAAAAAATTATCATGGAAACAGCGTCCACAGTAATTACTGAGCGCGGGGAAACTCGCCTTGATGACCAAGTTTCTGAGGCATCAATGGAGCAACGAAAAAAAGAAGGTTACTTTTAATGAATGATACAAATAAAAACAATACGGTGCTCAGGTTTTTAACCTGTGGTAGTGTCGATGATGGCAAAAGCACATTGATTGGAAGGTTACTATTTGATACTAAAACAATATTAACTGACACTCTAAGTCAAATCGAAAAATCATCCAAAAAAAGAGGAATGTCTGCAATTGATTTGTCCTTGATTACAGATGGTCTTCAAGCAGAAAGAGAGCAAGGTATTACCATAGATGTTGCTTATCGCTATTTTAGTACTGGTACAAGAAAGTATATTATAGCTGACGCACCTGGGCATGAACAATACACAAGAAATATGGTTACTGCCGCATCAACTTCTCAGCTTGCCATTATTTTGATTGATGCAAGAAAAGGCATCCTCACTCAAACCAAAAGGCATTCGTTTCTTACGAAGTTAGTTGGAATCAAGCACATTGTTATTGCAGTAAATAAAATGGACTTAATTGAGTATGATCAAGAAAAATACCAATCCATATGTGATGATTATAAAATATTTGCATCTGCAATTCAGTTAGACCAACCTGGAACCAAAATTCAATTCATTCCTATGTCCGCATTAAATGGGGATATGATTGTAGATAGAGGAAGCATGATAGATTGGTACAAAGGCCCTACCCTGCTTGAAGTGCTTGAAAACCTTGATACTAGAGAGGACATTAAGGAGTCGGCTCTCAGACTTCCAATACAGTATGTATGTAGGCCAAGGGATTCAGATAATAAAGAGTTGCATGACTTCAGAGCATTCATGGGTAGAATAGAATCTGGCTTATTACAAGTAAATGATAAGATAAAAGTATTGCCTTCAAATCAAGAATCAACAATTAAAGAGATTCGAATTGGTGATAAAATTTTAAAGAAGGGAATATTTGAAGAGTCGGTAACCGTGTCACTTCATGATGAAATAGATGTTTCAAGAGGTGACATGTTGGTTCATGCTCACGATGAGCTAAGGTCAACAAAAGGTTTTACAGCGAAAGTTTGCTGGTTGTCTGAAACAAATTTATCAACAAATAGAACGTACTTAATAATGCATACATCAAGGACATCAAAAGCAAAAATTGCCAGTATTAATAGCAAGATAAACATTAATTCATTAGCGCTAGAAGAGGCAAATGACTTAAAAACTAACGATATTGCTGATGTAACGTTTAAATTAGCCCAGCCTCTCATTGTTGATAAATATGCAAATAATAGAGGTACTGGTGCGTTTATTATTATTGATGAGTCGACATTTCATACCGTTGGTGCCGGAATGATCGAATCAATAGATAAGTAATAAAAAATAAATTAAAATAACGATGAATTTATAAAGGATTGGTTTATGACTTACGTAGTAACTGAAAGCTGCATTCAATGTAAATATACTGATTGCGTAGATGTGTGTCCTGTTGATTGTTTTGTCGAGGGTCCTAATTTTCTAGCCATTGACCCTGAGGAATGTATCGACTGTACGTTATGTGTTGCCGAATGTCCGGTTGAGGCTATATTTGCTGAGGACGATGTACCTGAAGATCAACAAGAATTTATTGAAATTAATGCGAAGTTGGCAAAAGTATGGCCTATCATTACCGCAAAAAAAGATGCGTTACCTGATGCTGATGCTTTTGCGGGGCAGGCAAATAAAAAAGAGTTGTTGATTGAAGAATAGACTACATAGTTTATTAGTTCTTTTATTGGCTTTGGCTTTTTCACCAGGGTGCAGTAACGGCTACTTTGTTAAAAAGGTCGAGGGGACTGATAATATTAATTTAGCAGATAACATGCAGAGTTTAAAGGAATGTTTAGACAAAGGTTCTAATACTGTAAGGATTACTGGTTATGCTGAACGTCTCCCAGAATATATCCACGAAGACTTAATACAGCTTAGCAAGAACGCTGCCCTTCAGATGGGTGCTAATACAATAGTTATGGCTGAGTTTAATGAAAAGGGAAGAGGAACCCAGTCTGCAACGTTCAACGCCTTTTTATGTAACTAGGCTATTGGCGCGTTTCCACAATGAGGTTTTACGTATCGAAATTATTCCAAGAGTCAAAAGTATAAAAAGTCCCAATGAAAGTCCAAAAGTTGAAAACCATAATAAAGGGACTAAAATTCCGGCAACTATTGAAGAAAAAAACATTTGAGAGAATGCTTGGCCAGAAGCCGCGGTTCCTCTTATCTTTGGAAACTCATCCAATGCAGCAATTGAAATTACTGGCATTACTGCTGCCATTCCAATATTATACAATGCAATAAAACCAATATTGATTGCAGGAATATTCTCGAAAAATAAACAAAATATTAAATTGGATATAACGACTAGTAACATCCAGTAATAACCTACTCTTAAGAGTTTAGAAGGGCTAACTCTTCCCGCCGATCTTTTTGAGATAAAAGACCCAACCATCATTCCTGCTACTGTTGGTATAAACAAATAACCAAACTCTGAATAAGAAAAGCCTAAATGATCCATAAGAAAAACTGGGCTAGCTAAAACATAGATAAAAAATGCAGAAAAATTAGCAGAAACTGCTATTACTAAGAATAAAAATTCATTATTGCTTATTAACAATTTATACCTATTGAGCACGTGTGAATAAGAAAACGGAAGTCTCTTGCTTAACGGCATTGTTTCGGGAAGCTTGTAGGAGCTCATTACGATCATGAGTGCTGCATATAATGCCAAAAACAAAAAGATGGAGTGCCAATCAAAACCAAGTAATAATCCACCAATCATTGGAGCTATTGCCGGTGCAACTCCAAAAATAATTTGTATTGTAGCCATAACTCTTTGTGCTTGAGGCCCCTCATACAGATCACGTACCATAGCTCGGGCTACAACATTGCCTGCTCCCCCGCCAATACCTTGTAGTGCTCGAAAAAACCACAACGATTCTACTGTTGTTGATAAGGCACAGCCAATCGAGGCTCCAAAGAATAATGCCAATCCCCATTGAATGGTTTTTATTCGCCCAATTGAGTCTGATATTGCCCCATGAAATAACGTCATTATCGTATAGGGGACAAGATAAAATGTGAGTGATTGTTGAATGAATTCTGAGGACGTTGAAAAATCTTCAGCAATAATATGAAATGCAGGCAGGTAAGTATCAATAGCAAATGGCGCAAGACTTGCGAGCATTGCGAGGGTTATAACCCTAGAATTGAAAAAGAGACGCATTAACTGAATACTGCCTTAATTAAGGGACCGAATGAAATTCTGATAGACGATCTTTCTCTTCGCCTTCATTAATCCTTTTTGAATTTTTATCCGTTCTGAATATTATCGGTTTTGCCTGCAGTTCAGGGTTTTGTGCATCAAGCACAGCTTTTTCAATAACATGCCTATTTGGTGATAACGAACATACAGGGTCAGCACTTTCTGCATCGCCGGTTAATAAAAATGCTTGGCACCTACATCCTCCTAAATCATTCTCTTTTTCAGGGCATGATCGGCATGGCTCTTTCATCCATTCGTCGCCTCGGAATTTATTAAATGCAGGCGATTCATACCATGCCCCTTTAATCGAATCATCTTTTACGTTAGGAAATTCTAAGTTAGGAATAACTCTAGCTGAATGGCATGGAAGTACATCTCCGTTGGCCGTTACAATCATAAATACTTCACCCCATCCATTCATGCACTTTTTTGGTCTTTCGGCATAATAATCAGGTACGACAAAGAATATTTTCATTTTATTTCCAACCTTGTCACGATACTGGTTAGTTACCATTTCAGCGTGATCAATTTGTTCTTTTGTCGGCATCAACTGATTTCTATTAATGAGTGACCACCCATAATATTGTGTATTAGCGAGTTCAACATAGTCGGCTCCTAGCGCTTCAGCCATCTCAAGTATCTCTTTAATATGACCAATATTATAACGATGGATAACAACATTAAGCACCATTGGGTAGCCTCTATCTTTAATCATCGCTGCAACTTTTTTCTTTAGCTGAAAAGTTTTTGTATCAGTAATAAAATTATTAATTTCTTCAGTGATATCATGCATTGATAGCTGAATATGATCCAACCCACCTTTTTTAAAAGCATCAATTCGCTTGTCTGTTAAGCCAACTCCAGAAGTAATCAAATTACTGTAGTAGCCAAGCTGGTGAGCTTCTTCAACAATTATTTCAATATCATCTCTGAGTAATGGTTCGCCTCCCGATATTCCAAGCTGCGCTGCCCCTAAATCTCTTGCTTGATTCAGTACGCTTAACCATGATTTTGTATCAAGCTCATTTTGAGTATGTTTATCATAATCAGTAGGGTTATAACAAAATGCACAATGCAAAGGACATCGATAGGTAATCTCCGCTAAAAGCCATAGTGGTTGGGTGGTGGTGGTAGCGCTTGAAACGCCATTATTTTGTTCAGCCATAATTTTATTACCCTTTAGTTAGTCTTTTGTATCCACGCTTTTTCTAATCCTAGTTCTATCATACCGATAATATCGCCTTCCAGGTTTGGAGCATCTGGAAACTTAACTGTTAATAATTCAATAATTGTTGCAACAGTGGCCACTCCATCTACTAAATTTAACACCTCCCCTGCCCCTCCATTCAACTTGACCATGCCCTCTGGAAATAAAATGACATAACAATCTTGTGCTTTTTCCCACTGAAATCTGTGGTGATCTGCGATCTTATATATATCTTTATGTTCTATTGTCATTAGTTTATTGGTTGCCTTAAGTAGTCTCGATCTTCTACCTTAATATTAGATGATGCTAGCATGATTGAATCTGCAATAACCCATAAAACATTAAGTTTAAATTGAAGTATTTCTAAAGCTTGCTCTTGTGTTTCACGTGTTTTACTAAAATAATCAAGGGTTACACCTAAACCATGCTCCACATCCCGTCTCGCTTCCGTAAGTCGCTTTTTAAAGTATGTGAGGCCAGATTCATCGATCCATGGGTACATAGACGGCCATGAGCTAATTCTTTGTTGATGAATGTGTGGTGCAAATAATTCAGTTAATGAGGAGCAAACAGACTCTTGCCACGATTTTTGTTTTGCGAAATTTATATAGGCATCTACGGCAAATTTAACTCCAGGACTTACATGCTTTAAAGAAGTAACATCCTCTCGTGTTAGTCCGACTGCTCTACCTAAATTAATCCATGCCTCAATCCCACCGTCAGCATCTCCCTCTCCATCATGGTCTAATATTCTTACTATCCATTCTTTTCTGATTTCTTTCACGGGGCAATTTGATAAGATTGCCGCATCTTTTAATGGGATGCTTATCTGATAGTAAAAACGGTTTAAAACCCAGCTTTGTAGTTGTTCTTTGCTAAGTTTTCCTTCGTACATCATTACGTGAAAAGGATGGTATATATGATACCCCTTACCCTTCTTTCTTAGTCGATCTTCAAACTCGTCTCTTGTCCAAGGTTTTGTCATTTATATTTCCTTAAAGAATTATGTCCATACCGTCATATGACACTTCAATATTATGTGAGTTTAGAATTTTTCTTTCTTCAGAATCTTCTCTTAATATCGGGTTGGTATTGTTAATATGGATTAATATTTTGCGTGGTTTTTTTAAAGCGCTCAATGTTTCCATTATTCCGCCTTTGCTTGACTGATCCAGATGGCCCATTTCGCTTGCTAACTTATCATTAATTCCATGTCGGGACATTTCATCATTGGTCCAGACTGTTCCATCAATCAGTACTGCATCAGCATTAGCCATGTATTCCAAAACATGATCTTCAATAACACCCAAACCTGGCGCATAAAATAGATTTTTTCCAGTCTTTGTGTCCTCTATTTTATATCCGACATTATCTCCGGGGACAGTGTTATGCCTATGAGGCGAATATGGAGGTGCTTCACTTTTTAGGGGTACTGCTGTGAATATTAAATTATCTGCTTTAGGGATCGAGTAAGGCACTTGTTCGGTAGAAACTTCATGCCAATGCACCCCTCGAAAATGCTCAAGAATATTAAAAATTGGATAGCCTGTAGTCATGTCTTCATAGACTGCTTTAGTGCAGTAAATGTCCCATGGCTTGTCATGCTCCCTTAAAATCAATAAGCCTGTTGCATGATCAATCTGACCATCAGTAATAACAATTGAAGTTATGCCTGTATCTCTAATTTTTCTTGCTGGTTGTAACGGAGGAAAAGATTCGATTTGTGCTCTTATGTCTGGGGAGGCGTTAAATAGTACCCAATCTTCCCCATTGCCGCTTACAGTAATAGAAGACTGTGTTCTGGCTTTTAAGTTAGGGTTGTTGGCTCTTAAACCTGCACAATTTTCACAATTACAATTCCATTGAGGAAAACCACCTCCGGCACCGGATCCCAACACTCGTATCTGCATACTATTCCAATCTTAATTAAGTTAAGGATGAATATTGAATTAGATTAATTAAACCTAACAGGGGAAAATATCTAAACCAAACTCATGAAATCCATGAGTTAGATAGAAATCGTTCTACCAAGTATCTTTGCTATAGCTGTTAACTCTGTCATTAAGGACTTTAATTCATCCGGATTTATTGCTTGGTCAGCATCGCACCATGCATCACATGGATTGGGATGCATCTCAACAAGCAAACCATCAGCGCCAGCTGCAATACCAGCTCGAGATAACGCTGCTACCATCCAGGCCTTTCCACCCGAGTGTGAAGGATCAATAATTACTGGTAGATGTGTTTCTTTTTTTAATACCGGAATAGCCGTAACATCAAGCACATTGCGGTAGTAAGTTTCAAAAGTTCGGATACCTCTCTCGCAGAATATAATATTATGATTTCCGCCAGCAGCTATATATTCTGCTGCCATGAGCCATTCAGATATTGTTGCAGACATTCCCCTCTTCAATATTACTGGGACCTTTAGCTTTCCTACCTCTCTAAGAAGCTCAAAATTTTGCATACTTCTTGTACCAATCTGAATTACATCTACTTTCTGTTCAAGAAATTTATCTAAATGTCGAACATCAAGCAATTCAGTGACTATAGGAAGACCCTCTTTATCTGCTGCTTTTCTAAACATATCAAGACCATCAAAACCGGTACCTTGAAAACTATAAGGACTTGTGCGGGGTTTGAAAGCTCCACCTCGCATTAGCTTAACGCCGGCATCTTTTACGGCTTTAGCTGATTTAGCCATTTGTTCGGGAGTTTCAACCGAACATGGTCCAGAAATAATTTGTATGTTATCACCACCAATTAGGTGACCTGATATATCAATAACAGTATCGTCTTTGCGCCATTCTCTTGAAACAATTTTATAAGGCTTAACAATGCGCATTGCTTGCTCGACTCCAGGCAAGGATTCTAAAAGTTCGTGATCCAATAACCTTTCATCTCCAATTGCACCAATGACCGTCTTTTCTGTACCTTTTGAGACGCTTCCCTCCAGGCCTTTATCTTTTATTTTGTTTAGCACACCCTCTATCTGCTCCTCGGTGGCATTATTACTCATCACAATAATCATAGTAATCCTATAGCTTACAGTTAGATAAAAATTTTATAAATTGATCGTTCTCTTCTTTTAAACCAACGCTAACTCGCAAAAATTCCGGTAACTTGTAGTTAGCAATAGGTCTAAGAATGATGCCATTTTTCAATAAATGCTGATAATACAGCATTGCATCAGTCTCGTCTTCTAATTTAAAGCTTACGAAATTCCCATGCGATGGAATATATTTAATTCCCAAACTATCAAATGCTAATACAATCTGGTTCATTCCGTCATTATTTATTTTTCGGCTAAGCCTAATAAAGTCTTCATCATGGAGCGAGGCTATTGCAGCTTGCTGAGCAATAAAGTTAACATTGAAGGGTTGGCGAATTCGGTTCATTAACTCAATCAGCGTATTACATCCTGCTCCAAATCCAACCCTCAATCCTGCAAGACCATAAGCCTTTGAAAAACTTCGTGAGATAATAAGGTTTTTATAGGTCGTTAACCAGCCAAATGCAATAGATTTATTTTCTTCGTCTAGGTATTCATCATAAGCCTCATCGAGCACCACAATAATATTTGAAGGAACATTATTTAAAAAATCCTGTATTTGATCTTTGGGTATTAAAGTTCCAGTAGGATTATTAGGGTTTGCTATAAATATCACCTTAGTTTTTTTTGTGATTGCGCCCCTAAAACTATCAAGGTCATGCTGATAGTTTCGTGCAGGAATTTCTCTTCCTATCGCCCCAACAGATTTAACTACAAGTGGATAAACAGCAAATGCATGCTCCGAGTATATTGCTTCATCATCTACAGATAAAAATGTTCTTGCTACTAATTCAAGAATATCATTCGATCCATTTCCGAGGATTAACTGATCAGGATTAAGATTAAATTTTTGACTTAATGCATCTTTTAAATAAAATCCATTACCATCAGGGTATCTCTGTACCTCACTCAGTGCCTCCGTAATGGCCTTTTTTGCCAGCGGACTTATTCCTAGGGGGTTTTCATTTGACGCTAGCTTAATAATATTTTTTTCAGCAATATTTAATTTTCTTGCAACTTCTTTTATGGGAAGTCCACCTTGATAAGGCTCGATACTTTCTATATAGCTAGCTACTTTGATGGAGTTCATAAACTTAGCTTGCAGGGTAGGAGCCTAAGACTTTAATAAAAGATGCATTTTCTTCTACCTGTTTAAGGGATGAGGACACACTTTTATCTAGCTGATGTCCTTCAACATCAATAAAAAACACATACTCCCACATACCAATTTTTGATGGACGTGATTCAAGCTTAGTCATACTGACTTTATTTTTCGAAAATGGTGCTACGAGATCTGCAATAGCTCCTGGTCTATTTTTTGTTGCGACAATGATTGATGTTTTGTCATTGCCGCTGCGTAAAATATTATCTTTTGAGATTACTAAGAATCTTGTAGAGTTGTTAGATTCGTCTTCTATATTCTCCCATAAAATATTAAGTTTGTATAAGGTTGCTGCTTGACTGCTGGCAATAGCAGCTGCTTTAAGGTCTTTAGAAGCCAATCGTGCTCCTTCAGCATTGCTGGTAACAGCAATTTTTTCTACATGAGGCATGTTGTTAATTAACCAATCATGACATTGGGCCAAAGATTGACCATGAGCATAAATTTTATCAATATTTTTACTGGTTTTAGCTTTAGCTATCAAATAATGATGAACAGGAAGTGTTATCTCACCACAAATTTTTAAATCTCTTAATAATAATAAATCAAGAGTTCTACTCACCGCACCCTCAGTTGAATTTTCAACAGGTACCACACCGTAGTGGGTTATATCATTCTCAACATGATTGAAAACTTCATCTATGCTATTAACAGGCAATCCATCGATATTTTCACCAAAGTGCTGTTTTGTAGCTTCCTCACTGAATGTTCCTAAAGGCCCTAAAAAAGCGATGCTCAATTTTTTTTCCAGCGCTCTGCAATTGGAAATGATGGCCTTGAAAATATTCACAATACTCTCAGCCTTCAGAGGTCCTTTATTATATTTCTTTAGGGATCCGAGTATTTGTGCTTCCCTTTCAGGTTTATAAATAACTCCATCTTTTTTTAGCAGACCTACTTCTTTAGCCAGCGATCCTCTTCGCGAAATTAAGTCGATAATTTCTTTATCTATCGAATCGATTTCTTCCCTAATTTTTATTAATTCTTTTTTCATGTGTTGTTTTTTTCAAACTCTTTCATAAATTGTATTAGTGCATTAACGCCTTCTATCGGCATAGCATTATAAATTGACGCCCTTAAGCCACCAACCAATCGGTGTCCTTTGAGCTGATAAAGCCCTTTTTTTTCAGCTTCTGCTACAAAAGTCATAGTCAGAGAATCATCTTTTATTCTGAATGGAACGTTCATTCTTGACCGATTAGAAATATCAATATCATTATAATAGAAATCGGATTGATCTATAAAGTCGTATAAGACTGAAGCTTTTTTTATGTTGAATTTTTCTACTTCTTTTAAACCACCTTTCTCTTTGAGCCACTTAAAGACGAGCCCAGCCATATAGATTGAAAAAGTCGATGGTGTATTGATCATCGAGTTATTATCAGACTGTATTTTCCATGATAGAGTTGTTGGCGTTTTTTTATCTGCAAAATCTAACAGGTCATCTCTTACAATGATTAGAGTTAGCCCTGCAGGCCCAATATTTTTTTGTGCACCAGCATAGATAACTCCATAGCTACTAACGTCAATTCCTCTAGACAATATATTGGAGGACATATCACACACAATGGGCACTTCATCAATTTTTGGATCCTCAAAATACTCAACGCCATGGATGGTTTCATTTAAGCAAAAGTGAACATAGGCATCTTGCTTTGAAAAATTCCACGACTTCATATTAGGAGCTTGAGTATAGTTAATAGATTCTGATGAAGCAGCCATATTGATATTGCTGAAGACTTGTGCGTCGGTATAGGTTCTTTTTGACCAATACCCTGAGGCTACATATGACGCAGATCGATTGGCAAGAAGGTTCATGGGGACCATAATGTTTTGGGTAATAGCACCGCCCTGAAGAAAGAGTACTTTATAATTTTTTGGGATGCTTAACAGGTCCCTTAGGCCGGCTTCTGCCTCCTCTATAATAGGTAGGTATTGTTTGCTCCTATGTGACATTTCCATTACTGACATGCCTGTACCATGCCAATCCAGCAGTTCTTCTTGTGCTTGGTTAAGTACGGCCCTAGGAATCATTGAAGGGCCTGCAGAAAAGTTATATTGGCAAGTCATCCTGGCCATCATCTATATGGTCAGACTCAACAATTTTCTCTATGCCTGATAACTTTTCTCCGTCAGATAAGTTGATAAGTGTTACGCCTTGAGTTGCTCTTCCTAATTCTCTTATTTCACTTACACGCGTTCTTATTAATACACCACCTGTGGTAATAAGCATGATTTCATCATGATCACCTACTAGCTTAGCTGCAACCACAATCCCATTTCTATCACTCACTTGAATTGCTTTTACGCCCTGCGTTCCTCTTCCTGATTTTCTAAATTCAGAAAGAACAGTTCGCTTTCCATATCCATTTTCTGTAGCGACTAAGACGGACTCTTCATTCGACGAAGCAATCAACAGGGATAATACCTGTTCAGTATCTGGGAGTTTCATACCTCTTACGCCGGCCGCATTGCGGCCCATACTGCGGACATCATGCTCATCAAACCATACGGCCTTTCCACCACTGGAGATCAATATAATGTCTTGCTCACCGTTAGTAACTCCGGCTCCAATCAGATAATCACCATTAGCAAGCTTGATCGCTATGATTCCTGATTTTCTAGGGTTAGAAAAATCTGAAAGTGGTGTTTTCTTTACAGTACCCTTAGCGGTGGCCATGAAGATATACTCATCATCAACAAAATCCTTCACGGCTAAAATAGCATTAATTTTTTCACCAGGCATTAAGGGGAATAAATTCACAATAGGCTTGCCTCTACTTATTCGGCTCCCTTGTGGGACTTCATAGACTTTCAGCCAGTAAACTTGACCTCTGCTAGAAAAACAAAGAATGTTGTCATGGGAATTAGCTACAAACATCTGCTCAATAAAGTCATCTTCTTTTGTACCCATTGCTTGTTTTCCACGACCACCTCTTTTTTGAGCTCGGTAATCATCAAGAACTTGCGCTTTAATGTAACCAGAATTAGAGAGTGTTACAACCATATCTTGAGGTGCTATTAAGTCCTCAATAGATAAGTCATAGGCGTCTGTAACAATTTCACTTCGCCGATCATCACCATACTGTGATCTGATTTCTGTTAGTTCCTCGGAAATAATGGACGTTACTCGCTCAGACTTATTTAAAATATCTAACAAATCAATAATAGTAACCATAATTGCATGGTATTCCGTGACAATCTTTTCTTGTTCAAGCCCTGTAAGCCTCTGAAGTCTTAATTGAAGAATTTCTTGTGCTTGAGTATCAGATAACCTATATCCGTCTTCTTTTAGTCCATACAACACTGACAAACCATCAGGCTTGGAAAGATCCTGCGACGATTTTTTTAGCATTGATGACACTACATCGGACGCCCATGATCTTTCCATTAATTCTTTTTTTGCATCAGGTGGAGTTGGTGCAGATTTTATAATTTTTATCATTTCATCCACGTTAGCCAAAGCTACCGCAAGACCTTCAAGGATATGCCCTCTCTCTCTTGCCTTTTTCAACTCATACACGGTTCGCCTTGTAATGACTTCTCGTCGATGCTTTAAAAATGCATCAAGTATTTCTCTTAAATTCAATAGCCTAGGTTGTCCATCTATGAGAGCAACCATATTCATACCAAAATTGTCTTGTAATTGGGTTTGCTTGTATAAATTATTCAGTATAACTTCTGGAATTTCACCTTTCTTTAATTCAATAACAACGCGCATACCTGCTTTATCAGACTCATCACGCAAATCTGAAATTCCTTCAATTTTCTTATCACCTACTAATTCAGCAATTTTTTCTATAAATGTTTTTTTGTTTACCTGGTATGGCAATTCATCGACAATAATCGCCTCTCTATTTCCCCTCTCAAGAGATTCGACATGGGTTTTACCCCTCATCACAACCCTTCCTCTGCCGGTCCTATAACCATCTCTCACACCAGATATTCCATGAATTATTCCTGACGTAGGAAAATCAGGCCCAGGAATAAATTCCATTAACTCATCGATTGATGTTTCAGGTTTTTGGAGCAAGGCTAACAATCCATTAATTACTTCAGTTAAATTGTGTGGAGGAAAATTTGTAGCCATACCCACGGCAATACCAGAGCTTCCATTTATTAGAAGGTTAGGAATACGGGTTGGCATTATTAATGGCTCGTGTTCTGAGCCGTCATAGTTTGGTCCGAAATCGACAGTTTCCTTATCGATATCAGCAAGCATTTCATGCGATATTTTGGACATTCGAATTTCGGTATAACGCATTGCTGCAGCATTATCCCCATCAACTGAACCAAAGTTTCCTTGTCCATCAACCAACATATAACGCAAGCTAAAGTCTTGGGCCATCCTTACTATCGTGTCATAAACGGCAGTATCTCCATGAGGGTGATACTTACCAATAACGTCTCCCACAATCCGAGCAGATTTTTTGTAAGGTCTATTAAAATTATTACTTAATTCATGCATAGCATATAAAACTCTACGATGAACAGGTTTAAGCCCATCTCTTACATCTGGTAATGCACGGCCTACAATCACGCTCATTGCGTAGTCCAAATAGGACTTTTTCATTTCGTCTTCTAGGCTGACTGGGATCGTCTCTTTTGCGAATTGGCTCATAATTTCTCTAGGTTTTTTGGATAAGTTTTCATTTAAATTTTAGCATGTATAGGCAAGCTATTTAACCAATTATTGGCTATTTTAAAAGATAATTAAGGTCACCAATGATGTCATCAATGTCTTCAAGGCCAACAGCAATCCGAACCAAATTATCATTTATACCAACTTCAATCCTTTCCTGGTCAGAAAGCCTGCTATGGGTTGTAGAAGTGGGATGGGTTATAGTTGTTTTCACATCCCCGAGATTGGCTGTAATGGATAGTAGCTTAGTCGAGTCAATAAGACTCCAAGCTTCACTCATACCACCTTTTACTTCAAACGACAGTACACCTCCAGGACTAGATTGCTGAGTATTGGCCAACGAATATTGTGGATGTGACTCGAGTCCAGGATAGTAAACTTTCGTGACCTTTTTTTGTTTTTCTAGCCATGTTGCCAGCAACATAGCATTAGAAGAATGAGCCTGCATTCTTATATTGAGTGTTTCAAGGCTTTTGGTAAAAACCCATGCATTAAATGCGCTTAATGTTGGTCCAGCTGTTCTTAGAAAACCATAAACCTCAGTCATATCTTCTTTGCTTCCTAATACCGCTCCTCCTAAACACCTTCCTTGCCCATCCAGATACTTAGTTGCAGAATGAATAATGATGTCGGCACCATGCAATAATGGTTTTTGTAGTGCTGGAGTACAAAAACAATTGTCTACTACCAGCTTAATATTCGCCTCATGAGCTATAGAGGCTAAATCTTTAATGTTGCATAGTTCGGTCAATGGGTTTGATGGTGTTTCAACAAAAAAGAATTTGGTCTTGTTAGTAATTGCCGCCTTCCACTCTAAATCTTCTTTCAAATCAACATAGCTTATGTCTATACCCCATCGTTTCAATATATTGTTGAATAATTGAACGGTTGTTCCAAAAATACTCCGTGAGACCACGATATGGTCACCGGGTTGGCACAAAGACATGAAAAGAGAAAGTATCGCCGACATTCCGCTTGAAGTAGCGACGCATTGCTCAGCCTCTTCCAACGAGGCTAACCGCTCCTCAAAAACTCTAACGGTAGGATTTGTAAAGCGAGAATAAACATTTCCTTTTTCTACATTCTTAAATCTATCCGAAGCCTGTTGCGCATTTTCAAACACAAAGCTTGATGTTAAAAACATTGCTTCTGAATGCTCCCCTTCTTCCGTCATATTAATACCTGCACGGACAGCATTAGTGTTAAATTTATTTGGTAATTTATTCATTACGATTTATTCACTTTACCTAATTTAGACAAAAAAAAACCCAAACAGCTGCTGATGGGTTTACCCGCTTTAGCTGATTTTTAGAGCGCCCGCAAGCTGAATTATTCAAATCGGCGCTAACCATTCTATATTATCCATTTCATTTAAAATAAATCAAGGTGAAGCTAGGCATGCTGCTCCTCATTTTCCGATGAGTAATTTAATAAATTTAAATCTAATTGACTGCTGGGAATGGACTCATTATCACCATCCTTATCGGCTCGAGCATTTTCAATATTAGCCAGATATGCTTCATCTATATCGGCTGTAATGTATTTACCATCAAAGCATGAACAATCAAAGTCTTTGATAGCAGTCGTTTCTTGAGTAATAGTCAATTTTAAATCATCTAGATCTTGATATATCAGTGCATCAGCACCAATTTCATCAATGATTTCATCATAAGTTTTATTGTGAGCTAAAAGTTCATTTCTCGAAGGCATATCAATACCATAGACATTAGGAAATTTTACTGGTGGGGCCGCTGATGCAAGATATACATTTTTTGCTCCGGCATCCCGAGCCATCTGAACTATCTCTTTAGAAGTGGTGCCTCTTACAATTGAATCATCAATCAACAAAACATTCTTACCCAGAAATTCAAATTTAATAGGGTTCAATTTTTGTCGCACTGATTTTTTTCTGAGAGCTTGCCCGGGCATAATAAAAGTCCTACCTATATAGCGATTCTTAATAAACCCTTCTCTAAAATTAACATTGAGCTTTAACGCAACCTCTTGAGCACAAGGGCGGCTAGTATCTGGAATAGGAATCACTACGTCAATGGATAAATTAGCCCAGTCTCTTTTAATTTTTTTGGCCAAAGTGCCGCCCATATTTAGGCGTGTTTGATAAACCGATACTCCATCAATAACTGAGTCAGGACGTGCAAGATATACGTACTCAAAAATACAAGGGGTCTGTTTTGCTTGTTGAGCGCATTTTTTTGAATAAAAATTACCATCTAAATCTATAAAGATTGCTTCACCTGGCTCAACATCACGCAACAATCTAAATCCCAGCATATCTAAGGCGACACTTTCTGAGGCAACAATATACTCAGGACCAGCCTCAGTCTCTTTAATACCTATAACAAGGGGGCGAATACCATGGGTGTCTCTAAAAGCTAGTAGGCCAAAATTAGCAATCATAGATACTACGGCATACGCTCCGTTGCATCGAGCGAATACCGAAGCTACAGCTTCAAAAATAATGTCTGATGTTAATACGTTGTCTTGAGTGGATTCTACTATTGAGTGAGCCAAAACATTTAACAACACTTCGGAGTCGGAGTTTGTATTGAGGTGTCTAAGATCAAGCTTAAACATATCGTCTTTTAGCTTATCGGCATTTGTAAGATTGCCATTGTGGGCAAGGACTATGCCGTAAGGAGAATTTACATATAACGGCTGAGCTTCTGCTGACGAAGATGAGCCTGCTGTGGGATAACGAACATGACCAATCCCAGCATTACCATTCAATGTTTTCATATGGCGTGTATGGAAAACATCCTTAACGAGACCGTTGTTTTTATGCATATGGAAACGACTGCCATCGCTTGTGACTATGCCCGCAGCATCTTGCCCTCGATGTTGTAATACCAGCAAACCATCATACAAAAGTTGATTGACAGGTTCGTTAGCAACAATTCCTATGATTCCACACATAATTTCTTCTCAATTAGGTCAGAATATTGTCGTATTTTACATCTTTAAACCATTGTTCGGGCAAATATGGCAAAGTATTTTCAACAGTATTTTTTATGATTGGTATATAGATAGAGTTAGCCCAGCCTGGGTTGACGGAAAAAGAAGTTCTTTCCAAAACCATAATAAGAATAAAAATTATTAGCACCCCTCGAATGAAACCAAAAATGCCGCCAAGAAGAAAATTAGACAATCCCAATCCCACACTTTTAACGAAACGATTAAAAACTTTAATTATTAAAGATGCAAAAATAAGTATGAGCAGAAAAATCGAGATATAAGCTGCAATATATTTCACATTACTTTCAAGTTCAAAAGGAATGAGCGCATAAAGCGAATCTGAAAAATAGTTAGCGCAATAAAAAGCTAGGACCCAACCACTTAAAGCTAGAAGTTCCCTAACAAAGCCCCGAAAACATCCAAGAACAAGTGAAATAAGAATTATGGTGATTATTGAGTAATCAATTGCTGTCATTTAATTAGCTTGCTGCTTGATAATGCCAGGCAATTTGGCTTCTTTTATTTTTGCTAGTGCAATTTTCGCTTTAGCCTTGTCGTCAAAGGAATTGGTGATTAATTGGATTCTCTCCTGCCCGTTCAATGTGATTGGTATTTTTCTTGTTTGCAGGCCAATGCTATCAATTGCTTTAGCTAACTTTTCTACCGTTTTGTTGGTTGAAAAAATCCCAACTTGAATAAAAAAGCCATTTTGAATATTTGAGCCTTGGCTGTGAATTTGCTCGGGGTAATCCGATAACGAAAGGACGCTCAATATATCTTCGTTATAAGCGTCGGTAGCCTTTTCACTCAAAGCATAGTCACTCATCTCAAGAAACGATACCTTAACATTGCCCTTTTTGTACTTACCTGTTCTGTCTTCGATAAAAACATACGACAATCCAAGCAAAATTAATAGGATCGTAGTCGCACCTAACAACCTTCTTTTGGCACGTTTAATTAAAATGCTTTCTTGAAAAGTTTCTTTATTATCTGACATATTTACGTTTCACCAATGCTTTCTGAAATTACTAAAAATGAACCAAACATCAATATATTATCATTATCATGGGCATTCTTTAAAGCTTCTTTATAGGCGTGGCGAACTGTTGGAAACTTTTCTACAGTGACTGTTGGCATAACACTTTTTAATGCCTCCTCAATACCCTCGCATGACAATGCTCTTTCTGAGGAAAGTTCTGCAATATACCATTTATCGATAACATTTATAAATGGCTGAATAATTGATAAAACATCCTTATCTTCAAATACCGAAAAAATAGCGGTGGTTATGCCATCTAACTTCGCATCCATGAAATTATTGGCTAAATTGTTGGCTGATTCTGGATTGTGAGCTACGTCAACAACAACTAAAGGATTGTTAAGTAGCACCTCAAAACGGCCTCTAATTGATGCATCCGATATCCCCTTCTTTATCGCTTTAATAGAAATAGGTATGGTGCTATTCAATAGCTCTATACATCTTAGCGCTCCAGCTAAGTTAATAATTTGATGATTCCCCTTAATTTGAGGTAATGGAAGATCAGAGTAACTCAGATCGTTGCTAGTGTAGCTCAGTGACTTATCATGAATAACTAGATTATAATCGTTACCGAGTAAAGACAGGTTGGCATTTATTTTATTTGCCGCACTGATCATGCTAGGAATAGGATTTTTATGATTAATGATTGCCGGGATATTTCTTCTGAAGATTCCAGACTTTTCAAATCCGATTTTATCAACACTATCACCAAGATAAGCTTGATGATCCAAACTAACAGTGGTTATTAATGAAATTGTTGGGGAAAATATGTTAACCGCATCCAGGCGGCCCCCTAAGCCTACCTCAAGAATAGCTATGTCCACCGCCTCGTCATTCATACACTTAACTGCTGCTAACGTAGTAATCTCAAAATATGTTAATGGAATATCTCGACGACTTCTTTCAATGTGGTCAAGGGCATTAACAATAGCTTTGTCATCAACCTCATGCTTATTAATACGAATGCGCTCGTTAAAGCGTAATAAATGCGGAGAGGTATAACAACCAATCTTTAGATCTGATGCATGAAGAATTGATTCTATGAAGGCACATACAGAACCTTTGCCGTTTGTGCCGCCTACGAGAATAATGGGAAAATCCGGGGAAATATTAGCAAGATCTTTTACCTCTCGAACACGCTCAAGAGTTAATTCAATTTCACTGGGGTGTAACTTTTCAATATAGTCAAGCCACGCCTCAAGACTGTCTTTTTTAGATAGCTTGTTAAGCAATGTCTAACGCATTAAGTGTGAAATAATCTTAGCAATAGTTTTACGCATCTGCCTGCGATCTACAATCATATCTATCGCCCCATGTTCGAGAAGAAATTCAGACCGTTGAAATCCTTCAGGGAGCTTCTCTCTAACGGTTTGTTCAATAACTCTTGGTCCTGCAAACCCAATTAAGGCTTTTGGCTCAGCCATAATGACATCACCTAACATGGCAAAACTAGCCGATACACCACCCATTGTGGGATCAGTCAATACTGAAATGAAAGGAAGCTTTTGAGCGCTTAGCTTAGTTAATGCTGCACTGGTTTTAGCCATCTGCATAAGTGATAGCAAGCCTTCCTGCATTCTTGCTCCTCCACTTGATGTCACACACACAAATGCAGCTTTATTTTGTATCGCCTTATTAAGCCCTAGAACAAACTTCTCTCCTACTACAGAGCCCATAGATCCACCCATAAACTTAAATTCAAAGACAGCCATAACAACTGGCATGGATTCAATAAATCCCTCAGAAACTACTAGCGCATCGTTTTCTCCAGTATTTTTTTTCATTGAAACGAGACGGTCTTTATATTTTTGTGTGTCTTCAAATTTTAGCGGATCTGTAGCACTTATTTTTTTTCCAATCTCATTCTGATTAGGAGTATCTAACAAAAGTTTGATGCGGGACCTGGCACCTATCCTATTATGAAAACTACAATTTGGACAAACTTCGCTATTTTTTTCTAGCTCAGATCTATAAAGCGTTGATTGGCATGAAGGGCATTTATGCCAAAGTCCTTCAGGAATATTTTTCTTTAGACTGCCAACAATCTTTTTAATTTTAGGGGAAACATTTTTTAACCAGCTCATGATATTTTTTTCATCTTATTCAATTGCATTTTTCATCTCACGCATAAGTTTTTTAATGTTATCAATCAATGTGTCTTTATTTGACTGTTCAATTTCAAGCACGATACGACTGCCTATGACAACAGCATCAGCAATAGCTGCAACCTCTTTTGCCGTTTTAGCATCCCTTACTCCAAAACCTACGCCCACAGGTAATTTGGTAAACTTTCGCACATTATTTACTCTTTCATTTACCTGTTCTATATCAATATTAGCTGAGCCAGTAACCCCTTTAAGAGAAACGTAATAAATAAAACCCGTTGCTTGGTCAATAATAAGCTGAATTCGATCATCTTCGGTTGTAGGTGATAGGAGGAAAACGCTATCAATGTCATTTTCTAATAGTAGAGAGACAAATTCTTTAGACTCTTCAGGTGGATAATCAACTGTAATTACCCCATCAACTCCAGCTTTTTTAATAGAGTCGACAAAATTAATAAGTCCTATAGCTTCGATAGGGTTTGCGTAACCCATTAAAATAATGGGTGTATGTGTGTTATCTTTTCTAAAGTCTTTTACTAAATTAATAGTTTTATTAATACCGACATTATTCGCCAAAGCTCTTTCACTTGCTCTTTGGATGACAGGCCCGTCTGCCATTGGGTCAGAGAAAGGGATACCTAACTCAATCATATCTGCACCAGATTCTACTAGCGCATGAAGAAGTTTGACCGTCATGTCAGGATGGGGATCGCCGGCGGTGATAAAGGGTATAAGTGCAGTCTTTTTATCTTCCGCTAAGCCTTTAAAAGTTGTTTTTATTCTAGACATAAATTTTATAAGGAGATGTTTGAAATACTAGCTACAGTATTAATATCTTTGTCACCCCTTCCTGATAGATTAACCAAAATTACTTGATCTTTAGGCATAGTGGCCGCTAATTTTTCTGCATAAGCAAGAGCATGACTTGTCTCAAGGGCAGGAATAATCCCTTCAACCTGACACAAGTTATGGAATGCTTTCAAAGCATCATCATCGGTGACCGCAGCATATTCTGCCCTTCCAGATTCTTTTAACCAGGCATGTTCAGGGCCCACTCCAGGGTAATCAAGGCCCGCAGAAACTGAATGCGTTTCAATAATTTGTCCTTCTGGGTTTTGCATGAGGTATGTTCTGTTTCCATGCAGCACTCCGATGCCACTATTAGAAGTTAACGGAGCGGCATGCCGACCAGTTTCAATTCCATCACCAGCAGCTTCTACCCCGATCAGACGAACATTTTTGTCGTTAATGTAGGGATGGAAAATACCCATTGCATTAGATCCCCCACCAACACATGCAATAATTACATTTGGTTGTTGGTTAGCAATTTCCGGCATTTGAGTTATACACTCATGACCTACTACCGAATTGAAATCTCTGACCATCATAGGGTATGGATGCGGTCCTGCAACCGTCCCAATGATATAAAACGTATTCGAAACGTTAGTAACCCAATCCCTTAAAGCTTCATTTAAGGCATCTTTAAGCGTTTTTGATCCACTCTCCACTGGGATCACTGTCGCACCTAGTAATTTCATTCTGTAGACATTTGGAGACTGGCGTTTCACATCCTCAGCTCCCATATAAACAACACATTCTAAGCCAAGACGTGCGGCAATCGTTGCCGTAGCAACTCCGTGCTGCCCAGCACCGGTTTCAGCAATGACTCGAGGCTTACCCATTCTTTTAGCTAACAATGCTTGGCCGACCGTATTATTAACTTTATGAGCGCCTGTATGGTTTAAATCTTCTCGTTTTAAGTAAATTTTAGCTCCGCCAATTTGATCAGTTAGACGCTCGGCGAAATAGATTGGGCTAGGCCTACCAACAAAATGCTTTAAATCATGATGAAATTCAGCAAGGAACTCTGGATCATCTTTGTATTTCGCATACATGTCTCGCAACTCATCTAGAGCTTCAATTAATGTCTCCGCAACAAATGTTCCGCCAAATTGACCGAAATGGCCGAACTGATCCGGTAAATCATAAGGTTGCATTTCTTACTCCCAAAATAAAATTTTCCATTTTTTTATAATCTTTCTTGCCCTTTAATACCTCTACACCACCACTCACATCGACTGCATATGGGGTTGTATGCCGTAACAGATCAGTAATATTTTCATTATTGAGCCCGCCTGCAATTATCAAAGGTTTCGACTCTTCTGCTGGAATTAAATTCCAATCAAATGTTGTTCCAGTTCCACCCCTAGCCTTCTCAGAGTATGTATCCAACAAGAGCGCTGATGCTGAATTGTAATTCGTTTCATATTCTACCAAATTAACTTCGCTTTTTACTGAAATTGCTTTGATGTAAGGCAAATTAAATTGATTGCAAAACTCTTCATTTTCATCGCCATGAAACTGCAAAAGATCAAATTTAGCAACTCTTATAGCATCCTCTACTTCTTCTTTTGATGGGTTGACGAATAAACCAACTTTGCTTATAAAGGGTGGTAATGCATCGATAATAATTGATGTATTAAGGGGCGTAATATAGCGAGGACTCTTTCCTACAAAGACAAAACCAAGGGCATCCGCTCCTAGGAGCGAAGCGTTCAAAGCATCTTCAATGTTAGTAATGCCGCATATTTTAATTTTAATTGTCATTTTTACTAAAGATATTTACCGAATTATTTATTTGGGGAAGTTTCCATTTATCATCATACTTTATATTTGATAGATATAAACCATTCGGCATAAAGGTTGGTGGTGCAAGTGTACGGTCTTTTTTTGACAATAAATCATCAATAAACCCAACGCTATCTTCATTTTTTGCGACATGGATAACGGCAGCAATCATATTGCGTATCTGATGATGTAAGAAACCATTAGCTCGAATAGTAAAAAGATAGGTATTGCCGAATTGTTCGCAACGAAATTGATTTATGGTTCTAACAGGCGACTTTGCTTGGCACTCGGATGATCGAAAGGAGCTAAAATCATGCGTACCCTCAAAGCATTTACATGCTGCCATTAAATTATAGTCATCTAAATCAAAATAAGTCCAACCTGCCGTTGCATGAAAAATAGCAGAATTATTTGTATCTTTAATTAAAAGGTATTGATACTCTCTTTCCAAAACAGAATGACGCGCATGAAAGCTTTCGGATATATTTTTAGCCCACCTTACTTTAATGGAACTCGGCAGAAAAGCATTCACACCTTTTACCCAAGCAGTTAATGGTCTATTTTTTGTAGTATCGAAATGGATAATTTGCCCAAGGGCATGTACACCGCTATCAGTTCTTCCGGATGCATGAGTAATAACCGTGTCTTTGGCAATTTCAGTTAAAGCGCTCTCAATCAGACCCTGTATTGTCTTTACGTCTGGTTGCTTTTGCCAACCAGAAAATCCATATCCATTGTAACTAACTGAACAAGCTATTCTCATATCAGCAAAAATTGAATAGTTAAAAATGCGACTGCAAAAGAGCCAGACCAAAAAAAGTCATTAGTACCGAATGTTACAAGAGGTAGGTTTGGTTTAATCTTCTCACTATAATCTGAATTTATTTGCTTTGCTATGTCCGCACCAAGGCTATTGAAGGTAAATTTTGCATTGCGATAAAAGTCGAGGTACTCAAAGGTAAGAAAAACTCTGGCAATTAAACGCTCTTTTTTAACACCAAAATAAGTTACAAAAAGGCATGCTTTTATAATGCTGGTGGTAATAAAGTCTCTTGGCAAGACTTTCATTAGAATAAACACAATAGTAAAAATATTGACAAGCCGAACAATATTAAACCCAGCCAACACTAAACCCTCTTTTGTTATTGATAAAGGGCCATAAAAATATAAAACCTCGCCGGGCACTGAAAATAAAAAAACAAGTGCGATTGTTGCGATAAAAAATTTTATTTTACGCAGAAAGACGAATATATTCATCGATAACAGTACTGAAAGAAGAAATAGCAAGATTAGAAAAATAACTTGAATAGCTAATGAAAGCCCCCCAATACTAAAAAGCAGAAGAAGCCCTAAGAATAAAATAGATCCATTAACCATTTTAAATTAATACTTATTGGTCATATTTTTTCTAATATTTTTTTTGTAGATATACTCATCAACAGAGGTTCTTATTGGATCTTTCGGCAAGGTTCTTAATGATGCCCTTTTTTTGGTTAAGAATACTAATAACCCACCTAAGATAGCAAAAAGTATCATCAAGACATACACTAATCCTGAACGAGAATTATCCTCAGGCAAGCTTGTTTCATCCATAATAACTTCCTCAATAATGTCTTCTTCCTGAACGGCAATGGATGACACAAAGTCTTGATTATCTATTGTCTCCAAGACCTCTTCTTCTGCTGGCTGAATATTTTCTATTTCTGGTGCTTTGTCGACCTGCGTTATCTTTTCTTCCGATTTAATCACAACTTCATCTACCGAATTTGCCTTGCTCACCAAATCAGTTGACTCATTAACCTCCTTCAACTCTTTTCTTAATCTTTGAACCTCAGCTTTAAGCTTAGATAGCTCTAAATTATTTTTCTTCTTCGGTGCTGTTGGTTTTTTTTCTGAAACTTTTCTTAGATTCTTATTTGTTATTTTCTTCCACTGTATGTTTTGTTCTTTTAATATTTTTCTAGCTTCTAAATGTGATAATTTTTGAAAGTAATCTTTAGTGGGTAACGATATTTTTTGACCTTTATTAAGTCCATTAATATTGTTATTTGCGAAAGCAGCAGGATTTATTTGAAATACTGCAACAGCATATTGTGCAGTTGTAATGCCTGAGATATTATTTTCTCTAGCAATTTGAAATAATGTTTTCCCTGGTTTTGTGACGATACTAGTGGCTTTTACTTTTTTTGATACCTTAGGCTTGGTATTGTTGGCAGTATTTTTTATTGTGACTTCATCTGCGGGTCTATCAGCTTCTTTCTTTGTTGGTGGGTCAAGCAATACGGTATATTCCTTAAACAACCTCCCTTTAGGAGAGTCAATTTGAATTAATAAGTCTAAAAAAGAATCCTTTACCGGTTTTTTTGATTTAAGAATTAATGTAGGGACTTTTCCTTGGCTCTCTAAAAAATCAATACTGATATCTGAATGAATTGCTTGTCTTTGCATCCCTTGAGATTTATAGATTTCTGGTGATGCAATCGAATATTTCACCTGCTCTAGATTGTCTCCCTTTTCAATTCCTACTACTATCTGAGCATTGAATGCTCTCTCTTGGGTAGAGTTAACCTGAATTTTTCCTAATTGTACGGCTTGTCCAGCCTGACTAAACATTGTGACAATAATTAGTAGAAATAATCTTGAACGCATACCCTGCTACCCCTCTTTTTGAATCAATATGTTCATCATTCGCCTAAGCGGCTCTGCTGCACCCCAAAGCAATTGGTCGCCTACAGTGAATGCAGATATTAGATTATTACCAAGATCAAGCATTCTTACTCGCCCAATAGCAATATCCAATGTTCCTGAAACTGAGGCTGGTGTTAAGCTCTTAATACTTTCTTGCTTGTTATTAGGGATGAGCTTAACCCACTTATTACCATTACTAATTAAATTATTAATTTCCTTTATATTTAAATCTTTTTTTAATTTAATGGTGAGTGCTTGGCTATGAGAGCGCATAGTTCCGATCCTTACACATAAGCCATCCACCTTAATAGAATCAAAATATCCGGATAAAATTTTGTTTGATTCAGCTTGGCCTTTCCACTCCTCCTTACTCCTTCCATCTTCTAGGTCTTGGTCTATCCATGGAATTAAACTTCCAGCCAAAGGGACACCAAACTCAGTTGTTGTAAAACTTTTTGCATGCATTTTTTTCTGAGTATCCTTATCCAGATCAAGAATATTATAACTTTTATCCTCAATTTTATTAGCTACAGAACTATGAAGCTCACCCATTTGCACTAATAGCTCTTTCATATTTCTTGCTCCAGCACCACTAGCTGCTTGGTAAGTCATTGAGGAAACCCATTCCACTGCATTGCTTTCAACTAATCCTTGAATAGCCAGAAGCATCAATGAAACCGTACAATTGCCTCCGACCCATGTTTTATTTCCATTGATATAGGCTTGTTCGATTGCATCCCCGTTAAGTGGGTCTAAAACAATCAGCGCCTCTTTATGCATTCTTAGCGTGGATGCAGCATCAATCCAATGACCTTTCCATTTAATATCTTTAAGTTTTGGATAGACCTCTTCTGTATAATTACCACCCTGACAGGATATGATGATATCCATTTTACCAAGCTCGGAAATGGAATACGCGTCCAAAAGACATGATTCTTTATGAGAATAGCTTGGTGCTTTTTCGCCCACCTGTGAAGTAGTAAAGAAAAAGGGATCGACTTTATCAAAATCTTTTTCTTGGGTCATGCGCTCCATTAAAACAGAGCCAACCATACCTCTCCAACCAATAAATCCTATTTTTTTCATTTACTATATTCGCATTCGTTCAATAATAGCATCGCCCATTTCCTCACATCCTAAAATTGTTGTTTTATCTGAAGCTATATCTTCAGTACGGTAATTATCTTTTAATGCTTGCTTTACAGCATCCTCAATAATGTTAAATTTTTCTAGATCGTTAAATGTGTATTTAAACATCATCGCTAAGGACAAAATTGTCGCAATAGGATTCGCTTTGTTTGTTCCGGCAATGTCTGGTGCAGAGCCATGGCTTGGCTCATACATGCCTTTATTATTTTCATCTAACGAAGCTGAGGGCAGCATTCCAATAGATCCCGTTAACATTGATGCTTGATCAGATAATATATCCCCGAAAATGTTACCAGTAACAATAACATCAAATTGCTTAGGGTTTTTTACCAGCTGCATTGCTGCATTATCTACGTACATGTGACTTAGCTCAACTGAAGGATATTCACCTGCCGTCTCTGTAACAATCTTTCGCCATAATTCAGTCGCCTCTAGCACATTCGCCTTGTCTACAGAGCACAATTTTTTTGATCTTTTTTCAGCGGTATTAAATGCAACATGGGCAATTCTTCTAATCTCAGATTCCGAATAACGCATCGTATTGATACCTTCTTGCTCACCCTTATCATTAATGGATATTCCACGGGGTTTTCCAAAATATATATCTCCAGTCAACTCTCTAACAATTAGAATATCCAGTCCTGAAACAATTTCAGGTTTAAGGCTTGATGCATGAACCAGCTCTGGAAACATTATTGCTGGTCTCAAATTGGCAAATAAATTCAGGGCCTGTCTAATTCTTAAGAGCCCTCTTTCCGGGCGCATATCCCTTGGAAGTGAGTCATACTTCCAATCTCCTACTGCACCTAATAAAACTGCATCCGCCTCTAGGGCAAGATTAAGAGATACTTCGGGGAAAGGGTCGTTGTGCAACTCGTATCCTGCCCCTCCAATAGATCCATACTCTATTGCATCAGAGAGATTAAAAGCATCAAGCACTTTGACTGCTTGTTTAATTATTTCTGGGCCAATACCATCGCCTGGAAAAACTGCAATCTTCATAAGGCTTCCTATTTAGTTAGCCAAGGAAATTGGCTATGATAGTTATTCTCAAAATTCTTAATATCAACACTATGCTTCAAAGTTAACCCGATATCATCAAGGCCCTCTAATAGGCAATATTTTTTAAATGCGTCAATGTCAAAATCATGCTTATCCGAACCGTCAATTATAAATTGGTTTTCAAGATCAATAAGCAGTCTCAGGCCTTGTGAGCTTTGGGATTTATCAAAAAAGGTATTCGTCAACTCTTTGCTTATCGCAATAGGAAGAATTCCATTTTTAAAACAATTGCCGTAAAAAATATCTGCAAAGCTGGGGGCTAAAATTATGCGAATACCATAATCAAGCAAAGCCCAGGGCGCATGCTCTCTGCTGGATCCACAGCCAAAATTCTCTCTGGCCAATAAAATAGTTCCTTTTGCGAACTGTGGCTTATTTAAAACAAAGTCAGGATTTATTTTTCTTAAGGTAGAGTCTTCCCCCGGCTCCCCTTGATCCAAGTATCTCCATTCATCAAATAAATTGGGGCCAAAACCTGATTTTTTAATAGATTTTAGGAATTGTTTTGGAATTATTGCATCCGTATCTACATTTGATCTGTCGAGAGGTATAACAACGCCTTCATGCCTTATGAGTGGTAGCATTTACTCTAACTCCCTCACATCAATAAATTTTCCATGAATAGCTGCTGCTGCTGCCATTTGTGGGCTGACCAAATGCGTCCTACCCCCTTGACCTTGCCTGCCTTCAAAGTTTCTATTTGAAGTTGACGCACACCGCTCACCTCGC
Organism: Methylophilales bacterium HTCC2181; assembly: GCA_000168995.1. Lineage (GTDB taxonomy): Bacteria > Pseudomonadota > Gammaproteobacteria > Burkholderiales > Methylophilaceae > BACL14. Next base: position 732,632 of record AAUX01000001.1, on the reverse strand, counting down.
TCTAATCGATCTGCATTCATTGCTAAACACATAGAGCAACCTGGGTCGCGCCATTCAAATCCTGCGTCAATGAAAATTTTGTCTAAGCCCTCTTTCTCTGCTTGGGCTTTAACCAAGCCGGAGCCAGGGACAACTAAGGCTAGCTTGATATTCTTAGCAATTTTTTTTGCTTTCACAACTTGTGCTGCGGCCCTCAAATCTTCGATTCGAGAGTTAGTGCAGGACCCAATAAAAATCTTATCAAGCGTTATGTCCGTGATAGGCATACTCTCTTTGAGGCCCATGTAATCAAGTGCACGCTGATATCCTTTTTGATTAGATTCTTTTTTTTCTGCTTCTGGACATGGAATGTTTTCATTGATTCCACAAACCATTTCTGGTGAAGTTCCCCATGTTACTTGAGGTTCAATTGACGAAGCTTCCATATTAATTACCTTATCAAATGCAGCGCCTTCATCAGAAATTAATTCTTTCCAGCTTTCTACGGCTTGCTCCCACAATTCTTCTTTTGGTGAAAATGGTCGATCTTTTAAGTAGCTTATAGTTTTTGAATCAACGCCCACTAAACCTGCTCTTGACCCAGCTTCAATAGCCATGTTACATAACGTCATTCTACCTTCCATACTAAGGCCTCTAATAGCTGATCCAGAAAACTCAATTGCATAACCCGTTCCACCTGCTGTACCGATTTGCCCAATAATATGAAGAGCTACATCTTTGGCGGTAATATGTTTTCCAACAACGCCATTTACATTAATTTGCATTGTTTTAAATTTTCTAACAATCAAACATTGCGTAGCAAGCACATGCTCAACTTCTGACGTTCCAATACCCATTGCCAATGCACCAAATGCCCCGTGCGTGCTTGTATGTGAGTCTCCACAAACGATTGTCATACCGGGAAGAGTTGATCCTTGTTCCGGTCCAATGACATGAACAATACCTTGTCGCTCATCATCCATTTTAAATTGAGTCAATTTATAGGCATCGCAATTATTATCCAAGGTTTCTACTTGAATTTTTGATATAGGGTCTAGAATCCCCTTTTTTCTATCAGTAGTGGGTACATTGTGATCAGGTACAGCCAAAATAGAATTGGCGCGCCATATGGGTCTGTTTGCAAGCCTGAGACCTTCAAATGCTTGAGGGCTGGTTACCTCATGAATCAGATGACGATCTATGTATATTAAATAGGTATCGTTATCTTCTCGGACCACATGCCTATTAAATATTTTTTCATACAATGTTGTTGCCATTATTTTTTTAATCTCTAAAGTTACCAAAATTCAAAGGAAATTTATTGTGTGTTGCCTTTACTAAGCTTATACATTCCTGAAGCACATCCCTCTTTGCACCAACAATCCTTAATTCATCTCCCTGAATGCTACTTTGAACTTTGATCTTAGATTCTTTTATTGTTTTAATAATTTCTTTTGCAAGATCAATATCAATTCCACTTTTGATAATAAGGTCTTGTTTTGACTTATTTCCTGATACTGACTCTATGTTTTTTGACTCCATTCTTTTTGAGCTGTCCGGCTCTTTTTTTTCCATAGAAGGAAAAAGGATATCTTTTAACTGGTTGATCTGGAACTCAGAATCACCATTAAGGGTGATTTTCATATCTTTTTCATACAGCTCTAACTTAGCGCTTGTTCCTTTAAAGTCATAACGGTTGTTAACCATTCGCATAGATACATCAATCGCATTTTTAATATTTTCTATATTGGCTTTAGAGGTAATATCAAATGAGGGCATAATTTTTTTCCTTATGAATTATTTCTTTTGTTAGCAATTCGAAGTCTCAATGCATTAAGTTTGATAAAGCCAGCAGCATCCTTATGATCAAAAGCACCATCGTCATCTTCAAACGTTGCAATCTCCGGATCAAAAAGCGAGGTGTCGCTATCTCTTCCAAGGACGGTAATATTACCTTTATAAAAACTTAATTTAACCCAGCCTTTAACATTTAATTGGGTATGATCGATCAATGCCTGCATTGCTAATCTTTCTGGGCTCCACCAGTAGCCATTGTAAATTATTGACGCATACCTAGGCATTAGCTCATCTTTCAAATGCGCCACTTCTCTGTCTAAAGTAAGTGACTCAATAGCTCTATGAGCTTTTAACAGTATTGATCCCCCTGGCGTTTCATAACACCCTCTGGCTTTCATACCGACATATCTGTTCTCAACCAAGTCTAATCTTCCAATACCATGTTTACCCCCAAGCTCATTTAGCTTTTCTAAGATCTCATGGGGAGGCAGCATTTTCCCATCTAAACTTACTGGATCGCCCATATCATAACCGATAGTGATCTCTTCAGCCTCATCTGGAGCATCTTGTGGGCTTGATGTCCATCTCCACATCGATTCTTCTGGTGCACTCTTAGGGTCTTCCAAATGCCTTCCTTCATAAGAAATATGAAGAAGGTTCGCATCCATACTATAAGGACTTCCACCCTGCTTATGCTTCATTTCAACAGGTATGTTATTGCTCTCAGCAAATTTTAAAAGTTTTTCTCTGCTTAAGAGGTCCCATTCCCTCCATGGCGCAATTACTTTTATGTCAGGGTTGATTGCATATGCTCCCAGCTCAAACCTGACTTGATCGTTACCCTTGCCTGTTGCGCCGTGCGAAATTGTATTGCTTCCAGTTTGATGAGCTATCTCAACTAATCTTTTTGCAATTAAAGGTCTTGCGATTGATGTGCCTAGTAAATATTCACCTTCATATATTGCGTTGGCTCTAAACATTGGAAACACATAATCTCTTACAAATTCCTCTCGAAGATCTTCAATAAATATTTCCTTAACTCCTGCCGATGTGGCTTTTGCTCTGGCTGGCTCTATCTCCTCTTTTTGCCCAAGATCAGCTGTAAAGGTAACCACCTCACAATTATATTCCTGCTGAAGCCATTTCAAGATTACAGAAGTGTCTAGCCCACCTGAGTAGGCCAAAACTATTTTATTTACGTCTTTTATCATCTATTTACTTCCTAGTAATAAATATTCTAATAATGCTTTTTGAACATGCAGCCTATTTTCCGCCTCTTCCCAGACAACACTTTGCGATCCGTCGATGACTTCAGAGGTTACTTCTTCACCCCTATGTGCAGGAAGACAATGCATAAAGAGCGCATCTTTATTTGCTAACTTCATCATATCTGTATCAACTTGCCAGTCAGCAAAATCCTTAATTCTTTCTTTCTTTTCACTTTCGAAACCCATGCTGGTCCAAACATCAGTTGTCACTATATCAGCTCCCTTAGCTGCATCCATTGGATCGTCAAATTGCTCAAAATGATCATCACTGTATAATCCTGCTCTTTCTAACTCCACCTCATATCCTTTTGGTGTTGAAACATGAACGTTGAAGTCGAGTAATTCAGCTGCCTGAAGCCATGTATTACAAACATTATTCGAGTCTCCAATCCAAGCCACTGTTTTGCCTTTGATTGACCCTCTCTTTTCAATAAAAGTAAAAATATCGGCCAAAATTTGACATGGATGATATTCGTTCGTAAGGCCATTAATTACTGGTACTCTTGAGTTACGGGCAAATCTCTCAATAATATCCTGCTCAAACGTTCTGATCATTACCACATCACACATTCTAGATATCACTTGAGCTGCATCCTCTACAGGTTCCCCTCTTCCCAATTGTGAATCTCTAGTATTTAAATAGATAGCTGCTCCACCTAACTGGTGCATGCCCGACTCAAATGAAAGGCGCGTCCTTGTGCTTGCTTTCTCAAAGATCATCACCAAGGTTCGATCTTCTAAGGGCCAGTACTTATCATATGCTTTGTATTTTGATTTAATCCATTTGGCCTTATCAAAAATAGATTCTATTTCTGATGCACTCAAATCATTAAACTTTAGAAAGTGCTTTATAGTCATTTATCATTTTTCTCTAAAAAATTTAATATTAAATCACCCAGCCTAGTTGCCAACAGGGTCGATTCTTTTTCGTTAATAATCAGCGACGGTAGCAATCTAATTACATTGTCTGCAGTCACATTAATGAGCAATTTATTTTGCAAGGCTATTTCAATTAAATCCACACAAGGCATTGCAAGCTCAACACCTATCATAAGCCCTTTATATCTTATGGATTTAATACCTTTGTGTTCACCAACGATTGCTTTAAGTCTGCTGACAATAATGTCACCTTGGAGAATAGCATTGCTAAGCAAGTCGTCCTTCTTCATAACATCTAACGTTGTTAATCCGACAATACACGCCAATGGATTTCCGCCGAAGGTAGATCCATGCTTTCCTGGCTGCATTAAATTACCGGCTTTATCATTAACTACACAGGCTCCTATAGGAATGCCGGATCCTAAACCTTTAGCTAAGGTCATCACATCAGGCTTAATTTTACTGTGCTGAAAAGCAAACCACTCACCTGTTCGGCCAATGCCACATTGCACTTCGTCTAACATAAGAAGCCAGTTATTATCGTCGCAAATCTCTCTTAAAGACGATAAATAGCCGCCTAAATCTTGAGGGATATTAATTCCGCCCTCACCTTGAATTGGTTCGACCAGAATGGCTGAAACATTATTTTTCTGAGAAGCTATTTTTTTTATTGCATCTATATCATCATATGGAACTCTGATGAATCCCGACATTAAGGGCTCGAACCCAGCCTGGGCTCGTCTGCTTCCAGTGGCGGATAATGTTGCCATAGTTCTCCCATGAAAAGCGCTATCCATGACAATTATGGATGGAGCTTCAATATGGTTTTTGTTCCCATGGAGTCTTGCTATTTTTATGGCCGCTTCGTTTGCCTCGCATCCAGAGTTGCAAAAAAATACTGACGAGAGAGCGGAAATGGATGTAATTTTTTTCGCAAGTAAACATTGCTCTTGAATATGGTAATAGTTTGACACGTGTATCAACTTGGAAGCTTGTTCACTTATTGCGCTGACTATCGACGGATGATTATGTCCAAGCGTGTTTACTGCAACTCCTGATAACCCATCGAGATACTTATTCCCAAATTGATCGAACAGCCAAACACCCTCACCTCTTTCAAATGAAACTGGGAGCCTTTTGTAGGTATTTAATAAGTTATTCTTTAATAAATTCATAATAGAAACAAAAACGGCGGCCAAAGCCGCCGTAGTATGCTTTAGTTAAGCTTACAGCCCAAGCAAAGCTCGGTGTGATAAGCCGTTGGTCATTAAAAGTAACATTGGGATTGAAAGCAAGGTATTAGTTCTGGAAGCTAAAAGAGCAATCCTTCTTGCTGATACTTTTTCTTCATCCGTTGCTTTTTTCATTCCAAGTATTTTTTGTTGGTTTGGCCAAATTAGACCCCAAACATTAAATAGCATAATTGTACCTAGCCATGACCCAAGGCCAATAGCAACGTATCCTCCTTGAAGCAAAAATGCAGCTGTGAAATTTCCGCCCAGCAATGCAGCTCCTGCTAACCAAGTTGCTAGGGCAGCCCATCTGAACCAAAGCAAAGCTAAGGGTGCTACATGTTTAGTAATCCCAGCAGCAGTTCCATCGGCCGCAGCGGCTTTTAATGCAGGAACTTGGACGAAATTAAAATAGTACAATAAGCCAATCCATGCAACGCCTGCGATAACATGAAAGAATCTGACTAATCCCATGTAAGCACTACTTCCGCTTGATGCAAGTGCATAGAGAATAATTGCCGAAAGGACAACTCCCGCTACAATAGTTCCTTTTATTGAATCTAATGGATTTTTCATTTTAATCTGGATCCTTATAATTAAAGTTATTGTTATTAAATTTCAAAGAAACAATTATACTGAAACTTATTTGATTAATATACTCCCAATCCATTTAATTTGTTAAATATGCCCAAACTACAAAAAGGTGTCTTTTGGATGCTAATGGCTACCTTTTTCTTTTCCATCATGGGCTTGACTGTGAAACTAGGGAGCCTGCAATTTTCCCCCTCAGAACTTGTTTTCTATCGCTCAAGTATTAGCTTGATATTTATTTTTACTATGATGCGACATAGCCGCATAAAAATTAAAACTAACTACCTCTCATTGCATTTAAAACGATCGCTAACCGGATTTGTGTCATTACTTTTATTTTTTTACGCTATAGCTCATTTGCCTTTAGGGACGGCTATTTCCCTAAATTATACCTCTCCGTTATTTGTAGGGCTTTTACTACCATTTATACTTAATAGAAAGCTCAACCTTAAAACTTATGCATTAGTATTTATTGGATTTATTGGGGTTTTTTTCATTCTTAAGCCAATATTTCAGGATCAAAGTTTTTTTGCAGGACTTATGGGACTGCTTTCTGGATTTGGTGCTGCATTAGCCTACTTATATATAACCCAACTTGGACAACTGAGAGAGCCTGATATTCGCACTGTCTTTTACTTTACTCTTATTTCTACTTTAGGATCTTCAGTGTTTCTGATCGGCCAGGATATGACTGTGCCCAACCCCGCCGACCTTATTCTTCTATTCACATTAGGTGCTTCCGCCACAATAGCGCAAATTGCATTAACAAGAGCATACCGAGTAGGAAATACTCTCAGCAACGCAGGGATGTCATATTTAACGATTATCTTTTCTGCGCTTCTTGGCTTTATTATTTTGAATGAAGCTATTGATGTATTCAGCTTTATCGGAATAGTAATTATTATTTTAAGCGGTCTTTTTGTTTCGTTAAAATCATCAAGGCTCAAGTAAGCCGGAACGGATCGCTATCAAAGCTATCTCAGCTGAATTGCTAGCATTGAGCTTTTGTTTAATATTGTAAAGGTGGGTCCCAACCGTTCTTGGGCTAAGACAAATAGTTTCTGCAATTTCATTGGTACTCCTTCCCTTTGCGAGCGCCATAAACACCTCAAACTCTCTGTCAGATAAAACTTCTACAGGGTTATTTTCTCCCGAAAGTTGCGTGATTGCCATTTGTTGGGCTATTGTCGACTCTAAATACTTTGTGCCTTTACTGACAGTTCGAATAGCCTTGATTAATTCTTCAGCAGCACTTCTCTTGGTAAGGTAACCCAAGGCTCCAGCATTGAGTGCTCGCTTAGGATGAACCGAATCTTCATGTGCAGATAGCACTAGAATTTTGGCATTTTTATCATGAGCTAAAATTCTATCAATTGCTTCCAAGCCACCGATCCCTGGCATTGTAATATCCATGACGGTTACATCAGGGGTATGTTCTTTGTAAGCTTTGATGCCATTTTCTCCAGAATCTGCCTCCGCAATAATTTCCATGTCTTTCTCAGACTCAATTAACATCTTAAAGCCCATTCTTACAACTGAGTGATCATCGACCAGTAAAACTTTCATATTGCTCATAATGCTCCTAATTATCCAATGGGATAGTAATGTTAATTAATGTACCTTTATTGGGATTGCTTTTTATAGAAAAAATTCCGTTCAAGGACTTCACTCTCTCCTGCATGCCAATTAACCCGAATTGTTTAGTCTTGGCCAGCAATGTCGTATCAAAACCCACGCCATCATCTTTAAAGACTAGAGCTAATTGCTTTTTCTTGTTATCCAAGCTTATCGAAATATTTTTAGCTTCCGCATGCTTTAAGCAATTATTCATAGCCTCTTGAATTATGCGATAAACGTTAATACTAATTGCTTCTCCAAGATGCCCCAAGCTTTCACCTACTAATAAATCGATATTAATAGCGCTGTGTTGAGATCGCCAACCAGAAACCATATCCTTAAGAGTTTCTGCCAAACCAAGATTGTCTAAGGAGCCCGGTCTTAACTGCCTTATAATGCTATGCATACCATCATATATCTGATTGGCGGCCGAGGTAACCGATAATGCACTTTCCTCAATATTTTTATCTTTACCTTTAGAGCGATTAATTATATTTTGAGCAAAAATCTTAACCGCAGAAACGTATTGCCCTAGCTCATCATGCAGCTCTCTTGCCAAACTTCTTCGTTCGTCCTCAATATGACCTTGAATAATTGCAGTTAATTCTCTGTTTCTTCTTAATTCTTTTTGTGATTGTTCGGCAATTATTTTTTCTGAAATATCCCTAATGCTTAATATATTTCCAATAAATCTCTTGGTTTTTTGATCTTTTAGCGAAGAAGAGGATATCGAAATATCTATTAAATTTGCTTTTTTGGTAACTCCTTGAGCTTCAAAATTTGACAGTCCTTTACCGCGTACCCCACTTAAAAAAGTTTCTGTATGATTTTTTTTACGGTCTTTTGGGAAAATTATATCAATAGGTCTACCAAGAGCATCAGCCCTATTAAACCCAAACATCAATTCAGCTGAATGATTCCAAAAAGATATTTTATTATCTTTGTCTTGCATGATAATTGCATCAGCAGTCTGTTCTGCAATGGATGCAAGCGTTTGATTCTCTTTAATGCTTAACTCAAGAGACTCCCCCATTCGATTAAAATTGGTTGATATAGAATTAAATTCAGGTAATTTAAACTGAGGTAGTCTGATGCTCAGCTTTCCCTTTCCCATCTTTTCAATAGCTTTTAACATAGGATTGATTGGTTGCAGCCATCGGCCTAAAAGAAAATATACAAAGATATTAAGCGCTATAAGAAAAACTATAGTAATAAAGAATAATCTGCTCATCTCAACCCAAGCCTCCTTAATTGTTCCTATAGGATTAGTTTCAACAATTAATCTTCCAAATCGTATTAACCGCGTATTTACGTTATTTGGTGGGGCTAAAAACTTAATGAACCAATTTGGAGGATTTGTATTTAATCGATATGTACTGGGTGGTGACTTATAAAGTAAAGTGCCTTGCAGGTCATATAAAGATATTCTATTACTTCTTACATGACCAAGGTCCTCTAGAAATCTCTGCATAACTAAATGGGTATCTCCCCATTCTGGATTTTGGACCGAGCTCATAATTACAGAGTCCAGCAATTGCAACGTCACTTTATTTGCTCCCTCCACACCCTCTTCAATAGATTGTTTGGAGGCGAGAATTAAAACAATACTCAACACAATCGTAAACATCATCATAATGATTGATATTAAGATATTTAGTCTAAGTCGAAGGGTCATTTCTCATGGTCAGTAAAATTTCAAATCCGAAAATTAATTTTTTTATTTATAATGTGACATTTGTATCATAAGCTATTGGTTTATTACAAGTGCGAAAAACATTAAATTTACTTTTACATTCTGTGTGAAAAAATGTATTATTTTTTTATTAGTCTTATATATCATATATAAGAGTTAAATTATTATTTTGCGAGGTCCAAATGGACATTGAGTCAATACATCATGAGGAAAGAATTTTTTACCCTCCAAAAAATGTTATAGAAAAAGCTAACGTTTCTGGCATGGATGCATACGAAACTATATGTAAAAAGTTTGCTGATAATTACGAGGAAGCATGGGCCGACTTAGCCAAAGAGCTATTGATATGGGAAAAGCCCTTCACCAAAATACTTAACGAAGATAACCCCCCCTTCTTTAAATGGTTCGAAGATGGGAAACTCAACGCTTCATATAATTGCTTGGATAGGCACTTAACTTCACAGCCAAACAAAATAGCCATTATTTTTGAAGGTGATGATGGTGTAGTTACTGAAATTAGTTATAAGGATCTTTATCACCGTGTTTGTGAATTTGCGAATGGGCTTAAGACATTAGGTCTAGAATTAGGGGATAGAGTCATAATTTATCTCCCAATGACTATTGAGGCGGTTATAGCGATGCAAGCCTGCGCTAGGATTGGATTAACCCACTCAGTAGTTTTTGGTGGATTTTCAGCTAAAAGCATTCAAGAGCGAGTGGATGATGCTCAAGCCAAACTCATTATTACCGCAGACTATCAATTCAGAGGTGGGAAAAAAATCCCCCTGAAATCATCAGTTGATGAAGCTATTGCTATGGGAGGTTGTGATTCAGTCAAACACATTATTGCTCTTCAAAGGGACAAGGATGAGCTTGTTTTAGGTTCAAATGACATTTCATGGGCAAATCTTATTCATGATCAAAAGAATGAATGTGATCCGGTTTTTGTCGACTCTGAACATCCGCTTTTTATTCTCTATACCAGCGGTTCAACAGGTACTCCAAAAGGCGTTCAGCACTCAACAGCTGGCTACTTACTTCATGCCATGAATAGCTCCCGATGGACATTTGATATGCAAGATGAGGATATTTATTGGTGTACAGCCGATGTAGGCTGGATAACGGGCCACACCTATGTGGCTTACGGTCCTATGGCTATGGGTGTTACCCAGGTGATATTTGAAGGAATTCCAACCTTTCCAGATGCTAGTCGCTTTTGGAAAATCATTGAAAAACATAAGGTGAGTATTTTTTATACTGCGCCTACGGCTATTAGGGCATTAATTAAAGCATCAGAAGTAGATATGACAACCGACCCACGGCATTCTGATATTAGCTCACTAAGGCTTTTGGGTACCGTTGGAGAACCGATTAACCCAGAAGCATGGATGTGGTACTACAAATCAGTTGGCAATGAAAAATGTCCGATTGTTGATACCTTTTGGCAAACTGAAACAGGTGGTCACGTTATTACGCCACTACCAGGCGTAACACCATTAGTTCCTGGCTCATGCACGCTCCCCTTCCCTGGCATAGCAATAGATGTAGTAGATGAGGTTGGGGTCGATATTGAATGGGGAAGCGGTGGTCTTTTAGTTATTAAAAAACCATGGCCCTCGATGATACGGACCATTTGGGGTGATCCTGAAAGGTTTAAAAAAAGTTATTTCCCAGAAGAAATAGGAGGCAATCTCTACCTGGCTGGAGATGGAGCCGTAAGGGACAAGGAAACCGGTTATTTCACTATTATGGGACGAATTGACGATGTATTAAATGTTTCTGGTCATAGACTGGGAACTCAAGAAATAGAATCGGCATTGGTATCCAGCGAGTATGTTGCAGAAGCCGCCGTCGTTGGGAGACCTCATGATGTTAAAGGAGAGTCCGTGGTAGCTTTTGTAGTCCTTAAAGCTGAAAGACCTTCACAAGAAGATGCAAAAAAAATAACTGCGACTCTTCGTGAATGGGTAGCTAAAGAGATTGGGCCTATAGCTAAACCGGACGAAATACGTTTTGGGGATAATTTACCCAAAACTCGCTCAGGTAAAATTATGCGACGACTTTTAAGATCTATAGCAAAAGGCGAGGAAATAACTGCGGATATTTCTACGCTTGAAAATCCTGCTATATTAGACCAACTAAGGGAAAAGCTATAGAATAAAGTTTTTACCTATTACGCTAATTTTAATGAAAAACAAACTTCCGATTATCACAAAAAAAGTTGTTTTTTCATCACTATTTATCGTAATTAGCGCCATTATTATAACTGCTCTTGCCTTTGTCTTTTATCTGCCCTCTCACCTCAATGAAATCAAAGAAAAAATAGTTGTATCACTGTCTGAAAAAATTTCCTATACGGTGCAGATCGATGACCTGAGTGCGGAATGGAATGGTATTAACCCAAGCCTGATATTAAGTAATATTGCGGTGTTTAATAAAGACCAAGTTAAATCAATCTCTACCAAGAAAATAATAGTAGATTTTTCATGGTTAAGCCTTTTTAAGCTTAGGCCAGTCATTGATCAAATTACGTTGTTAGAGCCTGATGTTTTGCTTGTAAAAGAGCCAGATGGTACATTTTCTATCAATGGGATCACCACAAACCAAAAGAGTGTCGATGATGATCTCGCTAACTGGGCTTTAAATCTTGACGACCTCATCATTAGTAATGGCACTTTAAGCTGGATCGATAAAACTATAAACGCCTCTGATGTGATTCTCTTCAACAACGTAAACTTTCATTATGGGTCGTCAAAAGCATTAGCGTTTTTAGGTAGGAGAGCATTTGAGCTTACATCCAGTATGCCCAAATTTTCTAAAAACCCCATTAGGTTAAGTGGCTTCTTTAATCTCCTAAACTATAGTGACAGAGATGATTTAGATGGTGCTGCATCTATTTATTTGCAAAAATTTTCATTAAAACTAATACAGCCTTGGCAAAAAACCATATCTCAAATTAAGCAAGGTGAGGTAAGCGCAGATCTATCTATAGAGTTTGATGCAGGAAATATTAACGACGTTGGTGGTTTATTGAAGATTGATGCTCTCCGTGCAACAACACTATCAAAACAACCTATTAATTTTGATATTCTTCAAGGGGCCATAGATTTTAAACGCAATGAAAACATTCTTAGTTTTAAGCTATCCGATCTTAGCCTAAAACAAAATGCGGAGTTTAAAGTCAATAAGGCTAGTCTTAGGCTTGTTATGTCAGATCAGATGGAGGTGCAATCCGTATCCCTTAATTCTGCTAGGATCAACCTTGAAGACATTAGCAAAGCAGCTGAATATCTTCCAGAACCATTTTCTGAGGCCAAAGCTACTGTTTCCGAGCTGGGGTTAAAAGGTCGCATTAGCGACGTAAAATTATCCTGGGATAACAATCTCGTATTTTTACAAGATCTAGATTTGTCACTAAAAGCTTTCAATGTCAGCTCAAATGCGTTTTCAGAGATGCCAAGCTTTGAAAACCTAACAGCCAATATTGAGCTGAATAAAGGTAAAGGATTTGCGCAGTTGCTCTCAAAGAACCTTATCGTTCGAAAAAATAGCCTTTTTAGAGAGGCGCTACAGTTTGACCAATTCTCAGGCAAACTAGCCTGGGATCAAGATACATACAAGTTCAGCGACGTGGTTTTAAAGAATAAGGATTTTGAGTCAAAAGTTAATGGTAATTATGTGTTTGGTAAAAATGGAGGTTATGCAAACCTTAACGTCAATGTACCTTTTGCAAACATCTCCCAATTAAAACCCTACTATCCAAAAAATATTAGTAAAGAAGGTTTGAGTTGGTTAGATACATCTTTATTATCAGGTCAGGCGAGGAACATCAATCTCGCCCTCAAAGGAAACCTTAATGAATTTCCTTATGTAGACGAGGAGAATAAACCTGACTATGCTAAAGGCATTTTTAAAATTTCTTCAAATTTTCATGCAACTAAAATTGAATATTCAGATGATTGGCCAGCGATTGTCAACTTTGACTTTGAATTAAGTGCGGATAATAATCGTGTAGATATTATTAGCAATAGCGGTGAGATACAGTCTAATCCGATTCAAAGTCTTAGAGCGTCTATTGACGCTTTCAATACCAATAACCCAGTTATAAAAATCGATGCAATGTTAGATAGCCCTATCCCAAAAATTCTTTCCTTGGTAAATAACAGCCCAATTAAGGCAAAACTGGATGGAATAACTGAAAAGATGACAGGAGATGGTCCGGGAGCGCTTTCATTCCAAGTCCATGTACCGATGACGAATCTAGATCATATTCTTTTTAATGGGCATTATGATTTTATAGGGAGTTCAATCGAGAACAAAAATCTCGATCTACCAAGGCTAGGTGACATTAAAGCAAGATTTGATTTTGATAACGAGAATACAAAAATAGAAAAGGGGACCGCTAGTATTTATGGTCAGCCTTTTGAGTTGTCAATGAATAATGTTAATGCTGAAACCATCTTTAAAGTAAAAGGGAATATTGACACAAAAAATCTTGAGGCAATGAATCAGGAAATCTCTTCTAAGATTCAAGGTTTAGCTCAATGGGAGGGTGAAATAAAGTTGCTTAATGATGGGGTAGATTTAAACCTGCATGCTGACTTGAAAGATATGGCAATTATTAAATTTGGGCCATTTAACAAGAGTTATGGCCAGTCAATGACAATCAATCTAAATAAGTCAACACTGGGTGGCCGAGAAGATTTATTTACTTTTAATATAAAAAACCTTGTAAATGCGCGTATTGTCCAGAATGAAAATAACTCCATCAAGCATGGGTTTATAGCCATCAATACAGATAAAGATGTTATGCCATCCAAAGGATTGAGCCTTTACGGTAATTTTAATGATATTAACCTAGACGACTTTTCGTTTCTTAGTGAAATCAATAAAGATGCGGAACAAAATACCCCGCCACTTATTAACTTCGCAGAACTGTCGTTTAATAGCCTGAGCATTCCTAATGCATTAGATTTGCATGGGGTAAAAATAACTTTAAAAAATAATCCCAAGGGATTTAATTTGAAGCTATCTGCGAAGGAAACCGATGGTACAGTTCAGTGGCATAAAAATAAAAACCTTTACCAGGTAATGCTTACTAAGCTTGAAGTGTCTGGGGGTGATATGGGATATAAATATAATGGTGTTGAAGCTGACTCCTACGACGAAGAAACCATATCTGATTCGCTGGCGATTAACATTGAAATGCAAATTGATTCGTTAACTATAGATAATAATCTCTATGGTGCAATTGAACTTATGGCGTCAGAAATAGATAGTGGCTGGGATTTTAATTCCTTTAAAATAAAAAAAGCTTCAAATACAATTGAAGGTAATGGTAAGTGGGTCTTTAAAGGTAAACCATCTAAATCCACCGTTAATTTTCAATGGGAATTAAACGATGTTGAGAAAACACTCAGCGAAATGGACTTCAAAAATTTAATTAGTAAGGGTTATGCAAGGTTGGCTGGTGCATTATCTTGGGAAGGAAATCCATTAAACTTTAATAAGAACATACTAATGGGATCATTCTCATTGTATGCAAAGGATGGTGCAGTCCTAGAGATAAATAGAGGGGTTAGCGGAAGATTGATTGGTCTTTTATCTCTTCAGAATTTACCCCAAAGATTAACGCTTGATTTTAGTGACCTATTCGAAAAGGGCATGCCATTTACTGAAATTGAATCAAAAAAAATTCTACTTAATAAGGGGCGTTTGTCTTCTAATGCATTTGGAATTAAAGGTCCATCCGCCGATATTAAACTTAGTGGGGAAGTTGATTTTATCAACGAAACCCAAAATCTTCACATTTTTGTAAAGCCTAAAATAAGTGACACCCTTACTTTGGGGGCTCTGGCAGGTGGACCTCTTGCTGCTGCTGCTGCATTTATAGCGCAAAAAATTCTTGATGATCCACTTAACAAAATCACTAGCTCTGAATACTTTATTACTGGCAACTGGAATGATCCGGAAGAACAAAAGATAAATAATAACTATGAGAGTATGGTCGATGGCGTTATTATTAAGCCAGCATCAAATCTTTACAACACAATTGCTGAGCCAACAGAAAAGGTGCTTAAAAATATTGTAGTTGATCCTCTTAATAAACTTTTTGGTCAAGAAAAAAATAATGAATAGCTTCGCACTATCAAATAAATATATTATGAGTCCAGCAGGCCTAGCTGAATCCGATCTTGATCTAATTATGGGGAGTATATCAAGTCATAATATTGATTATGCTGACTTATATTTTCAATATTCAAAAAACGAGTTTTGGGCGTTGGAAGATGGTGCTGTAAAAAATGGAAGCTTTTCAATTGATCAAGGCGTAGGAATGAGGTCTATTGCAGGCCAAAAAACGGCATTCACCTACTCCGACGAGATATCTATGGAAGCCCTAAAAGATGGGGTAAAAATTGTAAAAAGTATCAACAAGGATAATGAAAGTAAAAGCTATCCAATCGGTGAAAAATTAATAAAGCACTCCCTGTACCAACCATTAAATCCAATTGAAAGCATAGGAAGTACCAAAAAAATTCAATTATTAGAGCGAATTGAAGCTTTGTCTAAAAAATTAAACCCTAGTATTATCAAAGTGTCTGCATCCCTTGCATCACAATTTGAAGTCGTTTTAATAAAAACGTTTCAAGGAGAGCTTGTTGAGGATGTAAGGCCTCTTGTAAGGCTTTCTGTTAGTGTAATTATTGAAAAGAATGGTCGCAGAGAACAAGGTTCAGCAGGTGGTGGTGGGCGCTACTCGCTGGAGTATTTTACTGATGCAATTCTTCACGAATATGCCTCAGAGGCAGTAAATCAAGCCGTTATAAACCTCGATGCAATACCAGCTCCTGCGGGTTCCATGACAGTTGTCTTGGGGTCAGGGTGGCCAGGGATACTTCTTCATGAAGCAATCGGGCACGGGCTCGAAGGTGACTTTAATCGAAAGGGAACATCTGCATTTAGCGGAAAAATGGGATCAAAAGTTGCAAGCACCCAAATAACTGTTGTGGACGACGGGACTATACCGAATAGGCGTGGATCCTTAAATATCGATGATGAGGGAAATCCCACATCTAAAACAACGTTAATTGAAAATGGAATACTTGTCGGCTACATGCAGGATGAAATGAATGCTCACCTAATGAACCAAAAAGTTACTGGAAATGGTCGACGAGAATCATATGCCCATCTACCTATGCCAAGAATGACAAATACCTTTATGCTCAATGGAAAATATGAGCCAGACGAAATTATTAAGTCTGTTGATGATGGTATCTATGCAAATAATTTTGGCGGTGGTCAAGTAGATATTACAAGTGGTAAGTTTGTATTCTCAGCATCACAAGCTTGGGTAATAAAGAATGGTAAATTGAGCCATCCAATCAAAGGTGCATCAATTGTTGGGAATGGGCCAGATATATTAAATGAAGTGAGTATGGTGGGTAATGATATGAAGCTTGATACAGGGGTTGGCACCTGTGGTAAGGAAGGCCAAAGTGTGCCTGTTGGTGTAGGCCAACCAACTTTAAAAATTGATAATATTATAGTTGGTGGAACGGGTTAAATTTTAGTTAATTGCTTTACTTAACTCTATTTTTATACTCTAACGTTCTTGTATCAATTTCTATTTTGTCTCCTGTGTCGCAAAAAAGTGGGACCATAAGCTCAAAATCTGTAGCAATTTTTGCTGGCTTCATAACCTTACCCGATGTTGTATCCCCCTTAACAGCAGGCTCAGTATAGGTGATCTCACGAACAACTGAGTTTGGTAATTCAACCGATATTGCTTTGTTATCATAAAAAATAACGTTACAAGTCATTTCATCTTCAAGAAAATTTAGGGCTTCTTGCATATTTTCCGCATCAACCGAGTATTGATTGAAATCCGCATCCATAAACACGAATGCTGGGTCAGAAAAGTAAGAATAAGTTACTTCTTTTTTTTCTAAAATAACCTGCTCAAACTTATCACTGGCAGTAAAAACAGTCTCTGTTGAAGTGTCTGTGAGCAAGTTCTTGAGTTTCATTTTTACTACAGCAGAATTTCTACCAGACTTATTGTATTCAGCTTTCAGAATAACCATTGGGTCCTCGCCCATCATAAATACATTTCCCACCCTAAGCTCTTGTGCTGTTTTCATTTTATGTTCTTGCCTTAAGAAATTTTTGTTGAATTATACTAGATTAGCTTAAGATTTTTCAACAATAGTTAACAAATTCTCTACTACACTTTTTTTGCTGATGAATTGATTAGATCGATCAGCATAAAACAAGCTAATATCCTCATAATGATAAAGGTAATTCCTTATTGATTCAGACTTAAATTGGCCTGAGCTCCAATCATTAAATATGTCACTAATTATATTTTTAAGTTTACTATCTATGCTATCGAAATATTTAAAGATAAAAGCCTCAAGCTTTTTTAGGTGAGCTCCATCCGCTTGAATGTATGGTTGCCAAATAAAAGGTTTTCCAGAAAATATTGCTCTGCACAAGCTATCCTCTCCTCTGACGAAATTTAAATCAGATGCATACAATAAATTGTCATATTGATCAGGGGGTAAAAAATTAAATGTTGCAGTATGATATGGAAGCTTAAGAACGGTTTCTTTATCAATAATACCCTTATAAATCAATGCTTTACACTTATAATCAATCTCATCAAATAGGTCCAAAAATTCTAGTATTTTAGTATGGGGGTAGAAAAAAAAAGAGGTTTTTATTATTTTACTTTTATTGATACTGGAGGGCTTATATTCTTTTTTAACGACAGTGGCTTCTCTCAATAGACCTCCTGTCTTGTTACTAAACCCTGGGTAGAAATAAATTTTTTCTATCAATGGATTAAGGTTTAACGATGGTGTTAGATGAAATCTCTCTGTCCATGATTCAGCAGTTAAGTACTCATAGATAAAAATCTTAGTCTTCTGGGAAATCTTATCAAGGTAATTTTTCGGTATCTCAGTATTAAATATAGTAACGATAAAAGTTGCTGGTGCATCCACTGATAAATCATCATCTATGTCAAGTAGTTTGAATGTTGCATTATTATTAGCCAGGAGTTCATTAAGCGTGTTACTTTTTTCTGCAAGCAATACGGCTCGATTTTTAGGCAAAGAGTTGAGTTGCTTAGCAAGCCTAATGGCTATTGCAATGTCGCCATAGTTATCAATGATCCTAGAAAAAATATGCCAAACTCTCAATAATCAACCTTTAGGATAATGTAAGTCTTTATATTCATGGGAGTTTGTACCTCAATTAAATCACTTGATGTCCTTCCAATGAGTGCTTTTGCAAGTGGGGATAACCAGCTAATATTACCAATATTATGATTAATTTCATGTGCTCCAACAATACGGATATCTAAAGTAGACTTGCTCTGCTCATCGAGAAGTTTTACATTCGCCCCAAAATAGACCTTTTTTTTATCTATGGAGGTCGATGGATGAACAATATCAGCATCTTCAATGGCCGTTAAAAGAAACTTAATCCTAGAGTCAATTTGCCGTAATTTTTTTTTCCCGTAAATATAATCACCATTTTCACTTCTATCTCCATTTCCAGCAGCCCAGCTAATGACCTTAACAGTCTCTGGGCGATCGAGTTTGATTAAAGAGCTTAATTCTCTCTGCAACTCCTTAAAACCTTCTGGCGTAATATAGTTTTTGATAATTAATTCTCTAAAGATTTAATATTAAATAGATTGATTAAGTTCAAGTTACAATTGTATATAAATGATTAATAAAACCTACAATGTCATTCTATGCCAGACTAAAAATCAAGTTAATGATATTCGCCTAATATTTGAAAATTTAATTGAAAAGGAGTCAATCCCTCTCCCTACTATTAGCACGTTGAACGATTGGCTCGTAGAACAATACCAAGAATTTTGTATGGCAGCAGCACCAATAAACGAATCACGGGTGATTTTATCGGGCATAGAAGAAAGTATGCTGTGGAAAGTTATAATTGATGAAGACTTGAATAAAAGAGATTACTCCCTTTTAGATACTGACGCCATAGTGCAAGAAGCGTTGAGTGCAGACCAAATCATCAAAAACTATCAAATAAGCATGGACGAATTAAAGGAAGCTAGCTTATCTAAGGAGAGTACCTTTCTATATGAGTGGCTTAAGGAGTTCAATAAATACTGCAGTAAAAAAAGGGTTTTAAGTCGGTTATCATTTATTGAGCTATTTATCAAACAACAAAAGGAATACAAGGTTGTTAGTGAAAATAATATTCTCTTTGCCGGTTTTGATAACAACACTCCTCTATACGAAAAACTTCTTAAGGTTTTGCAGGAAGCCAATCAAATATCTCACTTTAAAAAAGAGGATATTAAACAAAATAGACAAGAAAAGAGTTACGCAAAACCAGACTTGGAGATGTTAGGAGTTACCCAGTGGGTCAAAACAAAAGTAGCTGAAGGTGCGAGAAAATTATTGATAATTAGTCCTGTGTTAAGCAAAGTACAAATAAATTTACAAAATAAAATTAACAGGGAAGTGAATCCTGAAATATTTAAAAACTTAAGTAAGGAGAGTATTTATGACTCAGATCTACAAAGACCGTTAACAAGCGAGCCAATAATAAGAGCTGGATTACAATTATTAGAGTTAACCCAACAAGCCCAAATGATAAAGCCTAAAATTATCTACGAATGCTTGTTGTTTAATAACTGGATAGACAATAGATTTTATGCTGAAAGAGAGAAGTTAGGTAATTACCTTAAATTAAAAAACAATCCATCTTATTCTATTCACTCAATACAACATATAATTGACAATGACCCGAAGTTAAAAGACCTAGAGCTTGATTCACTCAAAGATACTCTGAAAATTTTAAAGAAATATCGGAAGTTATGGAGTAAATCGTTACGATTAAGGGAGTGGGTCTATCAAATAGAAGCATTGTGGAATGAAATTAAATTTTCAGAAATAAATTTTTTATTATCATTTGAAATCAATAATTTAAATTCTTTATATGCCTCTTTACATCAATTAAAAAATAACGAAGTAGTGGATGGATTGATTGAATTTAAAACATTCCTGAAGCTTCTTTTCATACACCTAGAAAGCTGGCCTGCTCCAAAAAAAGATGGTCAGTCGCTTATAGATATAAAAGGATTTTACGAAAATCCGATCAAAGAATACGATGCTATATGGCTCATGAATATGAATGATAATCATTGGCCAGGAAAGTTAATGTTTAACTCGTTGCTACCTATGAAACTTCAAAAAAAATATCATATTTTTGACGAGGAATACTATAAACAAATTAATACCGTTCACCAAGATAGATTAAAAAAATTTGGTCCTAATCTTACAATATCATTCTCACAAACTGATGAGGATGGAAACCCCCTATTCTGTAGCAATAATTATTTCTCGGATATAAAAGAAGGCTTAATTACTAAAAAAAGAATTGAGGGTAAAAAATCATTAAATGATGTAGATTTTATACTAGATAATTATGCACCCGAAGTTACTGGTGAAAAGAAGATCTCTAGAGGTACCGCATGTTTAGAAAATTTTCAAAAATGTCCGGCATGGGCATTTTATGAAAATCGGCTAGGGGCTTTCAAATCTCAAGAGGATGAAGTTGAGGAATTGTCGCCAATGGCTAGAGGAACAATAGCTCATGAGCTTTTAGAAGCTTTTTGGAGAAAATATAAGAATAGTGAAGTGCTGAAAAGTATGTCTGATGAACAAATAAAAAATAATATTACCCAAATTATTGAGGGGAAATTAAAGACTCTTGAAGCATCGCTGCCATTCCTCTCTCCTTTTCAGATAAAGGTACAAAGTAACTACTTTAATCGTTTGCTTTTCAACTGGCTATCTTATGAAAAAAATCATAGAGGAATATTTAAGGTAAGTTCTACTGAAAAAGCCTTCACTGCAAATATCGGCCGCCTATCATTCAAACTTAAAATTGACAGAGTTGATGAGTATACCGATGGCTCAATGATTGTTATTGATTATAAAACAGGATCTACAACACCTAACCTATCTGACTATCAAGGAACGATAAAGAGTCTTCAACTACCTCTGTATGCAGCATATTCTGAAATAAAAAACCTGAGCGCTATTGGCATAGCTAAGGTAAGCATTAACGACCAAAAGATATATGGATTAACCTCTCATATTCAATTACCACCTGATGGAGATCTAGTATTAAGCAAAAAAATATCGTGGGAGCATCTAATACCTAGCTGGCAAGAACAAATCTTTAATGCCGCATCAGGATTTCTTAAAGGCGATGCAAGCATTACTTTTACTGACCAAAAAGATCTAGATTATTGTAGTGTTAAGTCAATTTTACGACTAGGTGACAAAAAAAGGCAGTTTGAAGAGGAAGTAGATGGAAAATAAACCCTCAGATTACCAAGTAAGGGAGCGGGCAACAAACCCACTTCAGTCATTTGTAGTAAATGCTCCTGCAGGATCAGGTAAAACAACTCTGCTTGTAACAAGAATTCTTAAGTTGTTAACAATCATAGAAAAACCAAGTGAAATTATAGCAATAACATTCACTAAGAAAGCTGCCGCACAAATGCGACGTAAATTAATAGATGTGATGGGTAAGAATGAAAATAAAATAAATGATGAAGTAAGAACGCTAGCATTAAAAGCTAAAGAAAATGCTATCAACAGAGGCTGGGAAGCCAACTTTATAGAAAGCATGGATATTATAACAATTGATAGCTTAGCATCAAAGATAATAAGAAAGGCTCCTATTCTAAGTAGTTCATTTTTTGCCAACATTACTGAAGACCCTAGCGAGCAGTATGAGGAAGCTGCTAAAAGAACGATACTGGAAATGAATGAAAATGACATGGAGTTAATTACATTCTTAAACTACGATACAAAAAAAATCAAAAGCTACCTAATCGAACTTCTTAAAAAAAGAGATCAATGGATCGACGTAGTAAAAGATTACAAAGCATCGAGCTGCAAAGAAATAGAGAAAAAAACATATGACTACTATCAAAATGAGGTTAAAGAATACGTTGATAGTTTTAGTGAGGCCTTCTCTATAGACGAAATAAAAGATATTGAGAACATCCTCATCTATATACATAACGCTTCGCCTAAAATTCAGTTCTTATACAAACCAGATGATATCAACTTCTGGATTGCATTCGGAAAACTAGTATTAACTAATGATGGAGCTGGATCTATTAGGAAGTCATTTGATAAAAGAATGGGGTTTTCAGCCGATGAAGAAAGTGAAATTCATAAGGCTAAACTTAAAAAAATTATTGAAAATAAAACCAATGAAATTAATAATTTAAGTAGTATTTATAATGTTATTTATGCTAAAAAAATTGGGGATATTTTCCCTTCAGTAATAACAGCCGCTGCCGACCTGCTCTCAAATTTAGATACCCATCTATCAAAAATATTTCTTATTACAAAAACTATGGATTTTACTCAAGCTTTAAGATATGCAACGCTCACCTTACAACAAACATCAGTTGCAGAGATAATGGACAATCAAATCTCTCACATTCTAGTAGACGAGTATCAAGATACGAACGAAGCTCAAGTTAAATTTATTAAAAGCCTTACTGATAACTTTTCTGGAAATCCAAAAAAATCTTTTTTTGTTGTAGGTGACCCAATGCAATCCATTTACCGGTTTAGAAAGGCAGAGGTAAGGCTCTTTAAGGAAATGCAAACTAATGGGGTCGGGGACCTCAGACCAATTAGCCTTGAACTAACTGTTAACTTTCGCTCAAGTAAAAGAATCTGTCATTGGCTAAATACTGAATATAGAAAAACATTTGGATTAAAAGATGACGTTGATAAGGGTCTAATAAAGTATAACCCTTGTAAATCAGATCCAAAAAATGATGATATTGGGACTGGTATTCACTTTCATATGCTAAAGGGTTTCAGGAAAGCTTCAGCCAATAAAGCAAATGAAGCTACCTACGTGTATGACCTTATTGTTAATATATGTAAAGACTCGAAGTTATCGCAAATTGCTGTCCTTGCTCGAAACCGATCTCATTTAAGAGAGATACTAAGTATTTTTCATCGAAAACAGATTCCCAATGGCTTTAAATTAGTTACAACGGAAATTGATAACCTACAAGACAAGCAGTCTTTTCAGGATATTTTATCATTAACAAAAGCTCTTTATGATCTAAGTGACAAGATCAGCTGGATAGCAACTTTAAGGGCACCATGGTGCGGACTTACCCTGAAAGATCTTTGTGTGCTTTTTGAGGACTGTTCAGATATGTCCTCCTGGGAAATCATAAACCGTCAGGAATCATTATCAAATTTATCCGCAGATGGCCTTGTTCGGCTTAATTTTTTCAAAAAGGTTGTTGAACGTAACATACAAAATCGTGGAAGAATTGCACATAGATTTTTTATCGAGTCTATTTGGAGGCAGCTTAATGGGGAAGAGTTACTGCTTGATCCAAATGATATTGTTTACATTGATACATTTCTAGATAACATCGATAAAGCTAGCACCCCACTGTCAATCGACTTTAAGCTCCTAGAAAGACTGATAGAAAATATACACACAAGTAGCCAATCAAACGATAAAGCAAGCAAGGAAATACTTTTTATGACTATCCATAAAGCAAAGGGCATGGAGTTTGAAAGCGTTATCATACCGGGACTGGGGCAACCACTAAAAAATGATGGGCAATCACTAATTGCTATAGATAAAGATATTTTATCGATTAATAACTTCAAGGTAGATGATAGTAATCTTTATGACTACCAACAATCAAAAGAAACTTTAAGGCTTAAGAATGAGCGTGTAAGGCTTCTTTATGTTGGTATCAGTCGATCAATAGAAGATTGCCATTTAATTGGTACCGTAAAGCCGAATAAAGATGGAGAATATAATGCCAGGTCTGATAGTTTACTAAAAATATTGGAGCCTATAATTAAAGATTGTAACCAATGGAAATTTATTGATAGTAAAAGAGTGGAAGATGAGAAATCGGTTAGTTATGAAAGTTATCAGCCAAAATTACGGCGAATTAAAACTGATAGTTTAAAGGCGAATGAAATAACAGATACTCATATTTTTGATAAAATTTTGGGTAAAGAACTCAAACCAGATCATGATAATATTTACACATATACTGGCACTATTATTCATCAATACTTTAAATTAATTATTAAAAAACAATTAGATATAAATTATATATTAAGTAATAAGTTAGATTATATTCAGGCTTTATTTATAAAGAAAGATTACAAAAAAGAAGAAATAACAATGGCACTTGATGTCATAAAGAAATCTTTACTCTCTCTATGTAATACTGAGGATGGGCAGTGGATTTATGCTGTTCATGAGGACGATCAAATAGAGCTTCAGCACTTAATTAGACTTGGTGGCACGCTAGAGGTTCGGGTACCCGACCGATCCTTTATTAACGATAATACAAGATGGGTTATTGACTATAAAATCTTATTCAGTGATAAGGATTTAATTACTGAGGTAAAAAAACATACTGGCCAAATGAGTGTCTATGAATCTCTTTATGACAATAAGTACCCAATTAAAAAAGCCATATATTTTGCTCCGAAAGGTAAGTTAATTACTCTTTAACTGATTTAATGTCTTTATGATAAATGCCACCCTATCAGAGGTATCATTTATCGAGGCGGTAATTTTAATTCTGTCAGGGCCATTCATCTTAAATCGACGATCATTTTGCAACAGATCTATCATTTGTATTGGATCTATATCAGCATTATTTTTAAAAGTAATTTCTGTGATTGTCTGACTTGAGTCGATCTTTATGACATCAGTTGATATCAAATCAATCCTTAGTTCGTGGAAGAGTATTAAGTTTTTTGTTTGGACTGGCATAACACCAAATCTATCCACCAGCTCTTCTTTTAACTCTTTGAGTTGGTCGCGTGTTTTACAACTTGAAAGTCTCTTATAAATAATAAGCCTTTCATTAGTATTTTGGCAGTATGCTTGAGTAAGAATTGCCGGAGTGTGTAAATTAATCTCCTTATTTGAGGCAAGGGGTAAATCCAGATCAAGCTTTTCCCCCTTCTTAAGCTGTTTGATAGCATGATTTAACATATCCATATACAAACTAAAGCCAATTTCATGCATCTGCCCACTTTGATTATCTCCTAAAAGCTCGCCCGCACCCCTAATTTCCAAGTCATGCATAGCAAGATGGTAACCTGCCCCTAAATCTTCCATTAGCTGGATTGCCTCAAGACGTTTTTTAGCATTTGATGTTAATTTCCTCTCCTCATCAATCAATAGGTATGCATAGGCTTGGTGATGCGACCTACCAACCCTTCCTCTTAATTGGTGAAGCTGTGCTAGGCCAAACTTATCGGCTCGATTCATAATAATGGTATTTGCTGTAGGTATATCAATACCAGTTTCAATAATAGTTGAGCACAAAAGTACATTAATTCTTTGTTGATGGAAATCTTGCATTACGCGCTCAAGTTCTTTTTCTTGGAGCTGCCCATGTGCAACTCCAATTTTTGCATCGGGAAGCAGTGCGGACAACTTTTCATGCATAGATTGAATAGTATTAACTTCATTATGCAAAAAATAGATTTGCCCTCCCCTGTTGAACTCTCTGGCAACAGCCTCTTTTATAATTCCCTGACTATGATTTACAACGAACGTTTTAATTGATAATCTTTTTTGTGGTGGTGTTGCTATAACGGAGAACTCTCTCAGGCCCTCCATTGCCATTGATAATGTTCTAGGGATTGGTGTTGCTGTTAAAGCAAGGACATCAACATTCCTCCTAAAGGCTTTTAGTTTTTCCTTTTGCCTGACACCAAATCTATGTTCTTCGTCTATAACAACCAAACCAAGGTCTTTAAATTTAATATCCGGCTGAAGAAGTCTGTGGGTTCCGATAATAATATCTATTTTACCCTCCTCTAACTTCTCAAGAGATTCGAGCTGTTGTTTTTTTGATTTAAATCTTGATATCTCTTCTATCTTTATGGGCCACTTCGCGAATCGATCGCTGAAATTATTAAAATGTTGCTCGGCAAGAAGGGTTGTTGGGACCAAAACAATGGCTTGCTTACCATTTAATACTGAAATAAACGCCGCTCTGAGTGCGACTTCTGTCTTCCCAAACCCAACATCACCACAAATAAGTCGATCCATCGGACGGGCAGACTCCATATCCTCTATTACACGCTCAATAGCTTCTTTTTGATCCACCGTTTCCTCGAAAGGAAAGCCCTCAACAAAGCTGACGTAATCATTAAGGTTTATTTTTGAGCTATATCCTCTCTGTAGTGACCTTTTAGCATACAAATCCAACAGTTCTGCTGCGGTATCATGTATTTGTAAAAGAGCTCTTTTCTTAGATTTTTCCCACGAGCCACTGCCCAACTTATGAATAGGGGCTGACTCTGCAGGGCCTCCGGAATATCGCGAAACTAAATGAAGCTGTGAAACAGGAACATATAGCTTATCTTGCTTGTCGTAGTGGAGCACTAAAAATTCTGTCATACCATCGCCATAATCTAGATCAACTAAGCCCTGGTATCTTCCTACTCCATGCTGTTCATGGACTACTGGATCCCCTATACTTAACTCAGTAAGATCCTTAACAATTCCGTCATTATTAAAGCTTTTGTTTCTTCTTGTTTTTTTAGTTTGCCGAACAAAATTAGGGAAAATTTCATTTTCAGTTATAACTACATAGTCTTTTTGGATAAAGCCTTGGTGGATTGGGCTTGTTATTAAGCTGATCTTTTCACTAGAAGCCACAAAATCATCCCAACTTTCTACAACACTAAAATCAATAGATGACTGATTCAATAGCTCAAAAAGTGACTCTCTACGACCAAGTCCTTCAGCACAGATAAGAATTCTTTTAGCTGTACATTTAATAAAAGTTTTCAGCCTGTCTAATGGAGGCGAGACATCCCTATCAATAGCAACAATAGCAATATTTTCAGGGGCATGCTTTGTCTTTTTAATCTCTTCATGCTGCTTAATTTTCTTGAAAAAATCATCTGGTGAAATTAGTAAATCTTTTGGCTGCAAAATAGGTCTTTCTGCATCGTATGCATACAAACGAAATCTGCTTTCCGCTTCAGACCAATAGCTCTCTGCTGACTTCGATAAATCGCCCATTTGGATCACTAGATCATCCTTATCAAGGTAATCAAATATTGAGTCCATTCCATCAAAAAATAATGGTAGGTACCATTCCATACCAGCAAAGGGAGTGCCTTTACTAATGCTCTTGTAAAGATTTGATTTGGCAAGGTCACCCTCAAACCTTTCGCGATAGTTTTGTCTAAATGTACTAATACCATTCTCATCTAAGGGACACTCCCTAGCTGGAAGTAATTTTATTTTATTAGTTGGGTAAAGGCTTCGTTGAGTATCGACATCAAAAGTTCTTATTGAATCAATTTCGTTGTCAAAAAAATCAATTCTATACGGAACTATAGATCCCATTGGGTAAAGATCAATGATGCCTCCACGCATAGCAAATTCACCTGGATTCAAAACTTTATCTACATACAGGTAACCATTCTCAACCAATCTATTTTTAAAGGCATTAATATCAACATCCTGGCCTGTTTTAAAATTAAAGCTGAATTGCTCTATATATGAGCGTGGAGGTAAAAAATGTAAGGAAGTGGATAGCGGAAGTAAATTTATATCAAATTCTTTTTGAGTCATCTCATAAAGAGTTAATAATCGCTCAGATATAAGGTCAGGATGAGGAGATATTTGGTCATACGGAAGTGTTTCCCAGTCTGGTAAATGATTCACCTTAAGCTTAGGAAAAAACCATGATATCTCTTCCTTAAGTCTTGTTGCCTCAAATACACTAGCGGTAAAAATATTTAAAGATTTCCCACTGGATTCCAGGTGATCACAGAAAAGCCTACCAATCTCAAAGCTTTGAGAAGTATTAGAATTAATATGGAAACTATTTCCCAGAGAACTATTAACTAAAGATGCTGACATTGTTTGCTATCTATTTTTAAGGAAGTATTATAAACATGAATTAACAAATAAACGGATAAACATGAACGATAAAGAATTAGTTGCAGACGCGGCTCTTGATTATGTTAAAAATAACAGTATCGTAGGTCTTGGGACAGGATCAACGGCTGATATATTTATTAACGCTCTTGCTAAAAAGATTTCTGCTGAATCGCTCAATATAAAAGTTGTCGCAAGCTCAACATCAACTCATGAAAAAGCTAATGCCGCAGGATTAAATTACATTTCTATAGACCAGATAACCGAGCTTGATTTATATATAGATGGTGCTGATGAAATCACAGAAAATTTAGACATTCTCAAAGGCAGGGGCTACGATTTAGTCCGTGAGAAAATTCTGGCAAGAGCCAGCAAGAGCTTTATAGTGATAGGCGATCAATCAAAGATTGTATCTAAAATCGGTGAAAAGTATTCAATTCCTATTGAAATAACGCCAATTGCATGGAAAATAACTAAAATTCTTGTTGAAAAATTAGCAATAAAATGTGAGGTAAGAGAAAATCTAACTAAAAATGCTTTTGCAATAACCTCCTATGGGAATTACGTTTTAGACTGTGAATTTAACGAAACAAACCTTAAAAAGCTAGGAGATGAAATCGCAAGTATTCCTGGCGTATTTGAGCATGGCTTATTTATAGATATGTGTGGGCTTGCCCTAATTGCTAGCAACGGTCAGATTACAAAAATCACTACCTAATTTTTAGCTGGTAATGACTTTTATACCCCCCATATATGGAATCAATACTTCCGGCACCTCGATATCACCATTCTTAAGTTGATAGTTCTCCATTACAGCGACCATAGCCCTTCCTACTGCGACACCAGAGCCATTCAATGTATGTAGGAATTTATTTTTCTTGTCGTTATCACGGAATCTTGCTTTAAGTCTTCTGGCTTGGAAGTCCTCACAATTAGATACTGATGATATTTCTCTATAACAATTCTGTGATGGCACCCAAACCTCAATATCAAAAGTTTTGGTTGCTCCGAACCCCATATCCCCTGCGCATAGCGATATAACTCTATATGGAAGGGCAAGTTTTTGCATAATACTTTCTGCGTGGCCTAGCATCTCATCCAAGGCTTCATAGCTGCTCTCTGGGTGAGCTATTTGTACCATCTCCACCTTATCAAATTGATGCTGTCTTATCATCCCTCTGGTATCTTTACCATATGACCCTGCCTCTGATCTAAAGCACGGTGTTAGTGCTGTTAGCCTAATCGGTAGTTCATTTTTATCTACAATAACGTCTCTAACAAAGTTAGTAAGTGGCACCTCACCAGTTGGGATTAAGAAAAGATTATCTTCACTACCGCCTTTTTTAGTATTGAAAAGATCTTCTTCAAACTTAGGTAACTGGCCGGTTCCTAGGAGCGACTCATTATTTACCAGATAAGGTGTATAGCATTCCTCGTAATTATGCTCTCTTGTGTGGGTATCCAACATAAATTGGCCAAGGGCTCTATGGAGCAGAGCTAAGTTGGATCGTATTACTGCAAATCTAGCACCTGATAACTTGATTCCCATATCAAAATCAAGACCAAGGGGGTGCCCTAAATCAACATGGTCTTTAACCTCAAAATCAAACAATTTTTTTTCACCCAACTCCCTAACTATCACATTATCATCTTCAGTAAGCCCTTGAGGCACGGATTTATGGGGTAAGTTAGGCACCTTGAGCAGATAGTCATGGATTTGCTTTTGAATAAAGGTTAAAGCGTCATTCTGCTCTTTTAATGACTCGTTAATTTGCGTTACATCTGCCATAAGATCTGTTGCTTCGTTACCCTTGGATTTCTCTATTCCTATTTTCTTAGAAATATCATTTCTTTTTTCTTGAAGCTCCTGAGCCTTAACTTGATGCACCTTTCTTTGTGTTTCTAAATCAGTAAATAATGCAGCATCGAATTTGAAGCCTCTAGATTTTAATCTTAAGCTCACCTCATCTAGTTCATTTCTTAATTGATTGATATCTAACATATTGACTATTCCGACTTATTATTTTTATATTGTTGGTCTAACTGCCTTAAGAATAATTTTTTTTCACTTATTTTTTTCTCTAATCCGCGATCAGTAGGCTTATAAAATTCTACAGGCTCTAACTCATCAGGAAAATATTTTTCTCCCGCAGCATAAGCATGATCTTCATTATGAGCGTATCTATAATTTTTACCATACCCTAGGTTATCCATAAGCTTTGTTGGAGCATTCTTTAAATGAATAGGGACGTTGAAATGACCTTGATTTGCTATATATTTCTTGACCATATTGTAAGCATGGTAAGCACTATTGCTTTTCGGTGCCATTGACAAATATATAACTGCATTAGAAAGGGCCAGTTCTGCTTCAGGAAAACCCAGCCGCTCATAAATCTGGTAGGCCTCTAATGCAATTGTTTGTGCCCTAGGGTCGGCCAGGCCAATGTCCTCAATAGCAATTCTTATTATGCGCCTAGATAGATAGAGAGGGTCAGCCCCGCCATCCAACATTTTAAATAGCCAATACAACGCGGCATCGGGATCGGAACCTCTAACGGATTTATGAAGCGCTGAAATTTGATCATAAAATTGATCACCTCCCTTATCAAACCTTCTTGTCTTGTCTGCAACAATTTTCTTAACATCTAACTCATCAATAGCACTGCTATTATCAGCGGCATGAGAGCTTAACAACATTTCGACTAAATTAATTAATTTCCTTGCATCACCGTCGGCATAAGTTACGACTAAATTTCTTGCCCCCTCATTGATGCTTCTTTCAGGATATAGCTTTAAAGCCTTGTCGAGAATCGACTCTAACTCCTTTTCATTCAAGGCTTTTAAAACATATACCTGGCATCTACTTAATAGTGCAGAGTTCACCTCAAAGGATGGATTTTCAGTTGTTGCTCCGATAAAAGTAATAAGTCCAGATTCAATATGAGGCAAAAAAGCATCTTGCTGACTTTTATTAAATCGATGAACCTCATCAACAAATAAAATAGTATTTCTTTGTTGGTGCTCTTTCATAAATTGAGCTTTTTCTATTGCTTCCCTAATTTCCTTTACACCAGATAGTACTGCCGATATAGATAAAAATTCTGCATCTATGCAGTTTGAAATAACGTGTGCAATAGAGGTTTTACCAACGCCCGGAGGACCCCAAAGTATCATAGAAGGAAGACTTTTTCCTTCAATAGCAACCTTTAGTGACTGGCCCTCTCCGAGAAGTTCAATTTGGCCGACAATGTCATGTACATTTTTCGGTCTTAATATTTCGGCAAGAGGTTTGGTTAAATTATCTTTCATTTAATTTTTAATGACATCAACACCTTCGGGGAAATTGAAAAGGAATGCTGCATCATTTATCAATCGATTATTTACAATACTGTCAAAATAAATTTTTGTCTTATGGTTAAAGTTATCAATAATATGCATTTGAGATAAGAGGCCTTGGTTAAAGTGTATCAACACTTTACTAAAAGATGCTTCCTGAGGGTTTTTAGGTATAGCTTCATAAATGCTTATGAGGTCTGTTGCTCTTATGCTTTTGACGATAAAGTGCTCTGAGGCTGAAGAGCTCACTAGCAGCATTGCTGGGCTAACGCCTCCCAATTTTTTTAATGAGCTGATTACTACTTGCTTTAAATCTGGATCATAAAGATAAAGAAGCTCTCCGTCACTGATGATTTGACTTTGAATTGGATCAATATAATTCCATTTGAATAAATTGGGTTTCTTGAATAAGAAATTTCCACTAACCTCTTGCATGACAGATCCTCTCTGATCAATTACTTGTTGGGAAAAATTACCTTCAACAGATTTCATTTCGGCAACTGTATGGGAAAAACTTGGCTCTTCATTGGCTAGAGAAATATACGAGATGAGGCATAAATTAATTATAAAAAAAAGTCTAATCATTATTTGGTGAAATAATTTCACGGTTACCATTGCTTTGCATTGGGGTAACTAGTCCTGCTTTTTCCATGTCCTCAATAATTCTTGCAGCTCGATTATAGCCAATCCTTAAGTTTCTTTGCACATAGGATATTGATGCTTTTCTAGTTCGCAAAACTATCTCGACAGCTTCATCATACAAAGGATCTTTTTCACCAGACATACCTTCGGAATCACCAGATGTCAAAGATATATCTGTTGGGTTTAAAATTTCTTCTAAGTAGCGAGG
Organism: Methylophilales bacterium HTCC2181; assembly: GCA_000168995.1. Lineage (GTDB taxonomy): Bacteria > Pseudomonadota > Gammaproteobacteria > Burkholderiales > Methylophilaceae > BACL14. The sequence goes on along the minus strand of AAUX01000001.1, from coordinate 700,394 downwards.
TTCACCTTTTTCTTTAAGATACTTTACAACCTTATGGACTTCTTCATCTGATACAAATGCACCATGAATTCTAACTGGGTAGCCAGTTCCGGGAGGCATATAGAGCATATCACCCTTCCCCAGTAATGTTTCAGCACCCATTTGATCTAAAATTGTCCTTGAATCTATCTTGCTTGAAACCTGAAATGCTATACGAGCTGGTATATTGGCTTTTATTAGCCCGGTTATTACGTCAACCGATGGTCTCTGTGTTGCCAGAACAAGATGTATACCCGCGGCTCTGGCTTTTTGAGCCAATCGAGCAATTAATTCTTCAATCTTCTTGCCCATAACCATCATCAGATCGGCTAACTCATCAATAACTATTACTATTTGTGGCATTGCCTCTAGAGGTTCAGGGTCTTCTGGGTTTAAACTGAATGGATTAGTGAGGGGGGAGCCTTTTTCATAAGCATCTTTATATTTTTGATTGTACCCAGCCAAATTTCGCACCCCAAATGTAGACATCAATTTATATCTTCGTTCCATTTCAGCTACAGCCCAATTAAGCGCATGGCCTGCCTGACTCATATCGGTTACTACTGGAGTTAATAAATGAGGGATTCCTTCATATACTGAAAGCTCAAGCATTTTTGGATCTATCAAGATCATTCTAACCTCGTCTGCTTTGGCTTTATATAGTAAGCTTAAAACTAAAGCATTAATTGCTACCGACTTTCCAGATCCTGTTGTACCCGCAATTAATAAATGAGGCATTCTTGCTATGTCAGCTACTTCCGGCTTACCTGAAATATCCTTCCCAAGAACTAGCGACAAAAGAGCTGAAGAGTCAGCAAAATTTTTCGAACTCATGATTTCAGAAAGGTAAACAATCTGCCTATGCGAGTTTGGTATTTCTAATCCCATGCAAGTCTTTCCTGGAATAGTCTCAACCACTCTTATACTTACAACCGATAATGCTCTGGCAAGATCTTTTGATAAATTTGTTACTTGACTGCCCTTCACTCCCGGAGCTGGCTCAAATTCATATCTAGTAATAACAGGCCCCGGCTGAGCAGATGTTACTTTTGCCTCAATACCAAAATCAAGTAACTTTTTCTCAATGAGCCTTGAGATAAACTCAATAGTCTCCGCTGACTGAGTTTCTTTTTGAATCGGTGGCTCATCAAGTAAGTGGAGTGGGGGCAATTCTGAATCGCTATCACCAAATAAATTGATTTGTTTTTCTTTCACCACGCGGACGCTTTCCTTGATTTCAGTTTTAGCTTCCAGGATAGATAATGGAGATCTATCAACGAGTTTTTTTCTTTCGGATTGAACAAAGCTAGCTCGCTCTTGTTCAAATTTTTTACCTTGCTGACGATCCTGCCAATCATAATAATAATTGTTTAGCTTACTAGCTACATTACATAAAAAATTACCGATACCTTCTGCAATATTGATCCATGACCATCCAGTAAATAAACTAAAACCTATAGCAAACATGACAATTAAAAAAATTAAAGATCCTATGTAGCCGATATTTTCAATTAATAATGCAATGGTTATAGACCCAAGCATACCGCCTTGCTCTGAAGGAAAACTTGCGTTCATACTAACTATGTGTCCGGCCTCAAAGGATGCCGAGGATAGAATTAATAGAAAAAAGCCAAGGTAGTGAATTGGAAGAATATGCTTAGTTCGATAATCTTCATTTTCTATTCTTGGGTAAATAAGAAAAATGCTATAAATGCTTAAAAATACAAGCCACCATGCCGACATGCCAAAAATATAAAGCGTAAAATCAGAAAAGTATGCTCCAAAAATACCCGCTAAATTGGATACAATTACGCCCGACTCAACTGCGTTAGACCATGATGGATCTTGAGCACTGTATGTTCCAAGTGCTAATGTCATATAAAGGCCGATAAATAATAAAACAAACCATGAGGCTTCACGAAAAATTCTGTTAGCCAAAATGCGTGGAGCATTACTCACTAACGATATATTTTTCCCTGTGTTTTTTGATTTTTTATTAACTAACAATTTGTATTTTTAATACCTTTTTATTTTGGTAAATTATATCAGGATGTCCTTTAAAAACTATGTACTTATAAAATAAGAGATAAATAATATAAAAATAATGCTTATATAGTTTGATTGATAGCACAGGGTCCACTAAAATTACTCTTAATTCAATTCAAACCTTAGAAAGCTTTTAATTATGCCCAAACATGCTCCCCTTATTATCCTCGGTTCAGGTCCTGCTGGCTATTCAGCAGCAGTTTATGCAGCACGAGCCAATCTCAAGCCACTTCTTATAACTGGTATAGCCCAAGGTGGTCAGCTTATGACAACAACCGAAGTAGACAACTGGCCAGCGGATGCTGACGGGGTTATGGGTCCAGAACTAATGAGTCGCTTCGAAAAACACGCATTAAGATTTAATACCGAACAAATATTTGATCATATTCATACTTGTGAACTATCGAATAAACCATTCAAATTACAGGGTGATAGTGATGAATATACCTGTGATGCCCTAATTATTTCAACTGGAGCTTCAGCAAAGTATTTAGGCATCGAAAGTGAATCTAAATTCCTGGGTAAAGGAGTTTCAGCATGTGCCACATGTGATGGTTTTTTTTATAAAAATCAAGAGGTTGCCGTTGTTGGAGGTGGGAATACTGCGATAGAAGAAGCCTTGTATTTATCAAATATAGCCTCTAAGGTAACCATCGTTCACAGACGAGACGAGTTCAGAGCAGAGGCAATTATGATGGACAAGGTCCATGAGAAAGTTAAAGAGGGAAAAATCGTTTTAGAACTATTCCAGGAGCTAGATGAGGTAATTGGTGATGAAAAAGGTGTGACTGGAATTAAAATCAAATCATCTAGCGATGGCTCTATGAAAGAGATTGGTTTGCAGGGAGTTTTTATTGCAATTGGGCACAAACCCAATACCGATATATTCGCAGGGCAATTGGAAATGGAGAACGGCTATATTATTACTGAGTGTGGACGTAATGGAAATTTTACCGCCACAAGTATTGAAGGTATTTTTGCTGCCGGTGATGTTCAAGACCATATTTATCGCCAAGCAGTCACTAGTGCGGGTACAGGTTGTATGGCAGCCCTTGATGCGGAGAGATACTTAACTGCCCATGGCAAATAAAGATGCATCATTCCTTGATGAAGTAAAGGATGTTAACCCTCTAAAGGTTAAATCTAAAACTATTGACTCAGCCCCTAAAAAACCAAAACCGATACCGAGAAAATTAATTGAAGATGAAGGTAAGGCTTTACTAGATTCTCTTAGTGATGAGTATGTTTCGCCCGAAATAGAATCGGATGAAAATAACTACTTCCTTAGGTCAGGGCACTCACCAGACATCATTAAAAGACTAAAAAGAGGTTATTGGACGGTGGAAGGATCAATTGATTTGCACGGGCTAGTAACAGAAGAGGCCAAAGAGTGTGTGGTCAAGTTTATTCAGGAATGTAAAAAAAAAGGGATTCGATGCATTCGAATTATTCATGGGAAAGGTTACGGTTCCATTAACAAGGAGCCAGTGCTCAAGAATAAAGTTAGGAATTGGTTAAGTCAAAAAGATGAAGTTATAGGATTTTCTGAGGCGCCGAGGCATGATGGAGGAAGCGGAGTTGTTATTGTTCTTTTAAAGAGTAATAATTAAACTGTCGTTACAATACATACAGCCTGAGCTGCTATGCCCTCACCGCGACCCAATGAGCCCATTCTTTCAGTGGTGGTTGCCTTAATATTAATTTGAGATTCTGAACACTGGCAATCCTCGGATATATATTTAATCATTTTCTTTGTGTGTGGGCTTATTTTAGGGTTCTCGCAAATGACTGTACAGTCAATATTAACAATTTCATATTTCTCTTTTTGGAGTATCGATATAACCGACCTAAGAATCTCTCTAGAATTAATCCCCTTTATTGCAGGGTTGGTGTCTGGAAAATGTTGCCCGATATCGCCTTTTCCAATAGATCCCAAAAGTGCATCACATATCGCATGAAGCAGGACATCGGCATCAGAATGACCTTCAAGACCATGGGTATGTTCAATATGAACTCCACCTATAATGCATGGCTTTCCTAAAACTAAACGATGTACATCAAAACCTTGCCCTACCCTAATCATAACGCTCCTTTTTTTATAATATTTATTGCGCTTTGTGCTCTATATAAATCTTCAGGATAGGTAATTTTAAAATTCAATGCGCTTCCTTCAAAAATCTTAGGCTGAAGCCCGATGGCCTCCACTGCTTCCGCTTCGTCAGTAGGGGAGCCATCAAAGCTTTGAATGGCATGTTTTAAAGTTTTACACTTAAACATCTGAGGGGTCTGTGCTAACCATAAACATTCTCGGTTTTCTGTGGCTACAACTTCTAAATTTTTATTCACTTTTTTTACGGTATCGGGGACAGGAATAGCAACAATCCCTCCGACTTTATCTGATGAAATTTCCGTAATAAATTGATTAATAATGGATTCTGTAATTCCTATCCTTGCTGCATCATGCACTAATATCCAATCATCGTCCTTAGTATCGTGAATATTACACAACGCATTGAATACAGTTTGTGAGCGTGTTTGCCCACCACAATAAAGAACCTTAGTTTTGTTTGAGAATTGACAATTTCCAGAGGAAATAAATTTCTCATCTGGATGAAGCGCTATGGAAATAGAGTCAATCACGCTTACTCTAGAGAATATTCCCTCAATGTACTCAATAACAGTTCGATTTTCAATACGAGCAAATTGTTTTGGAATTTTATCGCCTAATCTACTGCCGCTGCCTGCAGCTGGGATAATTACGTGAATTTTGGACATACTATGATTTTAGCATGTCAATTTCTTCAATTACACAATTGAATTAATCTGATGAAACAGAATTGACTTTATGGATCGAGATGTCCGCCCCATTAAACTCTTCTTCTTGAGTGAGTCTTATATTGAATATTTTATGAATCAACCCATAAATGATAAATCCTCCAACAAAAGCAATAATTACGCCAGAAATTGTTCCAACTAGTTGCGACATAAATGACACGCCTCCTAATCCACCAAATACTTTTAAGCCAAAAATTCCTGCTGCAATTCCACCCCAAGCTCCACAAATACCGTGCAATGGCCATACGCCCAACACATCATCAATCTTCCATTTATTTTGGGTTAGCGAGAATGTCCAAACAAACAAGCCTCCAGCAACAAGGCCAACAGCTAGAGCACCTAGAGGATGAAATAAGTTAGACCCTGCACAAACAGCAACAAGACCAGCTAAAGGTCCATTATATAAAAAACCTGGGTCATTTCTACCAATCACGAAAGACGATAAAGTACCCCCGACCATTGCCATCAACGAGTTGACTGCAACCAGCCCTGTTACTCCGTCAAGAGTTTGAGCAGACATTACATTAAACCCAAACCAACCTACAGTCAAAATCCATGATCCGAGAGCCAAAAAAGGGATGCTAGATGGAGCAAATGCATTTAATTTTCCTTCTTTTGTATATCTTCCATGACGGGCTCCAAGAATTAATACCGCAGCAAGAGCAATCCAACCACCCATAGCATGAACAACAACCGATCCTGCAAAATCGTTAAAAGGTGCACCAAATTGATTGGCCAAAAAATCTTGATAGCCGAAGTTTCCATTCCATATAATCCCTTCAAAAAGTGGGTACAAGAAACCTACCAATACAAAAGATGCTATCAGTTGAGGGTTGAATTTAGCTCTTTCTGCTATTCCCCCAGAAATAATGGCAGGTATTGCTGCAGCAAAAGTTAAAAGAAAGAAGAATTTTACTAGCTCATACGCACTTTTTTCACTAAGCGCTGATGCTGCACCGTAAAAGTCAACGCCATAAGCTATGCTATAACCGATGAAAAAATAAGCTATCGTGGAAATAGAAAAATCTGCCATAATTTTTGCTAACGCATTGACTTGATTCTTTTCACGGACAGTTCCAACCTCAAGAAATGCAAAGCCTGCATGCATAGCCAAGACCATAATGGCTCCCAAGAGAATAAATAAAACATTGCTTTGATCGGCTAAGTTTTCCATTTGTTAAAATTCCTTAAATGACGTTCGTTAAAAATTTCAATTATTCTAAATGATGTATCTATAGTTTTGCACTAACTCAGGGAATAAAATTAATTTTTCGTGGGATTAATAAAAATTTGCATTATTTTGGTGCAAATTTAGCATCTAGGAAATTATTTAAGGCTGTCTTTTTCCTGGAAAGAAATTTAATATACCTCCATGCTTGATATTTTATTTCTTATGCTCATTACGGCCTTGGTTCTATTTTGGCTAGACTCTATCTCCAAAAGAGAGGAGGCCGTTAAGCAAGGTAAAAAATTGGCCGCCGAGTTTAACCTTCAACTTCTTGATGATACTGTTCATTGTAATAAAATAAAAATAGTGAGAACAGAGGCTAATTGGCCTTCCCTAGAACGCATTTATTTCTTTTATGTGAGCTCCAACAAAGAAAATCGAATACATTGTCAGCTTACCTTGGTAGGAAAAAAAATTATTGACTGGCGCATACCGCCCTACCCCCAATAAAATACTATGTACATTGGAAGATTTGCACCAACCCCCTCCGGCCCGCTTCATTTTGGATCAATTGTTACTGCAATAGCTAGTTTTTTGGATGCCAAATCTAACAAGGGTAAGTGGCTTCTTAAAATTGATGATATTGATGAACCAAGAGTCAGAGACGGTTCAGTCTCAGAAATACTAAAAGGCCTTGAAAGACTTGGCCTTGCTTGGGACGATCATGTTGTATACCAAAGCCAACGAAAAGAACAATACCAATTCCATATTAATGATTTAAAGGAAAAGGGTTTACTTTATAATTGCAACTGTTCAAGGAAAATGATTAACAATTCCTCATTAACCGGATCTCATGGCTTAATTTATAACGGAACCTGTCGAGAGAAAAATTTAAAAAACCAGACAGGATGCTCAATAAGAATAAAAGTTGTGGATGAAGACATATCAATCATCGATAGTATTCAGGGTGAAATATCGCAAAATATTCATAACGACATTGGGGATTTTATTCTCAAAAGATCTGATGATATTTTTTCTTACCAGTTTTCTGTAGTAGTTGATAATCATCTGGACAATATAAGTCATATCATAAGAGGCTATGACCTAATAAACTCATTACCAAGGCAATTTTATTTGCACAAGGTCATGGGTTTTGATTTTCCTAAAAGTAGTCATATTCCAATTGCAACTCTAGGGAGAAAAAAGCTTAGCAAGGGTCATGGTGACAGGATTTTAATTCAAAACTACGAAAATTTAATTTGGATGAATGCATTAACTTTTTTGGGTCAGTCAACCCAAAACTATCATTTATCTATGACGGTAGAAGACATTATTCAGCATGCAATTAAAGGCTGGTCAAAAAACAAGGTTAAAGGCTTTGCTGAAAGAGAAATTGACGAGCATGCTCATAGATAACTATGCTGGCAGCTACTCCAACATTTAATGACTCTACGTTTTTTATCATTGGTATGGACAGCATCTGATCCGACTTTTTCAAAAGTGTCGAGCTTATCCCTCTTCCCTCATTACCTAGTATAAAAGCAATATTTTGATCGAACTTTCTATTTAAGACTGATTCGCCTTGCATCCCTAGACTAAAGACTGAAAATTCCAACCTATCTATCAATAAGGCTAAGTCCTCTTGCTGATAACAAATTAAAGAAAATTGTGTGCCTTGACTTCCTCTTATGACCTTTGGGGACCAAAGGTCACAGCAACCCTTTGATAAAAATACAAACTTATTGCCGGCGGCGGCATGCGTCCTTAGAATAGCTCCAAGATTACCTGGGTCTTGAATATCGTCAAGTAGTAAATGTAAGCCTACACCATTTGAATAATAGGGGTGAGAGGGAATATCAATAATAGCCATTAAACCATTAACGGAATCAAGGTCTGATAAGGCGCAAAATAGTTCATGACTTAATATATGTAATTTTTTTTTGGGGTACTTAGTAAGCAGCCGGTTATTTTCATCGGTTTTAATTGATGCATCGAGAATAAATTCAGCAATATCCATGCCATTGTCGCAGCATGTATTAACCAAATGAGGCCCATCCAAAATTGTCTTTCCCACTTCAAGCCTATAACTTTTGCTACTATAAATCTTCTTAAGCCTTTTAAATGTAGCGCTATCTCGTGATTTTATAATCAAAGGACTCATCTTATTGGGCCAGCGGTGGAAGAGGTTTAATTTGATATCCACCAGCTTTGAAAAGATTTAATAAGCCATTACTTCCTCCTAAATGGGAGGCTCCAACAGCAATAAATAAATTATTTCCGTTCTCCAGCTCAAGAATTCTTTTAAAAAATAATTGGTTTCGAGCTTGTATGAGCTTTTCCTGCATTTCTTTCCACATCTCGTTTGATACAAGCTTACTTGTGATAGATTCGTCGGTTTGTAAAATTACTTCTGGATCAAAGGTTAGGTAAGCATTAACTAAAGTCTCATAATCTTTTAATTTAATATCCTCATTTCTTTTTAAAACTGTTGCCAGTAATGTCATTTGATCACTTACTTCAAAAGCATCCAAAACACTAAAATGTTCGCTCACTGTCTCCAAACCTTGAACAACCATAAATAAGTCCTCAGCCTTACGCTTCAATAAATTATCCTGGTTAAAGGGTGTGATGGGTCTTGGCGAATTAAAAATTATCGCTAGCAACCATGGTTTCATCTGTAAGGCACTTTCTAGGGGCATGGTATGGAAGTATGCAAGGTCTTTAATTCGATCAAAATCCCCCTCATCCAAGTATTTTTCATAAAAAGCATTTTTTACAAGCAATATACTTCGGTCTTGAATCTCATCAGTCTCCATTATAAAAGTATTGGAGGCTTTTAATCCTCTGAGAACCTCAGGGTGAAACTCAGACACCCTGTTGTCATCGGTATGAATGGTCCCAAAAAGAAAATGAGTCTTTCCTGACGGTGATGTTATTTCCCAGTAAACAGATTGATCGACTGCAAAGATCGGAAATGATAATGTAAGAAGTGTAAATACATATAATAGTTTAAATAAAAACATTAGTTTTGATTAGCCCAATTTAAGATTTTTTAAACAACAGAATACTATCAAAGTATATCTGTTTTACTCCACCCATAAACAATTCGGATAGAATTGATATGAATTTATAATTTATCGTTAAATATGAGCCACCCTGATAACAAAGGATTAAAGTCCATTAAGTTTTATGTAACCACAAAATATGGATGTGGATACATAGAGAATCGCAGCGCGCAATCAATGGTAGCAACTCCATACGCTAGTATTGGTTCAGATATATATGACGACCTTATTTATAAGGGTTTTAGGCGAAGCGGTCAGTATGTTTACAAGCCACATTGTGAGGAATGTCAGGAATGTATTCCTATAAGACTATCACCCACATTATTTGTAATAAGCCGTTCTCAGAAAAGGGTAATAAAAAAACATGCTCATATAACGGCTAAAATACTTCCTTTACAATATTCAGAAGAACATTATGAGCTGTATATAAATTATCAAAATAAACGTCATCGAAGTAAAAATGATCACGAAAATGATATGACTGATTATCATGATTTCTTAATTAAGAGTAATGTCCAAAGCAAATTAATTGAATTTAGAGATCAAGGCAAACTGGTGATGGTAACAATCATAGATGAGATGGAGAATGGATTATCAGCCGTGTATACATTTTATGATTCCACCAACCCAAAGAATAGCTTGGGGACTTTTTCCATACTGTGGTTGCTAAATTATAGTTTAAATAAAAAAGTGCCGTACCTTTACCTTGGATACTGGATAAGAAAAAGTGTAAAAATGGCTTACAAAATTAATTTTAAACCATACGAAATTTTGATTAATGACCTATGGCAAGAGGCTTCCGAGTGATTGCATGATACAATTTTCTTTTATAAATAAAGTGTATTGAATGAAAAATTTATTAATCTTTGGTGTAGGTTTGATAGGTGGATCTATTGCGTTAAAGGTAAAAAAAGATGCTATTTTTGATAGGGTCATCGGAGTTAGTCGCCATAACGGAAGATCTCTTGATGATTTTGTGAAAAAAGGCATGCTTGATGAAATAGCTGTAAATGTTGAGGAAGCAATAAGTACTGCAAATTTTATTATAATTGCTACGCCGGTTGCACAAACGAAAAATATTCTCAAAAAAATTTACCCCTATTTAAATGCAGATTGCCTGGTAACCGATGTTGGCAGCACAAAATCTGAGGTTATGCTAGATGCTGCAGAAAGTCTTGGAGATAAATTTGATCAGTTCATAGGGTCTCACCCTATTGCAGGATCAGAAAAACATGGGCCGGATGCTGCTGATGAGAAGTTATTTGAAGGTAAAAACATTATTATCACTCCCCATAGCCAAGCAAATAAGGTGCAATTAGATTGCCTTTGGGGTTTTTGGGAATGCATGGGAGGTATTGTTTCATCAATGACACCCTCTCAACACGATGAAATTTTTTCTACTGTAAGCCATCTCCCTCACCTTCTAGCTTTTGCTTTAGTAAATTTAATTAACAAAAAAAATTCAAAAGATCAATTACTAGAATTTGCTGCCAGCGGATTTCGAGACTTTTCAAGAATTGCTGCAAGCTCCCCTGAAGTTTGGCGCGATATCTCACTAGCAAACAAAAAAGCAATCATTAGTGATTTGACACTTTATAAAAAAGAAATAGATGTTCTTGTAGAGTTTATTGACAACTCACAAGAAGGTAACTTGAATGATTATCTCTCAAAGGCTAGCTCAACAAGGTCTGAATGGGCAGAAGATAAAAAGTGACGCAATATATTTTAAAAGGGCGGTCTGAGGTCAAGGGAGAAATAATCTTACCAGGTTCAAAGAGCATAACTAACAGAGTGATTTTGTTGGCAAGTCTATCTAACAAAAAAACACTTATCAGAAACTATCTTCAGTCTGACGATACTCGTTATATGCTAGAAGCCCTTGAAAAATTGGGTGTAATGATAGAAAAAAATGGAAGCGAGATTACTGTCCATGGAACCAATGGGTCATTTCCAAATAAGGACTGTGAGCTATTTTTAGGTAATGCTGGTACAGCCTTTCGTCCATTAACTGCAGCCTTAGCAATGATGGATGGTCATTATAGGCTTGCTGGCGTTCAAAGGATGCATGAGCGACCTATCAAAGATTTGGTTGATTCGCTTAAAGATCTGGGGGCGAGAATTAATTATCTTGAAAATGATGGCTTCCCCCCATTAGAAATTTTTCCTAAAACGGAAAAAATTATTCAAAAGATATCCATTAAGGGTAATGTTTCAAGTCAATTTCTTACCTCTTTACTAATATCTGTTCCTTTACTTAACCAGCCCCTATCAATTAACTTAGATGGAGAGTTGATTTCTAAACCTTATATTGATATCACCCTCAGGCTTTTACAAAAGTTTGGCGTTTCCTTTAACAATATGAACTGGAACCAATTTAATCTTAATGGCATAACTGTATTTCGTAGTCCAGAAGAAATATGGGTGGAAGGTGACGCCTCTTCGGCCTCTTATTTCTTTGGAGCGGCAGCTATAGCTGGAAAGATCGAAGTGCATGGTATAAACCAGGAAAGTATTCAGGGAGATCTGAAGTTCCTTGATGTTGTAAGTAGTATGGGTGCCAAAGTCACCTACCTTGAAAAATCTATCATAGTTGAAAAATCAGGTGAATTAAGAGCGCTTGAGGTAGATTGTAAGATGATCCCGGATGCAGCTATGACACTTGCAACCATGGCGCTATTTTGCAAAGGGACAACCAAGCTTATAAATATAGCTAGTTGGAAAGTGAAAGAAACCGATCGTATTCAGGCGATGAGTAACGAACTTAAAAAGCTTGGCGCAACTGTTCATTCAACAAACAATACAATCAGCATCACCCCTCCTTCCATAATTAAAGATAATGTGACTATTGATACCTACGATGATCATAGGATAGCAATGTGCTTTTCCTTAATCTCACTGTCAGAGAGAAATGTTATTATAAATAATCCCGAGTGTGTCAACAAAACCTATCCTAATTTTTTCAAGGATTTTGAAAGTGTTTGATAAAGTAATCCCAAGGCTTCCCTTTCTAATTGCCATTGATGGTCCTGCAGGCTCAGGAAAAGGAACAATAGCTAAACTTCTTAGTGAGAAATTAGACTTAAACTATTTGGATTCGGGGGCAATTTATCGCTTAATTGCCTTAAGTAGTTTGCAAGAGGGTATAAACTTAAATGATGCTGAATCAATCATAAGTCACCTCAAAGAAATTGATATTGAATTTTCTGGCGGTGCAGCATTTTTAAATAACATAGAGGTTTCAACGCAAATAAGAACGCAAGAAGTTGGTAGAATAGCTTCTAAAATTGCACAGCATATTGGGGTCAGAAATCAAATATTACAGGTTCAACGCGATTTTTTTTGTGGGCGTGGACTTGTGGCTGAGGGGCGAGATATGACTACAGTGGTTTTTCCAAATGCTGACCTTAAGATTTATCTTGATGCCAGCCCAACAGAAAGAGCAAAAAGAAGATATAAACAGTTGATATCAAAAGGAATTGATGCTAACATCACGGACCTTGCTGAGGAAATAAAAGCAAGGGATAGGCAGGATATGGACAGAATGTATTCTCCCTTAAAGATTGCAAGAGACGCTATCATTTTAAATTCAGATGATCTTAGCATTGATCAAACTGTTGATGCGATTATCTTAAACCTCAAAGATGTGCATTAAGTAAAAGCGCTAATGGCACAAATCATTAGCAAATATAAATCAACCCATCGCTAGTTGGGATTAAAAAAATTAAGGTTAATTAAATTACATGGCAACCACTGAAAAAATAGAAAAGATAGATCCAGAAAGTTTTGCGGCATTATTTGAAGAAAGTATGTCCCTAAAAGAAATGCGTCAAGGCGAAGTTATTACTGCTGAGGTTATTTCAGTAGAAAGCGACTTTATAATTGTGAATGCGGGGCTAAAATCAGAAAGCGTTATTAAAACAGAAGAGTTTCTAAGTGATAGCGGGGATATTGAGGTTGCTGTCGGTGACTTGGTTAAAGTTGCAATAGAAAAACTGGAAGACGGTTATGGGTCAACAATCTTATCAAGGGATAAGGCGAAAAAACTGCAGGCATGGATTGATCTAGAAGAAGCTATGGAAGAAGGAAGAATTGTTAGTGGGTTTGTTAGTAGTCGCGTTAAAGGAGGTTTGAGAGTTACTGTTAACGGTATTATGGCGTTCCTTCCAGGATCGCTAGTCGACATAAGGCCTGTGAAAGATACAGCTCCATTTGAAAATAAAGAGTGCGAATTAAAGGTTATCAAAATAGATAAGAAGCGAAATAATGTAGTTGTATCTAGAAAAGCAGTTATGGAAGAGCAATCAGGAACAGATAGAGAATCAGTTCTTGAATCGATTGTGGAAGGTGCAAACGTCAAAGGAATAATCAAGAATATTACTGATTATGGAGCATTTGTGGACTTGGGTGGTATTGATGGGCTGTTACACATAACCGATCTAGCATGGAAACGAATAAAACATCCGTCAGAAATTTTAAATGTGGGCGATGAAATTGAGGCCAGAGTCTTAAAGTTTGATCAAGAAAAGAATAGAGTATCTCTAGGGTTAAAACAGCTTGATGAGGATCCATGGGTTGGTTTAGGAAGACGATACCCTGTTAAAACAAAACTGTTTGGGAAGGTTTCTAACCTAACAGACTACGGTGCGTTTATAGAGATTGAAACAGGTATTGAAGGACTTGTTCACGTTTCAGAAATGGATTGGACAAATAAAAATATTCACCCAACAAAAGCTGTGCAATTAGGAGATGAAGTGGAGGTGATGATTCTTGAGATTGATGAAGATAGAAGAAGGCTTTCATTAGGCATGAAGCAATGTCAAGCAAACCCTTGGGAAGACTTTGCAAGCAATCATAAGGTGGATGAAAAAATAACTGGACAGATTAAATCAATAACTGATTTTGGTATTTTTATTGGTTTGCCAGGGGAGATAGATGGGCTAATCCACCTTTCAGATATATCATGGACTGATAGTGGTGAAGAAGCTGTTAAAAAGTACAAAAAAGCGGATGAACTAGAAGCAATTATTATTTCTATTGACGTAGAAAAAGAAAGGATTTCACTGGGTATCAAACAGCTAGCAGAGAATCCAAATCCAGAGATAGCAGAAAAATCAGATACAACAGTAGCAGCAGCAGAAAAAGCTACGAAACCTAAAAAAACTGCTGCAAAAAAATCTGAGCCTGAAGTAACTGATGGTGGAACAACCAATCTTGGAGCCCTGTTGAAAGCGAAACTAGATGATAAAAAATAACTTACTCGCATGACTAAATCTAAATTAATTAATATACTGGCTAGCCGTTTTAATCAGTTAGTACATAAGGATGCTGAGCTTTCCGTCAAAGCTATACTTGACTCGATGTCACAAGCTCTTATTAATAAAGATAGAATAGAGATACGAGGGTTTGGAAGCTTTAGTCTAAATTTTAGACCCTCACGAGTTGGGAGAAATCCTAAATCAGGAGCTCAAGTTCATGTACCAGAAAAATTTGTACCTCATTTCAAGGCTGGAAAAGAACTAAGGGTCCGAGTTGATAGGTAAGGTAAGTAAAAAGTAACAATAAAAGCATATTTTTTTAGAAAATATGCTTTTTTTTTAATTTATAAAGTAATGTATATCTATGGTTGAATTTGAGTTTTGGTGGATACTCGTAATACCTTTTTTCTTCGGATTAGGATGGATTGCGGCCAGAATTGATATAAAACAAATTATTTCTGAAAGTACAGACTTTCCGGCAGCCTATTTTAAAGGCGTTCATTACCTTATAACCAATCAATACGACAAAGCAACAGACTCATTCACCGCTGCAGTAAAGGCAAATGACAATTCAATGGAAACGCACTTTGCTCTTGGAAGCCTTTTGAGAAGAACTGGCCAAATAGACAAAGCTATTAGCCTACACCTTGAATTACTTGAAAATAGAGAAATGAGTATCGGTCAGCAAGAGTCAGTAAAGGCGGAGCTTGCTCAAGATTATTTTAAGGCTGGGCTGTATGACAGGTCAGAAGAGTTACTGCTAAGCCTTACTAAAGACAGTTATGAGCAATTCAAACATAATACTCTTCTTGAAATCTACGTAACAGAAAGGGAATGGAAAAAAGCTGTAAGCATGGCTGAACAACTCGAAAAAATTTCAGGGGTCTCTCTTAGAAAAGAGATAAGCCATTACTATTGTGAAATGGCAGTTTCAATGATTCTTTCAAAAAATATGAACGATGCTAGTAAGTTTTTATTACGCGCAATAGATGAGCATAAAAATTGTGTCAGGGCTAATATTTTGCTCGGTGATATTCATGAGGGCAAAGGAATGATTGATGAAGCTGTTTCATATTGGCGAAAAATTGAGTATCAAAAACCCGAGTACCTTGGTCTGGTTGCTTCGAAAATTATAAACAGTTATCAAGCTCAAAATAAAATCAATGAGGGCTTGTCGATCTTATCCAGATACTATGATTTGTACAATCTAAAAACACTTCTCAATGTATTGTATGAAGCGGTTATATCAAACGAGGGTCCAAAAAGTGCAGAAAAAATAGCGAGAAATGAGCTCATACAACGTCCAAGCTTATTGGCTCTTGATCAATTATTTCAAGCCTTAGCAATCAACAAAAATACTCAAATCGACAACATAGAGTTGATACAACAAACCATTAAAAATTCCATTAGCATACGAAGATTTTATGTTTGCAATAGCTGTGGATTTAAAGCCAAGCAATTTCATTGGCAATGTCCAGCATGTAATAGCTGGGAATCACTCCCATCAGAACCAAAAGATGTTGCTCTGGATGAAATTACTTAATGATCAATAATATTAAGATTTTTGTAGCTCTCGACTACTCAGATGAAACATCAGCATGCAGGCTAATAAATCTTCTATCGCCCTCGGACTGTGGGGTGAAAATTGGCAAAGAATTGTTTACTGCAGCTGGTCCAAAAATAGTTGAGTATGCCCAAAAAAAAGGCTTTGAGGTTTTTTTAGATCTAAAATATCACGATATACCAAACACGGTAAAAAAAGCTTGTCAAAGTGCTGCAAGGCTTGGAGTTTATATGGTTAATGTTCATGCTCTCGGTGGCTCTGAGATGATGATTGCCGCTAAGGAAGGCTTAACTCAATCAAAAGCCAAACCGTTGCTTATAGGTGTAACTTTGCTAACTAGTCATGACCAAAAAAATCTTCATGAAATGGGCGTGACAAAAAATTTAGAAGATGAGATTGCGCATCTTGCAACGAATGTAGCGAAATGTGGGTTAGATGGAGTTGTTTGCTCAGCAAACGATATAAAATTCCTTAAGCCCTCGCTACCCAAAAACTTTCATTTTGTAACTCCAGGTATTCGTCCAATTGATTCATCAAATGATGATCAAAAGAGAATTACGACACCTGAGGATGCATTAGCATCTGGCTCCACAATGTTAGTAATTGGAAGGCCTATCACACATTCCTCGAATCCATACGAGGCCTTGAAGGCCATCAGAAGAACATTATAGAAAGCTAATTATTTTTATTAGACTCAACCATAATGTCCACATCCTTCTGTTCCACTCTTTTTAAAAGATGCTCATAATTTTTTATGGTTGTAACATCAGATAGTAAATTGTCTATGGATGAAAATTCTTCTTGATTGAAAAATGATGCAATTTTTTTTGTCAGGTCTGGCATGATTGGTGAAAGATATATACTTAAGAGTCGGAAGGATTGGAGAGCTGCTGAACAAACCTCATGAAGATATGAGTCTTTCATTTTATGTGCATCATCCTTTGCTAAGATCCAAGGCTCTTTATTATTAACAAATTCATTGACCGACTCAACATGAGAAATGAGAAGGCGGCAAATCTTACTAAACTGTCTTGCCTCAAACAATCTTGTCACCTCATCTTTAGAAAGTAAGATGTTGTTGACTAAAATCTGCGATTCAGACTCATTGAAATAAGTCGTTAGCATAATTTTATTATCAAAAAATTTAGTGACGAATCCTGAGGTTCTGCTTGGGATGTTGACCAGCTTACCAATCAAATCACTATTAACCTTAACAATAAAATCATCCAAGCTAAGATCGATATCCCCCATCGAATCATTTAGCTTCGAAAAATAATAGTACCTTAAATAGTCAGGTGTCTTAAATGCATCTATATAACTTCGAGCTGTAATAAAAGTCCCTCTAGATTTTGACATCTTTTCACCGTTCACCGTTAGAAATCCATGTGCATAAATTTTACTCGGAGTTCTGTGACCAGAATATTTTAGCGTTGCTGGCCAAAATAGCGCATGAAAATAGAGTATATCTTTTCCAATAAAATGAACCAGCTCTGTAGTTGAGTCTTTATTCCAGAATTCATCATAAGATAGATTGTTTTTGTCGGCATAGTTTTTAAAACTCGCCATGTAACCAATTGGCGCATCAAGCCATACATAGAAATATTTTCCTGGTGCACCTGGTATTTCAAAGCCAAAATATGGGGCATCTCTTGAGATATCCCAATCTGCCAAACCAGCCTTAAACCATTCCTGCAATTTGTTTAGCGCTTCTTTTTGCAGCGTGTCAGATTGTGTCCACTCAGACAAAAAGCTCTCACACTCGGAAAGTTTAAAAAAATAATGTTCCGTCTTCTTCTTGACGGGCTTCGATCCTGTTAAAACTGAATAAGCATCGATTAAATCTGTTGGACTATATGTTGTTCCGCACGACTCACATGAATCTCCGTATTGGTCATTGGCTTTACATTTCGGGCATGTTCCTTTAATAAACCTATCAGGCAAAAACATATTTTTCTTATCATCATAAAATTGCTCTATTTCTTTTGCCTCTATTTTATTGTTCCCAACTAAGGATTTGTACAAAGCTTCTGATAGATTTTTATTTTCTATTGAATTGGTCGAATAGAAGTTATCAAAAGAAATATTAAAATCAGAAAAATCAGCACTGTGTTCCTTGTGCACATTTTCTACTAGCTGCTCAGGAGAGATTCCTTCCTTCTCAGCCCTAAGCATTATCGGAGTGCCATGCGTGTCGTCTGCGCATATGTAATGAATCTCATTACCTACAAGACGCTGATATCTAACCCATATATCAGTTTGAATATATTCGACAAGATGTCCAAGGTGTATACTACCGTTTGCATAAGGCAAGGCGGATGTGGCAATAATTTTACGCATAGTTGTTAATAGCTTATAGGTGTAAGTTAAAAGTGGTATGTTATTTTAACAAAGAAGTAAGGGCATTCCCATGTGTTATATATATATTTTTAAATGAAAGAGAAATTAAATGAGCATTGAAAAAAAAATTACAGCCGAACTGTTACGCATCAAATTTCCTGGGTCCGACATATCCTTTATCAAGGAAAAAAGTATAAAAAAACTAGAGGTTAACGATACTGCTATTAATATTGATATTGAATTAAATTTTGCGGCTAAAAAAAAATCTTTAATGATACAAGGCCTTATTACAGATGTTGTGTCTCAGATATCTGCTATAAAAATTAATATTTCTCTTACTTTCAATGTTAAAAGTCATAAAGTTCAACAAGGGCTAACGCCCTTAAAAGGCGTTAAAAATATTATCGCAATTGCTTCAGGAAAAGGTGGGGTTGGAAAATCCACAACCGCTGTAAATCTTAGTCTTGCATTGCTATCGGAAGGTGCTCGGGTTGGTATATTAGATGCAGACATATACGGTCCTAGTCAACCAAAAATGCTTGGGATAAGCCAGGAAAAGCCAACTAGTAAAGATGGTAAGTCAATGGAGCCTCTTATTGCTCATGGGATTCAAGTTATGTCAATTGGGTTTTTAGTTGATCAGGAGACGCCTATGGTCTGGCGAGGTCCGATGGTAACAAGCACACTTGAACAATTGCTCAAAGAAACTAAATGGGATGATCTTGATTACCTTATTATTGACCTCCCTCCGGGAACAGGTGACATTCAACTAACGTTAGCCCAGAAAATACCTGTTACTGGGGCTATCATTGTTACAACGCCGCAAGATATAGCTCTTCTAGATGCAAGAAAAGGCCTTAAGATGTTTGAAAAAGTGAATGTACCTATTGTTGGTATTGTCGAAAATATGTCGACTCATATATGCAGTAATTGTGGGCATGAAGAACATATTTTTGGAGAAGGAGGAGGCTTACAAATGTCTAAGGACTACGACGTAGATTTGTTAGGTAGTCTTCCTTTAGATATTACCATTAGAGAACAGCTAGACAATGGCATACCTACAGTTGTTAGTGGGAAAAATGATAAGATAACAAAGATTTATTCGGATATAGCCGTTAAAACATCACTAAAAATTGCCGCCCTAAACGAGGACAGCGCCAATAAATTTCCAAAAATTGTTATCGAAAGAAACTAGACTACATTAAAGGTATATATTTTTTTCTCATTAAGAGCAGATATGTCCGAAACTGGTAGATCGTTTTTTGTCTGCCATTGCTTAAATGCATCAACCTTATTTTTACCAGTTATCAGGAATAATATATTTTTAGTCCTGCTTAGCCTGGAGGGTGTTAGTGAAACTCTCTCAGATGGTGGCTTAGGTGCATCAAACACTGCAACGGCATTTTTCGAATTATCCCACTCATGACCGGGAAATAAACTTGCTGTATGCCCATCCTCCCCAAAACCTAAAAGGACCAGGTCAAAGTCTTCCACAGCATTCAAAAGGCTGTCGTATTCATTTGCTGCGGCTATATTACCTAGCTCACCTTCAATAAAATGAACTTGTTTATGAGGAATTGAAGATTTACTAATTAAGCACTCCTCAACCATCACACTATTTCTTTCTGAATGATCAAATGGTAGACATCTTTCGTCTCCAAAAAAAATATGCCATTTAGACCAGTCAGTTACTATATTGGCTAGTTTGGCATAAATGTTCTTAGGTGTCCCTCCCCCACATAACACAAGATTAAATGACTGCTTAGCTGCAATGCTCTCATTCGCTATCTTTAAAATATAAAAACACGCATCATCCTCAAATTGCTCGAGGCTATCAAAGGTTGTATGTTCAAAGCTATTGTAATCCATGTATTTTCCAAGAATAAGTTGAATTTTTTATGTGAGTTTTTGCTATAATTCTGGCTCTTGTTAAACATGAGCAAAGATTAATCCAAAAGATTAACAAATTTTACACTTCAACAAAAGGAAAAAAATGAAAATTGCAATGCTTGGTCTAGGAAAAATGGGGGGGAATATGGCTGCGCGCCTTATTCGCAACGGAGTTTCAGTGGTTGGTTATGACAATAACCAGACAGTAGTAAATCAACTTGAGGAAACTGAAAACCTTATCCCAGCCTCATCGGTAAAGGACGCGTTATCGAAGCTAGATGAACAAAAAATTGTATGGATGATGTTGCCTGCTGGAGAAATAACCGAAAACCAAATACACGAATTAGTTCCTCTCCTTAACAAAGGTGACGTAATTATTGATGGTGGTAACTCAAACTTCAAAAGAAGTGTCAAGATGGGTGCCATGCTAGAAGAAAATGGAATTGGCTTTATGGACTGTGGAACATCAGGAGGAGTATGGGGTCTTGATAATGGATACTGCCTAATGGTAGGAGCTAACGATGAGGTAGCTAAAGTGGTTGAGCCTGCATTAAGAGCGCTAGCAGTAACTCCACAAAACGGATGGTTACATGTTGGTCCAGTTGGGTCTGGTCATTTTACAAAAATGATACATAACGGTATCGAATATGGAATGATGGAGTCCTTTGCTGAAGGTCTTGAGCTTCTGAAAGGAAGAGAAGAGTTTAAAATTGATGTAGCACAAGTAACAGAATTATGGCGTCATGGCTCAGTAGTTAGAAGTTGGCTTCTAGATCTCACAGCAGAAGCATTGAAAAATGATCCAACCTTAGATGATATTGCACCTTTTGTCCCTGATTCAGGAGAAGGTCGATGGACTGTTGTTGAATCAATTGAGCAAGGCATACCCACTCCAGTGCTTACGCTAGCACTCCAGGTAAGGTTTAGAAGTCAAGAAAAACAAAAAGGTTATGGATATAAACTTCTGTCAACAATGAGAAATGCCTTTGGTGGGCATGTCATGAAGAAAAGAGGCTAAGCATATAATGATAGAGAATTCAACATTAGTTTTGTTTGGGGCCAAGGGAAACCTTTCAAGAGTTAAGCTCATACCTGGTCTATTTCATTTAGACGAATCAGGACAGCTTCCAGAAGGAATGAAAATACTTTCTGTAGGAAGGCAATCTTCAACTCAAGGCGAATGGGAAAATGAAATTAAAAGCATGTTGGATAAAAAATTTAAGAAGGGATATTGCAAAGAGACGTTTAAAAAGTTTATTGCCAGAAATCTTTATCATGCAAACCTTCCAGATGATCCTGATGCATTCAAAAAATTTGCTAGCAGGCTTAAGGAAAGTAATAAATTTGCTCAAAACCTGGCTTTCTTTTTATCGGTTAGGCCAACAGATTTTGCATTGATCGTAGATCAATTAGCTGATGAAAATCTACTTGATCAGTCTAGTGGATGGAAAAGAGTGTTAATTGAAAAGCCTTTTGGTACTAATTTAGAGAGCGCAATACAGCTACAACAATCAATTGCAAAACATTTAAATGAAGACCAAATTTATCGAATTGATCACTACCTAGGGAAGTCTGCGCTACAAAATATTCTTGTCACTAGATTTGCAAATTCTATTTTAGAGCCCCTATGGAATAATGAGCATATTGACCATATACAAATTACAAACCATGAGATGCTTGGTGTTGGAGACAGAACAACATTCTATGATGCCACAGGCGCCCTCCGTGACATGATTCAAAGTCATTTATTACAGATGATGGCATTAACAACGATGGAGAAACCAGAATCCTTCTCCCCAAATCATATTAGAGATGAAAAAATAAAGCTTCTAGAGTCTATTAGGCCAATCAAAGACGGAGAATTTAGCAGCCATGCTTTCAGGGCCCAATATGCAGCAGGTGAAATACACGGTGAGGGCAAGGTAAATGGTTACCTTAGTGAACTCGAAAACGAAGATAGCATTACTGAAACCTATGCTGCGGTGAAAATATTCATTGATAACCCAAGGTGGAAAGGTGTCCCTATTTACTTAAGAACTGCGAAAAGGTTGCATGAGAGTGGAACAAATATTTCAGTTAAATTCAAGAATACTTGTTCATTGATTGGAGATAGTAATAATTGGTTTATCTTTAATATTCAGCCTGGAGAAAGTTCTACAATCGTGCTAACAACGAAAACTCCCGGCCTTGATGATCAAGAGCTAAGGCTCACAAAGCTTGAAGGATCGAATCGTATCGATGGTGATGAAAGTATCGATGCTTACGAGATATTAATGCTAGACCTTCTCAATGGTAACCAGTCAAGATTTCTTCATATTGATGAAGTTAAGGCACAATGGAGTTTTGTTGATCCTATCATTAATTATTGGACACAAAATAAAGAAAAGCTTCATCAGTACATATCTGGAAGTGCAGACCCAGAATCATCAAAGGTTATTTTTGAAGATCCCAGTCAATTCTGGCGATAAATTTTTTAGAAATTAAAACTAATACGATTATCACAATTCGTATACAATCTGTGATTAATGCCAAGGATTAGGAGTCGTAATGACAATAAAATCAGATAGATGGATCAGAAAAATGGCAGAAGAGCATGGCATGATTAGTCCATTTGAACCAAAAATGATTCGTGAAAAAGATGGGGAAAAAATAGTATCCTACGGGACATCCAGTTACGGCTATGATATTAGGTGCGCTCCGGAGTTTAGGGTCTTTACTAACATCAATAGCACGATAGTTGACCCCAAAGCATTTGACCCAAATTCACTTGTTGAATTTAATGGTGATCATTGTATTATTCCGCCAAATTCTTTTGCTCTTGCTAGAACGGTTGAGTTCTTCAAAATACCCAGAAACGTCCTAACAATATGCGTTGGTAAATCAACTTATGCACGCTGTGGAATTATTGTAAACGTAACGCCTTTTGAGCCTGAATGGGAAGGCTATGTCACACTTGAATTCAGCAATACCACTCCTCTTCCGGCAAAAATATATGCAGGTGAAGGTTGCGCCCAGGTACTATTTTTTGAGTCAGATGAGGTATGTGAAACTTCATATAAAGACCGTGGCGGTAAATACCAAGGACAAAGTGGCGTTACCCTCCCAAAAATTTAATCATGAAATTTAAATTCCCTATCATCATCATAGACGAAGACTATAGGTCTGAAAATTCATCTGGCTTAGGAATTCGCGTTCTTGCAGAGTCAATAGAAAAAGAAGATTTTGAAGTCATAGGAGTAACGAGCTACGTTGATTTATCTTCATTCGCCCAGCAACAAAGTCGGGCATCTGCTTTTATATTAGCAATTGATGATGAAGAATTTATCGAGGAAAACCCTAAGGCCCTGGAGAGCCTTAGCAAGTTCGTAGAGGAAATTAGGTACCGAAACGATGAGATCCCTATTTTTCTGCACGGAGAAACAAAGACAAGCAGGCATATTCCAAACAAAATACTAAAAGAACTGAATGGTTTTATTCATATGTATGAAGATACTCCAGAGTTTGTTGCTAAATATATTGTTAGGGAAGCAAAAACCTACCTGGAAAGCCTAGCCCCGCCTTTCTTCCGAGCACTTACACACTACGCGAGTGATGGATCGTATTCATGGCATTGTCCTGGTCATTCTGGTGGCGTAGCATTTTTAAAATCCCCTGTTGGGCAAATGTTTCATCAATTTTTTGGTGAGAATATGCTCCGAGCAGACGTATGTAATGCAGTTGAAGAGCTAGGGCAGCTTTTAGATCATACGGGCCCTGTTGAAGCTTCTGAGAAGAACGCGGCGCGAATATACAAGGCTGACCATTGCTATTTTGTTACTAATGGGACATCTACATCAAATAAGATGGTTTGGAATTCCACAGTAGCCCCAGGCGACATAGTTGTTGTAGACCGAAATTGTCATAAATCAGTCCTACATGCCATTATTATGACTGGTGCAATTCCAATATTTCTTATGCCAACAAGAAATCATTTCGGTATTATAGGTCCGATTCCAAAAGAAGAGTTTAGCTGGGACCGAATTAAAGAAAAAATTAAGAACAATCCTTTTATTGAAGACAAAGAGGTCAAACCCAGAGTGCTAACCATCACTCAATCTACATATGATGGTATTTTGTACAACGTTGAAGAAATCAAAGAGATGTTGGACGGAAAAATCGGTGCATTGCATTTTGATGAAGCGTGGTTACCACATGCTTCTTTTCATGATTTTTATGGTGACTATCATGCAATTGGTGCGGACCGGCCTAGATGTGAAGAGAGTCTGATTTTTTCAACACAATCGACACACAAAATGCTAGCAGGACTCAGTCAGGCTTCACAAATACTAGTGCAAGATGCTACAAACAATAAGCTTGATAAAGAACTATTTAACGAGTCCTACCTTATGCATAGCTCCACTAGCCCACAATATTCTATTATTGCAAGTTGCGATGTAGCAGCAGCAATGATGGAAGAGCCAGGCGGTAACGCACTAGTAGAAGAATCTATTATGGAAGCTCTTAATTTCAGAAGAGCAATGAGAAAAGTTGATCAAGAATGGGGGGATGGGTGGTGGTTTAAAGTATGGGGGCCAGACGACCTTTCTGAAGAGGGTATTGAGGAAAGAGCTGCATGGATGCTTAACAAAAATGAGAAATGGCACGGTTTTGGTAACTTAGCCCCTAACTTTAATATGTTGGATCCTATTAAAGCTACTATCATTACTCCAGGACTCAACGTTGATGGTGAGTTTGATGGCAAGCTGGGCATTCCTGCTGTGATAGTTACAAAATATCTCGCTGAACATGGAGTTATAGTCGAAAAAACGGGACTTTATTCCTTCTTTATTATGTTTACCATTGGAATTACTAAGGGTCGATGGAATACCTTAGTAGCGGCACTACAACAATTTAAAGATGATTACGATAAGAACCAACCTATATGGAAAGTTCTTCCTGAGTTTAGTCAGAAATTTCCTATCTATGAAAGTATCGGCTTAAAAGACCTTTCAGACAAAATTCATGAAATTTTTAAAGAGAATGATATTGCTAGATTAACAACTGAAATGTACCTTTCTGATATGGTTCCTGCAATGAAGCCAGCCAATGCATTTGCAAAAATGGCTCACAAGGAAATCCAAAGAGTCCCCATTGATGATTTGGAAGGAAGAATTACCGCTGTTCTTTTAACGCCTTACCCACCCGGGATACCACTGCTTATTCCAGGAGAGCGATTCAACAAAATTATTGTCGATTACCTAAAGTTCGCTAGAACCTTCAATGAAAAATTTCCGGGTTTTGAAACAGACAATCATGGTTTAATTAAAAATTATATAGATGGAAAGTTAACCTACTACGTGGATTGTGTCGTTGATAATTAAGGCTGTCTGATATAGTCAACAAATGAGAAATGGAGGTCATCCTTGCTCACTAATTTTTCTCTGCCAACCTCTTTCCATTGACTGGTTGAAAGTTTTGGGAAATGGGCATCCCCAGCAACATCCGAATCAACCTCAGTAACATAAAGGTGAGTGGCGTGATCCAGAAAGATTTTGTATATTTGTTCTCCACCTATAACAAAAACATGTTCCTCATCCTTAATTAAAGCCAGAAGGCTGTTAATTGAGTTCACGATCTCAACCCCTTCAATTATAGAGTCCTCATTTCGGGTAATAACAATATTTTTCCTGCCCGGCAAAGGGCGACCTATTGAGTCAAAAGTTTTTCGCCCCATAACTATCGGATTCCCCATAGTTAAGCTCTTAAACCGCTTTAGATCTTGAGGTATATGCCATGGTAATGTGTTGTTAATTCCAATAACATTATTGTTTGACATGGCTACAATGATAGAAATTTTTTGCACTAAACTGCGACTGGTGCCTTGATTAAAGGCTCAGGATCATAACCTTCAAGAGAAAAATCATCAAAAGTAAAGTCAAAAATATTGTCAATTGATTTATTTAAGGTCATGATTGGCAAAGTTTTAGGTTCTCTTGATAGCTGTTGAGTCACCTGTTCTTCATGATTAAGATAAATGTGTGCGTCACCAAGGGTATGAACAAACTCACCTAACCTCAACCCACATACTTGGGCAATCATCATAGTAAGTAATGCATATGAAGCTATATTGAAAGGAACGCCTAAGAAAATATCAGCACTTCGTTGGTAGAGTTGGCATGATAAGCGTCCATTTGCCACATAAAATTGAAAAAAGGCATGGCAAGGTGGGAGCTTCATTTGATCGATGTCAGCAACGTTCCATGCAGACACTATTAAACGCCTAGAGTCTGGATTAACTTTTATTTGATCTATAAGAATCTTTATTTGATCAATGGATTCTCCATTATGTGACGACCAGCTTCTCCACTGGTGCCCATAAACAGGTCCTAGATTGCCCTTATCATCGGCCCATTCATCCCATATTGAAATACCATTATCTTTTAAAAACTTAACATTTGTATCGCCAGTTAAAAACCATAACAATTCATATATAACTGATTTAAGGTGAATCTTTTTGGTAGTTAATAAGGGGAAACCTTCATTTAAGTCAAATCGCATCTGGTAGCCAAAAACAGAAATTGTGCCTGTTCCTGTCCTGTCCTTCTTAACTGTTCCATTACTTTTGACATGCCTTAAAAGGTCTAGGTATTGATGCATACTAGCTATTATTAATAATAAAGTTTTTAACTTGCTCAGTGTCGCTATTGAAGACTTCGAATCGCTGGTCCATTAACTCAAGGTCTTTTAACTCGAAAGGTCTTTCTGGATAAACACCGATAGCTTCAAAAACTGATTTTTCAAACTTAATAGGAAGTGCTGTTTCTAAAACAAGCATAGGTATATTTTTTATATGATCAAGGGCTGCCTTAATTCCATCAGCTGTATGGGTGTCAATGATCGTATTAAAATCGTTGTATACCGATCGTATAAAATCAATTCTATTTATATGTTTGCTGCTCGAAGAAATGAAGCCGTAATTTTTTATCTTTTGAAAAGATGTATCATCAAGCTTAAATGAACCGCCTTTATCAATGTTCCCCCAGTATTGTCTTAGCAAATTGCTGTCTCGTCCAAGTAAATCAAAAATAAATCTTTCAAAGTTTGAAGCTTTTGAGATATCCATTGATGGGCTTGATGTTTGAAATGTTTCTTCAGATGATCTTGGTTCATAGTTTCCTGTTCTAAAAAACTCATCTAAAACATCATTTTCATTGGTCGCCACTATTAGATGATTTATGGGTAAGCCCATCTCTCTGGCTATATGACCAGCGCATATATTTCCAAAGTTACCAGTCGGGACAGTAAAGTCAACCTTTTCCCTGTTGTTCGATGTTACATCAAAGTAACCTTTAAAATAGTAAACAATCTGTGCAAGGATACGGCCCCAGTTAATCGAATTAACTGCACCAATTTTATATTTATCTTTGAAGGAGAGATCATTTGAGACTGCTTTTACAATATCCTGACAATCATCAAACACACCTTTAATAGCTATATTAAAAATGTTGTCATCCATTAAGCTGTACATTTGAGCAGCCTGGAATGGGCTCATTGTGCTATGAGGAGACAACATAAAGACTCTTACCCCTTTTTTTCCTCTCATTGCATACTCGGCTGCGGGTCCTGTATCGCCTGATGTTGCTCCTAGAATATTCAAAGACTCACCATTCTTGTCTAGAACGTACTCAAACATATGTCCTAAAAATTGCATTGCAATATCTTTAAAAGCTAATGTAGGGCCATTAGACAATGAAAGAAGAAACAAATTATCCTTCAATTTTAATGTGGGAGTTATGTCCTCAGCCTTTTGCTCCAGTCTACCAAATGAATAAACATCAGATGCATATGCTTTATTTACAATAGCTTTTAAGTTATCGGCAGGAACGTCATCAATGAACTTTTGGAAAATAAAAAAAGCTAAATCCTGATAAGACATAGATCTCATATGGCTAAGATCTTCATCTGAAAATCTAGGATAGGTTTCAGGTAAATAAAGCCCCCCGTCTGGTGCTAGGCCGGTTAACAACACCTCAGAAAAGTTTAGCTTTGGGGATTTTCCTCTTGTAGATATGTACTTCATATATTCCTAATTATTTAAGTTCTTCAATTCTTAATTTAATAATTTTATCTTTATTTTCAGGTAGAGCTTCAATTTCTTTGATCACTTTATTGATTTGGTGTTCTTGCACTTTTGATGACACTAGAAATATATCCGGATCCTGATTATCCTCTTGAACCTCTTTATGAACCAAGGCATCAATAGATATTTTATGGTTGGCAAAAATATTTGTTATCTTAGCAAGCAAACCTGATTTATTTTCCATAGTGAGCCGTAAATAAAATTCTGACCAAACTTCCTCAATAGCTAAAAGTTTTTTATTTTTTATTTGGTTTGGCATAAATCCTAAAGACGGTATTAGCGACTTTGTCGAAATTTTTGACTGCCTTGCTATATCGATAATATCTGCCACAACGGCACTCGCGGTTGGCTCTGCTCCTGCTCCAGCTCCATAATAAAGTGTTGGTCCTACCATATTCCCTTTTACTAAAACCGCATTCATCGGACCACTAACATTCGCAACCAGCCTTTTTTCTGGTATTAATGTTGGATGCACTCTTATTTCAACAGAGTCTTGCTCAGACTTCGCTATAGCTAAAAGCTTAATTCGATATCCAAGCTCCTCTGCATAAGTAATATCTTTTTGATTTAAATTGCTTATACCTTCAACAAAGACCCCATCAAAATTAATCGGTATACCAAATGCTATGGACGCCATAATAGTTATCTTGTGGGCTGCATCAACTCCCTCAATATCAAATGTTGGGTCCGCTTCTGCAAAACCTAGTTCTTGTGCCTGCTTTAGCGCAACATCAAATGACAGATTGTTTTCTTTCATTTCGGTCAAAATATAATTTGTCGTACCATTAATAATACCTGCCACCCATTCAATCTTATTTGCTGCCAAACCTTCTCTGAGTGCTTTGATAATTGGAATACCACCGGCTACTGCAGCCTCATAAGCAAGCTGAACATTGTTATTTTCCGCTGCTGCAAATAACTCTTTGCCATGCAAAGCAATGAGTGCTTTGTTTGCCGTTACGACATGTTTTCCGTTAAGCAATGCTTGCTTCACTAGGTCTTTTGCAATGCCTGTTCCACCAATTAACTCAACAACAATATCTACCTCTTTGCTGTCAATGAGCTCAAGGGCATCACTAACAACAGGTATCGAAGTGCCAACTAATTGTTTTGCTAAAGCCACATTTTTGTCGGCAACTAGAGTAACTTTTATTTCTATGCCAGTTTTATGAAAAATTTCTTGGAAATTTTCTGTGAGTACTTTGTATGTACCGCCGCCTACCGTTCCTACACCAATTAATCCTACATTCATTTTTTTCTCTTTCTAAAGTTATCTAAATATTCCGCTATACGTTGAATAGCAATTTTAAGCTCATCCTCATTGGGTAAAAAAACCAACCTAAGATGATTATTATCATGCCAATTAAAACCAGAGCCTTGGACCAGGAGAACTTTTTTATCCATAAGTATGTCGAGTATAAATTTTTGATCATCCTCGATGACATAAATCTTTGGATCAAGCTTCGGGAACAAGTACATCGCCGCCTTTGGCTTGACACAACTCACCCCTTCAATTGAGGTCAGAAGGTTGTATGCCATCTCTCTTTGTTTAAACAAACGTCCAGAGGGGGCAACCAGATCGTTTATGCTCTGGTATCCTCCCAACGCTGTTTGAATAGCAAGCTGTCCGGGCACGTTTGAGCATAGGCGCATAGAGGCTAACATGTTCAAGCCTTCTAAATAATCCCTCCCACCTTCTTTGTCTCCAGACACTACAAGCCACCCAGCTCTATAACCACATGCCCTGTAATTCTTAGATAGTCCATTTAGCGATACAAATAAGACGTCGTCGGCTAATGAGGCTATAGATGTATGCGTCGCTCCATCATACAAAACCTTATCGTAAATTTCATCTGCAAAAATTATTAATTTATTTTTTCGTGCTAACTCAATTATCTCTCTGAGCAAATCATCACTGTATAGTGCTCCAGTAGGATTATTTGGGTTAATAATGACAATCCCACGAGTTTTTTCAGTGATTTTAGCTTCGATATCTTTAATGTCAGGAAACCAGCCGGCATCTTCATCACAAACATAATGGATTGGATTGCCCCCCGCAAGAGTAACTGCCGCAGTCCACAAAGGGTAATCTGGCTTAGGTATCAATACCTCATCCTCATTATTTATTAGTCCCTGCATCGCCATAACAATCAACTCTGAGACACCATTACCAATAATAATGTCATCCACGTCGACATTTTTAATATTCTTTTGTTGTGTGTAATGCATGATGGCTTTTCTAGGCTCAAAAAAGCCGTGGCTTTCAGTGTAGCCAGAAGCGCGTGACATGTTCCTTATTACGTCCTGAGTAATTTCATCAGGCGCATCAAAACCAAATGCGGCAGGATTGCCTATATTGAGCTTAATAATTCGATGGCCATCGTCCTCCATCTTTTTGGCGTGCGCAAGCACTGGCCCTCTAATGTCATAGCAGACGTTGTCTAGTTTTTTCGATTTAAGAACTTGTGCCAAATTTTTGCCGTTAAAATTGATGGAAGATTCAGGTGTTATCTTACCTTTCTATTAGAATTTAGCCAATGAAACCAGCCAAAAAAAGCCCTAAGAATTATGAAATTTTATGCGATAAACTCGACCAAGATGTCATTTTGTGAGCGGCGGCATCCCGGCTCCATAACGTTATAAATTTTCCTTTGAAAATAGTATCGAGGCATTGACACCGCCAAAACCAAAGCTATTGGACATTGCACTCGTTATAACTCTTTTTTCTTTTTTTAATAAAATTGGGAGTCCCTCTGCAGCAGGGTCAAGCTCATCAATATTAATGGATGGCGTTAAGAATCCTTTGTTCATCATTATTAAGCTATATATTGCCTCATTGGACCCAGCGGCACCTAACGCGTGGCCTGATAAAGATTTAGTTGAAGCGATTGCGGGTATGGCGCCATACTTTCCCTCCCCAAAGACTCTTTTGATTGCCTCAAGCTCTACTGAATCTCCGACTGGAGTGCTCGTTCCGTGTGTGTTGATATAGTCTACATTGGTCGTATTTTTTTCAGCTAACGCCACTTCCATACAGCGTTGTGCTCCCTCACCGCTTGGGGCTACCATGTCATGCCCATCTGATGTAGCTCCATAACCGACTATCTCGGCATAAATTTTCGCCCCTCTCTGGACTGCATGCTCATACTCTTCCAACACCAAAACACTGCCCCCTCCTGAGATGACAAAGCCATCTCTAGAAGTATCAAACGTACGAGAGGCCTTCTCTGGATGATCATTGTATTTAGATGACATTGCTCCCATAGCATCAAAAAGGTAACTCATAGTCCAGTGCTCTTCTTCTGCTCCTCCTGCAAACATTATATCTTGCTTGCCCATTTGGATAAGCTCATAAGCATTCCCTATGCAATGTGCGCTTGTCGAGCAGGCTGAAGTGATAGAGTAATTGATTCCTTTAATCTTGGACCCTGTAGCAAGGCAGGCTGCAACTCCGTTAGACATCGTTTTGGTCACCATGTAAGGACCTACTCGACGTATACCCTTCTCTTTGAGGGTCTCGGTGCCCTGAAGCATAGATTCGGTTGAGGTACCTCCAGCACCAACAATAATGCCCGTTCTAAAATTGGAAACTTGGTCTTCATTCAGCTGGGAGTCTGCTATCGCCTCCTGCATTGCTATCCATGCGTAGGCATGGCCTTTCGCCATAAAGCGTAACAATTTTCGATCGATTAATTGGTTCACATCGATATTCATTGAGCCTGCAATCTGTGATCTTAAGCCATGCTCCTCATACTCAGGCTGAAAGGTGATGCCCGACTTTGAGTCTTGCAAACTTTTCTCCACTTCTTGCACATTATTACCAAGGCTTGAAACAATTCCCATTCCAGTGACAACAACTCTTCTCAATTAGATATCCCTTTAAAAGTTATCAGTTCTCGTAAATAACCCTACCTTAAGATCGGTAGCTTGATATATTAATCTTCCATCCACCTCCATGGTCGCATCAGCAATACCCATGACCAATCTGCGCATAATTAATCGCTTCAGATCTATAGTATAGGTAATTTTTTTTGCGGTAGGAAGGACTTGTCCGGTAAACTTAACGTCTCCAGAACCTAAAGCACGACCTTTCCCAGGGCCACCTTTCCAACCCAAATAGAAACCCAAAAGTTGCCACATCGCATCTAAGCCAAGACATCCAGGCATTACGGGATCTCCCTCAAAGTGGCACTGAAAAAACCACAGGTCCTTGGTGATATCCATTTCCGCTATTATTTGGCCATTTCCATACGCCCCACCATCATCGGTAATTTTTATTATTCGATCGAACATTAGCATGGGAGGTAAAGGGAGCTGAGCATTTTCTTTGCCGAACAACTCGCCACGGCCGCAAGCCAAAAGCTCTTCTTTCGTGTAGCTATTTTTTTTCATGATTTTCTCTAGTGTTTAAGTTTACTTTGTTGAGCTTGTTCGGTTATAGTATTCTCTAACAATCTTGATTCAACTAATTAGGAATATATCACAATGAGTGACCAAAATCTGGCCAAATGGCGAAAACTTGCCCTGAACTTAGAGGGTGAAATCAATAAGGTTGTTGTCGGACAAGAAAGCCCAGTGAGACTTATAACCACTGCTATTTTTGCCAGGGGTCATGTTCTGCTTGAAGGCGATGTAGGTGTAGGAAAAACTACGCTACTAAAAGCATTTGCTAGATCAATAGGGGGAGGATACGAGCGAATTGAGGGCACAATCGATTTGATGCCTAACGATTTGATTTACCATACCTATCTCGGAGAGGATGGGAAGCCTCATGTTAGTAATGGTCCGGTATTAAAATCAGGGGAAGATCTTTCCATCTTTTTCTTTAATGAAATTAACCGAGCACGACCACAGGTTCACTCATTACTGCTGAGAATTATGGCTGAAAGAACACTCTCCGCTTTTAACAAGGAATTTAAATTTCCCCATCTAATTGTTTTTGCTGACCGTAATCAGGTTGAAAAAGAAGAAACCTTTGAAATTCCATCAGCGGCAAGAGATCGGTTTATGATGGAGATACCTATCGTCATTCCTCAACAGGATGACATCATGACCAACCTTGTCTTTGATACCAAATTCCATGATGCGGATAAATTAGTGGAAGGAGCTGCATCCAACCTACTTAAATTTGATAAGCTAAATGCCCTATCCGATGATATTCAGTCAAGCATTGGTGCTTCTGCTAAATTAAAATCGTATGCCCTTAACTTATGGAAATCCACTAAGAATCCGGAATTATTTGATATCAAAATTAGCGGTGTGGATATCACCAGACTGATTGTATCGGGTGCCAGTCCCCGAGGCATTAGTATGATGATGAAATGTGCACGAGTGAATGCATGGCTTAACGATAGGACCTCAGTAATACCTGAGGATATTCATGCCGTGTTTCATGAAACCGTTGCGCATAGATTAGTATTTAATCCTGTTTACGAACTAAAAAGAACTGAAATTGCCAATGAATTGACGCATGAGCTTATCAACAAAGTGAGTGCACCGTAATTCAATGGAATTCCTAAACGACACTTTTGATTACCATATTAACTGGAAATCAAGGGGCTATCATCCCGGTCAGCATAAAAGTGCTCAGCGTGGGATGGGTATTGAATTTGCTGGCCATGCCACTATTATTGATTATCCTGATCCTAGAAGAATTGATATAAGACAGACCATTCGCGATCCTTTTGAACAAGTTCAAGTAAGAATTTTCAACCAAAGAAGTGCTACGCCTATTGTCATTGCATCAGACCTTTCAGCTAGCATGAATTTTGGTACAGATAAATCCAAACATAAGTTTGCATCGGAAATCGCCTCCATTATAACCAACTCAGTGATGGCCAAAAGTGATGCTATTGGATTTATTGGGTTTAATGATAAAATTGACCCGAGTTGGGTTTCCCCACTATCTTACAGGCCGCACAGAACGGAAGCATTAATTCAAAGGCTTAGCAGTTACCATGCAAAGAGTTCTGGTCAGAAAGGGATGGGTAATTTATATCAACATATTCCAAAGGATCAGACCCTTGTTTTTCTTATCTCTGACTTCCATATGCCTATGGTTGATATCCGCTCAACACTTAGGCATTTAAGAAAGCATCGCGTCATACCCGTCATCTTATGGAATAAAAATGAATATGAAAATCTTCCTAAGTTTGGTGTGATTACTATTAATGACCCAGAGTCTGGTCAAGAACAAACAATATTTCTCCGAGGTAATATGTTAGAAAAAATTAAGGCCAGTTACAGCAAAAGAAAAACTGATTTAGAGGAGGTTTTTCTTGAGTATGACTGCCCTCCTTTTTTTGTGGGGGAGAAGTTTGATACCTTTGCTATGTCGCAATACTTCAATGAGTATTTTCATGCATAGATATCTGCTCACTATCTTTTTTCTATGTTTATTAGGTAATGGAATTGGTGCATTTGAAGATCCCAAAAAATTCCGCGACATTGATCCTAAGTATATTGATCTAAACATTATAGACCCTGAACAAAAAGTCGGATTTACGGTTGGTGATACCATTACACGACAAATTAATATCACGATTAAAAAACCCTTCTACTTGGTTGAGGAGTCCCTTCCAATAGTGGGGTATGAAAAAAGGTATCGAGGACAGCTACTTGGAATGTCCTTGGTAGAGTCTAACCATACCAAGAAAGCGACGAAAGAAGGGACAACCTATGACATCAGTCTTACGTACCAAATTTTTACGAACAATGTGGTGGCAAAACCGGCATTTATTACTGCGGATTATTACAGGGTAGTTAATCCTGCTGACCCGGATAATGTCTTTAAATATCGCATTCCTGCACTAACAGTTGCGGTATCTCCTATTGCCGTATTTGGTGATATAAAAGTTGAAGACGATATGAGTGGTTATCGAGGTCCTTTCTTTATTGATTCGACGGTTATTCTGCAAAAAATGCGCTATGCCATCACTGCCCTTGTCTTGTCCTTAGTAGTATTGCTTTATATCTACAGCAAATACTCATGGGTCCCAAAACTCAATAAATGGTTTAGCCATACTTATAGAAAATTTAAAAAAATCCCAGCCTCTCAGGCTAATATAGAGCTCTTCATAAAAGCTCTACATGCCAGCTTTGATAAAACGATCAACCAAACCTTGTTTATGGATAATAAACACTTCTTGTATCAGCAAAACCCCTCTTTCAGAAAGATAGATTCGGAGATTGATGAATTTTTTACCTTATCTCGGGACGTATTCTTTGAGCAAAAGAAAGCCCACGATCTATCCAAGACGTATGCCTGGCTCAAATTATTTTCTCTGCATTGCCGTATGTGTGAGAGAAAACTCATAGTTGATACGTCTGATTTAAAAAAATTGAGTAGCTAATGAATTTCCTTAATGCCTGGGTGCTTTTTTTTCTTCCACTTATCGCGGTTCCTTTTATTTTTTTTCAATCGAGCAATAATAATTATTCATGGAACGAAATGATTCCATCAGATCCGCTATCAACGATTATTGGTGTGTTATTAAAATTTCTAAGCTCGGTTATTATTGCCCTTCTCGTAGTCCTCCTTGCTGAACCATTTTCTGATCAAAAAGTAGTTGAAAGGGTTGGTGAGGGAGCACAAATTGGATTAGTCTTAGATAGGAGCGCGTCCATGGATGATCCTTTTTCAGGAGGTGGTGACAAGGCTGGTGAAACGAAGTCTGCTGCGGCAAGCCGGCTCATTATTGATTTTTTTGAGGCCAGAACAAATGATATGGTCGGGGTCATAACCTTCAGTAACTCGGCTATGTTTGTTCTACCACTAACAGAAAATAAAGAGGCAATCAAAGCGGCTGTTACAGCGACTGCCGGTAATGCATTATTTCAAACCAATATAGGGGCGGGCTTAACGAGTAGTGCAGCACTTTTTAATGAAGTTGCTGACTCAGGTTCCCGGGCGGTAATCTTATTGTCAGATGGTGCAGGAAGAATAGACGCAAACACCCAACAAAAAATCAGGGATTGGTTTGATAGGTTTGATATTGGTCTTTATTGGATCGTCTTAAAGCAAGAGGGAGGGATTAGTATTTTTGATGAAGATTATGTGCCAAGAGATGAAGATCAGCTTCCACCCCAAATTGAGCTCTATGAATACTTTAGTACCTTTCGATCACCCTTTAAGGCCTATGAAGCAGAAGATCCAAAGTCTCTTGAGACAGCAATTAAGGATATCAGCCTGAAGGAAAAGAAACCGATTGCGTATTCAGAAAGAATACCGGGAAAGAGTTACTCTCTCCCTTTTCTGCTTGCAGCACTATTTTTAAGCTTGCTATTATTACTATTGAAATTTATTGAGGTAAAATCATTACGATGAAAATAAGCGACCTAATAACCGTCAAAAAGATAACCTATCTGTCTATTATGACAATCGTTATAAGCCTTTATCTGCTTGTGGACTCTAGCGTAAAAATGTATCGCGTACAAAATTTTAACCAGGCTGTCGCAGTAGGCGATTCTTCGGAAGTATTTTCTCGAAGCTTTGAATCACGTTTTTCTATTGCCTACTGGCTTGCTACCAAAGGCATGTTTAAGGAAGCAACCATTCTGTTCAACAATCTTGTAGAAGAAGCTAATACCGATCAACAGTCGGCAATACATTACAATATCGGCAATATATTTTTTAATCGCGGCTTAATTATCAATGGTACCAGCATGACAGTTCGGGACGAGGCAGAGTACCTGTTTCGACAGGCAAAAAAAGCCTATGTCCAATCACTGAAGTTAAATAATACGCATTGGGATGCCAAGCATAACCTTGATCGTTTGCTGACTATGCTTCCGGGAGATCCAACTCCGGGTGTGGGCGATTCGGACTCGCCTGGACTGATCATGGGTAATATTCCTGTTGGCCTACCATGATAAAGATTTATACGAAGTTAAGACAAGATACCAACCTCCTTCTTTTGTTTCTGACATTTCTATGTCTTAGTCTGGCACTAATTAACCCAAGTATTCCCGTAACCCGAAACATTTTTAATTACATTTTTATTGTCGATATTTCTCAGAGCATGAATACAAAAGACATGACTGTTGGTTTAGAGAAGGTATCTCGTATTGATTACACCAAGGCTACACTGAGAAAGGTTCTTGGTAGGCTTCCGTGTGAATCGAAAGTCAGTATTGGTATGTTTGCCGGTGTTAGCGTTGCCGCTACCTATACACCTATTGAGGTTTGTGAAAACTTTAGCGCCATCAATAGCACTATAGATAATCTTGACTGGCGCTCAACGTGGTCGGGAAATACCCGTATCAGAGAGTCCATGGTTAATCTTGCTAGGCTCATTCGTAGCTTCCCAGAATCTGCCCAGGTGATTTATTTTACTGATGGTGAAGAGGCCCCGAAACTGCACGTATTTAACACCAGGGATTTAACACAGTTTCAGGGGGGTAATGACTGGCTTCTTGCAGGAGTTGGTACCTTCGAGGGAACCGCTATCCCCAAGTATGACAATAAGAACCAGCTGATCGGCTACTGGTCAAATGAAAGCTTCGCATTGCAACCGGGAATGGCACAAATATCACAAGGTAATATTGGTGCAAGGAATGACTATGTTGCAAGCGGAGCAAGCGATCGTTATCTGTCTCGACTAGACGAGAAGTATCTGATTGATCTGAGCAAGGAGATTAAGGGTCGGTATGTCAGAGCCACTGATGAGCAAGCGGTATTGGATGCTATGGGCAAACAAAAACCAGCATGGCGAGACCAATCACAGTTACCCTTAAGGCATATCCTCATTTTATTTGCCTTAGTAATTTTTTTAATCCGATTTATTTCCCTTAACAAAATTCAAAGATTTTTTAAGAAATAATCCATGCAAACAACCTTAAGCCTTTACCCTCTCCATAAAGAATTCTCGTTAATTGAAGTTTCGGGTGAAGATGCCTCGACCTTTCTACAAGGTCAGATCACTAACGACATAAATCTGGTTAATGAGACAACTAGTGTGTATGCGGGTTTATGTAACCCTAAAGGACGGCTGTTAGCTTTCTTTCATATACTTAAACTGCATGACAGTTTTTTTCTTATTTGTCCGCAATGCATTGCTGAAAATATTGCTAAAAAACTAGCTATGTACGTATTACGATCCAAGGTCGTGATTGCCATTAATACAACCATCCGATTGCAGGGCTTTGAGTTTGCAGGAGAAGGCCTTTGTGACAAAGTTGGTTTCCCTGAAAATACAAATACTATGCAGTCGTTTTTGCGTGAGGGTATGCATGTAACAAGGATTTCTGGCATAAACCCACGCTACCTTTGCTTGGCAGACAATTCGACTATTACTACATTTATGACTGCTCATAAAACACATGTCGTAGAAAAGACTTGCGAGTGTTGGAAGCAGACAAGCATTACCAACAAGATTCCAAATATCTACCTAGAAACCCAAGGAAAATTTATTCCTCAGTCCCTTAATTTAGACTTAATAAATGCGATTAACTTTAAAAAGGGTTGTTACACAGGGCAGGAGATTGTGGCTAGAACGCACTACCTTGGAACGGTAAAAAAACGTTTGTTTAGGGGGGTGTGGAGCGGTGATAAAACATTGTTAAATTTGGGCAATGAAATTCTCACTAATGAAACTTTAGTTGGGCAGGTAATAGATTATTCGTCCGATAAATCAGAGTCTGACATTCTTTTTGAGCTTAAAGTTGATAGCGTAAAAGATCATCTAGCTTTACATGGCCATTCATTAAGGCTTATTGACTAAAAAATTTACCTAAGTTCATCAAAAATTGGGGATCTAGAAAGCATCAATGTCGTCTGTAGTTGCAAAATGGGTGCGTAATACCCCCTGATAACCATACCCTTGGTCAAAATAGTGGTATTGGAAAATGCCCTTTTAGTAAATTGAGAATCTATTACCAGTAATGCAGGTGGTATGTTACTAGTCAGGCTATAAGTGCTTCTAGTTGGCCGATGACAACCCACCATAAATCCAAGCTTGTTAAGCCTCCAGGATCTATTTACCAACATGAAAATAGCTCAATAGTTCCAATTAGCTTATAGTATAAAAATGGCATTATACATTGGACTTCTCGCATACAATACTCACAAAATTTGGTTTTTAAAATAACGAATCGTAAGAAATGAAGACAATAAATGTAGTATCAAGACATCCTAATCCTTGGTTGAGGCAATTTCCTGGGTCGCAACCCTTCTGGGGTGATTGGCAATTTATTTTTAATGAAAAAAATTTACCCTATGACTTTTTAGTGGTCTTTGATAATGCACCAGAACCTATAAAAATTAAATGTCCAAGTGAGAATACCTTACATATTTCTACCGAGCCGCCCTCTTTCTTTAAATATAGTATTGATTACCTCAACCAATTTAGGTGGATAATCACTCAAGATAAAACTATCAAGAACAGAGAGGGGGTTATATACCATCATGGCGGATTAACGTGGTTTTTGGGTTGGGATCCACAAAAACCAAACGATTCAAAATGTATGAATTTTTATGAATTGCAAGCGCTTGCAAATAAACCGAAGTCTAAATTATGCTCCATAATCACTTCGAACAAACAATATACACCTGGTCATATTAAACGAATAGACTTTGCAAAAAAATTAAAAAATCATTACGGCGAAAGTTTAGATCTTTTTGGCCGGGGGTTTAGAACGATGGCAGACAAAATAGAGTCTCTTGAAAATTATAGATTTCAAATTGTTATAGAAAATGCGGAGTTTGATCATTATTTTACAGAGAAACTTTCTGACTGTTTCATTAATGGAACCTACCCCATCTATTATGGATGTCCTAATTTAAACTCTTATTTTCCAGAAAATTCTTTTCAACCGATAAATATTAATAATATTCAGGAGTCAATATTACTAATCGACAGGGCAATTAAAGAGAATTATGACCTTAGGTTCAAAGAACAACTTCAGCATGCAAAAGAAAGTGTTATGCACGAACATAATCTCTTTCCAATGCTGGTGAGAGTCATGAATAAAATCGAAGCTATTATGCGGCTAGATAATAAAGAGGAGTTAAAAATGATTCATCATAAGGAAATCTTTCCCTTTTAAATGTTTGGCTTTCACCTCTTTATAATATTTTTATAAAAACTGTATCACTCATATATTTAAATAGAAAATAATTAATAAGCCAAAAATAAAAATCCAACTGGCAGCTTCTCAACACAGCTCTGGGTGGCATTATTCCGCTGAACTTATTTTATTTTCTTTCTTAGAACGGCCATCTCACATTTAATTTACTCTCACTTGAATACTATGGCCTTTGCTAGATCATTTCGGCCGCATTAGATCACAAGGTTTTATAGAAATGACAGGCTCGACTATCCTTAATAAATTGTTCAATCGTATACGGTGTCTCTATGCCCATTAATTTTGTTTTTGGAACCGTATTATTGTTATGGCTAGTTACCAGAATGGTTTTAAGGGGATTCAGCTGGCTAAGCGGATTAGTGAAGTGATGAGTAAAAATAAGCTCCTCTCCTTTAAGTGCTTGATCATCAAATTGATTCGTCTCTAGATACTCCTTAAAAAAAGCAAAAGTCCCGGCATGGGCATGGTAGCCTCGTTCCAGATTAATTTTGCCAAATTGACGAATGCCTAAGTTTTTGTCGTAAAAATAGATCAGGGATGAACCTGCTATCAGTGTCTCGTCCCCAGCGTTGGATAAGGTTTCAACGGCATGACTAATCCGTTGTGGTGGGTAATAATCATCATCATCCATATGAATTAAGATATCGCCACGGGCCTCATGACAAAGAAAGTTTCTCTTATAACCAATAGGTTGTTTTGAATTAATCTTTATATATTTAAAGCGCTCGTCATTGGGGATAAGGTCTGAGATATTATCAATCCCATCATCAAGTATAATAATTTCAATGTTCCCTTTATAGTCTTGGTGTTTGATATTATGTAAATATTGAGGGATAAATCTTCTTCGATTGTATGTTGGGGTTAAAATGCTTACCAGCTTAGGATTTTTCATAAAGATGACGCTATCTATATGCCACTTAAATCCATCCCACCACCAAGGAAATCACCAATTTGCTCTTCCTGCCCAAAAAGAAAAGATTGTTCTTGGGTTGATTGCATTCTCTTGTATTTTGCGACTGTATCCAAATGAAGGTAAGTCTCAATTGTATAATTAGAGAGCGGAAAAATATCAATACCTGTATTAAGGTAGGGAGCATTAAGCCCGACACCAGAAAACATCCCCTTTTTTAAGTCAAATCCTAGACTGAGCTCGCTTTGGATATTTTCTTTTCCATTAAAATATTTTCCACGTACCTGTTGGATCTCAAGACCATCAAAAAACTTTACGGTTAAAGAGAAGTCTTGTCCGTCAACATTCCCACTGGTATTTATTTTAGCGCGTCTCAAACCTACGACGGCCTCTGGTTTTATTCCTTCTCCAAAGGTCCATTTAAGAGCGCCATAAATATTATTATCGGATTTAGTATTTTCCGCTTGAACGATTGGGTTATGCATGACAGCCATCAAAACATACATTCGGAGTAAGTTAATTTTAGGTCGTAACATATATTTTTAGCATTCCTTTTCTTTCACATTCGCTAAAGGTTAATTTAAGGAGTAACGTAATAGAGGCGTCGTTAGCAGATTCCAGGATTTATCGTATTATAAGTTAGCTTTCTATTTATGGGGTGTTTTTTTAATTGTGTTAAGAGCCTAGAAGCTCAACAATCAAAGGGTTGAGTGACGGGTTGTCATTGGCACAGTGTGCTTATCACACGCATGATATGAAACGCATAATGGTGGAGCTGTACACCCTCCCCTCTGATCTTTTATTCAGGAACTAGGAAGGCTTGTGGGTTTTGGGGTGCGGGCTTTTACCCATATTTTTACCCATTAAATGTTTTGGATGGCAATAAGCCGAGCGTTATTACTTTTCTTTTAGTTTTTTGTATTCTGATCCCGAAATTTCAATGACCTCATGCTCTCCACAGAATATCCCTGGGCTAAATTTTATTTTAAAGTAGTGGGTAGCATCAACCAAAGGGAAGTCTTTAGCAAATTTACATGCACCACCAAAACCGGTAACTGGGATACTTATACTAAGCCCTACCTTAGTTATTAGCTCATACTTACCAATGGGGACTTTCTTAAAGAGACTCTCGCCATGGCC
The DNA here is from genome assembly GCA_000168995.1 of Methylophilales bacterium HTCC2181. Lineage (GTDB taxonomy): Bacteria > Pseudomonadota > Gammaproteobacteria > Burkholderiales > Methylophilaceae > BACL14. Next base: position 657,963 of record AAUX01000001.1, on the reverse strand, counting down.
AAGCTCACCAATCTCATCGTCATTGACATAAAGCTCAACGGTTTGGCCAATGGTAAGGATGTCCGTTTGCCTATAAAAATAAAGCTCTGCCTCACTAACGTCTGCGTTAGCGGGTTTCGTGGTTGTATTGTTTTCTTCTAGAGATTTTTTAGGCTCATCATCCTTTAACGGATTGGTAATATTTTTAATAGAAGCGCAACCAAGCATGCTTAACGCCAAGAACAAGGGTAATAAATAAGTCATTAAAATTCCTTTTAAATTTTTACTAAAAAAAGTGAATACTACTTAAATGTGTATTGCAGTCCCACCATTATTTCTTGGGTTTTGATGTCACCGCCGTTAAATGGGCGTTGGAAGTTAGCGATGAACACTCCATCATTATAAAGTGCAGTGCCACTTTCAAATTCACCTAAATTTACATACTGGTAATTCACATCCAGAGAGATATTTTCCGTTAAGCTAAACAATGTACCTGCGGATAATTTATAAGCAAACTCTGAAATAGTATTACCCTCTTTAGTATCAATATCAGGAACACCATTATTGAGTCCGATTGTTGTGCCCATTTTATTTCTTGAGATACCGATACCACCTCCTAGATAAGGCGTAATGGAGGTATTGCCTATGGAAAAAGGCTGGAAATCATAAAAGCCATTGATAAATAAACTGGTAGACTCAATATCCGCTTTTTCACTTAAGGTACGAAGAACAAGCCATTGAGCCTCATATTCATAGTTATCTCGTTTTATTACTTCTAGCTCTAATCTAAAGTTGTCCGTTAGGTATTTACCCGCACTCAAACCAAAAGCTGTGCCCGTTCCTAAATCTTCATCCGAAAGCAATTGAGTAACTGGGACATGATTCGTAAAGCTTGTCACCCCTGTATCTATTGATTTGGAAACACCGCCTTTGGCAGTGAAGTAATAACCGTCTAAATCCACAGCAACAGCTAGTGTGGGCAGGGTTAATAGTAGAGCAGCAAGGATTTTTTTCAAGGTTACGTTCTCGTTAAAGGTAATTTAAGGAGTAACGTAAAAGAAGCGTCGTTAACAGAATCCAGGATTTATCGTATTATAAGTCAATTTTCCATTCATGCGGTCTTTTTATCTGTTGTGCGAAGAGCCTAAAGAATTAACAATCAAAGGGTTACCTATGAGTTGTCATTGTTACAGTGGACTCATCACAGGTCATGATGAAGGCATTACACTAGCTGGGGTTCGTGTATCTGAATCGCTCGTAATACTTTGTAGAAGAAGATGAAGCACCTCATCCCCTCTACCCCCTTCGGTTATAGTGGGGGGTGTGGGAGGTCAATTTTTTGTTAGAAAGGGAATGTTACTTAAATGTGTAAGCGATACCAATCTTGGCGTTATAGCCATCAATATCCGTAGGCGTAGCCACAGTATAGGTAGTATAGTTTGAACGAGGGTCCTCTTCACCGTAGTTAAAGTAATTAGCTTCCACAAATAACGATACATTACCAGCAATCATATTGGCATAACCCGCTCCAATCGAGTAACCGTCAATAGACTCACCATCGGAGCCAACAAAAGTTGCTGCACCAGGCTCTGTAATATCAACGTCTGCCCTGATGTAGGCTAGCTTTGCGTAGACTTGGCTCTTGTCGGTTATCATCAGTTGGGGCTTGAGGTATAGGCTCATCGCGCTACTCAATTCCCAGTTTACCCCATTATCAGTTGGGTCGTTATCAATAATTGGGTTTCCTATGTTGTGGTCTGCAAAGTCGTAATCGAAACCCACACCCAACAGGTAATTGTTGTTAAGGGCAAAATTATAAGCAGCGCCTAGTATGATATTAGTGTTGCTATCGTCGTTTGATGAGGTGATTATATTACTAACCACAGGTACGCCATTGGTAATGACCGTTGCGGTTGACGCTGCATCCCTTTCGGTCTTTTGGTAGCCGGCAGATAAGTCAATTGATAGGCCTTCAAATACCTTTGAGTCGGCAAAGGTTGTCGTGCTCGTCGCACAAAGTAAGGCTAATAAGATTTTTTTCATGTTTACGTTCTCGCTAAAATTAATTTAAGGAGTAACGTAAAAAAAGCATCGTTAGCAGAATCCTAAAGGATAAATTCCCCATAAAGGAAATTTATTAACACTATAACGAAACATGTTTATATTGTGAAGCCTTAAAGCAGAAAGATATTTAAATACGCTATGGATGGTGGGTAGATGCAACTTGTTGGTTCATTTTACTCATCACAGGTCATGATGACGTTATGACACTAGTGGGGGTTCGTGTATCTGCATAGCTCGTATGTCTTTGTAGAAGAAGATGAAAGGCCTCATCCCCTCTACCCCCTTCGGTTATAGTGGGAGGTGTGGTAAATTTTCCTTGATTTATACTAGAAGTTTATTGCTAGATCTACGTTCCCGGTCATCGTATGGATGTCGTCAATGCTAGCAAACTGCCATTCTCACTTCACTCGATTATAATGCTGTTCGGCAGTCTCACCTTGCAAACGAGGGTATTTTTGGGTAGCACCTAAATCTTCTATTGGCGTTATACGAAACCCTGTTGGTTTTACATTAAGTGCAGGATAATAGGGTTTGGCAGGGATACCAGGAGGAATTGGCACCGTACGATTTGCCGTGTAATCAATCCTAGGGTTAAGGTTAATTTGTTGTTGCGATAGACACATGGGTGGCGGATCTGTGTCTTGGTCTTCCTTATTTTTATGGGCAAGCAAAAGCTTTCCTATACAATCTCTATTGTCCTCATTATCTTTTAAAAATTGGCCACTCACATTACAAATCAACGTTTGTAGGCAGGCTCTATCTTCTTCCCACCCCGCAAAAATAAAAGTCGGAAAAATGATTAGTATTCCACAAGAAATTATGTTGAGAATCTTCATACGTTTACTTACTTCATTATTATTTACTGCGCTCAGGACAGGATACGCATGTCGTGTAAATACTTTGTCCTAGATTCATCAGCATTGTTTGGATGTCATTCCTAGCAAACCAGCTATTATTCGTCTGTCTAACTTCATAATCATATAGGTAAGCAGCTGTTACATTAGCATTCTTAAAGGAATCTTTAGAATCTTTAGAAGTATTAAAATAAAAAATCGCAATATCTATTGGCGAAATTTCTAGAACTAACCACTTCAATGCATTAAAAGCTGTTTCGGTCATAAAATCCTCTTCACCATATATGTTAACACTGTCTATGTATGCCGAATAATGCGCAAATTGGTTTTTTATAGTATCCCCCTTAGCGTTCTTCATAGCGGTATATACCTTCGATGCAACCGCCATATAAGCAATGGCCCTAGTTATATGTCTTGCATCTTGAATTAAAGCATCCTCCTTATCGGTCAATTCTCCTTTTTCAGCATACTTTTTTTCTAATAACGCAGTATCTCTAGCGGAATAGGCTAAAGCTAACTGCACCTGATACAGGTCTCTCCCTTCATCAGTATCGATAAGGTAAAGCCTTTTAAATTCTGGGGTTTGCGTTCCGGTGTCTTGATCTGTCATGCCCAAATCAAATATATCCCCAAGCGCCCCTTTATATAATTTCATTTCTGGTTCACCATCAGAACCAGCATCGCCTGCGAATATGATATTGCTGCTTAAAAGTAACAGTAAAGTTAGTAATGTTTTCATATTATATTTTCCTTGAATATTCACTTTATTTAGCGCCAAGATTTGGCAATACCAATCGTCCATGTTTTTGAATCATCGTAAACAGCATCGCTAAAATCTCTTCCAACGTTACCATAAACCTCGATGCCATCTTTATTCATCCACGTTGCTCCGATATATCCTGTTCCCCAATATTTATCTCTTGGTGCATTAGAGCCTTGTTTTGTCTCGAGGGCGTTCCAATGATGGGTATAACCTGCAGTTACCCTAAAGTTTTGCTTCATAAAAAAATAGGATAAATTATGGTCTAAGTTCCACATGACATTGGTTGTAGTCACCTTTAGGTCTCCTAAGGCCACGTTGTCAAATTTGGCAACATTCTTAGCATGAACATACGATGGAGAAACAGCTAAAACCAATTCATCACTCAATGCATGAACTCCGCTTAAGAAAATTCCTTTACTATGACTTCTAAATGTTGAGGTACCACTTTGAGGGGGAGCTGCTGTATTAGTCGAACTCACATCACCAGTAGAAATACCGCCAAAGATTCCTGCTGACAACCAGTCCTTAATTTGATAACGGACTACCCCAGATATACCATTTGAATCAGAGCTGCTTTTATTAGCAATACCTGGTGTACCTTGACTAATATTCGAGTCGCCATCTGATGTGGATATCCCTAGCCCAATATTCCAATCAGGGTCTATCTGAACTCCAACTCCTAATCGCCAAGATTTCGCATCTCTAGGGCCCTTAGCATTAGGAACACCGAAGAATGCACTTTCTGAATTATCAAAAATATTGCCATCTACCTTGGTGTAGTCAAGTGACATTCTTCTTAGCTTGGGGTAAGAATCATCCTGAATTTTGATGGATCCTAATTTAATCATTTCTGCACGCTGATTCATTCTTTCAATAGCCGCATTAATTTCTTTATCCGTAATTGTTTCTTCTGCAAAAGACACATGTGGATACAAACTGATGAGTAGAATCGGTAACAGTTTTAAAGGGGTTAAAGCTATGGCAGTAAGGGTGAGTAGTCGAGCAGCAAGTATTTTTTTCAAGGTTACGTTCTCGTTAAAGGTTAATTTAAGGAGTAACGTAAAAGAAGCATCGTTAGCAGAATCCATGATTGACCGTAGTATAAGTCAATTTTCCATTCATGGGGTCTTTTTATCTGTCTGGAGAGACTGGCAGTTTAACAATCAAAGCGTTAGTGATGAATTGTCATTAGCACAGTGGATTTATCACAGGTCATGATGTGAAACGCATAATGGTGGAGCTGTACACCCTCCCCTCTAATTTGTTATTCATTAAATAGGAAGGCTTGTGGGTTTTGGGGTGGGAGCTTTTACCCATATTTTTACCCATGAAGTGTTTTGGATGGCCCATCCAATGCTGATCAATTCACTCCCGGCACCATGCCCTGTGTGTGCCCTACCTCAGTGGATTGATAAGGAAATGCCAGAGGTTAATGGCTTTGGGTGTTTCTTCGGGTTGAATACCGTAATCTATGGAGTCCTTATCGTCATGGAATAAGGCCGTGTTACATAGCCAGTCCCAATAAACAAAGACCATACCGAAGTTGCTGTTGCTGACCTTGAGTGCTTTTGCGTGATGGCGGCGATGGTAGTTCGGGGTGATAAAAAACCCACGCATAAGCCTTTCCACTTTCGGTGGTATCGTGACATGGAGGTGGGTGAATGCCGAGTGAAGGCCGAGGATGAGGCTATAATAAAAGAGGCAAATCGCGGGTATGTCCAAGATGACCGCACCGAGGATGACGAGCAGGTTATTGCTCACCAACTCCAAGGGGTGGTGCAGGAGTGTGGTCTGTGCATTGATGTGCGTGTCACTGTGGTGCAGTCGGTGTAACCGCCATAGCACGGGCACGCGATGGTGCAGGCGGTGAGAGACATAGTAGACAAGGTCAATAATGAGCAAGGATAGGCTCACCATCGCGAATCCCGGGATGTCCAGCTGGGCGATGCTTGCGAGTTGTAATGGGGCGACGAGCATGACAAACGGGATTAACAAGGCCGCCGAAAAGCCGAGTGAGACTGCTAGATTGATGAGGACGATCAGGAGTATCGGTTGGGTTTTACTGCTCAACGCTTGCCGGTCAAACAGGAGCTTCTCTGCCAAGCTAAACACCACTACGCTCGTGGTGGGCAGCAAGTAAACAAGGTGTTCTGGCAGCATCCTAGGATTTAAAGAGGTTTAGCTTGAGGTAGGCCGCATAAACCGCCGTTACCGTCACAACTATAATCACCTATCAGCCGATCCTCTTTATCTAAGGTCAGTAGCTCCACAAAGAATTCGGGGGTGGTGAGCGTGCCGTTGTCTAACGCGACATCCACACCGATACGAGAGTAAGGGGCTTGGACACCAATGGTGCCGAAGGGACGGTTCTCGGCAAAGGAGTAGCCTAACCCGATGTTACCTAACAGGTCTCTATCACCATTCAGGTACAACAGCCGAGTGCTGTCCACGGCCACCCCGTTATCAAAGTTGATACGTAGGCTCCAGTCCAGGCCGCCCTCTACCGATTCGCTTGGTTGGTTGACCGGGGAATTGCCAATCCAGTTCTCCGTAAAGGCGAGGCCCGACTCTTGTTTGATCGCGCTGAGGCCTAGGGTGAGTTCGGGGGTCTTCTTGAAGTCCTTGCCTAACGTCCATACTAGCCCCGCATAGGCACGCGTATCCGTTGACTCTTTATGGCTGTAGGTAATTTCTGCAGGGGCTGCTCCTGCAAGTACCGTTTGGGCAGTCATGATGAGGATTAATAGGGCAAGTATTTTTTTCATGGTTATGTTCTCATTAAAGGTAATTTATAGAGTAACGTAAAAGAAGCGTCGTTAGCAGAATCCGAAAGGGTAAATTCCTAATAAAGGATATTTATCAACACTATAACGAAACAAGTTTAGATTGGGAAGCATTAAAGCAGAAGAATATTTAAATACGCTATGGATGGTGGGTGGATGCAACTTGTTGGTTCATTTTACTCATCACAGGCTTGATATGAAACACGTAATGGTGGAGCTGGGGGGAATCGAACCCCCGTCCGCAAATCCTCTACAGATAGATCTACATACTTAGCTATGTTGTTTATGTTTAACTTTCACTTCACCAACAAGCAAGCAAATATAAAAGCGAGTTACCTTATGTTTAGGAGATTGTTAAGTAACCCAACAATCCCCGAGTCTCTCTATATGACGCTGTAACCTGAGCGAGTGACATATCAGGACAGCGTTTAGCTGGAATTAAGCAGCTAAAGCGTAGTTATCGTCATTTGCGATTACTGTTTTTCTAGTTTATTAACGAGGTACCTAGAAGCCTCGGTATGCACTATTCTGCTTTGTAACCCACGTCGAAACCTGGTCAGCCCCAAAACAAGTTTTAATTATACTACTTTCCTTTGTTGACTGCCCGGATGATTCGGGTTTTATCACGGTTCCAGTCTTTTTCTTTTTCTACCGCTCGCTTGTCATACTGCTTCTTGCCCTTGGCAAGACCAATCTCACACTTGATAAAACCCTTCTTATAATGAAGATCCAGGGGAACAAGGGTGTAACCAGACCGTTCTACCTTGCCTATCAGCTTGGCAATCTCATCGTTGTTAAGGAGCAACTTACGTGTCCGCACATTTTCAGGGTTAATGTGCGTAGAGGCATTGCCCATAGGGGTTATGTGACACCCAAGGAGATAAATCTCACCGCGCTGAATAATGACATAGGCCTCCTTAATATGGGCGCGATTATCCCTGATAGCTTTTACCTCCCATCCCTCTAGCACAATACCGGCTTCATACTTAGCTTCAATGAAATAATCGTGAAATGCTTTTTTATTTTGAACAATACTCATGTTGACTACGCTAATTAAAAGTATAATTGTACGTTATACAATGAATATTATCATTCCCTCATGATCAGAATAAAAAAACAGGCTATCGTCCTGCACCCAAGAGAGCGTATGTTTGATCTTGTAGATAATGTCGAAAATTATCCACGCTTCTTACCGTGGTGCGGGGGTACCGAATTGCTTCATCGCGATGAAAATATTACCCGTGCCAAGATAATCATTCATTTTAAGGGTATTAAACAATCCTTTACTACCGAAAATCATAAAGAACACCCCGGGTTGATGACTATTAACCTTGTTGATGGTCCATTCAAAAAATTGGAAGGTGAGTGGCGTTTTATCGCAATCGATAAAGAATCCTCAAAAATTGAATTTGAGCTAAACTATGAGTTTAAAAACTATATCTTAGAAAAATTAATCGCTCCCGCATTTAATATGATTGCCAACACCTTTATTGACAGTTTTGTGGCTAAAGCCAATGAGGATGAAAATGCCTGATCAAATTATGGTGGAGGTTGCCTACGCCCTCCCTGAAAAACAACTCATCATTCCTCTCCGGGCGCCCAAGGACTGTACCGTCAAGCAAGCAATTGAATTGTCAGGAATTTTAAGTAAATTTGACGGCATTGACCTTAACGAGAATCAGGTAGGTATTTTTGGTAAGCTGACCAGCTTGGATCATACCTTACGCGATAGAGATCGTGTGGAAATCTACCGCCCTCTTATTGCAGACCCGAAAGAAATACGCCGTAAAAGAGCGGCGGAAGGCAAAGATATGAAAAAAGGCGGATAATTTTCAATTTTTCCTCGATTCATCACACCGTTTTCTGTATAATTTCGTTTTGCGCGATAAGGAAAACACATGCGTTTATCTCAACAAGCACTAACTTTCGATGATGTTCTTTTAGTTCCCGATCACTCGACTGTACTACCCAAAGACGTTTCTCTACAAACTCAATTAACCAAAAATATTCGCCTAAATATTCCTCTAGTCTCGGCTGCTATGGATACCGTTACCGAGTCTAATCTTGCTATTGCTCTAGCAGAAGAAGGTGGATTAGGTGTGATTCATAAGAATATGACACCAGAAAGGCAGGCTGAGCATGTATCCAAGGTGAAACGATTTGAATCGGGTGTGGTGAATGATCCTATTACCGTAAGCCCTGATATGACAGTCGATGAAGTCATTCAGATTACCAAAAAACATAAAATTTCAGGCCTACCCGTTATAGAGAGTGGGAAAATTGTGGGTATTGTGACCAACAGAGATTTGCGTTTCGAAGAAAATCTTACCCAGCCAGTAAAGAATGTTATGACACCTAGAGAGCGACTGGTCACAGTCCCAGAGGGTGCAGGCAAAGATGAAATTATGAGATTGCTCCATCAGCATCGTTTAGAGCGTTTACTGGTTATAGATAAAAATGATAAGCTCAAAGGGTTAATTACCGTAAAAGATATTCAAAAATCTAGTGACCACCCCAATGCTTGCAAAGATAACGATGAGCGTTTAAGAGTCGGAGCTGCTGTGGGTGTTGGTGAAGATACGGATAAGCGTGTCGAGCTTTTAGTAGCTGCAAGAGTTGATTTGATTGTGGTCGATACCGCACATGGTCATTCCAAAGGAGTATTAGATCGCGTCAAGTGGATTAAGAAAAATTTTCCTACAGTGGATGTGATCGGCGGTAACATTGCGACTGCAGATGCAGCAAAAGCCTTGATGGATCATGGTGCAGACGGTGTAAAAGTGGGTATTGGTCCGGGTTCTATATGTACGACAAGAATCGTAGCGGGTGTGGGTGTTCCTCAAATCACGGCTATATCCAATGTGGCTGAGGCATTAAAAAAACACGGTATACCTTTTATCGCCGATGGTGGTATTCGTTACTCTGGGGATATTGCTAAGGCAATTGCTGCTGGAGCCTCCTCGGTAATGCTGGGTGGAATGTTCGCTGGAACAGAAGAGGCGCCCGGAGAGGTCGAGTTATATCAGGGTCGTTCGTACAAATCCTATCGTGGCATGGGCTCTATTGGTGCTATGCAAAAAGGCTCAAGTGACCGCTATTTTCAGGATTCAGAAGATAATGCAGAAAAATTAGTTCCTGAAGGTATTGAGGGTCGTGTTCCTTACAAAGGGCCGGTAATCAACGTAATTCATCAGCTCATGGGTGGCCTACGCGCCTCTATGGGATACGTTGGTGCTGATTCCATTGGTAGCATGCATAAAAAAGCATCATTCGTCCACATCACCAACGCGGGTATTCGTGAATCCCATGTGCATGACGTCCAAATAACTAAAGAAGCGCCTAACTACCGGGTTGATTAAAATAATGATAAAAAATAATAGCCTTGTAGGTGAGAGGATTGGCCGTGGATAAAGTATTGATATTAGATTTCGGGTCACAATACACCCAACTCATTGCAAGACGGGTACGTGAAATGAATGTGTACTGCGAAATTCTTCCCTACGATGTTGATCCTGGGCGAATTGAACAATTTAATCCAAAGGCCATTATTTTTTCGGGTGGTCCCAATTCGGTTTACGCCGAAGACACACCGAAAGCCCCAAAAATTGCTTTTGCATTGCAGTGCCCTATTCTTGGTATATGTTATGGCATGCAAACCATGGCCAGCCAATTAGCCGGAAAAGTAGCGACCAGCAATCAGCGGGAATTTGGTTATGCAGAAATTCGTGCGCAAGGTCATTCTGATCTTTTTAAGGGTATCCAAGACAAGACTAATGATCAAGGACACGGCTTGCTTGATGTATGGATGAGTCATGGCGACAAGGTAGTAGATCTGCCACCTGGCTTTGAAGTTATTGCCAGTAATGCCTCTACTCCGATAGCTGCCATAGGTAACAAGGAAAAGCAGTATTACGGTGTTCAGTTCCATCCAGAAGTGACCCACACCAAACAAGGCAAGAATATTATTAGCCGGTTCGTTATAGATATAGCTGGTTGCAGTCAGGAATGGAATATGCCTGACTACGTAGAGACGGCAGTAAACCATATTAAATCTATCGTGGGAGACGATGAGGTGATCCTAGGTTTGTCCGGCGGTGTAGATTCGTCAGTAGCCGCGGCCCTAATACATAGAGCTATAGGAGCTCAGCTGACTTGTATCTTTGTGGATCATGGCATGCTCAGACTCAATGAAGCTGAAATTGTCATGGAGACCTTCAAAAAGAACCTAGGAGTCAAAGTCATTCATGTCGATGCTACGGATAAATTTATGTCCGATCTTGTGGGTATAAGCGACCCAGAAGAAAAACGTAAAATCATCGGCAGGGATTTTGTTGAGGTATTCCAGGAACATGCGGAAAAATTTCATCAAGTTAAGTGGCTTGCTCAAGGGACTATTTATCCCGATGTGATTGAGTCGGCAGGCGGTAAAACCAAGAAGGCTCACAACATTAAAAGCCATCATAACGTGGGTGGTCTTCCTGAGACATTGAACTTACAATTACTGGAACCCCTGCGTGAATTATTTAAGGACGAGGTAAGAGAGCTTGGTGTTGCGCTTGGATTACCGAAGGGTATGGTGTACCGGCACCCCTTCCCAGGTCCAGGTCTCGGTGTGAGAATCCTTGGAGAAGTAAAAATAGAGTTTGCCGATCTCTTAAGAAAAGCCGATGCGATCTTTATGGAAGAGCTAAAGTCGAGTGGCTGGTATGATAAGACGTCGCAAGCTTTTACGGTTTTTCTTCCTGTAAAATCGGTTGGGGTTATGGGGGATGGCAGGACTTATGAATATGTTGTTTCATTAAGGGCGGTGGTAACGTCGGACTTTATGACAGCGCATTGGGCTGAGCTCCCCTACAGCCTTTTAGGTAAAGTATCCAACAGAATTATTAATGAAGTTAAAGGTATTAATCGAGTTGTTTATGATATTTCTGGAAAGCCACCTGCCACAATTGAGTGGGAGTAGTTATTCTTTACTAAGTCATTGATATTAAACGATATTTAACTTACACATTTGTTTCACATATACTACAGCAAGCGTAGAAAAAACGTGCTTTTCTAATGATGAACTAATCTATAATATAAAACTTATGCTTAACCTACGGAGGTGTGAGATGAAATCTTATGACGAATTGAAAGCTGAAATGAAAGCAATTCAGCAGCAGATGGTTGAAGCTAAGAAGAATGAACGTGCTAACGCACTGAAAGAAGTAAAGCGTCTTTGCAAGGAGTTTGGCTTTACGGCTGGGATGTTGAAAGGCTCTTTGGCTGAAGGGCGGAAAAAGTGATCAATAAACTCTCTTTTTTAGAATCAAAAAAAGCTTTACTTGTTAATTTCACAGGAAGTTCATATCACTGGGGATGTTATGGCACATCGATGGAGATTTATCACAGTTTACTAGAGAAAAATTATTATGTAGAGACGGTTGGCGTCGGCGTTACGCATGGCATATCACCATCAGCAGAGCAGCTCTCTGATTTTGACGATCAGGGGTTCTACAATAGATTTTCCGAACAAAACCGATCTTTAATTCAATCTTTGTATCAGTCGGATGTCGTTGTGGTTAATGGAGAAGGTACTCTACATAGGCTAAGTAAAGGGTCGATTAATCTTCTTTATCTTATGTATATATGTAAGAAGTACTTGAATAAGAAAGTTCACTTAATAAATTTTTCATGTTTTCCTAATGGCGATGCAACGATGCCAGTAGGAAATACTACTATATATCCCATTGTGCTTAAGTATATGGATAAAATAGCACCAAGAGATCATATATCCAATGAAATCTTATTCACAAACGGAGTTAAGACTGCGCAATCTTTTGATTGTTTACCTCGTTTTCTTGCGCGCTATGGTGAAGAGAATAGCCATGCACCCACTGGAAATATCTTGGTAACGGGCGGCGTTTCATTTCAAGATAATCGTTATGAACTTATGGTAGATTTCATTAATCATTTCTTGAAAAAAAATGTACGTGTAAAATTCCTTTTAGGCGCACATTTTTCAACCGCCCAAGAAGATGTAATACTGCAAAAAAAACTTAAAGAAAATCCTAATCTAGCTAATCTTGAAGTTGTACAGGCACAATCAATGCGACAATGGATCGATGAATTTAAATCGGCATCATTTCTTTTCTCTGCTAGGTTTCATCATTCGATAGCTGCTCTAAGTATTGGAACACCGTTTAGGTATTTCAGTTCAAATACACCAAAAATTAGTGCCATTCTTGAAACTATCGGTGAGAACGTAAACGAGTTTTATCTTGCGGACAACGAGACAGACAAGCTGATAGATGCTGCTGAAGAATGCCTATATGGTTCTGCATCCATTAAATCAAAAAAACGTTTGAAAACCATGATATCAATGGCAGATGAGAATTTTATTGGCCTTTAAAACTTAGCTGCATAAGGTGACTATTGATTTGGAGTGTTAGCTTTGTGATGCCGCCTAAATCAGTAGCCATAAAATTACTTAACTTACAAAGTAGGATGTGCTGATAGAACAGCAAGCTCAGTTTGGCAGACGTTTGACACTGAAGAACAAGTGAACAAACGAACAGAAGAACGTGTATAATTCTGCACGTTCTTCGTCGTACAGTGTGCGAGTGTAGATTGCATAAACTATTGAATTGCAATAGTTACACAAGCGTAAGAAAAACGTGCAGAGTGTATGGTGAGTTACACATTAGTTGCACACTAACTATTAACATTTATTAAATTATTGATATTAAACACAAAATTATCACTGTTACTACTGAGTGGGAGTAAAGGTCATATCGACCTTTTGGTGCATTGCCTAGCATGTCTATGTGTTGGCATCTAACGAAGGGGTCTATCAAGTGCTATTAAATCATTTTGAAGGTAATTTTTAAGCCTGCACCATGGAAATTAAAGTCAACTTTCTCGATAAACTTCGCCTTGAAGCAAAATTTGATGACTTTACGGTTATCGCTGATCAGCCTATCCGTTATAAAGGAGATGGTTCGGCTCCTGGTCCCTTTGATTACTTTCTGGCCTCATCGGCTTTGTGTGCAGCGTATTTTGTTAAGTTGTACTGTGTAACCCGTAATATTCCTACTGAAAATATCCGCTTGTCACAAAATAATATTGTTGATCCTGAAAACCGTTATCAGCAAATCTTTAAGATTCAGGTTGAGCTTCCGTCCGACATAACAGAAAAAGATCGCCAGGGTATTTTACGTTCTATTGAACGCTGTACAGTAAAAAAAGTTGTGCAAGCTGGGCCAGACTTTATCATTGAGGAAGTAGAAAATCTGGATATAGATGCTCAGTCCGTACTGGCCCTGAAGTCTGCTACTGACGCGACTACTTTCATCACCGGTAAAGATCTGCCGTTGGAGAAAACCATTGCCAATATGTCCGGTATTTTGGCGGATCTAGGCATAAAGATTGAAATCGCATCATGGAGAAATATCATTCCTAATGTATGGTCTTTGCATATACGGGATGCGCATTCGCCGATCTGTTTTACTAATGGGAAAGGAACAACCAAGGAAGGTGCATTAGCTTCTGCTTTAGGAGAGTTTATCGAACGGCTTAGCAATAATCACTTTTATGCCGAAGCCTTTTGGGGTGAAGATATGGCTAACCTCCCCTTTGTTCACTATCCCAATGAGAAATGGTTTAAACCAGGGCCTGACGATTCCATGCCGGTGGAAATTCTCGATGAGTACTGCCTGAAAATCTTCAATCCTGATGGCGAGTTATTGGGTTCGCATCTGATCGACACCAACTCGGGCAATTTACAGCGTGGTATCTGTTCGCTTCCTTACGTGCGTAAATCTGACGGCGAGGTGGTGTATTTTCCATCCAACCTGATTGAAAATCTATACGTCAGCAACGGTATGAGTGCTGGTAATACATTGGCAGAAACACAAGTACAATGTCTGTCTGAAATTTTCGAACGGGCAGTAAAACGTGAAATTATAGAAGGTGAAATGGCATTGCCTGATGTGCCTTACGAGGTCTTGGCGAAATACCCAGGTATCCTGGCTGGCATCCATGGATTAGAGGAACAGGGTTTTCCTGTGCTAGTTAAAGATGCTTCAATGGGCGGATTGTACCCAGTCATGTGTGTCACGTTAATGAACCCACGAACAGGTGGCGTCTTTGCATCCTTCGGAGCGCATCCATCTTTTGAGGTGGCACTAGAAAGAAGCCTTACCGAGCTACTACAAGGTCGAAGTTTTGAGGGGCTAAACGATTTACCGCCACCCACTTTTGTCAGTAACGCAGTAACTGAACCCAATAACTTTGTCGAACATTTTATTGACTCTTCCGGAATCATGTCATGGCGATTCTTCAGTGACAAATCAAACTTCAGCTTTGTCGAATGGGATTTTTCAAACAAAGGAAAAAGCTCCAATAGAGAACAAGCCGAAGCTTTGTTTAATATTCTACAAAGCAAAGGAAAAGAGATTTACATGGCGACCCATAATGACTTAGGTGCTATGTCTTGTAGGATTTTAGTTCCTGGCTATTCTGAAGTTTATCCGGTCGAAGATTTAATTTGGGATAATACCAATAAAGCACTACTATTTCGCGCTGATATTCTAAATCTGCATCGTCTGGACAATAATAGTCTTGCCGCATTACTCGATCGATTGAGTAACAACGAGCTTGATGAGTACTCTGACATTGGGACGTTGATTGGGGTTGAATTTGATGATAATTCAGTGTGGGGACAACTAACCGTTCTTGAGTTAAAGCTACTCATCAATCTCGCCATAAAACAATTCGACGTAGCTTATGAGCTAACAGAAGCATTTCTTCAATACAACGATAATACCGTCGAGCGCGGATTGTTTTACCAAGCCCTAAGGGTGTCACTATACATAATACTCAACGAGGACTTAGAGCTGGAAAATTACTTATCGAATTTCCGTAGGATGTTTGGCAACGAACAAATAGATGCGGTCATTGGATCAATAGAGGGTAGTTTACGGTTTTTTGGGCTAACTCCCACCAATATGAACTTAGAAGGACTTGATAGGCACCAACGTTTAATGGACAGCTATAAAAAACTCCATAAAGCTCGAAGCCTTAGCAAGAATAAACATTAGGGGATAATTCAAAGAAAAGAAGCTAGGCTTTTTGGTGGTAAAATCTAATCATGATTAATAAAATTTAAAATTTTACCCGAATCTGTAGATAAAAAAGTGTAAGTAAAGTTTTTACTATGGATAAGATAATAAAGAGTTGTTATCTTATATTCACTAGTTAATAGTAAAATTATATCTTTAATTCAATAATTTATAAAAAAAATTAAATGTTATACATGACTTAAAAAACAAGAAAAAAAGGCCGATAACAATTGAATAGTGCAGCAATTAATCTTGAAGAGTTAAAAAATTCATTTTCCTACAATGAATACAGATTGCTATTGAGTAAAATAAAACTACGTCTAGTGAGTTTCAAAAAAAACCTACCAGATAACTTTATTATCTTAAGGCATGATGTCGAATTTAGCGTTAACAGAGCTCTAGATTTGGCAATTCTTGAAGCCAAAGAAAGCGTGCAGTCAACCTTTTTTTTTCAGGTAAAGTCGCCCGCATACAACCCATTTTCAAATACAAACCTAAAAAAAATAATGCACTTGAAATCACTTGGTCATAAAGTCGGTTTGCATTTTTATGTCTCGCATATTGTTCAAAATGATAAGGAGGGGCTTGTAAAAGAATTCGAAAAACAAAAATCATTATTTGAGGATGGCTTTGGGTTCGGTTTTGATGTTTTTAGTTTTCATCGTCCTCCTAAATGGGTCTTAGAGATTCGTGATGATATTTTTTGTGGTGCCATTAATGCATACGGTAGTTCATTTTTTGAATTTTCCGACAACCCTTTACAGATAAAGTACATTGCAGATAGTAAGCATCGTTGGGGCTATGGTCATCCCATTGATGCTTTAGCCTTTTCTAAAATTCAAATACTTATTCACCCCGATGAGTGGACAGAAAAGGGTGAAAAGGATGTCGGTCTCTTCTTTAATGAATTGATTGAAGAGCATCAAAAAGAATTTATTGAAACCTTAGATAGCGAAACAAAGCATTTTTCTGACTTTAAAGAGTTATATAGATGAAAATATGCGTCTTTGGAAACAAATCGGCTACAAGTGAATTGTTAAAACATCTAACATCTAACAATACCAGGCCACACACCCTTGCCACACTTAGCAAAGAAAGCTTTGGTAAAATAGAAATTTCAGGTTCGGACGTTAATATTTGCAGCCAGGCAGAATCATTAGGGATTAATGTATACACAACAGATTCCTACGGACTAAAAAACGCACATGATCAGGATTTTTTTACTAAACAAGCCTTCGATCTTGGTATCTGTACTGGCTGGCAAAGACTTATTCCAAAAGAAATATTAAATACATTTAAGTTAGGTGTTTTTGGATGGCATGGATCAGGCTTCAACCTTCCCAATGGCAGAGGTCGGTCCCCATTAAATTGGACTATAAGATTAGGTTTAAAGGAAGTATTTCATAATTGCTTTAAGTATGCCGAAGATGCTGACACCGGCCATATATATGAAACATTAAGATTCGATATTAACGAAGACGATTACATTGCCGACGTGTTAGAAAAAGCTAAAGCACATATAAAGGGCTCATCATTAAGATTGATTCGTGATGCTGCTAATGGGGAAATCACTTTGTCTAGACAAGGGAATTATCCGGCTATAGCGTTTCCAGCACTAAATGAGGCGTCTGGAAAAATTGATCCTTCAGTCTTTTTAGCAAAGGATGTCATAAATATTATTCGATCATGTTCCTCCCCCTTCCCTGGTTCCTATCTTTATGTTCAAGATAACAATACAAAAATCCGAATATGGAACGCGGAAATAAATGAGGATATAAACGATTTAGAGATTGGTTATGCCCGCATTATGGGTAAAGCTTTATTCATTCGCTGTAAAGACAAAGCGATCAAGGTCAATGACTTTGAGTTTGAGTCTACCAAGGTATTTAACGATTTAGAGGGTGCTGATTTTTTCAGTAGCTAACCCTGCGTCGCAAAATAAACATTTAACCTATAACTTTAAAAAAAGGAAACAACGAAATGCTAGCATGCTTAGATTTAGAGGGTGTTTTGCTCCCTGAAATATGGATTAAATTTGCGGAAAAAACGGGAATAGAAGAGCTTAAGCTAACGACAAGAGATATCCCAGATTACGATGAACTCATGATAGGTCGTTTAGCTATTTTAAAAAAACATAATCTTAAATTAAAGGATATTCAAAAGGTCATTAATACACTTGCTCCATTAGATGGAGCATACGACTTCCTTCAGTGGTTGAAGTCTGAATTTCAAGTTCTTATCTTGTCAGATACCTTTTATGAATTTGCCCAGCCTTTAATGAAAAAACTCGACTATCCAACTCTGTTTTGTCACAAACTCATTACTGATGATGCAGGCAATATCATTAGCTATAAACTCCGCCAGAATGATCAAAAAACTAAAGCGGTAACGGCCCTCCAGGGACTTAACTTTCAGGTTATATCCGCCGGAGATTCTTATAATGATACAGGGATGCTTCAACAGGCTGATGCAGGGATACTGTTCTGTCCTCCAGAACGAGTTGTCCAGGAGTTTCCGCAGTTTCCAGTTGCACGAAATTATGATGAATTTAGGATGGAATTTACAAAAGCTAAAAGGGATTTAGAAAGTAGCAATTAATGGACCCTATCAGTCAAGGAATTATTGGGTCGACAGTAACCCAAAGCCTTCAAAAAAATAATGATTCATTAGCTATACTAGCGATCATCGGCTTCTTATCCGGTATGGCACCCGATCTGGATATCTTTATTCGATCAGAGAGTGACCCTCTCCTCTTTCTAGAATTTCACAGGCAATTCACGCATTCGCTAATTTTTATCCCTATCGGCGGCCTACTTTGTGCTTCAATATTTTATTGGTTTGTCAAAAAATTTAGCAGCTTATCTTTTCGCGAAATATGGCTTTACACAACTATTGGATATGGGACACATAGTTTATTAGATGCGTGTACAAGTTATGGAACATTGATATTCTGGCCATTTAGCTTTGAGCGTATTGCATGGAACAATATTTCTATTATTGATCCATTATTCACCCTACCGCTCATTATGTTTGTAGGATTGAGCATTTATCTAAGAAAACGGTCATTAGCCCAATTAGGTTTACTTTGGGCAATATCTTACCTATTGCTTGGAGTTGTATTGAATGAAGTTGCCTTGCATGAAGGTAAAAGCCTTGCAGATAAAAGGGGTCACAAAATCACTCGTATTGTTGCGAAACCGACATTTGCCAACCTATTGATTTGGAAAGTGATCTACGAATCAAATGGCTACTTTTATTCAGATGGAGTACGAATTCTCCCTACCAAAAAAATATTTGTGGGTAAAAAAGTAAAAAAACTCGATCTCAGTAAAGACATTCCTTGGATGGAAAAAGATTCGCAGCAGTATAAAGATATAGAGCGCTTTGCATGGTTTAGCAATAATTTCTTAGCGCTGGATCCAGACAATCCTAGTCATATTGTTGATATTAGATACTCGATGTTACCCAATGAGATAAGCGGCTTGTGGGGTATTGAAGTTAACAAAGAAGCTATGAGGGACGACCATATTCGTTATATTACTAAACGCAGCCTTTCTAAACAAAAATTTAAAGACCTGCTTATTATGTTAAAAAAAGATTAGCCTAAACTATTTAGTAATTTTTCCTCCAGATTTAATGCAATCATCAATAGAATTGTAACGACTTAAGGATAGATCAGTTTCATTGAAGCTTTTATGATTGTAAGGTACGCAATCACCATTCATATTTTTTTGGATTTCAATCTTAATCTTACTTCGAAAAACTTTATGGGTGTAATGACGAGTGTCTTCATTTGCATTAGGAATTGTTTCTTCAGCATAAACACCGCCACCCATTAGTATGAGAAATGGTATAAATATGGTATTTTTGATTTTATTGAGCATTGTTAAACAATACACCAATTGAATTTTTAGCGAAATAATTTAATTACATAAGTACATAAAAATATGTAATAATATACATTAAAATTTATATTTAAATAACTGTTTTAAAAGTAAAATTTATGAGTAGAGCTTTTGTTAAGGAAAATGATATGGAGCACGCAGGAATTGATATTCCAGAGCGTCCTATCAGCACAGAAGTTAACTACATAACCCCTAACGGACTGAAACAATTAAAAAATATCTTAGACACTTTGGATGCTGAGCGACAAACATTAATGCTTTTGGATGATTCCATGTCCAAACAAAAAAAGATGCGTATCGAGAGAGATATTCGATATTATGCTTCAAGAATAAAAACAGCTATCTTGATTCACCCTGATAAGCAGGCAGAAAATAAAGTGCTTTTTGGAGCCCTCATTGAGCTTGAAGATGAAAAAGGGGAAACTGAAAGCTATGAAATAGTCGGAGAGGATGAAGCAGATCTTGCACTTCGTAAAATAAGCTATGTATCTCCTCTTGCAAAATCGGTTATGGGAAATAGCTTGGGTGATGAAGTCACATTAATCAAACCCACAGCCACTGTTACACTCACCATAAAAAATATTACCTACAATAAATAAGGAATGTAATGAATCTTCAGGAAGCCATAAAAAATAGGCGTTCGATAAAAGCGTTTGATCCCGATCATGTAATTAGTGAAGCAGAAATACAAAAAATTTTAGAGCTTGCTGTTCTCTCTCCTACGGCATTTAACATTCAGCACTGGCGCTTCGTTGTCGTTACTAATAAAGAGTTACGTCAGCAAATACGGGATGTAAGCTGGGGACAATCCCAAGTAACAGATGCATCACTACTTATTGTGCTTGCCGGTGATACCATGGCTTGGAATAAATCACCTGAACGTTACTGGAAAAATGCTCCTGCAGAAGTGCAGCAGTTTATGCTGCCCGCTATCAAGGAATATTATCAGTCTAAACCTGAAATTCAACGTGACGAAGTTATGCGCTCCTGCGGAATGGCAGCCATGAATCTCATGTTAACTGCTAAGGATTTAGGGTATGATACGTGCCCTATGGACGGATTTAATTTTGATGCAGTAGAAAAGCTGCTCAATTTTCCCAGTGACCATATCCCTGTGATGTTTGTTGCTATTGGTAAGGCCCTCCAAGACCCTCGTCCTCGATCCGGCCAACTGGCTCTTGATCAGGTCATACAATATAATCAGTTTAAATAATTAAGGAATAAATGAATGCTTGTTACTAATAGCATCGCGATGCAGTTTGGGGCTAAACCCCTGTTTGAAAATGTTTCGGTTAAATTTGGCGATAGCAATCGTTATGGGCTGATTGGTGCAAATGGTTGCGGAAAATCGACTTTTATGAAGATACTTGCCGGCGAACTTGAGGCAACTGCAGGGACCATGAGTCTTGAGAGTGGTGAAAGAATGGCTTGGTTAAGACAAGATCAGTTCGCTTATGAAGATTCGCGTGTGCTAGATGTGGTGATGATGGGCCATGTAGAAATGTGGGCCGCGAATGAAGAAAAAAATAGGCTTTACGCTAACCCGGAAGCAACAGATGATGATTATATGCGTGCAGCAGAGTTGGAGGGTGTTTATGCGGAGTATGACGGGTACACGGCAGAATCTCGTGCAGGTGAACTTTTAGCAGGCGTTGGTATACCCTTCGAACAACATGACGGGCCAATGAGCTCTGTAGCACCTGGATGGAAACTTAGAGTCCTTTTAGCACAAGCGTTGTTTGCTGACCCTGAAATTCTTCTCCTAGATGAACCTACTAATAACTTAGATATCAACACTATTCGATGGCTAGAAAACATTCTAAACGCTAGAAAATCAACTATGATTATTATTTCCCATGATAGGCACTTTCTAAATCAAGTATGTACCCATATGGCAGATATGGATTATGGGAAATTGACTGTCTACCCAGGAAATTATGATGAATATATGGCGGCAAGTACTATGGCCAAAGCTCAACAACTTAAGGTGAATGAAAAGGCTAAAGCGCAAATTGCAGAATTACAGGATTTTGTCAGGCGTTTCTCTGCTAATGCATCTAAAGCCAAGCAAGCAACATCTAGGGCTAAGCAGATTGATAAAATAAAAGTAGAAGATATGAAGCCTTCAAGCAGACAATACCCTTTCATTCGTTTTGAGTACAACGAAAAAGATAAGCTTTATCGACAAGCTCTTATTGTTAATAAAATGGCACATGCCTTTGACGAACCGCTATTTAATAACGTGAACTTTATGGTAGAGGCTGGTGAAAAAATAGCTATCATTGGTGAGAATGGTATTGGGAAAACAACATTATTGAAAGTCATTGGCAATATATTGGCACCAAATACTGGCGAAATTAAATGGGCAGAAAAAGCAAAAATTGGATATTTCGCACAAGATCATACAGAGGATTTTGAAAAAGATTTAACCGTATTTGACTGGATGACTCAGCATGCAAAACCCGAGGATGATGATCAGGTGATTAGAAGCATGCTTGGAAGATTGCTATTTTCAGGAGAAGATTTTAAGAAAAAAGTTTCAGTACTTTCAGGTGGGGAACAAGGTCGTATGCTTTTCGGAAAACTGATGCTAGAACAACCCAATATTTTACTATTGGATGAACCGACCAACCACATGGATATGGAATCGATTGAATCCTTAAATACGGCACTGGAAAAATATAAAGGAACAGTCTTTTTTGTGACACATGACAGGGAATTTGTTAGCTCTATTGCTACTCGTGTTTTTGAGGTGAAAAAAGATGAAATTATGGACTACTCTGGTAATTATGAAGATTATGTAGTTTCTCAAGAAAACTAAATAAGCTATTGATTTATATTATAATCTTCCATCAACATCTTCTTTATTTAACAGGTACTTTGCATCGAATAAAACGTAGTTAGGTTTCGCAAAATTACTGAGTATTTCTGGGGTATATTCCTTAAATTCATTATGGGCTACAGCGATTAAAATGGCGTCATAGCCATTTTTTTCAGGTGCATTAATTGCATCGATTTGATATTCTCGCCTTACTTCAGCGTGATCGACCCAGGGGTCAAATATATCCACATCACAACCCAGCTTCCTGAAATTGTTATACACATCAACGACACGAGTATTACGAATATCTGGGCAGTTTTCTTTAAAAGTAAAGCCCATAATTAAGATACGCGCTCCGCTGACGGTGATATTTTTTTTCGTCATTAATTGCGATACTCGTTCAGTTAGGTGTTGCCCCATATGTTCGTTAATCTTTCTTCCAGATAAAATAAGCTCGGGTGTATAGCCCACATCTTTCGATTTGTGGATCAGGTAATAAGGATCAACACCTATGCAGTGACCACCAACTAAACCTGGTCTAAAGGGAAGGAAGTTCCATTTAGTGCCTGCAGCTTTGAGTACGGATTCAGTGTCAATACCTAATTTGTCAAAGATAATTGATAGCTCGTTAATCAAGGCGATATTCAGGTCTCTTTGGGTGTTCTCAATCACCTTTGAGGCTTCTGCTACCTTAATAGATTCAGCTTGATGTGTCCCTGCAGTGATGATTTCGCTGTATAAGTCATCTACTTCTTGAGCAGTTTCTTGCGTTGATCCCGAGGTAACCTTAACAATATCGGTAACATGCATAGCTTTATCACCTGGATTGATTCGTTCAGGGGAGTAGCCACAATAAAAATCTTGATTAAAAGCAAGGTTGGAAATTTTTTCTAATACAGGGACGCACACCTCTTCTGTAGCACCAGGGTAAACAGTAGATTCATATATTATTAAATCTCCTACTTTCAAAATACCCCCTATCATCTCACTAGCACTAATGAGTGGGGTTAAATTAGGGCCTTTATCTACATGGACTGGTGTCGGGACTGTTACGATAAAAATAGAGCATTCTGCAATATCGCTCAACTTGGAGGTGAAAATCGTATTTTTAGAGTTTTTTAGATCGCCAGGAGATATTTCTTTGGTGTTATCGATTCCGCTCTTTAGCTCTTGGATTCTTTTTTCATCAATATCAAATCCTACAACCTCCCTTTTTTTGCCAAATTCGACTGCTAAAGGTAGGCCAACATATCCCAATCCTATAATTGCTATTTTCTTATTTTTTTTCATGAAAAACTCTTATGCATGAATAAAATAATACATGAATGACTAGCTCGCTGCATGCACAATATTGTTAGGTTTTTGCGGCACGCTTTCTTTCGTGTTCGACTAGAAATCTTTTTCTAATACGAAGTGATTGCGGGGTTATCTCTACCAACTCATCATCATCAATAAATTCTACTGCATATTCCAGCGTCATTAAAATGGGTGGCACCAATCGCACCGCCTCATCCGTACCCGAAGATCGTACATTAGTTAATTGCTTTCCTTTGATGGGATTAACAATCAGATCGTTGTCTCTGCTGTGTATTCCTATAACCATTCCTTCATAAAGCTTGTCACCGTGAGACACAAACATACGGCCTCTATCCTGAAGTTTCCATAAGGCATAGGCAACTGCTTCACCTTTTTCAGAAGAAATTAATACACCATTTCGTCTTCCTGGTATCTCTGATTTAACCGCTGAATATTCTTCAAACACATGAGACATGAGCCCCGTACCCTTGGTCATGGTTAAAAATTCTCCCTGAAAACCAATAAGGCCTCTTGCGGGAATTTTGTATTCAAGGCGTGTTCTTCCAAGACCATCGGATTCCATATTGGTAAGCTCCCCTTTTCTCCGACCAAGCTCCTCCATCACGGTTCCTTGAGTTTCATCTTCTACATCTACAGTTAAATTCTCGTAAGGCTCGCACTTAACGCCGTCGATTTCTTTATAGACTACACGCGGTTTTCCCACAGCAATTTCATAGCCTTCACGTCGCATATTTTCTAATAAAATAGTGAGGTGTAGCTCCCCTCTTCCAGATACACGAAATACATCGGCATCATCGGTATCTTCGACTCTTAAAGCGACATTCACTAATAATTCTTTCGTTAATCGCTCTCTAATTTGCCGGCTCGTAACAAATTTTCCCTCTTTGCCTGCCAGTGGTGAAGTATTCACCATAAAATCCATATTTAGTGTCGGTTCATCAACAGGGATAACAGGCAAACCTATCGGCTTATCCATGTCCGCAATCGTCACTCCAATTCCCACTTCTTCAATGCCAGTCACAATAACAATATCACCAGCCTGAGCGTTAGGAACGCTGACCTTCTCTAAACCTTTATAAGAAAAAACCTCATTAATGCGTCCTTGGCCTATTTTTTTATCGCCTAACATGACCGCAACCGGGCTACCTGATTTCAGAACACCATTTCTAATACGACCAATTCCCATACGTCCGGTATAAGTAGAGTAATCCAATGCTGAAATTTGAAATTGCAGAGGGGCTGTAGGGTCGCCTTCAGGACTTTCTACATGGCTCATAATTGTTTCAAATAACGGCTTCATTGAATCTGATTCATCTTCTTCCTTCAATTTTGCATAGCCATTCAAAGCTGATGCATAAACAACCGGGAAGTCTAACTGTTCGTCTGTCGCACCTAAATTAGCAAATAAATCAAAGGTATGATTAATAACCCAGTCTGATCGTGCACCAGGGCGGTCTATTTTATTGATGAGCACGATTGGTTTAAGACCCAGGGCTAATGCTTTTTTGGTGACAAAACGTGTTTGAGGCATAGGTCCATCAACCGCATCTACCAAAAGAACTACACCATCTACCATTCCCAACACACGCTCTACTTCTCCCCCAAAGTCAGCATGGCCGGGCGTATCAATGATATTAATATGGCAACCTTCATAATTGACAGCAGTATTTTTTGCTAAGATAGTTATACCTCGCTCTTTTTCGATATCATTAGAATCCATCACCCGCTCATTGACCTGTTGATGTTCAGCGAACGTTCCTGATTGTTGGAGCAACTTATCAACCAAGGTGGTTTTTCCGTGATCAACATGGGCAATGATTGCAATATTTCTTATCTGACGTGACATGTAAGGCTACCAAAAAATTTATTGAGGGCGGATTTTAGCATATAAAGAGCTGGCTTGGATGTTGCAAAAATAGGTTTTATTTTACTTTTGTTTTGATAAGTCTTTGAGCTTGTTGAGCGCTTGCTCGCGCTTCACTAATATTTGTTCCTTCTGCAAGAACAACCCCCATGCGCCTTCTTTTAAAAGACTGAGGTTTACCAAATAACCTAACATCTACCCCTGCAATAGCTAGAGCTTTATCGACTCCTTCAAACATTATAGCTTCGGCATCGAGGTTGCCATAAATCACAGCGCTTGCCCCAGGATTGATGAGTTTGGTATCTACCGGAAATCCAAGAATAGCTTTTGCATGCAATTCGAATTCAGATTGCCTTTGGGTCATCATGGTTACCATGCCCGTATCGTGAGGTCGGGGGCTAGCCTCAGAGAACCATACATCATCACCTTTGATAAACAATTCCACGCCAAAGATACCTAAACCACCGAGCGCATCTGTCACTTTTTTTGCCATTTCTTTTGACTTGAGAAGTGCTTTTTCGCTCATGGGTTGCGGCTGCCAACTCTCTACATAGTCCCCGTTTTCTTGCTTATGTCCAATAGGCTCACAGTAATGCGTTATGATGAATCCCTGGCTATTTTTTGCCCTGACCGTTAATAGAGTTATTTCGTAATCAAAATCAACCATCCCTTCGGCAATTACCACACCCTGATCAACCCTTCCACCAGATGCAGCATAATCCCAAGCTTTGGCTATTTCTTGTTCTGAGTAAATTTTTGATTGGCCTTTGCCGGAAGACGACATAGTTGGCTTAATAAAACAAGGGAATCCAACTTTGCTGAGAATAATTTCACGCAGTTCATCCAAGCTCCGAGCAAAACCATAGCTTGAGGTAGGAAGTGATAATGATTCAGAAGCTAGCTTGCGAATACCTTCACGATCCATCGTCAGTTGCACGGCCTTAACACTAGGAATAATAATGGCACTTCCTGCATTTTCTATTTCTTCCAACACAGCAGTGTTTATCGCTTCGATTTCAGGGATAATATAATGAGGCTGTTCAAGCTGAATAATTGCTTTTAGCTTACCGGCATCAGTCATGTCGATAACATGTGAGCGATGTGCTACCTGATGTCCTGGAGCATTGGCATATCGATCGACAGCTACCACCTCAACACCTAGTTTTTGAAGGGAGATAATAACCTCTTTACCCAGCTCGCCACTGCCCAAGAGCATAACTCTGAGGGATAACGGTGATAGAGGGGTTCCTAGATTCATAGATAATCACATTCAGTAAGTGTTATGAACTATTATAGCAACGGTCGAGTTACTCCACCGTAATTATTTACATAATTACACTATGCTCTTTAGCGATAGTATAAAATTCCAATACACTCTCGATATTTAATTTTTTCTTGATAGCCGTCTGGTAATTAGCAACCGTTTTATAGCTCATGTTCATTTTATCTGCGATAAAGTGTATATTCTTACCGTTAGCAATGAATCTAAAAATTTCAAACTCCTTTCCATTCAATAATTCTAATGTATTAACTTTTTCTTGAGCCTGAACTGATGGAAAGGCATCTTTTCCTTCCAAAACTTTTTGAATCCCTTTTAATAAATTATCAGATATTTCATTTTTAAAAATATATCCATTAGCCCCAGCATTTTTTGCCTTTTGAATCATTAGGCTGCTGTCATGCATAGATAATATAAGGACTTTGATTTTCGGGTAGCGTTTTTTAATTAACGAGGTTGATTCTAGGCCCCCTTTACCCGGCATGGAGATATCCATAATAACAATATCCGTGGAATTATTTTGGAGGTACTGATAGGCCTCTTCTCCTGAGGAACATTCTTCAATATGGCAAATACTAGACATACTCTCGAGTAAGCGCCTCAGACCATCCCTTACTATGGCATGATCGTCTACTATAAGCAGTCTACTCAATGTGTAATTCCTAGATCAATAGTAATCTTAAAAACTCGATTAATACTGATCTTACAACGGCCATTTAGTTGGCTAACACGCTCCTCAATACTCATCAAACCCACACCCCTGTCAAAATTTTTCTTAGCATCTTTCTTGATTCCGTCATTTATCAGTTCGATCCTAAGCTGCTTTTTTGGACCTAATACGGTTATTTTAATCGATACATT
Source organism: Methylophilales bacterium HTCC2181 (assembly GCA_000168995.1). Lineage (GTDB taxonomy): Bacteria > Pseudomonadota > Gammaproteobacteria > Burkholderiales > Methylophilaceae > BACL14. The sequence goes on along the minus strand of AAUX01000001.1, from coordinate 630,372 downwards.
TTTAGGTTTGCTATGTTTTTCAATGTTTGTTATTCCCTCTTGAATGATCCGGTAAATATGTGCCTGTTGTTGGGGGTTAATGGCATTAATAATACTTTTATCTATCGTATAAGTGAGTTGTGCATTAGTAAACCGACTTTTCCAGCTCTCTATCAGATCAATCAAGGCATCCTCGAGTCCAAGCTCATCAATCAAGCCTAAACTTAAATTTTTAATAATAGAACGGGTAGATAACATCATATTTTTTGAAAGACTGATAATGCTATCAATAGATTTATTTCTTGATTGGATGGTTTTAGCGCTTCGGATTGATGTCGCCTCTGTTTGAATAGCCGTCAATACCTGACCATGTTCATCATGAAGATTTCTAGCAAGCTCTTGCTTCTCTAGTTCTTGAACGCTGAGAAGGTCTTGGCTTAACTTATGTATTTTTTGGTTGGCCTGCCTTAATTTAATAACCATGCCATTAAATTTGTTCCCAATCAGATTGAGTTCGGTAATACCGGAATTACTTACCCGAGCTTTATAGTTACCCTTTTCGAGGTTATCAAACCCTTGGATAATATGATCAATCGGTTTGATCATATAAGAAAATAAAAGGTAGACAAAAGAATTAATCAGAATAACAAAAATGAAAATGACCCATAGCCCTATCTTAATGTGTTCCCATATTTCGGTATATTCATACACAGGATTTGGCTGTATACGAACATGACCGACTAATTGACTCCCTTGAGTAATATCAATCGTCTTGGATGAAAGGGGAGCGGACATTATTGCGAGAGCATTCTGAAACCAGGCTGGGGGATCATTGGCTAAATCCAGGTGAGGTTTTGTTTGATCCATAGTCACGCCATCGGTATCAATAAATGCAATATTAAGATGCCTAATCTCAGACAAACCGGATAAACCAAATGCAGCATTATCTTGATGAAATAAGTAATAGTCAGGATTATTTTTAATACCATTCTCTATGGCGAATACTGCCAATGCTTGAGTTGATAGTACTTCTTCACGCACCTCTTTCTTTGCTACAGCCATGATGACCGTAAAGCCAATCAAAATCGATCCCACCAATAAAGCATTGATATAAATTAGCAGTCGTTGTTTTAAGCTCATGCCGTTGTTTCTCACTAAAAGTAACAATATACCTGAAAATAAAAAAGGGCCCAGTAGGCCCTTTATTAAATATTAAATTTTTTTTTAAAATTCATACCTAAGACCTATCCATGCGGCCCTTGGAGCGCCTGGGATAAGCGAAGCAACATTTCTTTCATCATCAAATGATCTGTCTGTTTGTACCCGTGTTTGTGCTAAACGACCACCCGTGTAATACTCATTGTCAAAGATATTGATCGCCTTTAATGATAGCTGCCAATTTTCACCGATATAATATTGCGAATCCAGGTTCATCACCGCATAACCTGGGGTCTCACCCTGAAGACCCTGACTTGCATCATGGCCTTGATTTTCGTTACCCATCATGTACGACTTACTAAACGCCGATACCGTTGCGCCCACATACCATGAGGGATTAACCCTATAATTTGCCCGAATCTTCATGTGATGCTTTGGGATATTAGGTAAATAATCGCCATCACTTACTTGGATGGAGGCGCCATCTCTTGAGGTGTTTACCTCGTTAGCGATAGTGAAATCACTGCCATAGCGGGCCATGACAAAACCATAATTAACGGCCAGGCTTAGGTCATCAAATTGTCCACTAAAGCCTAAATCAATGCCCTCTCTGGTGGTTTCATCGACATTGGTAAAATACCCCAAACCATTCGAAGCATTCGCGTACACAAATAAAATATCATCCTTATTTTTACCTGAGTAAATAGCGGCATTCCAGCTCATATTGTTTGCTATTTTTCCTCTTGCACCAAACTCTACAGTCTTTGCTACTACCATTTCCAATGGTGGATCGTCGGCCATTTGTGTGGGAAGGTTACAGGGCTGAGCTTCATTTGAGCAACCGAGCTCAATGCTCGTAGGGGCTCTATTTGATTCACTGTATGAGGCATAGGTAGTGTAATTGTCTGTTGGGTGGAAGGTTAGGCCAACCGATGGGTTCACTCGCTCATAGTGGTGCTTGCCTGACAACGAAGAAGCGCCACCCGGAGGGTTGAAAGTATCTTGGTTATCCACCTGAATAAAGTTATACCGTGCGGCGGTATTAATATTCCACTGATCGTTTAATGCATGCGTGTTGGTAGCAAACAAGCTGAATGTCTTGGTTTTTCCCGTAAGTCCAGTACTTTGTTCAGGGTCTTCACGATCTCCGCCAAAAAAACCATTCGCTAGGAGCGTTGCTATCTCTTCCTCTGATTGCATAAATTTTATGAGCGAGTACTCGACACCAGTACCAACCACCAGTTGGTTTCTTCGGCCGAGCCAATCCTGATCAAAGGTAATTTGTCCGTTCGCGCCATAAGCGTCTTGCTTGGTGCTGGTGCTGTTTTGAACTCCTTGGTTTAGGTTTTGTGCATCATCTTTATTCAATGACAGTTGGGCATCTGTACATTCATCCTCATCCCAGGAAGCCCCATCACAGAATTCATCATTTAAGTCCCCGTTGCCAGTTTTTCGATCCGACCTCAACCAATAAGCATTCCCCGAGAACATGGTGTCATCATCCCAAAACTCAGTGGCTGACAGAACTAATTTTCCGTAATTATTTTTGGTTTCATCTTCGAGCGTATGGATCCCCTCTAAGTCTGAACCTAATAAATCCTTGGGGGTTAGACCGTTACCGATTAGTAAGTTATGCGCACCCGAGTAACTCACCTCATAACGGGAGGTGTCTGACTCCCATCCTACTTTAGTGAATAATTGATTCACATGGGAGGGAGAGTAATCGCGCCATCCGTCTTCGGTAAAATGCTGATAGCCTATGTAGTAATCGTAACTCCCATCTTCCGAAATACCCCCTGCCTCCATAAGTGAAGTCTGTCTTCCCCACGATCCTGCGCTAAAATCGATGGCTTTTTTATTAAATGTGCGGCCGCTTTTTGTCTGCATAGAGATCGCACCACCCAAGGTATTGAGTCCGTAAACAGGATTCGATCCGGCCACCATTTGCATACTTTCAATTGAAAAATCAGGAATAAGATCCCATAAAACGGTATTACTAAAAGGTTGATTCATTCTTACACCATCCACATACACCGAAAGGCCTTGAGGATTTCCTGATATAGGAGTGGCATTATAACCACGGAAATTAATTTCTAGTTGGTAAGGGTTACCTCCCACCTCATTAACAGTCACACCTTGCAAGTTATTAACCATATAGTCAGCGACACTAACGCCTGCTTGCTGATTAATTTCCTGACCATTTACGGTCTGAATGCTTGACGGCACCATATTAATGGGAAGTCCAATAGAGGGCAGTGGGGTGTTGGTATAAACATCAATTATCCCAATCTTATAGGGCTCATCTGCCGATATATTATAACTAAGGGCGAGAAGAATGGAGGCAGATAATTTTTTTAACATAATGTTATTTTCAGTTTAAAATATTTAAAAAACAACGATTTTACAGAACAATACGGGGTTTTGTTCAGGAATTTTTCCTCAAATATCCCTTAACCAACTAATTTGATACGATTCTTCGTATTTTTTCGCTTGAAAGTTGCAGTGGACACCAAAGTGAGGGACCGCAATAAGCTGATCCTCCAAGAACAACATTGGCAGCATTTCCCTTTCCCATGGGGCGAGGGGTGATTGTTGTAATAGATGCTTGAGAGTACGTGTCGGTTGATTGGCAGCCGGTTTAAAACGCTCACCACCTCGTCTGTTTTGTATTCGGATAGTCTGGGTTCCCAATTTATCAACCGAAATACCATCCCCTATTGTTTTAGTGAACGACAACTTACTGGCGTCTGGTAAGGTTATTGTATCCTCCCCACGCCAATAGATTTCAAAATCGGCTGCATTGGTAACGTTTTCAACCAGCCACAACTCATTCTTATAGGCCCGAATAGATACATTAGGAGCAATCTGGATATTGATTTGTGCATCCTTTCGTCTATCCTTAATTTGCTTATATGCTTCCTGCATCACCTTTAAGGTCGGCATCTTGTAACGGTGTTTTTCTAACCACCACCGGATCAAGTTGATCACTCGCTCCTGATTCAGATCGCGCATCATCATTAAATTCAGCCGGGCTAGATCCTTGGAAAAATATGACTCACTATCAGATTCTGCAATAGACTGATGCAGATCAAGACCGCTGGCAATCAATTTTGCCGATCGGGCTATCGTATTAGCTGCATGAGGAAATCGCTCGTAGAGCTGAGGCAAAATATTTTTACGCAAAAAATTGCGATCAAATCGCGTATCTTCATTGGAGTCATCTTCTATGAAAACGATCTCATATATATCAGCAAAGTCTTCGATCACTTGGCGTTGGACCCTCAATAAAGGGCGCCAAAGATTTTTTTCTTTATCGTATTCTGGCATAGCCGCCAACCCTTTTAAGCCGGCACCTCTAATCAGTTGCAACAGCAAAGTTTCTGCCTGGTCATTTTCATGATGTGCAGTAGCAATAACACCGACACTCAATTGGGCTAAAGCTTCGTACCGTAATTTCCTGGCAGCCCCTTCGATACCTAGCGAGGGCAATGTATTTGTATCGACACGCATGCTATCAAAAGGGATGTTTAGTTTTCTACAGGCTGCTTCACAAAAGGCGAGCCATTCATCCGCATAGGCACTTAATCCATGATGAATATAATGCGCTTTTATTGATAGTTTGAGTTCATCTTTTAGCTGGTTGAGCGCATACATCAAGACCATGGAGTCACAACCTCCACTCAAGGCAATGTCTATTTTTGGCTGGATATTTTGTTTGGTGATATTGGCAAGATATGAGGCTCGAATAGCATCAATCAGCGCGTCTTTTTTAACTGCCACTTTCGGTAACTTGACCGTAACTCATAAGCTTCTGATAACGAACATCTAACAATATATCAATGGGTTGTTGTGTCAGCTTATCTAGCTCTCTTTTTATGGCTGCCTTAACATTTTCCATCGCTTTAGGGATGTCGCGATGTGCACCCCCCAATGGCTCAGGGACAATACTGTCTGTTAAGCCAAAATCTTTCAATCGTTCTGCCGTAATGCCTAGTTTATCCGCAGCAATTGCCGCTTTTTCTTGTTTTTTCCACAATATAGAAGCACATCCTTCCGGTGATATGACTGAGTAAATCGCATGCTGCAACATCATTAAATGGTCTACCACACCTAACGCTAGCGCACCTCCCGAACCACCTTCACCGATCACTACACCAAGTATCGGAGTCTTGAGTTCTGCCATCACATACAGATTTCGTGCAATTGCCTCTGATTGACCTCGTTCTTCGGCACCAATACCTGGGTAGGCACCAGGAGTATCAATAAGGGTAATAATTGGAAGCTTAAATTTTTCTGCTAGCTTATAAAGACGTAAAGCTTTACGGTAACCTTCTGGTCTGGGCATGCCAAAGTTTCGATGTTGTCTTTCTTTCACATCTCTGCCTTTTTGATGACCAATCACCATGACGGACCGACCTTCAAATGCCGCTATACCCCCAATAATAGCTGGATCATCCCCGTACGACCTATCCCCATGCAATTCTTCAAAATCGGTAAAAATATGTTCAATATAATCCTGGGTGTAAGGTCTTTGTGGGTGTCTTGCTACTTGTGAAATTTGCCATGCACTAAGATTGTCATAAATATCATGTAAGGATTTGTCTGCCTTTTTCTCTAATTGTTTGAGTTCGGTATTGATATCAATAGAAGGGTGATCATCTTGCGCGGCTTTTAAGCTTTCGATTTTTGTTTCAATGGATTCAATTGATTTTTCAAATTCAAGGTAAGTTTTTTTCATAAATATACGGTTGGTGCTAAAAGGTTAATTATAGATTATTTTGACGTTTTCATCATGAAAGGTTTTAGATAAACCAATAATTAATTCTTCGTGAAGGGTGACGTCCCAGTCCGAACCAAGGAGTAGTTCGACCTTACCTTTATGATTTTCATACTCCACTCTTACCTTGCATTTATTGATTCTACTATCGAAAGCGCCATTACAGTAGGGTTTTAGCAAGGCCTTTAGTTTAACTCCGTCATCCTGTTGCTTTAATGCAATGGAAAGCAGAGCGGCTTTAGCGCTTTGAATGGTTAAGAGGTCATTGACTTTCATAGCACTCACACGATTGCCTCCGGTAAAGTCATCATGACTCACCCTACCCTCAACTACCAGCAACTTATCTTCTTTCACCAAGTCATAAACCTCAGTCAAGATTTTATTTCCGATGACCACGTCAATTCTCCCTACCCCATCGTCCAAAGTCACAATAGCAATCTTACCTCGTGAGGTCATACGCATATGGATGGTTGAAATAATACCTGCAATCAAGTAAGTAGCATCTCTGGGAGTGAGTTCAGATAATTTGTTAGGAACAAATTGTCGGATCATTTTTTCATAAAATTTGAATGGATGGCCACTAAAATAAAAGCCGAGTGCAATTTTTTCTTCGGCTAACTGCTTTCTCTCTTCCCACAGACCAACCTCTACTAAAGGCACTTCGGTTGTCTCGAACTCTTCGAACAAGGCATTTTGGCCTTGATGAGCATTGGCTTGCTCGGCTTTCGTGATTGCCAGATTAACACTGGCTAACAGCGTAGCTCTGTTGGGTTCTATTTCATCAAAAGCGCCCGACCTAATCAAGGACTCAAAAGCTTTCCGGTTCACTTTACGTAAATCGAGTCTCGCAGCAAAATCAAATAATGAGGTAAACGGTCCGTTCGCATTTCTTTCATCGATAATAATATCGATAGCAGAAAGCCCAGTTCCTTTTACCGCGCCTAAGCCATACAGTATGCTTTCATGGTCAACGGGAACAAATTTATACTCACTCTTGTTGATATTAGGAGGAAGAAGGGTGATGTTGTTGAGTACACAATCATCAAACAGCATGTGCACATTATCGGTATTGTTCATATCAGCAGACATTGATGCGGCAATAAAGGCGGATGGGTAATGCGCTTTAAGGTATCCGGTTTGATAAGCAATCATGGCGTAAGCAGCAGCATGGGATTTATTGAACCCGTATCCCGCAAACTTCTCTAGCAAATCAAATAAGTCGGTGGCCTGTCTCTGATTAAGCTCATGCTTCAATGCTCCCTCAACAAACGTGGCTCGCTGCGCATCCATTTCCTCTATTTTTTTCTTACCCATCGCTCGCCGAAGTAAATCAGCCCCACCCAGTGTATAACCTGCAACCACCTGTGCAATTTGCATCACCTGCTCCTGGTAAACCGCAATGCCGTAGGTTTCTTTAAGAATAGACTCCGTCGCAGGATGGGGGTACTTAACCTGTTGCTGCCCGTGCTTTCTTTTACAAAAATCTGGGATGAGGTCCATAGGCCCGGGGCGGTAAAGGGCTACAAGTGCGATAATGTCTTCAAAACAATCGGGTTTTGCTTGCTTGAGCATATCCTTCATACCTCTTGATTCAAGCTGAAAAACTGCCGTCGTATTCGATGCTTTTAAAAGATCAAATGTAGGCTTGTCGTCAATTGGAATAGACTCTAATTGTAATGGGTCCTCTCCTTTCTGCGAGCGGATATGGTTGGCATTTTCCAACGCCATGGCCACAATGGTTAATGTCCTTAGTCCCAAGAAATCAAACTTCACCAAACCTACTGCCTCCACATCATCCTTATCAAACTGACTCACAATACCTTCGGCGCCTGGTTGGCAATATATAGGAGAGAATGCTGAGATTTTCGTTGGGGCAATAAGTACGCCTCCTGCATGCATACTGACATTTCTCACCAACCCTTCTAAACGTAATGCTAAATCAAAAAGCTCTTTGACCTCCTCTTCTTTTTTGATGCGGTCTTTAATTTGAGGTTCTTTCTCAATGGCATCTTTCAAGGTAATGCCTAATTCTAGTGGGACCAATTTCGCAATGGTATCCACAAAATTATAAGGAAGATCTAATACTCTTCCAACATCCCGAAGTACTGCTTTGGCGGCCATGGTACCGAAAGTAGCGATCTGTGAAACGGAGTCTGAGCCATACTTTTGTTTAACATAATCAATCACCCTATCCCTGCCTTCTTGACAAAAATCAATATCAAAGTCAGGCATAGATACACGATCGGGATTCAAAAACCGTTCGAAGAGTAGATTGTAAGCAAGAGGATCTAAATCGGTAATTCCCAAACTATAGGCAACAACTGATCCCGCACCCGAGCCTCTGCCCGGTCCCACAGGAATGTGATTGGATTTAGACCAATTAATAAAGTCAGCAACAATAAGGAAGTATCCAGCGTACCCCATCTCATTAATTACCTTCACTTCAAAGTTAAGTCGGTCGAGGTATTTAGGTATTTGATCCTCTCTTTCCTTAAGATCTATGTAGAGGTCTTCTAAGCGCTGATCTAAGCCTTTTTTTGCCTCAATCAGAAGATAGTCCTCGATCTTTGTGCCGTTGGGTATAGGGAAATCTGGAAGGAAAATTTCACCTAACTGAAACTGAAAATTACAACGCTTAGCAATGGTGACCGTGTTATGGGTGGCGGAGGGAATATCATGAAACAGCTCTAGCATTTCTTCTGGGGTTTTAAAGTACTGCTCCGGGGTAAAATCTTTGGGTCGCCTTTGGTCCGCAAGAACATACCCATCTGCAATACAGGTTTTAGATTCGTGTGCCCTAAAGTCATCGGTATGCATAAATTGGATGGGGTGGGTAGCAACCAGAGGCACTTGGTTATTAACCGCCAAAAAAATCGCTTTCTGGATGTATTCTTCTTGTTTTTTTTTCCTTGCATCGGATCCGTATCGTTGAATCTCTAAATAAAACCGGTCCCCAAATATTGCCCTCCAAGCACTTAACTCTTCTTGAGCTTCATCGATTTTATTTTGATCTAAAAGATAGCCAATGTTGCCCTTGAGTGCCCCCGAGAGGGCAATCAAACCGTCATGGGCATTTAGAACCCAGCTTTTCTTTAGTATTGCTTTGCCACGAGACTGATTGGTTAAAAAGGCTTTTGACAACAGTTCCGATAAATGAATATAGCCTTGCTGATTCTGACAAAACAATGCCATCCGATACGGCTGATCGGGATTAGTCTCATTTTCTATCCAAACATCACATCCCAGTATAGGCTTAATGCCTGATTGCGTTGCCGCCTTATAAAATTTAACTGCTCCAAATAAATTACTAAGGTCGGTCAGTCCCAGCGCAGGCATACCGGTGTCCACCGCTTTTTTAATGTACTCAGGTATTCTGACTATACCGTCAGTAATAGAGTATTCGCTATGGCAGCGAAGGTGAATAAAAGATGGTTGAGTAGAATCTGACATATTAAATTATTTTACCTGAGAAGCTTTGGTAGAATGTTTTCAATTACTAATTTTTTAGATTATTTTTTAAGGAGAATATTATGAGTCAAGTCACACTAAAAGGAGAGGCAGTATCAATTGGTGGCACCTTTCCAGCACCCGGTTCGGTAGCGCCCGATTTCCTCCTAGCCAACATTAAACGCGAAGATGTAAGCCTTAATGACTATGCGGGTAAAAAGAAAATATTAAATATTTTTCCTAGCGTCGATACACCAACCTGTGCTTTATCGGTCAAACGATTTAATGATGAGGCGGCAACACTAGACAATACCGTAGTTCTTTGCATATCAGCTGACCTACCTTTTGCACAAAAGCGATTCTGTGGTGCTGAGGGAGTTGAAAGTATTGAAACACTTTCTGCTTTTAGGGATATTGCTGGGTTTACCCATGCTTATGGTGTCGCTATCTTAGATAGTAGTTTGCGAGGTCTTACCTCACGAGCGGTAATAATCTTAGATGAATCGAATAAAGTAATTTACAGTGAGCTTATAGCAGAGATAACAGAAGAGCCTAATTATGAAAATGCCTTAAGTGCATTGAAATAAACCACTCCATTACTTTCGGTTGCTGCCTGCAACCATCTTGATTTCAAACAAACGGCAATCCAAGGCCCCGTTATATAATGGGGTCTTTTTGCTTGGTGATAGGCGCATTAATTTAGGCATTCTAAAATCGTTCGTCAGAAAATAGGTTCGCCATCCAGCGAATGATTGCTTGAGGCTGGTTGCCCATTCTGGGTAAGCACTATCTAATTCCTCTCCTATGCGTTCACCATAGGGAGGGTTCGTCACTAAGACGCCTTCGCTGTAAGGAGGGGTTATTTCTGAAAACTGTTTGCATACCAACTGTACTGAATTTTCAAAACCCGCTAAAGTAAGATTTTTCTTGCTGACTCGAATAGCACGAAGATCTTTGTCTGAGCCGTAAATTTTCAAGAAATCTTTTTTTGTTACCTGATCCATATAGGTTTTTTTTATAGTGGAAAATAAAATATTGTCAAAACTTTTCCATGCCATGAAGCCAAAGTTTCGATTTAGCCCAGGGGCTTGATTGGATGCAATCATCGCCGCCTCAATCAAAAAAGTGCCGCTCCCACACATAGGATCTAAAAACGGTTCGCCTGGGTTCCAACCAGATAACTTAATAATACCTGCAGCCAGATTTTCTTTGATGGGGGCTTCAACACTTGCTGTTCTAAAACCTCTTTGGTGCAAGGGTGCACCAGAGGTATCTATATAGAGAGAGAAATTATTTTTTTCTAAGAAAAGATGTATTCTAATGTCTGGATCTCTTACCTCAACATCAGGTCGCTTACCCGTCTTCTCTCGAAAAATATCACATACGGCATCCTTGATACGCAAGGTCATAAAGTCGATACTTTTTAAAGGGCACTGAATAGCAGTAGTGCTAACTTTAATAGTTTTTTCCAGGGCAAACCATGTGGTCCATTCTACCGAAAGAGCTGCGTTAAAAATATCGTCTTCATTCTCATAGCTCCCTTGCTTAACCAAACACAGGATGCGGGTAGCAATGCGGCTTGATAGATTTGCCTTGTAAAGCACCTCCTTATCTCCGGAGAAAAGCATACCGCCATCGACTCTTTTTATATCGTTCGCATGAATCTCCATTAACTCTTGTTGAAGCACTTCTTCTAAACCTCTAGGACAACTTGCAAAATAATGATGTGTCAAAATAAAGCCTTAAGTAAATTTTAGTTGGTGTGAGTCTTTAGAGGCATTATTCTCTAAAAGGCGATTGAAATATACCATTAATTCAACCCCTATCATTTGTTCTATGATTTTTATTTTATCTTTTAGTGCAGGAATGCGGAGCTCTTTTGGCGACTTCCGAAATGCCATAACAATAATATTTCCCGGATTTCCTGCTGGAACAAATAGCACTTGACCCCTAAACACCGCTTTAATTGTTTCGATGTATTGTGGGGTATCAGGGTCGGATCCCCATAAGTTGATCATAAAAAAGCCTTGATCAGTGAGTCGACTTTTACATAACGTATAGTATTCTTTGCTGGTAAAAACATCCGGTATGCCATACTCATCGAATGCGTCTGAGAGAATGATATCGTAAGCTTGCTCATGCTTAACCATAAAGCTAATACCGTCTCCTTGAATCACATCTAACCTCGGATCTTCAGGTAACTCAAAATATGCATACGCCACATTAATTACTTGTTGGTGTAACTCTAAGGCAGTAATGTGAGCTTCTTTACAATGCTTATAATAAAATTTTTGCATGGATGCTCCACCTAAGCCAATGGTGAGTATATGGTTTGGAGTGTCATTAAATAAGAGGCTCAGCGCCATAACCTTGGTGTAATTAAGCTCTAGGAAAAAAGGGTCTTTTATTCTCATCGAACTTTGGATGGTGTCGGTCCCTATATGCAATGACCGGACCCCATCCACCTCGCTAACCTCCACCGGCTCATCTTGAAGCTCAGTGAAGGATGGGGATTGCTGGTAAGAAAAAAATTTGCTAATAATTTTTTTTGACATACTCATAATCTTTAATCTACTAAGTCTGCCCATCGCTGGTTCATTCGTTTAACTGATATAGGAAAGCTGGTTTTAAGTTCTTGGGCGAATAAAGATACTCTTAGTTCTTGAAGCGCCCACTGAAAGGTCACATAATCATGAGGTATAGACTCGTCGGCCTCGACAAAGCCGACGACTTTCTCTATCCATTTTTCCTTCAATCGATTAATTTCCCTCATATGTTCCTGGTCCTGATATTCTCTTGCCGCATATTTCTCAGCTCGGGTTTGCATCGCTTTAATAAACCTCGGTATATGTCTTAATTGATCAAACATAAATAACGGTTGTTCATAAGGAGGTAATAATACCTCTAATTGCTCAGCATAGTCTTCCCTAAACCAGTTAGGAAGATGCTTTAGCCTTCCCGTAGCTTGTTGCAACTCATGGTATTGTTTGGCAATGTCTACCAACGCTGTCGACAGGTCATCACTTAATTTGGTGAAGGTTTTACGTGCATGCGTGACCATTTGATCAAGCGCTTGCCTCGAATTAATTGCCTCTTTTTGCGTGTGAAGTATTTCATCAAAAATGACATCCACATAATTACTTTTTAACGCATCCGACGGTATATGGGTTTGGAGTCGAATACCAAATTGATCAAAGCGTGGGGGTGATTTTTTTACCTGTTTAATTTTCTCGTGAAGCTGAATCCCTAATAGTCGCTTGATACCATCTTGATGTAATAGCTGTGCATCATCTTCATGGTCCGAGATAATAAGATCAACATGAGACTCTCGATCGATCAGCGCTGGATAACCCACAATAATTTTTCCATCGACATTGGCTTCTACTTTATGAGGAATCGTCTCAACCTCTGGCCAATACGTTATACCTTCTTGCTCTAAGCCAAAGGCTATATCCTCTAACACCTCAACGACCCGTTCTTTATGAAGTTGCTGTAAATCCGGTAAATTTCTACCCTCGTCCATAGCAGTACCCTCTTCATCAAGAATGATAAAATTGACTTTAAGGTGATCCGGTAACGCGTCCGTATCTTTGTCTTCTAATCGATATTTTGATTGCGTTTTTTTACGGATAAATTGGGTAAAGGCTTCGCTAAAATCGGCATCTTGGTTAAAGGATGAAAGAAATTCGGTGACCGCATCTTGGAGGTGCCCGCACTGACCGCGCAAACTCTTTGGTAGATTCTTAATGAGATAAGTGACTTTTTCTCGAATCATCCCCGGCACTAACCAACCAAAGTCTTTGGCCTTAATCTGGCTTGCGCCACTTAATGGGACTGCGACTGACACACCATCCCTAGGGTGTCCAGGTTCAAAATGGTAATGAAAATTGACGTCCACATGACCAAAACGCTTCTTCTCAGGATATTGGACCTCATCAATTTGTTGGGCTTCTCGTTGCATTAAGAAGTCTTTGGTTAGGAATAAAAACTCTGGCCGCTTCTTTTCTTCTAACTTTCGCCAATGTTCAAAACCGGCACCATTCATGACGCCCTGATCAATGTGCTGATCATAAAATTGGTACAAAATGTCGTCATTAATTAAAATATCTTGCCGCCTTGCTTTGTGCTCTAGCTTCTCAATTTCATTGATGAGCTTATTATTGTGCTGCCAAAATGATCCAGGACTTTCATAGCCTTTTTCGACTAAGCCTTGTCTGATAAAGATCTTTCTGGATTGATCCGGATCGATCGCACCAAAATGCACAGTCTTTCCTGGGTTAATAATAAGGCCATACAATAATGACTTTTCGGTGGCATCTACCCGACTCAGCTTAACGTTCCAGCGCGGATTACTGTAATCAAACTCTAATAGATGCTTGGCCAGTCTTTCTATCCACTGTACCTCAATCTTCGCTACGCATTGGGCATACAGTTTTCCTGTATCGATAATCTCGGCGGCCATGATCCACTTGAAGCCTTTGTTCCGAAATAGACGGGGGCCGATTAAAAATTTAATTCCCCTGCCCCCTGCATATTTTTGTCCTTCTAGATCCTTAAACCCGATATTACCTAACAAGCCAGATAAGAGCGCCCTATGGACTTGATCGTAATTCGCTTCGCTTGGACTAATGTTAAAAGCTAATTCATCGACAATGTTTTTTAGTTGACGGTGCAATTCATGCCATTCCCGCATTCGATTAAAGGACAAAAAGTTTTTTTGGGTGAACTGTCGCAAAGATTTGCTGGTGACCTTCTTTCCCTCTTTAACAAACTGCCGCCATAACTTTAAGAAGATATTAAATCCTGAGTCGGCGTCATGGAACACAAGGTGAGCTTTATCGGCTTGCTCGGCTTTATCTAGGGGTCTTTCTCGCGGATCGGATATGCTCAGCGCACTAATGATAATAAGTATTTCGGCAACACAATTTTCTTTTTTAGACTCAATAAGAATTCTTCCTAAAGAAGGATCAATAGGCAGTCTTGCTAACTGCATACCAAGAGGAAGAATCTGATTCTCTTTATCCACCGCTCCCAATTCCTGCAGCAGCTGATACCCGTCTTGAATAAATCGATTACCCGGAGGTTGGATAAAAGGAAACTGATCTACTGGCCCCAGCTTGAGGGCAGCCATTTTTAGTATAACTGAGGCTAGTGAGGACCGTAAAATTTCCGGATCGGTAAAATCCGGTCTTGCGGCAAAATCTTCTTCATCAAAAAGCCGTATACATACTCCGGGGGCGATCCGCCCACACCGTCCCGAACGCTGATTGGCTGAAGCTTTAGAAATTTTCTCTACTAATAACTGTTCTATTTTCAGTTTCGGGCTATATCTGACCACCCGAGCCAGTCCTGCATCAATCACGTATTTGATGCGAGGAACGGTTAGTGAAGTCTCAGCGATGTTCGTCGCTAGTATGATGCGGCGCATGCCCGCTGGTTGGAAAATTTTTTGTTGATCGTTAATGGGTAGCCTGGAAAATAATGGGAGCACCTCAAATTTTCCCTTGAGCTGATCCGCAAGAAATTTTTTCGAATCATGAATATCTCTTTCTCCCGGCAAGAAGATCAAGATATCTCCTGACGCTCCAACTAACTCATGAACGGTACGAAGAATGCCGTCTTCGATACTCTCTAAAGTGTCTTCGGTAATTTTCTGTAACGGTCGGTATACCACCTCCACCGGAAAGGTCCTTCCTGATACTTGGATGATGGGCGCTTTATTAAAATGTTCTGAAAACTTCTCAACATCAATGGTGGCACTGGTGATAATAATTTTTAGGTCTTTACGCTGACGTGTGAGATTACTTAAATACCCCAATAGAAAGTCAATGTTTAGACTCCGCTCATGCGCTTCATCAATAATGATCGCGTTGTATTGTTTTAACAAAGGATCATTCTGCGTTTCTGCCAGCAAAATGCCGTCGGTCATCACTTTAATGGCGGTATTTTTCGTCACACGGTCAGTGAACCGAATCTTAAAGCCTACCACGTCCCCGAGCGGGGTATGCACCTCTTCTGCAATGCGAGTAGCAACCGAACGGGCCGCTATCCGTCGAGGCTGGGTATGCCCAATAATGCCCTGCTTACCGAAACCGAGCTCCAGACAAATCTTCGGTAATTGCGTCGTCTTTCCTGAGCCGGTTTCCCCACAAATAATGGTGACCTGGTTGGCGAGTATCGTTTTTTTTATGTCGTCCACTCGCTGGCTGACAGGGAGTTCGGGTGGGTAGCTAATCCTAAATGAGGTGTTATCCGTCAAAATAGCTATTCTTTATCCGCCACCTTGTTAGCAAGTGAATTCATCATCACACAGTCTTCGATGCCGGTATTACCGCCCTTGTAACTTGGCTCAAAATAAAATTTATGGAAGTTAATCCTGCCCTCACTGTCAGTAAAGAAGCGTGCAGTGGAAACGCCATAATCTTCGTTGGCTTTGTCATCCAGAGCAAAATAGATGCCCGCATGTTCTCCCTTAGCTGCGGCAAATCCGTTGTACACACCAAAGTCTGGCACTTCAAGGACAAAGGTATAGCTCTGATAATCATCATTACTATGGCTTTCTTCCAGCGTCATGGTCACCGTACCCACGAACTCTCCTTCATTGTAGTCCATCCCCACACAGTCATAAACGCCACTGTAATCTTGTGCTAAAGCACCGGTGCCAACAAAACCTAACGCCAAAAAAAATAACCTCCAACCCTGCATGATGTCTCCTTCTATTGTGTTATATGAGAAATTTTGATTGTAACGCCTGCAGCCCAAATTCATCCAGCATTTTTTCAATACGGCGCTTCGATTTATTATTCTTTTGGCCGATAAATTTCGCCATGATTAATTCATTTTTCATCGAATGCTCCCAGCCCACCAGTTCAGTGACCGTGACCTGATAACCTTGTGACTCCAATAACAGGCAACGCAATACATTCGTTAGGTGGCTACCCATTTCTCGCGTGTGTATACCATGCCGCCATAATTCGGAGAGCGGATTATCCAGCATTATGGATTTATTTTTTTTTAAATGGCTCGCCAACTCCGCCTGACAGCAAGGGACTACCACAATCCATTGCGCTTCCTTGTGTATGCCAAAATGAATGGCGTCATCGGTCGCGGTGTCGCATGCGTGCAGAGCAGTCACTACATCTACGCGGTCCTTGATCACCTCCAAGGCATGCACCACATCGGACTGGACAAAATTCATACGATCAAAGGCTAAGGTCTTTGCTAGTGCTTGGGATTTTTCTACCAAGGCGGGATTGATCTCGATCCCTGTCACGCGACCCTGGGTCAGCTTAATAAATAGGTCATACAAAATAAACCCGAGGTAGGATTTCCCTGCCCCATGATCAATGACGTGGAATGGCGCTTTATCAATAGAAACTTCTGTTAATATGGGCTCGATAAACTGATAAAGGTGATAAACCTGCTTAAGCTTCCGCCGGGAATCCTGATTGATTTTCCCGTCACGGGTAAGGATATGCAGCGACTTCAGTAATTCGATGGATTGTTGAGGCTTTATTTCATCTAACGGCAGCATATTTATTAGTTTACCCTAAAGTGATTTAGGTCATAATTGTACATTCATCATTAATAAAAAAGAGATTTCTGTAAATGAGCATCCAATGGTTCCCCGGACATATGACAGCTGCCAAAAAAAAGGCAGAGGAGGCGCTTGAAACAAACGACCTTGTGATCGAGGTACTGGACGCCAGGATTCCGGGGAGCTCAACCAACCCGATGATTGATACGATGCGTAAAGAAAGGCAGCGTCCGTGCCTAAAAATCCTCAATAAATCCGATTTAGCTGATCCTAAAGTGACCAAAGCGTGGGTAGAGTATTTTAATGCCATGCCCCATACCACGGCCATCACATTATCCGCAAAGTCGGTCGGGGACGTAAAAAAAATATTGCCGCTTTGCAGTAAACTCGCCCCTCACCGTAATTCCTCCATCAAGCCGCTACGCATGCTGATCATGGGGGTGCCCAATGTTGGCAAATCGACCATTATTAATGCCCTACACCATAAAAAGATTGCGAAGGTTGGTAACGAGCCGGCGGTGACCAAACAGCAGCAACGGATTATACTGAATGCTTCCATGATCCTTACCGACACTCCAGGTATGATGTGGCCTAAAATTTCTAATGAGATTGATGGTTACTATTTAGCCGCATCCCATACCATAGGCATTAACGCCTACGATGAGATTGAAACGGCGATGTTTTTGTTTCACACTATAAAAGATAACTACGCCGAACTCATCAGCAAAAAATACAAGATCGAGCCCCCCTTTCCAGAAGATGAAGAGTTCTTAAAAATCCTAGCAAAGAAACGGGGATTTATAGTTAAGGGTGGGGCAGAGGATCTTTACAAATCGGCTACCACCTTATTAAATGATTACCGCCAGGGTATTTTAGGCTCCATCTCTCTAGAGAGCCCGGTGTCGCGTGCGATTATGCTTAAGAAATTGGTCGATCGTCAGGCCGAAAAAGCCTCACAAGAGTAGCTATCCTCGCGCATGTTTTTGATGACCTGGGTCTTGTCATAAACATAACGTCCTGACTCGTACTCCTCCCACTGATGTTGCAACCGTCCGGTTTGGGTGTCAATCACCAGCAGCTCCACATTATCCTCATCGGTGCTCATTTTACAGGTGATGGCAGGGAGTGCTGCGCATTCATTTAAACCGAAGATACGGTTTTTAAAGGTGACCTCCTGCCCTCTTAATAGGTAGGAAGCAATGTTAAGGTTAGCCTTAGTATTTGAAATGGTGTTGATGCATAAATATGAAGCATTGTTCCACGGATTAAAAAAAAGGTAACCGGCACCGATAACCCCTAATGCCAATACAACTAACTGTACTTTACGACTTTTCATTACTTAGCACCCATCGATCAATGTTAAGGCATCCATCTTCTTCCATGCACGGCCAGTCGCTCTGCTTGCCGCAACTGTTTAAAGTAATGCTGCTCTCTTGAATACAATATGTTTCCCCCTCTATCTGTCCAAATTTCTTACACGACTCTTGCACGAGCAAGGGCTTTTCGGTTGTGACCTCTAACCCCAATACCGAAAAAGAAAATAAGCAGACAGTGATCGCTAAAATCTTCGACATCATGCTTAATTATAAACTCAAATGCGACTCTTTTATATGGAATATGTGTGATAAAAAAACCAATAGAAGTTGAAGGTTGAAGGTTGAAGGTTGAAGGTTGAAGGTTGAAGGTTGAAGGTTGATAACTTTATTTTTTTTGTTAAACTATGTATAAAACTGAAATACTAACTTACAAATAAATTATAACCCTATGAATAAAAAACAAAAAATTCTCCTCATCGCCCCTCTCATCGTGGCGGTATCCCTCACTCAAGCTGATGCCCTAAAGTCTGCCTTAGAGATGCAGGATGCTCAAGATAAAGCCGAAATCATGGATCTATCGACGATGCTGCTTGCCGGTGATGTGGAAGCCTTAAAAAACACGGCTATTGATGGGGTAGTAGAAAAAGGAGTGGGAGTGACAAAGTCCTTCCTCGAACAGTACTTTCCGACGGTAGAGCTGAACTTCGGTGCCCAAGGTGGCAGTAAACCCTCCGGTGGCTTGTTGGTGGTAGCACCCTTATCTGACCCCGACGATATTTTTAATACCTACTTCACGCAAGGCAGTGTGTTTTACGAAGACAACCGTACAACGCTTAACCTCGGTTTAGGCTACCGTAAGTTGTCGGATAACAAAATGCTGCTTACCGGTATCAATGCTTTTTATGATCATGAGTTTCCGTACGACCACGGACGGACCAGCATCGGACTTGAGGCACGGACGACGGTATGGGAAATCAATGCGAACAAGTACTGGGCGACCACCAAGTGGAAGACCGGTAAAAACGGTTTGGAAGAACGCGCACTCGATGGCTATGACATCGAAGCCGGTGTCCCTTTACCTTACATGAACTGGGCGACCGTGTTTGTGAAGAACTTTCAGTGGGACAGTGAGATTAGTGGCTCGAAGGATATTAAGGGTAATGACTTACAGCTAAGAGCTTATATCCCAGGTATCACAGGACTAGAAATCCAGGCAGGAAGAACCTTCTTCTCGGACTCTTCGGGTACCGACGAGAACTACATCAACATTTTTTACAACGTCACCCAACTGTTTGCCGATAAACCACGCTATAACCATCAATGGATCAGCAAGGATGCATACAAGCTAGAGAGCATGGAAGACCGCCGTTATGAGAAAGTTAGACGGACGAATAATATTGTGAAGCAGATTAAATCTTTAGGAGTGAAAGTCAGTGGAATTTAATATAAGACATTTGTTATTGCTAACATTAGTTAGCCTTATTTGGAGCTCAAAGGTTCACGCGGTCGGTAACTGCGGTGTTTACGAAACCAGTGACAAGGTTATCAATTACAATAATAACGCCATTAACCTTATTGAAGATTGCGCAATAGCCCCAGCCTCTTACAAGCTAACGATTTATGAGATTGGGGTCTGTACTGAATTGCCGGCAGCACCCGGTGTAGCCGCTGCTGATACATCAAGCTGCACAGCTATTTTTACTAATGCTGCTGGTCAAACGGTTAATATAGCCGTTGGCTCTAGCCTAAGTTTGGATAAGAGCATAGATTTACCTACGGGTAGTTATGGTTTTTCTTATATATCTTTATCCAATAGTTTAGGCCTAACCGCCTTGGTGGACTTCACTACTGAGGGTGTCATGAGCGACTTGGAAGCAGAGGCTGGAAGGTACTGCTGGTCAGAGACCGGTACTAGATATAGTTCGGTTTCTTTCGTAGCACCTGGCGGTGTAAGCTGTAGCAATACCCCAGGAACACCAAGAGAATTCATAGAGATTCTTGACGAGTTGAATGAGCCACCCAACATGTATTCAATTACTGATGATATACCAGTTAATGACGGGACCATGAATGCTTATATTACGAATGCAGACGGAACACTTGCAACTGCCTCTGGGGTGGCTGGAGGAACTAACATTTTTGCGATACTAACAAGAACCACGCCCCTCACTATAAGCGACGATACCAAAGCCATTGATGTACAATTCTCTGTTAACCAAGCAATGCAGCCAGATATAGCTAGTTTGGTTGGTGGTGTATATACCATTCATGGTTTTGGTAGCGGCCCTTTTTCTGTCAACATCACCTCTGAATAGATAAGGCCTAATCGCTAAAAGAGGTGCGGACCCTGTCAGGGTTTTCCTTTAGATGGTGGATTCGTGGCTGATATAGTCAACGAAAATACGAATAATCACAAAGCCTTGTTGGTTTATTCTCAAAGCTTTTCTCTTGCTCATTGCTAGTAAATTTATTGTTAACCAAGCAGATTTCTTTACCTAATCTTTGGTTTTTTAGTCTGTGCAGTCAATGTCAACAATCATAGAAATATGTGCTATCTTTACGCCCTTAACCCACCACTATCAAACCAAAGGAACTATCATTGCTTGTGCTGAATAAATACTCCCCATCAGAAATGAGAACCAACATCTTAAGCGGTATTACTGTGGCCTTGGCAATGGTGCCAGAGGCGATTGCCTTTGCCTTGATTGCCCACGTGTCGCCCTTAACCGGTCTTTATGCTGCCATCATTGTGTGCCTCATTACCGCCGTTTTTGGTGGGAGACCTGGTATGATTTCTGGGGCCACCGGAGCCTTAGCGGTCGTAATGGTCGCCCTCGTGGTGGAGCATGGCGTGGAGTTTCTTTTTGCTACCGTAGTCTTAATGGGTGTCCTACAAACTATCTTTGCTCTCTTTAAGCTGGGTAAATTTATCCGGATGGTTCCGTACCCGGTGATGCTGGGTTTTGTAAATGGCTTGGCGATTGTCATCTTTATGGCTCAGTTCGGACACTTCAAGGAATTGGGGCCGGATGGTATGGCCGTCTGGATGACCGGTACATCGCTTTATACCATGCTGGGGCTCACTGGTCTTACGGTCGCGCTCATTTACGTATTCCCCCTGATCACTAAAGCTATCCCTTCTTCCTTGGCCTCAATTATCATCGTCTCATCACTGGTCGGTTTTTTTGGGTTTGATACCAAGACGGTGGGAGATCTTGGCTCCATTGGAGGAAGTCTACCGGTGTTCAGTATCCCGGATGTCCCATTGAACTGGGAAACTTTACGCATTGTTCTTCCCTACTCGTTTCTATTAGCTTGTATTGGTCTTATTGAAACCTTGTTAACGCTCAACCTTATTGATGACATGACCGACACCCGTGGTCGACCTAACAAAGAATCACTAGCCCAAGGATTTGCCAATATCGTCACCGGATTCTTTGGTGGTATGGGGGGTTGTGCCATGATCGGTCAGAGTATGATTAATATCAATAACGGTGCCTTAAGGCGACTTTCGGGCATCGCTACCGCGCTGTTCTTGGCGGCATTCATTCTATTCTTATCCGAATGGATTGAATTAATCCCTCTAGCCGCGCTGATCGGTGTGATGTTTGTGGTGGCAGAAAAAACCTTTGAGTGGGGAAGTTTGCGTCTCTTTGGCAAGATACCGCGTGAGGACATTTTTGTGGGGCTGTTAGTAGGCGGTGTGACCATCATTGCTGACCTAGCTATCGCGGTTATCTTGGGGGTTATTGTATCGGCACTCTTTTTTGCATGGAGTCATGCCAGGAAAATTGAAGTCACAACATCAACCAATAAAAAAGGATGGAAAACCTACGAACTGGAAGGCACCCTATTTTTTGCCTCAGCCAAAAACTTTCACGAATTATTCGATATCCAAAAAGATCCAAAAGACGTAATCGTCGATTTCAAGGGTTCCAGAGTAGCCGATCACTCCGCAATTATGGCAATTGATAACTTGGCTAATAAATATAAGGCGGCAGGTAAAAAACTGCATTTGGTTCACTTAAGTCCAGATTGTCTAGACATTCTTGATACGGCAAAAAGTATGGTGGAAGTTAATCTATTAGAAGACCCTAAATACCACATTGCTGACGACAAGATCAGTTAGCATTTAGGGCGTAGCCTTATCTGAATCAATTATTTACCTAGAGCGCTAGGCCTTTACGGCCAAGCATTTATCTTCCAGGTCGAAATTTAAAGCGGCTCGCATTTCTCGCTTTATTACCTTTGTAGTTACTCGCCTTGTTTGAAGGCTTTCCTTCTTCAGCTGATGCCTTAACAGATACTTTTTCGTTTTCGGTTTGAACGTTTTGTTTGTCGGCACTCACTTCTGCTAGAAGCAGGCTAGGGAAAAAACATGAAAGCACAACTAATTTTTTTATATTTTGGTTAGCCATAAAATTACTTCCTTTTTAAAAAATTTAAACATTATCACTCACAAAGAGGGAGAGTTTTTGCTCTACTTTAGTGAATAATTAATACTATAGCTTATTAAAGTCGGGAATTATTCCCTATTCTGGTGCAGAAGTCGGGGGTTTTCCTTATGTTGGTGCATTATGTTTACTATTTAAGGTTTCAGGTCGGATGAAATTTTTCTGTAGGATAATGTAGTGTGCCCTGGACACGAATCGAACGTGCGATCCTCCACTTAGGAGGGGGATGCTCTATCCACTGAGCTACGAAGGCATTTAAAAAATCCTTATATTTATCAAACATATAGCGGATTAATAAAATGCTATTTTAATAATTGCAGTAATATAAAGCCAGTTTCTTCTATACTATGAACTAACTTAATTTACGAAGAGATTTTTCATCATGAGTTCCTGTGCACCCCAAACCATTTTTCTTAAAGATTACACGCCAGCACCTTATAAGGCTGAACACGTTAATCTAACTTTCATGTTGTTTGAAGGTAAATCAGTAGTTAAGTCTGAAGTGATCTACGTAAAAAATTCTGATAGCAATGATCATGATTTGGTACTTAATGGGCAAGATCAAACTATTGTTTGCGTACAGTTAGACGGTGCGTCATTTGATGGTTATACAATTGCAGATGATAAGATGACCATCAGTAATCCGGCTGAAAAATTTACGTTAGCCATTACTTCAGAAATTGACCCTGTTGCTAATACAGCTCTTGAAGGTTTGTATCAATCACAAGGGACTTACTGCACTCAATGCGAAGCTGAAGGCTTCCGCCGTATTACTTACTTCCAAGATCGTCCGGATATACTTAGTACTTTTTCTGTGCGGATTGAGGGTGATCAAGAGCAATGCCCTGTGATGCTTTCTAACGGTAATTTAATGGACTCTGGAATGTTGGGGGATAGTCGCCACTATACGGTGTGGAACGATCCATTCCCTAAACCGTGTTACTTATTTGCACTAGTTGCAGGTGATTTAGTCCGTATTGCAGATACATTTACTACCATGTCTAACCGTAAAGTTGACCTGCATATTTATGTGCGGGCTGGTGATGAGCAGCAATGTGGCCATGCGATGGAATCGCTGAAAAAATCTATGAAATGGGATGAAGAGAAATACGGTCGTGAATATCAGTTGGATTTATTTAACATCGTAGCCGTCAGTGATTTTAATATGGGGGCCATGGAAAATACCTCGCTCAATATTTTCAATACCAAACTAGTATTAGCCCATCAAGATACGGCGACAGATAATGACTTCTTGAGTGTTGAAGGTGTGATTGGTCATGAGTACTTTCACAACTGGACCGGTAATCGAGTTACTTGTCGAGACTGGTTCCAGTTATCTCTGAAAGAAGGTCTCACTGTCTTTAGAGATCATGAGTTTAGCTCAGATATGAATTCTCGAGATGTGCAACGTATTGATGATGTAACGCATTTACGTCGCTTTCAATTTGCTGAAGATGCAGGGCCCTTAGCGCATGAAGTTCAGCCGGATAGTTTTATTGAGATCAGTAATTTTTACACTATGACCGTGTATGAAAAAGGGTCTGAACTGATTAGAATGCAACATACGTTGCTGGGTGAAGATGCTTACCGTAAAGCAACAGACTTATACTTTGAACGATATGACGGACATGCTGTTACTTGCGACGATTTTGTACAGTGCATGGCTGATGCATCAGGTCGAGATATGGGGCAGTTTTTCTTGTGGTACAAGCAAGCTGGTACACCTAAATTATCAGTTACCAGTCATTATAATGCTGCGAAGCACTTATACACGCTAACGTTTACTCAATCGCAAGACAATACCGTTGGTCAAACTAATAAGCAGCCACTGTTGATTCCAATTTCAGTGGGCTTGCTAGACATACAAGGCAACGAAACCCATCCAACACAAACATTAGAAATGACACAAGCTAAACAAATCTTTACGTTTAATGATGTCATTTCACGCCCTGTACCTTCGATTTTACGTAGTTTTTCTGCGCCCGTTAAATTAATAACTGACTTAAGTGATGATGATCTACGTTTATTACAGCTGCATGATACGGATGGCTTTAATAAATGGGAGGCGGGACAAATATTAGCGTTACGTACTATTGAGCGTGTCATGGTTAATAAAGATGCTGATATTTCAGGTTTTATGGATGATTTTGGTATGTTGATACAACAAGGATTGACTAGGAAAGATAATAAAGCACTACTAGCTCGGGCTCTATCGTTACCTAACGTGACTGATATCGCACAGACACAAGTCGTGATTGACCCAGCGGCGATTAATTATGCTCGTACACATATTCTTCAATCAATCAAGCGTACACATAAGGCAGCTCTAGTTATGTTATATGAAGCCAATGCAAATACAGGTAATTTTGCTATTACACCAGAGGCGATGGGGCGGAGAGCCTTGCAGGGTGTGGTGCTAGAAATACTGACCATCAGCAATGGCACAGGATGCGCAACTCGCTCCAAAGTGCACTATGATAATGCAGATAACATGACTGATCGTGTTGCCGCATTAGTTTGCCTAGCAGACAGTACCAAGCCAGAACGTGATATCGTTTTTGAAGACTTTTATGAGCGATTTAAAGACTATCAACTAGTTGTTGATAAATGGTTCTCACTTCAAGCAATGGCGAATCGTAAAGAAATTTTTGATGACTTTTCTACCTTACGAAATCATGCAGAATTTAATATTAAAAATCCAAACCGTGTGCGCTCACTTTATTCAGCATTTGCCGTTAATAACCCAGTTAAGTTCCATGACCCTAGCGGAAAGGGCTACGCACTATTAAGAAACGCTATTATTGAATTAAACACAATGAACCCACAAATTGCAGCGCGCTTAGTAACACCGTTAAAAGAATGGAAACGCTACACACCAGAGCTTCAAGCGCTCATGCAAGCTGCACTGCAAACCATTATGGATGAACCTCAGCTTTCAAATGATGTCTTTGAGGTGGTAAGTAAGAGCCTCAAGTGAGCTCAAAATGTGCTCAAAACCAATATTGGCTTACCTTCGTAAGACACCCAGTTGGATGGTAAAAGACTGAAAGCCGCTATTTATGGAACGGGTAGCTCTCGGAGATTGGTGCCCTCGGCACGAATCGAACGTGCGACCCTCCCCTTAGGAGGGGGATGCTCTATCCACTGAGCTACGAAGGCAGGACTAAAAACCCGAATATTTACCATGTTGCTGGGTTCTAAAAGAGTCCTATTTTAACTGGTTTGAATAGGTTTTAGAATCTAATCTTCGAAAAACTGATAAACTAAAAAAATGACAACCGTAAAAATTTTACTCTCCTTTTTAATTTTATTTTCACTTCAACTTATGGCTACCGAAG
This sequence comes from Methylophilales bacterium HTCC2181, assembly GCA_000168995.1. GTDB lineage: Bacteria > Pseudomonadota > Gammaproteobacteria > Burkholderiales > Methylophilaceae > BACL14. The sequence goes on along the minus strand of AAUX01000001.1, from coordinate 604,366 downwards.
AACCGGAATTCACTCTTATTCACAAAGAAAATAATTTTGAAATAAGAGAGTATCCACCTCGATTTATTGCACAGGTCAATGTCAGTGGTGATTTTGATGAGGCTTCAAGTAAAGGCTTTAAGGCGCTTGCTAACTATATATTTGGCAACAATACACTGGTTGATGGGTCTCATAAAATAGCTATGACAGCCCCGGTTCTAGCAGAACCAAAACTCAATAAAATAGCTATGACCACACCAGTGTTAGCCCAAAGCGTGAATAATGACTGGCTAATTACTTTTGTCATGCCAAAAGAATATACGTTTAAGAATTTACCCAAACCCAATAATAGTGAAGTAAAAATCTTAGAGCTGCCTGTCGAAAAGTATGCTGTGGTGGTATTTTCTGGACTCGTAAGAGAGTCAAGCTATAATGAAAAAGCGGTCCTTTTAAATGATTTTGTTATTTCTAATCAATTAAATACGGATGGACCTATCATGATTGCAAGATATAACCCGCCCTGGACCTTGCCATTTTTTAGGCGCAACGAATTAATGATTAAGGTTCGATAAGTAATGTTGCGTCAGTTTAGTGATATTAAAGTATTTGTTATAAGTCTGGCTCGAGAGAAACAAAGACGGGAGGCTATACAAAAAAGACTTAATGGTATTTGTAATACTTTTGAATTTTTTGATGCTATCGACGGTAAAAAAGAACAGCTCTCTCAACATAATGATTATATTGGTTTAAAAAGACGATTATTTTACGGGAAGGATTTATCAGACGGGGAGTTAGGTTGTTTCTTTTCACACCGGGCATTAATCAATAAAATTGTTCAAGAAAAAATTCCTTTCGCCGTGATTCTTGAGGATGACGCCATACTATTAAATGATTTTAAACCAACCGTAGAGTCATTATTGAACACATCCTACTCATGGGATTTTGTTCGATTCTTAACTAAGCCAAAAATTCAACGTAAAACGCAGACAATCGTAGCGAACCTATTTGATAATTATCAACTGCTAAGGATTGCCACTGCACCCGGCGGTGCATACGCTTATATAGTATCAATGAAAGGCGCAAAGAAACTGCAGCGATCTATGGAAAAGGTCTGGTGTCCTAATGATACGCTTATGGGCCAACCATTAAGGACGCATGCCGAAATTCTTATCGTCTATCCACCTATTGCAGATTGGGATAAATCATTCAATTCAGCCATTGGGGACGATAGATTTAAAAAAAATAGGCTCTCTGGATGGGAAAAGGCAGTCTACCCTATCACTCGTGGGGCGTTTAAAGTGATCGACGGACTTATACGAAAAAGTTATTTCTTCATAAAGAATTTTAAGAGCTTTTAGCTTACATAATTAACTATGCAATCACTAAAACAAACACAAGCACCCTCCTTCAAACTCAGAGATTCAACTGATCAATGGGTTGATTTGAATTCATTTAAAGGGAAATGGCTAGTAATCTTTTTTTATCCTAAAGACGACACTCCGGGCTGCACCAAGGAGGCTTGTAATTTTAGGGACAATTACAGCCTTATTAAATCGATAGGGGCGAATATTGTTGGTATCAGCCTCGATGGCTCGTCTTCACACCAAAAATTTAGTGCGAAACACGGTCTTCCTTTTATGTTGTTATCTGATCCCAATGGCAATGTTACAAAGGCCTATGGGGCGCTGTTTCAATTCTTTTGTATTAGATTAGCCAAAAGACACAGCTTCATTGTCGACCCAAGCGGACTCATAAGAAAAGAATACCGGTCGGTCAATCCCGCAACCCATTCCGACCAAATCATCAAGGACCTAAAGTTATTGCAAGCCTAGGGTTGATTATTTTTTAATAATGCCTTGCAACAAAGTTAAACCAAAATTGACCCCAAACCCATTCACATCACTACTAATGGCTCCAAGACCACCCTTACGATTGCTAGAAGACAAATCGACGTGAAGCCATGGCGTATCAAACTCAACAAAGCGGCCAAGGAATCGTGCTGCATGAATATGATCTGGGCCACCTTCTAATGTACATTGCTTAATATCCGCAATTGTACTTTCTAAATCTTCCTCGTAATCCTCGTCATAAGGAAACGCTGCTATCCGCTCACCCGATTCTGCACCGGCACCTACAGCCATGCATGCAAGATCCGGTTTATTGCTCACAACGCCGCTGTAACGGTCGCCCATTGCAACATGCATGCAGCCGGTTAAAGTAGCAAAATCAATGATGGCCTGCGGCTTTTTCCTGGATGCCATTGTTAATGTATCCGCTAACACCATTCTTCCTTCTGCATCGGTGTGGACTATTTCTATCGTTAACCCATTGAGCGCCTTGACCACATCATTTTGTTTGTATGCTTTGGGTCCAATATGATTTTGGGCGATAGCCAACCAGCAATCAATATTTACTGGGAGTTTCGATTCGGTTGCTGCCTGCAAAATACCTAAAGCAACTGCCGACCCATTCATATCCTCGTGCATACCACTCATATACTTCGCGGGTTTGAGATTATGCCCTCCAGTGTCAAAACAAATGCCTTTACCCACCAGTGCAATGGTTTTTTTAGCATTTTTTGCGGTGTATCGTAAGTGAACAATAGCGGCGTCCTGTGGTTCTGATCCCTGTCCGACAGCAACAAAGGCTCCGGCTCCCATTTTTTTCAACTGGGTCATAGTAAAATCTTTGTAAACCCACTTGTGTTGCTTAGCTAGTTGCTTAATTTTTGCTCTATATATGGTGGGTGTTAAATCATTAGGCGGCGTAATTGTTAAACTTCTTGTCAGAGTGTTACCGTTTACCAAGGCAACAGTCTTTGATAAATCACACTTTTTGACGCCCATTAAACGCAAGTTTTTCAAGGCGACATCTTTAACACCTTTTTTTAAATTGGGTAGTGGTTGTGAATTAGCTAAACAAACATACGCACAAGCATCCACCCAGGTTTGACTGATATTGTCAGGTAAAAAGCTGATGGATAGTTCAGTAGGATTCTCGGTGGCAATAGCATGAAAGGCTTTTCTTATTTGGGTATGTATTTTAAACATACTTAAGTCAGGGTTATAAACCACCCAACTGATCATAGCTCCGTTAGCTATTTCAGTTGTGACCGATGTTTTAGCTAGGTCACTTATTTTCTTCCCCAAACGCTTTAATTTATTTTTTAATGTATCCGCAAATGGATAGTTAGATGCATTAATATCAATAACAAGCATATGGTGAGAGAATGGCTTAAATTGATTTTCGGTTGGTATGCCCTGAACTATTTCGATTTTTGTTTTCATGGATGCCTCATATGTAAGATTGCTATAGTTTAAGCTAATTCGCTTAACATAATTTTGTTAAAACTATAACGTTTAAAAAATACTAATATCAATTATAATATCTTCTACCATTACTATGACATCATAATTATTCAATAATTTCCTTATTGTCGTGAATAGTTGCAAATAACTAAATAGAATAACTTTGAGGGGCAGTATGAATGAATTTGTTTCCTGATACAGATAACCAAGAAACCCAAGAATGGCTAGCATCACTCAATTCAGTGATTGAAGCTGAAGGGACTGAAAGGGCTCATTTTTTAATTGAGGCTATGATCGATCAGGCACGTCGTTCGGGCTCCAACTTACCGTATAACGCTACTACCTCGTATGTCAATACGATCCCTACACATCTCCAACAAAGGCATCCGGGTAATCCAGATATGGAGAGAAGAATTCGAGCATTAATTCGTTGGAATGCTGTCATGACCGTGCTTAGAGCCAATGAGAAGTCACCAGGTATCGGTGGACATATTGCCAGCTTCCAATCAGCAGCCACTTTGTATGACGTAGGTTTTAACCACTTTTTCCGTGCCGCCAATGAAAATTTTGGCGGGGATTTAGTTTATTTCCAAGGGCATTCCTCTCCGGGTATTTATGCTAGGGCCTTCTTAGAAGGCAGGATGAATGAAGATCAGTTAAACAATTTTCGCATGGAATCTGGTGGCCAAGGTCTTTCTAGCTATCCCCACCCATGGCTTATGCCTGATTTTTGGCAGTTTCCTACCGTGTCAATGGGTCTGGGTCCAATTATGGGAATTTATCAAGCGCGCTACCTCAAGTACCTTCATGATAGAGGTATTGCGGATACTTCAGATAGAAAAGTATGGGTCTTTTGTGGAGACGGTGAGATGGATGAGCCTGAATCCCAAGGAGCCATATCACTGGCGGCAAGAGAAAAACTGGACAACTTAGTTTTTGTGATTAACTGTAACCTACAGAGACTTGATGGGCCGGTAAGAGGTAACGGAAAAATCATCCAAGAATTAGAATCAAATTTCCGTGGGTCGGGATGGAACGTACTGAAAGTTATATGGGGGTCTTACTGGGACCCACTCCTTGCCATGGATAAAGATGGCATGCTTAAAAAACGTATGGAAGAATGCGTTGACGGTGAGTACCAAAACTTTAAAGCTAAAGGTGGTGCCTACACACGAGAGCATTTCTTTGGTAAATACCCTGAACTCCGTGAAATGGTCTCAGCTATGTCCGATAACGATATTTGGCGATTAAATCGTGGCGGCCATGATCCACACAAAGTTTATGCCGCCTACGCTGCAGCCTCATCCCATAAAGGTCAGCCGTCTATTGTTCTCGCTAAAACAGTGAAGGGATATGGCATGGGTGACGCAGGTGAAGGGCAGAATATTACCCACCAACAAAAAAGTATGGACATCGAATCATTAAAAGCTTTTAGAACACGCTTTGATTTGCCAGTCAGTGACAAAGAGGTGGAGAGCTTATCATTTTACAAACCCGCCGATGATTCACCAGAAATGCAATACATGATGGAACGAAGAAAAGAGCTAGGGGGTTTCTTACCCGCGCGTCGCAGAAAAACTACGGCATTAAAAACTCCTGCACTAAGCGCATTTGCTAATGTCACAGCAAGCTCAGGTGAAAGAGAGATTTCTACCACCATGGCCTTTGTCCGCATACTCAGCACGTTGGTTAGGGATAAAGAGCTAGGAAAATACGTCGTACCGATCGTGCCAGATGAAGCAAGAACATTCGGTATGGAGGGGATGTTTAGGCAGTTAGGTATTTATTCTTCCGTAGGACAACTATATGAGCCTCAAGACTCTGACCAGGTCATGTTTTATAAAGAGCAAAAAGACGGACAGATACTGGAAGAGGGCATTAATGAGGCCGGTTCGTTCTCCTCATGGATTGCTGCTGCCACATCCTACAGCCATTCAGATATTCAGACGATACCATTTTACATTTTCTACTCCATGTTTGGTTTTCAAAGAATTGGCGATTTAGCGTGGGCTGCAGGTGACTCGCGGTGCAGAGGATTTTTACTTGGGGCGACAGCTGGGAGAACCACCCTTAATGGTGAGGGGCTTCAGCATGAGGATGGTCATAGCCATCTGTTAGCAGCTACTATACCGAATTGCGTAGCTTATGACCCATGTTTTGCTTATGAATTAGCCGTGATCATCCAGAATGGCTTGGAAAGAATGATTCAAAACCAAGAAGATGTGTATTACTACATCACCGTCATGAATGAAAATTATACGCACCCAGAACTTCCTAAAGGAGCAGAGCAAGGAATTATTGACGGGATTTATTCTTATAAAAAATCGAATAGCAAAGGGTCTAAAGTGCAGCTAATGGGTAGTGGAGTGATACTTCGAGAAGTCATTGAAGCTGCCAATATCTTAGAGAGAGACTTCAACGTGGCCGCAGATATATTTAGCGTAACTAGCTTCAACGAACTAAGAAAAAATGCGTTAGCAACAGAGCGTTGGAATAGATTAAACCCTGCTAAAGAAAAAAAATTATCGAATATAGAAAAGGCTATTACCGACAAAGATGCACCCATCATCGCCTCAACCGATTATATGAAATCATTTCCAGAGCAGGTCGCACGATTCCTACCTAATCAATTTATTGCATTAGGAACTGATGGGTACGGAAGATCTGATAGTAGAGAAGCCTTAAGAAGTTTCTTTGAAGTAGATCGTCATTATATTGTGGTAGCCGCATTAACCGCATTAGTTGATACGAAAAAGTTAGACGTATCGGTCTTACTTAAAGCCATCAAAGATTTTAAGCTTGATGGTGATAAACCTAATCCCATGAGCGTGTAACGGATACCTATGGCTACTGAAGAAATTTTAATACCGGATATCGGCAACTTTGACAGTGTAGATATCATTGAGATTTTAATTAATGTCGGTGACGTGGTTGCATCTGATGACCCTATGCTAACTGTAGAGTCCGATAAAGCTTCAATGGATATCCCAGCCCCTTACGGCGGAACCATAAAAGAAATTAAGGTGAGTATTGGGGATAAAGTAAAAGAAGGTTCATTGATTGCTCTGATTGAAAAGGCAGAAGTGCCTGAAGATAAACCTAAGGAAAAGCCCGTACTCGCTGAGGAAGCCTCAACTGAAGTCAGTGATGTGCCGGTACCCACACGACCAGTGCCTGAGCCTCCCCAAACTATAGCGCCCATGGATAAACCCTTACCCGTTGCTGAAAGTGTTTTAGTGGCCAATGATAAGATCAGCCATGCATCGCCATCAGTGCGAAAATTTGCCCGAAACCTTGGGGTAAATTTAGGCTTCGTCAAAGGTTCTGCTCCAAAAAACAGGATCGTTATTGGCGATGTTGAGGCATATGTTAAGAGCGAATTGACAAAACCGCGATCCGATGACATGGGCACCCATTTTGCGCCTATCGCTATGCCCAATATTGATTTCTCTCAGTTTGGTTCCGTAGAGTCGAAACCCTTGTCAAAAATAAAGAAAATTTCTGGGGCCAACCTTCACCGAAACTGGGTGACGGCACCCCATGTTACCCAATTTGATGATGCAGATATTACCGACCTTGAAGCGTTCAGAAAGTCTATGAAAAAAGAAGCGGAAAAAAAAGATGTGAAGCTTACCTTGCTCGCCTTTTTGATGAAGGCCTGTGTGAATGCTTTAAGAGCTTACCCTGTTTTTAACAGCTCTATCTCACCGGATGGAGAAAGCTTGATTATGAAAGATTACTTCAATATCGGTTTTGCTTGTGATACGCCGGATGGTCTGGTGGTTCCTGTAGTGAAAGATGTTTACAAAAAAGATGTGTTAGAAATTGCCTATGATCTTGGTGATCTTTCAAACAAAGCACGGGAACGTAAATTAAAAATGGATGACATGCAGGGCGGATGTTTTACCATTTCTAGTTTGGGTGGCATTGGAGGTACTAAGTTCACCCCTATCATTAATTGTCCGGAAGTCGCTATCTTGGGGGTATCCCGATCCGCTATGCAGCCAATTTTTAATAATGAAACACAAGCATTTGAACCCCGCCTGATATTGCCACTATCACTGTCGTATGACCACCGCGTGGTCGATGGTGCAGATGGTGCACGCTTTACTACGCACTTAAGATCCATGCTGTCTGATGTCAGAAGGCTTTTACTGTAACATTATGGCTAATTCTATTACAGTAGAAATACCGGATATTGGCAACTTTGATAGTGTTGATATCATCGAAATTCTCGTTAAAGCCGGTGATACCATTAACAAAGAGGACCCGATCATTACGGTAGAGTCAGATAAGGCTTCGATGGATATCCCCTCACCTGCTGATGGCATAGTGGCTAAAATACTGATCAAAGTTGGTGATACGGTTAAACAAGGCTCCCCCATTATTGAGTTGAGCAGTACCGAAGAAAAAGTTGATCAGCCTCCAAAAGAAAAACCTATAGCCGCAGAGAAGAGTGTGGCAGAGAAATCAGCGGAAAAAGCTGAGGTAATAAACGTACATGCCTCCGACCTGAATTGCGATGTAGCGGTTCTAGGTTCCGGTCCAGGCGGATATACTGCCGCATTCCGTGCCGCAGATTTAGGTAAATCCGTGATCTTAATCGAACGATACTCAACCATTGGAGGCGTCTGCCTAAATGTTGGATGCATTCCCTCTAAAGCTCTTTTGCATACAGCCAAGGTTATTACTGATGCCGAAGATACTGGCAGTCACGGAGTCACGTTTACCAAACCAGAGATTGATATTGAAAAGCTAAGGGACTGGAAATCGAATAAAGTAGTGAAAAAGTTGACGATGGGGCTGACACAAATGGCGAAGCAGCGAGGGGTCCAGGTTATAGAAGGTCAAGGCCAATTTATTTCAGCTAATCAAATATCAGTAACGGCAAAAGATGGGCTTCAAACGATTGTTGGCTTTCAATCAGCAATTATTGCTGCTGGCTCACAGCCAACTAAAATACCCGGCACTCCTGTTGATGATCGTATTATGGACTCTACCGGCGCACTTGAGTTAAAAGATATCCCTAAAAAATTACTCATCATCGGTGGTGGCATTATTGGACTTGAGATGGGTACCGTTTATGACGCCTTAGGCAGCAAGGTGTCCTTAGTAGAATTGACCGATGGCTTGATTCAAGGGTGTGACCGAGATATGGTGAGGCCACTGCATAAACGCATGGCAAAGCGTTTTGAAAATATATGGCTAGCTACCAAGGTATCCAAGATGGAAGCGAAAAAAGAAGGCATACTGGTCTATTTTGAGGGTGCTGACGCCCCGAAAGAAGCATTATTCGACCGGGTATTAGTAGCTGTAGGCAGAAAACCTAACGGACTGAATGTTGGAGCAGATAAAGCGGGTGTTGCCGTAGATAGCCAAGGATTTATCGCAACTGACAAACAAATGCGAACCAATATAAATCATATCTACGCTATTGGGGATATTATCGGCCAACCCATGCTAGCTCATAAAGCGACACATGAAGGAAAAATTGCCGCCGAAGTGATAGCAGGTGAGAAGGTAGAGTTTCAGGCAATGGCCATACCATCGGTAGCCTATACAGACCCAGAGTTAGCTTGGGCAGGGATTACCGAAGAGGAGGCCCGTGAAAAAAATATTGAGATAGAAAAAGCCGTTTTCCCCTGGGCTGCAAGTGGAAGAGCAATATCCACTAATCGCACTGAAGGGATGACTAAGTTAATTTTCGATAAAAAAACGGACAGAATTATTGGTGCAGCTATAGTGGGAACGAATGCAGGCGAACTTATTGCAGAAACAGTACTATCTATTGAGATGGGTGCTGATGCGCATGACATTGGGCTATCGATTCATCCCCATCCCACGCTTTCTGAGTCTATTGCTATGGCATCAGAAATGAAAGAAGGCACCATAACCGATCTATACATTAAGAAGCGTTAACCCCTCAAACAATAAATTTTCTTCTAGCACAATCCTCGCCTTCCAATCATTGTCCGCTTGCTCGTATATAGTTTGGGCATCACCCCCTGTAAGTAATATGGGAAGTGAGGCAGGGAGCTTTTTACAGACCTGATTCACCGCACCTTGAATGGCAGTAAAAATACCGGTCGTTACCGCGTCGGTAGTATTGAGGCTAGGATATTGGCAAATCCCCATCCCTACATCAATTAAACTAGTGCTGTTATTTAGAATAGCCATACTGATCGCCACACCTGGCAGTATCATTCCTCCCTTAAAGTGTGGCCGTCCTTGGGTGTCTAATGCAATTAAATCGACCGTAATAGCTGTACCCGCGTTAATGACCAGTAGTGCTTTTTTTTGAGTTTTCCACGCTCCCATTGCAGTTAGCCAACGATCGACGCCTAATGACCCAGGATCCACGTAATCATTAATCAGCGTCTGATTAGATTCTGAGCATGCCTCTATAATGGGGCAATTAAAGGGAGTTAGTATCTCTTTGATTTTATCCAGTACGACCGAGTGATTAACGTTGGATACCACCACTCTCTTAACCTCTGCCAGGTGAGAAAAGTCGATATCCGTAAAATTTTCCACCATGATATTACCCACATCCAATATCTCTTTATCATCACGGTGCTGCCATTTAATTCGGGTATTTCCTACATCAATATATAAATACATTACTCCGCCTTTCTTATAGTAACTTCACCAGAAGCATAAACCTTAACTCCGTCGTCCGTCACCACCTCCAACGAACCTGAATCGTTGACACCATTCGATCTGCCTTGCTTTATATTGCCATCGCCCAATATGATATTAATCACCTTGTCCTGAAAAGCATCGTAACTTGACCATTCATCTTTTAAAGGAGCAAAGCCACTCTCTTCAAAAGTAGCCATTACCTCAGAGAGATCCCTGATAATCGTCGCTAAAATGGTATTAGGGTCTATCGGCTCATCCGTGAATTGGTTTATGCTAGAAGCAGGCTGATCAATCTTAGCCGTTTGCTTCTTTGAAAGATTAAGGTTTATTCCTATACCAATAATCGCAGCACTTTGCCCATCCATGTCGCCTTGCAATTCAATTAAAATACCCGCAAGTTTTTTATAAGCGCCATCGTCATAAATCAAAATATCATTAGGCCATTTTAACAAGGCTTGATGTATGTGCAATTTTTTTAAGCTTCTAATGAGGGCAATACCAACAGCTAAACTAAGCCCAGATAAAGCAGATGCCCCTTTTGTGAACCGCCATAAAAAAGAAAAGGTAAGGTTCTCACCGAGTGCCGATTGCCACTGCCTCCCCCTTCGCCCCTTCCCATGAGTCTGTATATGAGTCACCACACAAGATGCATGGGGATGGCCCGCAGCCGAGGCTTTTTTTAAATAATTATTTGTTGAGTCCACCACATCCAATACGGTCAGATGAAACCAATTAGCCATTTCTCCAATAGCCTGCTTGATTTTTTCTTCATCTATCAGATCTAATGACTGAGTAAGGCGATAACCCTTTCCTCTGACAGAAAACACCTCTACCCCCAAATTTTCTGCCTCGGCAATAGCATGCCAAATAGCCACTCGGGAGACCTTAAAATGCTTGGCCATAGCCTCGCCAGAATGAAATTTTCCATCGGATAGAATGGATAAAATAGGAAATAATAAATGGCTCATGACGGCATTGTAAAAATATAATAGGAATCATAACACGGTATTAAATAGTCAAATATTGATCTTAATCAGTGTAAAATAGCGTTCATATGAGTGATCCGACGAATACAGATAGTACCCCATCAAATTTTATTCGCGCTATTGTCGAAAAAAATATTTCTCAAGGGTTGTATGCCCAAAAAAAATGGGGAGGCTCCCCTGGCGATGCTAAGCACCATGATCAGGGCAGCGTCGATGCAGCAAAAATACGTACCCGATTTCCCCCCGAACCGAATGGCTATCTGCATATTGGTCATGCTAAAAGCATTTTTCTCAATTTCGGTTTAGCTCATGACTTTGGTGGTAAATGCCATTTACGCTTCGATGATACTAACCCGGAAAAGGAGGATGAAGAATATGTGCATAGTATTATTGATAACGTCCAATGGTTGGGATTTGATGCAATAAGCGATCAATACTTTGCCAGTCAATACTTTGCCTTTATGTTTGAGGCTGCTAAATCGCTCATCGCATCTGGTCATGCCTATGTTGACCAACAAAGCGTGGATGAGATTCGAGAAAACCGCGGAACCCTGACATCAGCCGGAAAAAATTCTCCATGGCGTGAACATGATCGCGATTATCATCTTAATCTGTTTGAAGAAATGCGGGCAGGCAAGCATAAAGATGGTGCTATGGTGCTTCGTGCCAAGATTGATATGGCTTCGCCTAATATGAACCTTCGTGATCCTGCGATATACCGTATTAAACATGCAACCCACCATCGAACAGGTAACGATTGGTGCATTTATCCTATGTATACCTTTGCTCATCCAATAGAGGATGCACTCGAAAAAATTACGCATTCGATATGCACACTAGAATTTGAAGATCAGCGTCCCTTTTATGACTGGCTACTAGAGAGGTTGCGGGATAATTCCCTGCTTCAGGATCCACTGCCAAAACAATATGAATTTGCCAGGCTCAATCTGACCTACGTCGTACTTTCAAAACGCCGCTTAATTGAGTTGGTTGAGGGTGGCTATGTATCTGGCTGGGATGATCCAAGAATGCCAACCCTTGTTGGTGCCAGGAGACGTGGATACACAGCAACAGGTTTCAAGTTATTTGCTGAGAGAATAGGGGTTTCTAAAGCTGATTCATGGATTGACTATTCTACGCTTGAAGACGCTATGAGGGAGGTCCTAAATCAGGAAGCTGATAGGCGTGTGGCGGTCTTAGACCCGCTTAAGTTAATCATCACCAACTACCCTGAAGATCAAGAAGAAGACTGTTATGTGGCCAATCATCCCCAGGATGAAACCAGGGGTAAGCGAACCATCAAACTGACAAGGGAGCTATGGATTGAGCGAGGTGACTTTATGGAAGAGCCCGCTAAGAAGTACTTCCGCCTCTTCCCTGGAAATCAAGTACGTCTTCGGCATGGGTATGTGGTTACTTGCACTGATTTTAAGAAAGATGATCAAGGACATATTACCGAGGTTCATTGTGAATATAACCCAGATACCAAGTCAGGGACCGCAGGGGCAGATGGGGTTAAGGTGAAAGGCAATATACACTGGGTCTCAGCTAAACATGGGATCCATGCCAAGGTTCATCTGTATGACCGTCTATTCAAGACAGAACATCCAGGCTCACAGAATGAAAACTATTTAGACGATCTGAACCCACATTCCAAGACAACCATTACCGTTGTGTTGGAGGAAAATTGCTGGGAAGTAAAACCTTTTGAGCAATATCAGTTTGAACGGCACGGTTACTTTATTTGTGACCATAACAGCACAAAAAATGATATTCAGTTTAATCGTACTGTGACCCTAAGAGATACCTGGAAAAAACCTAGTTAATGTATTTAGGTGCATAAAAAAACGAGTTCATTGTCTCTAAAAATTACAATTTACTTATAAGTTTGGTCGTAAACGCAATTTTACTTAAATTAGCCTTTCTCGCCGCTTCCATAACATTAATTATTGACTGATGCCTGGCATTGGCATCTGCGCTTATAATCACAGAAGTATCTTCTTTGCCTTCAGCGATACCTCTTAGCACCTCAGCCATATCATCGATTAAGATAGACTCCATTAACTTTTCATTCACAACAAAGCGTCCATCTTCAGTAATCATAATATTAATAGGCTTAGCTTTCTTTTTAGCTGAACTTTCTTCAGCTACCGGTAAGTTAATTTTTATTTCGCTCAATTTAGCGAATGTTGTCGTGACCATAAGAAAAATAATGACGACCAACAGTACATCAATCAATGGAATGAAATTTAGCTCAATATCATCTGAGCGATTTCTTCTGCTTATACGCATGATTACTTCCTTCTGTTAATTAATCAAATCAATTAGTCGATCAGCATTTGTTTCCATAATGTGAATTTGCGAATCAATTTTTGCACGGAAAAAACGATGGCTAATCATTGCTGGGATAGCGACCACAATACCGCCAGCTGTATTATACAGCGCTACCGAAATACCTCTGGCAAACATCTCCACATCGTGTCCATCACTTGTAAACGAACTAAAGAGCTCCACCATACCTATAATTGTCCCAAACAAACCAAGTAATGGGGCCACAGTAGAGATCATCGCCAATATATGAAGGTACTTCTCAAGTTGATAACTAATCGAATCTCCCGCCTTGATAATTGCATCATTCATAACCTCCAATGGTTTGCCTTGATTTTTAATTACTGCTGCCAACATGAGGCCTAGTAAAGATTCAGACTCCATCTTATTAAGCTCTTCTTTTTTTATTACCCCTTTTTTTAACTGTAGCTCAAGATTGGACATTAAATTTTCTGGAATTATATTGCTGCTTCGAAGCGAAAATAACCGCTCAATAATTATTGAAAAACCTACTACTGATGTAAATATTAACGGCCATATTGGCCATCCTGCATCCTGAATAATTTCCCACATAATTTTGTTTCTCCTATAAAAAAATTAAAGTAATGTAAATTTAATTGGCACTAAAATTGTAAACGTTCGTTCAGCAAGAATGTTAGGTGGTTGTGGAAACGGTGCTGCTCTGTCAATCATCTCCATACCTTCATTGTCTAATACCTTAAAACCACTCGAGCGTCGGACTCTTTTTTTTATCAGCTTACCCCTACCCGTCAATTTTACCTCTAACACCACTTCTCCCTGCCATCCACGTCGAGCAGCTATCCTGGGGTACTCTTTATATTTAGCAATATGGAGCGCTAACTCACGACTAAAATCATCAAGCGCTATTAAGCCTGCATTTCGTGAGTCATCCTCCCCTGTCTCTGGAACTAACACAGGTTCGGGGGCTGGTGGTACCGGCGTTTGTTTTTGCTTTATTGGTTCGGGTGCTATCGGTTTTTCTTCCTCGATCGGCACTGTATCCTCTACAGGTAGCTCAGGTATCGGCTCAGGCTCAGGTATCGGCTCAGGCTCAGGTATCGGCTCAGGCTCAGGTATCGGCTCAGGCTCAGGTATCGGCTCAGGCTCAGGTATCGGCTCAGGCTCAGGTATCGGCTCAGGATCAGGTGATGGTGGTGGGGGTTCAGGAATATTTTTTGAAAGTAAAATAGCCTCAAACTCTACCAATTCTTGTTCTTTTTCTACCTTGTCAAAATTAATAATATAAATATCTGTTATTAAGGTTAAATGCACAAGTAAGGACGCAATAATTGCATTTTTTATACCGAAGCGTCTGAAATAGGTTTTGATTTTATTCAACATAGTTTACTTAATTTTTAATCAGACAAACGCTTAGCATCTTACAAGCTCAACCGCATCGCACTCTTCAGTCTCTTCCGAATTGTTATCCGCCTCGTCGAAGCTTCCTCTTGGCCCTTCATCATTATCGAAACTTCCACTAGCTCCAGCATCTTCATCAAACGATGCCTTAACTCCTTTTATAGATCCTGGATCACCGACTTTTTTATTTTTAGCGCCATTGGAGTTTCCGCTTGGTGCAATCTTTAAATCATCAAAACCACTATCACTAAAACTGGACCTTACTGTACCAATAACTACGTCGCTATTATACTCAAGATTCATTGTTTTTATTGGATTAGATGACTTTGGTGGCTTAACTTGCCTTCCAAGCACCCCTCCCCCAGTTACCTTGGATGCACGCGCTACTCTAGCATCTGCATCAGCGCTCCTTCCTCCCAGTCTTTCTCCTACAGCCACTACAGGTGCTGGTGGTGGCGGAGGTCCTGACTCAAAAGCCCTTTGGCTTAATGCGCCGCTATATGCTATCGATTCGGTTGACACCGACCCAGCACCGTCAGTGATTGATCCCTCAGGAATAGCTAATTGCCCAATATCAATATTATTATTAATAAAGCCTCTTGGGAAAAGCATAGTTACATTATCTTGCGTTAATGATGCAAGCGGTCTTAATGCATTATAGTAAGCAGTGTCTTGGTTATTTTCATCAAGCCCTTTGTAGATATTCCCCTTACCTGTGTTTTGGCATGCTACGATTGACCCCCCACTCACCCAACAAGCGCCTTTTGCACTCAGGGACAAGGAATGGGTTGGTGTTGCGAATTCATCATCGAATGAATACTTTTCCTCGGACTGTTTATAAATGACCGCACCTAACTCCGTTGCTGCATAAAGCACAGATCGCCCAACAAAACTGATTGTTGGATCGATAGACATGAGCGATACGCTGGTTTTGAGTACCCCATTAACCAAGGTCCCATTATTACCAATCTGAACGTGGCCGGTATACGTTTGGTCTAAGTAGGTTGAAATATCATCACGTATAAATATCTCATTTCCTGTTACTGCTAGGTTAGCAATTTCATTGTTGGCCAAATACGTTTCCGTCAGATAATTCATGTTGCCGTAATAAACAGGCCGATTGTTATTCAGCGTATTAACGGCTGCATTACCGGTTACCACAGTTGCTTTACTACCAATCTCACCATTCAGCACCGCCCAACCACTCCCCGCGTTAATCGTCAGATCAAAATTACCCGTATTGGAGCCTTCAATCTCATTAAACTGAATATTCTGACCATTGGATGTAAGGATGCTATCACCTTGAATGGTCGTTTTTCCTCCATAAAACTGGCCCCACTCCGCCTGTGCATACACCGGTCGATCTGGGTCTGTAAGATCAGGATCTTCCAGGATGGCTGCTTGGTAGGTATTTTCTCTTGCAAGCAGTACCGGATCATCCTTTAAAAACTGGTCATTGATTCCGCTGGTTGCAATGTTCCCTGCAATAATGCTTGTTCCTGTTATCTCTACTGAAGCATAGCCAGAGGTGTTAGTAATAGATGAGCCACTATTCATATTGAGACTTCCGGCAGTCAGCCTCTGGTTCACAAGGTTGAATGGGGTGTTAATTAACGTCAATCCGCCGCTAAAGTTAAAGTCGCGTACAGTTTTTTCTACCACATTAAAGCTACTTAAGTTTGATATAGCTAAGGTGTTGGGGAGGTTAACCTGACCGTTTGAAGCTTTTAGGGTCAAGCTGTTATTGGTAACGTATTTAATCGCGACAATACCGGACCCACCGTCACCCCC
Organism: Methylophilales bacterium HTCC2181; assembly: GCA_000168995.1. Lineage (GTDB taxonomy): Bacteria > Pseudomonadota > Gammaproteobacteria > Burkholderiales > Methylophilaceae > BACL14. The sequence goes on along the minus strand of AAUX01000001.1, from coordinate 587,952 downwards.
TTGGTTGGTTCGGTTGTAATGCGATCCACCACCGCCACCGCCACCGGTATTAACTCCACCGTTACCGCCGGGTCTGTTGGTCTGTGAGCCTGTACTACCGCCGCCGCCAGCAGCGCCGTTATTGAAGCCTGCACCGCCGGTCGTCACGCCTACAGCGCCGCCGCCGCCGCCGCCGATACCGCCGTTACCTCCAGTTACGGAATAACCGGAACCGCCACCGCCACCGCCCCAATAGTAGCAAGTCCCTAAGATACAGCTCTGTATCCCAGCCCCACCCACAGAGCCACCTGCAGCTCGTCCTGACCCGCCAGTCGCGCCCGCACCGCCGCCGCCGCCGCCGTAATATTGACCGTATCCGCCGCCGCCGTCATTTCCTTGGCCTGCTGTGCCTGAACCATTTCTGCCTAGGTTTGAATTAGAGCCACTATTGCTATACCCAGAAGCACCACCACCCGAACCGCCACTGCCGCCATACCCTTGATCTGGGGTGTAGCCCCAATATGAACTACCCCCATAACCGCCACCGATAGCGGTCAGGGTGCCAGCTGAGGTGGTGAGCGTAGAGTTACCGCCGGCAGATGCACGCAGGTTAAATTGGTGGTTGCAGTTTTGACCGGAAGAACAGCCGGCTGGTCCTCCCGCTCCCCCTGCGCCGACACCTATCAGGTAGGATGCCCCAGGGGTAAATGCTACCGAGGAGGATGCAATAACACCACCGCCTCCGCCACCGCCACCCATATCCATACCACCACCACCACCCCCGGCAACTATCAATACCTCGGCACTGGAAGCTGCCGCACTCCAGGAATACATTCCGGTGCCGCTATTAAAGGTCAGTCCTTTTGCAAATGCATCAGTCGCATTTGTTAATGCATTGGAAGCTTCACCATTGAAGAGATAGTCTCCACTCCCTAATAACGCTAGGATCGCATTTCCCACTGCGGTAATATTTCCACCCACACTGATATTTCCATTAAAGCTTTCAAGGGACCGAGGACCATTAATGCTAATGTCTGATGAAAACGTAAGGTCGCCTGAGGTGTATATACCTGCTGCCACATAAGCAGGCCCAGTAACCCCCAGAGCTGTGAGCGTAGTTGCTGCATCATTTGCGCCCACTGCCCCCATAAAGTAGGTTGTGCCTGTACCCGTGCTAGTGGTGAGCTGGAAAGCTCCATTAATAGTGGAGTCAAAGGTGATATTGCTGTTAGTTGTCGATAGATCTAATCCTCCCAGCAGCGTTAATGCCCCATACTGCTGAGTTCCTAGGGTGGAAAGAGTGGTTAACTTGGTAGTGGTTGCTCCCAGGCTTGAAAAATTATTGAGGTTGGTAATGTCAGCGTTTAGTGTTGTTATTCCTGCACCTGAATTCAATGTGAGGTTATACCCTCCTCCAGCGACCGTGCCGACGTTACCAAAAGTTATTCCATTGCCATTGGAATTGATGGTGGTGTTTCCGCTTAATGTCACAGGACCTTGAATATCAATAATTCCGCTGAGATTAATCGATCCACCCAAGGTAAAACTCGTTGCCACACTTGGTACTTCGTCGGTTCCGATCGTCTGCACCGGTAACGTTAATGATGACGAACCAGAGCCAGTACTTGTTATCGCACTGCCCGCGCTCATTGTAAGGTCGTACAATGTGAGGTCTGCATCATTGAGCTTCAAGCCACCCCCAGAGAGGGTTAAGGTATTTAGGGTTGACCCCAGCATTCCTGCATTGGTGCGTAAGAGTATCGGATTTGCTGGGTCTGTATTGTCATAAACAGGAGCTTGGTCAACCACGATAGACCCCCCACTAATTACTGTGGACCCAGCAAAGGTATTCGCTGCTGTCAACAATAAATCGCCGTCTCCGCTTTTCGTAAGCACGGTTGCTGACCCAGCTATCACGCCGTCAACAGAACTGTTGTCGGCCACATTTAAGGTGAGCCCAGACAAACCATTAAACCCATCAGCAGTCAATGTATCAGCAATGACCGTAAAGTTGCGTGGGGTATCGCTGCTGGTCACATCACCGTTGATGACTACCGCTGAACGGCTGCTACTGATAACGGTATTTTGATTCACGGTTACCGGTCCATTGAGGGTTACACCCCCTAGACCAGCACCACCACCACCACCACCACCGAGGTTGTAAAAATAACCTGTGCCATTAGCTGCCTGGCTCGACCCACTCATCCATGCCGGCTGACTATTGTCGGGATTTTTCCAGTACATTCGAAGATAGTCACCGCCACCGCCCTCCATAAATACGCTATACAATGGGTATAGCTCGCCCGCAGTAAGGCTTACAGACCCATTCCTCCAGCTACAGCAGCCTGTCTGGGATACAACAAGGCCTGTTTTGTTATAGCTTCCAACGCTCTCAGCATAGTTCTGATAATCGGTTAAGCTTTGGCCTGCCGAGCCAAGGTATAAATAATTTTGATCGTCACCTAACATATAAAAGGTATGGGTGCCGGTTTGCTCTGGCATAAAGTACCCGGTGATACGGTAAGTGTAAGACTCATCACAATTACCTCCCCGACAAATATCGATCGCATTATGAATCTGTCCTGTCTGATTGCCTGGTGCGCCAATAATTTCACTGGTCCTAACAACTTGCTGCGCTCGTCCAATCAGTTGCCTTGCGTCATTTGCCCAGTTACCATCAAATTTCTCGAATAATAAGCCGTCAGATAAGCCCATAATCGTAATGCTATTTAAAATAATACCGGCCTGTCCGGTGACAGTTAAATTGGATAGATTGGTCGTTCCTCCGACAGCCCCTAAAAATGCCACCGTACTTGAGCCGGCATCCACGGTGAGGGAGGTAAACCCGTCCACTGTCGAATTGAACGATATTGGATTATTCGTTGAGGTTAGGGTGGTTGGCGCTACCAAGGTAACCGCACCACCAAATGTTATGGGTCCGGTGGTGGTAATTGCACCGCCAATACTTGACGTATTATAAACGGTAACGCTACTAGCTGTCATCGTGACCCCCGCAGCTAGTGTTAGTGAGTCAAAGATAGCGGAACTAAAGGTGATAGTGGCACCTGCCGCCGCAACAAAATTGCCCAAAGATGGGCAGTTAGGGCAGTTTAAACTCCCCCCTTGCAGACTAATATCGCCCATAGATTGAACGGTGCCAGGGAGCGACAACGTTCCACCCATCACGGATAAATTTAAGGGTACAAAACTGGCATCATATCCTGGCGCGTCTGCATCCGAGTTGTTCACACCAATCGTTCCTGAGACAGTAAAGGTTCCTGCGCCCGATTTGGTGATTGAGCTGGATGGGTTAAGTAAATCCGTAGCCCATGTAACATCCCGACCATTAGTGTTTATCTTGATTGCCTGGGAGTTTGTGCTTATGCGTGCCGAATAGTCATTGCTCTGATTTTGATATTTAAGGGTACCGCCAGCAAAAATAATATTGCCGCCGCCAAAGCCATCTGCGTTTGCGTTGGCCGCCACTAATGTTCCGGAGTTAATGGTTATAGTCCCGCTAAAGTCTTGCCTTCCTGCTAAAGAGAACTGACCTGATCCCGACATAACTAAACTGATAATCCCTCCGCCATCAGTTTCATCAAAAAAACCATTTAAAGTTTTGTCTGTTGGTCCTGTAAAGGTGAATATCGAATTTGATTCTGCCACAGTATTGCGGATCATTCCGCTGCCCGATAAGGATAAAGCTGACTGGGAGAACCCATTAAGATCGACGATTGCTCCGCCATTAACTTCTAGGTGTGAATTACTACTCAAGGCATTATTGCGCCCAAGGTAAAGAAACCCATCACCAATATATGACAGTCCGGTGTTAGTGCTGGTGCCATTCATGATTAGGCCACCATTTCCCAATTTCCAAAACTGCGAACCATTTCCTGCGACACCGTATGCCCATGAGAGCGTGCTCCCATTATCAACATTAATCTTAAAGAGCTGATTTGCAGCGCTAGAGAAGCGTCCAGAATAATCTACTAAATTATTAGCGGAATGCTTTAATATTCCGCCATTAAATATGAGGCTTCCTGATACACCGAGAGCTCCTGAAGAGGTAAGATATAGTTCACCTGCTGTAAGGGTCGTGCCACCTGTGTAGGTGTTTGTTCCGGAAAGGGTTAATATTCCTGAACCCATCTTCTCCAATGTTCCACCACTGCCTACTAGGTTAGCGGAAAGTGTTACGTTCTGACCGTTGGTATCAAACTTGAATGCTTGATTATCCGCCGCACTAAAACGAGAGGAGTAGTCCGTTGTATTCGAGGAGGTAAATTTTAACGTGCCACCTAACATGGAAATATCTCCCAAGCTACCGATTGCATTAGCCGAACCTAATTCCAGAACACCGCCGGACAAGTCGACTCCACCAGAGAACGTATTATCACCAGAAACAATTAAGGTATTGGTTCCCGACTTCACGAGCTTACCTGTCCCTGAGATCGTATTGGTAAACGTTAAGTTATCTACACCGTTAAAAGTGATTGCATTGTCAACATTGAGCGTGCCCACGGAAATATTACTAGTATTAAAAGTGATGTTATTGACCGCAGTAAAGTTACCGGCGTTGATGGTTCCAGCAAAGGTGGTGGAGGTGGTGTTGCTCACATCAACAATAGTGGCGTTACTGGTTTGAAGATTTACTGCTCCTAACCCCGAAATATTGCCCGCCGTAAATGTTCCTGTATTGACCGTTAAATTTTCATTTGAGCTGAACCCAGAAATGGAACCTGTGACTGTGGTAGTGGCATTAGGGCTAGTAATAATGACATCCGAACTAAGCACGACATTTCCGGTGAGATAAGCCCCCGCCCTAGTAGACGCTCCTCCTGCACCGCCGGGAGTGTAATACAATCCCGTACCGTAAGAGGTGTTGCTTTGTCCGCCAGCTATCCATGAGCCATCTGGCTTTTGCAGTCTAAGGTTAAAATAATCGCCGCCCCCGCCCTCACCCATCGATGCATAGACAGGATACATCTCTCCCTGCACTAGGGCTCTGGTACCAGTTTGTGTGCCACAACAACCCGTGTTACCGGTTACAAAGTTTTTCGGTGCATAATTCCAAGAGGAGTTGGACTCTATGATGGACTGGAAATTAGCGAGCGTTTGTCCCGCGGTACCCATGTAAAGCAAGTGCCCATCATCGCCGTTAAAAGCAAAGCTCCAATTCCCCGTGCTGGTCGGTATAAAGTAGCCGGTAACCCGGTAAGTATAATTCGAATCACAGTCATTCCTTGGGCAAACCCGCATCTCGTTATATACCATCGAGGTATCGCTCCCAGAGGCGCCTGTCATTTCCGTTGTTCGAATAACCTTGGGTGCGGCAGCGGCAAAGCCCATAGTATTAGTCGGGAAGTAGCCATTGAATTTCTCGAATAGCCATCCGTCAGCTAAGCCCATAACCGTAGTGATGTTTCCATTTAAGGTTATGCTTGTGGTTGAGGTAACGTCTAGCCGGGCCACGGGTGTCACGTTACCGACAGCGCCAAGAACAACCGCGCCTGATCCTGCATTGATGGTTAACTCAAACTCCCCATTGGTCGCCCCTCCCAGCGTTACGGTATTATTGTTACTGGTGATGGTGGTATTGGCAACTAAAGTCATAGCCCCCCCAAAACTGGTGGCTCCAGCGGTCTGGATAGACCCACCTAGTGACGAGGTGCCGGTCACAATTAATCCGCTCTGGGTCACATCAAGTGTAGTCGCGGTCGCCATCACTAAGGAAGAGATCGGATGGACCGTGCCTGACAAGGTGATGCTCCCACCACTAAAGCTCATATCCATCGGGTCAAAGCCATCCGTTGTGGCTCCGATGGTTCCTGATAAGGTTAGGTTACCTAGGCCTGTTTTGGAGAAGCTGCTTGAATTATTGGCTAAGCTGCCGGCCCAGGTAATATCTTGTCCGTTGGTGTCAATATTAAAAAGTTGGGTGCCCCCAGCTAGACGACTGCCTGACGAAAAGTCAGTAGTATTAGATGCGGAATACTGGATGCCGCCGCCATTAAAGACTATGCTTCCGGCACTACCTATTGCATCAGCCGAACCAAGTCCTATTAGCCCACCGGTGAGGGTGGTGGTGTCAGAATAGGTATTGGTTCCTGTCAGGGTCAACATTCCTGAGCCTGACTTAGTGATGCCCACCGTACCTGAACCGTTCTCGATCACACCACTGAAAGTTGTTGATGAATTAAGGCTCCCCACATTTAATACCGCTGACCCAGCAGCGGAATTCGTTATTGCTCCCGAGCCGGAAATAGATCCCACTGAAACGTTGTAGTCATTAAGGTCCAGGGATGTTGACGCTGCTAAAGTCATTAGTGAGGTACTAGACAATGCATTCGCCGAGCCAGCCTTAATAATTCCTGCGGACAGTATCGTGCTGCCCGTATACGTATTATTTCCAGAAAGGGTGAGGGTTCCTGTCCCTAATTTAGCAATGCCGATGTCACCGGTAATATTGCCTTGCACTTGGCTTGACACACTGTTGGTAGTTAGTGCTAAGCCCGCACCTGCCACATTGCCTTGAAGGTCGATAGCACCATTGCCCGAATTAATGGTGAGCATGTTTTGGTAGGACACCACGACAATACCGGACCCGCCGTCACCCCCTTGGTTGGTTCGGTTGTAATGCGATCCACCACCGCCACCGCCACCGGTATTAACTCCACCGTTACCGCCGGGTCTGTTGGTCTGTGAGCCTGTACTACCGCCGCCGCCAGCAGCGCCGTTATTGAAGCCTGCACCGCCGGTCGTCACGCCTACAGCGCCGCCGCCGCCGCCGCCGATACCGCCGTTACCTCCAGTTACGGAATAACCGGAACCGCCACCGCCACCGCCCCAATAGTAGCAAGTCCCTAAGATACAGCTCTGTATCCCAGCCCCACCCACAGAGCCACCTGCAGCTCGTCCTGACCCGCCAGTCGCGCCCGCACCGCCGCCGCCGCCGCCGTAATATTGACCGTATCCGCCGCCGCCGTCATTTCCTTGGCCTGCTGTGCCTGAACCATTTCTGCCTAGGTTTGAATTAGAGCCACTATTGCTATACCCAGAAGCACCACCACCCGAACCGCCACTGCCGCCATACCCTTGATCTGGGGTGTAGCCCCAATATGAACTACCCCCATAACCGCCACCGATAGCGGTCAGGGTGCCAGCTGAGGTGGTGAGCGTAGAGTTACCGCCGGCAGATGCACGCAGGTTAAATTGGTGGTTGCAGTTTTGACCGGAAGAACAGCCGGCTGGTCCTCCCGCTCCCCCTGCGCCAACAGTCAGTTCAGTCCATCCCGGAATAAGGCTTACATTTTGCGCAATAACACCACCACCTCCGCCACCGCCACCCATATCCATACCACCACCACCACCCCCGGCAACCATCAATGCCTCAGCAACAGATGTGGTCGCTAACCAGGAGTAGACTTGAGTTGCGCTGTTATAGATGACCCCTATCGGCTGCGATGCATCAGCGCTTGCTCCAGCAAGGTATTGGACTCCATTAAAGAGGTAGTAACCGTTACCGAGAAAAGCTGCTACGCCAGAGGTGGCAGAAATATTACCTGTGATTGTCACACTGGCATTACCACTACTGAGGATCGGTGATGCGTTTAGCGTGACGTCGCCTGTATACAATTGATTGCCTGTAGTGGTGATGTTGGCTCCTAAATAAATAGTACCTTCATCCGGTACCACCAATGTCACACCGCTATCGGTTCCGCTTAATGTGATGGCAGCATTAATATAAATATTATTTGCCGCAGTAAGGGTAAGGTCGCCGTCACCACTGGATTCGATGGGAGCATTGAGGGTAATATTTCCGAGGCCTAGTATTCCTGTCGTGGTGGTCGCTGGCTCGGTATTGATGGTGTTAGTTTCAGATGCGGTGGTAAGAGTTACATTTTGTCCGGCCTGCAATGCGCTATTAATATTCGTCGCAATAGCTGAGTCGATAACAAGATCAAACGGATCAATGAGCCACATACCACCCCTACCCGCATTGATTGACGCTAATAACGAAATGGTTTGACCCGAGGTTTCAATAAAGCCACCATGATTTCCGCTGAGCGCGTAGGCTTGTATAGAAGATAAAGTATCTAGCTGAGTAAATTGTGCAAAAGGGAGAGAGTGATTTCTTACGTCGTTACCGATTAAAATAGTACCGCCTTGGAGAAGGCCTATGGATTCGATTGCCGCATTCTTAAATAACACTTGGCGGTAGGCAGATATGCTAACCGTTCCTCCACGACCAGCCATACCGTTTGTTTGCACGGTGGAGTTATTGATAGCAACATCTTCACTGGTTGCTGTCAAAATAATTGATCCGCCATCAGAGCCGTTTGCCTGGAGGGTCGCATGTGCTAAATGAATAGCGTCTGCATTCTCAACAAGAATCGTTCCCCCCCGACCAGAACTTCCGTTAGTTTGTATCATGCCCGCAATGCTCACTAAACCATCCTCGGAAATAATGTCGACCAAGCCCCCCTCGTTACCGCTAGCAATAATCGATGCGGTAGAAGTAATCTCTACCGAACGGTTAGCACTTAAGGAAACAGATCCACGATTAGTCCGCGACCCCGACCTCAGTGTTCTGGATATAAGTAAACGTGAAGCTGTTATTTGCATGAATGGCATATGCGAACTTTGCCCGCCGTAGGTCCAAATATTGCCTAAGGCATTTATTTCTGGTGCTGCGGCTTCTAGGTAAGCTACTTGGGTATTAGATGTTGCAGCAAAGTTAATCGTTTGGGTACTAATTAATGATAAATTGAGCGGTGACAAAGCATCGCTCATAATTTGGCCTGATATATTAATCTCTTCCGCGGCATTAATCGTAAGCGTTGTCTGCGGTGAAGAGGTTTTATTAATCAGTGAGGTCGCATCAAAATTGAAGGCATGATCAGTCACTACGGTAACGTTGGCGGATGCTATCGATTGGTTTATCACGTTAACTACCTGGGCGCTGGTCTCTCCTGTATTGGTCTCAATGGTAATATGCCCTGGAGCACCCATTTCTGTTTGAGATCCCGCTTGAAGCGTTGTAGATTCTGCCGTCACCAAGTTAACGGAAGCGATGTTAATCTGACCGCCGTCTCCTGATATAGCTCCACCATTAGCAAGCATTGTTCCATTTAACTCAGCATCTACTGCTGCGATATGAATGGCGCCGCCGTTACCTTGTTGGGATGCCGAAACGTCAATCACACTGGTCGCATCCGCCATCAACTGGTCAGCCTCAATGGTTACCTCGCCGCCCGCTTCGGGAGCAGCCGCATTGATGACGGAATTTTGTGCCAGCGTAACCTGGTCGCCGCCCAGGAATACCCGGCCGCCCACTTTTACTACATTAAAGGCATCCCCTCCGACATCTAAAGTACCCGTCTGATTGATCACGCCCGATACCAGGTGACTCATGGCTTTAGCGGAAAGAATGATGGTTCCCCCATGTGCGCGCACAGCATGTTTATTTTCTACTAAAGTTGCGACTGTGGATGGTGTTGTAGTAATGCTTGATAAATGGTTGTTAGCATTAAAATTTAAGGTAATTTTTTCTCCTGAGGCCATCACAACAGAACCCATTTGGGCAACAACTAAACCATGATTTCTGACCTCAGGGGCCAACAAAGCGACATACCCATTCAAGGATGCCCTTATCTCTCCATCGTTAACAACGCTTCCTAGAGAACCATTCCGATTAAACTCAAGAGAACCCTGCATAAACTTATCTTGGTTCACGCTATGAGTAGTAGCGGTAATAGCACCAACGTCAATGATTGAATTTTTTCCAAAATATACGCCAGCGGCATTTTGAAGAATAACCTGTCCATTAGCTCTTATCTGTCCATGAATTTGACTGGGGTTATTGCTGTTGATCTTATTGAGGGTCACCGATGCCGAATCAGGTTGATTAAACTGAACAATAGCTTGCTGCCCCACGTCAAAGGACTGCCAGTTAATGATCGCTCTTGGGGAGGATTGAACAACATTTAATTGGGAGGGGTTAAGGTTATCAACACCAACAGTCGCAGAACCACTTACAACAGAAGATCCCTGTGGAAGCTGATTAGGAGCGGGATCAGCAAAACTAATCCCTGGGAGGGAAAGCATAAAAAAACAAAAAAATTTATAAAAAATATTCACTTCTTATTATAACAAATTAGATAAAAAGAACCACTTAAAAGTTAAAGGATCAAGAAGAAAAAAAATATAAATTATCTTGATGGAGAGCTCAATTAACAACGCAACTAAAAAAATTATAAAAATATTTATCCACAAGAGCCACTAGAAAATTTTGCAAGAAAAAAAATACTAAAAAAAGAAAAAGAATTTAAAATGGGAAAAAATTAAGTTAATAAAAACAATATTTTGTATGGAAAAAATATTGTAAATCAATATTGTAATGTAGCGAAATTTTTTTGAAATAAAAATTATTGCCTAAAATATAAGCATAAAGATCTCATAAATTCTTCACTCTATTTTTTCTATTTTTTTTGAAAATAAAATTACCAGACTGGAGATTTTTTACGCTTGGTTGAAATAATTTTTTATGTCTCGAGGTGCCATTTATTTTTTAAAGAAAATTTATCATGAAAGATTTTGTCAAATTCTCTAGAAAATGTTCATAAATTCTTACCTCATTTTTTCTATTTTTTTTGGAAATAAAATTACCAAACTGGAGATTTTTTTACGCTTGGTTGAAATAATTTTTTATGTCTCGAGGTGCCATTTATTTTTTAAAGAAAATTTATCATGAAAGATTTTGTCAAATTCTCTAGAAAATGTTCATAAATTCTTACCTCATTTTTTCTATTTTTTTTGGAAATAAAATTACCAAACTGGAGATTTTTTTACGCTTGGTTGAAATAATTTTTTATGTCTCGAGGTGCCATTTATTTTTTAAAGAAAATTTATCATGAAAGATTTTGTCAAATTCTCTAGAAAATGTTCATAAATTCTTACCTCATTTTTTCTATTTTTTTTGGAAATAAAATTACCAAACTGGAGATTTTTTTACGCTTGGTTGAAATAATTTTTTATGTCTCGAGGTGCCATTTATTTTTTAAAGAAAATTTATCATGAAAGATTTTGTCAAATTCTCTAGAAAATGTTCATAAATTCTTACCTCATTTTTTCTATTTTTTTTGGAAATAAAATTACCAAACTGGAGATTTTTTTACGCTTGGTTGAAATAATTTTTTATGTCTCGAGGTGCCATTTATTTTTCTGGAAAATATTAGTTTATTAAGCTCTGATAATTTTTTTAAACATAGTCAGATTTGACATGATGAAGGGGTGAGCACAATAAAAATTTACTTAAGTAAACTGATATCATAATTAAAAGTTTATTGCACCTGAAACCCACACCATTGGTCCAGGTGCTTCAGCATTACTGTTATCAAGATTGTTAGTGGTTCTGTTTGGATTGCTCCCTATTCGATCCGACCAGGTTGCCTTAAATGTAGTATTTCTTGGGCCTAAGTATTCAAATGAAAAACCATAGCCCTTCAATGAAATGCTATTGCTATTTCCAGCAAGAGTTAATGGCTGGTTTGTAGCTGGATTAAAGTCTGTTTTATATTGTTTAGCATAACCGTGATCATAAAAAGTTGAAATTGTCATACTGTTTGTCAGAATATAACGGTAATCTAACTTTAATAGTAGGCCATGTGTACCTCCGGCTTCACTTGCTGGATAAGCACGGACACCTTGCTCGCCCCCCAAAAAAAACTTTTGCGCAGAGTCTAGGTTCTTATTACCATACTGTCCTGAAAACTGGGCCACAGCTGAGTGATCGTCTTCAAAAAATTGTGTAAAATTCGCGTTGCCCGAAAAAATTGCCTGGACACCGTCAGTATTTTCGTTTCTCTTCTGAGTTTGAAAAGTAACCGGACTTTTACCGTAATCATTATGTCCTAAGGCTATATTGATGGAGCCAAAAAATTCACCTCCCATCAACCAATCAGTCAAATCTAGATAATTTGCCCCCATATTCATTGTTTTATTGAGGTAGTCACTTTCTGTGCCAAAAGAAGATTTGTTAACGTACTGATTTATGCCAATTGATGAGGTGAGGTTAAGATTATTAATGCGACTTCTAATTAATGGGTAGGTGGCACTGATTGCAACGTTTCTGGAAAGTCCTGACAGCTCTAAAGTGGAGGCTTCACCATTAGGAACTTCATAGCTCATCAAGCTAGCATTCAAGCTCAGGTTAAGTCCTGAATACCCGTAAGGTATTGCGTAAGCTAGACTGCCATAGTTGATACCTTCAGTCTTAAGTACTGCTACATCCATTCGGTCTCCAAACCCTCGTGGACTTAATAAACTTCCATTAACCAGCGTTCGGTTGTATCCAGTCGGTTTAGAGCCAAAATTATCATTAGTTAAACTACCGAGCAGCCATGGCTCATTGATCATTCTTACTCCGGCATCGGTTTCGCCGGGATTTTTTCCTGCTTGCAAGGATTGGTTTACTAAAATGCCTGGCAGGTCACTGGCTATTAAAATTCCTCGCTCTAATTTGTTGGTATCGACTGGCTGTCCAGGAGAAAGAAAGAACTCAATATAATTTTTAACAATAACCGGATCAACAAGATATTCCATATCCGGGTCAATGAGTAATTCTGCCCCACCAAAGATACCTTCTTGAATTTCAATCGTAATTATACCGTCCGTTATATCTTGTTTTGGTAAGGTGGCTCGGCCAACATACCCTTTAGCCTGATATAAAAGTGTCACCTCATCCATAGCTAACTTCAATTCATCAATGCTGACATTGGTACCAACGAGTGAAGCAAAAAGTTCATTAATTGCATCAGATTCAATTAATGTGTTTCCTGATACCAGTATACCTTTTACAAAAAACTCAACCTGCCCCCCGCTAGACTGGTCACTATCGGGGCTTTCCTGTTCTTCTATCTTTGGTGGCAACCTTCGCGGTTGAATTTTTTTCTGCTGCGACTCAATTTGCCTTAACTCTGTGCCAGCGTCAATAGCAAAGACAGCTAAGGGATGCGTTAAAAAAACGGTAAGCGTAATCGAAATTAGTGCAGATATTAGCTTCCAAAATTTATTGTTCATTAACATATAGCATTTATCATTTAACCATTTACCTTATTATAGTAAAGTTCATATTTTCGCCTCATTATACTCACCTTAGGTGATAAAAAGTATATTGGCATCAAAAGATAAATAAAGGTTAATTATTCAGTCGCTTAATCACTTAGTTTTTCATAATACCTGGAAGAGTTTTATTTTATGTGATGACGCAGAGATTAAAAAAAAACCCCATCAGTCGATGGGGTTTTTTAATTTAGTAGCTTGGCAGTGTCCTACGTTCGCATAGAAAAGACTACACTATCATCGGCGCTGTATCGTTTCACTGTCCTGTTCGAGATGGGAAGGAGTGGGTCCAACACGCTATGTCCGCCAAGCAAACTGGTTAAGGTACAAAAGTACCTTGAATTCAAAGTTTAACAAAATTAGAAGAAGTAAAATATTTAGTATTGATTGCGTTTTGCTTTAGTGTCAACCACAATTTTTAAGTTTCAAAATTATAGGATCAAGCCTCACGAGCAATTAGTATCAGTTAGCTTCATGCATTACTGCACTTCCACACCTGACCTATCAACGTCCTGGTCTTGAACGACTCTTTAGTGTACTTAAAGTACAAGGGAAGTCTCATCTTAGGGCAAGTTTCACGCTTAGATGCTTTCAGCGTTTATCTCTTCCAGATTTAGCTACTCGGCTATGCCACTGGCGTGACAACCGATCCACCAGAGATCTGTCCATTCCGGTCCTCTCGTACTAGGAACAGCCCCCTTCAAACTTCCAACGCCCACGGCAGATAGGGACCAAACTGTCTCACGACGTTTTAAACCCAGCTCACGTACCACTTTAAATGGCGAACAGCCATACCCTTGGGACCGACTACAGCCCCAGGATGTGATGAGCCGACATCGAGGTGCCAAACTCCCCCGTCGATATGAACTCTTGGGAGGAATCAGCCTGTTATCCCCAGCGTACCTTTTATCCGTTGAGCGATGGCCCTTCCATACAGAACCACCGGATCACTATGACCTACTTTCGTACCTGCTCGACCTGTCCGTCTCGCAGTCAAGCAACCTTATGCCATTGCACTAACAGCACGATTTCCGACCGTGCCTAGGTTACCTTCGCACTCCTCCGTTACTCTTTGGGAGGAGACCGCCCCAGTCAAACTACCCACCATACACGGTCCCCGATCCCGATAAGGGACCTGGGTTAGAACCTAGACAACATCAGGGTGGTATTTCAAGGGTGACTCCACAAGATCTAGCGATCCTGCTTCAACGTCTCCCACCTATCCTACACAGATGATATCCAAGTCCAGTGTAAAGCTATAGTAAAGGTGCATGGGGTCTTTCCGTCTAACCGCGGGTAGATTGCATCTTCACAACCATTTCAACTTCGCTGAGTCTCTAGAGGAGACAGTGTGGCCATCGTTACGCCATTCGTGCGGGTCGGAACTTACCCGACAAGGAATTTCGCTACCTTAGGACCGTTATAGTTACGGCCGCCGTTTACTCGGGCTTCAATCAAGAGCTTGCACCCCATCATTTAACCTTCGAGCACCGGGCAGGCGTCACACCGTATACATCCACTTTCGTGTTAGCACAGTGCTGTGTTTTTATTAAACAGTCGCAGCCACCTTTTCACTGCAACCCGTTCAGCCTTAACAAGTAAATTGTCTCAACCTAATAGGGCGTACCTTATCCCGAAGTTACGGTACAAATTTGCCGAGTTCCTTCTCCAGAGTTCTCTCAAGCGCCTTAGAATTCTCATCCTGCCCACCTGTGTCGGTTTGCGGTACGGTCTTAATATAACTGAAGCTTAGTGGCTTTTCTTGGAAGCATGGTATCAATCACTTCATGAACAAAGTTCACTCGTTATCACGCCTCGGTATTGACTCTCCGGATTTGCCTAAAGAATCTACCTACACGCTTGAACCAAGATATCCAACACTTGGCTGACCTAACCTTCTCCGTCCCCACATCGCATTATATTAAGGTACAGGAATATTAACCTGTTTCCCATCGGCTACGCATTTCTGCCTCACCTTAGGGGCCGACTCACCCTGCGCCGATGAACGTTGCGCAGGAAACCTTGGGCTTTCGGCGAGGGAGCCTTTCACTCCCTTTATCGCTACTCATGTCAGCATTCGCACTTCTGATATCTCCAGCATTCCTCACAGAACACCTTCACAGACCTACAGAACGCTCTCCTACCATGCGTGTAAACACGCATCCGCAGCTTCGGTTATATGCTTAGCCCCGTTACATCTTCCGTGCAAGACGACTCGACCAGTGAGCTATTACGCTTTCTTTAAAGGGTGGCTGCTTCTAAGCCAACCTCCTGGCTGTCTGGGCCTTCTCACTTCGTTTACCACTTAGCATATCATTTGGGACCTTAGCTGGCGGTCTGGGTTGTTTCCCTCTTGACACCGGACGTTAGCACCCGATGTCTGTCTCCCGTAATTGTACTTCTCGGTATTCGGAGTTTGCAATGGTTTGGTAAGTCCGTAAGGACCCCCTAGCCATAACAGTGCTCTACCCCCGAGAGTAAGATACGAGGTACTACCTAAATAGTTTTCGGAGAGAACCAGCTATCTCCAAGTTTGTTTAGCCTTTCACCCCTATCCACAGCTCATCCCCAAATTTTTCAACATTTGTGGGTTCGGACCTCCAGTACATGTTACTGCACCTTCATCCTGGCCATGGATAGATCACTTGGTTTCGGGTCTACACCCAGCAACTGAATCGCCCTATTAGGACTCGCTTTCGCTACGCCTCCCCTATCGGTTAAGCTTGCTACTGAATGTAAGTCGCTGACCCATTATACAAAAGGTACGCAGTCACGGAACAAGTCCGCTCCTACTGTTTGTATGCATACGGTTTCAGGATCTATTTCACTCCCCTTCCGGGGTTCTTTTAACCTTTCCCTCACGGTACTAGTTCACTATCGGTCGATTACGAGTATTTAGCCTTGGAGGATGGTCCCCCCATATTCAGACAGGATTTCACGTGTCCCGCCCTACTTGTCGTTATCCTAGTTCCACACACGGGTTTTCATATACGGGGCTATCACCCTCTTTGGCCGGACTTTCCATTCCGTTCTATTAACGCATGTGCTAAAAATAACAGGCTGTTCCGGTTTCGCTCGCCACTACTTCCGGAATCTCGGTTGATTTCTTTTCCTCGAGTTACTTAGATGTTTCAGTTCACTCGGTTCGCTTCACATCTCCTATGTATTCAGAGATGGATACCCTTGCGGGTGGGTTTCCCCATTCGGACACTTCCGGATCAAAGCTTGTTTGTCAGCTCCCCGAAAAATTTCGCAGACTACCACGTCCTTCATCGCCTGTAATCGCCAAGGCATTCACCATATGCACTTATTCACTTGATCCTATAACTTTAAAACCTAAGCCCTTTTAAACTCGGTTTTCTTGCATGAGACAATCGTTATAGTTTCTTCTAAAGCATTGCTTAAAACAACTATAAATACTAAAAATTCTTAGTCTTTTTGTTGATTTAGTTTTGATATTACAATCACTACCCATGAAATCATAATCTCATCACAATCTTATGATTTCGTTTTACTTCTTCCAAATTGTTAAAGAACATACTAGCTAATAAAAGCCAGTCTCAAATATTGAAAAAACAACATTTGAGGCTTACTTCTATATTCAAAGAATTGGTGGAGGATGACGGGATCGAACCGACGACCCCCTGCTTGCAAAGCAGGTGCTCTCCCAGCTGAGCTAATCCCCCTAGGAACTAAACAGGTTATGTTTGGTGGGTCTGGTTGGGCTCGAACCAACGACCCCCGCGTTATCAACACGGTGCTCTAACCAGCTGAGCTACAGACCCTGAAAGGGCCAATTAATCTTTGTGCTAACCAACAACTGATAAGAGTGAATGCTCATAGAGAGGTGATCTCTAGAAAGGAGGTGATCCAGCCGCAGCTTCCGCTACGGCTACCTTGTTACGACTTCACCCCAGTCATGAATCCTACCGTGGTAATCGTCCCCCTTGCGGTCAGACTAACTACTTCTGGTAAAACCCACTCCCATGGTGTGACGGGCGGTGTGTACAAGGCCCGGGAACGTATTCACCGCGACATTCTGATCCGCGATTACTAGCGATTCCGACTTCATGCTGTCGAGTTGCAGACAACAATCCGGACTACGATCGGCTTTCTGGGATTGGCTCCCCCTCGCGGGTTGGCGTCCCTCTGTACCGACCATTGTATTACGTGTGAAGCCCTGGCCATAAGGGCCATGAGGACTTGACGTCATCCCCACCTTCCTCCGGTTTGTCACCGGCAGTCCCATTAAAGTGCCCAACTAAATGATGGCAATTAATGGCAAGGGTTGCGCTCGTTGCGGGACTTAACCCAACATCTCACGACACGAGCTGACGACAGCCATGCAGCACCTGTGTTACCGTTCTCTTTCGAGCACTAAAGCATCTCTGCTAAATTCGGTACATGTCAAGGCCAGGTAAGGTTTTTCGCGTTGCATCGAATTAATCCACATAATCCACCGCTTGTGCGGGCCCCCGTCAATTCCTTTGAGTTTTAATCTTGCGACCGTACTCCCCAGGCGGTCTACTTCACGCGTTAGCTGCGTTACTCATGGATTTTACTCCACCAACAACTAGTAGACATCGTTTAGGGCGTGGACTACCAGGGTATCTAATCCTGTTTGCTCCCCACGCTTTCGTGCATGAGCGTCAGTGTTATCCCAGGGGGCTGCCTTCGCCATTGGTATTCCTCCACATATCTACGCATTTCACTGCTACACATGGAATTCTACCCCCCTCTGACACACTCTAGTCTTATAGTTTCAAACGCAGTTCCCAAGTTGAGCTCGGGGATTTCACATCTGACTTATAAGACCGCCTGCGCACCCTTTACGCCCAGTAATTCCGATTAACGCTCGCACCCTATGTATTACCGCGGCTGCTGGCACATAGTTAGCCGGTGCTTCTTGTCAAGATACCGTCATCCTCACTATTTATTAGATAGTAAGATTTCTTCTCTTGCGAAAGAGCTTTACAACCCGAAGGCCTTCTTCACTCACGCGGAATGGCTGGATCAGGGTTTCCCCCATTGTCCAAAATTCCCCACTGCTGCCTCCCGTAGGAGTCTGGACCGTGTCTCAGTTCCAGTGTGGCTGATCGTCCTCTCAGACCAGCTACTGATCGTCGGCTTGGTAGGCCTTTACCCCACCAACTACCTAATCAGATATCGGCCGCTCTAATAACGCAAGGTCCGAAGATCCCCTGCTTTCACCCGTAGGTCGTATGCGGTATTAGCTAACCTTTCGATTAGTTGTTCCCCATTACTAGGCACGTTCCGATATATTACTCACCCGTTCGCCACTCGCCATCAGAGAGCAAGCTCTCTATGCTGCCGTTCGACTTGCATGTGTAAAGCATTCCGCCAGCGTTCAATCTGAGCCAGGATCAAACTCTTCAGTTTAATCTCTAACTTTTACTTACCCTTCTAATAAATTAGAAGGGTTTTTTGTATCGCTTGTGCTTTTATTTACT
This sequence comes from Methylophilales bacterium HTCC2181, assembly GCA_000168995.1. GTDB lineage: Bacteria > Pseudomonadota > Gammaproteobacteria > Burkholderiales > Methylophilaceae > BACL14. The sequence goes on along the minus strand of AAUX01000001.1, from coordinate 569,380 downwards.
CAAATTCATCTCAAGGTTAACTGGTTATAAATAACCAGTGTGGTCTTGTTACAAATTTTGCGTAAGCACTTATTTTGAGTCTTAAGTCTTGATAAATCAAAACTTAATTTTGACCTCGTCTATAAGCACCCACACTTATCAGTTGTTAAATTGTTAAAGAGCAGTTTCGATATTGGTTGCGGGAACAGGATTTGAACCTGTGACCTTCGGGTTATGAGCCCGACGAGCTGCCAGACTGCTCCACCCCGCGATCGAATTTCAACGAAATTTTCGCTGTCTTTACGTACATGACGTAAAGAGGGAGGACTATAGCACCTTTTTCTGAATTGTGTCAACAACAAATTGATATTTAAATTCGCCTCAAGAGGCATAAATACAACTTCTTAGTAACTTTCAAAACCAACCTAATCGTACAAATTTTCCACACAATATGTGAAAGACGCGAGACTATATCAAGGCATTTAAATCATGTCAAACATAATCTCAATTATTATTAAATTTTATACTTTTACTAGTAAATCGTTGATGTTTTTCACGTATTGAACAGGGTCATTCAACTGTCCGCCCTCAGCTAAAACCGCTTGATCAAAGATCACTGCGGCGTATCGATCGAAATCGGCTGTCCCCGAAAAAGATTCTAATTTTTTTATTAGGCTGTGTGTTGGGTTGATTTCCAACACAGGCTTAACATCTGGCGTATCTTGTCCGGCTGCTTTAAGTATTCTCTCTAAATTTCCTGAGATATCATTTTCGCCCACCACTAGGCATGATGGGGAATCAGTGAGTCGATGCGTTACCTTAACCTCTTTCACTTTATCGCCTAAAGACTTTTTCATGGTATCTACCAAGGTTTTCGCTTTTTCTTCAATCTTCTTTTTTTCCTCTTTTTCGCTATCTTCTTCAAGCTTGCCTAAGTCAAGATCTCCTTTTGCAATTGATTGAAGCTTTTTCCCTTCAAATTCAGTAAGATACGAGACCATCCATTCATCTACGCGATCACCGAGAATAAGCACCTCGATCTTTTTCTTCTTAAAGATCTCCAGATGTGGGCTATTTTTCGCCGCACTGTATGAATCAGCAGTGATGAAGTAAATGTGCTCTTGCTCCGGCTTCATGCGCTCAATATAGTCTTGTAATGACACACTCTGTTCATCGCTTTCATCATAAGTGCTTGAAAATCTTAATAATTTTGCAATCTTATCCTTATTAACCATGTCTTCTGCAGGGCCTTCTTTTAGCACGCGACCAAATTCTTTCCAGAAAACCTTATAGTCCTCGGGCTTTTTCTTCGCCATATCTTCTAATGAAGTAAGTACCTTTTTCACTGTGCCAGACTTGATTGACTCTACCTGCCTGCTATCTTGTAGAATTTCTCTTGAAACATTAAGTGGAAGGTCATTACTATCAATCACACCCTTAATAAAACGTAAATACTGAGGCATTAATTTTTCAGTAGCCTCCATAATAAAGATACGTTTTACGTATAATTTTACGCCAAGCCCCCGCTCCCGATCATATAGATCAAAGGGTGCTTTGCTGGGGATGTATAACAACGAAGTATATTCCTGTGTTCCTTCTACCCTGTTATGAAAGTAAGCTAAAGGCTCCTCGTTATCATAGGTAAGGCTTTTATAAAATTCCTGGTACTCCTTAGCTTTCACATCCTTTTTGTTTTTTGCCCAAATTGCTGATGCATTATTAATGGTCTCGTCTTCATCAGTTTTAATTGACTCGCCACCCTTAAAGTCTGTCTTTTTCATAACGATTGGTAAGGTAATATGGTCAGAGTATTTCTTAATAATCTCTCTTAGCCGCCAGTTATCCAGAAATTCATCTTCGTCTTTTTTGAGATGCAAAGTCACGCTTGTTCCCCTGCCTTCTTTCTTGATATCTTCTATGCTAAATTCGCCATCGCCTTTTGATTGCCACCTATAACCTTGCTTTTCACCTGCTTTTTTAGTTTCTAATGTCACCTCATCAGCGATAATAAAGGCTGAGTAGAAGCCTACGCCAAACTGGCCGATAAGATGGGCGTCTTTTGCCTGATCGCCAGATAATTTTCCGATAAATTCTTTTGTTCCAGAACGGGCAATGGTGCCAATATTGGCAACAATTTCATCTCTATCCATACCGATACCGTTATCGCTCACTGTCACCGTTCTTTTTTCTTTATCAAAATCAACGTGGATATCAAGTCCAGACTGACCTTCATATAGGTCATTATTATTTAACGCTTCAAATCGTAATTTATCGGAAGCATCGCTTGCATTAGAAATCAATTCACGAATGGCTATTTCCTTGTTGCTATAAAGTGAATGAATCATCAGGTGAAGTAGCTGCTTTACTTCCGTTTGAAAATTTAAAGTTTCTTTTTTTGTAGTCATAAATTCATATTCCTAAGGTAAATTAATTCTTAAAAGTATAATGGGGTCACAAACGAAAATTTCAATAGAACTTAAGAAAGATTTTTTAAGACAAAAGATACGGCAACAAAAGCGAATGTAGCCGTGACATTGAGGCTGGATCCATATCCAGCACAATTCAAACCAACAAGATCGTCTCCATCCTCGCACACCTCTGGCTTAATCACCTTTTCCGGTGAAAAAACTGTAGGTATATTAAAGCGCTGCTTACTCACTCTCGTCTCTTTATTGAAGTGCTTTCGAATTCCTGCCAGAAGAGGATCGCCAAAGGTTTTGTCTAGGCTAGCTATTTGTATTAAGGTTGGATCCGTCCGTCCTCCAGCACCACCAGTCATCAATAATGAGATGTTTTGGTCAGTACAATACTGGGCTAACGCAATCTTTACTTTTGTTTGATCGATGGCATCCACAATAAAATCGTATCCAGAATGGATGAGTGTTTTGATGTTGGCTTCGTCTAAAAAATCATCAATTACTTCAACCTTAACGGAGGGGTTTATATCGGTTAAGCGATCCCGCATAGCGATCACCTTAGATGCCCCCATAGTGGAATCAAGGGCATGAATCTGGCGGTTTATATTCGACTCAGCTAAATGATCCATATCAATGATGGTGATGCGACCAATTCCATGTCTGGCTAAAGACTCAGCCACCCATGAACCTACTCCTCCTATACCAACAATACATATATGGCTTTTTTGAAATTGGTTTAATTGCTCTTGGCCATACAAACGCGCAATACCTCCAAAACGTCTAGCTATATCAAGGCTAGGTTTACTCACAATTTTTCCAGCACGACAAACGCTACAGCAATATTTTTCTCATCTGATATAGACAGGTGTTGTTGGTTAATTTTATGCTGGCTCAAGATTAAGGAAACGTTTGCATTGAACTGAAAGCATGGTTTACCCATATCGTCATGAGCCACGGTGATAGCATGCAAATTAACATCACCACGTAAACCCGTACCCAACGCCTTAGAGAATGCCTCTTTTGCAGCAAAACGTTTAGCTAAAAAATTTTCTTTTCGAGATGATACTTGATAGGAGGCCATCTCCTCCTGCGTCAAAATTTTATGGGCTAATTTGTCACCATATTTATCCAGCGAATCTTTTATACGAATAACCTCTACCACATCGGTGCCAATACCAAAAATCACGCTCCCGACACCTCAGTGATAATCGCCTTCATCCTTTTGATAGCAGTTTCCCAGCCTACAAACAATGCTTCAGCAACAATCGCATGGCCAATATTTAATTCGTCAATAGTTTTGACAGCTGCTATTTCTTGAACATTCTCATAATGTAAGCCATGACCAGCATTGACTATCAGACCATGAGAGGTAGCAAAATCAATAGCTTCTTTTATTTTTTCGAGCTCCTTCTTACGAAAAATATCATCTTCCATTTCCGCATAATGGCCTGTATGAATTTCTATTACCGGAACTTTCATGTCAATGGCTTTTTGAATTTGATCTAAGCAAGGCGCTATAAACAACGAGACTCGGACTCCTGCGTCCATCAATCTATGCGCTGCTTCATGAATTGTTGCGTACTGTCCAATCACATCCAAACCCCCTTCGGTTGTTCTCTCCTCTCTTCGCTCAGGAACAAAACAAACATCTTCAGGAGTCAGGTCTAAAGCAATACCAATCATTTCGGTCGTTGGTGCTAGCTCTAAATTCATTTTGGTCTGAAGTAATGGTTTAAGCGCCCAAAGATCTGCATCCTGCATATGTCTCCTATCCTCTCGTAAGTGGAGAGTGATACTGTCAGCACCCGACGTTTCCGCTGCCAATGCCGCTTTTACTATGCTTGGGTACGAGGTACCTCTCGCTTGTCTGATGGTGGCTATATGATCAATGTTCACGCCTAGCTTCATGAATTCACTCTCCTGCAGCCATAAACAATTGCTTTGAATGCAATGGCTTATCACCTGTATAATGATTGATTAAGTAACGCATCAGCTGTTTGCTTTGTTTTTCTGTGAGCGGATCCTGATAATTATCTGCAGCCATATCTATTAATGTTTTGCCTGATATTTCAACACTTCCTTCCAGCCCCTTGCCTTCAAGGGGTCCTGAATCTGCATGATAGATGTATGTTTTATCGAAATCAATAATACGTCCATGGATATCATTATTAAGGGGTACCTGGTAGCCAAGTTCCTGCAATAATCTTAACTCAAAACGCCTAAGGGTCACACTCAATCCTTTATTTTTAGAAAGAGCTAATACGGCTTGATGGTAATGATCATACAATGCTGGATGGGGATCATCTTTAGGGAGCAGTCGCATCATGAGCTCATTAAGATAGAAACCACATATTAACGCATCACCTTCAATCGATAGAAATTGATCGCTCCATTCAATGCTATGTAAAGTTTTCAGTTCATTCAGCCCAGACCAGGTTGCCTGTAAAGGCTGGAGGGGAAGGAGCATGCCTCTCAGGGATGACCGTGGTCGCCTTGCTCCTTTAGCGGCAACAGCTATACGACCGAATTCCTTGGACAACATCTCTACAATCAAGCTTGTTTCCTTAAAAGGATAGGTGTGAAGAATATAAATATTTTGATTTTCTTTTTTGGAAGCGCTGGCCATAACCTTATAAACCCAAAGACTTTAGTGCCCTCTGATCATCAGCCCAGCCTTTTTGGACTTTCACCCAAATCTCTAGCCAAACTTTACTTCCAAATAGTTTTTCCATGTCCATACGCGAAGTCGTCGAGATTTCTTTTAAGCGCTTCCCATTTTTACCAATTATCATCGGTTTATGGGTATCTCTATCCACAATGATGGCAGCAAATATTCTTCGGATACCATCAACATGTTCAAACTTTTCTATTTCTACCGCTATAGAGTAGGGTAACTCTTGTCCCGTTAAGCGGAAAACCTTTTCCCGCACGATTTCTGCTGCTAAAAAGCGTTCATTTTTATCGGTTAATTCATCTTCTTTAAAGATAAATTCTTGTTCAGGTAAAAAGGGTTTTAATGCCTGCATTAGTGGCTCTAAATTGTTAGATTTTTTCACACTAGTAGGAACGATAGATTGGAATCGCCCTATGCCATCAAGCTCTTTTATGTAGCCAAGTAGCTTATTTTTATCTTTCAATAAATCAACCTTATTGATAGCGAGTACTACAGGAGTTTCTCCTGGAATCATGCTAAGAATTTTAAGGTCGGTTTGGTCAAGCACCCCCGGCTCAATTAAAAACAAAATTACATCTACTTCTTTTAGTGCCTGTTGCACCGTTTTGTTGAGGCCACGATTTAGCATGTTTAGGTGCTTTAATTGATACCCTGGAGTGTCTACAAATATGTATTGCGTATTTGGTGAGGAATGAATCCCAAGTAACTGATACCTGGTGGTTTGCGCTTTTCGCGATGTAATACTGAGCTTTGTGCCGACAAAATAATTCAATAGGGTCGACTTCCCTACATTTGGTTGTCCGACAATTGCAATTGTTCCGCATTTAGTCTTATGATCCACTTATTTTTCCAAGATAAATTAATGCCAAATTTGCTGCATTCTGCTCAGCAATTTTTCGACTAGGCCCTTTTCCTATCTTTTCTATATTTAATTTTGGTATGCGGCATTTCACTTCAAATACCTGGGCATGGGGCTCGCCCTCAATCTCAATTACTGTGTATTCAGGGATAGCTATCTTTTTTCCTTGTAAAAATTCCTGCAATAGTGACTTGTCATCCTTATGAATTTTATTAGGGTCAATCGTTATAATATGCTCATTAAACCTTCGCTCAATAAACGATTTTACTTTGCCTATACCGTCATCAAGGTATATTGCTGCGATAATGGCCTCAAGACTGTCAGCTAAAATTGATGGCCTTCTCCACCCTGCACTTTTTAGCTCCCCCTCTCCAAGTAGTAAAAAGTCACCTATAGTGAGATTTTTAGCTATGTCACATAGGGTCGATTCTTTGACTAACTGAGAACGCAGCCTACTTAAATCACCTTCTGATAATTGCTGAAATCTCACATAAAGTAATTCTGCAACAATAAAATTTAATATGCCATCTCCGAGAAACTCCAGCCGCTCATTATTTTCTCCCTTGGCGCTTCTGTGGGTCAGGGCTATTTTAATAAGAGCTTTATCTTTAAAAGTGTGTCCTAGTATTGACTCTATTTGCTCAATCTGGTTAGAGTTCATAATACTATTTAATCCAATTACCCATACGGGAAAATTGATCAAGATTTAGCCAAATCATAAACGCTTTTCCAACTAAGTATTCCTCGGGAACAAAACCCCATACACGACTATCAGAAGAATTGTCACGATTATCTCCCATAGCAAGATAGTGTCCTAAGGGGACTGTAAAACGATAATTTTCATCTGGGATTTCATGAATCAAAATCGCATGATCAACTGAGCCCAACGATTCGCTTATTTCTTTTGCTTTCATAGGCTGCGAATCTCTAATGAGATAGTTATAGTCCCCCACCCATTCTTGTTTAGCCTCAACTCCATTAATAAATAGACTTTTGTTTTCGTATTGTATCTGGTCTCCTGGAAGCCCAATAACTCGTTTTATATAATCTATACTCGGATCTTTAGGGTAATGAAATACAAAAACATCTCCACGCTCTGGCAGACTTAGGGATAGAATCTTTTTGTTAAAAACAGGTAATCGCAACCCGTAACTAAATTTATTAACCGCAATAAAATCACCGGCAATAAGAGTGGGCATCATAGATCCCGAAGGTATTTTAAATGGTTCTACCACAAAAGATCGAATGAGGAATACTGCCAAGAGCACAGGAAAAAATCCCTTTATTCCGTCTATTATTTTATTATTTTTATATTTACCGTTACTTAACAACGTTTTGTCAACCAGCCAAACGAGACCGGTAATAAAAGTTGCTGCCATCAAAATTGCTGCAAAAATCATTTGTCATCTACCTGTAAAATTGCTAAAAAGGCTTCCTGAGGAATCTCAACGTTACCCACTTGCTTCATTCTTTTCTTTCCTTTTTTTTGTTTTTCCAGCAACTTTCTTTTACGGCTAACATCTCCACCATAACACTTAGCTAAAACATTTTTTCGCAAGGCCTTGACTGTTTCTCGTGAAATGATATTCGCACCGATAGCTGATTGAATAGCCACATCAAACATCTGGCGAGGGATTAATTGTCGCATCTTAGATGCTAATTCCTTTCCACGATACAAGCTATTCGATCTATGGACAATTAACGAAAGCGCATCCACCCTCTCTCCATTAACCATAATATCCAGCTTTACTAGATCAGCCGCACGAAATTCCATAAATTCATAATCCATTGAAGCGTAGCCGCGTGATACTGACTTCAATCTATCAAAATAATCTAATACCACCTCATTTAACGGTATCTCATAACTTAACATTACTTGACGACCCATGTATTGCATGTTTTTTTGTATTCCACGCTTTCCGTTGGTTAATGTCATAACGGGGCCAACATGATCATGTGGTAGTAAAATATTAAGCTGAATAATGGGCTCCCGAATCTCTTCTATAGTCGATAGGTCTGGAAGTCGAGATGGGTTTTCAATAAAAGCCTTCTCCCCATTCTTTAGTAATAATTCATATACAACGGTAGGAGCAGTCGTAATGAGCTCCATCTCATACTCTCTCTCCAGGCGCTCTTGTATGATATCCATATGCAGCAGGCCTAAGAAGCCACACCTAAAACCATAGCCAAGTGCTGTAGAATTTTCGGCTTCAAATGCGAGTGAAGAGTCATTGAGCTGAAGTTTTTCTAGCGCTGTTCTTAAGGCGTCAAACTGGTTTGATTCAATAGGGTAAAGTCCTGCAAACACTTGGGGCTTAATCTCCTTGAACCCTGGAAGCGGTTCAAGTGCCTTGTCTTTTGCCAAAGTGACTGTGTCGCCTACTTTCGCACTTGCTAATTCCTTTATGCCTGCAACGATAAATCCTACTTCGCCAGCACTTAAAGATTCTTTTACGAGTGGTTTAGGAGTAAAAATGCCCACTTGCTCACATAAGTGTTCATCTTTTGTAGCCATTAAATGAATTTTATCTTTTGCTTTAAGCTCGCCATCTAACACTCTGACAAGCATAATCACTCCAACATAGTTATCGAACCATGCATCGATAATCAATGCTTTAAGTGGCTTAGATATTGACCCTTTTGGCGCTGGAATGCGTCGCACCACCTCCTCTAAAATATCCACAACACCTTGACCTGTTTTGGCGGAGCAAGGAATAGCATCACTTGCATCAATTCCAATGACATCTTCAATTTCTTTTTTCACACGCTCAGGCTCTGCCGAAGCTAAATCAATCTTATTTAGCACAGGGAAAACTTCGATATTTTGGTCTAGGGCCGTATAACAATTTGCCACTGTTTGTGCCTCTACGCCTTGGGATGCGTCGACAACCAAAATCCCACCTTCACATGCCGCTAAAGAACGGCTCACTTCGTAGGTAAAGTCAACATGGCCAGGGGTATCAATGAGGTTGAATGTGTAAATTTCTTTATCTTGGGCTTGATATTTTAGGGTGACAGTTTGCGCCTTAATGGTAATCCCTCTTTCTCTTTCTAAATCCATAGAATCAAGAACTTGGGAGTCCATTTCACGCTCAGTCAAGCCGCCACAATGTTGAATAATTCGATCTGCTAAGGTCGATTTTCCGTGATCAATATGAGCAATAATTGAAAAGTTTCTTATCTTATTCATCATGTTTTATATAGATTTTACCGCTTGCTAAAAAAGAAGAAAGGCGCGACACGCGCCTTTCAATTTGGTTATTTTACAGCAAAGTTTGCCGATCCATACAGAATAATTTAATCGGTAACTTTTACTGGTATGTACAAAGTATCGCCATTACGATAAATCAATAACGCGATTGTTTTACCTTTTGGTATTTTCCTAATATCTTGATTAAAGGAAGCAATCGATTGAACCGCGCTGTTATTAAGAGCTAAGATAACGTCTCCTGTCCTTATACCAGAGGCAACAGATGGTCCTTTAACCTCAAGAACAAGTAACCCGCTTCTTCCATTAATTTTTTTTCGGTCCTCTGTAGTTAATTCGCGCAATGATAAACCTATACGATTAACCTCTTTAGCTGGACTTTTCTTTCCTGCTACCATCATTTCTTCGTTAGGCATCTCTCCCACCTTAATCGAAAGCGTTATCTTCTTACCTTTTCTTAAAATCTCAACAGGGACTTCACTTAGTGGCTTAGTCGTTCCAACAAACTTTGGTAAATCTGATGACGAATCAAGAGGGTTTTTATTAAATTTTAATATCACATCGCCTGGAAGAATGCCCCCTCTTTCTGCAGGAGAATCTTTCTCTACCATGGCAATTAAAGCCCCGCGTGTATCCTTCATACCAAAAGATTCCGAAAGGTCCTCTGTGATCTCTTGAATAGCGACTCCCAACCAACCACGAATAACTTTCCCATTTTTCTTTAACTGATCAGCTACATTGATTGCAACATCAATTGGTATGGCAAAAGAAAGGCCCATATAACCCCCCGTACGGCTATAAATTTGCGAATTAATCCCAATAACCTCTCCGTCAGTATTAAATAAAGGCCCCCCCGAATTCCCAGGGTTTATAGCTACATCAGTCTGGATGAATGGTACGAAATTCTCTTGGGGCAATGCTCTGCCTTTGGCACTTACTACACCAACAGTCATCGTATTTTCAAGCCCAAAAGGTGATCCTATTGCAGCCACCCACTGACCTACCTTTATCTTTTCTGGATTACCGAATTGAACTGTTGGGAGATTTTTTGCTTTTATTTTAAGGAGGGCCACATCGGTTCTTCTATCGATACCTAAAATATCCGCCTTAAATTCTCTTTTATCCGCCAACTTGACTAGCACAGTGTCAGCTTGAGCTACTACGTGTGCATTAGTAATAATATAGCCATCACTCTCAATAATAAAACCAGATCCGGTGCCATTTACTTGCTCCTCAGGGCCCTGAGGATTTCCTTGTGGTGGAACACCAGGTATATTAGGAATGCCAAAACGCTTAAAAAATTCCTGCATTCTTTCATCCTGAAAAGGAATATTGTTTTGATTGTTTGGTCTCTCAATAATAGAACTAATATTAACTACTTTATTCCCTTGCTGCTCAGCAAGAACTGTAAAATCAGGGAGGTCTGCAGCAAAAAGTGTGTGTGTAAATAGGCCAAAAATAAACAGTACATACATTAAGTATTTCATTCTCTTTCTTCCTTTGAATTAAAGCTGTTTTAGATCTTAGTAATCATTGCTTCTTTGTAGAGTCGGTCATGATTTTTGCGCGCTAAAAATTTGACTAAAATAAGACCAGATAGCATTCCAAAAATCGCTCCTACAAGAACCCATAAGTCACTATTTTTTTGCGTTATTGTATCCATAAAAACCATACCAATAAATAAAAATAACAAGGGCAATCCATATAACAGCAACGACGATCTTAGAAGGTAATTTTCCTCAATAGTAAGCATAACTCTATCTCCTACTTTTACACCTATATTGTTTTTTATTGAAAGCTTATTCCTCTTATGCGAGAAAATTTTCCCCCAAATACTATTCCCACACCCTTGGGTTTTGCCGCATAAGCCACAAGGCTTGGTGCGCATGATTTCGACGGAGACTTGATCGTCTTCTTTAAATATAACTACTGCTTGCTCTTCAATCATATTTTTAATCTAAAATGATATTGATTTAGTAAAGCTTTCTAATGCTTTCATTGGAACCGTTCCTACAGCCATAACTTGGTAGCCTCTATAATACCTTGCCGATATGTTCGTTCCTTCCATAGAAATAGTTCCCACCTTAGGCATTAGTCCGGTCTGTACGGGCTGAATAAAAACCGAAATATAAGAGAGTCCATCAGAGTATATAAGATGATGGCTTAGAACGTTAAGATCTTTGTTGCGTGTTGCGCTGGAGCTTATCTCAGAAAATCCTTTGGGTTTATTGACGAAAGTCCAAAATTTTAATCCGGGCAATACAACCGGCTCTTCCTCGTGCATCACATACTCTTTTGATAAATCGATTTTCGGCTTGAACCAAGACAAGTCTGTTTTCATGTCGACGATCTTTAGTTTAGTGAAGGAGGCTTGCTCGATAATTTCGTTAGCCTCATTGCTGACGATCATTTTGAGTGGTAAAGCCGTATCTTGATCAATCCAGAAATGAAATTGGTGCCGAAAGTTGTCTTTAGGGATAAGAGTTAACATCTGCGCTGGTCTATCTGCCACTCGCACAACTTCTCCAAAACTAAGGGTATATACCTTTTTTAAATTTTCCGGGGTGCTTGGTAAAACCGAAGGGAAAAGGTGGTGCTGTTCTCGCTTCTGTATTACGACATTATTTTCTTTTGAATCATAGACAAAAATATTTTTTCCATGAGATAACATTTCGCCCGGATCGCCATCCATTAAAGTCATGCGCGTATATTCATCTTCCCCATGAATAGCGTGGGTAATTTCCATGGATTGGATCACTTTAGAATTTTTTAAATGGAAAGTCCCTTGGTAATTCAGCATCTTTGAAGCTTGATGTGCTTCAGTCAGAATCTTCCATGGGTCTTCAATTGTGAGTGATGCGCTTGTTCCACTTACGCAAATAAGTGCAAGAAAAAAAAGCTTACGCACCATATTTAATCGTTTACTTGGAATTGAGCTTTAATGAAATAGTTACCATTTAAAGCCGTAGTAGCAAAATGTTTTTTCATGAATTCAGCCGGAATATCTTCCTGCACAAGCTGAACAGTACTCTCATTACTAATGGTTGGTATATTCATAGTAAAAATCCCGATGGCAGCAAAAACCCCAAGTGTATAAGCAGCAATTTTCCAAGGCATAACAGGTAATACTAAAGCTGAAGCTGTGTTTTGTTTTGGTCTAATAGCGCCCATTTGTGTTGGCTCTTTATCAATAGCCTCCATGATTCGAGCGCTAAGGTCTGGGGACGATGAATAATTATTTTGGAGTACATCACGGACTACCTGATAATACTTCCAGTTTCGCTGAACAGCAGATTTAGCCGATAAAGCACTAACTTCTTTATCAAGACTTTCTTGCTCAACTTCATTATCGAATAATGATGATATTTTTTCTGACATAGATCGTATAATTCCTTTAAATTAAATTTTGACTTACCAGCGCTTGCTAGTTGCCTCCACCAATGGTTTCAATTTTTCAGAGATAGCTTCTCTAGCCCTAAATATTCTTGAACGAACTGTACCGATTGGACATTCCATAATGGCGGCGATTTCGTCGTAACTTAACCCATCCATTTCTCGAAGTGTTATTGCTTGCCTAAGATCATCGGGCAACATTTCAATTGTTTCATTCACCGTTGTCACTATTTCATTGGACATCATCGAGGTTTCTGGTGTTTCTAGGTTCCTTAGCTCATGGCCATCTTCAAAATTTTCAATATCCTCAATCTCAGCACTATCCATAGCCTTTGGTCGTCGTCCAAGTGAGACCAAATGATTCTTAGCAGTGTTGATACCGATACGGTAGAGCCAAGTATAAAAGGCACTGTCACCTCTGAAATTATTGATAGCTCTGTATGCCTTAATAAAAGAATCCTGAACAATATCTTCAATTTCTGATTGGTCTCTCACCATACGCGACAAGAGTCGTGTTAGTTTTTTATTGTACTTTTCCACTAAAATGCCGAAAGCTTTTTTGTCTCCCTGTTGAGCCTTCTCAACTAATTTTTGATCAATAGCTCTCTCAGGGTTAACTGGTCTTGAGTCGCTTTTCACTGGATGTTCTTTTGGCATAGGTCCATTATACAGCGGCTTAGTAATTGGGACGACTTTTAGTTGGTTCATAATTTCACACTTTCATTAAAAAAGTTAAAAAAGTATTTTTATTACACAATCTTGACCTACAATACATGGATTAAGTTCATAAAAATTACAAATCTCACTTATGTTAAATTTTGATGTTGCAATCGTTGGAAGTGGCCTAGCAGGACTTAGTACGGCAATAAAATTGGCTGATGATAAAAAAATAGCCATTATTAGCAAGAGAACGTTAAGTGAGAGCTCTAGTCAATGGGCCCAAGGAGGTATCGCTGCTTCTGTTTCATCAGTCGATTCGACGGAGGCACACGTTAATGACACCATTGTTGCTGGTGCTGGCCTCTGCGATGAGTCTGTCACCAAATTTGTTACTGCGAACAGCGCTTCAGCCCTTAATTGGTTAACCAAGATGGGTGTCAATTTTACCAAGCAAGCAAACACATCAGAGCTTCACCTTACGAAAGAAGGCGGTCATTCACATCGCAGAATTGCTCATGTAGCCGACACTACTGGCTCGGCGATTCAGTCTGCTTTAATAGAAAAAGTTAATAACCATCCTAATATAACCATCTTCGAAGACCATATAGCAGTAGATCTCATTACCAATAAAAAACTTAAGATTATCAAAACGGAAAAAAATATCTGCTTGGGCTTGTATGTGTTGGAAAATACAAGCGGTAAGGTGGTAACCATACAAGCAGATGTAACCGTTCTCGCTACCGGCGGTGCAAGCAAAGTGTATCTATACACCACCAATCCAGACGTTAGTACAGGGGATGGTATCTCCATGGCTTGGCGCTCAGGCTGTCGAGTTGCAAATATGGAGTTTGTGCAGTTTCATCCCACCTGTTTGTACCATCCGCATGAAAAATCATTTCTTATTTCCGAGGTTTTACGTGGTGAAGGCGGCATCTTAAAGTTGCCCAACAACAAGCCATTTATGCATCTTTATGATATCAGAGGAGATTTAGCGCCGCGGGATGTTGTTGCCAGGGCTATTGACTTTGAAATGAAAAAAAGAGGAATAGAGTGTGTGTATCTAGATATCAGCCATAAATCTAAAAAGTTTATTATGGAGCACTTCCCCATGATTTATGAGCGATGCCTGTCATTAAATATTGATATATCTAAGGATCCCATACCTGTAGTGCCTGCAGCACATTATAGTTGCGGCGGAGTCATGACCGACTTTAATGCACAAACAGATGTTGATAATTTGTATGCTGTCGGAGAAGCCGCTTATACCGGGCTTCATGGTGCAAATAGGCTAGCCAGCAACTCTCTACTAGAGTGCTTGGTATTTTCTGACGCGGCAGTGAGCCATATAGTTGCAAAACATAAGGCTCATCGAGAAATATTGCCACGATGGGATGCAAGCAGAGTGACGGACGCCGATGAAGAAGTTCTTATTACCCACACATGGAATGAGTTAAGACGCTTTATGTGGAATTATGTTGGTATCGTCAGAACAAACAAAAGGCTGTCAAGAGCGATGCATAGAATCGACATGTTAAGGGATGAGGTAAATGAGTTCTACACTAATTTTAAAATCTCTAATAATCTTATTGAATTAAGAAATCTTCTCCAAGTAGCTGAATTGATAGTCAAATCTGCTATATCTAGAAAGGAAAGTCGTGGGCTCCACTTCAGCAAAGATTTTCCAGAAACTAGTAACAAAAAATATATCACCATACTGGAGCCAGCAAACTTTGTTGGGGCTATTGAAAAAAAACATACGATAAAAAAAGAAAAATCAACATCAATCGGTTAAAATTAGATAAAAACTATTAATCACTTATTAAAGGCCTGTGCATGGAAATAAAAATGAATACTGTGGTCAATATGACCTACGAATTGAAAGATCCAGACGGTAATCTCTTGGAGTCATCAAGCGAACCGGTAACATACCTTCACGGCGGGTATGACAATATTTTTCCTAAAGTTGAGGAAGCTATGCACGGAAAAAAGGTTGGGGAGACAGTGGTAGTATCGCTTGAACCCGCTGATGCATTTGGTATATATGATGAAGGCTTGGTTCAAATTGAACCCGCAAGCGCCTTCCCTGAAACCGAACTCAAAGAAGGGATGCAGTTTGAAGGTGAAGATGATTCAGGCGAGGTAATTATTTACACGGTGACCGATATTGCTGATGGAAAAGTCGTAGTCGATGGAAATCATCCTTGGGCAGGGCAAAGAGTTATTTTTACTGCAATAATAAAAGACGTTCGTTTAGCAAACGAAGAGGAGGTCGAGCACAAGCACGTTCATGGGGCCGGCGGTCATCATCACTAAGATTTCAGCTCTTGTGGAAGTTTTTTCTGGATCAGCTTGATTAAAGGCTCGTAAATATAAGGGTTAGAGCATAAAATATTTCCAGTCTCTAACCAATTTTGTTTTTCAGCGAAATCGCTGACGATACCTCCCGCCTCTGTTACCAATAATCCGCCTGCAGCAATATCCCATTTTGACAAACCAATTTCCCAAAATCCGTCAAGTCTTCCCGCTGCCACATAAGCTAAGTCAAGCGCTGCTGCCCCAGGCCTTCTAATGCCTGATGTGTTAATAATCACATCCTCAAGGACTTTAAGGTAATCGGATAAGTGCTTAAAATCTCTGAAAGGGAAACCGGTACCTATTAAGGAATCTTTTAGCTTGGTTTTTTTTGACACACGAATACGACGATCATTTAAATAGGCTCCCTGCCCCTTGGTAGCCGTAAATAAATCATTTCTATTTGGGTCGTAGACCACCGCCTGAGTAATTTCTCCTTTTTGAACTAACGCTATGGAAACAGCATATTGTGGAAAATTATGCAGAAAATTTGTAGTGCCATCTAATGGATCAATAATCCAAACATTATCAGAATCATTGCTTAAACCTGACTCTTCGCCCAAAAAACTATGACTTGGATATGCTTCCTTGAGAATATCGATAATAATTCTTTCGGAAGCAATATCTACTTCCGTAACAAAATCATTGTAACTTTTATCATTGATGGTTAAGCTTCCAATATCTTCAGAAGCCCTTGTAATCATTGATCCAGCTCGACGTGCAGCTTTTACTGCAATATTTAACATTGGATGCATATATAACCCATTATTTGTTGGAAAGTATTAGTAAATGAATTTCTTCGCCTATAATGTTACAGAGAAAACTCATGCACAACAAATCAAATATTTTAAATCAATTTAATGTCGTCCTATGCCGAACTAGTCATGGAGGCAATATTGGCTCTTCAGCTCGCGCCATGAAAACCATGGGCCTCTCAAATCTTTACCTTGT
Organism: Methylophilales bacterium HTCC2181; assembly: GCA_000168995.1. Lineage (GTDB taxonomy): Bacteria > Pseudomonadota > Gammaproteobacteria > Burkholderiales > Methylophilaceae > BACL14. Next base: position 552,887 of record AAUX01000001.1, on the reverse strand, counting down.
CCAGCCTAAACATTTTCCATCAGACGATGCATATGCTCTGGCAGCAGGCGCAGATGACATTCTTGATAAGGCCATTATTGTTGGCTCTCTAGAAGATGCTATTAAAGACTCACATATAGCCATAGGATTTACTGCAAGAAGAAGGGAGCTTTCTCAGCCGCATAAAAATATTAGGGAGTCCGCACAAAACTTAATTGCGATTGCGGAAGATCAGAAAATTTCCTTGGTGTTTGGTAATGAGACAAACGGCTTATCCAATGACGAAATAAAGCACTGCCAACTTCTCAGCTTTATTGACGCAAATAAAAGCTACTCTTCATTAAATCTTGCTCAGGCAGTGCAAATATGTTGTCACGAGCTAAGGGTTGCTCTGGATTTTTCAAAAGATAATGCTATCAACCGTGGAACACGGAATGACTTTGTACCTCATAGCGAGCTAAATGGATTTTTTATTCACCTAGAGTCCATGCTTAATGACATTGGTTTTTTAAGAAAAATTCAAGGAGAAAGGTTGATGCAACGGCTGCGGTTACTATTTAACCGAACTCAGCTCGATCAGGATGAAGTAAATATTATGCGAGGAATATTTACAGAAATTCAAAAAAAGATTAAATAAATATACTTGAGTTATTTACTCAGGATTATTGTTTCGTGCAATAATTAACTTTTTTTCACTGCTATGGTTTATTAAAAATATTTAATATGTTCGAAAAATTTAAATCTGATTTATCTATTGTTTTTGATCGTGATCCTGCGGCACGATCTTATCTTGAAATAATAACGACCTACCCCGGGGTGCATGCAATTCTCTTTCACAGAGTTGCTCATAGAGTCTGGAAAATGAAGCTTTACTGGTTAGGTAGATTGATTTCTCATATTGCAAGACTGTTGACTGGGATTGAAATTCATCCAGGTGCCGTTATTGGTAATCGCTTTTTTATTGATCACGGCATGGGCGTTGTGATCGGAGAAACAGCCGTAATTGGGGATGATTGTACTATTTATCATGGTGTTACCTTGGGAGGTACCTCTTGGAAACAAGGAAAACGCCATCCTACACTTGAAAACAGAGTAGTGATTGGTGCCGGGGCTAAAGTACTAGGTCCTATAACTATTGGTGGTGGTGCAAAAATTGGCTCTAATGCAGTTGTAGTCAAAGATATTCCGTCAAATGCGACAGCGGTAGGCATTCCTGCAAGAGTTGTAGATGAGGAGCAAAAGAAAACATCAGCTTTCAGTCCTTATGCAGTCGGTAAAGATGAGGATGACCCCATGACTGAGGTAATCCAAAAATTGATAAAGCAGGTAGCAATGCAAGATCAAAAAATTGCCATCCTAGAGAAAAAAAACACCAAAAAGCCTTAGTCAGGCACCTTAATACTTGATAGTTTTAGTCAAGTATTATAAAATACCATTTTAAACTTAAGTATAAGATATGAAGCTCACAACAAAAGGAAGGTTTGCAGTAACTGCTATGCTTGATTTAGCTATGCATGAGACAGATAGCCCCGTCACGTTAACAGCAATTTCGGCTAGGCAATCCATCTCTCTTTCCTACTTAGAGCAACTTTTTAGTCAGATGCGAAGAAAAGGTCTGGTTAAAAGTGTTAGAGGGCCTGGGGGAGGATATCTTTCCGCGCAAAACCATAAAGATATTACCGTAAAGAATATCGTCACTGCTGTGGATGAAAAATTAGACTCCACACAATGCGGAGGGAGTGAAAACTGCCACGAGGGGGGTCGTTGTATCACTCATGACTTATGGGTATCGTTAAATACCAAGGTGCTTGATTACCTTGATGGACTCTCTTTGCAAGATTTGATAGACGGTCAAAAAGACAGGAATAAAACGATCACCTTTAGTAAAAATATCAAAAAGAGCAGTGGAATAAAAATTGGTGCCGCCTAAGACATGATTTATTTGGATAATAATGCCACTACCGCAATTCATCCCGAAGTTTTAAAGGAAATGATGCCTTTTTTTACCGAGCAACATGGCAATCCAACCTCTAACCATCGCTTCGGAAGAAGGGCGCATACCGCTATCGAAGAGGCAAGAGAAAAAGTTGCTTACGCCGTCAATGCTCACCCTTCACAAATTGTCTTTACTGCTAGCGGGACTGAATCCAATAACACAATTATTAATGGTATTGCTGAAGGTTATTCTGATTCAATATTTGCTTATAGCGCTATTGAGCATCCATGCATCAGCAAACCTATAGAGGCATTAAAGAAGAGAGGTTTTTCTTCAATAGAAGTTTCTGTGGATCAAAATGGCTTGGTGAATATGGAAAGCTTGAATGACGGACTTTCTGATAAACCTACTTTTATATCAGTAATGATGGCTAATAATGAAACCGGAGTTATTCAAAATATGTCAGAAATTGTGCATTGGGCCAAAAAAAATAAAGCGATCGTTCATACCGATGCAGTTCAAGCATTAGGTAAAATTAACGTCGACTTTGAGGCTTTAAATGTAGATGCTTTAACTATCTCAAGTCATAAAATATATGGGCCTCAAGGGGTAGCAGCCCTTGTAGTAAATAATAAAATTGACGTAGTACCTTTTATTAAAGGAGGTGGTCAAGAAAAAGGGTTGCGCAGTGGCACTGAAAATTTGGCAGGTATTATAGGCTTTGGAAAAGCATGTGAACGTGCTGCGGGAAATGCTGTCATATTTAGGGAAAAGATAAAACCGCTACAAGCACACTTAGAAAAGCATTTAGCATCGATGGGTGCGGTAGTGTTTGGAGATCAAACAGAAAGGCTGCCCAATACCAGTTTTTTTGCTTTTCCGCGACTGGATGGTGTGACTCTGCTCACCGCATTAGATAAAAAAGGGTTTGCTATCGCAAGTGGATCTGCCTGCTCAAGTAACAGCAATGAACCAAGTCATGTGTTATTGGCTATGGGTATAGATAAAGATTTGGCTCAAGGGGCGATCAGAGTCAGTATGGGGGTGGATGTTACCATGGAGCAAATTAAGGAATTTATTGTAGTCCTGAAATCTGAAGTAGCACGACTTAAACAATTAGCTGCGATGGCAGCCTAATAACACGAGGAAATTATGAAAGTAGAAAAAATGACAATGCCGATTTATATGGACTACTCATCAACCACACCGGTTGACCCGAGAGTTGCAGAAAAAATGATACCGTTCATTACGGAGGACTTTGGTAACCCTGCCTCAAGAAGCCACCCTTATGGTTGGACTGCTGAGAAAGCTGTTGAGACTGCAAGGAAGGAAGTAGCAAAGTTAGTCAACGCCGACCCAAGAGAAATTGTATGGACATCCGGAGCTACAGAATCGAATAACTTAGCGATCAAGGGTGCTGGTAACTTTTACTCCACCAAAGGTAAGCATATTGTTACTTTGGCTACAGAACATAAAGCCGTAATCGATGCAGTAAGGGAAATGGAGCGATTAGGTTTTACTACCACTTTCCTTCAACCTGAGCCTGACGGCTTAGTTAATATTGAAAAATTTAAAGCCGCACTCAGGCCTGATACCGTTTTAGCTTCAGTGATGATGGTTAATAATGAAATCGGCGTCATCCAAGACATTACTGCCATAGGGAACATTTGCCGAGAACAAAACATTATCTTTCATGTTGATGCGGCGCAGGCAACCGGTAAAGTGGAAATTGATCTTGAAAAACTACCAGTGGATCTTATGAGCTTTTCGGCTCATAAAACTTACGGGCCTAAAGGTATTGGGGCATTGTATGTTAGACGCAAACCAAGAATACGTATCGAAGCACAGATTCATGGTGGCGGTCAGGAGAGAGGCATGCGATCAGGAACGTTAGCCACTCATCAAATAGTGGGCATGGGTGAGGCCTTCCGCATAGCTCGAGAAGAGATGGGAGAAGAAAATGCTCGCATTAAAAAAATGCAGCACAGACTGTATGAGGGTTTGACTGAGATCGACGAAACCTATGTAAACGGTGACTTAGAGAAGCGTGTGCCACACAACCTGAACATTAGCTTCAACTATGTGGAAGGTGAATCCTTGGTCATGGCAATAAAAGGTATTGCGGTATCTAGTGGTTCGGCTTGCACTTCTGCCAGTCTTGAGCCAAGCTATGTCCTCAGATCATTAGGAAGGTCAGATGAGATGGCTCATAGCTCAATACGATTCTCAATTGGGCGCTTCACAAAAGAAGAGGACATTGACTACACTATACAATTATTAAAAGATAAGATTGGCAGATTGCGAGAACTTTCGCCATTATGGGAGATGTTCCAAGACGGTGTTGATATCGATAAAGTAGAATGGGCAGCACATTAAAATTTTAGGAGAAATGACATGGCTTACAGCGACAAAGTATTAGATCATTACGAAAATCCAAGGAACGTTGGTTCATTTGATAAAAATGATCCAAGTGTTGGTACTGGTATGGTAGGTGCTCCGGCTTGCGGAGATGTTATGAAGTTACAAATCAAGATTTCAGATAATGGCATGATCGAAGATGCGAAATTCAAAACCTACGGTTGCGGATCCGCTATTGCTTCTAGTTCATTGGTTACCGAATGGCTTAAAGGAAAAACCTTGGACCAAGCATCAGAAATTAAAAACTCTGCAATTGCTGAAGAATTAGCGCTTCCTCCCGTCAAGATTCACTGTTCAGTACTAGCAGAAGATGCTATTAAAGCTGCAGTTGCTGACCTTAAATCAAAGCAAAAATAAATGGCAATAACATTAACAAAAAAGGCAGCAGAGCGCGTCGAAAAATACCTTGAGTCGCGAGGTAAAGGCGTAGGGTTAAAGCTAGCGGTAAAGACAACCGGTTGTTCGGGCATGGCTTACGTGCTGGAATTCTCTGATGAAATTCCTGCAGAAGACCAAGTGTTTGAAAGCCACGGTATAAAAATTATGGTGGACCCTAAAAGCCTGATATACATTGATGGAACCGAATTAGATTTTGCCAAAGAAGGATTGAACGAAGGCTTTCAATTTAACAACCCTAACGTGAAGGATAGCTGTGGTTGTGGAGAGAGCTTTACAGTTTGACGCAGAATTACTTTGAAATATTCGGCCTTCCGATGGCCTATTTAATCGATAGCGATAGTCTCAATAAGAACTATCGACTTATACAAAAATCGGTTCATCCTGACCGATTCATCAGTGCAACCGAAGTAGAAAAGCAACAGTCGCTAATAAAGTCTACTCAAGTAAACGATGCCTACCAAACACTTAAAGACCCAGTTAAAAGAGCGGCCTACCTTATTGGGTTGCATTATGATCAAGATGAAACGAGCCTCCCTCCCGAATTTCTTATGCAACAAATGGAATGGGAAGAAGAATTAGAGGAATGTAGCGATGAACCAAAAATGCAGTCTTTGTTTAATCGTATTGCTATAGAAAAAAAAACTATCGAAGAATACCTTCAGATCGCACTAAATAAAAAAGACTGGGGGCTTTCGCTTGGCATGTTAGGAAAATTAAAATTTTTGACGAGCCTTTCGGTTAAGATTCAACAGAAAATCTTTTTAATGGATAACTCCTAAATGGCTTTATTACAAATTTCAGAGCCAGGAAAGGGAACACTTCCTCACGAACATCGACTATCTGTTGGAATTGATCTTGGGACAACCAATTCACTTATTGCCTCGGTTATTAGTGGCAAAGCGACAATATTAGAAGATACCAGTCAAACTCCTATCATGCCATCTATTGTTCATTACGGAGAACAAGGTATTTTGGTAGGTCATGAAGCAGAGAAAATGCAGCTTCTAGACCCAAAAAATACGGTGGCGTCAGTAAAAAGATTAATGGGTAAAGATATAAAAGATATCAACCCTAATGACTTCACTGTTCAGCTAGGAGGTGGTGATGGCACCATCAGTATTCATACTCAGCAAGGGATAAAAAATCCCGTAGAAACCTCTGCTTTAATATTAAAAAATTTAAAAGAACTAAGTGAAAAAAGATTAGGTGGTGAGATTATAGGTGCAGTGATTACCGTCCCAGCCTACTTTGATGATGCGCAAAGACAAGCTACAAAAGATGCTGCAAAAATAGCAGGGATTAATGTGTTAAGGCTAATAAACGAGCCGACAGCTGCTGCTGTTGCTTATGGTCTAGACAAAAAAGTTGAGGGTAATTTTGTTATTTATGACCTTGGCGGAGGCACTTTTGATATTTCTATTTTACGTTTAGAAAAGGGACTTTTTGAGGTATTGGCCACTCATGGTGATAGTGCTCTTGGAGGGGATGACTTTGATCATATAGTTGAGCAGTGGGTGACGGAAGATTTAAATGCAGAGATACCGGATATAAAAACCAAACAACTCATCAAAAATTTATCGCGGAAAATCAAAGAAGGATTGACTGAAAAAGATGAGATTAGTGTTGACGAGACTTTTGCTGGTTTAGGTGCTATAAAAAAAACCCTTAGCCGCGAAAAGTTTGCATCCTTATCTGCCGGTTTAACCAACAAAACGATTGCCTGTATCAAACAGGCGCTTCATGATGCCAACCTTACCACCAACGACATTACTGGTGTGGTGATGGTTGGTGGATCAACGCGTATGCCGATCATTCAGCTTGCGGTTGAAAAATTCATTGGTATGCCTTTACTTAACAACATTAATCCTGATGAGGTGGTAGCGCTGGGTGCAGCTGAGCAGGCCAATATTTTAGCGGGTAACACTAATGACGAGCTTTTGCTGCTTGATGTGATTCCATTATCTCTGGGTATTGAAACCATGGGGGATATAGTAGAGCGAATCATACCTAGAAACTCCACACTGCCTGTTGCAATGGGGCAAGAATTTACCACCTATCAAGATGGACAAACAGGCATGGTTATTCATGTAGTTCAGGGTGAGCGAGACCTAGTTAAAGACTGTAGGTCGCTTGGGAAGTTTACCCTCAAAGGCATTCCTCCAATGGTAGCTGGCGCCGCAAAAATACGAGTTACTTTTCAAGTAGACACGGATGGATTATTGTCGGTTAAGGCAAAAGAATTATCAACAGGGATAGAGTCTTCCATTGAGGTTAAGCCCTCTTATGGACTTGAAGACAAGCACATTCAGCAAATGTTAGAGTCCTCTTTTTCTTCAGCAGAAGAGGATAAAGAAAGTCGAGCACTTGCTGAAATTAAAGTAGATGGTAAACAGATTATCGCCATGATAGAAAGTGCTTTAGAGCAAGACAAGAACCTCCTCAATCAAGATGAAGTTAATCATATTTATGCTATGGTGCATGAACTTACAAAAGCATTAGCAGCTTCTGATAGAGCACTGATCGAAGAAAAAACAAAGTTGCTAAACGAAGCAACAGCTACCTTTGCTGCTAGAAGAATGGATAACTCGATTAGTAAAGCGCTTACCGGAAAAACCATCAACACACTGGAGTTTTAATGCCAAAGATTATTATTTTACCCCATCATGATTTATGCCCAGAGGGTGACATCATCGAAGCTAAGAAAGGAACATCAGTATGTGATGCACTGCTTTCTAATAATATACATATTGAGCACGCATGCGATCAAGTCTGTGCATGCACCACCTGTCATGTCATTATAAGAGAGGGCCTTCAATCACTAAATCCCTCAGATGAAAATGAAGATGACATGCTTGATAAGGCTTGGGGCCTATCACCCCAGTCACGTCTATCCTGCCAGGCTATAGTTAGTGATCATGACCTCACCGTTGAGATACCTAAATACACCATTAATTTAGCTAAGGAGGGATAAAAAAGCCTACAAAGCCTTTTTTTTGGAGTTAATAAAGCATACTAAGTAAAACCGTTATAGGTACCCGATTACGTACTATGATTCAAAAAAAGTAACTTCTCCGCTTTCAAGGTTATACATACCGCCAATAATAGATATCTGATTTTTTTCGTATAAATTAGAAATGATTTCGCTCTTTTCTAAAATCTCCTTCATTTGATATTTAACATTTAAGTCACTAACCTTTTGAACAAATTCCATATTTGTTGAGCTTCTTTGGTCCTTTGTTGTTTTTTCTAGATCAAGGCATGGAGTTATTTTTGCAACAACATCGGTGATGCTAGCATCTTCAAAGTTATCGCAACAAGCCTTAACGGCCCCACAAGAAGTATGACCAAGCACGACTAAAAGCTTACTTTTTAAGTATTTAAGTCCAAATTCTAAACTACCGATAGCATCTGTAGATGCAATGTTTCCCGCTAACCTAACACTAAAGATATCTCCTATAGCTTGATCGAATATTAATTCAACTGGAGCCCTTGAATCACTGCAGCTGAGAATTGAAGCAAAAGGATGTTGTTGGTTCTTTGTATTTTCTAATAATGCCGGGTAATCATTGTTCATTCTTAAGTTGTTAATAAATCGATGATTTCCTTCTTTAAGAATTTTCAATGCCTCTGAAGGCGCCATTTTGTCTCTATCGATCAGGGGGTGTTTGTACATTAAAGCTCCTTATCTTTATTATTAATAAAATCTACTTTTATATTTCGAAATGATGCATTCGTTTTAAAATCTATTAAAGCAATTTTTATATCCATTGCTATATATTTGTTATTTTTAAAATCAATCACAACCTCTGAGTTTGTCGGTAGAGAATTTAATTTTTCCATGATAGTGGCTTTGCCAAAAAACGAGACTTCCTCAGCAAGAACCAAGTGGTGACGATGAAGCCCATTTTTATTGCTCATAACATCAACTACTTCATATGAATTTTTATAGCTTCTATAAAGAGAGAAAAGTAGGCCAGCTATAAGACCATAGATGATACCGCTTAATAAATTCATTAAAATAATGCCGCCTATCGTTATCACAAATGGAATGAACTGCTCCATACCTGAACGAAACATATCTTTAAATATACTTGGTTTGGCTAACTTATACCCAACTATCATCAATATAGCGGAAAGCGATGCCAAAGGGATCAGTGACATTAAAGGTATTAAAAACAGGATGGCAATTAAAAGCCAAAAACCATGCAAGATTGCTGAATTTTTCGTCTTGGCACCAAAGTTAATATTGGCAGAGCTTCTCACTATGACTTGCGTTAATGGCAAGGCACCGACAAAGCCGCATAAAATATTACCTAATCCTTGCGCTTTTAGCTCTTTATTGGGAGGACTTAGTCTTTTTTCCGGATCAAGCTTATCAGTTGCCTCAAGGCAAAGCAAAGTCTCAAGACTAGCCACGACCGCAATCAACAAAGCAATTTTATATGTTTCAACATTAATGAAGTTTTCTAGGGACGGCATGAGAAAAAGCTGATAGTCACTAAATGCTTTGCCCCCATTTATGCTAACAAGATGATCTGGCGACAGATAAAAATTAAGCAAACCTTTTTGGCTCAAATAAGTAACGATTGCGCCAAGAAAAACGACAACAATAGGGCCTTGTAAAATCTTAAAAATATCTCGTTTGTTGATAAGTTTCTTTTCCCAAAAAATAAGGATTGCCATGGATACAATAAAAATTAATATGGGAAATATATCGAAATTATTAATCGCATTAATCAACGATGAAAAGGTATTTTCATTATTAAGTTGGGTGAAATCCATTTCACCAAAAGCAGAAGTATCATACCCAATAGCGTGGGGGATTTGTTTTAAGATAATTAAAATACCAATACCCGATAACATGCCATAAATCACTGATAAGGGAAAAAAGTAGGCCAAAAAACCTAACTTAAAATGCCCAAACGCAAATTGAATAATTCCGGCTAAAATTACCGCCGATAAAAAATTTTCCCATGATCCCAGGATTAAAATTGACGAAGAAACAATGACGGTAAGTCCCGCTGCAGGACCGCTCACCCCTAATTGAGAGCCACTTAAAAAACCCACAAAAATACCGCCGATAATTCCAGCCAACAAACCTGACATTAAAGGAGCGTTCGATGCCAGCGCTATACCTAAACATAAAGGCAATGCCACAAAAAAAACCACAATGCTCGATGAAAAATCTGATTTTAAATTTTTAAACAATTGTGTTGTTACTCCCGAAAGATTTAATGAAATTGTAGAGTAATTGATTAGGGAATTGTTCCCTAAAATTAACATGAAACTGCCTTAAAAATTGCCTGCCGGCTTTGTTAACAACCATCGATTATACATTGTCCTGTAATGGATATTTGCCATGATCCAACAACCGTGAAATTAGATTGTCAGGTGAGTCATGAGTGAAATTATCAATAAAGATAAGTTGATTGTTTACATAATAAATGCAAAAACCCTTTTGGTTAAAAAAGGGTTTGCATCTTACTATTTGAGAACGGGTTATGAGGGTCTAGAAAGAGACATCCCACTGCAGTCTAAATCTATTTTCATCAGCACTTAGATTTTGGTAAGTGTCATCAAGCGTTAGACGGGAAAAATCCGCGGTGATTTTATTGTTATGTCCTGCCCCATATAGGAACCAGTTTGCGCCCAACGTAAACTCCTCACGCTTGTTTTCGTATGAGAGATCATCCATGTTAGGTTCGTTAACACGCGCATAGCGAGCTGCCAGTTCAAGTTCTTTAGGCACTGCCGGCATGAGGTTGTGAAAGAAATACCCGGCTTGGGCATAACCGCCATCAAGATCATGAGTCAGGCCAGTAGCTGTGTCTTTAACCTCTTTATCATGGTACTCCTGCTGCCATGAAAAGCCTCTGTACTTAAATGCCGAGCCCTGTGTCCACTGATTAACCTCGTATGTTGGTAAAGAGCTAACAGAGGTAAAACCATCGAGATTTCCACAGCCACTGGATGACCATCGAGTACAAGCGCCGGTATTTGATGCCATGGCGAATGAGATGCTACTGGTAGGCTTTTCTGTGAAATCGACATCGGTCTGCTGCCATTCAAGGTAACGACCGTTTGGATTCCATTGTACCCTCGCCATAGTCATTAAATTATTGTCCGTATTTTCTACACCACGACCCTCGCCAGTATAAACTCCGGCCCAATAGTTCATATCCATAGGTGTTTCTTTGAATAAACGGCCTGTAAGTTGTGCGCCAACTTGACGGTCAATCGTAAATACTCGGTTAGCAATTGAGCGCTCAACAAACTGTTGCTTTCCGGATGAGTCTACTCGTTCACGGTTGTAGTTAATTTTCCATTGCCCTACACGTAACGTAGCTTCTTTATATTTTGCTACGTCGATACGCCAGTCAATTACTCGAGCACTTGCGTTGGAGCTGCTATCATCTACTTCCCTTCCCGGCTGAAGATCAACCTCGAAGTAATACTTTAACCATGGCTCGTAGGCGTGGCCACCAATCTTCATACGAAGTCGGCGACCTTCAAAGGTATTTTGACTGTTATCATTGAAGTTACTGATTTGGCGTGGGTCACCATTGTCAGGGGTGGTAAACCGTAATTGTGCTCTCCACAGGAGGTTCGTTTGGAATTTCCCGTCTTCTGTTTCAAAACGGAAACCTTTTTTTCCATGACTAAGCTTTATTGGCAGGCTTGTACCTACTTTCTTATCCATAGCTTTCTTCTCGGCTTTTCTTCCCTTAGCAAGCAATGCGCCCTCATCTTCAGTTAGCACCCCTTTGGTAATTAATGCATCAATGAGGTCTTGTGTTGAATCCGCATAGACATTTGCTGATAATGCTAGAGTAGCTAATGCCACAGCAGCAACTAAAATTTTATTAGGCATTTACATTCTCCTTAAATTAAAAAAATAAACTCTAATGATGCAATCAATTAGTTTTTATCCATGGAGAGTATTGTCTATCTGAAATATGACAAATTAATGACAGAAAATGAATTATGTTGACTGCGAGAAATAAATCTTTTTTGGGGACGTGTGACGAAGGAACTCTGGAGGTGTTAGATTAATGTATCGTTAATATTAAATCGCCTATGTCCAGCAACAAGACTATATCCCTCCTCTTCTCATTCAATGTATTTATTTATCGTGGTGTGGGTGATCGATTTATCTTTGCACTCAAGACGGACACTTAGTGGATTGTGCTGTCGCTATACATCGTTACTCAAAGGCTTATACCCTCCATTAGCTCACTCAATGGCTGTTTTGAATTTATGTTATTTCTATCAAGTTCAGGATGCCTGTATATAATTACTCGGCTCTCATATGAGGGAATAATAAAACGTCTCGAATACTAGGACTATCCGTTACTAGCATGACTAGTCTATCAATGCCTATGCCACATCCACCCGTTGGAGGTAAGCCGTACTCTAATGCCCTAATAAAATCGGCATCATAATACATCGCCTCCTCATCACCCGATTCTTTTGCCTCGACTTGTGCTTTGAATCGCACCGCTTGATCCTCGGCATCGTTTAACTCAGAAAATCCATTTGCTATCTCACGCCCGGCAATAAATAATTCAAAGCGCTCAGTAATATCAGGGTTGGTATCGGACGCACGAGCAAGTGGCGACACTTCAATAGGATAGTCAATGATATAAGTTGGGTCCCATAAGTGCTCCTCGGCCTCCTCTTCAAAAAGGGCGAGCTGATAAGCGCCAAGTCCTGCTTTACCAGGAAGCGTGTGTCCTTTTTTGTCGAGGGCATTCTTGACAAAATCAAGGTCTAATAAATCTGTCTCATTGTATTTATCCGAATACTTTAGTATCGCCTCAACCATAGTGAGTCGATCAAAGGATTTTCCAAAATCGATCTCTTTTCCTTGGTAGTTAACTTTTGTTGACCCAACAACTAGTTCAGCAACATACCTTATACACGATTCAGTAAATTCCATGAGCCAGTTGTATTCAGTATAAGCAGCATAAAATTCCATCATGGTAAATTCAGGGTTATGCCTTACACTTAAACCCTCATTTCTGAAATTACGGTTAATTTCAAATACCCTATCAAAACCCCCAACCACCAGTCTTTTAAGGTAGAGTTCGGGTGCAATCCTCAGGTACATTTCCATATCTAAAGCATTATGGTGCGTCTTAAAAGGCCGAGCTGTTGCCCCTCCGGGTATGGGGTGCAACATAGGCGTTTCGACCTCTAAAAACTCATGCTCCTGCATAAACGTACGAATACCTGACATAATTTTACTGCGCTTTAAGAAAGTGTCGCGTGTATCCTCATTCACGATAAGATCGACATAGCGCTGTCGGTATTTCGTTTCCTGATCCGATAATCCGTGAAATTTTTCAGGTAAGGGTCTAATGGATTTAGTAAGCAAAATAATCTCTGTGACTTCTATAGTGAGCTCGTTGGTATTCGTTTTAAAAACCCTACCTTTTGCTCCCAAAATATCACCAAGATCCCACTTTTTAAAATGCGAATATAGCTCAGGGTTGGTTTCTGAGTTGATTAAATCCCGAGCGACGTAAAGCTGTATTTTTCCTTGTTTGTCCTGAATAGTTGCAAAACTGGCTTTACCCATCACGCGTTTTAACATCATTCGACCTGCAATAGATGCAATGACGCCTTTTTTTTCTAAGTTCTCTTTGATCTCGTTATCATATAAGTCATGCAGGTCTTGAGAATAATCCGCCGGTCTAAAATGATTAGGAAAGGCAACGCCTCTAGCTCTAATCTCTTGGAGCTTTGACCTTCGCTCCATAATAATGGCATTTTCGTCTTGAATCTCTGGTTCTTTTTTTTCGCTCAACTTATACCCCTTGCTTTAAACTTTCACTAATAAACATATCCAGATCACCATCTAATACGCCCTGTGTATTGCCCACTTCTAGGTTTGTTCTAAGATCTTTAATGCGTGATTGATCTAGCACATAACTCCTAATTTGATGACCCCATCCAATATCTGTTTTAGCATCTTCCATAGCCTGCTTTTCTTCGTTTCGTTTGCTAAGCTCAATAGCGTACAACTGTGCTTTCAACATATTCATCGCCTGTGCTTTATTGCGATGCTGTGATCGGTCATTTTGACATTGCACCACTGTATTGGTGGGTACATGCGTAATTCTAACAGCAGAATCCGTTTTATTGATATGCTGCCCTCCTGCCCCTGATGCTCTGTATGTATCTATCCTTAAATCAGATGGATTGATGTCGATATCAATTGACTCATCAATCTCCGGATAAACATTCACGCCAGCAAAAGACGTATGTCGTCGACTTCCCGAGTCAAAAGGGGATTTCCTGACCAGTCGATGAATCCCAGACTCAGTTCTCAAGAAACCAAAGGCGTAATCACCAATAATTTTTAAGGTAGCTCCTTTGATACCCGCCACCTCCCCTTCTGTATATTCTAATACTTCGATCTTAAAATTTTTTCTTTCCGCGTATCGGGTATACATTCGAAAGAGCATGTTAGCCCAATCTTGCGCCTCCGTTCCGCCACTCCCTGACTGAAAGTCAACAAAACAATTGTTTGGATCCATTGGGTGAGAAAACATGCGCTTAAACTCGATATCATCGACAGACTTTTCCAGCTTTTCTGTATCACTCTTAATAGTCGTTAAGGTATTTAAGTCATTCTCCTCCACAGCCATATCAAACAGTTCTTGATTATCAGCTAAATCACTGATCAGGCTATCGGCTTGATGAACGATATCTTCAAGCACCTTCTTTTCTTTGCCAATTTTCTGGCTCAACGCCCTATCAGACCATGTTTTGGGATCTTCTTGCTGAATACTTAATAACTTAATAGTGCGCTTTTTTTCCTCTAGGTCAAAGAAACCCCCGCAGGGTATTAAATTTTTCGTTGACTCCAGCAATTAAATTTCTTAACTCTATAATCTCTTCATTCTCCATCCAGACTCAGCCTTTTTAAATTTTTTTATGAAGTACGTATGATCGTATTATACCCAAATATTTTAATGATATATGTGTCATTAAACTGTCATAATTTACCCATAAGATATCGTTTGTAACAAAAAATTTTAATCACTAAAAACTTAAGGAGTCACCCCATAATGAAAGAGTTAAACCTAGGCAAGCTTAGTGTTGCTGCAGTTGTAGCAGGTACATTCGCTTTCTCAAACTCAGCTACCGCTGCTGTAGATATTATCAAAATTGATGGATCAAGTACGGTGTATCCAATCACAGAAGCTGTTGCAGAAGAGTTTCAAATAGCAACAGGCATTAAGGTAACCGTAGGTGTTTCAGGAACTGGTGGTGGATTCAAGAAATTTTGTCGGGGTGATACAGTTATTTCAGGTGCTTCAAGACCAATTAAAGCCAAGGAAAGAAAAAAATGCGCTGAGGCTGGTATTGAGTTTATTGAGGTTCCGGTTGCTTATGATGCCCTTACAGTCGTAATTAATAAGTCCAATGATTGGGCAAAAGAAATGACCCCAGAAGAAGTAAAAAAAATGTGGGAGCCTGCAGCTCAAGGAAAGATTATGAGCTGGAGTCAAGTAAGAGCCGGTTGGCCTGATACACCCCTTAAGCTATATGGCCCAGGTGCTGACTCAGGAACATTTGATTATTTTACCGAATCAATTATCAAGAAATCTAAAGCAATCCGTGGTGACTTTACTGCATCAGAAGATGATAACGTTTTAGTGCAAGGTGTTGCTGGCGACAAAGGCGGTATTGGTTACTTTGGCCTTGCTTACTTTGCAGAAAATAAAAATAAATTAGACGCGGTTGCAATAAAAAATGCAGCGGGTAAGTTTGTTCTACCTTCTCTTGAAACAACTATGAATGGTTCATATAACCCACTGGCAAGACCGTTGTTTATTTACCTAAACGCAACAAAAGCAGCATTCGATCCGAACGTTAAGAAGTTTATTGACTACTACTTAAAGTATGCTGGACAAATGGCACAAGAAGTAGGCTATATTCCTTTTAGCAAAGATGAATACAAAGCAATTGAGGATCATTACAAAGGCCTTAAGACCGGGACAGCATTTGAAAAACCAGCAATTGGTTTATCCGTGAAAGAAATGCTAGAGCTCTCAGCTGCTAATAAGTAGCAAAAAACTTTAATAAAAAGGTGACTTTATGTCACCTTTTTTTTGATTTATTTATAGCTATAATTATTGAAAAAACAGGTAATGTAAGTATGATGAAGTTTCTTTAAAATATTAATACCTTATTCATGTCAGAAACGACTATAAGCCCGCAGTTAGCCAAAAAATTCAGCAGAAATCTTATTGAACGACTCATTGAGTTTGGTCTTTTATGCTCAGCTGCATTTGCTGTGCTTATAACTGCAGCTATTGTTTTCGTTTTAGTGAGTGAGGCTATACCATTTTTTCAGCATGTATCACTTTATGATTTTTTTACGGATACTGTGTGGACACCGAATTACTCTATTAAACATTATGGAATTCTAGCCTTAGTTTCTGGGACACTAACCACTACATTCATTGCTCTATTTGTGGCAATACCTTTAGGGACAATAACGGCTATTTATTTATCCGAATTTGCCAGCCATAAGGTTCGCGAAACAATTAAACCCATCCTAGAGTTATTGGTTGGCGTTCCCACCGTCGTATTTGGTTATTTTGCCCTTATGATGGTAACCCCGTTGTTACAAAAAATTTATCCAGATTTAACTACTTTTAATATGCTTGGGCCGGGTATTGTTATGGGTATTATGATTGTGCCCTACATTGCATCAGTTGCTGAAGATTCTATGCGGGCAGTGCCTATGGCTATGCGTGAAGGAGCCTACGCTATGGGTGCAACTAGATTCCAAACTGCTGTAAGAGTTATTACTCCTGCAGCTATATCGGGTATTGTGGCGGCCTATATTTTAGCAATAAGTCGAGCGGTTGGAGAAACAATGATTGTGGCCATTGCCGCTGGACAACAACCAAACTTTACCTTCAACCCAGTTGAGAGCGCAGCGACTATAACCTCATACATTGTGTCGGTAGCGCTGGGGGATCTAGAGCATGGAGGTATTGGCTATCAAAGTATCTTTGCTGCTGGCCTTACATTACTCTTGATGACACTTTCCTTTAATATTGTCGGCCACATGGCACGCAAAAAATTTGCGGAGAGGTATTAAGGATTAAAATGACAATAAAAACATCAAAAAAAACGGCGGTAGATGTTAATGCTATCAGGCGGCTTATTAAAAAACATAAAAAAAACGATCTTATGTTTGCAGCGCTAGGTATGTTTGTTATCGCATCGCTCACTATAACGCTAATCATTCTTTTTTTAGACTTAGTGCTTGATGGCTACCCAAAATTTACGTTAGATTTTTTTACTAACTTTCCATCAAGAAGGGCTGCAAGGGCAGGAATTTTATCAGCATGGGTTGGTTCGTCTCTAGTTTTGTTAGTTACCTTTTTCGTAGCAGTGCCTTTAGGTATAGCTGCAGGCATTTATTTGGAGGAGTATGCGAAAAAAAATTGGATCTCTGACATCATTGAAATCAACGTTTCTAATCTAGCCGGTGTTCCATCGATCATTTATGGCTTGCTGGCGCTTGGCTTATTTGTATACAGCTTTGGTCTTGGGCAAAGTATTTTGACAGCCGGCCTAACGCTCGCTTTGTTGATGCTTCCCATAGTAATAGTATCGACACGTGAGGCAATTAGAGCTATCCCAATTCATATAAGAGAGGCAGCCTATGCAGTAGGTGCAACCAAATGGCAAGTAGTGCTTCATCATGTGGTTCAATACTCATATGGCGGTATTTTAACTGGTGTGATTATTGGTATGGCAAGGGCTATAGGTGAGACTGCCCCAGTTATAACAATTGGTGCGTTAACTTTCATCGCCTTTCTCCCGCCTTCACCAGTCAGCATAGACCCACCTTTTTTAAATTTTGCATGGTTGAATGCTGGTTTTACAGTGCTTCCTATTCAAATGTTTAACTGGATATCAAGACCACAGCATGCTTTCCATATTAATGCCGCTGCTACAGGTGCTGTAATAATTATTCTGACAGCAATGATGAATGGTTTTGCAATTAAATTAAGATATAACGTTAGGAAAAAAATTAAATGGTAGCTAAAAATAAACATAACGAAATAGTTAAAGCTGAATCTAAGGATTTGAATTTCTTCTATGCAGACGGTACTCAGGCGCTCAAAAATGTTAGTTTGCCTGTATACGAAAATAAAATTACGGCACTGATCGGCCCATCCGGTTGTGGGAAATCTACTTTTTTACGTTGTTTTAATAGAATGCATGACCTTTATCCTGGCAATCGGTATGACGGGGAAATTACTCTTCATCCAGATAATACAAACATACTTGATAAAAAAGTTGATCCCATAGAGGTGAGGATGAGGATAAGTATGGTTTTTCAAAAGCCCAATCCATTTCCTAAGTCTATATATGAAAACGTTGCGTATGGGCTTCGAGTTAGGGGAGAAACTAATGCGAGAGTGATCGATGAAAAAATTGAAGAAGCTCTTAAAGGAGCATCATTATGGGAGGAAGTAAAAGACCGCCTACAAGACCTGGCTTTTAACTTATCCGGCGGACAACAACAGCGCTTGTGTATTGCAAGGGCCTTGGCAACTGAACCCGAAATCATGTTATTTGACGAGCCTACATCTGCATTAGACCCGATCGCTACGGTCAATATTGAAGAATTAATGTCCGGCCTTAAAGACAAGCTATCAATTCTTATTGTTACTCACAATATGCAACAAGCCGCAAGAATTTCAGATTATACGGCTTACATGTATCTCGGTGAACTAGTGGAGCATGACAAAACCGATACAATTTTTACCAAGCCATCCAAAAAAGAGACCGAAGATTATATTACTGGGAAGTTTGGTTAATACTGTCTGCTAGGAACTGAGCAGATTTAATTACTTTCTCAACGTCGGGGCCTTCAGTCATAACTCTAATTAAAGGTTGAGTTCCGGACTCTCTAATTAAGACACGCCCCTTCCCCTCCATCATCTGATTAGCTTGCTCAATAAGGGGTTTCACTTCGTTGCCATCAACATTGAATTTTCCAATTGAGGTGATGTTGATGAGTTTCTGAGGATACATTGGAAAATTACTAAGCGCTTGACTTAATGACTCCTGGTTTGATTGAAGGGAAGCAATAAGTTGCAATGAAGAAATTATCCCATCCCCTGTAGAATGCTTATCAAGAAGAACAATATGACCAGAGTTTTCACCACCAATAATCCATTTTTTCTCCCTAAGAGCTTCTGCTACATACTTATCACCTACCTTAGCTCTAATAAAAGGAATATTCATCTCTTTGCACTTTTCCTCCAGGGCAAGATTAGACATTAACGTTCCAACTAATCCACCAGACATAATATTTTGTTGCAGATAGGACCTCAAAAGTAAGAATAGGATTTGGTCTCCGTCAATCAACTGACCTAACTCATCAACCATAATTAATCTGTCGCCATCACCATCAAACGCAATACCCAAATCGGCTTTAGCGATAAGCACAGCTTTTATTAAAAATTCAGGATGTATGGAGCCCGCGTTCTCATTAATATTCAGCCCGTTAGGTTGGTTATTAATTATCTGTATATCGGCACCCAAACGACTAAAGATAGATGGGGCTACCTGGTAAGTAGCGCCATGAGCGCAATCGAGAATAATTTTTTTGCCAGCTAATGTAAAATTTTTCGGTAACGTGCTTAGGCAAAAAGCTTCATACCGATCCCTGGCATCATCGAGCCTTTTGGCTTTACCTAAACGGTGAGCAGGTACAACCTTTATATCAGACTCAACAATCTCTTCAATTTCTCTCTCTATACTTTGGGGTAACTTAGTTCCTTGATTAGAAAATAATTTAATGCCGTTATCATCATAAGGGTTATGTGAAGCAGTGATAGAAACACCGATATCAGCATTTAAAGCTTTGGTAAGGAAAGCTATGGCGGGTGTTGGTAATGGGCCGGTAAGATAGACATCAACACCGGCTGCAGCAAAACCTGACTCCAAAGCTGACTCAAACATATAGCCAGAAATACGAGTGTCTTTGCCTATAACAACACTGGGATTCGTTTCAAGATCATGATGCTTAGTCAAAACAAGTCCTGCAGCATAGCCAATTTTTACAAAAAAATCTGGGGTTATTGGAAAAGACCCTGTTTTACCCCTAATACCGTCTGTGCCAAAAAATTGAGTCATAAATTTATATTATTTCTAGATAGTTAAGCATGCTTTTGGTTTCTTTAATGTTATGGACTCTAAGAACTCGTGCCCCATTTTTTGCGGCCAATGCAGCCAAAAATGCGCTTGTGTGAATGATATCATCCTTGTTTTCGCCGACAATATTTTTTACCATACTTTTTTTAGAGACTCCAATCAGTAAAGGCAGATTAAGCTTTAAAAATTGCTTCAAATTTTTGTACAGCAGTATATTGTCAAATTGCGTTTTTCCAAAACCAAAACCCGGATCCAACAAAATTCTGTTTCTATTAATGCCTTTTTTCTCACAAGCGCTCACCCTTGACGTTAAAAATTGTTCTACTTCGCTCACTACCGAATCATAAACAGGGTTTATCTGCATCATTTCTGGGGTACCTTGCATATGCATTAAACATACGTCAACAGAAGAGTTTGCAATAACATCGAGCGACCCCATTTCTTGAAGAGCCTTTATATCATTAATCATATTAACTCCTAGATCTATGGTTTTAGCCATAACTTCGGGCTTATATGTATCTATAGATATATAAATTTGTGAGAGCTTCCTAATTTCCTGAATAACGGGGAGAATTCTTTTTTCTTCTTCATGCAATGAAATAGGGAGTGCTCCAGGCCGTGATGATTCACCACCTATATCGATCATATCTGCTCCGTCTTCAATCATTTGCAAAGCATGATCAATGGCAGTAGTTAATGTATTATGTTTTCCACCATCTGAAAACGAGTCGGGAGTGACATTTAAGATACCCATAATTAAGGGTGTTTTGGCTAATTGAGATAATCGCATTTAGAAAAAATTAAAAAGGGGCAGATGCCCCTTTCCTTAGTTTTTAGCTGCTGGTTGCGGAGTAATAGGGGTTGCTCCAGAACTTCCTCCAGAAGGTTTTTTTGGTGAATCAGATCCCTTTGATGGCTTGGGGGCCCTCATTTTTTTTCCTTGCATAATATCGTTAACCTGATCGCTATCAATTGTCTCAAACTCCAACAATGCTTTAGCCATAAGCTCAATTTTTTTCTTATTTTTTTCAATCAACTTTCTAGCAACTCCGTACTGCTGATCAAGAATAGATTTAATCTCAGCATCAACTTTTTGTTGTGTTGCTTCAGAAATTGACTTTGAAGACATAGACATGAACCCATCGTTGGTATCGTCAGAATAAACCATAGTTCCCATCTTGTCTGACATGCCGTACTTGGTTACCATGTCTCTTGCCAGTTTCGTAGCTCGCTCAAAATCGTTGGCTGCCCCAGTAGACATTTGCTTCATAAAGACTTCTTCAGCAATTCTTCCACCAAACAGTATGGCTATTTCTTCCAGCATTTTTTCTTTAAAGCTGCTAAATCGGTCGAATTCAGGAAGCTGCCAGGTTAAGCCTAATGCCCACCCTCTAGGCATAATAGTCACTTTATGAACGGGATCAGCGTTAGGAAGAAGTTTTGCAACAACCGCATGGCCAGACTCGTGATATGCCGTGTTCCTTCTTTCCTCTTCACGCATAACCATTGACTTTCTTTCAGGGCCCATAAATATTTTGTCTTTAGCCTCCTCAAAGTCCTCCATGTCTACTGTTCGTTTATTGCGTCTTGCAGCAAACAAAGCTGCTTCATTAACCAAATTCGCTAAATCTGCACCAGAAAAACCGGGGGTACCGCGAGCAACAATATCTGCCTTTACGTCTGGATCGATAGGTACCTTTCTCATGTGTACCATAAGAATTTGCTCTCTACCTTTAATGTCTGGAAGAGATACCGCTACCTGTCTATCAAATCTTCCTGGTCTCAATAAAGCCTTGTCGAGAACATCCGCTCGGTTAGTTGCAGCAATAACTATGACTCCTGAGTTGGCCTCAAAACCATCTAACTCGACCAACAGCTGGTTAAGAGTTTGCTCTCTCTCATCATTACCACCGCCCATGCCAGAACCCCGATGACGTCCTACTGCATCAATTTCATCAATAAAAATAATGCAAGGTGAGCTTTTTTTTGCCTGCTCAAACATGTCGCGAACTCTTGCAGCGCCAACGCCAACGAACATCTCTACAAAATCTGAGCCAGAGATGCTATAAAAAGGAACTTTTGCCTCACCCGCAATAGCCCGAGCAAGCAAAGTTTTTCCTGTTCCTGGGGGGCCTACCATCAAAACTCCTCTTGGGATTCGGCCTCCTAACTTATGAAATTTAGTTGGGTCCTTAAGAAATTCGACGATCTCAGAAACTTCTTCTTTCGATTCATCACATCCAGCAACATCAGCGAACGTTGTTTTATTGTTAGTTTGGTCAAGTTGCCTCGCTTTACTTTTACCCATAGAGAAAGGTCCACCACCCTTTCCACCACCCTGCATTTGTTTCATAAAGAATATCCACACCCCAATCAACAGGATCATAGGGAACCATGAGATAAAGATACTCGCAAGAAAAGACTGCTGCTCCTTAGGCTTAGCATCTACGACAACATTATTTTTAAGTAAATCAGAAACAAGCCATGGGTCTGTAGGGGCGTAAGTGGTAAAGCGTTTTCCGTCTGCAGTTATACCAGTTAAATTCTGGCCATCGATTTCAACTCTAGCTATATTTCCCGACTTCACTTCTGACATAAATTGTGAGTAAACTAACTTGTTCTCAAATCGTGACGAACCAGAAAACTGATTAAAAATTGTCATCATAATCAGTCCTACAGCAATCCACATAGCTATACTTTTCAATGTATTATTGTTCAAATCTTCATCCTTGTTTTATTTATTACTTACTTAATCATAAACTACGGAACATCAAAAATAAAAATTAAATTTTATTTCTTCCAAATACAAAAATCTCCGAACTTCTGTCTCTTGATGATGCAGGCTTAAACGTTGTTACTTTTTCAAAATGCTTTCGTGTTTCGGCCACAAAACCATCAAATTCTGCACCGACAAATGACTTGACCAAAAAACAACCGTTTGGTTTCAACCAATCAGTAGAAAACTGCAGTGCAAGCTCATTTAAGTGAATAATTCCTGCTTGATCAGAAGTCTTTATACCACTAATATTGGGGGCCATATCTGAAATTACAAGATCTAAAGAGGTTTTACCAAGTTTTTTTTCGAGACTATCTAACATTTCCTGTTCACGAAAGTCCCCTTTTAAAAATTCAACATTTTTAATTGGCACCATTTCCAATAGATCAAGAGCAAAAATGTTACCGTTACAGCCTGTCATCTGTGAAATTACTTGTGACCAACTTCCTGGTGCTGATCCTAAATCCACTACATTCATTTTCTTTGTGAGAAAATTAAACTTCTCATTTGCTTCTAACAATTTAAATGCCGCACGAGATCGATAACCAGCTATCTTTGCTTTGTGGACGTATGGATCTGATACATGTTCATTCATCCAGCTTTTACTAGTTTTTGATCTCTTCATCTGATATTATTGCCACCCTATTTACGACATACATTCTATATTACATGCTAAATTCAAAACAAACAGCTTACCTGAAGGCACTATCTCACCCTATAAATCCAGTTGTTCAAATAGGGCTTAAGGGCTTAACTGATTCCGTAATCAAAGAAATTGATGTAAATTTAAATGCTCATGAATTAATTAAAATAAAAGTTCAGAGCGATAGCAAAGAGAATAGAGAAGGGCTTTGGATTAGTATTTGTGAAAAAGTTCGCGCGGAGCCTATTAATCATATAGGAAAATTGTTAGTTATATTCCGTCCAAACCCAAAAAAAACTAAAATTACTCTGCCTTAATCTCATCGCATTTTAATTAGTAATAAAATCCCGAGAATGCACTGCAATAAATAGCCTGCACTGGCAATCCCATGCCATGAGCTATAACGATCAGCAAAGACACTCTCCATAACCTCTCGAGGTAAAGCTTCGACTTTAAGTGTTTCTAACAATGGATGTATTCCAAAGAAGCTGATTATCACTAACAAAAGAATGAACAATGTAATCCATAAAAAGGCTTTTTTCATTACTCTCACGCCATACGACTTAAAGCCTGCAAAAATAATAATGCCGGAGGCAAATAAACCAAAATAGTTGATAAATTTGAACATATCACTCGCCAATGCCCCAGCTATGTATGTACTTGGGATTTTATTGAACAATACAGATGTCACCATCAACATACTCCACAGGGATCCCACCCAGACTGAAGTAATGACAAAACTAAGCTTATTAAACAAATTTTCCATATAAATTAGATATATAAAACTCGTAAAATATCAAATGATTTAATTCCACCAGGACTTTCAAACTCGACAACATCGCCGGCTTCCTTGCCAATTAGGGCTTTTGCTAACGGTGAATTTATCGATATTTTATTGTCTTTAATACTCGACTCATCATCCCCAACAATTTGGAAGGTTGATTTCTTTTCTGTATCTAAGTCTTCTAACTCTATTGTTGCGCCAAAAACGCATCTTCCTTCAGCCTTTAAATTTGCTGGGTCAATTACTTCTGCTTGCGAAATTTTTGCTTCAATATCCGCCAGCCTCCCCTCAATAAAGCCCTGCTTTTCTTTTGCTGATTCATACTCAGCATTTTCGGATAAATCGCCCTGAGCTCTTGCTTCAGCAATAGCTTCAATAATCGCAGGCCTATCAACACTTTTTAATTGCTGCAACTCCTTCTTTAAAGCTTCAAGACCATTACGGGTCATATGTATTTGCGCCATCTTTTTCCTTTTATACTAGCGATAGTAATTTTATTTTGTTCAAGCTTGTTAGTGGAGAAGTGTATTTTAAGTGGGTAGTTTGTGCAAGCTTTGCAGCGACTCTACATGAATCTCATCAACATAATTCATTCCAACACATGCAGCTCTTGCACCAGATAATGTTGTGTAATAGGTAACTTTATTTTGCAATGCATTTCGTCTTATTTCGTAGGAATCCGCTATCGCCCTTCTATCTTCGGTTATATTTACAATGAAATCAATTTCGTTATTTTTAATCATATCTACAATATGAGGCCTTCCTTCCGCAACTTTATTCACTGTATCTACGTCAATACCTTGTTTCCTGATAGCGTTTGCAGTGCCTTTTGTCGCAACAATTTTAAATCCAAGATCCCTAAGTGACTGAGCTATATCAATGACATTTAGGTGGTCTTCTTTTCTGACGCTTAAAAATGCTTTACCCCCTTTTGGAAGTATAACCGATGCACCCATCTGGGATTTAATAAAAGCCTCTGCAAATGTTTTTGCAACCCCCATTACCTCGCCTGTAGATTTCATTTCAGGACCAAGGATCGTATCCACTCCTGGAAATTTTATGAAAGGAAATACCGCCTCTTTAACAGAGAAGAAGTCAGGAGTTATTTCCTTGGTAAAATTTTGATTCTTAAGAGATATGCCTGCCATACAGTTAGCTGCAATTTTAGCTAACGGCTTTCCGATTGCTTTTGAAACGAAGGGAACAGTTCTCGATGCCCTTGGGTTTACCTCTAAAACATAAATATTCTCACCCTGAATAGCAAATTGCACATTCATTAAACCCACAACATTTAGGGCTTTTGCCATTTTTTTGGTTTGCTCAATAATCATTTTTTGCACTATTTTCGTCAAAGTATGCGGTGGTAATGAGCAGGCTGAATCACCTGAGTGAACTCCTGCTTGCTCAATGTGCTCCATAATCCCACCAATAACTATATCCTCACCGTCTGAGATTGCATCCACATCAATTTCTAACGCATCGTTTAAGAATCTATCTAACAAGACCGGAGACTCATGAGAAACCTTCACTGCTTCTCGCATATATCTTTCTAAATCATTTTTCTCATGAACAATCTCCATAGCTCTTCCACCCAAAACATAGCTTGGCCTAACAACTAAGGGGTAACCGATCTCCTCCGCCAACACCAAAGCCTCCTCAGGTGTTCTTGCTGTTTTGTTGGGTGGTTGTTTAAGCTTTAATTCATTGAGTATATTTTGAAAGCGTTCACGATCTTCTGCAGCATCAATGTCATCAGGTAAGGTCCCAATTATTGGAACGCCTTCCCCTTCTAGCGCTTTCG
The DNA here is from genome assembly GCA_000168995.1 of Methylophilales bacterium HTCC2181. Taxonomy (GTDB): domain Bacteria; phylum Pseudomonadota; class Gammaproteobacteria; order Burkholderiales; family Methylophilaceae; genus BACL14. The sequence continues at coordinate 526,950 of AAUX01000001.1, read as the reverse complement.
CTAATTTAAGGGGTGTTTGACCACCGTACTGAACAATTACGCCCCATGGGCTTTCTTTTGCTACGATTTCTAACACATCCTCTAGGGTAACTGGGTCAAAATACAGCCTATCTGATGTGTCATAATCGGTAGATACTGTCTCTGGGTTGCAGTTGATCATAATGGTTTCAAAGCCACTATCTCTAAGCGCTAATGCAGCATGAACACAACAGTAATCGAATTCAATTCCCTGTCCAATTCTGTTTGGACCTCCTCCTAAGATGAGGATTTTTTTATTTGTGGTTGGTTCTGATTCACAATACTCCTCATACGTAGAATAAAGATAAGCTGTTTTAGTTTCAAATTCAGCCGCACAGGTATCTACTCTTTTATAGACAGGTCGAATATTTTGATCATGCCGTAATTTTCTTACGGACGATTCGTCTCTACCAACCAATTTTGCTATTCTACTATCAGAAAATCCTGATTTTTTTAGGCTTCTAAGAAAGTTAGCCTCCAGTCCTTCAAAGGTTTTTTCCTTTACAAGGCTTTCTTGATCCACAATATCTTTAATCTGATACAAAAACCAAGGATCAATTTTTGAGTGCTGAAATACCTCTTCGACAGTTAACTGCGCTCTAAATGCATCCCCAACAAACCAAATGCGGTTAGGCCCGCACTCTCGAAGCTCTTTAACAATCTCATCCTTATCTTCAGAGAATTCAACCAACCCATCTACCCCAATTTCAAGACCTCTTAGTGCTTTTTGGAAGGATTCCTGAAACGTTCTTCCCATTGCCATCACTTCGCCTACTGATTTCATTTGAGTGGTCAGTCTAGAGTCGGCTTGAGGAAATTTTTCAAATGCAAAGCGTGGAATTTTAGTAACAACATAATCAATCGTTGGTTCAAAAGATGCTGGGGTTAGTCCTCCGGTAATATCGTTTTTTAACTCATCTAATGTATAACCTACAGCTAATTTTGCTGCAATCTTTGCAATGGGAAACCCAGTTGCCTTTGATGCTAAAGCCGAGGATCTTGAGACTCTTGGATTCATCTCAATCACACACATTCTTCCATCATCAGGATTAATTGCAAATTGTACGTTTGATCCTCCGGTATCAACCCCAATTTCCCTTAAGATGTTGATAGATGCCGTACGCATTATTTGGTATTCTTTATCTGTTAAAGTCTGTGCGGGAGCAACAGTTATTGAGTCGCCTGTATGGACCCCCATCGGATCGAGATTCTCAATTGAACAAATAATTATGCAGTTATCGTTAGAATCACGAACAACCTCCATTTCGTATTCTTTCCAACCAAGCAAAGACTCCTCAATAAGAAGTTCGTTTGTTGGTGAAGCATCCAAGCCTCGCTCACAAATCAACATAAATTCTTCTTTATTGTAAGCGATGCCTCCACCGCTTCCACCCATGGTAAACGAGGGCCGGATAATTGCTGGGTACCCAATAGAGGCTTGGACTTGAATTGCCTCTTCCATACTGTGCGCAATGGCTGATCTTGCAGAAGCTAGTCCAATGCCGGTCATTGCTTCTTTGAATTTTTGTCTATCCTCTGCCTTATCAATTGCCTCTTTTGATGCACCAATCAATTCAACATTGAATTTCTTAAGAATCCCATGCTTATCTAAATCAAGGGCGCAATTTAAGGCTGTTTGCCCTCCCATAGTAGGAAGTAAAGCATCAGGCCTTTCTTTTTCTATGATTTTGGCTACGATTTGCCATTGAATCGGCTCAATATAGGTTGCATCTGCCAAATCTGGATCAGTCATGATGGTAGCGGGGTTAGAATTTACCAAAATAACTCTATAGCCTTCCTCCGTCAGCGCTTTGCATGCTTGTGCACCGGAATAATCAAATTCACATGCCTGCCCTATGACGATTGGTCCTGCCCCAATAATAAGAATTGATTTAATGTCTTTACGTTTAGTCATTCTGCAGTTTTTTACCTTTTTTCATTAAACTCACAAAGTGATCAAATAAGTAACTCATCTCTGTTGGCCCTGGGCTTGCCTCAGGATGGCCTTGAAAGCTAAATGCAGGGGCATCATTCAGCTCAATTCCTTGTATCGAATTATCAAATAATGATTTATGAGTAATTTTTATATTAACAGGCAAATTAGCCTCATTAACTGAAAATCCATGATTTTGACTGGTAATGAAAACCTTCTTGGAAAGTAGGTCTTGAACTGGATGATTGGCACCGTGATGACCGAACTTCATTTTAGCTGTCTGTGCTCCAGAAGCTAAGGCCAGTAATTGATGGCCCAAACAGATTCCAAAAATTGGGATTTTTTTTGCTAGTAATGTTTTGATATTTTTTATAGCATAGTCGCAAGGTTCGGGGTCGCCAGGTCCATTTGATAAAAAAACTCCGTCCGGTTTCATTGCTATAACCTTGTCGACAGAAAGCTCAGCTGGCACTACTACTACCTCACAGCCCCTGGAAACCAACATTCTCAAAATATTTCTTTTTACGCCAAAATCGTATGCAACTACTTTAAATTTCGAATCGCTAGAAGGCGCATAACCTTTTTCTAATGTCCATTCCCCATCATTAAAATTATAAATTTTAGTAGTGGATACAACTTTAGCTAGATCTGCCCCAGTTAAGCCAGGAAAATCTTTAGCTTTTTTCAGTGCATCTTCTTCTTTTCCCGCCACACATATGCACCCAGCTTGCGCGCCATACATCCTAATGTGCTTCGTTAATTGTCGGGTGTCAATGTCAGAGATTGCTACTATTTTTTCTTTCTGGCAGTAGCTCGCCAAGGTACTATTTTGCCTAAAATTGGAGGAATGAATTGGTAGGTCTTTAATAATTAGCCCACTGCAAAAAACCTGCGACGATTCGAGATCTTCTTCATTGGTTCCCGTATTACCAATATGGGGGTAAGTTAAACATACTAATTGCTGGGTATAGGAGGGATCTGTCAGAATTTCTTGGTATCCCGTCATAGAGGTATTAAATACCACTTCGCCAACAGCAAAACCATCAACCCCAATTGAACTACCCCGAAACTTTGTTCCGTCTGCAAGCACTAGAGTGGCAGGCTTCTTTTGCGACAAACATAACTCCTAAGGTGAATAAACGCTAGATGTAACAAACGGGTGGATTTTTGTCCGCCCGCTGAAAAAACATTATAGATCAATAAGCTCTGCTGAGCAATTTAAATGCTGAAAATTGATGAGATTTTACCCCCTGAGATCCAAAACATCTCGCATATCAAACAAACCTTGAGTCTTAGTTGCAATAAACTTTGCCGCCCTTAATGCCCCTTTAGCAAATGTTTTTCTACTACTTGCCTTATGCGTCAACTCAATTCGCTCTCCATCTCCAGCATAAAGAACCGTATGATCACCAACCACGTCCCCTCCTCTGATTGTTGAAAAGCCAATATCTGTTCTCTGTCTAGGCGGCATAATACCCTCTCTTTGAAAAACCCCATGCTCAGACAATGTTCTATTCGAGCTTGAAGCTACCGCCTGTCCTAATCCAAGCGCAGTTCCTGATGGCGCATCCACTTTATCTTTATGGTGCGTTTCTATTATTTCTATATCAAAATCTTCATGAAGAACCTTGGTTGCCATTTCCGTAAGAGAAAGGAGAAGGTTTACTCCAACGCTCATATTGGGTGCAAAACATATTGATATATCATTCGACGCATCCTCAATAATCTCCTTTTCTCCCTCTGAAAATCCAGTAGTACCTAACACATATTTAATTTTATGGTTTCGGCAATATGCCAGGTATTCTAAACTTGCCGACGGTCGAGTAAAGTCAATTAATACATCAGCAGCCTTTGAAGAGTCGTCAAAGCAGTCTTTAATGTTGATGTTAGTTTTTACTCCAAAAAAATGGCCTGCATCCTGGCCTATAAAAGAAGAGTCTTTGTGTTCCATAGCGCCACAAAGTTTTGTTATTTTATCGCTGATAATCTCTTGTATTAGGGCTTGTCCCATTTTTCCAGTTGCGCCAACAATTAAAATATTTAAAGTATCATTCATGCCTTAAAATCCAATTTTTTCTAACATTAAGTCGAAATAGTCCTTAGCTTTTGGTTCACTTTCAATTATATCTTGTTTCGTCTGAATAGGCTCGCCTACACTATCGCTAACAGAGGTCAAATCATCTTTTATATTAGTTTCAGACTTCACTATGTCTTTTTGTATGGTGTCACTAGCCGAACCTTTGATATCGATAGTTTCAACACTATTCAAACGTTTTGTTTTTTCTGCTTCGCTCGATTTTTTAATGCTTAGGGCATCATTCTCTGTTACAGACCTTTCTGCCTTTGGGCTTATAATTTCGACTTTAGGCACAACTTTTTTATCGTCATTCTTCCAAAACTTAAGAGTTTCTAACCAAGACTCAGAAGATTTACCAGCTTCTAGCTGATCCGCTTTGCTTGCAACCTCATGCTCTTTTAACGCAATTGCTGAATTGCCTTCCTGATCTACAGAACCGGGAATTACTTCTCCAGATATGCTTTTCAAAAGCTCGTTCTCAAAATGCACTATCACATGCCTTCTTTCAACAGCGGAAAAATTATCCTTATTTACAACGCCATGGGTTTTATTGGAATACAGATAATCCCAACGATCTTTATGAAAGCTATCCTCAATTAAGGGAGTGCCTAAAATAAACTTTACTTGAGATTTTGTCATCTCTGGCTTAAGCTTTAGAAGCATAGAAGAGTCTATCTCATTGCCCTGCTGGATATTGACCTTATAAATTACTGGCATTTTTATATTCTCTGTAGAACATGCAGAAAGTGTAATGATTAAGATGAGTAAGAAAAAGCGCATATAAGATAAGGGTTTATTTGCAAAGATTCATAATATACCATGTGATTATTGACTTTTAAATTTACATTTATGGGAGGTTAAATATGGAAGAGCATGTTGAGCTAAAGAAGACTGGTTTAAAGGCCACTCTTCCTAGACTAAAGATTCTAGATATTTTTGAAAACAGTGATGAGCGGCATCTATCTGCTGAAGATATCTATAAAATTATGTTAAATACGAGTGAAGAGATTGGTCTTGCTACAATCTACAGAGTGCTCACTCAGTTTGAGCAGGCAGGTCTTCTGATAAGGCATCACTTTGAAAGTGATAAGGCCGTTTTTGAGCTAAATGAAAAATCCCACCATGATCACATAGTCTGCCTACAGTGTGGGCATGTGGAAGAATTTAGAAATGATCAGATCGAAAAACTCCAAGTTGAAGTCGCTGAAAAATTGGGATTTAAAATAATTGATCATTCTCTATATATCTATGGTGATTGTGCCAATAAACCCTGTTCATGCAGGCTGGGTGGTAAAGAAAACATCGACAAGTGCCATAAATAAAAATTAGCCTAATATCTCCTTCGCATGCTCGATGGTTGTTTGAGTTATTTCGACTCCGCCAAGCATTCGCGCGATTTCAGTGACTCTCTCCTCTTTACTAAGAAGTTTGATATCACTAGATGTTTGGTCCTCTGTTAATTTCTTAGAAACCCTAAAATGATTATCTGATTGGGCTGCTACCTGAGGAAGGTGGGTAATGACAAATGTTTGCCTATTATTCTTATGACTTAAAGCCTTTAATAGTTTACCGACAATCTCAGCCACACTTCCACCAATACCAACATCAACCTCATCAAAAATCATGGTGGGTACATCGACATCTGTAATTGAAGAAACTCTAATAGCTAAGCTAATTCTAGAGAGCTCTCCGCCAGAGGCAACTTTTTGTATTGGTCTTAATTCAGCTCCAAGAAAGGTAGCAATAAGAAATTCTATGTATTCATTACCATTGCTTGATGGCTCACAACGAGAAAATTTCACCTGAAATTGAGCGTTCTTAAAAGACAGCTCATTTAATTTGTCTGTAATTTGAATGCTTAATTTAAGGCCAGCTTCTTTTCTTTCGCCTGATAGTTTATCGGCTAAAAGGTCATAACTTCTTTTTGCTTCATCTACTTTGTCGCGATTATCACTCTCATTTAAAAGTCTCGATAGCACCTCAATTCTGTCCCTCCATTGTGCGCTCAGTTCGTCTAATTCCTCTGGGGTGATTTTGTATTTCCTTAAAAAATTGAAAGTTGACTCTACCTTCGACTCAACATCTCTTTTTTCCCCTTCATTGACCTCCAAAGAATGGAGATAATGATTTAAGTCTCGCGATAATTCCAGTAATTCGAGTGCTGAGCCTTCCAAAGTGGTAACTTTTCCTGCTAACTTCACATCTAATTTAGTTAAAGAGGACAAATAATTTTTTAATGTTAATATTTTTTCGTTAATTGAGCTCTTATCTGTATTATCCATTAAATCTAAGCATTGCTGAGTGCCTGCTATTAACTCAGCGCTGTTATTTAAAACCTTATGCTCGGCCTTTAGCTGCTCCCATCCATCAAGAGAAAAATTAAGTGCATTAAAATCTTTATATTTTTCCTCCAACTCTTCAAGCTCATTGATAAAACTTTCCCTATTCTTGGCAAAAGCTTCATATTCTTTCAAAAGAGCCACCCATACTGAATATGCATTCTTCACCTCACTAGCTAGGTTTTGAGATCGAGCAAAACTATCCAATATTTCTTTTTGGGTTGAAGGTTTTAATAGTGAATGGTGAGAGTTTTGACTGTAAATATCTACTAAGAATTCTGAAAGTTCTTTTAATTGAGAGACGGAAGAAGGGGTTCCGTTGATAAATGCTTTTGACTTTCCGTCAATATTTATAATTCGACGTACAATAAGACTGCCATCGTGATCAATTGCATTCTCATGCATCCATGAAATTGCTTGTGCATTATTATCAATCGTAAATGTGGAGGTGATATCGGACTTATCCTCACCCTTCCTGATTAAGTCTGTTCCAGCCCTTTGTCCCAAACATATTGATAGTGCATCAATAAGGATAGACTTTCCTGCTCCTGTCTCTCCTGTAAGCGAGCTAAATCCTGGTAGGAAGTTAAGCTCCAAATGATCGACAATAACAAAATTCTTAATAACCAAACTTTCAAGCATAAATAGTCTTTATCCCCAATGTAATTTATTTCTCAACATTTCAAAATAGCAATAATCATTTGGGTGAAGAATAGAAATCGATTGTTTTGCTTTGCTAATCTCAATAACATCCCTTGTGTCTAAGGGAAATTTTATCTGGCCATCAATGCTTGCATAGGCTTCGTCCATATGAACAATTTTAATTGTTACTTTGCTTTCAGCATTGATTGCTATTGGTCTATTACTTAAAGTGTGTGGGCTAATTGGAACTATGGAAATAGCATCTAAATTTGGATGAAGGATAGGGCCGCCAGCCGATAAGGCATATGCTGTTGTCCCCGTTGGAGTGCTCACAATAATTCCATCAGATCTTTGTCTATGGACGAATGCATTATCAATCATTACCTCCAGCTCTATCAATCTTACACCACTTTTAATCACAATATCATTAAGTGAAAGGGACTCATACACTACATGATCATCTCGGATAATTTTTGTATTAATGAGCATCCTTTTATCTTCAATATATTCTCCATTCAAAATAGAGTCGATATTGGTTAGCATACTGCTCGTATTTAGATCGGCAAGGAAGCCAAATCGCCCTTGATTAACTCCCACCAACGGCGTATTAGAGTCCACTAAGTTACGCGCAACACCAATCATCGTTCCATCTCCGCCGATAATGATTGCAAGGTCAACGCATGCCCCAATATCTTTTAAGGCAATCGCCTGAATTGTCTGCGCATTAAGTTGTTGCTGTGTTTTTTCTTCAACAAATAATTCAACAGGTTTTTTACTTAAGTGTTCAACTAACTGCAGAAGCTGGCTATTAATATCCGTTGACTCTTCTTTTGAGGGGTACTTGCCGATTACAGCAATTTTTTTAAAAGCTTTCATATTATGTCGAATAGCCTAGCTAAATTGGAGCTGAGTTAGTAAAATGATTCATAATACATTTTAATGCATTCATTCCAAATTAACGAATAAAATAATGGATCTAGATAGCAGAGCCCAATCACTTCTCAAGACCTTGATCACTCATCATATTGGTGATGGTCAGCCCGTAGGCTCAAAAACATTATCAGCCTCATCAGACCTTGATCTTAGCCCAGCTTCAATTCGCAACATCATGAAGGACCTTGAAGATGCAGGCTTTGTATCCAGTCCACACACTTCAGCTGGACGCATCCCTACAAACAAAGGCTACAGGCTCTTTGTTGATAGTCTGGTGACAGTTCAATCATTAGATGATGTAGAGATTTCGTCGCTTAAAAATCAATTGATAGCTTCGGATAATAAACATTTAATTAGCTCTGCGGCAAATACCTTATCTGAGCTAACAAAGTTTGCTGGCATTGTAATGATCCCAAAAGCTAAAAAAATCAAATACAAGCATATCGAATTTATTGGCATATCCGAACGACGAGTTCTGGTGATTATTGTTACTGACGATGGTAACGTTCAAAATAGCGTTCTCTATACTAATCATGATTATGACAAAACAAGCTTAACTGAAGCTGCTAACTATTTTAATAAAGAATTCAGTGGTTATTCTGTCGAGGAAGCAAAAAAAAGGCTCATGGACGATCTAAAACATATGAAAACAAATATCTCCGACTTAATGTCATCTGCAATAAACTCTGCTGCTGACAATAATGATGAAGCTGATAATATCGTCATGTCAGGTCAAACAAAGCTTCTAGAGACTGTAGAGCTTTCACAAAATGTGGCGAGTATAAGAAAAATTTTAGAAGTTTTTGAAAAAAAATCTGCCCTACTAAAGCTTTTAGAAAGTAGCCAGCATGCAAATGGTATCCAGATTTTTATTGGGGAAGAATCTGGGTATCAGGCTTTGGATGAATGCAGTGTAATTACTGCGCCTTACGAGGCTGATGGTGAGGTATTAGGTATCTTAGGTGTTATTGGTCCAACACGTATGGCCTATGAAAGAGTCATACCAATTGTCGACATCACTGCTAAACTATTGGGTAATTCTATAAAATAAAGGCACTTCAACATTGAAATATTTTAACCCTGAACCAAAATACAACCATGGCGACCCTGCTAAGGTAGGAATTATTTTAGCTAATCTTGGCACGCCAGACCATCCGACTGCAAAAGCCCTAAGGAAATATCTTGGTCAATTCTTAATGGATAGACGGGTTGTTGAGATACCAAGATTTATTTGGTGCTGGATATTGCATTGCATTATTCTAGTATTTAGGCCTAGTGCTTCAGCCAAAAAATATCAGCAAGTTTGGACATCAAAAGGATCTCCACTCCTGGTTAATGCAAAAAAACAAAAAGAGTTACTTCGGAAAAGTATAGCAAAGACTCATAAACAACCAATTGAAGTCGAATTAGGCATGAGCTACGGCAACCCTTCAATGAAATCAGCTTTTGAAAGTCTCAGAAAGAAAAATTGCACTAAAATTCTTTTATTCCCCCTTTACCCTCAATATGCAGCATCTTCCTCTGCTTCAGCCATGGATAGCTTATGGCGAATATTAATGCGAACAAGAAATGTTCCTGAAATACGAACGATTCGTCATTATCACGATCATCCTGCCTATATTGATGCCCTAAAAAATTCAATACTGTCCTTCTGGGGTAAGCATGGAAAGCCTTCGAAACTTATCATGAGCTTTCACGGAATCCCAAAGAAATCTTTGATGGAGGGTGACCCCTACCACTGCGAATGTCATAAAACAGGAAGGTTATTGGCAGAAGCACTGAAGTTAAAAGATAACGATTACCAGGTGTGCTTTCAATCCAGGTTTGGCCAAGCTGAATGGTTAAAACCTTATTTTTCTGAAGTCATAAAAGGGCTGGGTGAAAGCAAAGAGAAGTATGTTCAAGTCGTTTGTCCAGGCTTTTCCAGCGACTGCCTAGAAACATTAGAAGAAATAAACATGGAAGGGCTAGAAATATTTAAAAGTAACGGGGGGATGGATTATAAATATATTCCAGCACTCAACGATAATTCCTGGTGGATCAAAGCAATGCAAGAAATTGCCGAAAGCCATATGCGTGGATGGATAGATCCATTGTGGTCAGAAAATATGCAAAAAAAACAGTCTCAAAAAACTATTGCGCAAGCTAAAAAGATCAAGCAAAAATTATGATTATCTTAACCGGAGGTTCTGGGATGATTGGTAGTGTTGCTGCATGGCACCTAAATACCATCATAAACGATGACAAATTTGTCATCGTGGATGAGCCACTAACCCCCGAACAAGAAAAAAATATTAGCAAGAGAAGGTACATCGATTTTATTAGCAAAGATGATCTTGCAGGCTATTTAAAGAGCCATGCAAAGGTTGAAGCCATTATTCATATGGGCGCGATCAGCGCAACAACGGAAAGCAATTTTAATAAGCTCTTAAGCGCAAATATTAGATACAGTCAATTTTTATGGCATTGGTGTGCGGAAAATAATGTCCCTTTTATTTACGCAAGCTCGGCAGCTACTTACGGCATGGGCAATGAGGGCTATCTTGATTCCGAGAACAATTTGTCCTCTTTTAACCCATTAAATGCTTACGGCTATTCTAAGCATTTTTTTGATATGTGGGTTCAAAGCCAAATCAGTTTAGGCTTAGCAAAGCCGCCCCAATGGTGCGGACTAAAATTTTTTAATGTATACGGTCCCAATGAATATCATAAAGGGAGAATGGCAAGCGTCGTTTATCATGCATTTAGACAATTCCAACAAGACAAAGAAATTAAATTATTTAAAAGTGCTCATCCAGAATATGAGGATGGGATGCAGCTTAGGGATTTTATTTATGTTAAAGATGCAGTTAGCTGCATTTTTCATTTACTAGAAAATCGCAGTGTGTCAGGCATATTCAATATAGGGACTGGAAAGGCTCAATCCTTCAAATCTCTAGCAGAAAGTTTATTGGTAAACTTAGATCAGCCGACCTCACTTATTAAGTATATTGACATGCCAAAAGACCTCAACAATAAATACCAGTACTATACACAAGCAGATATTTCTAAATTACGAAGTACTGGGTATCAGTCAAAATTTCATAACCTACTTGAAGGTGTAACGGATTATGTACAAAACTATCTTTTACAGGCTGACCGATACGCTTAAATGATATTTTTAAGAATAAATATAAGGCTATTTTTATGAAGCAAAAATATACGGATATCATTAAAAAAAAATTCAATTCCGAAGGTCAGTGGGGTCTTGTTATCGGAGACGTAATGCTCGACAAGTATATTTTTGGTGAGGTGGCAAGAATATCGCCCGAGGCTCCAGTACCAATTCTAGAAAAGAAGTCAGAATCTTACAGAATGGGTGGTGCCGCAAACGTAGCAGCGAACCTTGCAGGATTGGGAATAAAAACATACTTATGTGGGGTTGTAGGGGGTGACCATAATGCTGAATTGCTGAAAAATCTATTAAAAAATAAATCGGTAAATTATCAAGGGCTAATAAAAAGTAAGGCTATAACCACTACCAAAACAAGAATCATTGGCGGACAGCAACAAATAGTTAGAATTGATGAGGAGGATGCATGTCCGCAATTGTCCTCTTCAGATATAAAAAAAATAATAGATCTAATTAGTAGGAAGCCATCTATTATAATTCTCTCTGACTATGCCAAAGGGTTGTTAAACCCTAACTTGACGCAGAAGATTATTAAGTTAGCGAATAAATTAAACATTCAAGTACTGGTAGACCCTAAAGGAAATGATATTGAAAAATATGCAGGAGCAACCATCCTAACTCCCAACAAAAAGGAAGCATTAGAGCTAACAAGTGGAAACATCGAGAGCGATGCATTATTAGATAAGCGACTTAAACTTCTTTGCACCAAGTATAAACTGCAATACATTGCGATGACTCAAGGATCGCAGGGAATCAAGCTTATAGGGCCACAAAAATCTTGTGTTATTCCAGCCACCGAATTAAAGCAAGTGTTTGACGTTTCAGGGGCTGGGGATACCGTGATCGCTACCCTTGCTGCGGGATTAATAGGTAAAATGACTGTTCATGATGCGCTAGAGCTTGCCAATATCGCTGCAGGGATTGCAATCACAAAAGTAGGCACTGTGCCTGTTGAAGCTCATGAGATTGTAAGGGAAATAGAAATCGAGCATTCACAGCAAATTAATAAAATCATTAAGCCCGATCAGTTAGAAAGCTATTTAAGTGGTTTAAGATCTGCTGGATTAAAAATTGGATTTACAAATGGCTGTTTTGATATTCTTCACGCCGGCCATGTTAGCTACCTCGAACAAGCTAAAAGAAAAGTTGATCACCTTATCCTTGGGCTTAATTCAGATTCTTCAGTCAAAAAATTAAAGGGGGCTGGAAGGCCATTGGTCAATCAAGATGATAGAGCTAGAGTGTTGTGTAGCTTAGAATCGATCGATACAATTGTTATTTTTAATGAAAATACTCCCATTAAACTTATTCAAATTATTAAGCCAGATATCTTAATGAAGGGAAGTGATTACCAAACTCATGAGGTTGTTGGAAATAAAGAAGTGAAAAAATGGGGTGGTAAAGTTGAGTTGGTAGAATTGTTGGCGGGAAGAAGTTCTAGCAAAATTATCAAAAAAATGACCTAGTCTATACTAATTAAGTCACTAAGAGCGGGGGTCGATGGTACATCATATTCCCTGCAAACAGACTGCCAATCCTTAAGGTCGGTCCACCCGCTAACAAAAACAAAATCAATATTGTATTTTTTAGCGGTTTGAATGTCGTAAAGTGAGTCTCCAAGAAAAAGAGCTGGTTTCCATGAATCATCCTTCAGTTCTTGCTCAATAATCTCATGTTTTGATCGTGGGCTACCAAAAATACCTTCAGGAAAAAAATGATCAATTTTCTTGTCTGCAAAAAGGTATCTTAATTCCTCCTGATCTCCTCCCGAAGCTACAATCCATTTATTATTTGGCGTCACTGATTTTAGTCGATCAAGTCCGTCAGCAATATCACATGACTTAAGAAGCTCAATAACATTGCTATTAAGATTTTGAATTAATTCTGCCATGCTTTTGTTTGACGGTGTTTGATGCAGTATTTCTTTTAAAAAATATTCAAATTTTATAATGCGAGAAATACCAGTTAATTTAACATGATAATCAACCAAAGCATCTGCCTGTTCTTTTGATGCACCATATTCAAGAGCGGCATTGCGGTAGGCTTCAATTTTTTGGAAATTAGAATTTAATATAACTCCATCACAATCAAAAATGATTGTTTGGTATTGAGTTAGGTCAATCATTACCTACTTCAGGCTACTTGCCTCTTTTGCTAGTTTTGTGATCTCACTCCACTGCTTTGTTTCAACTAGATTTTTCGGTGTAAGCCAAGTTCCCCCACAAACAGGAACGTTTGGAAGTTTAAGAAATTCAGGCGCTGAATCTACTGTAACGCCCCCAGTTGGACAAAACATTATATTAGAAAAAGGTCCACCAAACCCCTTTAAAAGATTAATTCCTCCAACAGCCACCGCTGGAAATAATTTTAAAAAATCAAATCCATCATTATTCGCCATCATCACCTCACTTCCAGTAGATACTCCGGGAAGCAATGGTAGTCCAATTTCGTTGCAAATTAATCCCATCTCAGGAGTATAGCCAGGACTCACTGCAAATTGACTTCCAGCAATTTTAGCATTAGTCGCGTCAGCAGTGGTTCTTAACGTACCCGCACCAACAATTGCATCGGGAACTTTTGAAGAAATTAGCTCTATAGCTTTCAGCGCACATTCTGAGCGTAAAGTAACCTCAAGAACTCTTATACCTCCTTCTAACAATGCTTCGGCCATCGGCACCGCCTCATCAATATGATTAATAACTATTACAGGTATTACTGGTCCATACGTTGCTAATTCGATTGTTTTCATAAAGTCTCTTTTTTTAATTTAAATCCAAGTGATGGCACCTTCTTCAGCAGATGAAACATTTTTCCTCATACCGCTGAAAAGCTCTCTTCCAATCCCATGCCCATTCACCAATTTTTGCTCCTCGCTCATAATATCCACCGATCTTTCTCTCCAAACACTTTCATCGACCATCACATTTAACGTACCAACAGCCGCATTTAATCTAATCATATCTCCTTCTTGAATTTTTGCGATCGCTCCACCTGCAGCAGCCTCAGGACTCATATGAATTGCTGCAGGTATTTTTCCTGAAGCACCACTCATCCTTCCATCAGTGACAATAGCAACTCTAAAACCTTTATTTTGAATGATTGATAACGGCGGAGTTAATTTATGTAATTCTGGCATACCGTTCGATTTTGGTCCCTGAAAACGAACAACCGCAATAAAATCACGCTCTAACTTACCTTCATCAAAGGCTTTTAATAACTCTTCTTGGCCATTAAATATCATGGCTGGTGCTTCAATCAGATGCCTGTCTTCAGGAACTGAAGAAATTTTTATTACCGATCTACCAATATTGCCTTTTAATAGTCTGAGGCCTCCAGACTCATTAAAGGGGTTGCTTGCCTTTCTTATGATGGTTTCATCCCCACTTTGCTCAGGCACATCCGACCAAATTAATTTTTCTTTTTGTACTGCAGGTATTTTAGTATAGTCATATATGCCGCCTGGTGATACCGTCGCTACATCAGGGTGCATACACCCATTATCTAATAATTCTCTTAAAACAAATGCTGGCCCACCGGCATCTTGAAATTGGTTTACATCAGCGGTTCCATTTGGATAAATATTAGTGAGCAAAGGTACCGCTTTTGCTAAATCATGGAAATCTGACCAATCTATAATAATGCCTGCAGCATGAGCTATTGCTACCCAGTGTATTAAGTGATTTGTAGACCCTCCTGTAGCTAAAAGAGCTGCCATTGCATTAATGATGACTTTTTCATCTACCATCTCACCAATCGACGTTGCATTGTCTTGTTTAATGTTTGTCACTAGTTGGCTGACAGCTTGGGAGGTTAGTGCCTTTCTGGCTCCATCATAAGGATGCACAAATGCTGACCCAGGTATATGAAGACCCATAGCTTCCATAAGCATCTGGTTGCTATTTGCTGTTCCATAAAAAGTACAAGTGCCTTCCCCGTGATATGCAGCAGATTCCGATTTAAGTAATTCAGCTCTATCAACCTCTCCTTGAGCGTACTTTTCTCTTACTTTCGACTTTGTTGTGTTATCGATACCGGTTGACATAGGTCCTGCGGGGATAAAAATAGTAGGTAAATGTCCAAAATGAAGGGCGCCAATTAAGAGCCCTGGTACAATCTTGTCACATATGCCCAACATAAGAGCTCCGTCAAAAACGTCATGAGATAAACCTATAGCCGCTCCCATAGCTATCGTATCCCTTGAAAAAAGACTTAACTCCATTCCAGGCTCCCCTTGTGTTACCCCGTCGCACATAGCAGGGACGCCACCCGCTACTTGCGCAGTAGCTCCAACAGTAGAGGCAATCTCTCTAATAAATTGTGGATAATTTTCATAAGGCTTATGTGCGGAAAGCATGTCGTTGTATGCTGTAACAACACCAATATTAGGAAGCTTTTGTTCAACAATTTTTAATTTATCATTAGACGGTAAGGCGGCTATAGCATGTGCTACATTGGCACAACCCATACGGTCAGCACCTCTAGTCCTATTCTTCATGGATTCTAACCGAGCGAGGTAGGCTCCTCTTGTAGGCTTGCTTTTCTCTACAATCCTTTGGGTGATATCTAGTATTAATGACTTCATATATATTTATTTGTGTTTTTTAATTACAGCCTTCCATTATCGGTGAAAGCATTACTTGAAGTCAAATTTATAAAAAAAAATGGGTATTGACTTGAAATTATAACTTTGATCTCCATATTACTTTCGTATCAACTTTTTGAAAAATATAATAATGGCTAAAAAAGAAACTAAATCATCTACAAAAAAAATTGCTTCAGAAGAGTCGGAAAAGATTCTTAAGCTTGAAGAGCAAGTTGCAGCCCTAGAGGCGGAAGTGCTTTATTCAAAAGCTGAAGCTCAAAACGTAAGGAAACGCTCTTTAGAAGATATTGATAAAGCAAGAAAGTTTGCAGTAGAAAAATTTAGCCAAGAAATTCTGTTGGTTAAAGACAGCTTGGATGCTGCATTAGCAATTGATAAGGGGTCTGTGGAGAGTTATAAAGATGGAGTTGATCTAACGTCAAAACAACTACTGAATATTTTTGCCAAATTTAATATACAAGAAATAAATCCTCTTGGCGAAATATTTGACCCTAACTTTCATCAAGCTATGACTATGGTTGAAAGTGAGGAAGAGCCAAACAAGATATTAACAGTCATGCAAAAAGGTTATGTGTTAAACGATAGAGTTTTAAGGCCTGCATTAGTGACGGTTTCTAAAACAAAATAATTATGGGCTTGAAAAATAGAAAGATAGCCCCAATTTTACGAACTAAGAAATACTTTTAAAGGAAAATATAAAATGTCAAAAATTATTGGGATTGACTTAGGAACAACAAACTCATGTGTGTCAGTTATGGAGGGTGGTAAGCCTAAGGTTATTGAAAATGCAGAAGGCGCCAGAACAACTCCCTCAATTATTGCTTACCAGGATGGTGGGGAGACGCTTGTAGGGGCTCCAGCTAAGAGACAGGCGGTTACAAACCCAAAAAATACTCTCTATGCAGTTAAAAGGCTTATAGGTCGAAAGTTTGATGAAAAAGAAGTACAAAAAGATATCGAGTTAATGCCTTATACCATCTCAAAAGCGGATAATGGTGATGCTTGGGTTGAAGTAAATGGGGAAAAGATGGCTCCCCCGCAAATATCTGCCGAAATTCTAAGGAAGATGAAAAAAACTGCGGAAGAATACCTTGGAGAGGAGGTTACAGAGGCTGTTATTACAGTTCCTGCCTATTTTAACGACAGTCAACGTCAAGCAACTAAAGATGCTGGTCGTATTGCTGGTCTTGAAGTTAAGCGAATTATTAATGAGCCTACTGCAGCGGCGCTAGCCTTTGGTCTGGACAAACAAGAGGGTGATAGGAAAATTGCAGTGTATGACTTGGGTGGGGGAACATTTGATGTCTCTATCATAGAGATAAGTAGTGTGGATGGTGAGCATCAGTTTGAAGTGTTATCTACGAACGGCGACACGTTCCTTGGTGGCGAAGATTTTGATAATAGAATAATTGAATTTTTGTCAGAGGAATTCAAAAAAGAAAATGGCGTTGATTTATCTAAAGATATGCTTGCAAAACAAAGATTAAAAGAAGCAGCAGAAAAAGCTAAGATCGAACTATCAAGCAGCGTTCAAACAGAGATTAATCTGCCTTATATTACAGCGGATGCCTCTGGACCAAAACACCTAGTTGTTAAACTAACTCGAGCTAAATTTGAATCATTAGTTGATGACTTAATTCAAAGAACAGTTGCTCCTTGTGAAATGGCAATAAAAGATTCTGGCCTTTCTGCATCAGAGATAGCTGACGTAATACTTGTTGGTGGTCAAACCAGAATGCCAAAAGTTCAAGAAAAAGTAAAAGAGATCTTTGGAATTGAAGCAAGAAAAGATGTTAATCCTGATGAGGCGGTAGCTGTTGGTGCTGCAGTTCAAGGTGGAGTTCTTCAGGGTGATGTTAAAGACGTATTGTTGCTAGATGTTACGCCGCTTAGTCTTGGTATTGAGACTATGGGTGGATTGATGACAAAGCTCGTTAATAAAAATACGACAATCCCAACAAAAGCTTCACAAGTATTTTCCACCGCTGAAGACAATCAAAGTGCAGTAACTATTCACGTATTGCAAGGGGAGCGTGAGGTGGTAGCTGGAAATAAAAGCTTAGGACAGTTTAATTTAAATGATATTCCATCAGCTCCCAGAGGAACACCTCAGATAGAGGTATCTTTTGATATTGATGCTAACGGTATACTTCATGTCAATGCTAAAGATAAGGCTACGGGAAAAGAAAATAAGATTACTATTAAAGCAAATGGTGGGCTAACAGATGAAGAAATAAAAAAAATGGAAGAGGATGCGGAGAAATTTGCAGACGAAGATAAGCTGGTGAAAGAATTGGTTGATGCCAAAAACTCTGCCGAAGGCATGATTCACTCGGTACAAAAAACAATGAAAGAGCATCAGGACAAGCTATCAGATGAAGAAAAAAGCAATATTGAATCTGCTATTAAGGACCTCGAAGAAACAATCAAATCAGACAATAAAGATGAAATTGAGGCAAAAAATAAAATTTTAGCTGAGGCATCACAAAAACTTGGGGAGAAGATTTATGCGGAGCAGCAAGCTCAGGAACAGACCAATGATGCAGGTGACAATGCAAAAGAGAAGACAGTTGACGGAGATGTAGTGGATGCTGAATTCGAAGAAGTAAAGAAGGAAGATAAGAAAGAAGATAAGAAAGAAGATAAGAAGTAAAAAGTATCCGATAAATAATTAACAAATATGGGGCTGCAAAGCCCCATATAAATTCCATATGGCACAAGATAGAGACTATTATGAGGTTCTCGGTGTAAACCGCGGAGCATCTGCTGATGATATTAAAAAAGCTTTTAAGAAGCTTGCAATGAAGTATCATCCAGATAGAAATCCAGACAACCCAAAGGCTGAAGAAAGTTTTAAGGAAGCAAAAGCTGCCTACGACATATTGTCGGATAGTCAAAAGAAAGCAGCCTATGATCAATATGGCCATGCTGGAGTTAATCAAAATATGGGTAGTGGTCCCGGTGACTTTGGTGATGCTTTCGGAGATATCTTTGGAGACATCTTCGGTGGTGGGAGATCCAACAAGCGCTCAAATGTTTATCGAGGTGCGGATCTTCGTTACAACATGGAAATCACATTAGATCAAGCATACAAGGGCACTGAAACAAAAATTCGTATACCCGTTATGTCATCTTGCAAAGTATGCTCAGGTAAGGGAACTAAAAAAGGGACAGATCCAACCACCTGTGGAACATGCCAAGGTCATGGGCAGGTAAGAATGCAACAAGGGTTTTTCTCTGTTCAGCAGGCATGTCCAAAGTGTCAAGGGTCTGGTAAGGAAATTAAAAATCCTTGTGACGATTGCAGCGGCTCTGGAAGGAAACAAGAAAATAAAACCCTCTCAGTTAAAATACCAGCAGGAGTAGACGATGGAGATAGAATAAGGCTGAGTGGTGAGGGAGAAGCTGGAGTAAATGGAGGGCCAACCGGAGACTTGTATGTAGTCGTTAGTCTTAAAAGCCATGATATATTTGAAAGAGATGGGGGTAACTTACATTGTGAGATGCCTATTAGCTTCTCAACCGCTGCACTAGGGGGTGAGATTACAGTACCAACTCTTGACGGAAGTGCAAAAATTAAAATTCCTGCTGAAACTCAATCTGGCGCAGTTTTTAGGTTGCGTGGTAAGGGTATAAAGCCTATCCGAGAAAACCAGCACGGCGATCTTCATTGCCATGTTGTTGTTGAAACGCCGATTAAGCTTAATGAGAATCAGAAGAAATTGTTAAGAGAGTTAGAAAAACTCAATCAAGAAGACTCAGGTAAACATAGCCCCAGATCGGAAACATGGATAGATAAAGTTAAAGATTTTTTTGGCTAACCTAAAAAGTACCTTTTTGAATTAACTCAATTTTATAGCCGTTTGGATCTTCTATAAAAGCAATAATAGTGGTCCCGTGCATCATTGGGCCAGCCTCCCTAATAACCTTCCCACCTTTTTTTCTAATGTCGTCACAAGTTTTGTATGCATCTTCCACTTCAATAGCAATATGGCCAAAGGCATTACCGTGATCATATTCAGTAGTATCCCAATTATAAGTAAGCTCAATGACGGTATTTTCATCCTCTTCTCCGTAACCAATAAAAGCCAATGAAAACTTTCCTTCAGGGAAATCCTGCTTCCTTAAAACGCGCATTGAAAAAAAATTTTCATAAAATTTAATGGAATCCTCAAGACTTTTCACTCGGATCATTGTGTGCAATATTCTCATATTAATTTGCCTTTTCTTTTAAATAAATAAACTCATGGCAGCAGCTTATGTCAGTTGCTGACAAGCTCCTTATATTTCTGAAGAAGTTGTTCTCTGGTTTCTATATTATCTGGGTCTTTAGGTATACATGCAACTGGGCAAACTTCAACACACTGTGGCTGATCAAAGTGGCCTACACACTCTGTACATAATTTTGGATTGATCTCATATATTTCAATACCCTGATAAATGGCATCATTAGGGCACTCTGGCTCACATACATCGCAATTTATGCATTCATCAGTAATAAATAAAGACATAGGTTTATTTAAGCTTTAAAAGAAAGTCTTTTGTTATAGGAGAGACAAAGCTGGATATATCTCCATCAAGAAGATGTATCTGTCTGACGAGGGTTGATGAAATAGAGCGGTATTTATCTGGTGAGTTCAGAAAAATGGTTTCTACCGAAGGTGCAAGCTGCTTATTTAGTTGTGCCATCTGTGACTCACTTTCATAATCAGTAACATTTCGTATGCCTCTAACAATAATTTCAGCGCCTAGCTCTTTCGCAAAATCTACGGTTAGCCCGCGAAAGCATGATATTTGAATGTTGCTGAAGCTTGAAAAAAGAACTTGTGCGAGATTCAATCTTTGTTCGTAATTTAAGAAGTTGTCCTTTGCATTATCTTCAGAAATACCTACAACTAAACCGTCAAAAGTTTTAGCAGCGCGACTGATGATATCTTCATGGCCTATAGTGAAAGGATCAAAGCTTCCTGGGTACAATGCAATCATAGCGCTAACTTAAACTTAAAAGATAAAAGTATACCTGTCCAGCTCTTGAACTTTTAAAAATTTTTAGCTCATTCCCTTCATACCTACTGTTGGACTCATAATAAACAAGACCATGCTCTTTTAGATGGGTTGTTATGCCAGATAAAGCTTTAGTGAATTCTAATTCTGCAAAAGGAGGGTCAAAAAAAATAACGTCAAACTTCTCGGCATTCTTGATTAAAAAAGATTCTGCTGAGCAGTTTATAATAGTTGCATTAGCAGCCCCTAGTATTTGTTTATTAGTTATTAAATCCTCATACGTGCTTTTATTTTTTTCTATCATCACGCATGATCTAGCATTTCTTGATAAAGCCTCAAACCCTAAAGCTCCGGTTCCAGCAAACAAATCCAAGCATGATAAGGAGGTTAAATCTTGATTAAGCCAATTGAATAAAGTTTCTCTTACCCTTCCTAGGGTTGGCCTTAGCTCCTCTTTGTCTGAAAAGTTGACTTTTTTTCGTTTCCAGTCACCGCCAATAATTGCAACAGTATTTTTTTGACTTTTACTCAATCCCAACAATTACCGTAGAAAATTTATTCATATCTACTCTCTTCTGGAATGCTGCTTTAATTTTTTGAACAGTTACTGCGTTTACCTGATCCGCAAACGTATCCAGGTAATCTAGTGGGTAATTATAGAAAGCCATCATAGATATATATTCTATAATTTTTTTATTACTATCTAATCTAAGAGGAAATCCTCCAATCATATTACTTTTTGCAGCCTGAAGTTCTTTTTCGGTTGGGCCATTCTGAATAAAATCTTTCACTGTTTTTTTTACTAAAGCTAAAGCCTCATCAATTTGGTCTTTTTTAGTTTGTAAGCCAACTTGGAAAGGTCCTAGTTCAAGCATCGGCATAAAATAACTGTATACGCTGTATACCAAACCTTTTTTCTCTCTTACCTCACCTGTGAGCCTTGATACAAAACCTCCGCCCCCAAGAATGTAGTTTCCAACATATAAGGGAAAGAAATCAGGGTCTCCTCTTTTAACAACCGGACCTCCATAATATAAATGGGCCTGGGTCGATGGGTGTGATATTTTAATTTCCTGTGGCTCAGTGATTTGTACTTCTGGATAAAATGATGCTTTCGGATTATTTGGCAATCCTAGACTAATTTTTTCAGCAATTTCTTTTGCTGCATTAAGGTCAACATCACCAACAATAACAATTGATAAGTGATTGGAAAGATAGTAGTTGCTGTAAAAGCTTTTTAGGTCAGACCTTTTTATGCTCTCTAAAGTACTGACAGTGCCAGACTCTGGAGATGCATATGGATGATTCCCGTAAATAGCCTTCATAAAAGCTTTTGATGCAATGCTGGATGGTTCTGTTTCGCCTTGGCGAATACTCGCATAATACCTCTTCTTTTCTCTGGTGATAACGTTTTCATTAAAATCCGGTTTGTGTAGGACTTGGTTGAACAACTTAACAGCAATATCTTTTTTTTCTGAAAGTGTTCTGAGGCTAAATGAGCTTTTGTCTCGATCAAAGCTGCTGTCCAGCTGTGCTCCAATATCCGTGAATTGATTGGCTAAAGAAACCTCGTCTATGCCACCAGAACCCAGGAGCATTAAATGATTCGTAAATGATGCGGTGCCACTATTTTTCAATGAATCTCTCGCGCTACCGGCTTTAAAGCTTACGCTTATATCTATCATCGGTAGGTTATGGTTTTCAACAAAATAAACTTTAGCCCCGTCAGCAGTAATCCAATTTTCTATTTTTACCCCGGCACTTACTGTGCCAACAATTAAAAACAAAACAGCAAATAATATTTTTCTAATGTACATGTGGTTTTCCTTGTGGCTTGTAGTTTGGATCTAACGGTTGAGGGTCAAGCGTTACTAAAGTGAGTGCTTCATCCACTAAATATTTTTTGGCAACCATCTGAATCTGCTCCGAAGTCACCTTTTTAATCTTATTGGTATATTGATCCATCAATTTGTAAGAGTAACCCATTGTTTCAAGTTGGCCTATCTGCATTCCTTGATAAAAGACAGAGTCCTTTTGATATACATCTCCTGCAATCACTCCTGTCTTAATACGACTTAATTCGTCCTCCGTTACTCCATTTTCTACAATTTTTGCTAGCTCGTCTTTGAGGGCTTTTTCGACTTTTTCAACACTTACTCCTTCGCTTGGTGTTGCATAAAGCTCAAACAAACTTAAGCCTCCTCTCGTGAGCATTGCATAGCTTGCACTTGCACTTACTGCAAATCCAGCATTATTCACTACGTTCTGATTGAGCCTTGAGGTGCTAGTATTTGAAAGAATACCTGCAAGCACTTCGAGAGCATATATCTCTGTACTGTCCTTGTCCAAATTTTTGTCTAATGCTGGAACTTTATATCCCATTTGAATATAACTAAGCTTACTAGGTGCTTTTAATTCGGCTCGGCGAACTCCTTTTTGCTTGGCTTCTATCTGAGGTTTTCGTTCTTTAATTTTTCGAGAAGGAATATTACCAAAGTATTTTTTTGCTAGTTTAAATACATCGGTGGAACTAACATCACCAGCAACTACTAAAATTGCATTATTAGGGGCGTACCAATCGTTATACCATTCTTGTGCATCGCTATAATGCATATTTTCTAAGTCATCCATCCAGCCCACGATAGGCCTTCCATAAGGATGAGAAACAAATGCAAGAGATTGCATTAATTCATTAGCTTTTGAGGTGGGTTTGTCGTCCGTTCTCCATCTCCTCTCTTCCATAACAACATTAATCTCCTTATTAAACTCTTCTTCAGTGATTATAAGGTTTTGCATTCTGTCAGCTTCCATTTTTAGAGCTACTGGTAGCTGGCTTTTTTCTAATTGTTGAAAGTAACATGTGTAGTCTGCGCCAGTGAAAGCATTCTCTCTTCCTCCTGCAGCAGCGATAATTTCGGAAAACTCTCCCGGCCGTGACGTTTTGGTTCCTTTAAACATCATATGCTCTAAAACATGAGCTATTCCGGTTTTGCCATTCACCTCATCAATACTTCCGGCACGATACCAAACTTGGGAGACAACAACTGGAGACCGGGTGTCTTCTTTGACAAAAATCTTCATACCATTGTTAAGAGTAGCTTCATGGACTTCGGCTGAAACAACGCTTGGTGTTAAGATAAATAGAAATAAAAGTTTAAATAGTTGCACTTATGACCCCTTGTGAATATTAGCTTGTATAATAGAATAATAATTGACTCCATTCTAATCATTAAGTTCTTTATCCATATTAAATGTTTGAATTTTTAAAAAAATTAGTTGCGAAAGAGAAGCCTAAAAAAACTAAAAAGGCTGCTGCCAAAGCTCCTGCCAAGCCCACAACTAAGCCAAAAAAGGCTGCTGCCAAAGCTCCTGCCAAGCCCACAACTAAGCCAAAAAAGGCTGCTGCCAAAGCTCCTGCGAGACATACAACTAAAGAGACTTCAGAGAATGATGATTCTCTTAAAAAGAATATAATTGAACTGGAGCCAAAGAAGAAGGGGTTGTTTGGTTTTGCCGAAAAAATAAAAAAGGGTTTAACTAAAACCAGAGAAAAGCTCGCATCTCCTTTAACAGAACTTTTTTCATTTAATAAAATAGATAATAGTTTTTATGAAGAGCTTGAAACAATTCTTTTAACAGCTGATGTCGGAATACCAGCAACTGACTTGCTCATTAGTAATGTAAAAGCGTCTGTTCAAAAAGATAAGATTGTTGATCCAAAAGCTTTAAAAGAACTTCTTAAAAAAAATATGGTTGCATTACTTAGCACGGTAGAAGAGCAACTTGTCGTGAAAAAAACAAGCCCTTTTGTGATTATGATGGTTGGAGTAAATGGAACCGGGAAAACGACAACTATTGGAAAGCTCACAAAATATTTAACCGACCAGAATCAATCAGTATTAATTGCAGCAGGCGATACATTTAGAGCTGCTGCTGTAGAGCAGCTTCAGGTATGGGGCGAAAGAAATAAAGTATCCGTTATTTCTCAGGAAACTGGAGATCCAAGTGCAGTCATCTTTGATGCAATTAATTCAGCTAAAGCAAAAAAAATAGATGTTGCCATTGCTGATACTGCAGGGAGGCTCCCCACACAAAAACATTTGTTAGATGAAATTACAAAAATAAAAAAAGTTATGGCTAAATGCCACGAGAGTGCTCCGCACGAAGTAATGCTAGTCATTGATGCCAATACCGGCCAAAATGCCATAAATCAATTGAAGGCTTTTAATGAGGCTTTGGGTGTTACAGGTTTAGTTATTACAAAGCTAGATGGTACTGCCAAAGGGGGGATTTTAGCTGCAATTGCTAAAGAAATACCCACACCAATTCGTTTTATAGGGGTAGGTGAAGGCATAGATGATCTTAGAATTTTTAATGCCAAGGAATATGTTGAGGCAATGTTTGAATGATTAAGTTTAATAGTGTTTTCAAGGGGTACCCAGGAACAAAAGATATTTTACAAAATATTAGCTTTGAAATTGATTCTGGAGAATTGGTTTTTGTTACAGGTTCGTCAGGGGCAGGTAAGTCAACCTTATTAAAGCTAATTTCTGCTATAGAATCTCCGTCGGCTGGTGAAATAATTTTTGACAATCAAAACCTTTCAGACTTAAGGACTGGCGATATGCCTTATTTGAGAAGGAAATTTGGAATGATTTTTCAGGACCACAAGCTACTTTTTGATAGGACCTGTTTTGAAAATGTTGCTCTTCCACTGGCTATAAACGATACTACCTCAGTTGATATCTCAAGAAGGGTGCGTGCTGCTCTAAATAAGGTTGGATTGCTTGAAAAAGAAAAATTAATGCCAATAACTTTATCTGGAGGGGAACAGCAAAGGCTTGCTATAGCAAGGGCCATAGTATCAAGGCCTGCGATACTTATTGCTGACGAGCCAACAGCAAACCTTGACAAAAAATATGCTGACGAAATTATGAGTATTTTTTATAGCTTCCAGCAAGTTGGAGTTACCGTTATTATTTCCTCTCATGAAGCTCCACAGTCCCCTATTCAATTCAAAGAATTTTATTTAATGCATGGAGAGCTAGTAAAGCCACAAGATGTTTCATTACTTACGTAACCATATTCAGGCTTTTTTTAGGGCTATTATTAGAGTGAAATCTAATTGGCCTTCTTCAATTATTATGATTTTGGTAATAGGTATTACATTATGCCTTCCCGCTACTGGTTTTTTGCTAGTAGAAAACGCCTCAAAACTATCAAGTAAGATTGAGTATGAAGCAGAAATTAGTATTTTTCTTAACAAATCAATTTCTCAGGACCAAATTGATTTTATTCAGTCAGCTCTTGAGCAATCCCCTGCTGTAAAAAAAGTAAACTTTGAACCAAAGATAAAAGCATGGGAAAAGCTTCAAGAAAAATTAAAAATAAATTCATTAGATGCTGGTATATCTGAAAATCCACTCCCTGATGCTTTTTTTGTAACTCTAAATACGCTGGACTCCAATATAGTGGATTCGCTTTATAATGATATAAAAGTTTTGGAAGGGGTAAAGGAAGTAATTATAGATAGTGGATGGTTAAAAAAGCTCCGATCCTTATTATATCTAATTAAAGCTGGTCTTTTAGTGTTGGGGGCTCTTCTGGCAATGGTTCTAACTGTTGTTATTGGCAATACAATCAGACTTCAGACGCTAACCCATCAAAAAGAAATTGAGGTCAGTAGATTAATTGGCGCGACAGACAGCTTTATTCTAAGACCGTTTATTTATACAGGAATCTTTTATGGTATCGGAGGGAGTTTTGTAACAATTGGATTATTGACTATAATTATAGAATTATTTAATCGCATAGCATTTAAATTTGAATCGATATTTGGTGGTTTAATTATCTTTTCAAACCTTACCCCATCGAAATACATATTTCTTGCTATCTTTGCTACAGCTCTTGGTATATTAGCATCTTATTTTTCTGCGTCTCGCTCCATCAGAACAATAAAAAATGTTGACTAACCACTTGTATTAAATGGAACTTTTTATTAGAATTAGCACTCTATAGGATTGAGTGCTAAAAATAAACCCTAACGAGCTTATGAATAATTTAACATTAACTACACCGTTTGTCTCAGATGATTTCAATATATACCAAGAGACAATAAGAAAAATACCTTCCCTAACTGCAGAGGAAGAGTATGAGCTAGCGTCACGTCTGAAGCGAGATAATGATCTTGAAGCAGCAAAGAAATTAATTCTTTCTCACCTTAAATTAGTTATGAAAATTGCAAGATCTTACAGCGGTTATAACTTACCTCATGCAGACCTGGTTCAAGAAGGAAATATTGGGCTGATGAAAGCAGTTAAAAAATTTGATCCAGATCGAGGGGTGCGCTTAGTATCCTATGCAATTTATTGGATTAAGGCAGAAATTCAGGAGTATGTAGTTAAAAACTGGAGATTAGTCAAAACTGCTACTACAAAAGCACAGCGAAAGTTATTTTTTAATCTTAGAAGCCTAAGGAAAACACTACAGCCATTAAAGCCAGAAGAGATTAAGTCAATTGCTAATGAGCTCAATGTTAAGGAGTCAGAAGTTAGGGAAATGGAATTTAGGTTGAATGGTAAGGAAACAACAATCGATTACTCTGACGACGAATCAGAGGAAGATCATTTCAGACCCATTTCCTATCTTGAAGATGAGACTCCAAGCCCGCTTGAAAAAATCGAGATGGATCAGGCAGAAAGTAATGTATCGGCTGAGCTTCAACATGCACTATCAGAGCTAGATTCAAGAAGCCGCTCTGTTGTTGAAGCCAGGTGGTTGAATGACAATAAATCAGAGACTCTAAATGAGCTAGCGTCAAAATTCAAAGTTTCTGCAGAAAGAATACGTCAGATCGAGAAAAATGCTTTTAAAAAAATTAGGGCTTTAATGATTTCAAATGCATCAATTTAGATTTTAGCTGCAATCTGCTAGAATTCGCTTTTAATTACATTAATATTATATGGCGAACTCACCCACCCCAATAGAAATCAAACTTCATCAAGACTCAAATCTTCTTGAAATTTTTTTTGATAATCAAACAGAATGTATGTTATCTGCTGAATTTTTACGTGTACATTCGCCTTCAGCAGAGGTTCAAGGTCACTCACCCAGTCAAGCTGTTCTTCAGATTGGTAAGGAAGGTATTGGGGTGGAAAATATAGAGCCTGTTGGCAATTACGCAATTAAAATAACTTTTACTGATGCGCACGATACTGGGATTTATTCGTGGAGCTATCTTTATTATCTAGCAGAGAATTATGAGCAATTATGGATCGAGTATATTGGTAAGCTTGACGCAGCTGGGCACAAAAGGATAGTCCATGAATCCTGATGAAACTAAATTTGGCTTTCAAACGGTGAAGCAGGCTGAGAAAGCCAAAAGAGTTGGCGAGGTTTTTGATTCCGTTTCAAGCAATTATGACCTTATGAATAATTTAATGTCATTAGGGCTTCATAACGCATGGAAAAAGACATTAATTGATACAAGTTCACTTAAAGCAAAAGCGAAAATTCTGGATATTGCAGCAGGAACAGCTGACCTAACTCTTGCATTTGCTAAGGCAAATAAAGACTATGAAATACTTCAAACAGATATAAACCATTCCATGCTTATGGAAGGTCAAAAAAAACTTATCAATAGTGGGGTGATTATTCCAGCAATCACATGTGATGCGGAAGCACTACCCTTTGCAGACAACTACTTTGATTGTGTAACTATTGCCTTTGGATTAAGAAATATGACAAAGAAAGAAAATGCGTTAAGGGAGGTGTATCGAGTTCTATCTCCAGGAGGAAAGGTTCTTATTCTGGAATTTTCGCATATTTACCAACCCTTTCAAAAACTATACGATGCATTTTCATTCAAATTTATCCCCATACTAGGTAAATTATTTGCCAAAGACGAATTAAGCTATCGATACTTAGTTGAGTCAATAAGGGTGCACCCGTCGCAAGAGAAGCTAAAAGAAATGATGGAGGCCGAAGCGTTCGAAAAAGTTAGCTATACAAACATGAGCGCAGGCATTGTGGCTATTCATAAAGGGTACAAATTTTAGATGAATTTAAAAAATCAGATTATTAATCATATTCTAATTCAAAATGATTGGATGAAAAACGACTTGATTAAATATAAAGGCAAAGTAATTCGTTTATCTATAGAGCCGTTCATACTGGAATTCATAGTAAATGACGATGGGCAGTTATCGTGCAGTGAAATTCAAAGTAAGGCAGATACCACTATTAAAATGTCTGCTCAAGCATTCATAAACATGGTGATGAGTAAACAAAAAAAAGGAATCGATATTAGTGGGGATGTTGACTTTGCAAATACTTTCTCTCAAGTGATACTTAAAGCTCGATGGGATATTGAAGAAGACCTAAGTCGCGTAGTAGGTGACATAGCTGCAGTAGAAATAACCAATGCAGGAAAAGCAATGCTTATATCTTCCCGCAAAGGACTTCAAAATTTTGGGGAGGCTATTATTGAATATTGGCAGGAGGAAAAAAAGATACTTACAATTAAGGAGGAGGTGGAGAGATTTAATTCAGAGGTAGACCTACTAAAAGAAAAATTTTCTCAGCTTGAAGCAAGAACCAACAAAATTTTTGACACTAATACTATATGAGTATCTTCCGCTTTCTCTATGTAATATATATCGTACTTAAATTCGGATTAGATCAATTCCTTAATACAAAAACTACCGCATTTATTCATATAGCATTACTTCCAATTCGGTTTAATCAATCCGAAGAAAATCGTGCGACAAGGCTTCGTATTGCACTAGAAGATCTTGGACCGATATTCGTTAAATTTGGACAGATGCTCTCAACAAGAAGGGATCTTCTCCCAGATGATATTGCAAATGAGCTAGCTAAACTTCAAGATCAGGTTCCCCCTTTTTCTTTTTCTATAGCAAAAAATATTCTAGAGAAAGCATATCGAAAACCACTTAAACAACAGTTTATTGATTTTCAGGAAACACCAGTTGCAAGTGCTTCAGTGGCTCAGGTGCATTTTGCCAAACTCTATACAGGTCAGGAAGTAGCTGTAAAAATACTAAGGCCAAATATAAAAAAACAGATTGAGAGGGATATTAAGTTGCTAGCCTGGCTAGCTTATATTCTAGAGAGTTTATGGAATGACGGAAGGAGATTAAAGCCTAGAGAGGTTGTAAGTGAATTTGCAAGGCACACTAAATCAGAATTAAATCTATTATTGGAGGCAGGTCACTGTAGCCATCTTGGAGAAAACTTTAAAGATAAAAAGCTATTGATTGTTCCCGAGGTTTACTGGGATCATTGTTATGACAATGTCATGGTTATGGAGAGAATGAATGGTATTCCAATAAGCAATATTAAAGAGCTAAATAAGCGCAACATAGATATTCCCACATTAGCAAGAAATGGAGTTGAGATATTTTTTACACAGGTATTTAGGGATGGTTTTTTTCACGCTGATATGCATCCAGGGAATATTCAGGTAAGAGCGGATGGTAAGTACATAGCATTAGATTTTGGAATTATGGGCACTTTATCAGAGGAGGATAAAAAGTATTTAGCTCGTAATTTTTTATGTTTTTTTAAGCGGGATTATAGAGGTGTTGCTGAGGCACATGTTGAGTCTGGGTGGGTTCCATCAGGCACATCAGTGGATGAATTTGAAAATGCTATTCGCTCGGTATGCGAGCCGATCTTCAACAAACCTTTAAAAGAAATTTCTTTTGGAAAGTTACTGATTCGCTTATTCCAAACATCTAGGCAATTCAATATGGAAATTCAACCCCAGCTCACCATGCTTCAAAAAACTTTACTTAATGTTGAGGGCCTAGGAAGAGATCTTGATCCAAACCTTGATTTATGGCAAACAGCCAGCCCTTTTCTTGAGACATGGCTTAAAAAAGAAATGGGTCCTAAGAAAATTATTGGGGATATAAAAAAAGAGCTTCCGCATTTTCTGAGCTTGGCTCCAAGGGTCCCCAGCCTAATAAAATCTTATCTTCATAACAATGAATTAAATATTAAACTTACAACAGAGTTAAGTGATGCGATAAAACAATTACGCAGATTAAAGATATTGTATTACGCTTTACTATTTGGCATTATACTTTTATTTATTCTTGAGATTTATCGCTATATAAAGTAAACATGCTTCCCTTTTTAGTCACCGCTTATATCGTTTTTACAATTGGGATTGGTATCTATGCTTCAAGAAAGGTAAAAACAAGTAATGACTTTGCGGTTGCTGGAAGAAGCCTTTCCTTGCCGGTTGTTGTTGCTACTGTTTTCGCCACTTGGTTTGGTGCAGAAGCTGTTTTCGGTGTATCTTCAACTTTTATTGATGAAGGATTGACGGGAGTGGTAGCCGATCCATTTGGGGCAAGCTTGTGCTTGGTCATTGCCGGTGTAATTTTCTCTAAATACCTCTATAAATTCAAATTTTCTACATTAGGAACTTTTTACCGAAACCGATATAACAGAAGTGTCGAAATTATTATTACAATCATTATCATCCTCTCCTATTTAGGATGGGTTGCAGCACAAATAAGCGCAATTGGCTTGGTGCTTGAGGTCGTAACTAATGGCTCTATTAGTAAGTCTATGGGTATGGTTTTAGGTTCAATTGCCGTGCTATCTTATACTACGCTTGGAGGCATGATGTCCGTTGCAATAATCGACCTTGTTCAAATGGTTGTTATTATTATTGGTCTAATTATTACTGTTTATTTTGTAGTTGAATTATCTGGAGGTGTTGCCCCTGTATTAAATTCAGCGTCCATAAATGGCAAATTAAAATTTTTTCCTGGTGACAATTTATGGCTGTGGTTATCTTTTATTGCTAGCTTTATTACTATGATGCTAGGCTCCATTACCCAGCAGGACGTTTATCAAAGAATCACTTCTGCACGCACAGAAAAAATTGCTTTGTGGGGTTCGTTAATTGGAGCTTTGCTTTATTTCTTTTTTGCATTTTTACCAATGTTTATTTCTTACGCGGCCACAATAATTAATCCTGAATTTAGTGCAAACATAGGCACTGATAGCTCAGAAATTATACTGCCATCATTTGTCATGCAATATACTCCAATGTTTGCTCAAGTGATATTCTTTGGTGCAGTTATATCAGCAATAATGAGCACTTCAGCTGCCACACTATTAGCTCCTTCGGTCATGTTTACTGAAAATATCCTTGCAGAATATTTTCCCAACCTTTCTGACCAGGGAAAATTACTGCTTATGCGATTATCACTAACTGTATTTACTTTAGCAGTATTATTTTATGCATTTAATTCAGAGTTAACAATTTTTGGCATGGTTGAATCAGCTTATCAGGTGACCTTAGTTGGGGCTTTTACTCCCTTGATTTTTGGTATTTTCTGGACAAAAGCTAATGACTACGGTGCTATATTAGCTATCATATTTGGTATTATTTCGTGGCTGTACATTAAATTATTGTATGGGGATGAATTTATTATCCCTTCACAGCTCGTTGGCTTTTCTTTTAGCATTCTCGGGATGCTTCTGGGTTCTTATTTATTCAAACAAAATCTTTCAAAAAAACTGATTATTTAATTATAAAAAATTACTATTTTTGACATTGATTGCAAAAAAAACTAGACCGCTGACCAATTGTAATTTGTAATACTAATGAGTCGCATTGATAACAATCCTTACCCTTTCTCCCATACACTTTATGTTCATTTTGAAAGTATCCATTTTCACCATTAACATCAAAAAAATCATTCATCGTGCTACCGCCTTTTACTATTGCTTTATTGATGACATCCTTGATGGAAGTTACTAATGCCTTAAGTTCTTTTTTTGTTAGTTTGCTTGATTTACGTTGTGGCTTAATACCAGCATAAAATAATGCTTCGCTTGCATATATATTTCCAACACCTACTACATTATGCCCATCCATAATTGCACTTTTGATACATTGACTTTTAGCTCTTAACCTTATCCCTAAGTACTCGGCATTAAACCCATCTTCTAGGGGCTCGGGTCCTAAATTTTTTAGCAGCCTGTGCTCCAAAGGATTGTCCGTAGTCCATAATATAGAGCCAAATCTTCTTGGATCGTTATATCTTAAGATTACACTTTCATTACCAAATATGAAATCAACATGATCATGTTTTTTTGGCTTGGCTCCCTCTGGAATTATGTATAAATGACCTGACATCCCAAGATGAAGTATGAGCGTTCCATTCGAAAATCTTACCAAAATATATTTAGCTCTTCTTTTAATTTCGAGAATTTCTTGGCCTTCTACCACTGTTGACAAGTTAGTAGGGATTGGCCAGCGAAGCGAGTAATTTCTTATGACAATCTTGTGTACAGTTTTTTTTAAAAGGGGTTTTAAGCCTTGGCATGTAACTTCTACCTCAGGCAGCTCAGGCATAAATTAGTCGGAAGGTGAGTTTATTGGCGGATTTAACATTGTAAATCCTAGGTCACTTGGAAAGCTATAAAGTAACTTTTCATCTTTTCGGTAAAGCTTTAATTGAGGGTGTTCTTGAATCCTATAAAACGTTATTTTATTTCCATCTGCTAAAATGATATCAATGCTTTTATAGCCTACCCTAGGATCCATTTTATATGGTTCTACAGCTACTGATTCAGGATTGCTCCATGTCATCCCGAACCAATCATTCGCTTCATCTTGATTTATTTCTATCTTACTGTTAGTTATTGTCCACGAATCGTTTGAATGATTTATCTTTAATCTGGACTCCTGCCATTGTTCTAGTCGAGAGAAATCATATTGTTTTACTTTTTCATAGCTTGCAATAGCTTTCTTATCTATCAACTCCTCAGCTACGAATGATGCCGTTTCAGAAAATCCTCCACTCACAAGAAAAATATTTCCACGATATAAAATATATTGATCTTCTGTCACAGGATTATAAGTTCCAAAGATAAACTCTTCCTTTTCAGAGTTGTTTGAAAAAATAATTCTTAATACAGGGTTATCTAAGCCAAATTTATCTAAGTTTTTACCTTCTAATTTTATCGAGCTTGTCGTTGCAAGCATTGCTAGGACACGATACACATAGAGCTCGTCTGCACGTGCTTTAATTGGCTTTATCATTCTCCATCCAAATTCACCTAAAACAAAGCTAGTAGTGGCCCTTGATGGGAAATAGATATCAATTGCATTAAAACTGGATAATTTTAAATCTGAAACAGCAATTCTATTTGACTCAATAGTTTCAACTTCGTTATTTCGAAAAACAAAAATGGTTAAGATGATAACTGTCAGCAATAAAGCAATGTTTAATATCCATCTATTACTCATCTTATGCTTTTCTTCTTCTGTACCATACCCAAAATCCTAGACCAAACAATCCGACAGGAATGAAGTATTGAAATAAGTGAAAAATTGTCCACGCAATTAATCTGCCTTTATCGTCCCCAGGTATAGTCACATTAACGTCTTTTAGAGGCATTGGCTGAATTGTAATTAACTGGTCATCGCCCGAAAGCCAATTAACCATGTTAATTCCAAGATCTAAATTACCACCGGAGGTAATAAAGTAATTAGACAAAAAAGAGGCATTGCCGACCACCACCACTCTCTGTCCGACATCTCCGTATTTTCTGCTCATAGCTACAGCAATATTAATTGGGCCTTGTTTATCAAATTTAGGGTCAAAGATAAGTTTTTTTTCATCATTCTTTTTACTTGACGTTAGCCATCCATTTGGTGCAACTTCGATCAAATCGGAGACTGCCCATCCATTCTCGTAAGTCCCTTGCGCAAAAATCCCATGCGCTTCGGAGTATTGAGTTCTCAGCATAAAATTTTTGGTGATGGGATGGTCACCGTAGACTAAAGCATAAGAGATATTTTCACTTGATCCAAAATCAAGAGATGATTTATCCACAACCTTACCTTCAGATACAGTCAACCCAAGGTACTTTGCTAAATCGTCTAAGCCTTGAAAGTTATTTTCATCAAGCAGCCATAGGATATTTCCACCACTTTCTACGTACTTTAAAATCTTACTAGCCTCTGGTTTCGTAACGGGGACTTGAGGGCTTGCTATAACAAGCATAGCACCCTCTTTTGGCACTTCATTCAGTGCAGTTAAGTCGGGATTGGAAAACTTAAAACCTTTACTTTCTAGTTGCTGACCAAAAGCACCAAGATCATGATTCTTTAGCCCTAGTAAGTTTTTTTCTCCGTGTCCATCTAAATACATTATTGGTTTATTATTTGTTCTGGAGAGACGTACCAACAAATTAGTTAATTCTTGTTCCGCAAAAGGAGGGGTAATATGCTCAGTTCTTTTATTAAACTCTACAATGACTTCGCCATCCGTTCTAATACCAAGTTCTTCGACCAACCTTGGCTCCAGTGTTGGGTTTACAAAGCTTATAGTTATGTCCTTTTTTTCTCTTTGATATTTTGCAACAAAGTCAAGAAGGCCTTTTCTAAAATTATCTCCCTTATTCGCATCATCATTTGTAGCAAAAACGGTCATATTAATTGGGCCATTCATGCTTTCAAGAATCTCAACGCTTCCCTTGGTTAAAATACTTCTGCTGGCTTGAGTCATATCCTTAACAAAAACGAATTGATTAGACAGTACGCCGACTAATAGGATAATCGCAAAGAATAGTAAGATAAAAAAACTATTTTGAAATAAATACTGCAGCCTGAGTTTCTTATTTTTTTTCATGGAATTATCCGGTTAGTCTGTCAGAGTCTAAACGCCTTATTGTCAATGTAATGAAAGTGACGATAAACAATATAAAATATATTACGTCGGATGTATCAATAACGCCGCGTGTGAAGGACTGAAAATGTTTAGACATAGAGATATGGCCAAACCAATGACCAGGATCAGAAGCAGTAAAATTACCAAAAATTACCATGGCAAATAATGCAATAAATGTTGAAATCGCTGCGATTATAGGCTGGCTAGTTAGGCTTGAGAAATATATACCTAGTGCACAAAAACTTCCTATAAGCAATATAAGGCCAAAAGAATTTCCTATTAGGTAACCAAAATCAATGTCGGCCCAGATATTCATAGAGCTTAGCATTATAAAAATATATAGCACTAAAATACCTAGAAAAATTACCATCCCTAAAAACTTACCGACAACTATCTCTGTTAATGAAATAGGAGCACTGAATAAAAATGGAAGCGTTTGGCTTCTTCTTTCCTCGCTAATTAACCTCATCGTTAAAATTGGTATTGCTACTGTCATTAAAAAGTTTGCCGCTCCATAAACATTTTGCCCAACAAAAATGGTGATGCCTTGTCTCTCCGCAGGTCGGATTGATCCTGACATAACTTCAAAATACTTATTTACTCCATCCAGATAAAGAAAACCAAAACCAAACATAAGTAAGGCTAAAATAATCCATCCCATTGGTGAGGCAAATAAGCTCTTTAATTCTTTTCTAGCAATATTGACTATCATATCTATTTTTTTATTTGGGTTAGTTGAACAAAAATATCTTCTAAACTCGTAATATCAGGAGCAATATGAAAAAGACCCCATTTATTTTTTACGGCTAAGGCTACAATTTCCTCAGCTGGTAAATATTTCTCTTTGAAGTGTATTCTACACATTGTGTTATCAATGGCATCTACCTGAGTGATACCAGGTATATCAATCAATTCTTTTTTAGTCGGAATTTTTGTAAAGCCAACCAAGAGCTTGTTACCTCTTCTTTGTTTTTTTAGCTCTTCAATCGATCCATTA
Organism: Methylophilales bacterium HTCC2181; assembly: GCA_000168995.1. Classification (GTDB taxonomy): domain Bacteria; phylum Pseudomonadota; class Gammaproteobacteria; order Burkholderiales; family Methylophilaceae; genus BACL14. Next base: position 490,509 of record AAUX01000001.1, on the reverse strand, counting down.
AATACAAGGCTTCCTTTATCAATAATTTGCACTCTGTCGCATACCATCTCTACTTCTGGGAGAATATGGGTAGACAGGATAACGCTATGCTTTTTCCCAATTTCTTTGATAAGGTTTCTAATTTCCCTAATCTGTATAGGGTCCAACCCAACCGTTGGTTCATCAAGAATAACAATTTGAGGCTCATGAATAATAGCCTGAGCAATTCCAACTCGTTGCTGATAACCGTTTGACAAATTCTCAATTAGTCTTTTGCTCATATGTCCTAGGCCACACTTATCTTTTGCGACCTCTACAGATTTGCTTATTTTTGAAGGTTCTACCTTATGAAATCTAGCAGCTATGGTAAGAAACTCGTCAACAGTAAGCTCCTTGTATAAGGGCCTCATTTCAGGCAAGTAGCCTATCATCTCTTTAGCTTTTTTTGGCTCATTGACCATGTCAATACCACAAATTTTTACAGAACCATCTGAGGGAGCTAAATTGCCTGTAAGCATTCGCATCGTCGTTGATTTTCCAGCTCCGTTAGGCCCAAGAAATCCAAGCACCTCTCCTTTTTCAAGACTGAATGAAACATCACTAACTGCATAATTAGCTCCAAAATTTCTTGAAAGATTTATTGCCTGCAAAGTAGAAACTGCCATTAAAAATTATCCATTAATTTGTAAATATACCCACCTTGAGATGGAGCCTTATTATATAAAAAAGTTTAATCATTTAAACAAGAGTGAATTATATGCAAAAATTCGTGTCATTTACACTTAATAGTTAAGAAAGTTTGTTCGCATCAACCGATTAATTTGTTGCGAGCTAAATCTTAACCTTGAAAACTACTTAAGGTATCATATAGCTAATATGAAAAATTTGATTATAACCCTACTACTTTTATTTCAAATAAACCTCTCATGGGCAATTGATGAAGAACCTTTTGATATTTCACAGCCAGCTAAAATCCAAGAAGCAAACGCGGAGTTTGTTTATAAATTTTTGTTAGCGGAAATTGCTGCTCAGCGAGGCGACCTTAATTCTGCTGGTCATCTTTACTTCGATCTAGCAAGGCTGACTAAAAATATACCGCTTGCGCAACGAGCAACCAATATTGCTGGGTATGCACGTAATGGTCGTTTAGCATTAGATTCAGCTGAATTATGGCGGCAGCTAGATGATTCGTCATTAGAGGCTAAGCAGATTCTTGCCGAACTCTTTATCTCTAGTGGCAATCTTGCAAAAGCAAGGCCTCTTATTGAAAATCTTCTCATACTAGAAAAAACAAGGGCTGAAGGATTTCTTTATTTAAATAATTTGCTTACCAAGGTTGAGAATAAAAAAAATGCACTACGTTTTATCCTTGCAGTTGCTAGGCCCTACCCTGCTCTTGCTGAGGCACATTTCAGCATCGCTCATACGGCTTATTTTGCCGGCGATCTGAAACTGACTGAAAATGAGCTTGATATTGTAGAGTCCATAAACCCCCAGTGGGAAACCGCAGCTCTATTCAGGGGCTTTATAATGGCCAAGGATTGGCCTGAAAAAGCTTTAGAATTTTATAAGTCATTTTTAAACAAAAATCCTAAATCAAACGAAGTTCGATTAGAGTATGCTAAAACACTAACAAGCTTAAAACGCTACGTAGAAGCCAAGAAGGAATTTCTCAAACTGGTTGATGGGTCCTTGGCATCCCCTGAAATAAGTCTAACAGTAGCGCTACTATCTCTTGAATTAAATGATAATCTTTTAGCTGAGAAATTTTTTAATCAATCCCTAGAGAGAGGTTATAGTCAACAAGATAAGATTCAAATTTATCTTGCAAGAATTTATAATAAAAGAGGAGATTACAAGAAAGCACTTTCTACTTTAGACAAAATAGTTTCAGGCGAGCTATTTGTCGATGCCAAATTGCTTGCAACAGAAATTATCGCGCAAAATGAATCAACAGACAAAGCAATTGAGTCTCTTTCAATCTACAAAAATATTGGGCCTAGCGATAAACTTCGCTTCCTTCAAGCAAAGACATCACTCCTTATTAATAATGGACGCCAACAGGATGCTTTTGATCTAATGAGGAGTGAAGATAAAAATTATGCTGATTCTGCAGCGTTTAAATTTGACTATGCAATGCTTGCCGAAAAAATGGATAATTTATTGCTTATGGAGCAACTTCTTAAAGAAGCTATAAAGATTAAACCGGATTTTGCTTTAGCATATAATGCGTTAGGCTATTCATATGCGGATAGAAATATCAAGCTGGCTGATGCAAAAAAATACATTGAAATAGCCTTGTCTATACAGCCCAAAAATCATTATATTATGGATAGTATGGGATGGCTTCACTATAGACTTGGTAATCTGGATATTGCATTAAAATTCACACAAAAAGCATATGCCATCCAAAAAGACCCTGAAATTGCCGCTCATCTAGGAGAGATTTACTGGAAGAAAGGTAAGGTTGATGAAGCAAAAAGATTGTGGAAAGAATCCCTGACTAACAACCCCTCAAATACAGTTCTTAATGAAACATACAAGAGGTTTAACTAGACTATCCTTCTAAATGAGGCATTTAATTTTATTTATTGGTTTGTTGGGGGCGGCAGGCTGTGCATCACTATCGAGTAACTCGGAAACCTATGATATTTTAGACGCAAAATTTGATCGTAAAGAGGAAATAGAGGGTTTTAACTTTACGGGAAAGTTCGTAACATTCATTAACGATAAAGGCTTTTCTGGAAGTCTTGCATGGGACTCAAACCCAAATAATGATTTTGTCAAAATTTACAATCCATTCAATTCTTTAGTTGCAGTAATCACGCTAAAACATAATGAAAAAAAAGTTGACTTGCAGATTGTAGGAAAAAACAGTCGGGCGAATACGGGCCAAATGCTAAAAAAAATATTTATAGAGGAAAAAAATATATTCACTCTAAAAAAATTCTTAATCAACCCTCCTGGAAATCTCTCCAAAGAAGAAAATATTGATGTTAATTTTGATGGGTGGAAAATTCGTTACAGAGGTCGGCACAATCAAGGCCCAACTGCTGAAACTACGCTTTTTGAAAAAAACAATATTTCGATAAAAATTTTTATCAATAAATGGGAATATTTAAATCATTAAAGAAGAAAAACAAAGCATGGCTTTCGTTAAGTTTCTTGCTCCAGCAAAAATTAATTTATTTCTGAAAGTGTTAAGCCAAAAAAATAATGGCTATCATAATCTGCAAAGTATTTTTCAGATGGTTGGCTTGTATGATGAAATTTTTATAGCGCCTAGAGCTGATGGTAAAATAATCATAGAGAACGACAACTCATCCATACTGAAGGAAGATGACTTATGCTTTAAAGCAGCCCAGCTAATACTTGATGGCACAACACTAGGGGTAACAATTAAAGTAAAGAAAAATATACCAGTTGGAGCAGGGTTGGGTGGTGGGAGCTCTGATGCAGCCACCACTCTGCTAGCTATAAATCAGATATACGATCTAAAAATTAACAAAAAAAAATTAATGGGGATAGGTTTAAAGTTAGGCGCGGACGTTCCCTTTTTTATTAATGGAAAAAATGGTTGGGTAGAAGGTATTGGAGATAAGATAAGCCCAATTTTAATCGATAACTTTAGATATATTTTGATCATTCCTGATGTATCTATATCTACAAGCAGTATCTTTCGTGATTTTAAATTGACAAATAAGGTAATTCCGTTGAAAATAACGACCTCATTTAGCAATGAAGAGCATGATAATATTGGCAATGATTTGATTGATACAATATTCAAAAAGCATAATAGATTGCATGAGTTATTTTTATGGCTTAAAGAGTTTGGTGCTCCAAAAATAACCGGAACTGGCTCAACATTATTTATTAAATCAAATGACTTAAATTTAGCAGAGTTGATTGATAAAAAAAGGCCAAAAGATACTAAAATTATTAGCGTTAAGGGTTTATCGGTTCACCCACACTTTTTGACCGATTAATTGGGGAGTCGCCAAGCTGGTTAAGGCACAGGGTTTTGATCCCTGCATGCGAAGGTTCGAATCCTTCCTCCCCAGCCAATTTTATTCAAGGAAAAACTTTGAAAACTAAAGAGCTTATGATTTTTGCTGGTAACGCAAATACTGAACTCGCAGAAAAAGTTGTTAGCCACTTGAATATGAAGCTTGGAAAAGCAACTGTAGGATGCTTTAGTGATGGTGAAACCATGGTTGAGCTCCTGGAGAATGTTCGGGGTAAAGATGTGTTTATCCTTCAGTCTACAAGTTTTCCAACAAATGATAACCTAATGGAGATTTTGGTTATTGTTGACGCGCTTAGAAGATCCTCTGCTGCTCGTATTACTGCAGCAATTCCTTATTTGGGCTACTCCAGACAAGATAGAAGGCCAAGGTCTGCACGTGTAGCGATTACGGCAAAAGTTGTTGCTAACATGTTAACGACTATTGGTGTCAATAGGCTCCTAACAATGGATCTTCATTCCGATCAGATTCAAGGTTTTTTTGATATACCCGTTGACAATATCTATGCAACACCAGTTCTTCTCGAAGATCTCGTGGGGCAAAAGTATAAAAATCCAGTCATAGTCTCCCCAGATGTTGGCGGAGTAGTGAGAGCAAGGGCATGCGCAAAAATCCTTGGTTCTGATCTAGCAATTATTGACAAAAGAAGACCAAAACCCAACGTTTCTGAAGTCATGAACATTATTGGAGATGTCTCAGGAAGAACATGCATTATCATCGATGATATTGTTGATACAGCAAATACATTATGTGAAGCTGCTTCAGCATTAAAAAAACAGGGGGCTGAAAAAGTTGTTGCGTATGCTACTCATCCGATTTTATCGGGCAAGGCTATTGAGACAATCAATAGTTCAGAGCTTGATGAAATTGTAATTACTGATACAATTACGCTTCGCGAAAATGCTGTAAATAATACGAAAATTAGGCAGTTATCTGTAGCAAAAATTTTAGCTGAGACTATTAAGCGAATAAGTGATGAAGATTCAGTAAGTTCGCTTTTTATCGACTAGCTTGTAATCATGTTATTCAATAGCCCTGGTCGCGGGGCTATTTTAATTTAGGAGCAATAAATAATGAAGATTCAAATAAATGCAAATGTAAGAGAGTTGAAAGGTACGGGTGCGAGCCGCCGTCTTCGACATGCAGGAAAAACCCCTGGAGTTCTTTATGGTGGTGATAAAGAAGCTACAAGCTTGGAAATTGATTCTAAAGAGCTATTTATGCAGTTTAGACACGAGGCTTTTCATGCTTCGATCCTAACGCTGAATTTGGCTGGAAAAAAAGAAGCGGTTATCCTTCGAGACTTCCAAATGCATCCAGTTAGAAACAACATTGTTCATATTGATTTTCAAAGAATTAACGAAAATGAGAAGATTAGTGTAAAAGTACCATTCCACTTCATTAATGAAGAAACAGCCCCAGGAGTTAAATTGGAAGGAGGCTTAATTTCTCATATCATGACTGAAATAGATATTTCTTGCCTACCAAAAGACCTACCCCAGTATATCGAAGTAGATATGAGCGCCTTATCTATTGGTGATTCGATCCACTTATCTGAAGTAAAAGTACCAGAAGGGGTTGAATTAACGACATTATCCGATGAAAATGACCCTGCTATCACATCTATTAGTAAGCCTAAAGTGGTTGTAGAAGAAGCGGTTACAGCTCAATCTGAAAATAGCGAAGAAGGTAGTGAGGAAGGTAGCTCTGGGGATGAGTCTGGGGATGAAAAATCTGATGGCCAAGGCTCAGAGTCTAGCGAATAATAAATCTAACCCTGCCCTTATTGAGTGCAGGGTTGAATTTCTGTGAGTAAGATAAAACTATTTGTTGGGCTAGGAAATCCTGGCGATAAATATCTAACAACCAGACATAATGCAGGTTTCTGGTGGATAGATTTTGTTGCGCTTAATCATCGCCTATCATTTAAAAAATCTTCTAAATATTTTGGTGAACATTCTAACTATCAAGATAATGGTGATATTCATTTCCTCAAACCTTCAACTTTTATGAATGATAGCGGAAAGTCGGTTCAAGCTATTACAAAATTTTATAAGATTAAACCTGAAGAAATATTAATAATTCATGATGAACTTGATATTATTCCAGGTAAGGTTAAATTAAAGTTGGGTGGAGGTCATGGAGGTCACAACGGTGTTAAAGATATTTCAAATCAATTGGGATCAAATAATTTTTGGAGACTTAGAATCGGTATTGGTCATCCCGGAGACAAAAATGAGGTTAGCGACTATGTTCTTAAAAACCCCTCCAAAATTGACTCTAACTTAATTGAAGATAGTATTTATAGCAGCTATCAAATCTTCTCTCTATTAATAAGTGGTGAATTTGATAAAGCAATGTTAAGCCTCCATACCGCTTAAATTCTCAAGGATATTATATGAAATGTGGCATAGTCGGTCTTCCTAATGTTGGTAAATCAACCTTGTTTAATGCTATTACTAAGGCAGGAATAGATGCAAATAATTATCCTTTTTGTACCATTGAGCCTAACGTAGGTATTGTCGAAGTTCCAGACCCAAGAATAGGTATGCTCTCGGAAATTGTAAATCCTGAAAAAATACAACCTGCGATAGTTGAGTTTGTTGATATTGCTGGGTTGGTTGAAGGTGCCTCTAAGGGAGAAGGACTTGGAAATAAGTTTCTAGCAAATATTCGTGAAACTGATGCGATTCTTCATGTTGTTCGATGCTTTAATGATGATAATATTATTCATGTAGCAGGAAAAATTGATCCAATTTCAGATATCGAAACTATTCATACAGAGCTAATTTTAGCAGATATGGAAACCTTAGAAAAAGCCATTCAAAAAGAATCAAAAAAATCTAAATCTGGTGACAAAGAATCAAAAAGCCTTATTGCTGTTTACGAAAAATTACAAGAGAATTTCAATCAAGGCCACTTAGCAATCAAATTAAAATTAGAAAAAGAAGAAATTTTTCTCATCAAGCCGTTATGTTTAATAACGATTAAGCCAATGATGTTTGTTGCGAATGTTGATGAGAGCGGTTTTGAGAATAATAAAAACCTTGATGAGTTAAAGCGTTATGCTGAAGGAATGGACTCACCTGTTGTTACAATTTGCGCAAAAATTGAGTCAGATATTTCAGAACTTGAAGATGAAGAAAAGCTTATATTCTTGTCCGAAATGGATCTAGTCGAGCCTGGCTTAAATCGACTGATTAGAGAGGCATACAAACTATTAGGATTACAAACTTATTTTACTGCAGGAGTTAAAGAGGTAAGAGCTTGGACAACCAAGGTTGGAGCAACAGCTCCGCAGGCTGCAGGAGAGATACATACAGACTTTGAAAAAGGCTTTATTAGAGCAGAGGTTATTGCGTTTGATGACTACCTGTCCTATAAGGGTGAGGCTAAATCTAAGGAAGCAGGTAAAATGAAATTAGAAGGAAAAGACTATATAGTTAAAGATGGAGATGTTATGCATTTTAGGTTTAATGTTTGATATAATCCCTCCCGTAATAAATTAATGGTGATGTAGCTCAGCCGGTTAGAGCGCAGGATTCATAATCCTGAGGTCGGGGGTTCGATCCCCCCCATCACCACCAATTAAAACCCAACTCTGGTCATAAAAACATTTACGATAATTCAAAATAACAGGGTCAATGCTATGAAGTTGTACCACATAATATCTAGCGTATTATCTGCTTTTTTTGGTGTTCAAAATAACAAAAAATTTAAAGAGGATGAAGATTTTATAGAGCAGAATGGAGTTAAATACTTTTTGATTGCCGGTTTTTTTATAGTGGTTTTTGGAATAATCGTACTTCGTTCTCTGGTTGGTATTATTGTGGACTAATTATTCATTTTTGTAAGGTGACCTTTCCTCTAATTCGTTTGTATAAACACTCATCCGGTCGCCTTCTTCTTCTAGAAATTTACTGATGGCATCTCTGAACTCTTCATTCACAATATAATGACTTGAATAGGTTTCGAAGGGCTCGAAACCCCTAGCAAGCTTATGCTCTCCTTGGGCACCTCCCTCAAATATGGATAGATTATTCTCAATACAGTACTCTTGACCTTGGTAGTAACATAGCTCAAAATGTAAATAAGGGATGTATTTAATTGCCCCCCAATACCTCCCGTAAAGATTATTATTATCAAAAATATTTAATGCAGACCCTACAGGACCATCACTATCATACGCAATGATAAGTAATATTTTATTAGATATTTTTTTATAAATTTCGTAAAAAAAATCATAAGTTAAGTAGGGGGTCGATTTATGTATTGCATATGTGTTGCAGTAACATTGATAAAAAAACTGAAGGTCTTCTTCTAAAATATTGCTCCCAGTCTTTCTTATTACATTTAAATTTAAGTTGTCTAGCTTCTTTCGCTCCTGTTTTATTTTTTTTCTTTTAGGCTGAGAAAGGGTGTTAAGAAAATCATCGTAGGTCTTATAATTTTTATTAGTCCACCTAAATTGAACTCCTTGCCTATGCATCCAACCACTCTCATTTAATATTTTCTGATCTTCTGAATTAGTAAATAAAAAATGGCAGGAAGAAATTTTATGTTGATGCATTATTTTTTCTAAGGCTTTTATAAGCATGCGCTTTACCTCAAGATCTTTTGCCAGGATGCGAGGTCCACTTATAGGGGTAAAAGGTATAGAACAGACTATTTTAGGAAAATAACTTAACCCATGCTTTTGAAATGCTTCTGCCCAAACCCAATCAAAAACGTATTCCCCATAGGAATGCTCTTTAATAAAAGTGGGTAAAAACCCAATGGCCTTCCCCTCTTCTCTTGCAATTAGAGGAAATGGTAACCACCCCGTATCTTTACCAATGGAAAATGAATTTTCTAGTGCATTAAAAAAAGTATAGGAAACAAAAGTGTTTTCAGGGATATGCTCGAAATAGGCCTCTAAGTTAGAAAAAGTAGTATTTGTTGTAACCTCAATCATATGATTAGAAGTTTAAATTAAATTTGACTATATAACGAAGAGATTGCTATTAATTAGTTAACTGGGTATTTTGTGGAAGTGATGCTGCAGAGCTTTCGTTTGAAATGCTATCGGAAAGAACGTTAATATTATTTTTTTTAGCTTCTTTTTGATGATAATCTTTTGCCATTATTGATAATTCATCCAAACTGATGACATTATCATTATCTATATCGACTTGCCTGAATTGTCTCGCTACTTGAGGAAGGCACTGAGTAGTCTCATAAACATCGAGGGTATTGTCATTATCTGGGTCACAAGCATAAAATCTCTGCTCAACACTGTCCAGCATTTCTCGCTTTTTTTGATCATAAACGACACTATTCTTAGTGTGGGAGTGGGAAAATTCATCTAAAGCATTACGGATTAGCTCTATTTGTGATGGCTTAACATCATCATTTGCAGCATTTATGTCAGCCAATACCTGACTCGTAGAAAAAAAGTATAGTACAATCAATAAGTTAAAATAAAATTTACGCATTTAATTTGTGTGCATTTAATTTGTGTGCATATAACTATAACGGACAACCATTCTCCTACTTAATTGTGACTTTAATGTTACAGAATTAGATTAAATTGTAACTAAATTGTAACAACTAAACTTTATAATTCAGAGTAATATATTACATAATAGAAACATTTCACGCATTAAATATTATGACAACAAACCAAAATTCAGCCCAAATTGCACTGGTAGATGATGATCCAAAAATTAGAGAGCTCACAGCAAAGTATTTAAGTGATCAAGGTCTTTCCGTTGTGACAGCATCGAATGGCGCTGAGCTTGATGAGTTACGAATAAATTACAATATCAACTTGATTGTCTTGGATTTAATGATGCCGGAAGAGTCTGGTTTAGAGGTTTGCCAGCGACTTAGAGTAAATAAAATAGATACGCCCATCATAATGCTTACCGCAAAGGGTGATGAGGTAGACAGGATCGTAGGTCTGGAAATGGGTGCAGACGACTATCTTCCCAAACCTTTTAATCCAAGAGAGTTGCTCGCCCGAATCAACGCAATTATAAGGAGACAAACTGCCCCTGTTCGTCAATCCGATAAAACAATAATAAAATTTGGCAACTTTGTGTTTGATTTGACTAATAGAAGCTTATTTAAAGGTGAGAAAGAGATCCAAATTACTGCGGGCGAATATGACCTTCTAAGAGTTTTTGTTGAGCATCCTAAACAACCATTATCACGCGATCAAATTATGCAATTATCCAAAGGTAAGGAGCTTGACGTTTTTGATCGAAGCATAGATGTGCAAATATCGAGACTTAGAAGATTGATAGAGGCAGACCCAAATAAACCAAAATTCCTACAAACTAAATGGGGGTTTGGCTATATATTTGTACCGGATAGTGAAGCATAATTAATTGAAGTTTATTCCAAAAACATTTCTTGCTAGATTAACTCTATTAATCGCTGGCCTTCTTTTAATAGCACAAATTGTCTCCATTAAAATATTCGATTACTTTGAACGAGAGCCTCGCGCACAATCTCTTGCGCAAGAAATAGTTACTATTGTAAATTTTACCAAAGTATCACTAGAGGCTGCGGCTTATAACAAAAGATTGAGACTTTTGAATGAACTATCCGGCATAGGGGACGTAAGCATCTACCCAGCTTATTATTTTGAGCCACTTGAACCAATACCTAATGATCCATTTTTAAAACTTGTTGTTAAAAACATTAAGAGCAAATTACCGCCCGACACTCTTATTACTGTTAATCATTATGATATCCCAGGTATTTGGGTAAGCTTTGAGATTGATTATGCACTTTTTTGGATCGTGGTACCAAGAACCATTATTGACAGGCCTTTCCCATGGCATTGGATTGGTTGGGGAACAATAGTCTTTATTCTAGCAATACTGAGTTCATACGCCACTACCCAAAGAATTAGCAGGCCATTAAGGCAGGTAATTAATGGTGCCGAAAAAATTCGGCAAGGACAGGTTATAGAGCCCTTGCCGTTGGACAATGTCACAGAGTTTCGTGAAGTAAGTCAGGCATTCAATGAGATGTCAGCCAACCTCTCTAAAATTTCCAAAGAAAGACAATTTCTTTTAGCAAGTGTGTCGCATGACATAAGAACTCCTTTAACCAGATTAAGGCTTGCAGCCGAGTTACTTCCCAAAGGATCTGAGCTGATGAAAGAAAGTATGGAGGAGGATATTGTGGAAATAAATGACATTATTAATCAATTCTTAGAATATGCTCGTGGTTTTGAGGACGAGCCATTGGTTCCAACAAACCTTGGAAAATTCTTAGTTGAAATAAGAAGCAAGCACAACAGGATGGGGCAAAACTTTAAGCTACAAAAAAGAAATATTCGCGTGGACGTTCCTAAAAAACTTTTTGTTGATATTAGGCCCTTAGCCTTTCAAAGATGTCTTGATAACCTCATTAATAATGCCTTCTTTTATTCGCATGAAGAGGTCGTAGTTAAAGCAACTTTACTGGAAGAAAGTTTTGTAATTAGCGTCTTAGATAAGGGTCCAGGTATACCAGAAGACCAAAAAGATTTGCTGTTAAAGCCTTTTGAAAGGGTGGATGAAGCCAGAGGAAATGATGGTGGCAGTGGTCTTGGTCTTGCAATTGCTGATAGGATTATTAAAGTTCATTCAGGTAGTCTTAAATTAATTAATCGAAAAGAAGGCGGGCTTGAGGCAAAAATAACTATACCTTTGAGCTTTGCATAGACTAGCCAAACCAACTTAAGCCTTTTCTAAGGCTCACAACACTACCAATAATAATAAGAGCAGGAGACTTTAACCTTGCTTGATTTACTTTCGAACTAATATTGCGTAGCTCACCAATAACTACTTTTTGGTTGTGTGTAGTTCCGCTTTGAATTACTGCAACTGGCATACCTTTATTCATTCCGTATTTAATAAGATTTGTTTTCACCTCTTTAAGGCTTAATAATCCCATGTAGATAACTAGCGTCTGCTTCTCTACAATAAGTTTTGGCCAATCAAAATCAATTACACCATCCTTGAAATGTCCTGTCAAAAAGAGACAACTCTGCGCATGGTCTCTATGAGTTAGGGGGATGCCTGAGTAAGATGAAACACCATTTGCTGCAGATATTCCTGGGACCACCTGAAAAGATATACCCTGCTCCATCAGACCTTCAATTTCCTCACCCCCCCTACCAAATATAAATGGATCTCCACCTTTCAGCCTAAGCACCCTCTTACCACTCAAAGCTAATTCAATAAGTAAGCCATTGATTGTTGACTGCTCTAAAGTATGCTGATCCCTTTTCTTTCCGGCATAGATCATATCCGCATCCCTTCTTACCAGCTCTAGTACGTCACTTGATACTAAGTTGTCATAAATACAAACATCACACTTCTGCATCAACTGTAAAGCCCTTAGAGTCAAAAGATCTTTATCTCCAGGTCCTGCTCCTACCAAATAGACCTCGCCATCATGCTTCTTTAGTCTGCGACTTACTAATTCGTCAATATCTTCTGGGATAAATGCTTTTTTGCTATTAGCAATTTTCTGAATAAGAGTATCTTCAAAAAAATACTCCCAAAACTCCCTTCTTTTTTCTATTTGCTTAATTTTTTTTTGGACTAAACTTCTCATGCTTCCCGCAAAATTGACTAACTTGGAATAATACGATGGCAAGGTTATTTCTAATGACTCTCGAATCATTCTTGCAAGAACAGGGGCTTTTCCTCCGCTTGAAATTGAAATCACCAAAGCATCTCTTTCTACAATAGAGCCCATAGTAAAGCTACATAAATCAGGCTGATCTACCACATTGACTGGAATTCGATTGATTTGGGAAATTTTTGAAATACTTTTATTCACTTTTTTATCATCAGTTGCCGCAATAATTAACGTTTGAGAGCTTATATCGGAAGGTTCGTAAGATTTTTGAATGAATATTACGTTATTTTTAATTATAAAATTCATAAACTCATCTGAAAATTCTTTTGCAATAACCATCAAAATTGGCCTCGCTTTTATCAGCAGGATCGCCTTCCTTAAAGCAATATCGCCCCCGCCAAAAATAGTGACGTGCTTTTGCTCAATATTTATAAAAATGGGGAAATTTTCCATTTCAAAATATTAACTCATTAAAAGGCTTATACATACAGGTTGCTATAAGTTTTATGCTAAAAAAAGTTATAATGAACTCAACTACTAAGGATTAGTGAGCTGCATGACAAAACAACTTTTTATCAAAACATTTGGCTGCCAAATGAATGAATATGATTCTGAAAAAATTGTAGACGTTCTTAAAGAAAGTAGCAAAATATCTTTAACTGAGTCACCTGATCATGCTGACATAATAATTTTGAACACCTGCTCAATAAGAGAAAGAGCGGAGGTTAAGGTTTATAGTGATTTAGGCAGATACCGTAAGCTTAAGGAGAATAATCCCAATATACGTATTGCCGTGGGTGGCTGTGTTGCCAGCCAGGAAGGAGAAAATATTATCAAAAGAGCCCCTTATGTTGACTTAGTATTTGGCCCCCAAACACTCCATCGACTTCCTAGCTTGCTAAAAAAAAGGGAGTTGCTTGGTACACCTCAAATAGACATAACATTTCCCGAGATTGAAAAGTTTGACAGTCTTCCTATTACTCAGTTTAAAGGTCCGTCTGCTTCCGTTTCCATTATGGAAGGATGCAGTAAATATTGCTCATTTTGTGTAGTGCCTTATACAAGGGGGGAGGAGATATCTCGCCCACTTGATGATATCCTCGATGAAATAATAGAGCTTACTATGATAGGTGTGCAAGAAATTACTTTATTGGGACAAAATGTAAATGCTTATAGAGGGCAGTCACAACATAATGGCGTGTGTGATTTCGCAACTCTCTTAGAGTATGTTGCGGAAATTAATGAAGTCAAAAGAATTAGATTCACCACTAGCCACCCAAATGAAATGACCGAAGAGCTTATTGCTTGCTTTGGAAAGATTAATAAGCTTTCCAAACAATTTCACCTGCCTATTCAATCCGGTTCAGATCGAGTTCTATCTGCTATGAAAAGAAACTATACAGTTTTAGAATATAAATCAATTATCAAAAAACTTAAAAAAGTATGTCCGGAAATTTCCCTCACATCAGATTTCATTATTGGCTTTCCAAATGAAACTGATGAAGAATTTAATCAGACAAAAAAAATAATGGAAGAAGTTAATTTTGATTATAGTTTTAGCTTTCTTTATAGCCCCCGCCCAGGAACTCCAGCATCTTTTATAAAAGATAATATTTCAAAAGAAAAAAAAGAATCAAGGTTGAGAGAATTTCAAGATATGAATATTATCCAAGGGAAAAAACATACGCTTAATATGATTGGTACCAAGCAAAGAATTTTGATCGATCGTGAGTCAAAAAGAAAGGCAGGTATCTTTCTTGGTAAAACCGATAATAATCGTGTGATCGAAGTTGATGGAAGCTCTGAAATCCTAAATAAATTTGTGAATGTCAAAATTAAAGCAATAAGTGAGAAAAATTTAGAGGGAATTATCATTTCATAATGGAATTAACGATTACATTATCGGATCAAAATAATAAAAACTTAGCAAACTTGTGTGGCGTGTTGGATGAAAATATTAAACAAATTGCTAATGGATTTGATATTCAAATACAACGCAGAGGGCCCAATTTTCAATTAAAAGGAAAACAGGGAGATGTAGAGCTTGCGTCACAGCTTATTGAAAGTTTGTCCTTAAGGTCGTCACGCTCAATAAGCGCTGAAGATATTCAGCTAAGTCTTATTGAAGTTAGTAGGATTTCGTCAGCAACAAACCAATCTCCTGACTTGCTTACCAAAAAAAGTGATCTGCAGGGAAGGACCCCAAAGCAGATAGATTATTTAAGAAATATACAAGCTAATGATATTAATTTTGGAATTGGCCCAGCTGGTACTGGGAAGACTTACCTAGCTGTTGCTTCAGCCGTAGATGCTCTTAATAGGGAGAAAGTTAAAAGAATAGTATTGGTTCGTCCCGCAGTAGAGGCTGGGGAAAGACTTGGCTTTCTTCCCGGTGACCTTGCTCAAAAGGTAGACCCTTATTTAAGGCCCTTGTATGATGCTTTATATGATCTAGCTGGATATGATAATGTTACAAAACTTTTTGAAAAAGGCATTCTAGAAGTCGCTCCTTTAGCTTACATGAGAGGAAGAACATTAAATCAGAGCTTTATAATTTTAGATGAAGCGCAGAATACAACTCCTGAGCAAATGAAAATGTTTCTTACAAGAATAGGCTTTGGCACCAAGGCAGTTGTTACTGGGGATGTGACTCAAATAGATTTAGCAAAGGGACAGAAAAGTGGCTTAATTGAAATCCAAAAAATACTTCAAAATATTAAAGGCATTACATTCAATCAATTTAAATCAGAAGATGTTGTTCGTCATCCGCTTGTGCAAAAAATTGTTAACGCCTACGAGAAATATCAAGAACATGAAATTTGAATAGCCCTATGGTACATGACATCACAATACAAGATACAGTCCACCAACGAAAATACCTGTCAAAAAAAAATTGTTACCAGTGGCTTTCAGTATTTAAAGATTGTAACCTCACATTAACCATTAGGTTGGTCGGTGAAAGTGAGTCAAAAAATCTCAATAATAGTTATCGAAATCTGAATAAGGCAACCAATGTTTTATCTTTTCAAATAGAAGATAAACCAATCATAGGGGATCTGGTGCTTTGCCATGCGATTGTAAAAAAAGAAGCACGAATACAAAGAAAAAAAATACATGATCATTATGCTCATTTACTTATTCATGGTTGCCTTCATCTAATGGGATTAGACCATGAGAATGAGGATGATGCTGACGCTATGGAAAAAAAAGAAATTCTATTGCTTGAAAAATTAGGTATTAAAAATCCATATAACTCCAATATAATGATTCCAAATGAATAAAAAAAAATCAAAGATTGTTAGAAAGATCAGAAATCTCCTTATTAGGCCAAAAGACAAAGAGCATCTAGGTGATATTTTAAAGCAAGCCTTTGATAAGCATATGTTAGACGCTGACTCTTTAATGATGCTTGAAGGAGTTTTAAATGTCTCAGAAATGCAGGTCAGAGATATTATGATCCCAAGATCACAAATGGATTTTATTGATATCTCTAAAAAACCTGAAGAATTTATTCCATTCGTTATTGAAACAGCTCACTCACGCTTCCCTGTAATAGAAGGAAGTATGAATGATGTTATTGGCATACTTCTTGCAAAAGATCTATTAAATTACCATGATGGGCAAGATTTTGAGCTACGTGATAAATTGAGGCTCGCTATTTTTGTTCCTGAATCTAAAAGATTAAACGTCTTATTAAAAGACTTTAAAAAGAATAGGAATCATATTGCAATTGTAGTCGATGAATATGGAGGAGTATCAGGAATGGTAACCATTGAAGATGTGCTTGAACAAATAGTTGGGGACATTGAAGATGAGTATGACTATGATGAAACTGAAGACAATATCATTGAGGAGAAATCAGGAAAATTTAGAATTAAGGCGGCAACAGAAATTGAAGATTTTAATGCTTTTTTTGCAACAGAATATATGGATGAAGAATTTACAACAGTAGGTGGTTTAATTACAAACAAATTTGGTTACCTACCAGAAAAAGATGAAAAAATTACTTTCGACGGTTTTGATATAACAATTTTAAGAGCAGATAGCAGGCAAATTCATACATTAATGGTGTACGTAAATCTTCCACAAGATAAAGCTTAGGTTTATTGAACTTAAATTGTAGATAAGCACTCCTATCTTTTTAAAAGGATAATAGACTATGAAAAATATATTTGCATTGTTGTTGATTTTTTCAACCTCAGTTTTTGCAGCACATCATGAAGAAAAACATTCTGATAATCCACCTGCTTTGGTAACCGAAGTACCAACCCCTTACTGGGAGTTTGTAGAGATAATAGGTTTACTTACCACAGAGGAAATAATAAACATTATCGGTGAGCCTGCAAAAAAAATAGATATTAAAATGAAGTCATCGCGAGAAGTTATAGCCAGTACTTGGTATTATCACAATCTCAATACAGATGAGACTGGTAAATACTTTCCTACCACCGAGCTTGATATCATTGATGGTTTTGTTGAGGAAGTAGTATTCATGAACGAAGTTGATGAAGCCGCCGTAATCGAAGGAAAAAAATACGAAGTTAAAAAGCCCGATACGCTCTTTTAATTTTTTCTTCCCATAAAATATCGATGTACAATTAATGCATGATTAGTTGTACACCGAAACTAAAACAAAATTTCATATACGCTTTAACCTTTCTCACCGGATTAATTTCTGTATTTGGATTTTCCCCTTTTAATGTTTATATCGTTCCGATACTGACAATATTATTATTTTTATATCTACATCAGCATTCTCGTACACTTTTTACATCAAGCATTCTCTTTGGCTTAGGTTTTTTTCTAGGGGGTGTACATTGGATATTTATTAGCCTAAATATTTTTGGGCAGATGCCAACTATACTTGCTGCATTTTCAACACTGCTATTTTGTTTATTTTTATCCATATTCTTTCTTCCTCTTGCATGGGTAAGTCACCGAATGTCAATTATTGTTCTTCCTGCTCTATTTACATTGGTAGAATGGCTTAGAAGCTTTATATTCACTGGCTTTCCATGGCTATCATATGGTTATAGTCAATTACCTGATAGCCCATTAGCTGGATACTTTCCGATTACTGGAGTGCATGGAGTAACGTTTCTAGTTTTCTTATCAGCAACACTTTTATTCACAATAATTTCAAACCATCGAAAATCCCTTAAACTCATAAGCTTTTTTTCTCTTACTCTTATTTGGTTGGGTGGGCACTACTTTCATAAGATTGAATGGACACAACCCTTTAAAGAACCTTTTTCAGTAAGTTTGATTCAGGGAAATATTACTCAAGATGAAAAATGGGATAAAGCCTTAGTAAATCAAAGTTTAAAAAAATACATCGAACTAATTGAGCGCAGCTCCAATTCACTTATCATTCTTCCAGAGACATCAATACCTCTGCTTTTTCAAAATCTTCCTTCAAGCTTTAAAAAAAGGTTACATGACCATGCAAGGAAAGTTGAAGGAGATGTAATTATAGGAGCCATTGAAAAAACTAATGATAAATACTTCAATAGCGCGGTATCTATAGGAAAAAATGGGGAGCAACGCTACCAAAAATTTCATCTTGTACCTTTTGGTGAATTTATACCATTCAAATTTTTCTTAAAATTTATTTATCAAAATTGGCTAAATATTCCTTTTAGTGATTTGTCAAAAGGCCCTAGATTTCAAGAGCCATTCCTCCACAATGGTATTAGGTTAGCTATTAATATTTGCTATGAAGATGTGTTTGGTTACGAAATCACTAAACCTCTTCCCGATGCTAATATTTTAGTAAATCTTAGTAATGATGCTTGGTATGGGCAATCTATTGCATCAAAACAACACCTTCAAATCGCTCAAGGACGCGCATTAGAAACAGGGAGGATGATGTTGAGATCAACCAACACAGGCGCTACCGCAATCATTTCACCCAAAGGTAAAGTTCTCGATGAGTTACAACTTTTTAAAGAAGGAGTTTTGAATGGTTATGCTCAAGGCTATGAGGGTTCTACTTTTTATATTAGATATGGAAATTATCCAATAGTTATCTTATGTGGATTACTATTAATTATTTGTTTTGTAAAAAGGAAAAATAGTAGGTTCTAGCCTTTGATGTGGGTTAAAAAAACAGTAAAATGCACCGTTACCTATGAAATAAAAAAAATATGGCAATCACTTTTCAAGAAATTATCATCAAATTGCAGGCTTACTGGGCTGATCAAAATTGTGCTCTAGTTCAGCCCTATGATATGGAAGTTGGAGCTGGTACCTCACATACAGCTACCTTTTTAAAGTCATTGGGGCCTGAGCCATGGAGAGCGGCTTATGTACAGCCGAGCAGAAGACCAAAGGATGGTAGATATGGAGAAAATCCTAATCGACTCCAGCATTATTATCAGTTCCAAGTTGTATTAAAGCCATCGCCAGAAAATATTGTCGATCTATATTTAAGTTCACTTACCCATCTAGGTTTCGACTTAAAAGAGAACGATATTCGATTGGTCGAGGATAATTGGGAGAATCCTACTTTAGGTGCGTGGGGATTAGGTTGGGAGGTCTGGTTGAATGGTATGGAAGTAACACAATTCACCTATTTTCAACAAGTTGGTGGAATTCAATGTAAACCCATAACCGGCGAAATTACATACGGGTTAGAAAGACTAGCAATGTATATACAAAAAGTTGATAGCGTGTATGACATTCAATGGAATGATGATATTACCTATGGAGATATATTTCTACAAAATGAAATAGAACAAAGTACCTACAATTTTGAGCATAGTGATGCTAAATTTTTACTAGAATCATTTAATGGGCATGAGAAACAGGCACAAAATTTAGTAGGTGAACAGTTACCATTGCCTGCATATGAGCAAGTGCTGAAAGCGGCTCACACATTTAATCTACTTGATGCAAGAGGTGTCATAGGGGTCACAGAAAGAGCAGAATATATTGGTAAAATTCGAAACATATCTAGAGACGTTGCTAAATCATATCTGAAAAGCAGGATGTTGTTGGGTTTTCCTCTAGCTAAACCAGAACATGCCGACGAAATAATTGAGGCCATGAAAAATAATGCAAAAAAATAATTTATTAATAGAAATTGTTACCGAAGAACTCCCCCCTCTTTCACAAAAAGATTTAGGCGAAGCATTTGCAAAAAATATTGCACAATCTATCCTTGAGCTTAAATTAATAGAAAGCCTAGAATATGAAACTTTTTCTTCTCCTAGGAGAATAGGTGTATTAGTAAAACAAGTATTGTTAAGTGGTGATAATGAGAAGAGGAAAATAAAGCTGATGCCAGCTAAAGTTGGTTTCAGAGAAGAGAATAAACCCTCGGACGCATTGATTAAAAAACTTGATTCCATGGGTGAGGGATTATCAGCGATAAAAAATCTAGAGCTGGTAGAGGAAAAAGGTCAATTCAATATATATTTAGAAAAAAGCTTTGATGGGAAAAGTCTTTACGAAGAATTACCTCAAATTATTAATAATAGCCTAGCTCATTTACCGATAAAAAAACTTATGAGCTATCAACTCAATGATGGGTGGACAACTGTCAACTTTGTCAGGCCAATAAAAAATATTCTCGCAGTGTACGGAGATAAGCTGGTCGACTTAGAATGCATGGGACTAAAGTCTGTAATGCACACCTATGGGCATAGATTTGAATCAAAGCATGATGTTCTTGCAATACATGATGCCAGCTTATATGAAAAAGTCCTTCTTACGGAAGGTCGAGTAATAGCATCATTTAGCAAAAGAAAAGAAAAAATTAAGACCGATCTAAATGAAGCTGTGAAGAAAATTAACAACAAATTTCGAGCCATTACTGACGATAAGTTACTAGAAGAAGTTACATCATTGGTTGAGATGCCCAATATTTTGATTGGTGAATTCGAAAATCAGTATTTGGAAGTTCCCCAAGAATGCTTAATACTCACAATGCAATCAAATCAAAAATATTTCCCAATTCTTAATGATCAAGACGAGCTAACAAACTACTTTGTCATAGTCTCAAATATTAATCCAAAAAACTCAACTAACATTATAGAAGGTAACGAAAAAGTTATTAGGCCAAGACTTGCAGATGCTGAATTTTTTTATAAAAAAGATATGGCATATACATTAAAAAAATATTCCGAAAATTTAAGGTCAATTACATACCATAACAAATTAGGAACTCAGCATGATCGAGCTTTAAGAGTTGCAAGCATAATGAAATTTATATCAAAAAAATTGAATGTAAAAAATGTTACTAACTTCGAAAATTTAGCACTGCACGCAAAAGCTGACTTACTCTGCCTTATGGTTGGAGAGTTTCCAGAGTTGCAGGGAGTCATAGGTCGCTATTATGCTTTAAATGAGGGTCACGCTAACGATTTTGCTGATGCCATTGAGGATCATTACAACCCAAAATTTTCTGGGGGAAAACTACCTAGAGAGCAAATGGGTGATATGCTGGCCATTGCCGATAAAATAGAGACACTGATGAGCCTTTTTTCTATAGGGGAGAAGCCAACCGGTGTTAAGGATCCTTTTGCACTGAGGAGGAACGCCATTGGCCTCATTAGAATTTTAGCGGAAAAAAATATCCCACTAGAACTAGATGAGTTATTAAAAACTTTTTACCCGAATTCTGACTTAAAAAGTCTAAACGAATTAACAGCATTCATCCAAGATCGATTAATCAATTACTTAAAAGATAAAGGTTTCACACCACAGCAAGTAGAAGCAGTTGCTGGTGAAATGCCCAAAACACTAGACAACATTCTTGAAAGAGCAAATGCAGTTAAGCTATTTTCACAGCTCAACCAATCTGAAGATTTAGCATCAGCAAATAAAAGAGTAGTAAATATATTGAAAAAATATAACTCCAACAACATGGAGACCATAGACCCTTCGCTTCTTATAGAGAATGAAGAAAAGTTTCTTTTTAAATCTTTAAATGAAACAAGCAAGAAGATACGTGAGTTTGTAAAAGCAAAAGATTATGATCGGGCATTAAGCATATTAATAAATCTTAAAGAGCCAATTGATTTATTTTTTGAAAAGATTATGGTGAATGCTGATGACGATGCAATCAAAAAAAATCGGCATAATCTTTTAATACAACTTTATAAAGAGATGAATTGTGTTGCAAATATCTCTAAGCTATCTACCTAATGAAGCTTGTTATATTAGATCGTGATGGCGTTATCAATCAAGACAGTGCCAATTATATAAAAAATCCAAATGAATGGATACCTATACCCAATAGTCTAGAGGCGATTTCTCTTTTAAATCAAAATGGATATTCTGTAGTTATAGCAACCAATCAATCCGGTGTTGGAAGGGGGTTGTATGGCATTGAAGAGCTAAATAATATTCATGCCAAAATGATTAAAATGCTTGCAGAGCTTGGGGGGTCTATAGACGCGATATTTTTTTGTACTCACACTGAAGAGGATCACTGCGATTGCCGTAAACCAGAAATAGGAATGCTAGTTGAAATAAAAGACAGATTTTCTGTTTCATTTGAAGATATTTGCGGAGTTGGTGATTCGTTAAGAGATTTAGAGGCTTTTGAGAAAGTTGGAATGCAGCCCATTTTAGTTAAAACTGGTAATGGTGAAAATACTTTTCTGGAAGGTAAGTATCCTAAACAATCGTTAGTTTTTGATGACCTGTTTGAGGCTGCTAGTAAAATCATTGAAGGTATATAAATGATCATAGTTATTCGATCCTTAATTTTCTATGTAGGAATGTGGTTGTTTACAATACCTTTCACTTTTGTTGCTTTATGCACCTTTTGTTTGAGCCCAATCAATAGAAATAAATTTATTTCACTATGGGCTAAATTTATGCTGAAGTGGTTGCAAGTGACATGTAATTTAACTTTCACAGTTTCAGGTATCGAAAATATTCCTTCCTCTCCTTGTATTATTTTTTCTAAACATCAATCAGCATGGGAGACCTTAGCTCTTCAAAAAATATTCCCCCCGCAAGTATGGGTCCTTAAAAGAGAGTTGTTATGGCTTCCTTTTTTTGGTTGGGGCTTAGCAATGACCTCACCAATAGCAATTGATAGAGGTGCGGGAAGAAAGTCGTTGGACCAAATACTTACGCAAGGAATAGATCGAATAAAAAAAGGTTTTTTTGTTGTAATATTCCCCGAAGGAACAAGATCGAAACCATTAGAAAGCGGAAAATATCATATAGGAGGAGCTTGGCTTGCTACTCAGTCAAGATTAGATGTTATTCCTGTAGCTCATAATGCGGGGTTCTATTGGCCCAAAAATTCTTTTATAAAAAAACCAGGCGAAATTAAAGTTATTATTGGGAAATCAATAAAATCTAAAGATTTAAAATCGGATCAGTTAAACGGCTTGGCTAAAAATTGGATTGAAGAAACTATGCTTAAAATAAATGTTTAATTTTAGCTCGAACGAATCGGTGGTATTAAGTAATGGGCAAATGATTCACTATCACCTTAAAAGGCGACAAAGACGATCGCTCGGCTTAAAAATTACTTTCGATGGCCTTGTGGTTCATGCTCCTTTTCTAATGAGTAAAAATAAAATAAATACATTGTTGGTGAATAAAACAAAGTGGTTGCTATCTAAAATCAACTCGATACAACCTGCCCCGACCTCATTCAAGGTTGGCGATAATGAGGTTTTTATGTTAATAGGTACGGATATTATTATTAAAACTAAAATTGGGTTAAAAAGGGCAATTAATATTTCGAGCAATATTTGTATGATTACGCAAAAAGATAAAGACAATGACATACAGATTACACAATATTTTAAAAAGTGGTTAAAACAACATGCGTTAGAATTTTTCTCAGATCGAGTGCAATTTTATTGTAGGAAAAATGGATTCTCCGTTAGAAACATTCATATATCAAATGCTAAGACAAGATGGGGAACATGCAATAGCAAAGCTGATATAAGATTAAACTGGAGACTAATTCAAGCCCCTTTAGATGTAATTGATTATGTAATTTGTCACGAGCTTTCTCACACATTGTTCATGAACCATTCACAGCAATTCTGGGACCAAGTTTCTACTATATTTCCTAATTATAAAGATGCTGAGTCTTATCTAAAAGTTCAAGGCCTCAATCTCTACAGACTAGATTGAGGTTAAATATTGTATGTCTTTAATGATATTTTCAACCTCAGATCCGTAAGGGTGTCTTACCCGTATTTTTCCAACTTTGTCTATCAAATAGATGCCAGAAGAATGATCAATAGTGTATGAATCTCCATCGCCAACCTTCATATGAAATATCTTATATTGACTAGCAACGCTATCAATATCTTCTTGTGATCCAGTCAGCCCAATAAAGCTCTTATCAAAGGATGGAACATAGCTACTTAGTAAACTTTGTCCATCTCTTTCAGGATCCAAAGTAATAAAAAGGACTTGTAGGTCATCACCCTGCTTGCCAAGGCTTTCCCTAATGTACTTTAATTCCTGCATTGTTGTAGGGCAGATATCCGGGCAATGAGTAAACCCAAAAAAAATTGCAACAACCGATCCTCTAAAATCGGTATTTTTCCTTATTTCTCCAGTATGCGATAAAAGTTCAAAGCTGGGGTTGAGGTTAGCTTGAGAAATATCTGAACCATTAAACTGAAATTCAGCATTTTTACTGCAGGATAACGATAACAATGAAAAGATAATAAAAAAAATATTTTTAAACATAGATGTTCCTCTAAAGAGTAAATCATTTTATCATGCTATCTTATGTCAATAAAAACGTATAAGCGTTCAATTTAAAAGGATTACTAATGGCTATACCTAGCTCGATGGAAGATAGAGATGGATTTATATGGTATGACGACAAACTTGTGCCATGGCGAGAAGCAAAGACTCATGTTTTGACCCATACGCTTCATTATGGCCTTGGAGTCTTTGAAGGAGTTAGAGCATACGAGACTAAAAATGGTACGGCTATTTTTCGATTAGACGACCATACAGAAAGACTTTTTAACTCAGCTCACATCGTTGGCATGAAAATGCCCTTTTCTAAAAAGACAATCAATGATGCTCATAAAAAATCGATAAGGGAAAATAATCTTAAGTCGGGTTATATTAGGCCTATGGCTTTCTATGGCTCAGAAGCCATGGGTATATCAGCTACAACACTTTCAACGCATGTTATCGTTGCTGCATGGAGCTGGGGTGCTTATATGGGTCAAGAGGCAATTGATAAAGGAATAAATGTAAAAACTTCGTCATACTCAAGACATCATGTAAACGTAACCATGTGTAAAGCTAAGGCAAATGGTAACTATATGAACTCGATTCTTGCTCATCAAGAAGCAACAAGCGACGGCTATCATGAGGCTCTTATGTTGGATACTCAAGGCTTTGTTTGTGAGGGTTCAGGAGAGAATGTTTTTATAGTTAAAAAAGGTAAGTTATATACTCCAACACTTGCGAGTGCTCTAGAGGGAATTACAAGAGATACAGTCATAACTATTGCTAAAGATTTAGGTATTGAGGTGATTGAAAAAAGCATTACTCGGGATGAAGTTTATACAGCGGATGAAGCTTTCTTTACTGGCACTGCTGCAGAGGTAACTCCTATAAAACAATTAGATCGAAGAGATATAGGGTCTGGCGCTAAAGGTGAGCTTACCGGTAAAATCCAAGGAATCTACTTTGATATTGTTTATGGAAGAAACGAAAAATACAAAAATTGGTTAAGTTATGTTGATTAAAAGCTCCATAAATTAATCTTATGCAAAAAATTTCTTTACCATTAAAGCAAGCTGTTTTGGAAAACTATTAATCAATAAAAGTATTGCTGAATAACAATTTGTTTTTTATATTGGGGGCTAGTAAAGCAATTGATCTTTTAATACCCGTGGAGCTTGAGTAAATCAAAGAACTTTCCGGTAACTCGCTACTACTGCTCACGCTTCCCTCCTTTAAGGTTCGCTCAGCATGAAGGGCCACCGCCAAACCAGTATCAATGACTGTTACCGTGCCAGAAAAGTAATCTTCTATAATTTCTTTTATAAAAACGTAGTGAGTACAGCCTAAAACAATAACATCTACCCCGTTCTTTTTTAAAGGTAATAAGTATGAATGTATTAGCCTTTTTGTAGAATCAATACTTATCTCTCCTCTCTCAATAAGCTCAACCAAGCCTATACAAGGCTGCACGTAAAAAAGGGCTTCTCCTTCGTAATTTTCTAACAAAGCAATAAACTTCGTACTTTTAAGCGTACCCTCGGTAGCAAGGATACCAATTTTTTTCTTTGTGCTAGCAAATATTGCAGGCTTAACTGCAGGTTCCATGCCAATGATGGGGAGGTTGTAGTTCCGCCTTAACTCATGGATACATGCTGCTGTTGCCGTATTACAAGCAACAACTATTAACTTAATACTGTGGTGCTGAATTAGAAAATCAATGATGATAAAGGCACGCTTTTGAATTTCTTGAGATGTCATTTGACCATAAGGCGCAAATTTAGAATCGGCTACATATATAAACCTTTCACTTGGCATTACTTGTTGCAACTTCTCTAGGACAGAGATGCCACCAACGCCTGAATCAAAAACACCAATAGAAGGAATATTTTTCATACTTATATAGATTTTATAAATAGGTTACCAAAAGCTTTAATGTACAATATCTTAAAGGAAAATTATGGCAAATAGATTAACACATATTTATACTAAGACAGGAGATGCGGGAAAAACTGGCCTTGGTGATGGATCAAGAGTTGAGAAATTTAATGTTCGCATTGATGGATTGGGGAGCATTGATGAATTAAATTCTATTTTAGGCATTATTGTTACTGAAGATATAGATAACAGACTCAAGGACACAATTATAAAAATCCAGCATCATCTATTTGATATTGGAGGCGAGCTATCAATACCAAATCACTTTAAAATTATTTCCGAAAAAGTAACGTTCCTAGAAAACCACATTGACAGTATGAATGCTTCACTCTCACCACTAAAAGAATTTATTCTTCCGGGAGGGTCAAAAGCCGCGGCAGTATGCCATCATGCACGAACAGTATGCAGAAGGGTTGAGCGGACATTATTTAAACTCAAGGAAACAGATAAAATTAATGAAATTTCATTGCAATACATTAATCGCCTATCTGACTTTCTTTTTGTATTTGCTAGGTATATCAATCATTCTAAAAAAATTAATGATATCTACTGGCAAAAAAATATTTAATCCCCTTCATGAAAAGTAAATTTATTGATGCAGTCAAGCAGAGTGTCAAATCGCTTTTTTATCCGCAGAAAATTGATGAGACAAAAATCTCAAAGCATGCTATTGAAATCATAAAAGTTCTGAAAAAAAATAATTATGAGGCATACATCGTAGGAGGAGCAATTCGAGATATTTTGATGAATAAAAATCCCAAAGATTTTGATATCGCAACAGATGCAACCCCAGAGCAAATAAAGCTTTTATTTCGAAGATCCCGAATAATTGGCAGAAGATTTAAGTTGGTTCATGTTATGGATGGCAGAGGCATTATCGAAGTTTCCACATTTCGTGCAAAACCCCATAACAAAGAAGTTATGCGAAATGGTGTAACGAAGGATAATGAATACGGCACTCTAAAAGAAGATGCCGAAAGAAGGGATTTTACTTGTAACTCTATCTACTACAACCCTTTAACAAAAGTGTTAATTGATCTTTATGGTGGTGTAAAAGATATAAGAGCAAAAAAATTAGCCATGATTGGTGATCCAAAAAAAAGATTTGATGAGGACTCCGTGAGGATACTTAGGGCAATAAGATTTTCAGCAAAGCTTAACTTAACAATAGATAAAAATATTCTTGAAGCTATAGAATCAAAAAAAAGCCAGCTGCAATCAATACCCTACTCGAGGTTATTTGACGAAATTATGAAGCTATTTCTCACTGGCCATGCATTGCAAAGTTTTGATCTGTTTAAAAGATTCAATCTTTCAAAATATTATTTCCCCTCCTTTGAGTCAAAAAATCCAAAGGCTCAATCTTTTTTATTAAAAGGGCTTAGTGATACTGATGATAGAGTCCGAGCGAATAAGTCAGTTAACCCAGGCTTTCTTTTAGCAGTTTTCTTATGGAGCGATGTGAAGAAGTTGTGGGAAGAAAGAAATAAAACATCAATCAACACTACAGTTGCACTTCATGATGCTATTGATTTAGTTCTAGCAAAGCAATCAAAAGTATTTCCTATTCAGAAAAGGGTTGGTGTCACTATGAGTGAAATCTGGAGGTTGCAGCCAAGATTTAGCAAATTGCATCCTAAACGTATTTATCGTTTATTAGGCCATCCTCGCTTCAGAGCTGCTTATGACTTCATGTTATTAAGAGATCATCATGAAGAGATTGAGTTTGGGCTTGGTAAATGGTGGACAAATTTTATAGTGGCAGATGAACACACTAAAAGTATTTTAGTCAAAAATATTAAACTAAAATGAAGAAAATTTTTATTGGGATAGGAAGTAATTTAATAGACCCAAAGAAACAGGTTGTCGATGCTATAAAAAAAATTAATAGCATTGATGGCATTAACCTAATAAGCCAATCAAGCTTATATGAAACGGCTCCGGTCGGTATCTTAAACCAACCTAATTTTATAAATGCAGTAATTGAAGTTTCTTTTAACGGTAATCCATATAAATTACTTACGTATTTATTGGAGGTAGAAACTATATTTGGCCGGGTTAGAAAAAAGAAAAATGGTCCTAGGACGCTAGATTTAGATATATTATTATTTAATAAAACTACAATAGAAAATGATAACTTAATGATACCTCACCCAAGAATGCATCAAAGACTTTTTGTCTTACTTCCACTGCATGAAATTGCTCCAAAAATTCAAATTGGACATCATGGCTCAGTCGAGGATCTGATAAGTAAGGCTCCAAAAGAAACTGTGGAAAAATTATTATAATGAATATTTTTAACAAATATCCATACATTGTTGTCGAGGGTCCAATAGGCTCAGGCAAGTCGACCCTAGCTAGACTGCTAGCAAATCAATTTAATGCAAATATGTTTTCGGAAAAAGCAGAGAGAAATCCATTTCTTCCTAAATTTTATGAGGATATGAAGCATTATGCCTTGCCTACGCAACTATTTTTTTTGTTTCAAAGAGCTAATCAAATAAGCGAGCTTAAACAAAATGACTTCTTTAGAAATGGTGTGGTTGCAGATTTTTTCTTGCAAAAGGATCCTATTTTTGCACGACTTAATCTTGATAATGAAGAATTTAAACTCTATGATCAAATTTACAGACACCTTGAAATTAAGGCGCCCACCCCTGATCTTGTGATCTATCTTCAAACACCCGTTGATCTATTACGTGCTAGAGTGGAAAAAAGAAATATAGGTTATGAACAAAAAATTTCCACAGAATACCTTGAAAGAATAGCTGAGTCTTATAGTAGCTATTTTCATAACGATCATAATTCGAATGTATTGATTGTAAATAATGAGAGCTTAGACATTCTTAAAGATAAATCTTCATTAAATATGCTAATCGAAAGAATATTATCAATTTCCAGTATCAGGGAGTACTTCAATCCCAGGCTCACATAATATGGATCGCATAGAAAAATTACAATCAAAAAAAGAGATTAAAATAATTGCTTGTTATGACTCAAGCTTTGCAGGGTGGCTTGAAAAACATCATTGTGATGCTCTATTGGTTGGAGACTCGCTGGGCATCTTTGTTAAAGGAGATATCTCGACTAAGGGAGTTATCTTGGATGATATGCTTTATCATACAAAAGCAGTCAAGAGTGGTACTAAGTCTATTCTAATTATTTCTGATATGCCTCGCAATACCTTTAATACCAAACGAATAGCGCTGAAAAATGCATCCAAACTGATTGAAGCTGGAGCTGATATGGTCAAAATTGAGGGAGATATAGAAATTTATCCAATCATTGAGCATCTGGCGCAGCATGGCATAAAGGTATGTGGTCACATAGGCTTCACTCCTCAAACAATAGATAAACCCAAAAAAAAATATGATCCAAAAGTTTTTTTAGGTAAAGCGAAGTGTATTGAAGCAAGCGGTGCAAGCTTGATTGTCCTATCAATGATGGGGGAAGAAGTAGATTATCTAATCACAAAAAATTTACATATACCAACAATCAGCTTTCGCTCATCTAATAATTGTAATGGTAGTGTTGAAATTCTTCATGACCTTCTTGGAATAGGCAGCAGCTCTTATCCTTTCAAAAAAAATAAGCTACAACAGCATGCTCATTCTCCAGAACAGCTGATTAACAGTTTTTTAAAAAAGTCTTAGCTTTCAATTATTGCTTATGTACTTTATTCAATCGGTCGAAAAACTAAAAATTCTTATAAAAGCTAATAATAATATTGCATTTGTGCCAACTATGGGCAATCTACATAATGGACACCTTTCTCTTGTTGAAAAAGCTAAATCCTTGTCTGGCGATGTTCTTGTATCCATCTTTATCAATCCTTCGCAATTCAATTCTCAGGAGGATTTTAATGCTTATCCAAAAACATTGAGTCAAGATATATTGTTGCTAGAACCTTTTTTTGACGACCGGTTCATTGTCTTCTCTCCTAAAGAAGATGAAATACTTTCTCACAAAACCGGTACTCAATATAATTTACCAGAAGTGGCTGATGATCTATGTGGTAAATATAGGCCCGGACACTTCGACGGGGTTATTCAAATCATTGATATTTTTTTTGATCTTATAAAGCCTCGGTATAGCGTTTTTGGTAAAAAGGATTATCAACAGCTTTTTCTGATTAAGGATTTTGCCAAAATTAAATACCCCAATATTAAAATCATTTCCCAGGACACAATTAGATCAAGTGAGTCGTTAGCTTTGAGTTCACGTAATGGCTTATTAGGACTAAAACATCTAAGCCAAGCTACAGAATTAAATTTTGCTCTCCAAGAACTTGTTGAAATGGTAAAATTAAATAGTGATCATGAAAATGCAGCTTTAAAAATAAAAAGCCTACTAAACAAGAGTGGTTGGGAGGTAGAGTACGTGGCTATTAGAAGGCGTTTTGACCTGAAAGAGGCTACAGGAGCTGATAAGCTTCTGGTTGCTCTAGTAGCAGCAAGGCTAAATAATGTTCGCCTAATTGATAATATAGAATTTTGCATAGATTGATTGAACTGACTATAATGGTGACGATAAATTTTTTGGACTAGAATACAAACAATGCAAAGAAAAATGCTCAAATCAAAACTTCATCGCGTAACTGTAACTCATTCTGAGCTTGAGTATGAGGGCTCATGTGCCATCGATATAGAATTATTAAAAGCCGCTGACATCAAAGAGTATGAGCAAATATCAATCTACAATATTACTAACGGGGAACGCTTTACCACTTATGCGATTTCCGCAGAAGGTGATTCAGGAATTATCTCTATTAATGGTGCGGCAGCGCATAAAGCTAACCCAGGGGATATGTTGATTATTGCAACGTATGCAGGCTATAGCGAAATTGAATTAAATCAATATAAGCCATTACTTGTTTATGTAGATGCCGATAATAAAGTCACAATCAGCAAAAACTCTATCGCAATGCAAGCCGCCTGATTTGACGTCAGTTTCCACAATAAAAAAAAATGTTATTGATGCTTTAGAGGATATTAAAGCCTTTGATATTATTGCTCTTGATGTTCGAAAGCTTACTTCTATTGCGGATTATATGATCATTGCTAGTGCTAGTTCCTCGAGACAAACTAAAGCTCTTGCCAACAATGTGCAGGATAAGATGAAAGAGATTAATGTTGGGGTCGTGGGGATGGAAGGTGAATCGGAGGGTGATTGGGTGTTGGTAGATGTAGGGGATATAGTGGTTCATATCATGACCCCAACTACACGAGCGTATTATAATCTAGAAGAATTATGGTCTAAAGTATAAGTTCTATTTATCTTGCTTAAAATCAAAATTATTTCCATTGGTAACAAGATCGAAAAAAATGTTGATACGCTAATTGATAGTTATACAAAAAAATGTAGTCATTTTTTTCATCTAGAATGGGTTCAGCTAAAATCAGAAAAAAGATTTGACTCGGTAGCTAAGAAAAAGGCATTAGAGGCTGAAAAAATAATACCTCAAATAGGATCTTCGTTGCTTGTCGCATTGGACGAAAAGGGTGAAATGCTTACATCGAAAAACTTTACATTAAAAATCTCTCAATGGTCTCAAAATTTTTCCTGCATTACTTTTGTCATTGGAGGTGCTGATGGACTTGATAAAAGTATCTTAAAGCTTGCTAACGTTACTCTGAGTCTTTCAAATATGACCCTTCCTCATCAGTTAGTAAAAATATTTATTGCTGAGCAACTTTATAGAGTTTCATCTATTTTAAACAATCATCCCTACCACCGTGAATAAACAATTTAAGAACAGTTTAATGTGGTTTCGAAGAGATCTCAGGCTTCATGATAATCATGCGCTGCATCATGCTCTGTCCCAATCAGATAATGTTTATTGCGTATTTATTTTTGATAAAAATATTTTGAATGATTTAAAATCAAAAGAAGACCAGCGAATCGAGTTTATTTGGGAAGCATTAAGTGAAATGAAAGCGTCACTGAATAGCCTTAGTTCCGATATTACTGTGATACATGGCGATCCCATTCATGCAATTCCTTTGCTTTTAAAAAAATATGATTGTGAAGCTCTATTTTTTAACAAAGATTATGAATCTTATGCAAATAAAAGGGATATGAGGATCATGGAGCATATTCAACAATCGAGTGCCGATGCCTACCAGTTTAAGGATACGGTGTTGTTTGAAGAGAAAGAGATTTTGTCTCAAGCTGATAAACCATATACCGTATTTTCCCCTTATAAAAACAACCATTTAGCTAAGCTTTACCAAAAAGGTATAACTCAGTATGACTGTGAAAATAATAAGCGCAGTTTCGCTAAAATCAAAATAGAGAAACTGCTCTCGCTTGATAGCTTGGGCTTTACCAAAACTAATTTAAGTAAACTTGCTATACCAACAGGTTCATCAGGGGGAAGAAGCTTACTGCTTGATTTTGAAAAAAGAATTGATCAATACAAGCTCAAAAGAGACTATCCAGGGAAAAAAGGAGTGTCATATCTTTCCGTTCACAATCGTTTCGGCACAATTTCTATTCGTGAACAAGCCCTAATTGCTATAAATAAACAATCTGAAGGCTCCTTGGTTTGGCTCAATGAATTAATTTGGCGAGATTTTTACTTTCAAATACTATCAAACTTCCCTCACATAAATGATGGAAAAAGCTTTAAGCCACAATTCAATCAACTACGTTTTGAAAATAATGTTACTTTCTTTGAGGCTTGGAAAAACGGGCGGACAGGCTTTCCAATTATCGATGCGGCTATGCACCAATTAAATAAAACAGGGTTTATGCATAACCGGCTAAGAATGATAGTGGCATCTTTTTTAGTTAAGGATTTATTGATTGATTGGCGTTGGGGTGAGTCATACTTTGCTGAGAAGCTAATCGACTTTGATTTTTCTGCAAATAATGGTGGGTGGCAGTGGGCAGCATCTACTGGCTGCGATGCCCAGCCCTGGTTTAGGATTTTCAATCCTCTTTTACAGTCTGAAAAATTTGATCCAGAGGGACTGTTCATAAAAAAATATCTGCCACAGCTCACCCCTTTAAGTGCAAAAGAAATTCATCGCCCACACTTCTTTTATGAAAAGGATCCAGATACATTTAAAGTTAAATTAGGGGAGGACTATCCATTCCCCATTATTGATCATGCGATACAGAGACAAAAGGCGCTAAGTATGTACCAGGCAACCTAAAGTGGCATAAATACAACAAAACATACGTAATGTCACACTGGTATACAATATTCGTTTGGTAAAAATACAACATTCATGGATAATTACACTATATATGAATATTAAAAACCTAATCATAGTCGCATTGATGTTGCCTTTATTTGGATGCGCAACGCAGCAAAATATTGACCCACTTGAAAGCATGAACCGTTCTATATACGGTTTTAATGTGGCAGTGGATGACGCGGTAATGAAACCAGTTGCAAAAGGCTACAAAGCCGTTATGCCAGATCCAGTTGAAAAAGGAATTAACAACTTTTTTAATAATATTAGGGACATTATTACCGTTATTAATGATGTGCTCCAATTGAAGATTGAGCATGCTGCAAATGATACTGGTCGCGTTCTGGTTAACTCAACCGTAGGTTTATTAGGGTTAATTGATGTGCATTCCATGTCTGGTGGTGAACGAAGAAAAGAAGATTTTGGGCAAACCTTAGCTCATTACGGATGGAGTAACAGTGCTTATCTAGTTGTTCCTCTGCTTGGACCATCAACTATCAGAGATGCTTCAGGATTTATAATTGATACGGTATTCCTTGACCCCATTGCTTATATCGACAATGTGAGAGTTAGGAACCAAGTAAGAATACTGCAATTCATAGACGCACGAGCAGAATTATTAAATGCTTCAGCAATTCTTGACCAAGCGGCACTAGATCCCTACTCATTCCAAAGAGATGCTTATCTGCAATACAGAGATAAGCTAATAAATGATGGGGATGTAGACGCGATAGATTACAACAGTTCCGCTGAAAATGCTTTTGAACCCTATGATGAAGATGAGAAACCAACTGATGTTACTGATGTTACTGATGACCTAATTCTTGGTCATCTTGATATACCAATAGTCGAGTAAGTAGCCCTAGTTAATTGTTTGACCCAACCATCATTTCTTTAACCAAAATCGATCCTGTATATTTAGAGCTGTTAGTGTAGGTATCTGTGGCAACTGCCTCAATATTCATTAGCATGTCTTTTATATTTGAAGCAATAGTAATTTCCTCTACCGCAAATTGAACCTCGCCGTTCTCAACCCACAATCCTGCCGCACCTCTAGAGTAATCGCCTGTGACCATATTTAATCCATGGCCAAGGAGCTCAGTTACAATTAATCCTCTCCCCATTTTTTTGACTAACTCATCAAAGCTTAAACCCGAATCTTTAATGATTAAATTATGAGACCCGCCTGCATTGCCTGTAGTTTGCATATTAAGACGTCTGGCTGAGTAAGACGAAAGGAAGTAACCAAGCAACACACCTTTATCAACCACCTTTCTTTTGTTCACCATTACACCCTCATCATCAAAGTAAGTACTTGCATTTCCCCGCAACAGAAAAGGGTTTTCTTCGATCGTAATAGCTGATGAGGCTACTTGAGTGTTGATTGAGTTCATTAAAAATGAATTTTCTCTATACAAATTTCCTCCAGAAACCGCGGATATAAGAGAAGAGATTATTGAGGTTGCTACAGGGGCTTCAAATATAACAGGGTAAGTACCTGTATCTATTTTTTTAGGATTTAGTCTCATCAATGTTCTCGAAGCAGCATCCTGCCCTACCTCTTGAGTACTTTTTAAATCATCAAAGGCTCTTGTAGAGGAATAAGAGCTATCTCTTTGCATGGAGCTTCCTGTCCCACCTAAAACCGAACAACTTAGCGAATAGCGCGAGGAAGGGAACCCTCCAACAAATCCGTTAGAATTGGCATAAGTAAATAATGACTCAGAGCAATTTAGCTGTGCACCCTCAGAGTTATTAATTTTTTCGCTAAAATCCAACGCATATGCCTCGCAGGAGGTTGCAGTGTCTATTAAGAACTGCTCGGTAGCGTCAAAGCTATGATGAAGCTCAAGGTCTTTAGTGGTTTTGGAATATAAATGTGCTTCCGCTAATCCAAATGCTTCATCCTCTGCGGTATATTTTGCTATTTGACAGGCCGCCAACACGCAATCTTTAATTGCGGGTAGGTTAAAGTCTGAAGTTGATGCAATGCCTCTTCTATTGCCCATATATACAGTGACTGTTAGCGCCTTATCATTATGGAGCTCGATAGTCTCTAGCTTAGAAAGTCTTACCGAAATACTTTTTCCGGATGCCACGCTAATTTCTACCTCAGAACTCGTAGCGCCATTTTTAGTAGAAATATCGTTTGTAAAGTCAGCAATATCTAACAAAGTTTGATTGGAATACTTGAGTATCTTAATTGACATAATAATTACTTAAATATAAAAACTGATATCATACAGAAACTTATGGCTAAAAATATACTGCAAACGCAATTGGATGATGATGAAACAGAATTCATCAGTAAAACTGCGTTAAAAAGAGACTCGAAAAAAATACAAGCCTTTGGCAAATCCATTGGCGATTTGAGTATTGATCAAATAAAATCCTTCGATCTTCCAGATGCAGTTTTTAATGCCATTACCGAATATAAATCGCTTAAATCAAATGCCGCCAAAAACAGGCAAGTACAATATTTAGGAAAGCTACTTCGTGAGATTGATCTCACTCAAGCATATCAACAGATGGACCAATTAAAAAACGGTTCACAAATTGAGATACGCAAAAATCATATCGTTGAGTCATGGAGAGATAAATTAATACAGGATAAAGAAGCGCTGACTAAGCTTATCAATGAATTTCCCCATATTGACAGGCAGTTAATAAGGCAGTTAATTCAAAATGCTATTAAGGAAAAAAAGGATTCAAAACCTCCAAAGTTTTATCGGCAAATTTTTCGATACCTAAAAGAACAAATAGTCTAGCTAGAGGCTAACTTTTACCGAAGCTTGCTCACCGTTTCTTACGTACTTAACCATAACGGTTTTTCCTTTACTTTTCCTTATAACCTTAATTAAATCCTCTGGCGTATTTACGGTTACTTTATCAATCATAACAATGCTATCGTTTTTTAAAATTCCTGCTTTTGCTGCTGGCGAACCTTTAATAACCGCAATAACCAAAGCTCCAGCCACTTCTGACTGATTCTCACCTTTGCCTATTTTAATAAAATGAGTACCAAACGTTGGTTTAGGCAGCTTTACCCAATATGTTGCTTTAAACGTGTAGAGCGAATTAGAATCAGCCAAGTCCTCCTCAGTAATCTCTATTTCAGTCAAATTTCCTTTTGTTTCTTTAATTTGTTTTGCTAAAACTCTATCTCTTGCTTTTTTTATGACTGAGGCCCGTGTATTTTCATTAATCTGCCTGTCATAAAGCAAAACCATATCTGCCTTAACTTTCTGACCATGTTCTCTGGCAACTTCAGGAGAAAGATTAGGGCTGCTAAAGCCACTAAAGCCCAATAAATCATAGCCATCTTCTAACATTTTAATATTGTCGGATTTCTCCTCCCAACCACGCATAATCTTAGTGTCTACTTTGGGTGCAAAAGACTGGAAATCTTTGGGGCTTTGCCGCTGAAAATTCTTTTCAAATAAATTTACTTCAGCCAATATTGCGTTGCTAAAAATAAAAAGTATGGCGCCTAAAGAAATGGTTAGATATTTATGCATAAAATGGCCTTTAAGAAATGGTAATATATTTAATTCTATTGTACAGACACATGCATGACAAATAAATTCATTAAAATTGGTTTAATTTCTATTAGTGATAGGGCCAGCCAGGGCGTCTATGAGGATCTAGGTATTTCCTCATTAAAGGAATGGCTAAACTCCTCGCTTATTTCACCTTTTGAGACAGAAGAGCATCTTATTCCTGACGACCTTGCAACTATTCAATCTACGTTAATAGATCTTTGCGATAAAAGTAATTGTGGTCTTGTTCTAACTACTGGAGGGACAGGGCCATCCCAAAGAGATATTACGCCAGAAGCTACCTTAAGCATTGCTGATAAAGAACTTCCTGGCTTTGGTGAGCAAATGCGGCAAATTAGCCTTAATTTCGTTCCCACAGCTATTTTATCTAGGCAAGTTGCTGTTATTAGGAAAAAAACTCTTGTCATTAATCTTCCAGGTCAGCCAAAAGCAATTAAACAGACCTTGGAGGGATTAAAAGATGAGAGTAACAATGTTATTGTTCCTGGTATCTTTGCAGCCGTACCTTATTGCTTAGACCTTATCGGGGCAGCATTCATTGAAACAAATAAAGATATTGTTGCTGCGTTCAGGCCTAAAAAAAAATAATGGTAAAAGAGTTTAGTCTTATTAATAAATATTTTAACCAAAAATCTAGTACCGCTCCTTTGGGCATTGGCGATGATGGTGCTCTACTCGAAAAAAATAGTCAAAATTATTATGTGCTTTCCCAAGACACGCTGAATGTAGACTCTCACTTCTTTCGTGATACCAATATTAAATATTTAGGGTGGAAAACCTTAGCGGTCAATGTTTCAGATATTCTTGCAATGGGTGGAAATCCAAAGTTTGCCCTCCTTTCTATTTCAACAGAGGAAGCCAATGATAGCTGGCTAAAAAAATTCTCAAGTGGGCTCTTTGATTGCGCCAACCAATATGGCGTTGAGCTTATTGGGGGCGATACCTCTAGAGGCTCGCTCTCAGTTACCATAACTATCATAGGGGAAGTAAAGAAAAAGTATGTCCTAAGAAGAGATGGGGCTAACGCGGAAGAGGATATATGGATCAGTGGAGAGTTAGGCCTGGCCTCTCTTGGATTCGCCCATCAAATTAAAACATTAAGCCTTCCAGGCCATATATCAAAAAAAGCCTTGCTTGCTCTGCATAAACCAACGCCAATTATTATTGATATGAGTAAAATTAATCATTTATTTACAAGCGCTATTGATATTTCAGATGGGCTGGTACCGGACATTCAACATATATTAAATAAATCCAATATTGGTGCCGATATTTTCTGTGAGCATCTCCCTGTTCCCTTATGGATAAAAGAAAATGATGGTTATGATTTTGCATTGTATGGTGGAGAAGACTATCAGCTTGCTCTCACTTCCCCCAAAAGTAATCGGAAAAAAATAGAAAAGATTGCTGCTCAGAATAATCTACAACTTTCTGTTATTGGTAAGACAAATACATCAAAAGCATTAAAATTATATGATGTTAATGGTGATTTAATAAAAAAATTAAAAAAAGGATTTACACACTTTGGTTGATATTAAATTTTTAATTGGGAGCTTTTGGCATCTGTTGGCACTTGGTTTTGGATCAGGGTTATCAAAGAAGGCTCCCGGTACACTTGGGTCATTAATTGCCTTTCCTTTATATGGGTTGATTTCGCCT
This sequence comes from Methylophilales bacterium HTCC2181, assembly GCA_000168995.1. Lineage (GTDB taxonomy): Bacteria > Pseudomonadota > Gammaproteobacteria > Burkholderiales > Methylophilaceae > BACL14. Next base: position 451,845 of record AAUX01000001.1, on the reverse strand, counting down.
TTAAGCATTGAAATACAGCTAGGCTTTGTTGTAACATTATTTTTTTTAGGTATTCATGCCTCAGACATTACTAGTAGGCGCTTAAAACTGAAAGATCCCTCTTGCATTGTTATTGATGAAATTGTTGCCATGATGCTCATATTAATTTTTATAGAGCCCGATGCAGTTTCTTTTGTTATAGCCTTTATCTTGTTTCGGTTTTTTGATATAAAAAAACCTTTTCCCATTAGCTGGATAGAGAAAAAATTCACCGGAGGGCTTGGGATTATGCTGGATGATATCGCTGCAGCGGTACCTTGCCTTATTATTATGCAACTGTTTTACATTGCAAACCATGCAGTCTGATGATCTTGAATTGCTGGTAGAAAACCTTGGTGCCCAATGCCTCTTGAATGGGTATCAATTGGTTATTGCAGAATCATGTACTGGGGGAATGATATGCAGCGCGATTACCCAAGTTTCAGGATGTTCTCAATGGTTTACACAAGGATTTATTACCTATTCGAATCAATCCAAAATAGACTTACTGGGAGTGAGCGAGGATAGTTTGGCGCGTTATGGTGCTGTAAGTCAACAAGTAGCAAATGAGATGGCTTGTGGGGCAGTTCGGAGGAGCCAGGGTTCGCTAAGTCTAAGTATAACCGGTATTGCTGGGCCTTCAGGTGGAACAAAAATAAAACCGGTAGGTACCGTATTTTTTTCGGTATGTGATAAAAAAAAGTTGCTTTTAGAGCATAAGGCTTATTTTGAGGGGACCCGAAAAGAAATCCGAGAAAAAGGTCTTTTATTTGCTCTTAATACCCTACTAAAGCTTACGTTGTAGCAGCAAATATGGAATAATTAACTCTACAAAAAAAATACACATAAGGCAAAAAAAACATGGATGAAAATAAGCGCAAAGCACTGGATGCTGCATTGTCCCAAATTGATAAGCAATTTGGCAAAGGCTCTATTATGCGAATGGATGATAGTCAAGTAATCGAAGGTATTCAGGCAGTATCGACAGGCTCTCTCGGACTAGATATCGCCCTTGGAATTGGGGGTTTGCCACGAGGAAGGGTTATTGAAATTTATGGTCCAGAGTCATCCGGTAAAACATCGCTTTCGCTTTCTACCGTAGCCCAATTACAAAAAACGGGTGGGACTGCAGCATTCATTGATGCGGAGCATGCACTTGATATTCAGTATGCTGCAAAATTAGGGGTAAACATTGAAGAATTATTAGTGTCACAACCAGACACCGGGGAACAAGCACTGGAAATTGCTGACATGCTTGTGCGGAGTGGTTCGGTCGATATCGTAGTAATAGATTCTGTGGCGGCTTTAACACCCAGGGCAGAAATTGAAGGAGATATGGGTGATTCACATATGGGTCTTCAAGCTAGGCTTATGTCGCAAGCATTAAGAAAGCTCACAAGTAATATTAAAAAAACCAATACTATGGTGATTTTCATTAATCAATTACGAATGAAGATAGGTGTTATGTTTGGTAATCCAGAAACCACTACAGGAGGCAATGCATTGAAGTTTTATGCGTCGGTAAGATTGGATATTAGGCGTATTGGTGCAATTAAAAAAGGTGATGAAGTGATTGGAGCTGAGACACGAGTTAAAGTCGTAAAAAACAAAGTTGCTCCTCCTTTCAGAAAGGCAGAATTTGATGTGCTCTACGGCGAAGGTATATCGCTGGAGGGCGAAATCATAGACCAAGGCGTGTTACTAGATATCGTTGAGAAATCTGGATCCTGGTATAGCTATAAAGGAGAAAAAATTGGTCAGGGTAAAGATAATGCAAGAATATTTCTCAAAGATAACCCAAAGATTTCTAATGAAATAGAACAGCTAGTGAGGGATAACTCAAGCATCACTGCTGAAATTAAAGCTGCTGTGATTCCAGATGAGGATGAACCAAGCCCTGCAGAATAACACTGATAAAAATATAGTCTTATTGAAAAAAAGGGCTTTATATTATTTGGGAAAAAGAGAGTACTCAAGGCACGAGCTCCTGCAAAAGATCGCATTATTTGCTGAAAGTCTTGAGATCACTCGACAACAAGTAGATCAAACACTCTCCGAACTAGAACAAAAGGATTGGTTATCGGACAAGCGGTTTGTTGATCAATTTGTCTTCTCAAAGAAAAAAAAGTTTGGGTTAAAAAAGATGGAGTATGAACTAAAGATGCGGGGTGTTGATGAAATAATCATTCACGATGCCCTTAATAAGATAAAATCAGAAGAATACGATTTAGCAAAAAATATATGGGAGAAAAAATTTAGGAACTTACCTGAAGGTCAGGACGAGAAGTCAAAACAAATCAGATTCCTTCAAAGTCGAGGTATTGACTCTAGACTGATACACCAGATCTTGTCAGGAAAGGTACCTGAATAATCAGTACAATGTTATCTAGCCAACATATTCGCGCTCAATTCTTAAAATTTTTTGAAGATAAGGGCCATCACGTAGTTTCTTCGAGTAGCTTAGTTCCCCATGAGGATCCAACTTTACTTTTCACTAATGCAGGTATGAACCAATTTAAGGATGTATTCCTAGGCGAGGAACAAAGGAATTATGTGCGAGCAGCTTCTAGTCAAAAATGTGTCAGGGCTGGTGGCAAGCACAATGACCTTGAAAATGTAGGTTATACAGCAAGGCATCATACATTTTTTGAAATGCTCGGTAATTTTAGTTTTGGGGATTACTTTAAAAAAGAAGCGATTCATTTTGCTTGGGAGTTACTAACCGAAGTCTTTGCCATCCCTAAAGAAAAATTGTTAGTCACGGTATATGCTGATGATAACGAAGCTTATAGCATATGGGAAAAAGATATAGGGATTCCTACAGAAAAAATTATTAAAATTGGTGATAACAAAGGCAGCCAATATGCCTCAGATAATTTCTGGATGATGGGTGATACTGGTCCATGCGGCCCGTGCAGTGAAATATTTTATGATCACGGAGATACTATTGAGGGTGGGGTTCCAGGCTCTCATAACGAAGACGGGGACCGATTTATTGAGATATGGAATTTGGTCTTTATGCAGTTTAACCGAGATGATAAAGGTGTTATGCATCCTCTTCCCAAGCCTTCAGTTGATACCGGTATGGGGCTTGAACGAATTACGGCCATATTGCAAGACGTACATTCAAATTATGACATTGATATATTTAGGGAATTGATTGCGGAGGCTGCAAAGCTAACGAAGACCAACAACACTGAACATCCTTCGTTAAAGGTGCTTTCAGACCATATAAGAGCGACAACCTTTCTTATTGGTGACGGTGTATTGCCGGCGAATGAAGGAAGGGGCTATGTGCTCAGAAGGATTATTCGCAGGGCTATTCGGCATGGTTATAAACTAGGAGTAAGAGCGCCCTTTTTCTTTAAATTGGTTGCGCCTCTTAATCTGGTGATGGGAGATACTTACCGTTTCTCCAAAGAACAATCGAGCTTAATTGAAAGTGAAATTCACCTAGAGGAAAAACGATTCTTTGAAACCATTGAAAATGGAATGGGCATACTTGAAGATACTATTAAGGAATTAGTGGGGAAAAATAAAACTGCCATCTCAGGTAAGGTAGCTTTTAAGCTACATGATACATTTGGCTTTCCTTTAGATTTAACTGCAGATGTATGTCGGGAAAATGGTATTAGCATAAATAGTGAAGAGTTTGATGCTGAAATGGATAAGCAAAAAACTATGGCAAGAGAAGCTGGTAATTTTAAAGCAAAATTACAAATCAATTATAGTGGGCCCGATACCGTTTTTTTAGGGTATGACAAATCATCTACCTCTGCGATATTACTGGGTATTTTGACACACGAACAATCGGTAGCATCAATCACTAACGGGGAGAGCGCTATGCTGATCCTAGATCAAACACCTTTCTATGCTGAATCAGGTGGCCAAATAGGGGATATCGGATCCATTAGTAGTGAGGAAGGAGTATTCGATGTCACTGATACCTTTAAAATTAAAGGCAATATTTATGTGCATGTCGGCAGTATGATTAAAGGCAAGCTAAGCATCAATGACAAAATTGAAGCAGACATTAATCATGAGCACAGACAGCATGTGATGAGAAATCACTCAGCTACTCACTTAATGCACAAGGCGCTAAAAGAAATACTCGGGAACCACATAGAGCAAAAAGGTTCGTTGGTTGATAGCTACAGAACTCGTTTTGATTTTTCACATCCAAAACCACTCACATACAAAGAAAAAACCTCGATAGAATTGATGGTTAATCAAGAGATACTTAAAAATCAAACAACACAAGCTAGTGTCATGGATATTGATTCGGCTAAGAAAACAGGGGCCATGATGCTGTTTGGTGAGAAATACGGTGATAAAGTACGCGTGCTTGAAATAGGAAATAGTAAAGAGCTGTGCGGAGGAACACATGTGGCTAAAACAGGTGACATAGGGCTATTTAAGATTCAATCTGAATCAGGAATATCCTCAGGCATTCGTCGAGTGGAAGCTACTACCGGTCTGAATGTTATTGGCTTGATTGCGGCTCAAGAAACTATTATCGATAATGTAACTAAGGAGTTGAATGTCGGTGCTTCTGAAGTTACCTCTAAAGTAAGTCAGCTGATGAAGCAGCTAAAAGATAATGAAAAAATTATCAGCCAGCTCAAGTCAAAAATTGCAGGGAGCGAAGGGAGTGATCTTGTAGGCCAGGCAATTGATACTGGAAAATATCAATTCCTTGGTGTGTCTGTCGACCGTGTTGAGGCGAATGAATTGAGAGAAATGATCGATAATTTAAAAGAAAAATTTCAATCTGCCGTTATAATACTGGGCTCGCACTCTAACAATAAAGTATCGTTTGCAGTTGGGGTAACCGACAATCTTACCCAAGAAATTAAAGCAGGTGATATCGCGAAATTGCTAGGCGAAGCTGTTGGTGGAAAAGGTGGGGGCAGAGATAACATGGCAATGGCTGGTGGGCCGAATATCCAACTGATTGACGAGGCTATCTCGCAAATTAAAGATCATTTAATAAAGTAAAAATATGGCACTCATTGTACAAAAATTTGGCGGTACTTCTGTAGCAAATCCGGATCGGATAAATGCTGTCGCAGAAAGAGTAGCTAAATATTATAAGGAAGGAAACCAAGTTGTTGTGGTGGTTTCTGCTATGTCTGGAGAAACTAATAAGTTACTTAGCTTAGCTGAAGAGATGATGGAGGATCCAGACCCAAGAGAGCTAGATATGGTTGTGTCATCGGGTGAGCAGGTCACCGCAGGACTAACAGCACTGGCACTCATCAATATGGGTCTGAAAGCTAAAAGTTATGCGGGCCATCAAATAAAAATTTTAACCGATGAAGCCTATGGTAAAGCTCGTATTTTAAATATTGATAGCAATAAAATTCAAGATGATTTAAAGGCGGGGTTTATTGTTGTGGTAGCAGGTTTTCAAGGGGTTGACAGTGATGGCAATATAACTACATTGGGTCGTGGTGGTTCTGACACAACAGCAGTTGCAGTTGCTGCCGCATTAAAAGCCGATGAATGTCAAATATACACCGATGTGGATGGTATCTACACTACCGACCCAAGAGTGGTTCCAGAAGCGAGAAAATTAAAATCTATCACGTTTGAAGAGATGTTAGAGATGGCTAGTCTCGGCTCTAAAGTTTTACAAACACGATCGGTTGAGTGTGCAGGTAAGTTTAAAGTCCGGCTAAGGGTACTATCAAGCTTTGAGATAAAAGGTGATGGGACAGTAATAACTTTTGAGGAAGATGAAAAAATGGAAAATCCAATTATTTCGGGAATAGCATTCAATCGAGATGAAGCTGAAGTTAACGTGCTTGGAGTCCCTGATACTCCTGGTATCGCCTATCAAATTTTAGGGCCTATTGCAGAAGCTAATATTGATGTGGACATGATTATCCAGAATGTAGGAAAAGACGGGGCAACCGACTTTACTTTTACTGTACATAAACGTGATCTAACAAAAACATTAAAAATTATTAACGATGAGGTTAAGGATAAAATTAATGCCCGCGAAGTTGTTGGAGATGAAAAAATAGCCAAGCTATCCCTTGTTGGAGTGGGTATGCGCTCACATGCAGGAGTAGCAAGCAAAATGTTTAAAACCATGGCAGACGAAAAAATAAACATTAGCACTATTTCTACCAGTGAAATTAAAATATCGGTTATTTTAGAAGAAAAATATCTGGATAATGCGGTGCGGGTTCTTCACAAAGCCTTTGATCTAGACAAAGGTTAAATCATTGATTTTTTTAAAACTTTGCAGTATTGTTACGGCGAAGTAAGTACCGGAGAGCTGGCTGAGTGGTCGAAAGCACTTCCCTGCTAAGGAAGCATACGGGGTCAACCTGTATCGAGGGTTCGAATCCCTCGCTCTCCGCCATATTTAGGCGATAAAACCCTTTATACGTAAGGGTTTAGACCGTAATAAATCTATTTTTTATTTTGCAATTCTAAATTTTTAAACTCAAGGTGGGTCATTACGGCTCCCACAATAGCTAAAACAAAGCAAAACAATCCTACAAAAAATATTATTGGATCATCCATAATCTTATTTCCTAGAAATTAATTTAAAGTATATGGCGAATGTCAGAATGGAAGGAATCCATGTGGCAGTGAATAACCCCTCTTGCTTTTGACCATTGAACCAAAGATAAGCTGTTGTAATAAATGCAACGGCAACAGACAACAAGATACATAAATCAGATGTTTTCATTCAGTATTTCCTTTTTAATTAAAATTTAATCTTCATTCCAAAATGCCCATGAAGCAATCAACAAAGATATAACGGCAAGTGAGGCATGTGACCTAACGTAAGTTTCGTTCGGCAATTTAAACACAAGAGGAACAACATTAAACATTCCAAGTATGAGCCAAATAGCAGCAATAAATGCTAAAGCAAGCGATAGTTTGCCAATATTTTTTTTAAACAAAATTAAAATCTTTCTCTAAGTTAGGTACAAACAATTATGCTCAGTGTCTGACTAATGTCAACCTGATTAGATGCTTATCATGAAAATCCATGCAAATTTTACTCAAATAAGAGATAATGATCCCAAAACCCGAATTAAATTTCTGAAGCATAGTGAGTTCTGTAGGCAAATGGTTGGCGCGAAAATATATTAATATTAATCGAGAAAAAAATGGTAAGCCCTTATAAAAATAAAAAAGGCTTTGATCGTCTTTCTGCTGCATTGAATCATTCATTCGAAGGCTTAAAAGCTACATTTAAAAATGAAGAAGCTTTTAGGCAGGAGATTTTTTTAGCACTTATATTGATTCCTGTTGCATTTTATACCGGAGACACCACAGTTGAAAAAATACTGTTGGTATCTTCATTAATTTTATTGATTGTTATAGAGCTTATCAATACCGGTATTGAGGTCATAATTGACAGGGTATCTTTGGATAAAAATGAGCTTTCGAAGTTAGCTAAAGATATCGGTAGCGCGGCAGTCCTGATTGCTTTTTTAAACTGCTTTATTGTTTGGCTGATGATTTTATTTTTCTAAGACTGAATTCCCGCGTGCTGTCCAAAATAAAAAAATTGAAGTTATCGCAATTAAACTTAATTTTTTATGTATCACTATTTATTGTTTTTTTTCAGAACTGGCCCTTCGTGTCAAAGACACTCCAAGTCTTTCCCTTTGTTGATAATGCCTATTTTATAATTTCTTTGATTGTAGTTGTCGTATTGCTTTTTAATATTACAATTAATCTATTAAACCTCTTCATCCCTCTTCGCCCATTACTATCTTTATTCTTACTTATCGGCGCAGTTACCAACTACTTCGCTTCAAACTTTGGAACAATATTTAATGATGTGATGATCATTAACGTAATGGAAACTAGTCTTGATGAGTCGCTCGATATCATTAACATAAACTTCACGCTAAACCTTCTTTTCTTAGGCCTACTCCCAAGTTTGCTTTTATATAGAATTGCTATGGTAAATAACACCTACCTTCAAAATGCAGGAAGAATTTTAGTCGCCACCCTGTTATCGACTCTAATTATTTCAGGCCTTATTACCCTTTCTACAAAAGAATATGCGAGCTTTATTAGATACCACAAGGAATTACGTACCTACATAACACCTCTATACCCGTTTTATTCCTCTATAAGAGTTATTCATAACAAATTTTTTTCAAGGAATAAGCAGTATAAAAATTTATCCGCTAAATTTGAACTGCCAAAAAATGAAGCCATGGCAGAGTTGATTGTTGTTATTGTTGGTGAAACGGCACGTGCTGATCATTTCTCATTAAATGGCTATAGTAGGCTCACGAATCCTATGCTATCGAAAGAGTCTAAACTGATAAGCTTCACCCAAGTAAGCTCTTGTGGCACCTCAACATCCATATCTTTGCCGTGTATGTTCTCATTTAGGGATAAAGAGCATTTCAAGCTTAAGGATGCCCAGTACCGGGAAAATGTTTTGGACACAATTGCCAAGACGGGCACCAAAATACTATGGCGAGATAATAATTCCAGTTCAAAGCATGTTGCTGATCGTTTGGTTTATGAAGATTTTAAAACAAAAGATAGGAACCCTATTTGTGACCCCGAGTGTCGGGATATTGGCATGCTTAAGGATTTAGATTTATTTATAAACAAGGCGCCGGGAAACAAGCTCATCGTCATGCATCAGATGGGAAGTCATGGTCCCGCCTACCACAAAAGATATCCAAAAGCGTTTGAAAAATTTACCCCAGCGTGCAAAAAGGGATTGGAGGACTGTGCTCAAAACGAAATTGTTAACGCTTATGACAACACAATCTTATACACAGATTATTTTATTGCGAGCACCATTAATTTTTTAAAGAAATTTGATAATAATTATGAAATAACCCTAATCTATGTCAGTGATCATGGAGAATCATTGGGTGAAAAAGGACTTTACCTTCACGGGTTGCCATCATCAATCGCCCCTAAAGAACAAACCCATATCCCCTTGATTATTTGGGCAGGTAAAAACTCTGATATAGATTACCCAAAAACGCGACTGCTCAAGGATCAACCCCATTCGCATGACATTATTGCTGACACTCTCTTAAATCTTTTTGAAGTCAATACGGATATGTATGCCAACTATGAAAAACCTTTAATCGTTCGGTCTGATAAGCATTAGAGCTTGAGCAGACTCCATAAATCTGTAATAGCGCATCTGGGTATATTTTTACTTTTAATACTCTTAGAACAATCATCAAACACTGACCTTGGTATATCGACAATATTTTTTAACGCTGATACGGGTCAATTTATTCTTGAAAATACTCTAGGCTACCAATTGCACGACTACACTAAATTATTCATGCTCGTAGTCGGGTTCGGGTTTGTTATGTTGTCTGCTCTATTTTTAACCCAAAGGATTCAACCAGACCCATTCATTATAAAAAAGGTGCACTTTGTCTCTTTTGTCGCCATTATCACACCCCTTATTATTCATACGATAAGAGACTATTCCGCAGCTTATTGTCCCAATGATCTTATATTGTTTAATGGACAACATCTGTATATTAAATTGTTTGATATCATTCCTTCTCAATTCACCAATGGGCGATGCTGGCCATCAGCCCACGCGTCGGCTTTTTTTTGGTTACTAGCCATACCGCTAGCATTTATTCAAAATGATAGGCTAAAGGTAGGCGTTTATATCGGAGTATTTATTATTGCTTTTGTATTAAGTGGTGTTCAGATTCTCAGGGGGGAACATTTTCTAACACACATTCTTTGGACTGGCTTTATAGTCAGCTTTATCATCTCCAGTATGTATTTAGTGATCTTCCAAAAAGAATCGATTGGTTTCCGACTTAATCACTTTAGTAAGAAAAATTAAACCTATTAAATTGGGTATCGCCATCATAGCAAACATAATGTCCGAAAAATTCCAAACAAGGCCCAAGCTCATAATAGAGCCAACAAAAACAAGGGCAACGGTTACTAAACGATAATAGATCACTGCTTTCGTTCCCAATAGAAATTCTAATGCCTTTTCACCATAAAATCCCCAACCAATAAGGGTGGAAAAGGCAAAAAAACCAGTCGCAACGGCTATAACAATAGCCCCACCGTAACCTAATGTTGATTCAACGCTCATACTGGTTAGTGAGGCAGTATTAATGCCTTCAGCCATCCATACATCAGAGGTAAGAATCACAAGAGCTGTCATAGTACAAACAATTATCGTGTCGATGAAAGTACCCGTCATACTCACAAGTGCCTGATTAACTGGGTCTTTTGTTTTAGCAGAAGCCGCAGCTATAGCTGCAGATCCTAGGCCTGCTTCATTCGAGAATAAACCTCGAGCTACGCCAAAGCGTATAGCAGCTGCTAGCGAAGCCCCTATAAATCCTCCTGTTGCTGCTGTTCCAGAAAAAGCATCCGTGATGATCATGGTAAAGGCTGCGGGAATTTTTTCAATGTTAATCCCTAATACCGTCAGCATAGTGACTAAATACACAATAATCATGACCGGTACAAAAAAAGATGCAAATCGACCGACTGATTTAACCCCCCCAATAATCACCAGTGCCGTAAAAAATGCCAGTACGATACCTGTCCAGGCATTAGGTATGCCAAATGTGCTATTGAAGATTGTTGCTGTTGCATTAGCTTGCACCATATTCCCGGCACCAAAAGTGGCAAAAACCGTAAAGATAGCAAAAAAGCATCCTAACCAACGCTTACCTAACCCATGAGTCAGATAGTACATAGGCCCGCCCTGCATCCCACTCTCACCTTTTTGTCTATACTTAACCGCCAATAAAGCTTCCGAATATTTGGTTGCCATGCCCAGAAAACCGGTTAACCACATCCAGAAAACAGCTCCAGGCCCACCAAGGACAATCGCTGTTGCCACTCCGACGATATTTCCCATACCTACCGTTGCCGCTAAAGCGGTCATCAATGAAGAAAATGGCGATATATCACCATCAGCATCTGATTTTTGAAAGATCATCTTAATCGCTAATGGTAATGTTCTAATTTGAATGAAGCGCAATTGAATACTTAAATAAATATGGGTGCCAAAAAGCAGGATAATCATAGGCGGTCCCCAAACAAATCCTGCGACAGCTTTAGCTGCGATCTCAATTTCACTAAGCAATTCGTTCACTCCCTATGGTTAAAAACCGTTTATCATTGGCATCAGGATATCACATTTGGACTAAGCTATTTTTCATTACCTTTTATTAAAAAATAACACCCTATAAGAAATAAAAAGGCTTGCTCACTCGTAAACAACTTTGCAGTAATAAACCAATCTTGATGAGCTATACCAAATGCAAAGATCATAATAACCACGATCATTAGTGCCGCAAATCTTGTGAGAATACTTCCCCATGCATTGTTAAAAAAACCACCTAAAATAATGACAACTCCCGCCAAAAGTTCTGAGAGGGCAACGAATGACGCTAGCCATTCAGAAAAGCCAAAATAGGTCATAAGCTTTTCGGGTGGCAAGGGAAATTTACTGTACGCATGAATAATAAATGCTGTACCTAGTCCAATTCTAATCAGCCAAGTACTTAAAAAAGAAAGTGGGGCCATTATTTGATTCAATTTATTGTTTAGGCAATTCATAAATTCATTCCTCCTGGGTGATTTCACTCACCTACATCTTAACAAAATTTCGCTTGCCTAACTTTACACCATTTGATCGTAAAATATTATAGGAGGTCGTCATATGAAAAAAGAAGTGAGGAATAATCCATTGAGTCAAATAATCCGACCCTTTTTCAAAAGTAAATTCATTTTCTCTTATGGAAAAAGCAATGGCTTTGTCTTCAGAGCCAATCATTTGCTCAGGGGTAATGCTGTGTAGAAAATGCACTGTATTTTTTATACGCTCTTGAAGGTCACTGAATGTTATTTCGCTATCTTCATAAGAGGGTGCGTCAACTCCGGCTAGTCGGGCAATGCCTTTTCTCACCATATCCGTACCAATTTGTATTTGCCGGTCTAATGGATACATATCTGGGGCAAGCCTTCCTTTAACTAAGATCTCTTGATCAATTTTTCTTATTTCTGCAAAAGTCTCCCCTTTTAACAAAATACCTGACCACATTTCAAAATGATCGATAAAGACCGGAACAGACATCTCATACATAGATATTGACATGGAATTATTCTCTACTGAATTTGTAAGGGCCCATCATAGCCTATGTTAAATGAAATTTTCTAATATTTGTACTTTTGGCGTCAAGCAAAAGAGTGATGTATTAATCAGTCAGTCTTAGGTAAAAGCTCGCGCAGTCGAGGCACCGCCAGTAAGAGACAATACTAGATGGGCATGAGATATTTTTTGTGAAAAGGCACATCGAAACAATTTTTAATCAAGATAAATTAAATACTGAAATTGTTACCGCTTACTACACAGCTTACCCAAAGCGGATGTTGAATAAGTATTAGATGTTTACGCCAAGAGAAAGAACCGTTAAGGCACCTTTCAGTATTTCCATATCCACCCCAAGAAAAGTTTTTTTATGGCTATGCTCACCATACATCACATGCTCCTCAAATATCCCCACTTCCTCTGTTAACTGATCGCATGTTTTATGAGCGTTGTCCTTTTCGCTCTTCGAAAAATTATCATGATAATAGCTTGTAGAGTCCTCGTGGTGATAGTACGCTAATAACGTAGGTTGCATGTTAGGTGCGGCAAAAATATTCAACGAAGTTAGTAGAAGTATAATTAGGGATAAAATTTTCATTTTTGTTCTCTCTATAATGTTTGACGGTAGTAACATAGACCCCGTTGAAATGATATTAATCAAAAATTGATAGTGAGATAATAAGAATGTTGAGGGTTGTGGTAAAAAAGCTTCATTTATCGGAAAATGCTAATACTTGGTGCAACATAAAATTAGGTATGCACTAAATTCAAACACGACTCAATCAACAATAGATGTATGCCTAAAAAATTGTATAATCACGCACATGAGCAAAACATATATTCCACAAATTAATCACAACCTGACTCTAGCCTTCGCACTGTTAGTTTCCTTCTTTTTTCTTCCTAGTTGTGCGCATCTGGGTCCTGATTTTATGGAAGGGAATCGAAATGAATACAACAAAGTCTTAGCTAATACTAACGATGAAGAGGTTTTGTTGAATTTAGTTAGAAGGCGATATGCCGACAGTATTGCCGTGCTTGAGGTCAACAGTGTGTCAACCTCGCTAGAATGGAGAAAAAATATAGGGATCTCAGCTAATTTTTTTGATGGTGATCTAGATGATAACAATCTTGGCTTAAGTGGTAATGGTTCGTATAGCGAAAAACCTACGATAACCTATCTGCCTCTGAATGGAGCAGATTATGTGAAAAATGTTTTATCACCGATTAGCCTAGACACAATATTATTACTTACAAGGTCAGGATGGGCTGCGGACAGAGTTTTACGGTTAACCGTCAACAAAATAAATGGGGTCAATAATGCATCCGAAGCATCAGGACCAACCCCCTCTTCTGCACCTACTTATAAAGGCTTTCGCTTACTAGCAAGCCAAATAAAAGAACTGCAAAAAATGGATAGTTTTGCCCTTGGTTATCAACTTGAAGGGGATTTCAGACAATTAGGTTTTTTAGTCAAGCCTGACCAGAGAAACACCCCTAAAGTCAAAGCCTTTATGAAGTCCATCAACGTAACCACTCCCAACAATATTATCCCCATTACCTCTGATTATTCTGGAGATGGTGGTGGAGCCACTATTGAGATTAATGTGCGCTCTTTGGCCGGTATTCAGTTTTTTTTATCTCATGGAGTCATAGTTCCTGATGAAGATTTAAATAAGGGTCGAGTGCAGATTACTAAAACAGCAGACGGAAAAATATTTGACTGGGGTAATGTCTTATCTGATCTTTTTATTGTTCATTCAAGCAAAGATAAACCAAAAAATGCTGGAGTTGCTGTTCAGTACCGCGGTCATTGGTTTTACATTAAAGACAATGATATGCAGAGCAAATACACCTTAATGCTGCTTAATCAGATAAGCGCTTTGCAATCAGGGACGGTTGAAAAAGCAGGGCCAGTTCTTACCCTCCCGGTTTCCCAATAAAATTATTTCATCTTTAGGTCTAGGAAATTAAGTTATAATATCGCTCACGCGCCCGTAGCTCAGCTGGATAGAGTACTTGGCTACGAACCAAGGGGTCAGGAGTTCGAATCTCTTCGGGCGCGCCATTTTTCTTTGGGTAATTGCGCCCGTAGCTCAGCTGGATAGAGTACTTGGCTTCGAACCAAGTGGTCAGGAGTTCGAATCTCTTCGGGCGCGCCAATTAACTGTTATGGTTTGAGTATGTATTCGACATACTCAGGGTCTATTTTTCTCATATTAGATACCGTCCACTCAGACAGTTCGCTATCGTTTTCGACTTTCGCTATTTCATAAAGCTGCATTAGGGAATCTAAATGCCTATTGTTTAGGGAGAATGACTTTTGCAAACTTGAGGTAGCTTGAGCGTAATCATCCATCTGGAAATGTGCGAGGCCTAAGAAGTACCATGCATCAGCATCACTTTCTGCAGAATCGACCCACGCGCTTGCAATGTCTTTCATTTTTATCCAATCTTCTTGCTGCATAGGCATGATAACTTGCATAAAGAAAGGTTTTTCATTATCTGGTAGGCTCCAGAAAGGGGCATCTGTGCTTACTAAATCTAATTGTGGAGTTGTATTGAGTAACTCCATAATCCACTCCGATGGAAGAGCATAAAAATACCCTAGCCTTTTTCCTGGACTCTTAAAGGTTGTAATACCGATTAAATTAAAGTCCAAATCAAATAATGCGCCGCCACTTGATCCGACAGTAAATGCCGCTGAAGTTCTAATGATATGGCTATCCTCAAACGGATGAAGTCCTTTAATTTTTCCGTAGGATGGCAGTGGGATAGGGCTGTCATTAGGAAATGTTAGTGCAAAGACCTTGTTTTCATATTGCAAATTCTTCGATGTACCTATTTTAACAGCGGGCAGAGGCAAGTCGTCAAACTGTAATATGCATAAGTCGTGTTTCCAGTCAGCATACACCGCTATTGGTACGTATTTCTTGAAGGTCTTTACTACGTTCACACCTTTCGAATCAGCAAAAACATGGCAGTCTGTTGCAACATGATTTTCTTTTATTACTACTCCGGATCCAGTTCCTGTTACCCCATCACCATAGGTTACCCATACATGAACCATGGACTCGCTTAATCCAAATAATTCTGCTTGGGCCGGATAAGCAAAAGAAGCCTGGTGAATACCAAAAAGTATAGGGAATGTTAAAAACTTAATAAATTTATTCATAATTGTATGATAACGAATCATTGATTAAATTCCATCTAAATTTATTTGGTTTGCATCCTAACTATTAGTATGCTAATAATATGATTATAGACAAAGCAAATAACTCGCTAGTCTTAATTTTATAATCTGGGAGGAAGTAAAAATGAGTCAAAAATTTTTAACATCTGTTATTGCGATAGTTGTATTGGGATTTTTTTCATTAGTAGCTAAGGCTGATGATCATGAGCCCTCAATCTATACTCAACTAGGTGGAACATATAACATAGCCATCACAGTTGATCATTTAGTTGATAAAATTTATGCCAACAATGCATTAAATAAGAACCCTGCATTAAAAGCAGTGCATGATGCCGCGCATACGAAAGCTGGCTTCAAGGTCATGCTTACCAATTGGGTGGTTGAAAGAACAGGTGGTCCAAAAATATATCAGGAAGACGAGTTCGGACGTGGTAAAAATATGAAGCAATCACATCCGCATCTAAATATTACTGATCGTGAGTTTGATATCATTATGATTGAATGCCTTCATACTTTCTACGCCTATGATGTGCCTGATCATCTGATTAAGGCTATTATGGCTGACCTGCAAAGTTTCAGAAAAGATATCGTAACAAAGCCAACCAAAGGCTATAAGAGCCCATATAACAGCCCTTATAATGGCATAAAATAATTAGAGCTTATAAAAAAGGCTATCTTTTGATAGCCTTTTTTTTATTTACTTCATACTTATGCGCAATTTTTAAGGTGTTCAGCTTCTAATAGATCATGCTCAGAAATTTCCAGAGCAGATGTTAAATCATTAAGAGTTTTTTTTAATTCATTAAATTCGCTGGCAGGTAAATGGGTTTTACAGGCTACCTTATGTTGAATAGCAGCTACTTGATCCTCTAGATCAACACCTTGTTTTGTTAGCTCAATATTGACCACTCTTTCGTCGGTAATTGATCTTTTTCTTGTTACAAGATTCATTTGCTCTAATTTTTTTAATATAGGGGTAATTGTTGGCAGGTCAAGCTTTAGCATCCCCGCAATATCTGCAGCCTTTTTACATTCGCCTTCCCACAAAGCTATCAATACAAGGTATTGGGTATAAGTGATTCCTAGTTCCTTCAAAAAAAGACGATAGTAACGGGTAATAGCGTTTGTGGCTGAATAAAGAGAAAAGCAGAGTTGGTTATCAAGAAGTAAATTAGGATATTTTTTCATTTTATACACTATATTATAGGCTGCTTGAACAGATTCTGCTAAAAATGGTACGGTGTGCGAGGATCGAACTCGCGACCATCGGATTAAAAGTCCGGTGCTCTACCAGCTGAGCTAACACCGCATTCTTTAGCAACTCGAGATTATCTAAGAATAGTCGGGCTAGGTCAACCTAAAATACTATAAAAAACTATTGCATGCCAGGGAACCGTCCAGACAATCCTCGCATTAATTTTCCAATCCCGCCCTTTGAAAACATTTTCATCATCTTTTGCATCTCCTCAAACTGCTTAAGAAGCTTATTAACGTCTTGAACCGTCACACCAGAGCCTGAGGCAATACGTATTTTTCTTTTAGCTTTAATTACCTCCGGTTTTTTTCTTTCCAATAAAGTCATGGAATTTATAATCGCCTCAATTTGTGCGAGCGACTTATCACCATCTTCAGGATTCATTTTAGCAGCGGCTGCTGATATTTGTGATGGCATTTTATCCATCATAGCCCCTACCCCTCCCATCTTTTTCATCTGTCCAATCTGTGCTTTAAAATCGTCAAGGTCAAAACTTTTTCCCGACTTGACTTTTTGCGCTAATTTTTCTGCCTCTTTTTGATCCACATTTTTTTGTGCATCCTCAACTAAGCCAACGATATCTCCCATGCCAAGTATCCTTGAGGCCATTCGCTCTGGGTAAAATGGTTCGAGGCCATTGGGCTTTTCACTTATTCCAACAAACTTAATAGGCTTTCCAGTGACATGCTTTACCGACAGCGCTGCACCACCTCTCGAGTCACCATCCAGTTTAGTTAATACAATTCCTGTCAACGGTAGTGCATCACCGAAGGCTTTTGCTGTATTAACGGCATCTTGTCCCTGCATGGCATCAACGACAAACAAAGTTTCAACTGGAGATAACGTTTTATGCAACAACTTGATCTCGGTCATCATTGCTTCGTCGATGCCAAGACGTCCAGCCGTATCAAAGATAATGACATCATGAAAATTCTTGCTAGCGAACTTCAATGCATCTTTTGCAATGTCGTTAGGTTTGTCTTTAGCTGAAGAGTTAAAACAATCAACTTTCAAATCGCTCGCTAACGTTTTCAGTTGGTCAATAGCCGCTGGACGGTATACATCAGCACTCACCAGCAAAATTTTCTTTTTCTCTTCCGTTAATATTTTAGCCAGCTTGCCCGCTGTCGTCGTTTTTCCCGACCCCTGAAGGCCTGCCATTAAAATGACTACTGGTGGCCTAGCTGCTAAATCTAGAGAAGATCTTTCCGATCCCATAAGATCAGTAAGTTCATCTTGGACAATCTTAATAATGGCTTGTCCTGGACTAATGCTCGACAAGACCTCTGCACCTAAGGCTTTTTGTTTGACTTTATCAATGAAATATTTTACGACAGGAATAGCGACATCTGCTTCAATCAGTGCCATTCTTACCTCGCGCATAGCATCGCTGATATTTTCTTCTGTGAAACGCGACTGGCCACGAATAGTTTTAATGACGGACTGAAGGCGATCAGTTAAATTTTCTAGCATCTTTAATTTTTACTCTTTTTAAAAGCTGTATGATTGAATTTACATTATAATTGTTTCTGTCTATTAAACAAAAAAACTATGGCTTACTGGAATCTACTTTCTGCAACATTATTGCTGTATTTTCTTCCGTGTATCCCTTTGGGTGATATTAAAAATCAAAATACCCGCTTACTAGTGAATGGTGCCCTTTTTTTAGGTCTCATGTCGCATGCAGCTCTTGTGTATGTATCGACTTTTAGTCAAGGAGTAGACCTCAATTTCTCTAATGCGCTTCTCATAATCAGCTGGGTTACGGTATTCCTTTATTGGTTAATTAATTTCCATGCAGCACATAAGGGTTTTCAGTTTCTTACCTTAGTTCCCGCTTTAGTAATCTTAACGATGAATCCCTTGCTTAACGGTCACCACTACCTTAGCGATTCTTACTCCTTTGCCGCCCTTATTCATATTGTTGTCGCTCTCTTAGGCTATAGCCTCTTGGCATTTGGCGCCATCTTTTCTATATTTTTACTTTTTATAGAAACCAATTTGCGCAACAAACTATCCAGTGGAACATTGTTTTCAAGTGACTCCTCCATACTGACACTCGAAAGTCATTTATTTGCTATCTATTGGGTAGGTTTTTTCTTGCTGACTATCACCATGGTTACTGGGATCTTCTTTACCGAGAGGCTTTTTGGTACCCCCCTTATGATCAATCATAAGCTTATATTTTCTGTATTGGCTTGGTTGATTTATGGAAGTCTATTGTTGGCTAGGGCAATATTTGGTTGGCGAGGGAAAAAAGCTATTAACTTTTCTTTGATGGCTTTTATCTTTCTCTTTTTATCTTATCTTGGCAGTAAGTTTGTTCTTGAAATCTTATTGCCATAAATGAATGATCGGCCAGGCATGCAATGTGGCTTTTTTTATCAAGACTTCATCGGGATTTGCTGCTACAGGATGGGTTACCCGTTCAAGCAAGGGAATATCATTTCTAGAGTCGCTGTAAAAATAAGTTTTTTCAAAGCTCTTTAATGTTAGCCCCTGTAAGTCCAACCATTCCTCCAGGCGCTTTATCTTGCCTTCCTGAAAAGATGGAGTTCCGGCTATTTTTCCGGAAAATTTTCCATCTATTTCTTCGGGATCTGTGCCGATAAGATCTGGAATACCAAATAGCTTACCAATAGGCTTCGTAATAAAACTATTCGTAGCGGTAATGATTAATAATCTGTCGCCTTTGTCTTTATGGTTCTGCACTAACTTATGCGCTGCAGATGGAATCATCGGAAGGATAATCTCATTAATGTACTGGTCTCTGAGATTTTCCATCAACTCACGATCATTATTCTTAAGCACTCCAAACTGAAAACCACAGTATTCATGAACATCCAGGTTTCCCTCTTGATAGTCCTGGAAGAATTGCTCATTCTTTTTTTCAAAGGCTTTTTTATCAAGCAATCCCTTTTTAATTAAAAATAAGGCCCAGTTATAATCTGAGTCACCTTTAAGCAAGGTATTATCCAAATCAAAAATAGCTAGATTCATAATGATTTAAATTTGAGGGTGTGCACGTTCGAGCTTTGAGAACAATTTATTTAATGCATTGAGGTAAGCCTTGGCGGAGGCTATAACAATATCAATATCTGCTCCGAGGCCATTCACAACCCTGCCACCCTTAGACAGTCTTACCGTTACCTCTCCTTGAGCATCTGTGCCCGAGGTAATGTTATTAACAGAAAATAATAGTAATTCAGACTGAGAGTTTACGATGGACTCAATCGCCTTAAATGTGGCATCAACTGGTCCATTGCCGCTCACTTCTGCCGCATGCTCAACCCCGCTGATACTAATTTTTATCGATGCAGAAGGAATAGTTCCTGTCTCAGACTGGGACTTTAGCGAAATGAGTTTATAAAGATCAACTGATACCTCCACATACTCTTCACTTACCAGCGCATGAATATCTTCGTCAAAAATTTCAGCTTTTTTGTCTGCAAGCTCTTTAAACCGATCAAAAGCTGCATTGAGCATGTCATCGGACTCTACTTCTATTCCGATTTCTGCCAACCGAGTTTTGAAAGCATTCCTCCCTGAAAGCTTACCTAAGGATATTTTATTAGCCCCCCAACCCACATCCTCTGCCCTCATAATTTCATAGGTTTCCCGATGTTTTAATACACCGTCCTGATGAATGCCTGACTCATGGGCAAAAGCATTCGCACCTACAATTGCTTTGTTTGGTTGAACTGGGTAGCCCGTAATTGTCGAAACTAATCTTGATGCCGGAACAATTTCGGTGGTATTAATGGATGTCTCTAGGTTAAATATATCCTTACGCGTTTTAATTGCCATGACAATCTCTTCTAGACTGGCATTTCCTGCTCTCTCACCTAAGCCGTTAATCGTGCATTCCACCTGTCTAGCACCATTGATAACTGCAGATAATGAATTCGCTACAGCCATGCCTAAGTCATTATGGCAATGCGTAGACCAGATCACACTACCGGCATTGGGAACATTAGCAATAAGTGTTCCAACTCTTTCTCCCCAAGCATGAGGAATAGAATAGCCTACGGTATCAGGCACATTAATTGTTTTTGCTCCCGCCTGAATTACTGCATCAAAAACCTCAATCAAAAAGCTTATATCTGACCTTACTGCATCCTCAGCTGAAAATTCTACGTCATCAGTAAAATTTAATGCCCATTTTACTGCTTGTACTGCACGAGCTAAAACTTGATCTGATGTCATTCGAAGCTTGTTTTCCATATGAATAGGGCTCGTTGCAATAAACGTATGGATTCTTTTTGAAGCCGCTCCCTTTATTGCATTTCCGGCTTTTTCTATATCAGACTCCACCGCTCGCGCCAACGAACAAACCGTACTTTTCTTAATCGCTTTGGATACCGCTTGAATTGCTTCAAAATCTCCCGGACTTGCCGCAGCAAAGCCTGCTTCAATAACGTTCACACCAAGCTTTTCTAATTGCTTAGCTATCCTGACCTTTTCTTCTTTAGTCATAGATGCACCTGGGCTTTGTTCCCCATCACGTAGTGTTGTATCAAATATTATGAGTTGTTCAGTCAAAGATATTCCCATCTAAAATGCTTTTGCTTTTCTTCATCTTTCTTTTGAAGTAGCTGACATAGCCTGATAAAGCGTACCCCAATGAAAGTAAAAAAATAATTTCAGCGGGATTGTGGGAAATGATCCCGAAAATTAATACAATAAAAAGAATGGCGATAAATGGCTGGCTTTTTCTTAAGTTTATATCCTTGCCACTATAAAACCGTAAATCACTAGTCATTGATAACGCCGCAAAAATAGTTAATATAAAGGCAAACCATTGCATTTGAAAAAAACCTAAAAATATTTCATCTCCACTCACACCGTTGTCGAAGGACAACCATATAAAGCTGGCCATCAGCGTCGCAGCTGCTGGCGAAGGGAGGCCTGAAAAATCTTTTTTATTATCCAAATCCAACTTCACATTGAATCTTGCTAGTCTAAAGGCCGCACAGGTACAATAAACAAATGCGGCAATCCATCCAAGCTTGCCTAATGGCTGAAGCGCCCAGACATAGACGACTAAAGCTGGAGCAACTCCAAAAGACACCATATCGGACAAACTATCATATTCCGCGCCGAAATCGCTCTCCGTATTAGTCAGCCTTGCTACTCGCCCATCCAATCCATCCATAATAAGTGCGGCAAAAATTGCTAATGCAGCATGATCATATGCTCCATTCATTGCCTGCACTATGGAATAAAATCCAGCAAATAAGGCACCGGTTGTAAATAAATTGGGGAGTAAATAAAAGTTTTTTTTGCCCAAAGAATCCTTCGCTAATGTTTGTTTTTTATTATCCATAATCAAACTAAATTCTATCCTAGAATCACGCAATATTCATCGTTAAATAGTATGAATGTATCTATAATGAGAAGTATTGCTCAATAAAAAGAATATTTCATGAAATTTAACCTTCTAGCCCAAGATGGAGAAGCTAGGCTTGGCTTGATCCATACAAACCACAGCACAATTCAAACGCCGGTTTTTATGCCCGTCGGTACCTATGGGGCCGTGAAGTCACTCACCCCCGATCATTTACACAGCATAAAATTTGATGTAATTCTTGGTAATACCTTTCATTTGTGGCTGAGGCCTGGTTTAGAGGTGATTGGAAACCATGGAGGGCTCCATCAATTCATCAATTGGAATAAATCTATACTAACCGATTCCGGTGGGTTCCAAGTTTGGAGCTTAGGGAAATTAAGAAAAATAACTACTGAAGGAGTCACATTTCAATCCCCTATAAATGGAGATAGTTGTTTTTTAAGTCCTGAAATTTCTATGGAAATTCAAAAGAAGCTTAACTCTGATATCGCCATGATTTTTGATGAATGTACGCCCTATCCTGCTTCATTTGAGGAAGCTAAAAACTCCATGCAGTTATCCGAAGAATGGGCATATCGAAGTAGAGTAACTTTTCAGGGTAGCAATAATGCCTTATTTGGAATAATTCAAGGAGGTATGCATGAGGAGTTAAGAGATCAATCATTAAAGACATTGGTCGATATTGGTTTTGATGGTTATGCTATTGGAGGCTTGTCGGTTGGTGAGCCAAAACATGACATGCATCGTATTGTGAAGCATATTGCTCCAAAAATGCCGGCAGATAAGCCACGCTATTTAATGGGTGTTGGCACTCCAGAAGACTTAATAAACTCCATTGAGCAGGGTGTTGATATGTTTGACTGTGTTATGCCTACTAGAAATGCTAGGAATGGTTGGCTTTTTACTCGCTATGGTGATATCAAGATCAAAAACTCACGTTACAGAAATGATCTTTCACCTATTGATGCAACCTGCAAGTGTCATACTTGCCAAAATTTTACCCGCGCCTATCTTCATCACTTATTTAAGATAGGTGAAATGCTCGCATCAACACTTCACACTATCCATAACTTATACTTTTATAAACAAATGATGTTGGAGATAGGTGCTGCCATTAAAAGTCAAACCTTTCAAACCTATAAATCTAACTTCTTAAAAGAACGCAAGACTAATGAATAGATGCTTTTCTTATGATAAAATCTAGCTCTTTTTAAGGAGTCAAAAAATGAATGAAGGTTTAATGAGTTTTTTACCGTTTATCATAATATTTATTCTGTTTTATTTTATGTTGATCCGTCCACAAATGAAGCAAGCAAAAGACCATCGGTCCATGATCAGTGCTTTGAAAAAGGGTGACGAGGTCGCGATGAGTTCTGGCATTATTGGTAAAATTATTAGTTTGAGCGATCAATTTGCAACAATTGAGGTTGCGAAGGCCGTTGAGATAAAAATACAAAAACAAACCATTCAGACATTACTCCCTAAAGGCACTATTAAGTCCATTTAATTTAAAGTAAAACAATATTCATGAATCAATTCTCAGGCTGGAAATACGGCGTTATCATTATCTCAGTTATACTGAGCCTAGTTTATGCTCTGCCTAATTTATACGGCGAATCACCTGCTATACAGATTATGCCCATTAAGTCTGGTGAGAAAATAGAGCCGTCTATTCTTGCATCTGTTGAAAGTGGCTTGCAAGAAAAGAACTTAGCCATCACAGGGTTAATCATAGAGCCTTTTAGCATTAAAATTAAGTTTGCATCGCCAGATGAGCAATTGGCAGCTAAATCTTATGTGCAACAAGTCTTAGGTGAAAGTTATGTAGTGGCGCTAAATTTAATTTCTAACTCTCCAAGTTGGCTGACTGGTATTGGTGCACTCCCAATGTACTTAGGTCTTGATCTTAGAGGTGGAGTTCATTTCCTCATGCAACTAGACCTTTCTAAGGTTTCAGAAAAGAAAAGTGATGGACTTTTACAAGACACCAGAAAATTATTACGCGATGAAAAGGTTAAGTATTTTGCTTCTAAAAAAATAGGAGACACCATTGAAATTAAGTTTAGATCTGCTGATGCCTTAAGCAAAGCCAAAGACATTATTCGTAGTCAGGGTGGTGGGCGAGGTATTTTTGGTGGGAGTATTTCAAAAACAACCGAGGCCTATGAGTTTTCTGAAATAAATAATACTGATGAATTTATCTTGTTGGTTAAAAATAATGATATCTCAAATGAAGATACCGTCAGCTTTGCACTCAAACAAAACCTTGAAACGCTTAATAATCGTGTTAATGAGCTGGGAGTTGCAGAGCCAATAATACAACAACAAGGTAAGGATCGAATTGTCGTTCAGCTTCCAGGAGTTCAAGATACGGCGAAGGCAAAGGAAATCATTGGGAGAACTGCTATTCTTGAAATGCGAATAGTTGATGAGGATCAATCCTCTCCTGAAAATTTGGAGACTTTAAATCCAGACAATCTTCCATTAGGAACAGAGCTTTATAAGGATCGCTTTGGTAACCCCATTTTAGTAAAAAAAGATATTATTCTTACCGGTGAAAGAATAATTAATGCTGGGCCAGGAGTCGATCAGCAAACTGGGCAATCAATCGTTTCAATCACATTGGATAGTGCTGGGGCTAATATTTTTAAACAAGTTACACGTGAAAACGTTGGAAAGAGAATAGCTTTACTCTTAATTGAAAAAAATATTACCGAGGTTATTACTGCTCCCGTTATTAAAAGCGAAATAGGAGGGGGTAGAGTTCAGATAACGGGAATGAGGAATGCTCAAGAGGCGACTGATGTAGCCCTATTACTTCGTGCCGGTTCTCTCGCTACTCCAATGGAAATAGTTGAAGAAAGAACCGTTGGACCTAGTATGGGTAAAGAAAATATTGCCCGTGGAATTAATTCAACCATTTGGGGCTTTTTAGCCATCGCTATTATGATGGCATCGTATTACATGCTGTTTGGGGTGATTTCTGTTATCGGATTATCCGTAAACTTATTATTTCTAGTAGCCCTTCTTTCTGTTATACAAGCAACACTTACACTCCCCGGTTTAGCTGCCATAGCCTTGACATTGGGCATGGCAATCGATGCTAATGTATTGATCAATGAAAGAATTCGTGATGAGCTGAGGAACGGCAATACTCCTCAGGCTAGTATTAAAATAGGTTATGAAAAAGCTTGGGGGACTATCCTTGACTCTAATATTACTACTATGATCGCCGGTATAGCGTTATTTATGTTTGGATCAGGTCCAATAAAGGGCTTTGCAGTAGTTCATGTGCTTGGCATTATCACTTCCATGTACAGTGCTATATGGGTATCCAGATCTATTGTAAATTACATCTACGGATCAAGAAGAAAATTAGACTCCCTATCAATTGGAGAAATATTTAAGGTGGAAAATAACTAGCTATGGAAATTTTTAGAGTCAAAAAAGATATTCCTTTTATGAAATACCGAGGTATTTCGGCGGTTATATCTACCCTAATATTTGTTCTTGCTATCGCTTTTTTAAGCATCAAAGGTTTAAATCTGGGGGTTGATTTTACGGGTGGAACTATCATGGAGGTCAGCTATCCAGAGGCTGCTAATATAGAAAATATAAGAGAGACCTTAGTCACTTTAGATTTAACTGACACCCAAGTACAAAATTTTGGGACTGCGAACGACGTGTTAATTCGACTCCCTATAATACCTGACCTCTCAATTGCTGAGCTTTCTGAAAAAGTTGCTGTCGCTCTTAAAGCAGGTAATCGAGATGTTGAGATTATGCGGGTTGAGTCGGTTGGAGCTCAAGTGGGTGATGAGCTTTATGAAGATGGAGCGCTAGCTATTCTATTTGTTTGCTTAGGTATTGTTTTGTACCTGACGATGCGATTTGAGTGGCGCTTTGCTATTGCTGCTATCGTTGCCAACCTTCATGATGTCATTATTATTTTAGGCTTTTTTGCTTTCTTTCAATGGGAGTTTAATCTCACGGTATTAGCAGCAGTTTTAGCCGTACTAGGTTACTCCGTTAACGAATCGGTAGTTGTTTTTGATAGGGTGCGAGAAAACTTTAGAAAGATGAGGAAGGCTTCGGTTGAGGATGTTATAAATAATGCTATTACTCGCACTATGTCGAGAACAATTATGACGCACCTATCTACTCAGACAGTTGTTATATCCATGCTTATATTTGGAGGAGAAATATTAAATAATTTTGCTTTAGCTTTGACTATTGGCATTTTGTTTGGGATCTAC
This sequence comes from Methylophilales bacterium HTCC2181, assembly GCA_000168995.1. Lineage (GTDB taxonomy): Bacteria > Pseudomonadota > Gammaproteobacteria > Burkholderiales > Methylophilaceae > BACL14. Next base: position 425,667 of record AAUX01000001.1, on the reverse strand, counting down.
TCATCTATTATGGTTGGCTGCCCTCTTGCTATGTGGTTGGGAACAAGTCAAACGAACTTGGTAATAACAAAGCCTGAAAGCAAAAATAATTCGGAAGCTTTATAATTTATTACGGTGACGCACTTTTCATTAGTTAATCAATTAATTTTACTAGGAAGCTTGCTGATAATATCGGCATTTTTTTCTATATCCGAAACGAGCTTGATGTCCGTCAATCGTTTTAGATTGAAGCACCTAGCAAAAAAAGGTAACAAAGGCGCAGTATTAGCCTCAAAATTGCTTGATGAGACCGACAAACTTCTCAGCGTCATTCTTTTGTGCAACAACTTCTGCAATGCAGCTGCAGCGACATTAGTTACCATTATTGCCGTTCAGCTCTACGGGGAAGATGAAGCTATTATTATGTCAGGCACCATCATTACCACTTTTCTTATACTTATTTTCAGTGAGATATCTCCAAAAGTTATTGCGGCAGCGCATGCAGAAAAACTAGCACTTCTATGTAGCTTCGTCTTGTTTCCTTTACTTAAAATACTTTATCCAATTGTTTGGTTTGTAAATATCTTTGTTCTAAGTATCTTAAAAATATTTAATATTAAAATTAATTTTACACAAAACAATTTAATCACCATGGATGAGCTTAAAAGCATTATCAGTGAATCTGGGCAATTTATTCCAAACAAGAATAAATCTATTTTTCTTAACCTCATTGACTTAGAAAAAATTACTGTTGAAGATATTATGATGCCACACACCAATATTGAGTCACTTAATATTGGTCAGCCAGTGGAGGATATTTTAAACAAGCTATCTAATTCCCATAATCAAAGCATCCTCTTCAAAAAAATAGACAATGAGTCTATTCATGGTGTTTTAGAGGCTCACAAAATACTTAAGCTTCTCATCAAGTCTAAGGATGGTGCTATCTCTAAAGAGCAGGTCATAGAATTAATTGACCAGCCCTACTTTATTCCGTCTGGAACAAGCCTATACAAACAAATACAGTACTTCCAAGATAACCAGGAGAAAATTGGCTTAATAGTAAATGAGCATGGTGAGTTTATTGGTCTGGTTACCCTTGAAGACATACTCGAAGAAATAGTAGGGGAATTTAATGTAGAGCTTCCCTCAAAATTATCAAAAATTACATTTGATACTGATGGTTGGATTGTTGACGGATCTATCACACTTCGTACACTCAATAAAAAAATGAAGATGAGCCTTCCAGTCAATGGTCCGAAAACATTAAATGGCTTGATTACTGAATTTTTTGAAGAAATCCCGGATCCCAATACGAGCTTTAAGCTTCATGGCAGGACAATGGAAATAATTAGTGCTCAAGACAAGACCGTCAAAACCGTTAAGATTTTCAAATAAAAGTAGAAAAGATATGTCAGAAATTAATCATTCAGATGATGTTAAAACAAGTCCGAATAGGACTAAGCCTAAACTTCCAAGCTTATATAAGGTCATTATTCTTAATGATGATTACACCCCTATGGAGTTTGTTGTTTTTAGTATCCAGAAGGTGTTTCAAAAATCTCATGATGAGGCCACAAGAATTATGTTAAAAATTCACACAGAGGGTATTGGTGTTTGTGGAATGTTTCCGTTAGAGATAGCAGAAACTAAAATGAAGCAAGTATTAAATTTAGCTAAAGAACATCAACACCCCTTGCAATGTATTATAGAAAAGATATAGTTTAATTTATGATTGCACAAGAATTAGAAGTAAGTTTACATATGGCCTTCATGGACGCAAGGCAAAAACGTCATGAGCTCATTACGGTTGAACACCTTTTATTAGCCATGCTCGACAACCCCTCGGCTTCTGACGTCCTGAAGTCATGCGGTGCAAATATTGAAAAATTAAGGATCGATTTAAGCGACCATATTGAAGAACATACGCCCATTGTGGATGGAAGTGATGAGGTAGATACTCAGCCTACCTTAGGATTCCAGCGCGTAATTCAGAGGGCTATGCTCCATGTTCAATCGTCAGGAAAGAAAGAGGTGACTGGGGCTAACGTCTTAGTAGCTATCTTTGGTGAAAAAGATTCTCATGCGGTCTATTTTCTTCACCAAGAGGGTGTAGCTCGGCTTGATATTGTTAACTTTATAGCCCACGGTATTTCTAAAGTTGCAGAATCAAATGAAAACGAAGGGATAACAAGTGAGGCAGAACCCGAAATTAAAAGCAATAAAGGCCTAGAAACCTATACAATCAATTTAAACAAATTAGTTGCTCAAGGAAAAATCGACCCCCTTATTGGAAGAGATGCTGAAGTTGAACGCTTAATTCAAATTCTTTGCAGAAGAAGAAAAAATAACCCATTGCTTGTGGGTGAGGCCGGAGTGGGTAAAACTGCTATTGCAGAGGGCCTTGCCAAAAAAATAGTTGAAAATGAAACACCCGAGATTTTACAGGGCATGGTGATTTACTCACTTGATTTAGGTGCATTGATTGCTGGAACAAAGTATAGGGGTGACTTCGAACAAAGGTTGAAAGATGTTTTAAAACTTTTAGCAGAGCAAGATAATGCCATATTATTTATTGATGAAATTCATACGATTATTGGTGCGGGGTCTGCGAGTGGAGGTACATTAGATGCATCCAACCTTCTCAAGCCTGCACTGGCGAATGGAAATCTTAAATGTATTGGTGCCACAACATATCAAGAATATAGAACTGTATTTGAAAAGGATCATGCGCTGGCAAGACGTTTCCAAAAGATAGATGTGGAAGAACCGAATGTTTCGACTACCATCAGCATTCTTAAGGGGCTGAAATCTCATTTCGAAAAACACCATAACGTGAAGTTTTCTTCTAGTGCACTCATAAGTGCAGCTGAACTATCGGCAAAATTTATTAATGACAAGCAGCTTCCTGATAAAGCAATAGACGTAATTGATGAAGCTGGAGCGGCGCAAAGAATTCTTCCTAAAAACAAACAAAAGAAGCTTATCGGCTCCAAAGAAATAGAAAATGTTATTGCGAAAATGGCTAAAATTCCAGCTCAAAATGTCAACAAAGATGATAGAAATGCTCTTCAGACATTAGAGCGCGATCTAAAGGCTGTTATTTTTGGACAAAACAAAGCAATCGAATCTCTTTCATCAGCCATAAAAATGGCTAGGAGTGGTCTTGGTTCTGATAATAAGCCAATAGGAAGTTTTCTTTTTAGTGGCCCAACCGGTGTAGGGAAAACTGAGGTAGCAAGACAATTAGCCTATATCCTTGGTATAGAATTGGTAAGAATTGATATGAGTGAGTACATGGAAAGGCATTCCGTTTCTAAGCTTATCGGAGCTCCTCCAGGTTATGTTGGCTTTGATCAGGGAGGGATTTTGACGGAAAGTGTAAATAAAAATCCTCACTCCGTGCTTTTACTTGATGAAATTGAAAAAGCCCATCCGGATGTTTTTAATATATTGCTCCAAGTTATGGATAATGGATTTTTGACCGATAGTAACGGACGAAAAACAGATTTTAGAAATGTTACTTTAATTATGACAACAAATGCAGGGGCTGAAGCTTTGTCGAAAGCTTCTTTTGGCTTTACTCAAACAAAACAAACAGGGGATGAGCAAGAAGATATTAAAAAGTTATTTTCCCCAGAGTTCAGAAATAGGCTAGATTCGATAGTTTCATTTACCGCACTTGATAGCGACGTGATACTGAAGGTTGTAGATAAATTCCTGATTCAACTTGAGAATCAACTTCATGATAAAAAAGTAGATGCTACCTTTACGCCTAAGCTTAAGGAATTCCTCGCCCAAAAAGGTTTTGACCCGCAAATGGGTGCTAGGCCGATGTCAAGGCTCATCCAAGATACAATAAGAAAAGCGCTGGCAGATGAGTTATTGTTTGGAAAACTTACTAATGGCGGGGAAATTGAAATCGATATAAGTGATGAAGAGAAAATTATTCTAAACTTTACCAGTAAAGAAAAGGTGCCCGTCTAGCTAGTGACTATAGGTTTTACCATAGCATTTAAAAATAAGTCATTTTTTCGCATACTTTCAAACCAAGCCTTAGTTCTAATATACGGTATCTCCATAAATCGATCCAAATCAACATAAGCAAACTGCCTTACAAAAGGAAAAATAGCCACATCGGCGAATGTTGGTTCTTTACTAAACAAATATGCATTGTTGCCAAAACGTTCTTCTATAGCCTCCAAAAAACCCCAACCATTTTTAAATAACTTATCCTTGATTGCAACATTGTCATTTGGCTCATATTTGTAGGCATCAAGTGACTTCTTGAATTGAGAGTCATTGGTATGTATTAATCTATCTGCATCCACTCTTTGTATTTGATTAAGAATTTTTAAATGATTCGAGTATTCAGAGTTAGTATAAGCCCATAGCATAATCTCTAGACTTTCATCGATTATTTGCTTTTTATATAATAAAACAGGAACAGTTCCTTTTGGGCTAAGCTTTAATAACTCGAGTGGCTTGTCACGTAGTGAAATTTCATAAGCATCAAAACTAATATTTGCACTTAACAAAGCCATTCTGGCTCGCATCGCATAAGGACATCTGCGATAGGAAAATAAAAAGGGTTTATTAGGATTTATTTTGCTGAATTTTTTTACATAGTTCATGGATAAGATTGTGGCCTTTGAATATTAACCCAGAATATATTTGAATAAGATCAGCTCCATTTTCTAGCCTTTCAACACCATCTCTTCCGCTCATAATACCCCCAACACCTATAACAGGAATTTTGTTTTGTAATCTATTACAGATATATTTCTGTGTTTTTAGTGCCTTAGCGTAAAGTGGCTTGCCTGAAAGGCCTCCTGACTCTTTATGTTGAGGGTTAAGTGTTACTGAATCTCGCTCAATAGTTGTATTAGTTGCAATAATGCCATCGACTTTGAATTTTAAGGCAATATTGCAAATATTGTCTAGGTCTTGATCGGAAGCGTCAGGTGAAATCTTTACCAAGAAAGGAGTGTATTTGTTATGGTATTTAGTAAGCTTGTTTTGTTCAGATTTAATGGAGGAAATTAACTTCTCAAAAAAATCGTATCCTTGTAATTGCCTTAGATTTTTTGTATTGGGTGAAGAAATATTTATAACAATATAAGTTGCATACAAATAAGATTTTCGGAAACCAATAAGATAGTCCTCCGCGGCACTTTCAATAGGAGTGCTAAAATTTTTACCGATGTTAACCCCTAGAATTCCAGAGAAATTAGATGATTTGATATTGTTAATCGCCTTATCTATACCTACATTATTAAATCCAAATCGATTGATGATTCCCTCCTCTTTGGTAAGTCGAAAGGATCGAGGCTTTGAATTCCCTGGTTGAGGGAGCGGTGTAATGGTTCCAACTTCAAGAAAGCCAAATCCTAACTTGGAAAAAATGTTTAAATACTCAGCGTTCTTATCTAATCCAGCAGCCAAACCTACGGGATTCTCAAATGTAATATTAAATAAAATCCTGGATTTACATTTGGGCACTTGGGGTAATAAACGCAGAAGACCGAAAATATTTGCTACTCTCAATCCGAACATTGCTAGATGATGGGCTTTTTCTGGATCGAATAAAAATAACAATTTTTTTATAATTAAGTACATAATTTAAATTTTAACTGATGTTTTTTTAATCGGTTAATATATCACTTAAATGACCAAAAATATTTCAATCAATTTGCTTAAACATATATCTCCAAGTGCCTTTTTAGAAAAATACTGGGGTAAACAAGCTCTTTTCTTACAAGATGCTATTGATATTTCTGGTGCAGGACTCTCGAAAGACGTAGTTTTTGGTTTGGCCAAAAATGAAAACATTGAATCAAAAATTATTGCATTCATAGAAGGATCACAACAAACGACGTACGGTCCTTTTAATAAAGTCAAACATGGGAAATCAAGCTCATTGCTCATTCATCAATTCAACCTCATCCATGAATTTTCTTATAACTTATTCCAAAGCATTAATTTTGTCCCTTACTGCCTTCATGATGATGTAATGATGAGTTTTTCTTCTGAGGGTGGTGGAGTTGGCCCTCATTCAGACTCATACGATGTTTTTTTAGTTCAAGGCCAAGGAGAGAAGGTCTGGAATATTGGTGCTACTGATAAAAAAGCCTTTAAAACAACTTCTACTGATCATTCTAATCTTAAATTTACACCCACTGAACAATTTTTAGCAAAGCCTGGAGACATATTATATGTCCCTCCTTTTACACCACATCATGGAATTTCATTAAGTGATGACTGTATAACTTATTCCATTGGTTTTAGATCGCCAAGTAATAATGAAATAAGAAACCAATATCTTGAGTATTTAATGGACCGTAAAGAGAAAAGCAATGACTTGTTTAACGGTCTTGATCTTAGTGAAAATACTAAAGCATTAATTCCAAATGCTCTCGCCTCTTTTATAAAAAAAAATACTGCTTTTCCTAAAGATCCAACGATCATAGATGACTTTATTGGTTGTTTTCTCTCAGAGCCACATGAAGGTGCTTTTTTTACAAAGAAGAATATAACAAAAAATGCTTTCAAAAAAATTGATACAGAGAAAATCTTACGTCTTAATATTCAAACTAGGGCCGTTATTCACAATGAGAATTTTTATATTAATGCAGAAAATATTTTTGTTGCCAATAAGGATCGCATGTTTTTTGAAGAATTATTTAACCAAAAACAAATTCTTATTACACCAAGCAAAGCAAATGATAGTCTAGTGGAAGTTATGATCTACTTATTGTCTGAAGGTTACATAACGTTTAACAAGCATCGCTTTATGCTTTAAACTGTAACCCAACCAAAACCTTTGTCTTGATCTATAACATTAATAAAAGAGCTATCTTTTCCTACTGCCTCTGCTAGCAATTGTTTTACTATGTCTACTTTATTATTTTTATCACTCAGATGGGCGGCACCAATAAATTTAAATCTTGTTCCATCAATCTCTTTCAAAATTTTTGCTGCTTCTTGGTTGCTTAAATGGCCGTATTTTCCTCCAATCCTTGACTTTAAACTTTCAGGATATTCTGATTTAACTAACATCTCTTTATCATGATTTGCTTCGATCACAATAGAATTGATACCTATGAGTGACGCTATTAAATTTTTACTTCCATAGCCAAGGTCGGTAATGATTGCAAATGATGTAACCCCGGTGTCAAACTTGAATTGAACCGGCTCCCGAGCATCGTGAGGAACAACAATAGGAGTAACTGCAATTGTTTTAATTTGGAAAGGTTTTTGTCCATCAATAAATTGATATTCAATCTCAAAGGAGATCTTAATTTTTTTCGAGCACATTTTATATGTGCCATGAGTAAGGTAAATTGGGATTTTAAACTTATTGGCTAAACTAAAGGCGCCTCTAATGTGATCCTCATGTTCATGGGTAAGTAATATTGCTGTTATCTTCTCCGCTTTAATACCTTGATTGTCTAATCTTTTTTCAGTTTCTGCCAGTCCGAAACCACAATCAATTAACAGCGAAGTATCTTTGTCCTGAACTACAAAGGCATTACCTTGGCTGCCACTTCCAATGGAGCAAAATTGCATTTATCTCACTTGCTCGTAGATTATCCTAAGCACCTGGCTTCCCTGTTTAGAGTTATTAAATGATCCGTCAGGATGCTCTAGATACACTTTAGTAAAACCATTCATGTCGACAATTTTTACTCTGTATCGATTCTCGCTATCTGACTCCTCATCATCCGATCCCCATAAATCAAACATTGAGAAGTCAGTTTCTTTATATGTTTTTCCCTCAGTATTCTCTCCCTTACCATATACTGCACCCGGACTAGGTACGGATAATTTTTCATCGCTCGTTTTATCGTCGGACTTATCTTTACTTTTATCTTCATCATCATCCCAAAATATTAAACTATCCAGAATACCTTCCTCCTTAACCTCTTCTTCACTTGGCAACTCTAGATTATTGTATTTTACGTAAAATATTCCTTCGCTTCTATTTCTATCTTCGGTTACAAAGCCAATGATATCAAGCGCCAAGGCCAATCTCCTCCATGCTCTATCATAAGGGTCGTTCATTTTAACAAAGTAACCTTCTTCGGAATTAACTAGCTCTGCTTTGATAATTTTTTGCGGGCTTTGAATTTTTTCTTTTGCTTCAAAATCAGTTGATCCAAGCTTCACCATTAACCTTCTCAATATTTCTGAGTTAATCTCATAGTCATCTATTTTAGTATCGTCATCTATTTTTACTTTTGCATCCTTAGTCTCACCTTCTGCTTTGTAGGCCTCAATTGTATATATGCTCTCTGGGTTATAGGCTGATTGACGCTCTGCAAGGATTCTTTTATGTTCATTGGATCCGGAGTTTGACGATCTATGAGATAAAAATATCTCTGTTGTTCCGCTCTGAGAACCTAGCTCTAATCTTGTTCTAAACTTTCGCCTGTCTGCAAAGCCGCTCATATTGTCCAGCCAAGCATCAAGTTTGGATGCAACACCCTCATTTGATTTTAATTCAGATGTCTTAATCCATTCCGTCTCGATTACTCCGGTCCGTTTGTTTGCTATTTTGACATTAAAACCCATATCCTCCCAAAAATCTTGTACATGAGGCCAGAGCGTGTCAGGGTCTTTTTTTACAAGCAGCCAGCGCATAGCCCCTGATTTAATTATCTTTAAACCGTCGGGGTCTTCTACAACCTTAACTGCAATTTTTTGTGGTGCATTTTGTCTGTTTTTATAATTCTTATAAGAGGTTCCCTCACCTGGTACTTCGTATTCAGATTGAGTATCTATTTGACTTAAATCGGGTGGAATTTCAAGTTTTCTAGCTCTGGATGAGCTGACATAATCTGGGGCTGTTATCTCCTCAATAATATCAAAGTCTGAAATTGAAGAGCACGCAGTCAGAACCATCAATGATATAAATAAACTTAATTTCTTAAGCATTGGCTTTCTCTAATGCTTTTAAAACAAAGCCCTCATTGTCTTTATGCAATTCCACCATGGGTAGCCGCATAAAGGGTTGGATTACTCCCATATGGGCAAGCATCCATTTCACTGGGATAGGATTGGACTCTATGAACATAGCTTGGTGAAGCAAGTCGAGTTTGCTATTCAATTGTTTTGCCTCTAATAAATTCTTATTTTTAATTGAGGTTGTGATCTTATGCATTTCGAAAGGCTTCACATTCGCAGTAACTGAAATAACCCCGTCACCTCCCTCTTCCAGAAATTCTGTAAAACTGAGATCATCTCCACTGATAAAAGAAAAGTTGCTATTTATTTCTTTTTTTAAAGACTTTATTCTCGATATATCACCTGTTGCATCTTTGATACCCACTATATTTTTTACATCACTTAGCTCCATCACTGTAATGTTTTCCATGTCAACTCCAGTTCTTGAGGGTACATTGTATAGTAACTGTGGAAGATTCACTGCTTTAGCTATTGCTTTGTGGTGTTCAACAAGACCTCTTTGAGACGGCTTATTATAATAAGGAGTAACTAGCAGTGATGCATCTGCGCCCGCTGTTTTGGCTGCTTGAGTAAGGTAAATAGCCTCTTTCGTTGAGTTAGCTCCTGTTCCAGCAATTAAAGGTATTCTTCCACGTATAAATTTTACTGCTTGCTCTATAAGATAAATATGCTCTTCAAAATCTACGGTTGCAGCTTCGCCAGTTGTTCCAACTACGCAAATACCATCAGAGTGACTTTGGATATGAAAATCCAACAACTCACTAAAGCTCTTAATATCAATAGAACCATCCGCATTCATTGGGGTAACAAGCGCTACAATACTTCCTTGAAACATAATTTTCCTAAATCAAATTTACTAAGGGCATTCTACTTGAAACGTTCACTGCTGTTTTACATTTCTTTATAACTATAGAGAATATAAAAATAATATAATATTACTTAAAATTATATAAATATTTTGCTATATTCTCTAATTATAAACATTTTAATCCTTTATTCACAGGCATAAGAATAAGTATTACTCTATAATTATTGATATGGCAAATAACTACCTATTAATCATCATCAGCACCGTATTGGTTAATAATATTGTATTGACTAAAATACTCGGTTTATGCCCTTTTATGGGGGTTTCAAAAAAACTTGAAACCTCGATTAGTATGTCTGCGGCCACAGCGTTTGTATTAACTATTGGTTCTATGACAAGCTGGGCTATTAATCATTATTTGTTAGAGCCGAATGATCTTGTCTACCTGCGAACACTAACCTTCATAGTAGTGATTGCTGCAGTGGTTCAATTTACCGAAATGTTAATGGAAAAAAACTTTCCCTTTTTATATAGAATGTTAGGCATCTTTTTACCACTTATAACAACTAATTGTGCGGTCCTTGGAATCCCTCTTCTAAACGCTCAAGCAAGCCACACACTTCTGGAATCGGCTTTTTTTGGTTTTGGTGGGGCTATAGGCTTTTCCATAGTGTTAATTTTGTTTGCATCACTACGTGAACGATTGGACGGTGCGAATGTCCCTCTACCTTTTAAGGGAACTGCCATCGCAATGACTACTGCTGGTTTAATGAGTCTTGCATTTATGGGTTTTATTGGCTTGGATCGCTGATGCTTACTTCGGTTCTAGTTGTTCTATTTCTAGCTTTACTGATTGGGAGTATCCTGGGGTTCTCTTCGATAAAATTTAAAGTGGACGGTGATCCTATTATCGACAAGATCGATTCGATTCTTCCACAGACGCAATGCGGTCAATGCAGTTATCCGGGGTGCAAGCCCTATGCAACAGCAATAGCAAAAGGAGAAGCTGATATTAATCAATGTCCACCGGGTGGCGAGGATGGTGTTCGAAAGCTTGCGGAACTGATGGGTGTCGAATATAAACCCTTGAATGAAGAACATGGGGCGATTAAACCAAAATCAATTGCTATTATTGATGAAGATACCTGCATAGGCTGCACATTATGCATACAGGCATGCCCTGTAGATGCTATATTAGGATCAGCAAAACATATGCACACCATTATAGAAAAAGAATGTACTGGCTGTGAGCTTTGCCTTCCGCCATGCCCAGTGGACTGCATTGATATGATAGCAATTCAAGAAAATACGGAAAATTGGAAATGGAAATACCCAGTTTTTAATATAAAAAATCAAAAACAACGAGTCAGTCATTGAATATTATAGATACAATTTTTAAATTTAATGGTGGAATAAAAGCAGATACAAAAAAATCCGTTTCCACAGTCCGTCCTATTAAAAAAATAAAAATGCCTAAGCAGCTCATTTTGCCATTGCGCCAGCATGTTGGAAAGGTTGCCAAGCTAAAGGTAAATATCGGTGAAAAAGTTCTAAAAGGGCAACTCTTAGCAGAAGCTGATGGAAATGTTTCGGCGGCTATCCATGCCCCTACTTCAGGGACTGTAGCATCCTTAGAAAAACAGTTGATTCCTCACCCATCAGGTCTACCAGATTATTGCGTGACGTTAATTCCGGATGGAAAAGATACTTGGGTAGAAAAAAAACCTATCAACTGGAAAAAAATAGATCGTAAAGAAACGATTAAAAAAATAAGTGAGTCAGGGATTGTTGGATTAGGTGGGGCAACATTTCCAACCCATCTTAAGCTTAACAATAATAATGAGGTTAAAACCTTGATTGTTAATGCGGCTGAATGCGAGCCCTATATAACTTGCGACGATATGCTCATGCGAGAGAAGTCTGCTGAGCTTATTGAAGGAATAAGGCTGGCACTTCATTTGCTGGGTGCACAAAATGCCATTATTGGTATTGAAGACAATAAACCAGAAGCTATAGAAAAGTTAGCACTTCTGATAAAAAATGATGCCAATATTTCAATCAAAATAGTACCAACTATTTACCCTAGTGGAGATGCTAAACGATTAATCTACCTGATAACAGGAATTCAAATAGCAAAAGGGAAAAGATCAACAGAATACGGCATGCAGATGTTTAATGTAGCAACAATAATTGCTCTATATAAATTTATCCATTGCGGAGAACCCTCTATTACAAGAATTATTACTATTACAGGGAAAGTAAGAACTCCAAACAATTATGAAGTACTTTTTGGTACGCCGTTGTCTGATTTAATAATCGATGCTGGAGGTAAGGCTTCTCAGAATGGCTCTTTCATCATGGGAGGACCAATGATGGGATATAAATTACCTTCGGTTAATGTCCCTGTAACAAAAGCTATGAATTGTGTTATCGATGCTGAGCCAGAAATGATAGAAAATAATAATCCTGTTCTTCCTTGCATTAGATGTGCAAAGTGTGCGGAAGCATGCCCTGTCAATCTTCAACCCCAAGAATTATTCTGGTTTTCTCAGTCAAACCAATTTGAAAAAGCAGAGAATTACAATTTATTTGACTGCATTGAATGCGGATGTTGCTCCTATGTCTGTCCCAGTAATATCCCCTTAGTTCAATACTATAGGTATGCAAAGAGCGAAATAATTAGTGATAGGTATGCTAAAGAAGAGGCTGATATTGCGCGAGAAAGAAATGACTTTCGACTAGAAAGATTGCAGCGGGAAAAAGAAGAGAGGGCAAAAAAAATTGCAGAAAGAAAAGCGAATACTAGTTCTGATGAAAAATCTAAAGTAATTGATGAGAAAAGAAAAGCTATTACTGAGGCACTTGAGCGTGTAAAACAAGAGGGAGTTTCTGAGAAAAATGATTAATCAACAGTCTCCTTTTATTCAGAAAGCTGCGTCGGTCACAAACATTATGTTGATGGTTATTTTGGCTTTAGTGCCAGGCCTTATATTCTATGTTTATTTTTTTGGCGTAGGCGTACTTCTCAACGTATTCGTAGCCTCACTCACCGCTTTGATTGCAGAGTACTTTGTTCTTAAAATGAGAAAATTGCCTCCAAAAGTATACTTGTCTGATGGAAGCGCTCTTGTTGCTGCATGGCTTTTAGCTTTATCCATACCATCAATTGCACCTTGGTGGATAATTGTAGTTGGTACATTATTTACCATCGTCATAGCAAAACACTTTTATGGTGGGTTAGGCTCAAATATATTTAATCCTGCAATGATTGGATATGCGGTGCTATTAATATCATTTCCAGCGATAATGACTAAATGGCCATCTCCCATAGAAAACTCTCTCAGCATAGAATCTATTAGGCAGGCGTTGCAGGTATTTTTCTACGGGTTAACTCAGGTCGGGGATGGTTTAACTTCAGCTACACCACTTGATTACATTAAAACAGAGCTGCTTCAAGGGCAAATATTACCAGATATCACTATTCGAAATGTTGGCTTAGCAACAATACTGACTAGTAATCAAATAATATCTCTTGCTTACCTCCTAGGGGGTATTGTGCTTTTACACAAAAAAATTATTTCATGGCATTTACCCATAACCTACCTGCTAAGCCTGTCTTTTATTTCAGGATTATTTCATCTTATTGACCCTAATAATTATTCAACCATTAGCTTCCATTTATTAAATGGCGGCACTATGTTGTGTGCATTCTTTATCATTACTGACCCAGTTAGTGGTCCAACAACCCCTAAAGGTAAAATATGGTTTGCTTTTATGGTTGCTATTCTTGTTTATGTGATTAGAGTTTTCGGGGGGTATCCAGAGGGGATTGCCTTTGCGGTAATATTTATGAATATATGTGTTCCACTTATAGATAACCTGACGCAGCCAAAAGTCTTTGGTCATGGGTAAATTTCTAAATAAATATAGCATTGTCGGCCAATCAATTTTGGTCATGAGTATTTTTGGGGGGATTTTTGCTTTCTTACTTGCCATTTTTTTTGAATTTTCTAATCCTGTTATATTAAAAAGTGAAGCTCAAGCAAAACAACGCCTTTTACTGCAGGTGATTGGTGAGAAAAAATATGACAACGATTTAGATACGGATTTTATTAATATCAGCCCTAATACATATTTAAAAAGTAAAAAAGATACCAAGGCGTATATCGCGCGATATCAAAATACCATCCAAGCGATCATAATTGAATCACGGGCTCCTGATGGCTATAGTGGTGATATTATTTTATTGGTTGGAATTAGTCCTGATGGGAAGATCATTGGCTCAAGAGTGGTGAAACATCAAGAGACACCTGGATTAGGCGATTATATTGATATAGCAAAAAGTGACTGGATATTGATGTTTCAGGGACTAAATTTAAAGGATAAATCCTCTAGCATGTGGGCAGTAAAAAAAGACAGGGGAGATTTTGACTATATGGCAGGGGCAACTATTACTGCAAGAGCGGCTATTAAAGCCGTTCACAATGCATTACTTTTTTTTAATGAAAATAAAGCTCAATTAGGTATCGACTGATGTTAAGAAAATCTATGCATGATGGTTTATGGAAACAAAATCCTGGAGTCATTCAGCTACTAGGTTTGTGTCCGACACTAGCTGTAACAACCACCGTGGTAAATGGAGTGAGCTTGGGTATTGCAACCATGCTTGTTATGGTTGCCTCTAATGGCTCTATTGCTCCTATTAGAAAATGGATCCCAGAAGAAATTCGCGTTCCTATATTTATTTTAGTCGTTGCAGCATTGGTAACAATTATCGATCTCAGTATTCATGCTTTTGCAGAGCCACTTTACAGGGCATTAGGCATATTTATTCCATTAATCGTAACAAATTGTATCGTCCTTGCCAGGGTTGAATCTTTTGCCTCTAAAAATCCAACACTACCATCACTTTACGATGGATTCTTTATGGGGTTGGGGTTATGCATCGTATTAGCCCTTCTAGGCGGTATGCGTGAATTATTAGGTAAGGGATCATTATTTTCAGGCATGGATCTTATCTTTGGTGAATCATGGAAAGTCTTGAGCATTGAGTTCTTTGATAGTAGTCATGGATTTTTGTTAGCTCTTTTACCTCCTGGCGCATTTTTAGGTTTGGCGCTCTTAATTGCCTTGACCAACTTCTTCAATCAAACTAAACAGTAATCATGAACGCTCAAAAAAGAAGTGAAATTTTTTCCCTTCTCAAGAAATCAATACCAAAAGCTCAAACTGAGCTCATATATAATTCGCCGTTTCAGCTACTCATTGCAGTTATCTTATCTGCTCAAGCAACCGACATATCAGTCAATAAAGCTACCTTCAATTTGTTTAAAGTGGCTAGTACAGCAAAGGAATTGAGTGAGCTGCCTTTAGAAAAAATAGAATCTTACATAAAAACTATTGGACTTTACAAAACAAAAGCTAAAAATATTCTTGCAACAAGCAAAATGATCTATTTAGACCATGATGGAAATGTGCCGCATGATCGCCAAGTATTAGAGTCGCTCCCCGGAGTTGGGCGTAAAACAGCTAACGTAATTTTAAACACTATTTTTGGTGACCCAGTGATAGCTGTGGATACCCATATTTTTCGGCTGGCAAATAGAATTAATCTTGCTAAAGGGAAAAATCCGTTGGAAGTTGAGAGGCGCCTAACTAAACTGATTCCCAGTGATTACTTAGTAGATGCACATCACTTACTGATTCTTCATGGAAGATACATATGTAAGGCAATAAAGCCTTTATGCACTCAATGCATTATTTACCAACAATGTGAATTTAGAGGTAAACTTTAAAACAACTCCTCCATTCTTGATGGCAAAAGCTCTATAACTTTACGTTTTTCTTTTTTTGACATCATTGACCATTCTGATATTTCTTCCGACGTACGAAAACATCCAGAACAATAATCTTCATCATTATATTGGCAAACTCCAACACACGGTGACTCTACGGTTTGATCAATCACATTTGACATCTAATTCAACACCCCATGACAATGTTTGTATTTCTTTCCGCTCCCACAAGGACATGGCTCGTTTCTCCCCACTTTTTTATCTGGATATGCTTCATCATTAGTTTGAACAACTGATTTTTTTGTTTGGGCAGCACTAATGGCTTCTTGATTTTTTTTATCAATCTTTTTGGCTTCACCTTCATCCTTCACAGAAACAAGCATTAATACTCGGGTAATTTCAAACTTTATTGTTTCTAATAATTGCTCAAAGAGAACGAAAGCCTCTTTCTTAAACTCCTGTTTAGGATCTTTTTGTCCGTACGCTCTTAATCCAATACCTTGCCTCAGATTATCAAGAGATGATAGATGAGCTCTCCAATGATGATCAAAAATTTGAAGAGTAATTGACCTTTCAAAATGCTGTAACGCATCCTTACCTGCTAACTTTTCTTTTTGACGATAAAGACTAAGTCCCTCTTCTTTGATCCGTCTTGCAATTTCTTCTACAGCAATATTAGGGTCATCTTTCAGCAACCTCTTAATACTTATCTTAATAGCGTAATCTGCTTGTAATCTTTTTTCTAATGCAGGTAGATCCCACATTTCTTCAATACTCTCTAGCGGAATATATTCATAAACAGTTTGCTCGAGAACATCCCCGATAATGCTATCAATAGTTTCCTTAAGATCGCTATTATCCAGAATATCATTCCGTTGCTCGTAAATAACTTTTCTTTGTTGATTAGGAATATCGTCGTACTCTAGCAATTGCTTCCTGATATCAAAATTTCTTGCCTCAACTTTTCTCTGAGCACCCTCAATGGAACGATTTACCCATTTATGCTCAATAGCTTCTCCTTCTGGCATATTAAGCTTTTCCATAATAGAGGCTATACGCTCTGAAGCAAAAATTCTTAGCAATGAATCTTCAAGCGATAGATAAAAAGCACTTGAACCAGGGTCTCCTTGACGCCCAGATCGACCTCGAAGCTGATTATCAATTCTTCTGGATTCATGCCTTTCTGTTCCAATAATATGCAATCCTCCAGCGTCTAGGACTTTTTTGTTCCTTAACTTCCATGCTTCTGTTAACTCTTCAATTTTTTTTGCTTTTTTATCCTTAGGTATTTTTTTATTTTCTTCTATATCGACAATTTCAGCATCGGTATTACCTCCAAGAACAATATCTGTACCTCTTCCGGCCATATTGGTCGCTATTGTAATCATCCCAGGTTGTCCTGCTTGACTTATAATGTGTGCTTCTTTTTCGTGCTGCTTAGCATTTAATACTTGATGCTTTAGTTTTGCCTTGGTAAGGCGATTAGATATTAATTCAGAGTTCTCAATCGATGTTGTACCCACAAGCACAGGCTGCAATCTTTTATTACAGTCAATAATATCACTCAAGACTGCCTCATATCTTTCCTCTGTAGTACGGTAAATTTTATCCATCTTATCTTTTCTAATTGTAGGGCGATGAGGAGGGATAATGATGGTTTCAAGGCCATAAATCTGATTAAACTCTTCTGCTTCTGTGTCAGCTGTTCCAGTCATTCCGGCTAGCTTGCTATACATTCTAAAATAATTTTGGAATGTTATGCTGGCCATAGTTTGGTTTTCTTTTTGAATCACCACGCCCTCTTTAGCCTCTACAGCCTGATGAAGTCCATCAGACCATCTTCTTCCAGGCATCATGCGGCCAGTAAATTCATCGACTATCGTTATGGCACCGTCTTTAACCACATAGTCTTTATCTTTGATAAATAAGTAGTGCGCTTTTAATGCCGAGTTAACATGATGCAAAAGGTTGATATTTGTTGCATCATATAAATTAGACTCTTTAGCAAGAATGCCGGTCTCTAAAAGCTTAGCCTCAGTTTTTTCATGTCCTTTTTCAGAAAGAATTGCTTGGTGAGCCTTCTCATCGATCCAAAAATCTCCATCAGCATCTTCTTTTTTTTGCCTTATTAGATGAGGTATAATTTTGTCAATTTTAAGATAAAGATCAGTATTATTTTCTGATTGACCGGAAATAATCAGCGGTGTTCTGGCTTCATCAATTAAGATTGAATCCACCTCGTCAACTACCGCAAAGTTTAAGGGTTTTTGCACTCTCTCACCAGTGCTATAGACCATATTATCTCTAAGGTAATCAAAACCAAATTCGTTATTTGTCCCGTAGGTAATGTCGGACTGATAGGCCCTCTTTTTCTCATCTCCTGGCATACGGGATAGGTTAATCCCAACTTCTAAACCAAGAAAGTTGTAAAGCTTCCCCATCCACTCAGCATCTCTTTTGGCGAGGTAGTCATTAACAGTTACTACATGCACTCCATTACCAGTAAGAGCATTGAGATACACTGCCAAAGTTGCAACTAATGTCTTGCCTTCGCCAGTCCGCATTTCAGATATTTTTCCTTCATGAAGCGCCATAGCCCCCAGAAGTTGCTCGTCAAAATGGCGCATTCCTAGCGACCTAATGCCTGCTTCTCTAGCATGGGCGAACGCCTCAACCAGAAGGTCGTCTAATGTCTCGCCTCGGCTAAACCTTTCCTTAAATTCGATAGTTTTTTTTAAGAAATCAGCATCTTTTAATTTCTTTATATTCGCCTCTAATGCATTGATTTGCTTAACTTTCTTCGCATAATCCTTTAGAAGTCTGTCGTTTCTACTTCCAAAAAAGGTGCCAATAATTTTTTTTAACATAATGAGTAATTTACTTTTTTATATATTGTCGTGGATCTAAAGACCGGCCATGAAGCCTAATTTCATAATGTAAATGAGGTCCAGTAGACCTTCCTGTACTTCCAACCAGCCCTATTACTTGCTCTTTTGTTACAATATCACCCTGACTTACCAATAGCTTTGATGCATGGGCGTACCTTGTTTCCAGGCCATCACCATGCTTAATCTTAACAAACTTACCGTAATCAGGGGCATAGCCAGAGGCAACTACAATACCGCTAGCTGTTGCTTTAATTGGCTCCCCTGTTGCGGCACTGAAATCAAGACCGCTATGAAAGGCTCTTATTCCGAGTATGGGATCATGTCTCCATCCATAACTTGAAGACCTGTATGGTACAGCAACAGGGTATAAAGAAGGTAAGGTATTCTTAAGCACAGATTGCTTCAGCATCATAGCCTCCATCTCATTATAAAGGACTTCACGGGTTTCTACCTTTTCCATGAGCTTGGCTATAGCCTGGCTGATGTCCCTTTCTGAGAGGTCATCATTGATGAATGGTCCCCCCTGCGCTTTAAGCCTGTCTTTTTTAATGAGACTTGGTAGCTTTTTCCCCCCAACTAACTGCCTTTTCATTACGTCTTGAATTCTTTCTGTTTGCCTGTCCAGGTTGATTAAGCGTGTATGAAGCTCGCTTATTTGTATGATATAAGCGTCTAAATGATTTTCATTCCTAGACGCAGAAAATAAGACATCATTTAAGGGGGTTTCTGAGTCTAGCGGCACATTAAGATACTCCGCTTTTTTAACGGATATAATCGTAATTTGATAAGCTATAAAAGCGACCAAAAAAATACTCAACAAACCAACTATAACCAAAGTTTCTAAATTTAAGCTGATTGGTTTCTTATGAGGTTTGGGTATTAAGATTATCTTCATCGAATGAAAAATTTTTATTCAAAATAAGGTAGCATTATAGTATGGAACCAATAAAAAAGTTATTCGAAAAAGACTTTTTTTCAGATTTGCTTGAAAAGAAAATTGAGATCGATTTATTTCAACAAATCGTTAATAATATTTTACCAAAGAATATGGTTAACCTCTGTAAGGTATCCAAGCTGAGTAAGAATACCTTGTATATCTATGCGCCATCGAATGGATTTGCTCATAAAATTAAATTAATGAGTAAGAATATAATAAAAGGTGTCAATGCTTCCCTCGACAAAGAAAAACATATCAGCTCTCTTAAAGTAAGAGTTAAAGTGGCCGATAGAATAATACCCAAACATGGGGAAGGTATTTCCATAAAAGGTATTGCTAAGCTAAATGATTTATCAAAAAAATTAAGCGTCTCACCTTTAAAAAAAACCCTCTTCAGTATCTTAAAAAAATAAAGTCTGATGGAAATTATTATTTTTTTATTTTCTGGCATATTTATCGGAGTTATTGCTGGATTGTTTGGCTTAGGAGGAGGTCTGCTAATTGTCCCGGTACTAACCTATTCGCTTATATTTTTTTCAAAAATACCTTTAGAGCAAGCAATTCTAATTGCAATTAGTACGGCTCTAGCATCAATGGTAATGACTGGTGCTGTAGCTGTATATGCACATAAAAAAAATAATAATATAAGCCTTACAATTATAAAGAGATTCCTGGTGGGCCTTATCCTTGGCTCTCTAATCGTTGGCTTCTCAATTGATCTGATACCGGGAGACTATCTAAGATCAGGGTTTATCATTTATGTTTTCTTTACTGCATACAGAATGTTTGTCGACAGAAGATTAACTAATCGGCCTTCATTACCGAGCTTCATGAAAGCTAATATTATTGGATTCTTTTTTGCACTAATCTCGGGTGTTCTAGGTATAGGGGGAGGTACTTTGTTTACTCCATACCTTATAAAGAGAGACGTACCCTCTAAGCTAGCTATTGGAACATCAAGCGCTTTTGGTTTCTTTATTGGCCTATTTACATCAATTACCGTATTTATAAATTCAACCTCGTTTGAACTCAATAGTCTCCCGTTAATTGGCTATGTGTATGTGCCTGCCATACTATTTTTAACTCTACCAAGCTTATTATTTGTTAAGATTTCTGCCGGATGGCTAATTAAGCTATCAGATGACTGTGCTAAGAAATGGTTTGCCTCTCTTTTAATCGTAATAGGGGTATTAATGATTTTTCAATCATAGAATTAGTTGTAAATTTTTTGCGCAAAGCGTTTGGGACTTATTTTTAAAACAGGTATAATGTCGCATTATTTTTAATGCCTCATGAAATGCACCGAAACAACGGCAAGTAAAATTAAAAACTTTTAAATTGGAGGAAATATGTCAATAACTGAATTTACTGTAGTTCAAATTGCCTTAGGAGCTGCAATCCTTGCTGTTCTTTATGGCGCCTTAATGTCAAAATGGATTATCGGATTACCTGCTGGAAATGCCAAAATGAAAAGCATTGCTGAAGCAATTCAAAAAGGTGCTTCAGCTTACCTTGCCCGTCAATACAAAACTATTGCAGTGGTTGGTATTATCCTGGCTGTGCTTGTAGGATATTTTATTGATCAGGCTACCGCCATTGGTTTTGTCATAGGCGCTGTACTTTCAGGGTTGTGTGGTTTTATCGGCATGAACGTATCTGTTCGCGCAAACGTTAGAACAGCCCAAGCAGCTACAAAGGGTCTTCCTCAGGCATTTGATGTTGCTTTTAAAGGTGGCGCAATTACAGGAATGTTGGTTGTTGGTTTAGGACTCTTAGGTGTTGCTGGTTTTTTTCAATACCTTGGTGGAGCTTCTATCACCTCTACTGAAGCGCTTAATCCTCTGATTGGTTTGGCATTTGGTTCATCACTAATATCTATTTTTGCAAGGTTGGGTGGTGGTATATTTACAAAAGGTGCTGATGTAGGTGCTGACCTTGTTGGTAAAGTTGAGGCAGGCATTCCAGAAGATGATCCAAGAAACCCGGCAGTGATTGCCGATAATGTGGGTGATAATGTGGGTGATTGTGCCGGAATGGCAGCTGATTTGTTTGAGACTTATGCAGTAACAATTATCGCTACGATGGTCCTAGGTACTTTGATGGTTTCGGACACCAATGGTGTGCTTTACCCTCTGATGCTTGGTGCCGTTTCAATTATTGCATCGATCATTGGTTGCTTCTTTGTAAGAGCGAATACTAAGATGGTCAATGTAATGCCAGCTCTTTATAGAGGTCTTGCGGTTGCAGGAATTCTTTCAGCAGTAGCATTTTATTTTGTAACAATTGATATGTTCCCTCAAGGAATAACAATAGAAGGTGCAGTAACGCCAGCGATAAATCTTTTTTATGCATCGATTGTAGGGTTAGTTCTTACTGCGCTGTTAGTTGGAATAACAGAATACTATACTGGGACTGAATACAAACCAGTTAAACATATTGCTAAAGCTTCTGAAACTGGCCATGCAACGAATATTATTGCTGGTATTGGTATTTCAATGAAATCAACGGCTCTTCCTGTGTTATCAGTATGTGCTGCCATTTATGCTTCGTACGACTTTGCTGGCCTCTATGGTATTGCAATTGCAGCAACGTCTATGCTAAGTATGGCGGGTATTATTGTCGCTCTTGATGCATATGGCCCTATAACAGATAATGCTGGTGGTATTGCTGAGATGTCCGGACTTCCTCAGAAAGTGCGCGACATCACTGACCCACTTGATGCGGTTGGTAATACAACAAAAGCGGTAACAAAAGGCTATGCGATTGGCTCTGCTGGACTAGCTGCATTAGTTCTATTTGCTGACTATACGCACAAACTTGATCATTACAATATTGTGGCATCATTCGATTTAAGTGAGCCCATGGTGATTATTGGCCTCTTTATTGGTGGCCTCATACCATTTTTATTTGCAGCAATGGCAATGGAAGCAGTCGGCAGAGCAGCAGCTTCAGTGGTTGAGGAAGTGAGAAGACAGTTTAAAACTATCAAAGGTATTATGACAGGGAAGGGTCAACCTGATTATGAAAGAGCTGTAGATTTACTAACTACTGCAGCAATTAAAGAAATGGTTGTTCCGTCAATACTTCCTGTAGCGGTACCTGTTTTGGTAGGTGTTTTCCTAGGACCTCAAGCATTAGGTGGTCTACTCATGGGAACTATCATTACTGGCCTATTCGTGGCTATATCAATGTGTACCGGTGGTGGTGCATGGGATAATGCTAAAAAGTACATTGAGGACGGGAATCATGGCGGCAAAGGCTCTGAAGCACACAAAGCTTCAGTAACTGGCGATACTGTTGGTGATCCTTACAAAGATACGGCGGGCCCAGCAATTAATCCGCTAATTAAAATTATTAATATTGTTGCACTTTTAATAGTACCAATTTTATAGTTTTATATTTTCAAGCTCAAAAAAAACCTGCTCTTAAGCAGGTTTTTTTTTGGTTCTCATTATAACAAACGATGATTTCTAGTAAATAAAAAACATATGGTAAGTCACAAAAACAACCCAAATTGGAATTAATAAAATTATGCTCGCTAAATATCGGAATTTTTCAAACACAACTCCGGATAAGAAAGTTGCAAAAACAATAATGACTAAATTACCTGCAAACATAATCTTTATCGATGAAAATCCAAATGTATAAATTGGGTAAGCCACACATGCAAAAAATAAAAAGAGGACACTTGTTTGATAAGATTTTTTATTGTGGAGCCTATTAAAACAAAAAGCTAAACCCAGCATCAATAATGTCCAAACCGAACCAATAACATAAGGAGGTGGAAAAAATAGATCGCTTCCAATAACTCTTTGAGCCATAGCTCCCTCGATATTCATTAAAACTACCCAACCATTAATTATTCCTGTAACTAAAATTACCAAAAAAGAAAGTTGAATTAAGGATTGCTTATTTAGCCAGATCATTACACCAAAATTTGTCCTGTAATTTTTTCAAAAGCCTCACGATATTTATTGGAAGTTTCTTCTATAACAGTTTTTGGTAATGTTGGAGCTGGAGCTTGTTTGTTCCAGTCTTGGGTCTCAAGCCAGTCCCTGACATATTGCTTGTCAAAACTCGGAGGTGACATTCCCATCTGATAACTTTTTTCCGGCCAAAACCTGGATGAATCCGGTGTTAAAACTTCATCCATCAAAGTTACTTGGTTATTGCTATCTAAACCAAACTCCAATTTAGTATCAGCAATAATAATACCTTTAGCTTTAGCTAACTCAGATGCTTTGATATAAATCGAAATGCTCATTTCACTGATTGTTTTTGTCAAATCATCTCCAAGCAGACTCCTACAATGCTCCAAACTAATATTTTCGTCATGCTGACCTTGGTCAGCTTTATTTGATGGGGTAAAAAGTGCTTGTGGTAATTTGCTGGCTTGTTTAAGGCCCTTGGGCAATGAGATGTTACAAATGCTTTGGCTCGCTTGATATTCTTTCCAGCCACTACCAATGATATAGCCTCTAACGATTGCCTCTATTGGAATAGGTCTGAGTTTTTTTACCACTACAGCTCGTCCATGTATCTGATCAATCTCAGCTGGCAATACAAAGTTCTCAGGATTCTCATACGTAAGGTGGTTTGGAATATCCTTAAAATAATCAAACCAGAAATTAGCCATCTCCGTTAGAACTTGTCCTTTGAAAGGAATAGGTTCACCCATAATGACATCAAAAGCCGATAGGCGATCGGTAGTGACAATCAACATCTTATGTTCATTAATATCGTAAATATCACGCACCTTGCCTTGATGAATTAACGGTAAGCTTTTGATGGATGAATTAAGCAAAACCATATCAGTTCGCTCTGGCTTCAAGAATTTCAATAGCAGGTAATTTTTTTCCTTCGACAAATTCTAAAAAGGCACCGCCGGCCGTTGAAATATATGAAATATCTTTTTCTACCCCAAACATTTGAATGGCAGAAATTGTATCTCCGCCACCAGCAAGAGAAAACCCATTAGATTTTGCGATAGATTTTGCTAGTAATTCAGTACCTTGGGAGAATTGCGAATACTCAAAAACTCCTAAGGGACCATTCCACAGTATGGTCTTAGCGCTCTTAACCATAGCTACAATAACCTTCATTGATTTCGGGCCTAAATCAAAAATCATATCGTCAGGCATTATTTGATCTATTTGCTTAACAACAGCCGGCTCGTTTGGATCAAACTGTTTTCCGCATACAACATCTTTTAATATTGGCAGAGAGGCTCCTCGAGCTTGTAATTTAGATATAATTTTTTTCGCCTGAGGGATAAAGTTTGGCTCATATAATGATTGTCCAATTTCACAACCCTGTGCTTTCAAGAATGTATTGGCGATTCCTCCACCTAAAATTAACTGATCTACTTTATCTGACAAGGAATCTAATAGACTTAATTTTGTTGATACTTTGCTTCCGCCCACAATAGCAATCATAGGATTTTTTGCACTTGTCATGACATTTTCTAGCGCCTCTAATTCATTAGAAAATAAAATTCCTGCACATGCTATTGAAGAAAATTCAGCCACTCCATAAGTTGATGCTTGCTTTCTATGTGCAGCTCCAAAAGCATCCATAATAAAAATATCGGTTAGGGAGGCATATTTCTTTGCTAACGCCTCGAGATTTTTTGACTCGCCTACGTTGAAACGACAGTTTTCAAGGACCACCAGCTCGTTGGGGTTGACACTAAATTCTTCATCTACCCAATTTTTTTGTAGTCGAACTGGGTATTGTAGTAACCTACCCAAATATTCAGCAATAGGCCTTAATGAATTTTCTTCGGAGTATTCACCCTCCTTTGGTCTACCCAGGTGAGAAGTAACCATAACTCTAGCGCCCTGATTTATTGCATGTTGAATAGTTGGTATGGATGCCTGGATTCGCTTATCTGATGTTATATGGCCCTCCATTAAAGGCACATTAAGATCCGAACGAATTAATACTTTTTTATTCCTTAAATCAACTTCATTGATATTAAGAATTCTCATGCGTTACTATGCCTTCATCATCGCAAGTGCCGTATCAATCATTCGGCAACTAAATCCCCATTCATTATCATACCAACCAAATACTTTAATTAATTTTCCATCAGAGCTAACCTTTGTTAACGTTGAATCAAAGAAGCATGAGGCAGAAGTATGATTGAAATCAACAGAAACTAAAGGCTCGTCGTTATAAACTAATACCCCCTCAAGGGAAGTTTCAGATGCCTCTTTCATTAATTGATTAATTTCTTCTTTTGAGGTTTTTCTTTTAGTTGTTAGGGTTAAGTCGACAAGTGACACATTGTTCGTTGGGACTCTAATCGCAATCCCATCCATTTTTCCCTTTAGTGAAGGGATTACAAGGCCTATAGCTGCAGCGGCGCCGGTCTTTGTAGGGATCATAGATACACAAGCAGCTCTTGCTCGCCTTATATCGGTGTGCATATTATCCAGCAAGGACTGATCGTTTGTGTAGGAATGTATGGTGTTCATTAGACCAGACTCAATACCAATTCCCTCTTCAACAACTTTGGCGATTGGCGCTAAACCGTTAGTGGTACAAGATGCATTGGAAACAACAATGTGATGGCTTCGTAGGATCCCATGATTAACACCGTAGACAATTGTTGCATCTACATCATCGTTTCCAGGGGCCGAAATTAACACTTTTTTTGCACCATTCTCGATATGAGGTAGGTTGGATGCTTTGCTCCTAAACGCACCAGTGCATTCCATAACAAGATCGACGTTATGATTCCTCCAATTGAGTTCCGAAGGGTCCCTGCTAGCTAACACTTTGATTTCGTCGCCATTAATGCTAAAGCTTTTTTCACCAACTTCAATATTTGCATCAAACCTTCCGTGGGCCGAATCATATTTTAAAAGATGGATATTGCTTAATATATCGCCTCTTGGCGCGTTAATAGCCACAACCCTTACATCTTGATAGTTTTTTTCATAAATTGCACGAAGAACTAATCTCCCAATTCTTCCAAAGCCTGAAATTGCAATATTTATGGCCATAACAATTAACCTGTATTTAAAAAATAAGGATGCTTATTGATTAAGCATCCTTATTATGAAATTGAATAGAATTACAGTATCGACTTAGCAGTTGCAACAACATTATCAACAGTGAAGCCAAAATGTTCTAGCACTACTTTACCCGGAGCAGACTCGCCGTAGGTATCAATACCAACAGCGGCACCATCTAGACCAATATACTTTCTCCAGAAATCTGTTACGCCTGCCTCTACTGAAACACGTTTTACCCCAGGGGTAAGTACGCTATCTTTGTAAGACTGATCTTGACGATCATATGCTTGAGTGCAAGGCATAGAAACTACGCGAGCACTTACTCCTTCTTCTTTGAGTAAAGCCTGAGCCCCAACCGCTAAATCAACTTCAGATCCAGTAGCTATAAGTATGACATCAGGAGATCCGTCACAGTCGGATAAGATATAGCCACCTTTTTTGATGTTTGCAATTTGATCATTATTTCTTGCATTAAATCCCATACCCTGTCGGCTTAGCACTAAGCTTGTTGGATTTTCAGCATTTTCTGCTGCAGCAACCCATGCAGTTGCAGTTTCGGTTGCATCACATGGGCGCCAAACCTCCATGCGAGGTATGTATCTTAAACCTGCTGTTGTCTCAATGGGTTGATGGGTAGGTCCATCTTCACCCTGCCCAATTGAATCATGAGTCAATACAAAAACAACGCGCTGCTTCATTAGTGCCGCCATACGCATACCGTTTCTCATATAATCACTAAACATATGGAACGTTCCACCAAAGGGCAAGAAGCCTCCATGCAGAGCCATACCATTCATAATGGCCGCCATACCAAACTCTCGGACGCCATAAGATATATAATTTCCTGGCTTAGGTCCACTCACATGCTCGAAGCTTGGGCAGCTAGTCAGGTTTGATCCTGTTAAATCTGCGGAACCACCTAGAAATTCAGGCAAAGATGGTGCGAGTGCAGTAATAACATTTTGAGAAGCTTTTCTAGTGGCTACTTTTTCTGCTTTTTCATTAGCATCAGCGATAATGTTTGAAGAAATTTTGTCCCAATCAGCAGGTAAGTCGCCCGCCATTCTTCTTTTAAATTCAGCCGCTAGTTCAGGGAATTCTTTTGCGTAGGCATTAAACTTAACATTCCAGGCATCTTCTTTTTCCTGCCCTTTGTCTTTTTGATTCCAACCATCATAAACGTCTTGGGGAATAACAAATGGTGCATGTTCCCAACCAATTTCTTTTCTTACTAATGCCACCTCTTCTTCACCCAATGCTGCCCCATGACAATCATGAGACCCAGATTTGTTAGGAGATCCCTTACCAATAATGGTCTTGCAACAAATAATAGTCGGCTTATCCGTAATTTTTTTTGCTTCCTTAATAGCCTTGTCAATCTCCTCAGGATTATGCCCATCAATTCCTCGGATTGCATGCCAGCCATATGCTTCAAATCTAGCAGCAGTATCATCGGTGTACCACCCTTCAATATGGCCATCAATTGAAATACCATTATCATCCCAAAAAGCAATTAACTTACCAAGACCCCATGTTCCGGCAAGTGCACATGTCTCATGAGAGACTCCTTCCATTAGGCAACCATCGCCCATGAACACGTAAGTGTAATGATCAACGATATCGTGACCAGGCTTATTAAATTGATTTGCCATTAACTTTTCTGCCATCGCAAAACCCACTGCATTACTTATGCCTTGTCCCAACGGACCGGTTGTTGTTTCTACACCTGGAGCATAACCATACTCTGGATGCCCTGCACATGCAGAGTGTATTTGACGGAAATTTTCAATCTCTTTCATTGGAAGATCATAGCCAGTTAAATGAAGCAACGAATAAATCAACATAGATCCGTGCCCATTTGATAGGATAAATCGGTCGCGATCGGCCCATTCTGGATTTGTTGGATTATGGTCCATATGATGATTCCATAGAACCTCACCAATTTCTGCCATACCCATAGGAGCCCCTGGATGTCCAGAGCTTGCCTTTTGAACCGCATCCATCGATAGTGCTCTAATTGCGTTTGCTAAATCTTGTCGTGTTGCCATGTTATCTCCCTATTTTATGACGTACTTTTTGTTAAATCATGTATTACAAAATGATTGGAATGTTACATTAAAATTCAACATTAAATTATTCCCTAATCTAGGCCTTCAATCAAGGTATCTTATGTTTTAAATTGCTATGAATCTTTCCATTTGATAGAACAACCAATGCTAGAAAACTGTTCGTTTGGCCCTTTTTGTGTCTCAGCAACCAACTTCATGGCATGGTAAAGATCTCTTTTATTATCTAAAGGGGCTTCGCCTCTTCCCGAAGAATCAAAGCGACCTCGATACTGAAGCTCTAACGCCTGATTAAATCCAAAAAAATCAGGAGTACAAATAGCATTATAGCTTTTTGCTAACTCTTGAGTCTGATCAAATAAGTATGGAAAAGAAAAGAGATGGTTATTGCTTATTTTCTGCATATTTGCAAATGAGTCCTCAGGGTACTTAACCGCATCGTTACTTGAAATAGCAACTGCATTAATACCCAATTTTTTTAATTCTGCTAAATCGCTAACCAAACGAGGTAGAATGGCCTTAACATATGGACAATGATTGCAAATAAACATGACTACTAAACCATTTAAACCCATAGCCTTTGAAAGATTCCATTGCTGGCCATCAACTCCTAGCAAATTAAAATCCTTTGCAAGCCATCCAAAATTGCAAACAGGTGTGTTTAGGCTAACCATATTACATTCTCCAAAATAACGTCGTTATGAAAAGATTTTACCATCCAGATGCTTTAGAGCTAGACCAAATTGCTAATTTATCCAAAGTAGCTGCACACCATGCCACGAATGTTATGCGCCTCAAGCTCTCCGATAAAATTATTTTATTTAATAACGATGTCTACGATTTTGGTGCAGAAATTATTCGTATAAGTAAAAATAGGGTAGAAGTTGTCATTCAATCAAAAATAGCTAACCGTAAAGACTCTGACCTAAAAATAAGATTAATACAGTCAATCTCATCTACTGAAAAAATGGACTGGATAATTCAAAAAAGTGTTGAGTTAGGAGTGCATACAATAGTTCCAATTTTTAGCCAACGAAGCATTATTAAGCTAAATAATGATCGGGCGGAAAAAAAGTTATCTCACTGGAAACAAATCATTCAATCTGCTTGTGAACAATGCGGAAGATCGAAAGTACCTGAAATATTTATTCCAAAAAAATTTGATGCTTTTTGGTCCAATGAAACTATTTCTAATAAGGATCACTTAAAACTAATTTTAAGCCCTCTAGCTAAAAATTCTTTTCGTACTATCTCAACAATTAAACCTTCAGCAATTGATATTATGATTGGTCCTGAAGGAGGATTCTCTGAAGAGGAGGTGGTTAATGCAGAAAAAAATGGGTTCATTCCTTTTGAGATTGGCCCTAGGATTTTAAGAACTGAAACAGCGCCACTTGCTATGTTAGCTTTATTACAATATAAATATGGAGATATTGTATAATGTACAATATTTATAGTAAAATAATATATATTTATATATATATTGTATTTTATGCAAAAAATAGTTGGAAATAATATACGAGAACTACGTACGCTGCATGGTCTGACCCTAAATGCTTTCGCAGAAAAACTAGCTTTAAGCCCAAGCAATTTGTCGCGTATTGAGAGAGGGAGCCTTAATATAAAGGTTTCCTTGCTTCAGAAGATTGCCGAAGTTCTAGGAACTTCACCCCATGTTTTTTTCAATAAATACGGACAAAACACCGGCCCAATAAAATCGATTAAAGATTTTACCCACCAATTCAGAGAATCCTCAAGATATATTAATGAGTATTCTGGGAAAACATTTGTTATCGGATTTGGTGGGGAAATTATTCAAGATAACCAACTTATTAGTCTTGTGCATGATATTAATCTTTTGCAAAGTTTAAACATCAGAATTGTTCTGGTTTACGGAATACGACCCCAGATTGATTTCTTGCTAAATAAAAAATCTACTGAAACAATGGTAAATAATATAAGGGTGACTACCAAAGATTCAATGGGTCATGTTATTGACGTCAATGGAAGAATTAAAACAACAATTGAGTGTGCCTTTTCTTCAAAGCCATTAGGTGTTCTTTCAACAAATATAGATAGTAAGGTTTCTTCAGGAAATTTCTTAACAGCAAGACCATTAGGTGTTATCAATGGGATCGATATGCAGCTTACGGGGCAAATTAGACGCGTTGACACTGATTCAATAATTAACAAATTAGATAATAAGGAAGTGGTTCTTATTTCTCCTTTAGGTTACAGCCCCGTTGGGGATATCTTTAATCTTTCCTTTGAGCATGTTGCTTCTCATGTCGCCTCATTCATCAAGGCGGATAAACTCATTTTCTATATTAGTCAGAATGGTATTCAAAATATGAGAGGTGAATTAATTTCGGAATTAACAACTATAAAGGCAGAAAATTTACTCTCGAATATAGAGAAAAATGGCTCTCCTAAAAAAGCTCCATACCTTAGCTATTCTGATTTTAATATTCTTAAAAGTTGCATGCATGCTATTAAGCATAATGTACCAAAAGTACACTTGATTAATCGGCATGTTACTGGATCAATTATTGCAGAATTATTTACTGAAAAAGGTTCTGGTACGATATTCACTGATCATCCTCGAGAAATAATAAGACAAGCTGAAAGTAAGGATTTGAAAAAAATATATCAATTAATTAGCCCTTTAGGGAGTAAAGGTATTCTAATCGATAGGGCTGAAGACTTGGTTGCACAGGATATAAGCCATTTCTATGTAATTGAGCACGCACATGATCTTATTGGATGTGCAGCATTATACCAATACGAAGAAATGATTGAAATGGCCTGTTTTGCTATCAACAATGACTATCAAAATAAAGGTCATGGTAAGAAATTATTGGAGTATTGTGAAAAGGTATGCAAAAAAATTGGTGCAGGCTCTATTTTTGTTTTCACAACACAATCAGAACATTGGTTTATTGAGAATGGGTTTGTGCTGGGTGATAAAAATAATATGCCAAATTCAAGAAAAGAATTTTATCAGCCTGAACGAAATCCGAAATATTTTACAAAAAAGCTATAAAATAAAACAATTATATACATTAAAAAATTATGACTCCTAATGATAAAGCAAAGATTTTAAGTGAGGCTTTGCCTTATATTAAAAAATTTTATGGTAAGACTATGATTATAAAATATGGTGGAAACGCCATGATTGATGAAGAACTTAAGCATTCATTTGCTAAAGATGTTGTCTTGTTAAAGTTGGTTGGAATGAATCCTGTAATCGTTCATGGTGGTGGTCCGCAAATCAATCAACGGCTTAATAAAATAGGTAAGGATGGAGTCTTTCATAAGGGTATGAGGGTAACAGATGAAGAAACAATGGAGGTTGTCCATGAGGTATTAGCATCCATTAGCACAGAAATTGTTGATCTGATTAAAAAAAATGGTGGGAAAGCGAACAGCTTATCTCAGAAAAAATCTAAGAGCTTTATAAGGGCAAAAAAATTAACAGACGCATCCAGCAATATAGATCTTGGTTACGTTGGGGATATAGACAGTATCGATCCATTTTTTATGAGCGATCTTAGCAATCATGGAGTTATTCCTATAATCGCACCGATAGGTTATGGAATAGATAATAAAATATACAATATAAATGCAGATGTTGTTGCCGGGAAACTAGCAGAAGTTGTTAATGCTGAAAAACTTGTACTGATGACTAATACTAAGGGCGTTCTTGATATTCATAAAAACCTGATCACAGGTTTGGTTCCAAAAGAAATTGAAAAAATGATCGCTGATGGCAGTTTGTCTGGCGGAATGCTTCCTAAAATTAATGCAGCATTACATGCTGCAAAAAGTAGCGTTAGCAGCGTTCATATAATTGATGGAAGGGTGCAACATGCATTACTTTTAGAGATACTTACCGACCAGGGTGTCGGCACACTAATAAAAAGTCATTAAGTGAAAGCAACCTGGATTTTTGATCTTGACAACACTCTTCACAATACCTCAAAAGAGTTATTTCCTATTATTAATAGAAAAATGAATACGTATATTCAAAATCTTTTAGCTATCGATGAACTTAAAGCGAATGCAATAAGACTAAACTATTGGATAAAATACGGATCGACCCTAAAAGGTTTAATAAAAAACTATAAAGTAAATCCAATTGATTTTCTTGAAAAGACTCATGCAATTGAGTCTTTTAAGGAGTTAGTATTTCCTGCAAAAAATATAACAAGAATTCTAGCAACCCTTCCTGGAGAAAAAATACTATATACAAACGCTCCAAAAAACTATGCATTAGCCATAATAAAGCATTGTAATATTGAAAATTATTTTAGCCATTTACATTTTATTGAATCCTCAAGATTTAATGGGAAACCCAGCGAGGAAAGTATGAAGTCTTTCTTGGCAAAATACAGAGTTAAAAAAGCAAGCTTTGTCGATGATGAAAAAGCAAACCTAAAAACTGCAAAAAAATTCGGGATAAGAACAATTTGGATAAGCAAAAGTCAAAAAAAACCTTTGTATGTCGATAGAAAAATAATTAACCTCCAAGAAATATTAAGAATATCTATTCTTTAACTTTGAAAGAGTATTTAAACGTTCGCGATAAAGAGCTCTCTTGATGTTCTCTCCCGATTGATCCTTATCAACAGTAATTTTATTATGCAGTAAGTCAGCTTGGTACTCGAGAATTAAAGATCTTCCCTCAAGGAGAAGAACGTTACTTAAGTCCCGCCCCTGAAGAACCAAACTAATCAAATCAATACATTCAATAACCCTATGCGGGCGTCGAAAAAAATCAAATACGCCTAATAGATCCAATTGACTTTCTACATTCAAAGTAAAAAAATTAATTAATTTATCGGAATATTTTTGCAAGAGAACAATAATTTTATTAATCTCAGCAGTTAGTTTAATAATTCTAGTATTAACCTCAATCGTTGGATTAATTAAATTATCTTCAAAATTTACTGCTAAAAGAAATAGTAACAGTCTTTTACTATTCGATACTTGGGCCTCATTAGCTAAGTCAAATAATTTTTTTACAGCGCGGTTATGTTTTTTAAAGCTAATATCAGGGAAAATGATAGGTAAAGCAGCGCACTCATCTAATACCTCAAGCATACTAAAGGCATCCTTCTGGTCAAGTCCTTTCATAAGCTCAGCCGTTACCCTTTCAGAGGATAGACATTCAACCTCACCATCGGCAACCATTCTTTTCATTAGCATCATAGTTTCATCATAAATAACAAAAGAAGGTAGTTTGGCTTTAAATCTTGCTACACGCAGGACTCTTAATGGATCTTCCTGAAATGATGGACTTACATGGCGGATAATCTTTTTTCCAATGTCTGATATTCCGTCATACGGATCAATATAATTACCTTCCGAATCTTGAGCAATAGCATTAATCGTGATATCCCTTCTCTTCAAGTCTTCTTCAATTGAAACGTCAGGGGAAGCATAAAAATTAAAACCTTTATGTCCTGCAGCAATCTTTTTTTCTGTCCTTGCTAGAGCATATTCTTCATTAGATTTAGGATGGAGAAAAACAGGGAAATCTTTGCCAATTGGCTTAAATCCGAGATTAACCATTATTTCAGGAGTTGCTCCAACAACCAAATAGTCCTTATCCTTAAAAGGAATATTTAACAAACTATCTCTAACTGCCCCTCCTACAAGATATATTTTCATAATTAATTTACTTATTTTTTGCTTCTAGATAGGATTCAAGTCCCATCAGTGCTGATTTAAATTTATAGGCATCGTTAACCTTAACTGTACTGTCAATTGACATAGATTTCAGGTTATCTCGGGTAATTATTTTTATTGGAAGAAGCTCCATCAATGTAACAATAATATAAGAGAGTCTTTTACCTAGAGGCACAATAATAATTTTCTTGTTTCTATGATGGCTAATTAGCTTGATTAAACCCATAAACGAATAGCTTGTTGGTCCTGCTACATTAAATGTCTTCTGGAAAGTTTTCTTATCATCTATACCATTTATGATTATATCAACAAGATCCTTAACCCATATTGGCTGAAACATCGAATGCGGTGAAATAAGGCCAATAATAGGTGTGAATGATATTATATTATGAAATAAATTAACAAATTTATCGTCTATTCCAAAAACAATAGAGGGCTTATAGATTGTCCATGCGAGGTTAGAGCACTGTTTTTTGATATGCTTTTCCCCTTTTCCCTTTGATTGAAGGTATTTACTTGGAGCGTTAACTGAAGCACCTAATGCTCCAATATGAATAAATCTTTTTATATTTAACTTTTGAGCAATCTTAGATAATTTTTTTAATCTACCAGAGTGAACATCATCAAATGTTATTCCTTTCTGTTCATGCAATATTCCAACAAGATCAATAATAATATCTGAACCAATAAGCTCGTTACTTAATTTTGTATCGTCTCTTAATTGAATAAATCTTGTTTTTGATAATGTGTTTAAGGTGTGGGGAATCTTTCTTCGTGTGAATAATCTAATTTCATAATTTTTTTTTTCTAGCTCATGAATTAGCTCTGTTCCAATAAAACCAGTGCCTCCAAAAATTGAAACAACTCTCATTAAATCTATATGTGAATAAATCTTAATAGGAAAAAAGTAATAAGAATAATTACTAAAATATAAAAAGAGTAGGAAAGTATCTTTTTTATAATTAGTAAATATTTTTTATTTCTAGTCACTATAAAGAAAATACAAAGCACTAAAATAGAAATTATCAAAATAAATAGAGCTAGTCTTACAAAAATCATTGTATGTTATTTTGTCCTTTTTTTGTTAGCTCATTGTTTACATGCAAATAGCTCGATAGATTAGAGTTAGAAATTAAATCGGGGGCATTAATGCCTTTAACTTCCCATGCATCTTTTTTTTCTATCAAAAGCCTGAGCAATCTATTATTTAAATCATGTCCGGACTTATAGGCTGTAAATTTGCCAATAATTGGGTTGCCAAGGATATATAAATCTCCAATGGCATCAAGAATTTTATGTCTTACAAACTCATCTTTATACCTTAAACCTTCTTCATTTAAAATTTTATAATCGTCCAAAACGATTGCATTTTCCAGCGAACCTCCTCTTGCTAAGCCATTAGACCTCAAAAACTCTACCTCCTGCATAAACCCAAAAGTTCTGGCCCTGCTTATCTCATCAATATATGATTCTTTGAAAAAATCTATTGAAACATTACTTTCTTCCTCTTTGAAGGCAGGGTGTGGAAAGTCAATTGTAAAATCCACGATGAATCCATTATGCGGCTCAAATCTCGCAAACTTATCTCCGTCGATAATCTCAACGACATCTGTTATTACGACAAATTCTTTAGCTTTTTTTTGCTCAACAATAATTGCTGACTTTATTAAATGAATAAATGGAATAGAGCTACCATCCATAATTGGAATCTCCGATCCATTAAGCTGAATTAGTATATTGTCAATTCCTGTAGCAGATAAGGCAGACATTAAATGCTCAACAGTTGCTATGGAAAAATTGTCGTCGCCAATCGTAGAACAAAGATTAGTTTCCTTTACCGCGAGTGCATTTACTCTTATCCTTGGCCTAGTTTCAATGTCAGTTCTTTCAAAAATAATTCCATGTTCTTCTTGTGCTGGATTCAATGTCAGCGTTACTTTTTCCCCTGTATGAAGACCAACACCCACAGAACTTACTACATTTTTAATTGTTCTTTGCAATACCATTTATTTTTTTCTCAAAAATGCTGGGACATCATACTGATCGTCACTATCAGAAGAAAAGCTATGACGGTTAATATCTTCGCTATCGGAAAAAACATTTATTGATTCGTCATTTTTATTGTCTTCAATGCCTTTATTAGAACTTTCGTCGTCGTAAACAAAGGCCTGCATAACATTCTCATCCTTATCTTCTACACTAAAGCTTCCTGTTAGGCCGGTTGCAACCATCGTAACTCTTATACTGTTGGACATACTTTCATCGATTACATTTCCAACAATGATTGTGGCATTGTCAGAAGCAAATTGTTTAATTATGTCCATAATTTCAAAGTACTCCTTCATCTTAAAGTCGCGACTTGCAGAAATATTAACTAAAATTCCTTTTGCATTATTCAGGTTTACATCCTCTAGTAACGGGCATGCTACTGCTGATTTCGCTGCAATTTCCGCCCTATCCGAGCCTTCTGCAAAGCCAGACCCAATCATTGCCATTCCCATCTCACCCATAACAGTTCTTACATCTGCAAAATCAACGTTAATCATTCCAGGATTGTTTATAATTTCTGCGATACCTAGAACAGCGCTGTACAAGACTTCATTTGCCGCGCCGAAAGCGTCTACAAAAGTTACTTCATCTCCCAGTACTCCCATCAATTTTTCATTTGGAATTGTTATCAACGAATCGACATAGTTTACTAACTCATTAATTCCATCTTTTGCAACCTGGGTCCTTCTACCTTCAAAATCAAACGGTTTAGTTACAACAGCAACAGTTAGTATTCCAAGTTCCTTTGCAATTTGTGCTATTACTGGAGTTGCTCCGGTTCCCGTTCCTCCGCCCATGCCTGCGGTAATAAATAACATATCTGCACCATCAATCGCTTCTATAATTTTTTCTTTATCGTCTATTGCTGCTTGTTTTCCTGTATCTGGTCTTGAACCAGCTCCTAATCCTTGAGTTAGCATTTCACCAATTTGAACTATAGTGCTCGCCTGACTTTTTTGAAGGGCTTGAAGGTCCGTATTGGCGCAAATAAAATCTACCCCCATTACGTTTTTTTCAATCATATAGTCAATGGCATTTCCACCGCATCCACCGACACCAATAACCTTAATGACAGCTTTTTGTTTTTTATTTTCTACTATCTCAAACATTACTTATCCTAAATAAACTTAAAAATTTCCATGAAACCAAGTCTTTATCTGATTAGCTAATCGAGTCAAAAGATTACCATCTGTCCAATTAACCTTATCCGACTCTATCTCATCTCTACCCATCTTTAATAGCCCAATACCAGTAGCATACCTTGGATTTTCAACAACTTGAAGCAGCCCGTCTACATCTCTTGGCAAGCCTACGCGTACCGGCATATTGAAAATGGTTTCTCCTAAATTTACCATGCCCCGCATCAATGATGATCCGCCTGTAATAACTATGCCTGAAGCAATTCCATTACCCAACCTACTTCTTTGAAGCTCGTTTCTTACAAGCTCAAAAAGTTCTGTAATCCTTGGCTCAATAACTTGCGCTAGCGCTTGAGTAGTTATTTTCTTTGGTTCCCTTCCATCTACAAGTGAAATTTCAATAATCTCATTAATTGAAGCCATGTAAGATACTGCTGACCCATGATTTATTTTAATGTCTTCAGCGGATTGTGTGGGGGTTCTAAATGCTACAGCAATATCATTTGTTATTTGATCTCCGGCAATTGGTATTACTGATGTATGCTGGATAGATCCGTTTTTTATTATTGCTATGTCTGTCGTACCACCTCCGATATCAACCAAACAAACTCCCAGCTCTTTTTCATCCTTTGTTAGAACTGCTTCACTAGAGGCAAGAGGCTGCAAAACAAGCTCTGTTACTTCCAAACCGCATCTTTTAATACATTTGATTATATTCTGAGCAGCCGCAATTGCCCCAGAAACAATATGAACTTTAACTTCCAATCTCATTCCACTCATCCCAAGCGGCTCCCTAATATCATGCTGATCGTCCAAAATATATTCTTGTGTCAAAACATGCAGTACTTGCTGGTCGGGGGGCAGAGTAATAGCTTGTGCTGTTTCAAAAACTCGATCAATATCCATTTGTGATACCTCGGAATCTTTAACCTTAACCATTCCATGTGAATTTAAGCTTTTAATATGGTTGCCGGCAATTCCTGTATATACATCTTTTATCTTGCAATCAGCCATTAATTCAGCTTCTTCAATAGCTCTTTGTATAGCCTGAATAGTACTATCAATATTAATCACAACACCCTTCTTAAGCCCTTTAGAAAGATGTTGTCCAAGGCCTATTATTTTAATGACCCCGTCAGCCTGAAGCTCACCAACAATAACTACAATTTTTGATGTTCCTACATCGAGAGCAACTATTAGTTTTTTTTCTTCTTTTCCATTAATCATAAAATTGTTTTTTCTTTGTTTGGGTTAGTCATGCTCTCATCAACTACTCTTACCGAAAATCCATCTTTATATCTCAAGTCGACGTACTCTATTCGGTTTTTCATCTTGTATAACACTTCTTGGTATTGATTAATAAACGATTCTAACTTAACAATAATCTTGTCTCTTCCTAGGATAATTTTAAGTCCATTGTTCGTAGTTATTTCCCATGAAAGTCTATTTGATAGAGTAATTGTACCAATTTGCATGAGCTCTTTACCGAGTATTTCGTTAATTTCGTAATATTTGTTCGTTATTTCCTTAACCAAGGCTTCTTTACCGTAAAAAATAGGTAAGTCTTCTTGAAAGGCAGCATTAAATATCTCACCATGATTGTTTACCAGCCCTAGATTCCGCCATCTTCCTAGCACCTTATGTTCTTCTATATTAATAATAAGCTTGTCTGGCCATTTACGCCTGACACTAATATCTCTAACCCAAGGTAACTTTTTAAATGCTTTTTGAGTATTTTTTAGGTTAATTGTAAAAAAATTACCGACCAAATACTCGTTAGCAATTAAATTGATCTGATCGCCATCAATATGCCTATACTCACCTTTAATTAATACTTCATTTATAGGCATATCGGCTTTTGCAAGCATTTGTCCCATTAAAAAACATAATGCGAGGACAATTAGTGTGTAAATACATAATATTAGTTTTTTTAACCCTTCAACTGAGTTAAGCATAGGCGGTATCGAGAACTTTTAGAACAAGACTGTCAAAACTTAATCCACTCTGTTTTGCAGACATAGGGACTAAGCTATGGCTTGTCATACCAGGAATAGTATTTACCTCTATAATAAAAACCTCATTTTGATTGTTAATCATGAAATCAACACGGCCCCATCCAGAACAACCTAGAGCATTAAATGCCTTCATTCCTAATTGATTAATTTTATCAACTAAAACTTTATCGAGCTTTGCAGGACAAATAAACTCTGTATCATCGCGATGATATTTTGCCTCGTAGTCATAAAAATCAGTTTTTGGGCGAATCTCAACGATTGATAAAGGTGAACTATCAAGTATTGGAAGGGTAAATTCCTCTCCAAAAATCATCATTTCAGCAATAACAGTGTTATCAACTTTGTAGGCACTTTCAAATGCAGCCTGGTATTGCTGAGGCTTTGTAACCTTACTAATACCAATGCTTGATCCAGAATTTGCAGCTTTAATAAAAAAAGAGGATCCAAGGTTTTTGCATACCTCATCGTAAGTCATCCCCTCTTCTAACCGAACAAAATTGGGGGTATTTATCTTTAATTTCTTCCAAATATTTTTAGACAATAACTTATCCATTCCTAATTTTGATGCATGGAAGCCACTACCTGTATAGGGAATTTTTATATCGTCTAGATATGACTGTATTTTTCCATCTTCTCCATCCTTACCATGGAGACATATAAATACTCGGCTACATTCGGCTAACTTACTCAATGGTTCAAATTTTGGGTCTAACCCAAATGCATTTACTTTAGATTGGAGCAAGGAGGTGAGAACGGCTTGTCCACTTTGCAATGATATTTCTCTCTCATTTGATTCTCCACCCAACAAGACAGCAACCTTTCCGTAATCCTTAAGGGCCAAATTCTTCTCCAATGAATCTAATTTCCGTTTCAAGTGTGATTTTTTTTACCTCAAGCACCCTTTTTTTTATATGTTCAATTAATCTCTCTATATCTAAGGCTGTTGCATTGCCAATATTTATAATAAAGTTTGCATGCTTATTAGAGACTTGGGCCCCGCCAATACAATGTCCTTTTAAATCACAATCCTCAATCAATTTAGCTGCATAATTATTTGGCGGATTTCTAAAAGTTGATCCAGCTGTTGGCCATTCAAGGGGCTGTGTATCCTTCCTGTTTCTTAAAAGATCTTTGATGGCAGTCTGTGCAGTCTCTTTTTCTCCTTCAGGAAATACAAACCAAGCCCCAAGAAAATATTCATTTAACCCTTTTTTATTCACAACCTTTCTATATCCGACATCGAACTCTTCTTTATATCTTGTGAATTGATTACCGTTTAGATCAATCAATAAAACCTTTGATATAAAATCCCATGTTTCTGATCCATAACAACCAGCATTCATTGCTAATGCACCACCAACTGACCCTGGAATACCAGCTAAAAAAGCAGATTCCTTATGGCCAGATTTTGCTACAAATTTTGCCAATTTTGAGCAGCTAATACCCGCATCTGCGTAAAAATATGGAGGCTGCTGAACAATGTTACCCATTGCTTTACTCATCAACACAATGGTTCCCTTTATCAATCCATCCCTAAATAATGTATTTGACCCTAATCCAATAAAATATAATGGATATTCCATTAGCTTAGATTTAATATGGGCAGACAAAATATTTTTATCAGTACAAATATAAAAATTTCTTGCGATCCCGCCAACTCTCCAGCTATTAAAATCTTTTAACCCGACGTTATGATGAATTTTGTTAGCTTCTATCATCAGCTTATAAATTGACTCGCAAAATTTCCAATAGATCCTGCTCCCATTATCAGAATAATGCTATCTTCCGCAATATTGTCTAAAATAATCTTATTAGCCCTCTTGCCATTGGGCAAATGGTAAGCATTTGATCTTTTTATATCTTTTAGTAACTTTTCTGACGAAATTCCAGGGATATGATCCTCACCTGCGCTATAAATATCAAATAGAAATAGCTTCTGCGGAATATTAAATACCGATAAAAATTCTTCGTAACAATCTTTTGTTCTTGAATATCTGTGGGGCTGAAATACCAGAGCAACTTCCTTGTTAGGAAATCCTTTTTTTGTCGCCTCTAGAACGGCTCTAATTTCTGTTGGGTGATGGCCGTAGTCATCAACAACAATAAAATTTTTATTGTTTTTATAAATACCTCGGTAAACATCATACCTTCTAGAAACCCCCTCAAAATCTCTTAATGCCTTTTGAATATTTTTGATTGATACCCCAAACTCTAATCCAACTGCAATTGCGGCTAACGTATTATTTACATAATGAATTCCAGGTAAATTTATGTTTATATCGAACTTAATTTTTTTATAGTACTTGTCATGCACAACAAAATTCATTTTATTTTCGAAGTGCACAATAGATGTGGCTTGAATTTGAGCTTGAGCAGATAGGCCATAAGTAACAATAGGTCGCATAATATCCGGTATTATCTTATTTATCTCATCGTCATCTACACATAAAAAAACGTTACTATAAAAAGGTACTTGATGAATAAAATCAAGATAAGTCGCTTTTAGTCTCTCGAAATCACCCTGGTAGGCTTCTAAATGATCTCTATCAATATTTGTTACGATAGTATTGATTGGGTTTAAATGCAGAAAAGATGCATCAGATTCATCGGCTTCAACAACGAAGATATCACCTGCTCCTAACTTAGCATTTGCCTTCATTGAATTGATACGGCCCCCTATAACAAAT
Source organism: Methylophilales bacterium HTCC2181 (assembly GCA_000168995.1). GTDB lineage: Bacteria > Pseudomonadota > Gammaproteobacteria > Burkholderiales > Methylophilaceae > BACL14. Next base: position 383,624 of record AAUX01000001.1, on the reverse strand, counting down.
GTGGGATCTAAATTACCTTGTGATAATATACTTGCCAAAAGACTAGTTGTAGAGGTTTTTCCATGTGTTCCTGCTACCGCAATACCTGTTTTAAAGCGCATTAATTCTGATAGCATCTCTGCTCGAGCAATAATTGGAATATTTTTATCTTTACCCTCTTTTATTTCTATATTATTTTTAGTTATTGCCGTCGAAGATACAATAACATCCACACCTGTAATATTTTTTGCTGCGTGCTTTGTGTACACTCTAATACCCATGCGTTTAAGTTCGGCTGTTACATTTGTTGATGTTGAGTCTGACCCCGAAACTTTAAATCCTAAATTGTGCATAACTTCGGCAATACCCGACATTCCGGAACCTCCAATACCAATAAAATGAATTTTTTTTATCTTATTTTTCATCAGTTATAAGGTACTCATATATATTCTTACACGCTTGTTGTCTAAATTTCGTTTTGGCATTCATTGCCATTCTCATACACTCCACCCTATCAATTTTAAGTAACAGATTGGCAAGCCCTTCTTTTATATTCTTTTCTAAAATAATTTTAGTTGCAGACTTAATCTTTAAGACTTTAGCGTTAAGGAGTTGATGATCGTCAACAGCAAACGGGTATGGAATTAAAATGCTTGCTATGCCAAGCTCTAAAAGTTCTGATACCGTCAATGCTCCGGCTCTTGCAATAACTAAATCTGCCCATGCTAAATGAGATCCCATGTCTTCAATATATTTTTTAGTCTTTACGTTTAAATTATATTTAGAATAATTATTATTTAATTTTTCATAATTCATAGCGCCTGACTGATGTATAACTTCAATTCGTTTCTTACTATTAACCAATGAAAATATTGCTGGTAATGTTTCATTAAATACCATCGCCCCAAGGCTTCCACCAATCACGAGTATCCTCAATGGTCCACTTCTACCTTTAAACCTCTCATTTACCTCTGGAATTTCATACAGTGATTCTCTTATTGGATTTCCAACCACAAGACCATCTTTGATATTATTTTTAAAACCCAGGAAAGTCTTTGATGAAATTTTAGATAATAATTTATTAGATAGTCCTGCAATTGCATTCTGCTCGTGAATGACGATCTTAATACTAAGTAATTTAGCTGCTATTGCTATCGGAAAGCATATATAACCTCCCATTAAAACTACAAAGCTTGGATTTTCTTTTCGCAGAATCAAAATTGATTCATATATAGAGGCCATCAATCGGAATGGTAATTTTATCCATTCAACCAACCCCTTTCCTCTTACTCCCTTCATCCTTATTATATAAAAATTTATTAACTTTTTATTCACTAGCTTATTTTCCATGCCTGCTGCTGTTCCTGTCCACGATACCTGATGCTTCTTTTTTTGAAAATAATCAGCAATTGCTAGCCCTGGGTATATATGTCCTCCCGTGCCAGCTGCAGCGATCATGATTTTTAACTTACTAATAATACTGGCCCCTTATATTTCGTCTATTTTCATGATCAATTTTAAGCACTATCGCAATAGCAATCATATTTAATAAAATGCCACTCCCACCAAACGACAATAATGGAAGAGTTAAACCTTTTGTGGGGAATAATCCAACATTAACGCCCATATTTATTATTCCTTGAATGGCGAACCATAACGCTACTCCTTGAGCCATTAAGGCAGGAAAATGTTTTTTATTTTGAATTGATTCTTTTGCAATACCAAACATCCTTAAAACTAGGTAGACAAATAGTCCAATTACAATAGTTACTCCAAGGAGCCCAAACTCTTCTCCAATCACTGCCAGAATAAAGTCAGTATGTGCCTCAGGTAGATAAAGTTGTTTCTCCACACTTGCTCCTAGTCCAACACCAAAGTATTCTCCTCTCCCAAAAGCAATTAAGGAGTGTGTTAACTGGTAGCCCTTCCCATAGGGGTCAGCCCAGGGATCAAGGAATGCAACAATTCTTTGCATACGGTAAGGTGAGTTAACTATAAGGAAATATATACTAATTGGTGTAAAAATGATTAAGCTAAAAAATATTTTAAGGGAGAGGCCACCTAAAAAAAGAATCCCCATTGCAACCATTGTTATTACAGCTAGTGCTCCAAAATCTGGCTCTAGTAAAAGTAGAAACCCAGTAAAAACAATTACGCCAAGCATAGGCAAAAATCCTTTAACAATAGTTTTCATTTGTTTGGATTTTCTTAACACATAATCAGATGCGTACATTATGGTGACTAATTTAACAAATTCTGATGGCTGGAAATTAACTATTATTAAAGAAATCCATCTACGGCTACCATTAACCTCTCTTCCTATTCCTGGAATCAATACCAGTATCAACATAATTAAACCAATTATAAAAAGATATGGAGCCATTCTTTGCCAAAAGTATATTGGAATTTGAAAGCTTATATAACCGATGAATAAACCTAATCCAATGTATATCGACTGCCTTAGCAGATAATAATGATTCTGGTAGCTCGATGACTTGCTAGCTGCAGCTACATCAACTGATGAGGAATAAACCATCACCAAACCTATACCAAGGAGGAGCAAAGCAGTCCAAATCAGTCGATAATCATAAATGGGTAAATTATATTTTTTTTGTGATGAAAATATCTTCATAACTACAATCTTTGAACAATTTCCTTAAAATGATTGCCCCTCTCAGTATAATTTTTATACATATCAATACTTGAACAAGCTGGGGAAAGTAAAATAACACCATGTTTTCTTGCAAAACGATATGCATGGCAAACCGCATCGTCCATTGACTCATATCTAACAATTTGGGTCGTAATAATGTCTTTGAAGCATTCCTCGAAAAGCTTAGCATCCTTTCCAATCAATAAAAGATGGGTAACATTCCTTTTAATATGGTCTCTTAGTGGGAGCAAGGATTGTCCTTTGCTTTCACCGCCTGCTATTAGGATGATATTTTTTTTATCTCTAAAATTTTCTAATGCAGCTACGGTTGAAGCAACATTAGTTCCCTTTGAGTCATTAAAGTAATCAACATCATTGAGCAATCTTACCCATTCAATTCTATGAGGAATACCTTTAAATTCAGCTAGTATATTCTTCAATCGGTTTGACGATCCTCCTAAAACTCTAAAAGCTGCAATACCTGCTGTTATATTTAATAAATTATGCCCTCCTGTAATTTTTAATTTATTAATTTCTACTCTAAATCCCTGGTCATCAAAGATATATTTTTTATTATATTGAAAATATTGTCGATATTTTATTAAAGATTTTCCATTGTTGTTTATTTTACTGACTTCTTCAAAGCCTTCCCCAAACGAAATATCGGTGAATTCTGTAGAGGTATTTAAACCTAAATTATGGCTTACAACCGTTCTTTTACTAGATCGGAGTAGCTCTGCTTTTGTCTGGTAGTACTCCTCCATGTTCTTGTGAATGTCTAGGTGATCTGGAGACAAGTTCAACAAAATACCTACATCTAATTTAACGGGTAACCCCTTTGAAATAAAAGGTAATAACTGAAAGCTTGATATTTCAAGAATAATTATTTCAATATAATCTAAATCATCTATCAATTCTAACGGCGATAATCCAATATTTCCTGCAACCCTCACATTGACGCCTAGACTTTTATATAAATGTTCTAAAAAAAAGCAAGTTGTCGTTTTACCATTCGTTCCTGTAACACCAATAATTTTTAAATTTTTGACTCTATGATTATTTTTTTCTATAAATTTAAGAAATAAAAAAATATCATTAACTACATCCTTTCCTTGTGCAATTGCTTTTATTTCGCTAAAGCTAATTCCTGGGCTTAAGACAATGCAAGTATCTTTAGGGCACATTTCATGTTTAATATCCCCCGTATAAAAATTTTTAATACTAAGCCCCTTAAGCAATTCCTTTTGTTTGTTAATATCTAGATATTTATCATAGGTACTAATATTAATTTGTGGGTCAAATTTTTTTTTCTGTTGTACTAAATATTTAGCGCTCGATACTCCCGACTTTCCCAGGCCAACTATTAAATAATTTTTTTCTCGAGAATTCTGTATTAATGATTTTTGTGATGATGCTATTTGTGTCATTATCGAATTTTTAAACTAGCAAGGCCAATGAGAACAAGCATCATGGTGATAATCCAAAATCTTATTACCACTTGCGTTTCCTTCCACCCTTTTTTTTCATAATGATGATGAAGGGGCGCCATCAAAAAAATTCTTTTTCCTGCGCCATATCGCTTTTTTGTGTATCTAAAGTAACTAACCTGAAGAACAACTGATAAGGTTTCAACCACAAACAATCCAGCCATTATCATTAAAATTATTTCCTGGCGGACTATTACTGCCAATGTTCCCATTACAGCTCCTAATGATAACGATCCTAAGTCACCCATAAATACCTCAGCTGGGTAAGCGTTAAACCATAAAAACCCAAGGCCTGCTCCGACAATGGCTGCACAAAATATAGTTAGCTCTCCGGCTCCATTAATATATGGGATATTTAAATAAGATGAAAAAATACTGTTGCCGGTCAGGTATGCAAATATTCCCAATGCACTTATCACCATAACTACTGGCATAATTGCAAGTCCATCCAAACCATCGGTTAGGTTAACAGCATTACTGCTCCCTACTATTACGATATAAGTGAGTACCAAAAAACCAGTCAACCCTATTGGTATGGATAAATCCTTAAAAAATGGGACGAGAAGTTCTGTTTCTTGCGGTGTGGTTGAGGATAATAATAAATAGATTGCCACTCCTAATCCTAAAAAGGATTGGAGCAAATATTTTTGAAGCGCACCAAGGCCGTCTGATTTTTTATTTTTGATTTTGCTGTAATCATCCAACAAACCAATAAAGCCAAAACCGACAATGACAACAATCATCAGCCAGACAAGGTTATTTGTTAGATCGCTCCACAATAACGAAGATATTAATACTGAAATTAAAATTAACCCTCCACCCATGGTTGGAGTTCCACTTTTCACTAGATGGCCCTCTGGCCCATCTGCTCTTATATACTGACCAAAGCTATAATGTCCCAATTTTTTAATGAACCATGGTCCCAATAGAAAAGAAACCACCAATGAAGTAATGACGGCCAATACTGCTCTCAATGAGATGTAGTTAAATACACTGAATGATCCATAATCTTGAGCAAGCCATTTAAAAAATTCTAGCAACATTTAATTTCTTCCTTTTAATTTAATGTTGTTCATTGATTCCATCAACAATCTCTTCCATTCGCATAAAGCGCGAACCTTTAACAAGAACAACGGTATCTTTCTTCAATATTTTATTTGTCTCATTTAATAGGTCTTCTTTTGATGGATACCATAGGCCTTTTGTACCCAAAACATCAATTAGATATTTTGTCATATTGCCTATTCCCATGACTAAATCAATGTTTTTCTCTAAAATATAATGTCCTATATCAGTATGATATTTTTTTGATAACGGTCCTAACTCAGCCATATCTCCAACAATCAAAATTTTTTTTTGCTTAAATTGATCCAATACGTCAATCGCCATCATCATTGACGACGGGTTGGAGTTATAAGTATCGTCAATAATCTTAATATTACTAGCGGTTATTTTAACTTCCAGCCTTCCCTCTATTGAATCAATGGTCTTCATGCCCTTTATAATGGTCTCCGTAGGTAGCTCTAATGCATTTGCTACCGAAACCGCAGCTGCCATATTCATTAGGTTTTCTTTTCCCAATAAAGATGATTCTATATTTATCTTTTCTTCATCGACTGTTAAAACCTTACTACTTAAATCCAGCCTAATGTTACTGTTCTTATTAATACCAAAAGATATACATCTCAAATATAAACAATCCGATTTAAGGTAATTGAAGTAGACGTCATCTCTGGGTAAAATTGCTATTCCATTTTTTTTTGCACCTAATAATATCTCTTTTTTTGCCTTTGCTATGCCGTTTTTAGATGAGAAATTCTCAAGGTGCGCTTCTCCTATATTTGTTATAACTGCAATGTCTGGCGGAGCTATTTTACATAGCTTGGTTATTTCATCTTGATGATTCATACCCATTTCTAGAACAACGATAGTATGATTTTTTTTTAAGTTAAATAATGTTAATGGCAATCCAATGTCGTTATTCAAATTACCCTTAGTTACCAGAATCTCATTCTTTGGATAATGCTGGTAAAGGATATTTGCTACCATCTCTTTAGTAGTAGTTTTACCATTGCTTCCAGTTATTGCAATAATCTTAGGTGAAACTTCTCCCACTAGATACGATGCAATCTTGCATAACGTCTCTTTTGTATTTTTTACATAGATACATCTATTGCTTTTATGATTTTTGCTTGAGGTAATTATCCATGACGATCCTTTTTTAATAGCCACATCAATATAATTACTTCCATCAAAATTTTCACCCTGAATTGCTATGAAAATTTCATTCTTCCTTAATGTTCTTGAGTCTATCGAGAACCCGAAAACTTCTTCATCTTCCTCCAGTTGTTTTTGTTTGATTTTTCCATCAATAACCTGGATTAACTTACTTACTTTTAATGCTATCAATTAAGTTATCCCTCCAAGCTCCAGCAACGCAATATCTTTATCTGAGAATGGATGCTTTATGCCCTTTATCTCTTGATGTTGCTCATGTCCTTTACCCGCTATCAAGAGTATAGAATTTTCTTCCATCATCCCAATAGCCTTTTTAATTGCTTGCTCTCTAGACTCAATAACAACATGGCTTGTCGTAATATTTTTTGTAATATCTTTTATTATTTCTAAGGGATCTTCATATCTTGGGTTGTCTGTTGTTACTATAACTTTATCCGCGTATTCATTTGCTACCAAAGCCATTTTTCTTCTCTTGCCTTTATCTCGATTACCCCCGCATCCAAATAATAGAATGATTTCATTGTCTGAAATTGCCCGTAATGACTGTAATACATTCTTTAGGGCATCTGGAGTATGTGCATAGTCCAAAACTACTCTTGGCCAACCTTCTTTACTTACTTGAATTATCTCATTTCTTCCCGGGATACTTTTTAATAATTCTATGGCTTTTATTATCTGATCTATTGAAAATTGATAGGTCAATAAGCATCCGATAACACCTAATATGTTGTATACATTGTGGGTCCCGAATACGTTTGTTGATAAATTGTATGCTTTATCTTTATATAACAAATCGAACATCATCTTTCTGTCTTTATAGACGATATTTTGAGCTATAAGGTCAGCCTGAACATCTATAGCGTATGTCGTTAAATTTTTTTCACTCCAGTCTACTTCCATTAAAAGTTCTTGGCCGATACAGTCGTCTATATTGAGAATAAAATTCTTGCACTCTCCATCACTAAAAAATTGTTTTTTTATTTTTTGATAGTTTGCTAATGTTTTATGATAATCAAGATGATCTCTAGTTACATTGGTTAAAACTTTTATATCGAAGACTATATTGGCAATTCTATTCTGCTTGATAGCATGCGATGAGACTTCCATTGCTGCATATTGGATACCTTTTTTTTTAAAGTCGTTTAATATCCTATTTAGAGCAATTGTATCTGGAGTTGTGTTGAGTGTTTTTTTTAAATTTTTTTCACCCGATCCTAATGTTCCAATCGATCCTGCAGATTGATTAAGGCTTGAAAAGCATTGCTGAAGCCATCCCACCACTGAGGTCTTGCCATTCGTTCCAGTAACACCTATGACCTTTATTGATTGGGAAGGGTTTTGAAAGAATAATTCTGCAATTTCTGCTATCTTTTGATTAAGGTTTTCTATTCCAAAGCTCGGAACATTCCACGCCTTATTTTTACTGTAATTGGCAGACTCATAAATGACTGCTGATGCTTCATTTTTAATAGCCTCTTCAATGTAGTCTCTTCCATCAAACTCCAAACCTACAATTGCTATAAATATTGAGCCTTTTTTAACATCCTGACTATTTAAAGTAAGATCTTTTCCTTCACTAATAATTTTTTTTAATTCTTCATTCATCATGCTGATTTAGATAGACCATCTTCTGCTCTTTCGGGTTTTTAAATTCTATTTCATCCTGCGGAATAGAATAGATCTTTAGGGCTTCTGTCATGATTGAACTAAATACTGGCGCAGCAACAACTCCTCCATAATACCCATCGACTGTAGGCTCATCTATCATAACGGCTAAAATAAACCTTGGATTGCTTGCTGGTGCCATACCAACGAATGATCCAATATATTTTTTTCCATACCCACCTCCATTCATGTCAAGCTTCTTTGTCGTGCCAGTTTTACCTGCTACTCTATATCCCTTAACTTTGGCGTAGGGTGCCGTTCCCTCCGTCACAACTGATTCAAGAATCTGTAGCATTTCATGGCTTGTTTTTTTATCAATAACTCTTCTTCCAATTACCAAACCTTCCTCCTTAAATAAGGATATCGGCTTGATTACTCCGTCATTTGCAAATACTGTATATGCTTGTGCTAGCTGAATAAGGGTACTGCTAATTCCATAACCATAGCTAATAGTTGCTCGTTCAGTTTCACCCCAATCCTCATAGTGATGAATTTTTCCAGTAACTTCGCCAGGGTATTGAATGCCTGTTTTTGTACCCATTCCAAAACTGTTCAACATTGACCACAAGTATTTCTTCTCCAATCCTTCTACAATGTGGGTTGTACCAATATTTGACGATTTTTGTACCACTTCTTTTACACTGATAATGCCATTTGCATGAGTGTCTCTCACAGTTAATCTTTTGCCAACTCTATAAAACCCTTTAGCTGTATCAATTAATGTACTGGGAGTCACGCTATTATTTTTTAAAGCCGCGCTAACGGTTAAAGGCTTGAGGGTTGAGCCTGGTTCAAATATGTCTGTAACGACTCTATTTTTTATATATTTCGATCGTTGTGCAGATCTACTGGTATTAGGGTTAAATGATGGGTAGTTACTCATCGCAAGAACCTCTCCAGTTCTAGCATTAATAAGTACTGCGGAGCCAGATAAGGCTGCATGCTTCTCTACAGCTTTTTCTAATGCTTTATATGATGCATATTGAAGTCTTTTATCCAATGATAATATGACATCTTTTCCATCGACTGGTATCTGAATTTCCTGTAAGTCGTCAACCACGTTCCCTTTTCTATTCTTTAAAACTTTTCTAAATCCATGTTCACCTGATAAAAATTCATTCGACTGCAGCTCTATTCCTTCAATTCCATCCCCATCCACATTAGTAAACCCGACAACATGTGCCATAGCCTCTTTTCCAGGGTAATATCTTCGATAATTTTTTTCTGAATATATACCAGGTATTTTCATCGCCATAATTTTTCCTGCTAATTCAGGAGAAATTTGTCTTCTTAAATAAACATGATTTGTATTTTTTTTACTTAATCTATCATCTAAATGATCCTTTCGCATTTTTAATAAAACTGCCAATTTTTTCTTTTGGGTTATGTTTAAAATGATATCTGATGGATTTGCCCATATTGTTTCAACAGGTGTACTAGCGGCTAGGAGTTCATTATTTCTGTCTAATATTTTTCCCCTAAACGCATGTAACTTTTCATTTCTATTCGAAATATCTCCGCCCTTAGACTGAAGAAAGTCCTTTTGCATGCTTTGCAAATAAAATGCTCTGGAAAATAACGTGGCAAATAAGGCAAGCAGGATCAAAACCATAAATCGTCTTCTGAAATTACTTAGCTCAAAAAACTCCTGTCGTGTCTTTGCTTTTTTAATCATTACTTCACTTTCCTAAAAAAACTTTTTCTTTCTCTGATGGGTTGTGCATACGCAGTTTCTTTTTTGCAATTTGTTCTATTCTTTCATTTCCTGACTTATCAGACTCCTCCAGCTGTAACTTGGTTTTTTCATCTCTTAATTCCAATGTCTTTTTATTCTCCATATCTAATTTTGAGTATTTTTTTCTGTATTGGTGTTCTGAATTTACCGTTGCTAATGAAAAAATTATTAATGCAAAAAAAAGGATTAAATTTAATCGCATTACTCTTCAATCCTCTCTATCACCCTCAGTTTTGCACTTCTAGATCTTGGATTTTCTTTTATCTCAATTTCTGAAGGAATGATTAGTTTTCCTATTTTTTTAAGGTTTGACTTTCGTATTTCAGATGCCTTAATTGGAATATATTTAGGTATAAGGTCTGTCTCTAACTGCTGTTTTGCAAAATTCTTTACGACTCTATCTTCAAGCGAATGAAAGCTTATTACTGCTATTCGCCCATTTTTATTCAATAGATCAAAGGCTATGGGTAGAGCTTTTTCGATTTCCTCTATTTCTTGATTGACCTTGATACGAAGTGCCTGAAATGTTCTTGTTGCAGGATCTTTCCCTGGCTCTCGCTTAGGAACAGCTTTGTTGATTATTTGCGCTAATTGTATTGTCTTTTCTATTCTCCCAACATCCGCTCTATGAGCCACTATTGATCTTGCAATTCTTTTTGCAAATCTTTCCTCACCATATACCTTAAGAATATATATTAGCTCAGCCTCATCGTAGCTATTCACTATATCTGCTGCTGTTTCAAGGTGATCTTGATTCATTCTCATATCAAGCTGACCATCCAGCCTAAAACTAAAACCTCTTTCCGCATTATCGACTTGTGGTGATGAAATTCCAAGATCCATCAAAATTCCATCCAGCTTTTTAATACTTTTTTTTTTACTATTTCATCCATTGATGAAAATTTTCCATGGTATATATCAAACCTTTTATCGTTAATTTTTTTTCCTTCAGCAACTGCTGCAAGGTCTTGATCTATCGCTACAAGCCTTCCGTTTTGATTAAGTCTTTTTAAAATTTCTTTTGAATGACCGCCTCGACCAAAAGTACAATCGAGATATGTTCCAGCTGGATTGATATTTAGTCCATCAATGCTTTCATTGAGCAGTACCGGGATATGAGTGAAATTTTCTTTACTCATAATGAAAATCCTCCCAGTTCTTCTGGCAATTCATTAGTCTCATTAATATTAATTTGGTTAATTTCCTTCTCCCATAATTCTTGACTCCATAATTCAAAGTGACTTCCTTGGCCAACTAACATTAAGGTTTTGTCTATGTTTGAATATGTCCTTAGTTCGGAGGAAATTAAAAGACGGCCAGACGCATCAATATTTACATCTTCGGCATAACCAACTAATAAGCGCTGAAGACCGCTAGACTTTTTATCGAAGCTTGAAAATTTCATTACTTTGTTTTGAATTGGCTCCCAAGCTGATTTTGGATACAACAAAAGACAGCCATGAGGATGGGCTGTTATCACTATCGACCCGGATGATTCGTGCATCAACACCTCTCGGTATTTAGTTGGTATGGCTACCCTGCTTTTACCATCTAGATTTAAAAGTGTCGCACCTCTATACATTTATCATCACCCTAAAAAGATGGGAAATTACTGAACGCCCTTAGTCTCGTTTAATAATTTCCCACAAATTACCACTTTTTCCCTTACAGATACACTATAGGCAAAAAAAAAGTGCTTTGCAAGCACTTTTTAGGACAATTTCTTTATTGTTCAATGGGTTATGTTTTAGGTTAAGTTGACCGATAAGCCGGGTTCTGTCGTGGACAGTCATTCATCTAGTTGCACAATTACTTATGCACTCAAGCAGCCTACCCGGTAGCGACACGAGCCGTGCCAATGCTACCCTATTTGGCCTTGCTCCAAGTGGAGGTTACCGCGTTTCACCGTAACTTAATACGCTCGTCTCTGTGGCCCTATTCCTCGCCTCACGGCGTATGGCTGTTAGCCATCACTTTGCTCTATGGAGCCCGGACTTTCCTCTATATATTTGCATATATAGCGACTGTCTAGTCAACTTGACAAGATTTTAACATCTTTTAATTGGAAGATAGCTGCCATTTTAATGTTTCACCGGCGTAAAATGGAATTAATTCCTGATTCTCTATCAATATCGAGCTTGGTACCTTGTATTCTTTTTTTGTAAGTGTGATAAAGACTTTATTCTGGGGAAGTCCATAAAAATCTGCTCCAAACTTACTTGCAAAATTCTCGAGTTTATCCAGGGCATTATTTTCATCAAAAATTTGGGCATAAAACTCTAGCGCCGTTCTCGCAGAATAGATGCCTGCACATCCACAGGCAGATTCCTTTTGGCTTCTGAAGTGTGGTGCGCTATCTGTACCCAAAAAAAACTTAGGATTACCCGATATTGCTGCATTGAGCACTGCTTTTTGATGGGAAGATCGTTTAACAATGGGTAAGCAATAATTATGGGGTTTTATACCGCCAACGAGAAGATCGTTTCGATTTAAAAGTATATGTTGAGGTGTTATTGTAGCCGAAACCAGTTGATTTGAGTTGCTCACAAAATCTACCGCTTCTTTTGTTGAAATATGTTCAAAAACTATTCGGAGTGAAGGAAATTCTTTGCAAATATTAGTTAAGTATTTATCAATAAATACCTTTTCTCTGTCGAAGATATCAACAGAAGGGTCGTTTACTTCACCATGTAAAAGAAGTGGAATACCTTTTTTTTCCATCATTTCAAAGATTGGAAAACAATCATTGATCGAATCTATACCTGACTCAGAGTTAGTTGTTACGCCTGCAGGGTACAACTTAACACCATGAATATGCGGAGAATGCTTCACTTTATCAAGCTCAATCATGGTTAACTGATCAGTAAAATATAAAGTCATTAAGGGCTCTAGGTCGGTTGAAGTGGCTTTAATAGCTCTATAATATTGCTCTGCTTTAAATGCATTGATAATTGGGTCACTCAGGTTTGGCATTATTATGGCGCGTGCAAACTGTCTTGCGGTGTCTTGGATTACATTTGCCATAATTGCTCCATCTCTTACATGAAGATGCATATCGTCTGGCTTTAAGATTCTTATTTCATTCATTTTTTTTTAATTCCAACGCAAGATTATAAATTTCTTTTTTATTCTTATTATATATTTTAGCAATAATTTTGACAGACTGATTTAAAGAAACCACATTTAACGTATCTTCTAAAGCCTCTTTCAACGGCATTAATTGTGAGCTTTCTGAATGATCATTTGGCTCTGATAGTATTAATACAAATTCACCTTTTTGATTATCTTTTTTAGACTCAATTTCCGTTATGAGGTTGCCCACGTAACCCTTGTATATTGTTTCAAAAATCTTAGTCAGCTCTCGAGTAATCACAATTTCATGTTCTTCGCCAAATACTTGCCTTACTAGCTCAAGAGTTTTGATTATCCTATGGGGAGATTCATAAATAATGGCTGTAACTTTTTTTTGATAGATATCCAGTAAAGCTTTTTTACACTTACCATTTGCATTTGGTAAAAACCCATAAAACAAAAAGTTGTTAGTTGGAAATCCAGATACAGAAAAGGCAGTGACTAGTGCCGAAGGTCCAGGAATAGGAACTACATTAATCTGCAGATTATGCATATGCCGAACCAACAATGCTCCCGGGTCACTTATTGCAGGAGTTCCTGCGTCCGATATATAAGCTAAGGCATATCCTTGCTGAATCAAGCTGGCAATATATGTCGCTTTATCTTCCTCGTTATGCTGATGCAGGGATATTAATTTCTTTTTAATTCCAAAAAAAGATAACAATAGCGATGAATGCCTTGTATCCTCGCATGCAATCATATCAACATTTTTTAGTGTATCTAAAGCCCTTATCGAGATATCGTCTCGATTACCAATAGGTGTTGCTACAAGATACAGTCCAGCCTTCAAAGCAAATAGATTCTCAAAAAATTAAATTCAATATATAATCATTGTATGGTTAAAGCATACAAATTTTACATACTATTTATCTTAATTAGCTTTCATCTTGTTGGATGCGCTCCTATTGCAGTGGTAAGTGCCCCATCATCCTATGCCGATAAACGCACAACAGAAGCCCAATTCAACGACCAGAAAATTGAAATTCAATCCATACTTAACACGCAAGACATTTATTCCGGATCAAATGTAAGCTTCGTTAGCTACAACCAGACTGTTTTGATAACAGGAGAAGTAAGGTCAGAAGAAACTAAAGATTTAGTGGGAGAACAGATACAAAAAATGCCAAATGTTAAAGGCGTTAAAAATTTCCTTTTAGTAACCCCCGAAAATAGCAGCCTCAAATCGGAAGCTAATGATACATTAATTACAGCAAATATTAAGTCTAGGTTATTTATCCAAGAAAATGAAACGCAGCTATTCCCTTTGCATGTGAAAGTAGTTACTGAAAGACAAGTCGTCTATTTAATGGGAATACTTAGTGAAAAAGATGTTGCAAGCGCTATTAAAATAGCGAAATCATCAAGAGGCGTAAAAAAGGTCGTACCCTTGTTTGAAATGGTTGAATAAAATATATATTGCTTGTTTGAAATTTATGTTTTATAGTTTGAATTGTTCTGAGAATTAAATCCCAAAAAATCAATATAAATACAAAAACCTATAAAATCTATGAGCAATTCCATTATTCATCTAACTGATGAAACATTTCAAAAAACAGTATTAGAATCCAATATCCCGGTCTTAGTTGACTATTGGGCTGAGTGGTGTGGGCCTTGCAAAATGATTGCGCCGATATTGGAATCTTTGGTATCAGAATATGAAGGAAAGCTAATAATAGCTAAACATAATATTGATGATAACCCTCAGACTCCGGCAAAATATGGAGTAAGAGGCATACCAACCTTAATGATATTCAAAGATGGAAATATCGAGGCCACGAAAGTAGGAGCTTTATCCAAATCACAACTAGCTGCCTTCATTGACAGCACAATATAAGAAAAATTATGCATCTATCCGACCTAAAACACCTTCCAATTGCTGAGTTAGTCAATTTAGCCATTGCTGAAAAAATTGAAAACACCGGAAGGATGCGTAAGCAAGATCTAATTTTTGCTTTATTAAAGAATCAAGCAAAAAATGGTCAGGTACTTTTTGGTAGCGGAACACTTGAAGTACTCTCTGATGGTTTTGGATTCTTAAGATCTGCAGAGGCATCTTATCTTGCAGGCCCTGATGATATTTATGTATCTCCTTCACAGATAAGAAGATTTAATCTTCATACAGGAGACACCATTGAAGGTGAAATTAGAACGCCAAAGGATAGTGAGCGATATTTTGCTTTAGTGAAAGTAGATAAAGTAAATAATGATGCACCAGAAAATACAAAGAATAAAATTCTATTTGAGAACCTAACTCCTTTATTTCCTACTGAACCTTTAACGCTCGAGAGAGATACGGAAGGTGTTGAAAACTATACAAGTAGAGTGATTGATATGATTTCTCCTGTAGGAAAAGGGCAGAGGGGTTTGTTAGTCGCTAGTCCTAAGAGTGGAAAAACCGTCATGATGCAGAATATTGCCCATGCAATTACCGCAAATCATCCCGATGTTTCCTTGATTGTTTTGCTAATTGATGAGCGACCAGAAGAGGTTACTGAAATGACAAGGTCAGTTAAAGGTGAAGTTTTGGCTTCTACTTTTGATGAACCAGCAACCAGGCATGTACAGGTGGCAGAAATGGTCCTAGAAAAAGCAAAGCGCTTAGTCGAGCATAAAAAAGATGTCGTAATACTTTTGGACTCAATTACTAGATTAGCAAGAGCCTACAATACAGTTATTCCCTCATCAGGAAAAGTTTTAACGGGTGGTGTAGATGCAAATGCACTTCAAAAGCCCAAACGTTTTTTTGGGGCAGCAAGAAATATTGAAGAAGGTGGCTCACTTACTATACTTGCAACTGCCCTAGTAGATACCGGATCTAGGATGGATGACGTTATTTATGAAGAGTTCAAAGGCACAGGTAATATGGAAATACACCTGGATCGAAGAATGGCTGAAAAAAGAGTTTATCCCGCAATTAATGTTAACAAATCCAGCACGCGAAGAGAAGAATTGCTCATTCCTGCAGATGTACTTCAAAAGATATGGGTTCTTCGAAAACTTCTGTACCCAATGGATGAGCTTGAAGCCATGGAATTCCTTCTAGATAAAGTTAAGTCAACAAAAAATAATAATGACTTCTTCGATAGCATGAGAAGGGGCTAATCAATAATATTTATTGATTTTTAACTCATAATCATTAATAATTACGCCTCAATCAAATTAAGAGTATTACTATGAAAAAAGATATTCATCCAAACTACCCAGAAGTTAATGTAACTTGCAGTTGTGGAAATACATTTAAAACTCAATCAACTATTGCTAAAGACCTCAGTATTGAGGTTTGTTCTCAATGCCATCCTTTTTACACTGGTAAGCAGAAAATTTTAGACACAGCAGGACGTGTCGAGAAATTTAAACAAAAATACGGTATGTAACAATCAACAGTATAAAAAAAGGCAGCATCGCTGCCTTTTTTTATATATCATTAAAGTCATATGAAAATTTATTTAGATCATGACTGGCAAGGGAATATGTCGTCACCAAGAAAAATTCTTGGTGAAAAAACAAAGCTGCATTTATTTTTTTTCCTCGCTTTCATATGGGTTGTTACGGGACTTACTGGTCATGAACCTTGGCGGCCTCATGAGTCAGCAACTATCAGTCAGATTTTAGAGATTTATTTACATAATCACTTCATCCATCCAACCAATGCAAGTAATAGTATTCCTCTGTACCCGCCGTTATATGCTTTTTTTGGTGCTGCCTTTGCAAAACTGTTTTCTCCATTGCTGGAGTTACACGATGCAGCAAGAATTGCCAATGCTATGTGGGTATCAATCACCATGATATCTTTAGGTCTATTAACACGAGAATTATGGGGGCCGAGTTTTGGGAGGACATCAGGGCTACTTTTTATTGCTTCAATAGGTCTAATCTTAAATATTCATACACTCTCGCCTGAGATTTCTGCTCTGGCAGGTATTTCATTAAGCCTATACTCATTCTCACTTTATTTCAGAAGGCCTTTTCGGGCTAGTATTATTTTAGGACTTGGCCTGTCGATTACCTTCTTATCCAATGGATTCGTACCGACTCTATCCATTGTACTAACTTCGCTTGCGTTGGGCTTCTTTAGCTTTTGGATGAATAAAAGGTACGTTACTTTTTTAAGCATCTCATATTTAATTTTTTCATGCATTATTGGCTCATGGTTATTCTTGTTTTATCAGTCTGATGCCAACTTATTTTTTGCTTGGATTAATCAACCACACTTTAATAGCAATCCAAATTTTTGGTACAACCTTCAGGGCCTGTCCTGGTTTACTTGGCCTGCATTTCCTCTAGCCATATGGATAGTTTACAACAACTTTAGCAGTCTTCTTTCTCAAAAAAGAATCTTACTTCCTGTTATTTTTATCTTCACATATTTTTTAGTGATTTCTTTTAGCATTCAAGAAGACCAAATTAATTGGATACCCTTTATAATTCCTTTTTGTATCTTAGCTGTTGGTTCGATAGACCTTTTAAAAAGGAGTTATGCCAGCGCATTAAATTGGTTTGGCATACTGGTATTCGGTTTCTTATGTTCTTTAATATGGCTTGGTTGGTTTGCCATGCATACAGGGCTCCCTGAAAAAATATATGAGCGAATGTTTTATCTGTCTGGCGATTTACTTGCGAGCTTTCAGGTTTTGCCTTTCTTGATCGCCCTAATTCTTTCAGCCTTTTGGGTAGTTAATGTTGTGAATAATAAATTAACTAACAGATCATCAATTACTAACTGGGCAATTGGAATAACGATGCTCTGGGTTGCGTTGATAATGCTTTGGGGTCCATTTATTGACAACAGAAAAAGCCATAAACAAATCTACACTCAACTTAAGCCATTTCTTACGCAATCATCAAGTTGCATGTATGTTAATAACTTATCAAATAGCCAAATTGATTTATTACACTATTACACCAAAATCAAACCTATAAACGCATTCGAAAATAACAAGGCTTGTCGCCTATCGTTAATATCACTCTCAAATACTAATGAAATCGGATCGGAATACAAGGACTGGAAGGAAGTTTGGACGGGGAAAAGGGCTAGAGATAAATTTTACTATATTTTACTATCGAAGTAATTCATAGGTGCTTGTTAATTGCAGTTCTAACTATGTCGTCTAGCATTGATTCGCTTCTAGCAGATATTCCCTTTATTGTCTCTCTCATTTTTGGTGCCCAAAATCTTTTTAAATGAGAGGCTATTTCTTTGGCAGCATACTCCTGATCTGGGTAGCTTTTAAAAAAACTTCCGATTTGATTTGCCATTTTAATTAGGTGATCATTTTCCATCTGACGATTCTACTATCTAATTCTTTCTTTGTGTGTGTAAATATTGTAATTTTTGTTTCTAGCAAAACCAATCAGTGTTATTCCCAGGCTGTCTGCAAGCCTTACAGCCAATGCCGTTGGTGCGGATATTGCTACCAGCAAACAAATATTCAGTTTAGCTGCTTTTTGTACCATCTCATAACTAGCTCTACTAGAAGTAATCAAAAATAATTCGCCAAAGTCTACGTATTCCATTTTGTAGCTTGCGCCGATAATTTTATCTAAAGCATTATGACGTCCCACATCCTCTCTGGTTAATAGAATATCTCCATTATTGCTGCACAATGCCGAAGCATGAGTTGAACCAGTTTGTTTTTGTAACATCTGGTTTTCAGGAAAACTGCTTAGTGCCTTAATGATGTTATTAGAGGAAAATATTGCCCTAGATGTATTTAGAGTGAGTAATTCTTGAATTTTTTTAAATTGATTTAGACTTTCTGTGCCACATAACCCGCAACCTGTTCGCCCTATTAAACTTCTTCTATTTTCCTTTAACCGGTTAAATGTTTCGGTTGATATACTTATTGCTAGCTCAATTCCATTATCAGTTGTATGTATTTCTAAGGCATACATATCCTCCAAAGAATTAATAATATTTTCAGCAATACTGAATCCTAGGGCAAAATCATTTAGGTCTTGGGGTGTTGCCATCATCACGGCATGAGATATTCCATTAAAAACCATTGCCACAGGAGTTTCTTCAGCAATTAAATCTTGGATCTCAAGATAACCTTCTTTTTTTTTATACGCTAGGCACTTAGCAACCGACTGCTCAGACTGGATAAACTTATCTTGGCTCACTCGATAACCTAGTTAACCTTGGCATTGTCTTTTTTTACGAAATTTATTTGTTTTTCACTAAAGTCTTTATATTTATTTTGCCACGATGACAATTCTGAAACCTTGGTTAGCTGAACTGCCGTTACCTTAAATTCTGGGCAATTCGTTGCCCAATCAGTATTGTCCGTCGTAATAACGTTCGCTCCTGATTCCGGGTGATGAAAGGTAGTATAAACAACCCCAGGCTGAACTCTTTCAGTGATTTTTGCTCGCAATACTGTTTCTCCAGCTCTGCTTGTGATTCCCACCCAATCGCTTTCAATGATGCCTCGCTCTTCTGCATCGTGTGGATGAATCTCTACTACATCTTCGTCATGCCACTTAATATTCTTTGTTCGTCTTGTTTGGGCCCCCACATTATATTGTGACAAAATTCGACCAGTTGTCATAATTAATGGAAACTTGTTATTAACTTTTTCAGTTGTAGGCACGTACTCGGTAATGAAAAACTTACCTTTACCTCGAACAAATTCATCAATATGCATAGTAGGTGTCCCTGCTGGGCTTTCATCGTTACAAGGCCACTGAATACTTCCCAGTACATCTAATTTTTTGAAGCTTACACCTTTGAACGTTGGGGTTAAGCTTGCAACCTCATCCATGATCTCGCTGGCATGCTTATAATTCATTGGATATCCAAGCGCATTAGAAAGCATCGCTGTGATCTCCCAGTCCTCATAACCGTTTTTAGGCTGCATTACTTTTCTTACTGGAGAAATTCTTCTCTCTGCATTGGTAAATGTTCCATTTTTCTCTAAAAATGATGATCCAGGTAAGAAGACGTGCGCATACATTGCGGTCTCATTCAGAAAGAGATCTTGAACAATAACGCACTCCATTGACTCAAGCGCATGGGTAACATGCTGAGTATTAGGATCTGATTGAGCAATATCTTCGCCTTCACAATAAAGGGCTTTAAATTTTCCTGATATTGCTTCATCAAGCATATTAGGGATTCGCAAACCAGGCTCACCTTGGAGCTTAACATTCCATGCGTCTTCCAATGTGGTTCGAGTGGTTGTGTCGGATACGTGTCTATATCCAGGAAACTCATGAGGGAACGACCCCATATCGCATGCGCCCTGAACGTTATTTTGACCTCGTAATGGATTTATACCAACACCCTCACGACCAACATTTCCTGTTGCCATAGCTAGATTAGCGATAGCCATAACCATAGTTGATCCTTGGCTATGCTCTGTTACTCCAAGTCCATAATAAATTGCTCCGTTAGGTTCAGTCGCAAAAAGCCTGGCTGCATCACGAACAATATTGGCAGGTATACCGGTATCCCCTTCTAAGGCCTCAGGTGAATTTTTTTCGAGTGCAACAAACTCTTTCCATAAATTAAATGATTCAATTTCACATCTTTCTTTTACAAATTCCTCATCCACCAAACCCTCAGCAACAATCACATGTGATAAAGCATTAATGGTGGCTACATTTGAGCCAGGCTTCAGTTTGAGGTGGTAGTCAGCTTTAATATGAACAGATTTTTTTACGAGATCAATTTCACGCGGGTCAACAATAATTAATTTTGCTCCTTCCCTCAATCGCCGCTTCATCTGTGATGCAAAAACTGGGTGTCCATCAGTAGGGTTTGCTCCGATAATCATAATGACATCAGACTCCATAACGGAATCAAATGTTTGAGTACCAGCAGATTCTCCAATAGTTTGTTTCAATCCGTAGCCAGTTGGTGAATGGCAAACTCGGGCGCAAGTATCAATGTTGTTATTACCAAAAGCAGCTCGCACTAATTTTTGCACAACGTACACCTCTTCATTAGTGCATCTTGAAGAAGATATAGCGCCAACTGAATCACCACCATATTTCTTTTGGATTCGTTTTATCTCCGAGGCAGAATAGGCTATCGCTTCATCCCAGCTAACTTTTTTCCAAGGATCCTTGATACTTTTTCGGATCATTGGAGTAGTAATTCTGTCTTTATGTGTAGTATATCCCCAAGCAAACCTTCCTTTTACGCATGAGTGTCCGTGATTAGCTCCGCCATCTTTATTTGGAGTCATTCTAACTACTTTATCCCCCTGTATTTCAGCATTAAATGAGCAACCGACACCACAATAAGCGCAAGTAGTTGTTACAGATCGATCAGGAACTCCATTGTCAATAATAGAATTTTCGATCAAAGTTGCTGTTGGGCATGCTTGAACACAGGCACCACATGATACGCATTCGGAATCTATAAAGTCTTTATTTCCAGCCGATACCTTGGAGTCAAAACCCCTCCCATCGATAGTTAGCGCAAAGGTTCCTTGAACTTCCTCACAGGCTCGAACGCATCGAGAGCAAACGATACATTTTGAAGGGTCAAAAGTGAAATATGGATTGCTTTCATCTTTCGCAGAATCTAGATGGTTTTTACCTTCATATCCGTAGCGAACATCTCTTAATCCAACAGCACCCGCCATATCTTGAAGCTCACAGTCACCATTGGTTGCACATGTTAAACAATCTAATGGATGGTCGGAAATATAAAGCTCCATAACACCACGTCGCAAGTCTTCCAATTTTGGTGTTTGGGTTTTAACTTGAATGCCCTCAGCTACTGGTGTTGTACATGAAGCCGGGTAACCTCTTCTCCCATCGATCTCGACGAGGCATAGTCGGCATGACCCAAAAGGATCTACGCTATCTGTTGCGCATAATTTCGGGACACTTATTCCTGCTTCCGAAGCCGCTCGCATAATAGAGGTCCCTTCAGGTACAGAAATATCAAAACCATCAATGGTTAGGTTAACCGTTTTATCAGCGGTTTTTTTTGGGGTTCCGAAATCTTTAGTGTCATCCATAAGTTTAAATACTCTAAGTTGTTATTCTTATTAAGTCATTAAGTTTAAGCTCATGCTTTCTTCTTTTCAAGACCAAAGTCTTTTGGGAAAAAGTTTAAAGCACTGATTACTGGAAAAGGCGTCATCCCTCCCATAGCACATAATGAGCCATTTACCATTGTTTCACCAAGATCTCTCAAAAGCTTTTCATTTTTATCTTGATCAATTCCACCCTTAATCTTATCAATTACTTCCATACCTCTTGTTGAGCCAATCCTACAAGGAGTACATTTTCCGCAAGACTCTATTGCGCAAAACTCAAAGGAATACCTAGCCATTTTCGCCATATCAGTCGTGTCATCAAAAGCAACAATTCCTCCATGTCCAACCACCGCATTAATTTCTGAAAATTTTTCATAATCTAAAGGCGTATCGAATTGACCTTCTGGCAAAAATGCGCCTAAGGGGCCACCTACTTGAACAGCTTTTATTGGGTTCCCTGTAAACGAACCACCCCCAAAATCATACAAAAGCTCTCTAAGGGATATACCAAATGCCTTTTCAATTAAACCCGTTTGTTTAAGATTACCTGCAAGCTGAATAGGGAGCGTACCTTTTGACCGGCCCATGCCAAAATCAGCATAAAATGAGGCGCCTTTATCCATAATAATAGGCACAGTTGCCAAAGTAATGACATTGTTTACAGCAGTCGGCTTTCCATACAAGCCTTCGATAGCTGGCAGTGGTGGTTTATATCTCACCATACCCCTTTTTCCTTCCAAGCTTTCCAGCAAAGAGGTCTCTTCGCCACAAATATAAGCCCCTGCAGCCCTTGTTACCTCAAGATCAAAATTGTAACCAGAACTTAGTATATTGTTTCCTAGGAATCCTTTTTCTTTCGCAATGTTTATAGCTTTGTTAAGAACTTCTTGAGCATCAGGATATTCTGAGCGAAGATAAATGTAACCATACTCAGCTCCTACTGCCATACCGGCAATAATCATTCCTTCTATAAGGACAAAAGGATCATTCTCCATGATCATTCTGTCTGAGAAGGTTCCTGAGTCTCCCTCATCTGCATTACAAACTATGTACTTAGTTTTAGAAGGAGTATTTAAGACAGTCTGCCATTTTATTCCTGTTGGAAAGGCAGCTCCTCCTCTTCCGCGTAGACCCGAGTCAGTCACTTCATTAACAATAAGCTGTGGCTCTAACTCGATAGCTTTTCTTAAACCATTAAACCCAGCATGCTTTTCATAATCATTTATATCAAGCGGATCTGTTATGCCAACGCGGGCAAAGGTGAGACGTTCCTGATTTTTTAACCAGTGTAGGTCATCAGTTAGTCCTAGGAATAATACACCTTCCTTGCCTAAGTAAAACTCTTGGTCAAATAATTTTTCTACATCGTTAGTAGTGACTGGGCCAAATGCTACTCTGCCACTCTTTGTTTCTACTTCAACGAGGGGCTCAAGCCAAAATAATCCTCGAGAACCATTACGAATAACGGTTAAATCAATCTTTCTTTTTTTAGCTTCGGCAGTAATGGCATAAAAAACATCATTCGCTCCTAAAGATAAAGCCGTTGAATCAATAGGTATATAAATTTTATAAGTCATGATTGTTTTACTGCCTTAATTATATTGTCTATTTTTTCAGGTGTTACTCGCCCAATGACCTTATCATTCATCATTACCGAAGGCGAGCAAGCACAATTACCTAAACAATAAACGGGTTCAAGAGTTATGACGCCATCTTTTGAGGTCTCGTGGTAATCTACCCCAAGAACTTTTTTGCAGTAGTTTTCAATGCTTTCAGAACCCATCGACTGACATGATTCAGCGCGACAAACCTGTAAAATATTCTTTCCTGAAGGGCTGGTTCTAAAATGATGGTAAAAAGTAACGAACCCATGAATCTCTGCGATAGACAGATTGTAAGCAGAAGAAATGATTGGGTAGGAGTCTTCCGGGATATAGCCAAGACTATCTTGGATGGCATGCATCAATGGTAATAATGCACCAGGCTTCGTTAAGAAGGTCTCAACGTGCTTTTCGATAGTAATGCGCTGTGTCTCTGATAAATTCATTAAAATTAAATTTTGATTAAATATGCCCGTTATTATACTTAAACTTTATAAGGTGTAACATAGTTGTTACAATTAAAACAAATTAATAGTCTTACCATTCAATATGACAAGCCAGCTCATTGATCAGTTCAATCGCACGATAAATTATATTCGTATCTCCGTTACCGATCGCTGTGACTTCAGATGTGTTTACTGCATGGCCGAAAAGATGGAATTTCTCCCTAAAACGGAGTTACTATCCCTTGAAGAGCTTGATCGTATTGCTTCAATTTTTATCAGTCTTGGTGTTGAAAAAATCAGGATTACCGGAGGAGAGCCCCTTGTACGCAAGAATATAGACTCCCTTTTTTCTAGCCTATCGAAAAAAACACAGCTAAAAGAGCTAACACTCACCACGAATGCTAGTCAATTAAAGAAAAAAGCGTCTATGCTTAAGGAATCGGGGGTCAAAAGGATTAATGTGAGTTTGGACAGCCTCAACCCGACAACATTTAAAAAAATGACAAGAATAGGTGTATTAGAGAATGTACTTGAAGGCATAGAGCATGCCATTAGTGTTGGGTTTGAAAAGATTAAACTCAATACCGTTCTTATGAGAGGCATTAATGACCATGAACAGTTCGACCTTATTAATTATGCAATTGAGCATGATCTCGATATCTCCTTTATTGAGGAGATGCCTCTAGGAGAAACAGATTTTGAGAGGAAAATTACAGCCATAAGCAACAAAGATGTACTGGAAAAAATAAAGGGTAAATATAGTATAAGTAAGATTTCAATGACGACGGGGGGGCCCTCAAATTACTGGCAAATTGATGGAACGAAAACACGAATAGGATTAATATCACCTCATAGTCATAATTTTTGCGAGGATTGTAATCGGGTAAGAATAAGCTGTAAGGGAGAGCTTTTTTTATGTTTAGGTCAAGAAGAAAAAATTGAGTTATTGCCTTTATTAAGAGATCACCCAGATAATGATCAGCCTATCAAGGAAGCAATTATTGCTAGCATGAAAATTAAGCCCATTTCACACGACTTTGACCTCAAACAAAGCAGGCCTGCCGTTGTCAGGTTTATGTCTCATACCGGCGGTTAATAAAGAGTGGATATTGATGCAGTTATTTTGGCGGGTGGCTTATCCACACGCATGAAAGCGAATAAGTCATTGGTGAAGCTAAATGGGAAAAAGCTTATCGATCATGTGTATGAAAGAGTTAGCCCTCAAGTAAATAAGGTATGGATAAGCACTAACGAAATAATAAAAGGCTACCCGTCAGACGTTCAATTCCCTGATGATATACAAGAAAAAATAGGGCCTTTATCAGGGATTTATTCTGGACTAAAAAATGTGCGAACAGACTGGGTACAGTTCTGCCCTACGGACTGCCCAAGTCTGCCGGAAAACCTGGTGGATAAACTCTCTTCGGGCATTGGGAAGGAAGGCTTTAACATTTTTATACCCTTGGTTCATGGTAATCTACAGCCAACTTTTATGTTGTGCCATCGTTCCGTAAGGAAAAGCATTGATCCATTCATTACTTCAAAAAATTATAAATTGATGAGCTGGGTTAAATCTAATCATTACAAAGAAATTATTTTCCATGATGAGGTGGGTTTTGCTAATATAAACGATCAAGAAGAATTAAAAAATTACCAAGATGAAGCATAAGGAGCCATTTATATTGGGTGTGACGGCATCCTCCAGCGGATCTGGTAAGACTACCTTATTAGAAAAATTAATACCGATGTTAATTAAAGAAAATTTAAGAGTTTCGGTGGTTAAGCATGGTCATCATAATTTTGAGATCGACTATCCCGGAAAAGATAGCTATCGCCTTAGAAAGTCTGGCGCTTTCCAAACCCTAATAATGAATGATGAAAGGTCTGCTTTAATTACCGAGAACAAAGGGAGTGCTCCTTCTTTTGAGTCATTAATTGAGAGGATGGATAAGAGTGTCGATGTCATTCTGATTGAAGGATTAAGAAGCTCACATTATAAAAAAATTGAAGTATTTCGAAAAGAACACTCCAGTGAAAAGCTCTATTTAACTGACCCTAATATTGTTGCTGTACTCACTGATGAATCTTTTACCGCTCCTATACCGATTATTAACATTAATGACATAGATACGCTAACACAATTTATTATCACGACATTAGAGAGCACATGACAAAAAATATTTCCCTTACTGATCTTGCAACCGATCCTGGTTGTTTAAGTGACTATGACCCGAATGCTATGGACTTTTATAGTGCTCAAGATTGGATTGCGCAATTCTTAGCTCCGCTAAAGCAAAATGAAACTCTTCCCATTGAAGATGCTTTAGGACGAGTTATTGCAAAAGATATCCAATCTTTTTCCGATGTGCCAAATTATGATAATTCTGCGATGGATGGCTACGCTATTTGTTTTAGCAAAAATAGCAGTACAACATTTGAGGTCGTCGGCTCGGCTTTTGCTGGGTCTTTAGAGGATTTTCAGATAGAGCCAGGAGAGGCATTGGAAATCATGACTGGGGGTAAAATACCTCGAGGGGCCAGTGCTGTGGTGCCAATTGAATTAATAGATATTGATGGCAGCTCTATTCATATTAAAACATTACCCAAAATTGACGCCAACATCAGAAAAATGGGTGAGGATATCTCTAAAGGGCAGGTCATATTAAAGTCAGGGAAATTTATTCGTCCAGCGGAAATTGGACTTTTGGCCTCATTAGGAATTGCGAAGATTGAGGTATTTAAGAAGCTCAGGGTGGCATACTTCTCAACAGGAGATGAGGTGGTTAAGGTTGGTAATATACTTAAAAAGGGTCAGGTTTATGATAGCAACCACTACACTATTGGAGCCATGCTTCAAGCACCCTCTATAGAAAAAATAGATCTACACAATATTCCTGATGATAAAAAATTAATTAGAAAGGCTTTATTGCTTGCGTCACAAAAAGCTGACGTGATTATTACTTCGGGTGGAGTTTCTGTCGGTAAAGCAGACTTTATGAAAGAGGTGCTTAGTGAAATAGGGAAAATTCTTTTTTGGAAATTAGCGATTAAACCAGGCCGTCCTTTAGCCTATGGAACAATCAATGAAGCACATTACTTTGGGCTACCAGGAAATCCCGTTTCAGCAATGGTAACTTTTTATCAAATGGTTCAACCCGCTATTCGTTTATTAATGGGAGAGCAAGGCTATACCCCTCCTCCAAAGTTTAAGGCAAAATGTACCACCACTATTACTAAAAAACCCGGTCGAATGGAATTCCAACGAGCGATTCTAACTCACGATCAAGATAACTTGACCGTAACTCCGACCCGAAGTCAAGGATCGGGGATTTTAAGCTCTATGAGTGAGGCTAATTGCTTTATTATTCTTGAGATGCAGCATAAAACAGTTGAACCAGGAGATCTGGTAGATGTCCAGTATATGGAAGGGATAGTGTAATAAGCTCTAGGAAATATAGGTATAATTAACGAAGATTAAATATTAGGAAATGCAAATAAAAATGACTCAAGTTACCATAGATAACAAAGTGCCAGACTTTTCACTTCAAGCAACAGGAGACGCTACTTTTTCCTTAAGTGACTATGCAGGCAAGAATATTATTATTTACTTTTACCCAAAAGATTCGACTCCAGGATGCACTAACGAAGGCATCGATTTTACCGATAATTACAGCGCTTTTCAGAAGCTCAATACGGAAATTTTTGGTGTGTCCAGAGACTCTGTTAAATCCCATGAGAACTTTAAAGCTAAGTATAGCTTTCCTTTTCAGCTACTAAGTGATCCAGACGAAATCGCGTGCAACCTATTTGATGTAATAAAAATGAAAAATATGTACGGTAAACAAGTCAGGGGGGTGGAAAGAAGTACATTCCTTATCGATCCGGATGGTAAATTATCTCATGAATGGCGTGGCGTAAAAGTTGCTGGCCATGTTCAAGAGATACTAGAGATCCTAAATAACTAACCTCTGCATAATATAAACTCTATGGCGAAAAATAATACTGCAAAGTTTTTTGTGCTCGACACAAACGTACTACTCCATGATCCATCCTGCCTATTCCGATTTGAAGAGCATGATATCTATCTTCCAATGATTACTCTGGAAGAATTAGATAACAATAAAAAAGGGGTCTCAGAGGTTTCTAGGAATGCTCGACAAACGAGTCGCTATCTTGAAGAAATTATGGGTGACTCTACGATCGATATCGCCAATGGGTGCCCTTTAAGCTCCGCAACTAATCCCCACGTATCTGGCAGCTTATTCTTACAAACCGATCCAGTCGACTTTGAATTACCAATGCTTGCAGGGAGTATTGCAGACAATCAAATTTTAAATATCGTGCTTAATTTAAAAAAGAAACTCCCAAAACGAGAGGTGATTTTAGTTTCCAAGGATATTAATATTCGGATTAAAGGGCGTGCGCTGGGTATTGTTGTTCAAGATTACTTTAACGATAAGGTTATGGGTGACACTGAGTTATTGTATTCAGGGTATAAAGAGCTCCCAGAAGACTTCTGGGAAAAGCATAGTAAGGCAATGGAATCATGGCAAGAGGAAGGGCGAATGTTTTATAAGCTCACCGGTCCCTTATGCAGTGATTTTCTTATTAATGAATTTGTTTTTTATGACTATGACAAACCTTTTCATGCAATTGTTAAGAAAATAGAGGGAGATAGTGCAACCCTTCAAATTGTTCAAGACTTCACTTTGAGTAAGTCTAATGTTTGGGGCATTAATTCGCGAAACAAAGAACAGAACTTTGCGCTAAACCTTCTGCTCGACCCTAATGTCGACTTTGTCACATTGTTAGGTCAGGCAGGAACTGGAAAAACCTTACTAACCTTAGCTGCCGCACTTGAACAAGTACTTGATAAGAAAATTTATAGCGAGATTATTATGACTCGGGTTACTATTTCTGTCGGAGAAGATATCGGCTTTCTTCCTGGTACAGAAGAAGAAAAAATGGCCCCATGGATGGGTGCCTTAGAGGATAACCTTGATGTCCTTAATAAATCCGACGACGAGGCTGGCGCCTGGGGAAGAGCGGCAACGCAAGATCTTATTCAGTCACGTATCAAGATTAAATCGTTGAACTTCATGCGGGGTCGAACGTTTCTTAAAAAATTTCTTATCATTGATGAGGCACAAAATTTAACTCCTAAGCAAATGAAAACCCTTATTACCCGAGCAGGCCCAGGAACTAAAGTAGTTTGCTTAGGAAATATTGCACAAATCGATACGCCTTACTTGACTGAGGGAAGCTCAGGCTTAACTTATGTTGTCGATCGGTTTAAAGGATGGGGTCATAATGGCCATGTCACGCTAATGCGTGGGGAACGATCAAGGTTAGCGGACTATGCTACAGAGACGCTCTAAACCAATCGATAGCAGAGGATTTTACCCATTCCTCACCGCTCAATTTTTATCAGCTTTGGCTGATAATGCGTTGTTGTTTGCTGCCATAGCACTCATTGCCAGTACGGGGGCTCCTAATTGGCATGAGCCATTATTATTACAATTTTTTGTTATTGCGTATGTCATCCTTGCCCCATTTGTCGGTGCTTTTGCTGATGCCAAGCCCAAGGGCCAAGTAATGTTTATTGCGAATAGTATAAAATTTATTGGTTGTCTTACCATGTTTTTTGGTCTAGAGCCTTTGTATGCTTATGCCATCGTGGGGGTAGGTGCTGCTGCATACTCTCCAGCTAAATACGGCATTCTCACCGAACTGCTCCCCAAGGAATCGCTTGTTCCAGCCAATGGTTGGGTGGAGGGCCTTACCGTAGCAGCTATAATTTTTGGTGCTGTCATTGGGGGGGAGTTAGCTAGTAAGAATATGGATCTTAGTTATGCAATCTTAATTATTAGTGCTCTTTATTTATTAGCGGCCGTTTTTAACCGCTACATACCTATACTGCCAATTAATCATAAACCACGAAAGAAAAATCCATGGTTTCTGACTCAAGATTTCTTTCGCTCTTACTTAAAGTTATGGAAAGATCCCTTGGGTCAATTATCCCTTGCCGTTACCACCCTCTTTTGGGGGGCAGGTGCAACCTTACGCTTAGTAGTAATTGCTTGGGCTGCATTTGCTTTACATTATGGGCTGGATCAAGCTACTAAGCTCACTGCTGTTGTGGCTTTAGGTGTCGCGGTTGGATCCATCATTTCATCACGATACGTGAGAATGGAAGATTCAGTTAAAATTCTCCCTTTGGGCATATTAATGGGTGCTCTGGTTTGCTCCATGGTATTCATTACCAGCTGGGAGACGGCGGCTTTGGTTCTTTTTCTCATTGGAGTCTTTAGTGGTATTTTGATTGTTCCCTTAAATGCCTTATTACAATATCGCGGCCATATTCTGATCGGTGCCGGTCATTCCATTGCTGCGCAAAATTTTAGTGAAAATTTAGGGATATTAATTCTTAGTGGTGCCTATACGCTAATGGTTGGATTAAATCTTCCCATCAATGGGATCGTATTTATTTTTGGCCTATTCGTATTGCTGACTATGGTCATTGCGAGCCAATATTATGCTGAACAAAAACATTAGTGCAACTTTACGTGAGCTTCAGTCCTTCGTGTAATAAACTTAGCGACTAGGCGAAGTGATACCATTGTAATGCCATGCAGTGCTAAAAGGTGCATTTGATAAAGCATTAAATACATCAAACGGGCAATCAAACCTTCAATGAACATGCTCCCACCCATTAAAGATCCCATAAGGTTACCCACAGTCGAATAACTGCCAAGGTTTACTAACGAACCATAATCTTTGTATCGGTATTGAGGTAACACGCTGCTTTTACCAGCAACGACTTTCTTAATAGTTTTTACCAGTAGTGATGCTTGCTGATGAGCTGACTGAGCTCTAGGTGGCACC
Source organism: Methylophilales bacterium HTCC2181 (assembly GCA_000168995.1). GTDB lineage: Bacteria > Pseudomonadota > Gammaproteobacteria > Burkholderiales > Methylophilaceae > BACL14. The sequence goes on along the minus strand of AAUX01000001.1, from coordinate 352,810 downwards.
ATATCTGTTGAGCCAGGCTTTTCAGGGCAAGCAGCGCAATCACCAAAAGCAAAAATCGAAGGGTCTTCTTTTGATTGCAACGTTGATAATACTTCTATTTGATTAATACTATTCGTTGTTAACCCAAGATTCTGTAGAAAGCTTGGTGCTTTAATACCAGCAGCCCAAACTACCAATGCCGAATTAATATAACGATCTTTATGCGTTCTTATACCGTTCTCTGTAACCTCGGTGACTCGCTCACCCATATAAAGATTTACATTAAGCTTTTTCAATTCAGCTTCCACTGATTGACTCATTCTTGGTGGTAATGCTGGTAATAACCGCTCGCTCGCTTCAATTAAGGAGATATTTATATCCCTATCTGGATTGATCTTATCTAGGCCATAAGCCGTTAGTTCCCGGGTTGCCTTGTGAAGCTCGGCGGCTAACTCCACTCCGGTAGCTCCAGCGCCTACAATCACTACCTCTAATTGGCCAGCCTGTATTTCTGTAGACTGTGTTTGTGCTCGAAGAATGGCATTGTGCAGTTTTTGATGAAAACGTTCAGCCTGGTCTAATGTATCCAATGCGATAGCATGATCCTTTACGCCCTTAATACCGAAATCATTAATGGTGCTGCCTACAGCAATGACCAGCGTATCATATGAAAATTGTCGTTTGGGTATGAGCTCAGTACCATCATCGTCATAAAAAGGGTCAAGTGAAATCTCTTTTTTTACTCTATCAATACCACTCATCTTACCCAGACGAAAATTAAAGTGATGCCAGTGAGCTTGAGCTAAATAATCTAATTCATCTTTATCTGGATTTAGGCTGCCTGCTGCAATTTCATGAAGTAAGGGCTTCCATACGTGAGTTTTTTTTCCATCAACTAACGTGATATGCGCTTTCTTTTTTTTGCCTAAAGAATCTCCAAGTTTAGTAGCTAGTTCCAGTCCCCCGGCACCGCCACCAACAATAACGACCTTATGTAAATTTTTTATCATGGTATGAATCTTTAATGGATTAATTAAGCAAAAAAAAACGACTGTGGCAATTATACCTCAGTCGTTTTTGTAATGTATTACAGGTTTGTAACTAAACTATAGGCCTTCGTTTCCAGTTACGCCTTTGCTACCGTTTGTTCTAACCCATGCAATAGTTTTCAATAATTCATCAACTGTCATGCCATCATCTGGGGCCATCACACCGAAACCTTTTCCTCCCATACCACCGTTAGTGCCATACCAAATAGTTTCAAACATACCCTTATTGGTCGCATCTTTAGGATAGCGAAATGTTGGCCCTACTAAGCCAGGTCCCACTTGACCTTTGGCTGTAGGTCCGTGACATTGGGTGCATGACCAATATCCGAATCTTTTTTTACCACGCTTCTCTGCCGCTGCATCACCAACGTATATATTCTTTCCCGTTTCAAGGAAGACCTTTTCAGCTTCAGTCATGACATTATCTTTTTTCTTTGTATCACCAAAAGCGCCTTTTGTTGCCATCAGCTTTTCAGTAAAATCAGTGCCATCAGTCGTTTTTGTGAATTTTACACCTGCATTTGCAGAACATGCCAAGCATGCCGCTAATAATGTTGACACCAATACTTTTTTTGAAAACATAATTTCTCCTAGTCTATTTCAATTTAACCCACTAAAAGTAGGACAGTTGAAACATAAAAAGTTTCCTTAAATTAAGGGATTAATTGATAATAATGATTACTAAATTTTAATCGACTATATTACTTTTTTTTAAAAAAGTTGTCACCCTTTTAGGCTAATTTTTTTCACAAATTTAGCAACAATCTAGTTCTTATGGCGCTTGTATCCGTCCAACCGGTCGTCAAAGGATGGTTTTGCGTAAGGGATACCGAAGTCTTCCATGATCTGGTAAATTTTGTCGATATTGCGATCAATGACTTTCTCTAACTCATCGCGCCGCTCCGTTTCTTTTTTACGTACGCCACCTGAAATATTCCAGTAAGTTTTTCCATTTAGCTTACTTTCGTCGCTAGCATACTCAGGTATTTGAACCACCACGAGATCTGCATTAGATTTTTTGGCATAGTAGCCACCGATTGGGCCCCATGCAATAGCCACATCAATATCACCTTTTACTAAGTCATCAATCATTTGTCCTGGAGACATGTTCAAGTCACGCTGAATTCGATAGGGTTTGGCATTAAACATCAGACCATTAGCATTCAATGCCACCGCCACTGGACTCTTATCGTTCACCCCAATGGTGCCTTTCTTAAGGTCAGGTGAGCTCCAGTCCTTGATATCAAAACCGCTGTCTTTTCTGTATACCCATACATGGCCAGCCTTATAATATGGCTTTGTTGTTCCAAGCGCATCGTAGGTTGTGTTGGTTCCAATAATATAGTCACAGCGATAAGCATTTAATGTGTTTCTTAAAAAACCAAACCGATCTGGCCAGTACTGATAAGAAAGCTCTCTTCCTAAATCGGCTGCTAAAACCTCAGCAATTTTGTTCTCAAAACCTTCACCTGCCGAGTTTGAGTACGGTAAATTATTTTGATCAGCACATACCTTAAACTCATTACCTTGAGGCACACGTGTTGGTTGGCCGGGCTTTCCCATATCGGCATTTACTTCGATATTATCAGCCGCATGTGTCATACCATTCATCATTAGTAATAGTGCAATACCTACGATTTTTTTTAACATTTGTTTATTCCTTATAAATTCAGTTGCAACATTATACTATCTAACCCTGTTCAATGACTCATGATTATCCCTAATCTGAAGTCTTTAATAATGGTTTCAGATCCTTCCATATAAAAATTTAGTGCAAAAAAAAACACCCTACCGAAGTAGGGTGTTTTTAAGACTAACTAAACAATGTTTAGTTCTATAAATTCCCGAAGGATTATAGGCTAAATACTGTTAATCCACCGCCACCAGGAGCAGCGTTGTATTTTGTTAGTTCTTTATAACCACCAGCAGCACCAAGTGCGTCTGTGTCATTTGTAAGACCAAGGTTCATCGCAACGCCAGCCCAACCACCGATGCCTGATAGGACACCAACGTGTTGTTTACCTTTGTGTGCGTATGTGAATGCATTACCAATCACACCAGAACCAACTTGGAATTTCCAAAGTTCTTTACCGCTTTTCGCGTCAAGAGCTTTAAACCAACGATCTAAAGTACCGTAGAAAACTAAGTCTGAAGCAGTAGTCATTGCACCACCCCATGCTGAGAATTTCTCTTTGTTGTACCATACTTTTTTGTTAGTCATAGGATCATAAGCAGCAAAGCCACCCATTACGCCGTCAGGACCAGCAAACATAGTAAGTGTCGCACCAACCCAAGGCTGACCCGCAACATACTTAGACTCAACTGGTTCGTATGTCATACATACGTGGTTAAGTGGTGAGTATATTAAGCCAGTTTTAGGTGAGTATGCAGCAGGCTGTTGGTCTTTAGTACCAAGAGCAGCTGGACATGTACCTTTAGTGTTGTAATCTTGGTGAGTCGAATGCTCAGCAAGTTTGTTTGGCACACCAGACTTAAGATCAACGTCTGTAGCCCAGTTAACGAATGGATGCACTTTTTCAGCAGCAACTAATGTACCTTCTGCAGCTGTCCATGTGTATGCAAAACCGTTTCTGTCATGATGCCAAGCGTATGTTTTTCCACCTTTGTCAAAAAGGATAACTTCGTTAATACCGTCATAATCCCATTCGTCATGTGGAGTCATTTGCATACCCCAACGCGCCATACCTGTATCTAAATCACGAGCAAAAACAGTCATAGACCATTTGTTGTCACCTGGACGTACGTCTGGGTTCCAAACTGATGGGTTACCTGTACCGTAGTACACTAAGTTTGTTTTTGCATCATACGGCCACCAGCCCCATACAGAACCGCCGCCATGCTGCCAACCATCTTTAACCGCTTGTGGTTTGAGCCAAGTTTTAACACCTAGATCAGCTACACCACCTTGAAGTTGGTCAGTAGGGATTTTTTTGAAAGAACCACCTTGCTTGTTACCGCCATTCACATCTTCGTATACTGAAAGAGCTGAATATAGTGGGTTTTCTTTGTTGAAGTCAGCACCGATTAATACTTCTGAATCAGGTCCTGTTGACATTGCTTTCCATGCTAGTGAACCGTCAGCGATGTTGTAAGCTGCCATGAAGCAACGAACACCGAATTCAGCACCAGAACAACCAGTTAGCACTTTGTCTTTAATAACGTGAGGTGCGTTAGTGTTTGTAGCACCAACTTTAGGATCTACGTTAGACGCATCCCAAACTTTAGCACCAGTTTTTGCGTCAAGCGCAACTAACATACCGTCGTTTTGTTGTAAGAAGATTTTACCGTCACCGAAACCAAGACCACGGTTAACGTTATCGCAACATAGAACTGCTTGCACGCTAGGATCTTGTTTTGGGAAGTAAGACCAAACAATTTTTTGATCGTTGTTAAGATCTAAAGCATATACGTTATTTGGAAATGCTGTATGTACATACATCATGTTACCAATAACTAATGGTGAACCTTCATGACCACGGTTTACACCAGTAGCGAATGTCCATGCTGCTTTAAGGTTTTTAACGTTACCTTTGTTTAGTTGTGTTAGCTTAGAATAAGCTTGGTTGTCATGCTGACCACGTGGGTGAGCCCAGTTGTTAGCATTAGACATAGCTTTTTCTTGATCAGCAGCAGCTGAAGCAACCATAGGCATAGCCATAGTAGCAGCAGCAGCAAAGCCAAGAGCTAATTTAATTTTATTTAATTGCATATTAATCTCCATAGTTTTAACTAAGGGTTTCAAAAAAAGCAAACAACCCCCTTAAAGTATTCTTCAAAGTTTTAACCCTTTTGGGAATTCAATAAAGCAAATGGTTGCATGCTCGTAGTACAAAGTTTCTGTACTTGGAAAGTACTTTATACCTCCAAAATATGAATTGCAACACTTTCGTTACAATTTCGTTACAATTAGTGATTTATTTTACTTATCAAAAAAAGCAGGTTTTTTTGCTTTACAATAATGATCATTATTAAATAATTAAGGCAGGCCTTTTATGCAAGACACTTCCATCAAAGAATTGTTTCCTGAAATTGAACCCTTTCACTCTGAGTGGCTAGAAGGGAAAGGCGGGCATAGCATTTACGTTGAGCAATCAGGGAATCCTGACGGTCAGCCTATTGTTTTTCTTCACGGCGGTCCCGGCGGTGGGACAGGTCCAAGGCAACGCCGCTTCTTTGACCCTAATCATTATCATATTATTTTGTTTGACCAAAGAGGCTGCGGCAAAAGTAAGCCGTTGGGTGGCACAGACAATAATACCACCGCCCATCTTATTGCTGATATGGAGGCCATTCGTCACCACCTTAATATTAATCAATGGATATTGTTTGGTGGGTCCTGGGGAAGCTCACTCGCTCTCGCCTATGGTGTGGAGTATCCTGCTGCTACCAGTGGAATGATTCTCAGAGGGGTTTTTCTCAGCAGAAAACATGAGCTTGAATGGTTTCTGAATGACGTAGACCAATTCTTTCCTGAACTGCATGCCAATTTAATAAAGCATAAGCCTTACATTAATAAAGCGAATCTAGTACAAAGCTATATTGACCTAGTATTTTCTGATGATCAAAATGAAGCTAAAAAAGCCGCGGTAATGTGGAATACCTTTGAGGGAAGTATTTTAAAAATGCTACCCAACGTTTCTCAGGGTAATGCAAGCGATGATGTGGATCTTGATTTTGAATTAGCGAGGGCAAGAGTGCAGCTCCATTACATTAAACATGACTGCTTTATGGACGGTAAAGCCATACTGAAAAACCTTTCGTTACTTAAAGATAAGCCTATCAGTATCGTACAAGGAAGGTATGACATGGTATGTCCTCCAAAAACTGCTTACGAAGTCGCACAATTATTACCTCAATCGGATTTAATCATGGTTCCTGATGCTGGCCATTCCGCTTCTGAGGCAGGAACATTGGATGGATTAATTAAGGCAACCGAAAAATTTAAATCACTATAACTACGACGATGAAGTTATTTAAAAAGGGTGTTGATGCCAGACAAAGTGAAAGCTATTTCATTTTTCAGGAAATTTTATCCAGCTTTAAGCGGCACAACTTTTTAGCCACTAATGCTTCTATCTCTTTTTTTACGTTATTCGCTTTTATTCCTTTAGTTTTACTTATCTTATTTTTCTTAAGCCAATGGCTTAGCAGCTCCGCCCTCGCACTTGAAAAGATGCAACACATCACCGCACTGCTCTTACCCGAGATGAGTAACCGAATTATGGCTGAAGTGGGAAAGGTTTCATCAACCAAGGCAAGTTGGGGGGCCTTATGGATTACTATTTTATTTCTTGGCTCGACTCCCTTAACCTCCGCTCTTAGATCGAGCTTTAATAATATATTTAGTGCAGCAAGAAAACATACCTACTTAAAGAATAAAGTCAGGGATCTATTAGCTGTCACCGCTATCATGGTTCTGCTATTTATCTACACATCGATAAATATCTATCTGGTGCAAGCATCGAATTTTTTTACGGACTATGTTCCCCTGATTGAAAAAAATTTTTTAACCTCCCTTTTGTCTTTTATCTTGTTGGTCATTGTTGTTTCCTTCTTTTTTAAAATTTTTATTCCGGTTAAAACCTATTCACAATATATATTTTATGGCGCTTTAGTAACAAGCATCTGTTGGTTTGGGTTAAGTAATACTTTTAGTTACTTCACATCGATCAGTGAATATTACGGAGTATTTTTTGGAGGGATGAGAAATTTATTTATTTCACTCATTTGGCTCTATCTCAATACCGCCGCACTTCTTATTGGTGCTGAGGTTATCGCCGCTTTCCACAAAAAAGAAATCTTATTAATTAAAGCACTGTTTAATATTGAGAATATCCATCGGCACCCTATTCATAAAAAGTTGATGAGCTATTTTGGACAGCGGCTCAAAAAAGATAAAATCATATTCACGGTCGGCGATCACGACCAAAGATTGTTTTTCGTTATCGAAGGTGAGGTAGGTATTGTTAAGGGAGGAAAGGTCGTAGAGACCATTTCCGCTGGCCAATATTTTGGCGAGCTATCTTTGCTCAATAAAATTCCTCGGGTTGCTTCTGCTTATGTTATATCCGATTGGGCACGTATCATTATTCTTCCAGAAAAAAAGATGCGCCAATTGCTCCAAGAAGACAATGGTATCGCTATGGATTTCTTAAAAAAAATGGCACAGAAATTACAAGTGATTTAAGCTTCTGGCTTAACATCAAAGGCGATACAAATCCTTTCTTCGTCTGACTGAAAGGGTATCGTTCGATGAAATACTGACGAAGGAAAGAAAATAACCTCTCCTGCTTCGGGTAATATGGTTTTTATTGGAAAGTCGTTATGCATTTTTGGGTAATCGTCACCATCAGTGCTCAGCTCAATCGACCCGTCATCCGATGGCAGGGTCTGAGGTGGGATCGACAAATAAACGGCACCACTTATCCATCCATCTTCATGTATATGCGAGTTAAGGTGTCCCCCATTTTGCATTTTTACATACCATGAGCTACTAAATTCGATGTTGGTCGGGAATGATCGTACAAACTCACAATCCCGATTTTTTATGTTTTGATAGTATTCAGCTATTACTTTAATCAAAGCATCTTTGAGTATTTGAAATGACTGTTCCGGCCGTTTAAATAAATTGCCAGACGATTGGATGCCGGCGGTCAAACGACTTTGCTTTCTTTGGCCAATATCAGCGGAATCAATATCGCTCAGCAAGCTTTTGATTAATGCCTTATTGTTTTTCGTTAATTCAGGGATTTTTTGGTGGCAGACAAAATCTAAGGGGGATGGGCAAAACTTATAAGAGTCTTGCTTTTGAAAGTTTTGCGCGAAATGAGTGGATAATGTGGCTAAGAAAGGAGAATTATTTTTAAGCGCAGTGAGCGCTAATAACTTGTCTTCAAATAACTTAAATTGTTTTAATTTATAATGGCAATAAAGAACCCGCTCCTGCCAATCTTCAAACTGAGATTGCTCAAAGTAGTTCATGGCTAATTTAAACTCTTTATTATCATACAAAAAAACTGCCAGCTGATAATTGGCTCTTGGATGTTGTGGGTCGATTTTCACCGCCATATGCAAAAATTCTTTTGCTGCTTTTATTTGTCCGTCATGCCAAAGTGCATCACCCAGATCCGAGTAAAACTCGGGCTCATTTGACCCAAGGTCTATGGCTTTTTTAAAATGATCGATAGCTAATATTAAATTGCCTTGATTGCGGTAGGCTCCTGCTAAATTGTAATGGCCCTTCGCATCCTCTTGAATGGTGATCGTTCTTTTAAAACACTCAATAGCTTCGTCTAAGCGGCCCTGCAACTGCTTGATAGTTCCAATATTAGCTAACGCTTCATAAAATCCTGGTTGAATTGTTAACGCTTTCTCATATGCATTGATTGCTTGCGAATATTCCGATTGGCTTTGATGTAAGGTGCCGAGATTAAAATAAGCTTCCGTGAAATTAGGATTTAATCGAATAGCCTCTTCATAGTGATGAATTGCTTTTTTTGGCTCGTTGAGCGCATACAGCATAGCACCTAGGTTGAATTGTAGCTCTGGAATGGCGGGGTTAATACTCAGTGCTTGTTTGTAGGCGTCGGCTGCCTTTTGAAACGCCCCTTCTTGCTCCAAACAAACTCCCAGTATATTAAACAGCATCAGCTCACCGGGGAAAGATTTTATGAGTCTCTGTGCTTCCTTGATACCTTCTGCATAACGGCTTTGCTGATGCAGCATCATGAGATGATTCAGCTCCTGTTGAGATAGTTGCTTCATTATAAATCTTTAAAAAATCCTTAATAAAATGTATTCTTTAATGATCTTATTAACTATATAATCTCATCCTAAATACAATGTTAAAACATTGTTTGCTTAACTACTTAACTAATTTTAGATACTTTTAACTATGAATCCATCACTTATTGACATTATAAGCGCATCCCTCTTCTTGATTGCCGTTATCCATACGTTTTCTACAAAATATTTTTTAGAATTAGCGCACAGCCATCCAAACTATTCAGGCCTGCTTCATTTGCTTGGTGAGATAGAGGTGGTGTTTGGTTTTTGGGCATTAGTGTTAGTGCTATTTATGTTCGGCGTCAATGGCTATGACAGTGCGGTTGCTTATGTGGACAGTCGAAATTATACCGAACCGATGTTTGTCTTTGTGATTATGGTTATTGCGGCCACAAAGCCTATCTTACATCTCTCTGAAGCTATAGTGCTTTCTATTGCACGCGTCATGCCTGTCCCAAAGGAGACGGCGATTTACTTTCTTCTTTTAAGCTTAGTTCCTCTTCTAGGTTCATTTATCACTGAGCCTGCCGCTATGACATTGGCTGCCATGCTTTTAGGCGTCAATTATTTTGGTAAAGAAACTAGCAGCCGTTTTAAATATGCGACATTAGGTGTGCTGTTTGTCAATATATCCATTGGAGGAACTCTCACGCCATTTGCTGCACCCCCGGTATTAATGGTCAGCAGTACATGGAATTGGGATATTCAATTTATGCTGAGCAATTTTGGCTGGCGATCAGCGTTAGCTGTTCTAACTAATACCGTGATATTGGTGCTCATTTTTAAAGAAGATCTAAATCAAATTAAGCTTAAAGAAAAAAACAATGCCGCCAAAATGCCGCCCCCCGTTATATTGATGCACCTCTTATTTTTGGTTGGTGTGGTCTTTTTTGCTCATCATCCGGCAATATTTATGGCCCTTTTTCTATTCTTCCTAGGGTTTAGTACTGCGTACAAAAAATATCAAAATCCCCTCGTTCTTACCCAAGCTCTGCTTGTTGCTTTCTTTCTGGCAGGCCTTGTTGTACTGGGTGGTGTTCAACAATGGTGGCTAGAGCCTATCTTAATGTCTATGAATTCCGACGCTGTGTACTTTGGTGCTACTGCATTGACAGCAATCACGGATAATGCCGCTCTTACCTACCTTGGATCCTTGGTGGAGGGGTTATCTGATGAGTTTAAGATTTCTTTGGTAGCGGGGGCGGTAACAGGTGGCGGTCTTACGGTCATTGCTAATGCTCCAAACCCGGCAGGAATTGCGATATTGCGCGACCATTTTCCTGAAAAAACTATTGCTCCTTTAGGTCTTTTAATGGGAGCCATTCCTCCTACCATTGTCGCAATTGTCGCCTTTAGGTTTATTTAATATTTTGACTACCAATCCAATTTTTATTTACAACGGAGCTTTGCTCCTAAAGGAAAGAAAAAAGCAAAAGATCTCTCGCAGTGATATTGCTCAGCAACTTACCCTGCATGAGGACCAAATTAAATCTATTGAAGAACAGCTTCCTCATGGATTTGCTAACGATCACTTTAGAGCTTTGGCCATTAAGCGGTATGCCTTCATACTGGCATTGCCTATTAAAAAAATTATCCCGCCTGATGTTCCTGCAAATACTGAACAGAGCATTGTTGAGGACATACAAAAAATTGGGCTGAGTAAATCTGTTATTATTCTCTTGATTTCGCTTGTCCTCATAATTGCTGGATCTATCTTTGTGGTTAATATTTTCTCCGATGATGATGTGGCTTTGTTAGCAAACACTGATGCTCCTCCCGTCTTAACTCTGATGGAAGAGGAAGCTGGCTCAATAAAAAATGATTTACCTATTGTATTGGAGATTCCTGATCAGGCTGTTGCCCCGACGGACATCACAAAAAAAAAGGTAGGCCCTAAGGTTGCTATTGCTGATACGCCCGCTTTATCCTTTATTTGCACTATTGCTAACGCCGCACCGCTGACTAATTTCTCGACTAAGCTCCCAGAGAAACCCGCCACTTACTTTCATTTAGTTTCCACGCAAGCTCAAACTATTTGTACGCTTGATGCAAATAATACCTTAGCTACTTACACACTTTCTGAAGGCGAAAAACTAACCCATCGCGGTCTTGCTCCCTTCAAGATTCAGCTTGACCCAGCCCGTAGCCAACTTTATTTTGAAGGATGGAAAGTGCAGCTACAAGATCAGGATATTTTTATTAAGCTCAATCCCTCTAATGGTAATGCATTAACAGCCAACTAATAGTAACTCGCTCCATGACGTGGAATAGGATTGACTGCGGTATGACTGTCTCATATCCCATGATGGATAAAGGGGCTGAAATGCGATATGTAAGCTATTTTTATCAAACTTATTATTAATTTCATCAATTATTTTTGTCAGGTTAGCTTGTCTATTATGGATGGGCGATATGAGAGGGTAGGATAATTTATCTAGCTCTTCAAGGCTGTTTAAAATAACCCCACACTTACTGTAAGTAACCTTCTGCTTGTAAATTTTTCTTAGTCCACTCAGTGCCGCTTTCACAATGAGGTTGGTCTGATTTGTTAGCTGCTCTAAAGGCATTGTAATGGCATCCTGATAATGACGATGTTCTTTGTTAAAAGGGTTAGTGCTTAAAAAAACAGTTACGGCATTAGTTCCTGTATTTTGGCTTCTTGCCTTCAGCGCAGCACGACCAGAAAATGTAGTGACCGCTTCCGCCAATCGTATGTAATCATTTACGTTTTCACCAAAACTTCTGGAGCATCGAATTCCTTTTTTTGCTACATACTGATTGTCAATCAATAGGCATGAAACGCCATTAAGCTCATAAATAATTCTCTCCATATTTATGCCAAAGAATTTTCTCACCCATGTCGGATTAGACTGCTTAAGATCCAATATGGAGTAGATACTTTTTTTTTGTAGTTTGACTGCCAAAGCCTTTCCCACACCCCAAATCTGATCAACGGAAAGATCATCCATCATGTTATTCAACTCAGAGGCACTAGCATTGCTGATAATAAATACCCCACTCTGTTGGTCTTGTTTTTTTGCACATCTATTAGCAAGCTTTGCTAAAACTTTGGTTGGCCCTATACCGACACAAACCGGCATACGGAGATAGCGCCATAGTAAGCGCTTGATCTTTCGAGCAATGTCCTGCAAATTCTCATGGCCTTCCATATCAAGAAAACATTCATCAATCGAGTAAATCTCTTGCGTACTTGTAAAGTCCGATAACAAAGACATAACACGCGCACTTATATCGGCATAAAGCGGGTAATTGGAGGACAATACCTGCACTTGGTGTTGCCGAATAATGGCCGATGCTTTAAATAAAGGCTCGCCCATTTTAATCCCTAGGTTTTTTGCTTCTTGACTACGAGATATAATGCAACCATCGTTATTACTTAACACGACTACCGGCTTATTGATGAGATAAGGGTTAAAAAGCCTTTCACAGCTTACATAAAAATTATTCACGTCGACTAAAGCTATCATGCTATTTAAATTTTCTCACCGCTCCGGTCACAACCCCCCAAATCTCAAATACCATGCCTTCAGTAATATCAATGTATTTATATTCACTATTCGCTGGCAGTAACCTTGGGTGAGATAAATGCTTAGCTAATGTTTTAACGGTAAATTCCCCGTCTATAGAGGCTAGTACAATATCACCAATCTTAGCGTCTTTTGATCGATCAACAATCACAATATCGCCATCATGGATGCTGGCATCGATCATCGAGTCACCTTTGATGCTAACAAAAAAAGTTGCTTCTTTTTGAGCAATCAAATAATCATTTAAATCCAACCTCTTCTCTACATGGTCATCTGCTGGCGAAGGGAAGCCAGCTGGTACCTTATGAGAAAACCATGCTAATGGCTGGCTACCAAGTTCAGAGGGGGCGGTAAAGATGGTATCAATATTATAGGATAGCTTCCGCATAATATACTGTCTAATAGCTGTTGATTTGCTTTGAGGAACACGCATTACGGTCGTAGGTTCGCCATAACTACCACTTCCTAGCTTACGCCCAGAACCTGCTCTAAAACCTCCATGATTTACTTTTTTCATTTGATTATTGTAACATTAATCAAATTATAAAATGCTCGACATATAGTTATAAAATGGGCATTTAGATATTGACAAGCATTAATAAAATAGGCAAAGTTAACGAAATGCTGGGCGTAAAGTCAGTATTAGCAAGGGTTTTGTAGCGCAAAGAAATAAAACATTGTTTGACGGTACAGAGAAACAATGTTTTATTTTGATACATACATTAATAATATCTGGAGGATTACATGAATAAAGGCGAACTAATAGAGGCAGTAGCAAGTGCAACAGGATCAACAAAGGCAGAAGCAGGACGCGCAATCGATGCAACCGTTGCAGCAGTTACGGGTGCATTAAAAAAAGGTGATTCAGTAACCTTGATTGGTTTTGGTACATTTAAGGTAGCTAAAAGAGCTGCGCGTACTGGTAGAAACCCACAGACTGGTGCTGAGCTAAAAATTGCTGCAAGAACAGTTCCTTCGTTTAAAGCTGGTGCCGCACTAAAAGCAGCTGTAAACTAAAAAAAGTTGATATAAAAAAACGCTCCTTAAGGAGCGTTTTTTTGCTCTTAACATCTACATGGCACAATTTTTACACTTGCCCTTCACTGTATTAAAACCTTTTACCGTTGCTAAGCCTTTAACCTTATCGAAATTAGCTCCATCAACATTCGCATCCGTTAGATCAGCCCCTGTTAAGTCGGCTCCTGATAGGTCTGCCTGAATCAATTCAGCCCGATATAAATTGGTATGCCGCAAATTAGCTTCCCGCAAATTACCAAAAATGAAACTTGCAATATTTAAATCTGCACCTTCAAAATTGGCGTTATGAAAGTCACCTCCCGAGGAGTCAAATTTCATTTGACCCATAGGCTGATTACCTACATCGAGGCCAAATTGACCATTCAGTACCAATGCAGAAGACATGTCTACGTTGCCTAAGGTGCCAATCACTCTGGCGCTACTAAGGTTGGCGCCACGAAAATTTGTATTGCCAAAAATGGGTTGAAACATAGTCGCTTCGCGAAGATTGGCTCCTGAAAAATTAGCATTCTCTAATCGTGCTAAATTAAGGTATGCACGCTGCAAGTTAGTGCCATTCAAGTTAGCCCCTCTAAGGTCAGCGCCAAAAAAACTAGTGTTGACCATGACACAGTGTGTTAAGTCTTTACCCTTAAAATTCAAGTACCCAAGGTCCTTGTGTGATAAATCACAATCCGGATCGTCCAACATCGAGTCTGCAGCAAGCTGCGTCATTTTGGTTCTATCGGTTTCAGTATTTTTAATAAAAAATTGTCGCGCTTCTTTGATCATGGTCAGCGGCTCATTCACAAAAACAGACCTTGAGGTTTTATTACCAAAACAATAATCCTTGCCTTCAAATTCAGCCTTAATCGAGCAGTCGGTTTTATGAAAATTACCTTCGGCCAAACTGGTAGTGCAGTAGTTATCAAATTCCGCCGCCACAATCTGGGTAGATATCAAAAGAGCGCAAACAATAAGAAAAAGTTTCATAAGAAATCTCGGTTAGCTTTTAGTTTTTTTAGTATAAACTTAATTCTGCTTAATAAAAAATATATCGTTATGAATCAACCTTCTGTATTAATAACTGGAAGCAATAGGGGAATAGGATTAAAGCTTGTAGAACTCTATGCAAAGAAAAATTTCTATGTACTGGCTACCTGTAGAGATATTAGTCGTGCCGACCAATTAGATAGTATGGCTAAGCAATATAGCAACATACAAATACTAGCCCTAGACGTTGCCCAATCGGAAGATATCCAAAAGTTAGCTAATACCCTAAAAAAACAACCCATTGATATTCTGATCAATAATGCAGGGATCTGGCGATCGAGCTCACTTAGCTCGGCGAGTAAACAGGCATGGTTAGAAAGTTTTACTACCAACGCTATCGCTCCATACGAAATAGCTCAAGCCTTTTTGCCCAATATTCTAGATGGGAGCTTGAAGAAAGTGGTGTCAATCACGAGTAAGATGGGCAGCATTGCAGATAATACGAGTGGTGGATCGTATATTTATCGATCCAGTAAATCCGCACTAAATATGGTAATGCGAAGCTTACAACACGACTTACAATCTCACGGTATTGCGACCCTCACCCTTCACCCGGGATGGGTACAAACTGACATGGGGGGAATGAACGCGTTAATTAATGTTGATCAAAGTGTGGTTGGTATGATGGAAATTATTGATAGTCTTACTTTGGAAAATTCTGGGCAGTTTGTTGATTATGCTGGAAAAACTATCGCTTGGTAAGGTTAGCTAAGGGGACTTTCTCACGTTTTTATTTTCAGGAATCGACCTGATGAAGGCAAGTTTGCTATGGAGTAATACTTAGATTAATTGCTAAGCTTATCGTCAAAAAATTGGTACCGTTTATTTTTGTCGAAAGTATTCCTGGTTGCGTCTGAATAGGAGGTTGGTCGATACGACTCATAGCGCTGTAAGTTACGGAGCAATTTTTCAGCATGCTCCGGATAAATTTGGTAATCGCCCCACCATTGCATCATTATGACCCTCAACTCATAGTAATCGGCTCTATTGTATGCTCGCAAATATTAGTTGGCGAGATCTTATTCTTCAAGAATTCATTTCTAAAAGACAGCGTTATAACAAAAAAGGCTCCTTCGGGAGCCTTTTTTTTCTTAAATAAAACCAGTTACAATAACAGGCACAAATATCAAGACTTATGATTAAAAACCTTGCAAAGTGTGACTTGTTCTTTTTTTGCAATTTCTAAAGCATCTACCATATTGGTATTTTTTAATGCTTCTATCATGCCTGTTTGTGCAACACATGCTTGTGAATTATTGTGATTAGTTTTTGCTGCTTGAACTACCTGGCTATAACGAATAGCTTTTTCAAAATCGGTAGTTTCTGCTACCACTCCTGAAATCGAGGCGAATGTAAGAACTATTAGTGTTAATTTTTTCATGCTAATTTTCCTTTTGGGATTAAATGAACGAACTCTGATTTTTGACCAGAAAAACTATATTAAACAAAAATTGTTGCTAATTTATGTCAATTAATGATAATTTGAATAAAAAAAGTTGCTTAATTGAAGTTAGCAAGACTTTCTTAAGGTGATCTTATTGATGCCTTCTATGCGTTCATATTGTTGAGAATCAGTCATATTTTTTATAAAATGAATGCCTAAGCCCCCAATGGCCCGCTCTTCCAAAGTGCTTCCAAGGTCAGGTTGCTTTGCCTCTTCAAAAGGGTTAAAAGAGATGCCATTGTCCTCGTAGTGAATCAGCAATTCATGATCACGCATTTCAAGTGTGATAATTACATGCGCTTTACCGCATTGCCCGTAATTAAGGGTATTGGAGTAAAGCTCCTCTAAAAGTAAATTAACAGGATTAATCATGTTAACGTTTTGATGGGTACGAAAAAATAGGGTCAACTTTTCTGTTAGCGCTGTTAACTCAGCCCAATCATCACCCATGCAAATTACCATTTTATTTGGCTTTACCATAACTAATTGTAGTCATATTTTTTCATAAATAGTATGATGAATGAAATTATTTTGTGAATAGTGCAATGAATATAGAAGAAAAAGAGCTGTCATCTGGTGCTTTTTTAATCAGCCTGTCAGGCAGGTTAGATATCCTAGGGACAGACCAAATTAGCCTTAAATTGAGTGGGATGACAGCCGCACCAAGACAAGCAATAATTATTAATATGCAAGATGTGACCTACGTTGCCTCAATAGGTATTCGGACTTTAATCTTAGCTATTAAGTCAGTCCATAACCGCTCTGCAAAAATGTGTTTCTTAGATTGTAATGAGGAGATTTACTCCACATTATGTCTTGCCGGTTTAGATCAATTTGCTTCTTTCTTTGCGAATCAGCAGGAAGCGGAGAGTTTCGTCCTTACTTAGCATCTACTGAAAAATAAGCATTGCAGGCATTGAGTAGAACAGCTAATTAATTTTTTGGGCATTATTCTGAAACGATATTTAGATACTACTTAAGGCAAGATCCAAGCTTTCATAGACTCCAAGCATCGCACCAAAACCACTTATCTCTAAAACCTCTTTCACTCCTTCTAGAGGAGAGCATAAGCCAAACTTTCCACCCTCAGATTTAATCGTTTTTGCCGTAGTCAAAATAGATCGAAGCCCTTCTGAACTGATGTAATCAAGGGAATCTAAATTAATAATTACACGCGCAGAATTTAATTTTATAAGACCCTCTGTATCTTCCATAAATTTTTTCGACGTCAAACCGTCAAGGCGCCCAACAGGATTAATAATAAGGGTGTCATTTTTTACTTCATGGTTAATTTCTATCATTTTATATATGTTGCCTAGTTTGTTAATAAGTATGCAGTGATGTATGCCTTTAAATAACCAAAATAAAATTTATATTAATAGTTAATATCATTTAATATAGATTAAAAATGTTTTTTTGACTAGGATTTTAAATATGAGTGATAATAATATAGTGCGTTTTGAGCCTGACGAAAAGCCTGCCCATTTACTTTCTGCTGGTCTTGGGTTGCAAGTAACAATTATGATCGTGACTGGTATTATGCTAACACCGCTTATCGTGGGACGAGAAGCTGGCCTAGGTGCTGGCCAAATTAGTTGGCTTGTATTTGCAGCTGTTCTTGCTTGCGGGGTATCAACCTGGTTGCAGGCTAGTCGTTTTGGAATTATTGGCGGTCGAAATCTCCTTTTTGTGGGATCAAATGTTGCTTTTATTTCCGTAGCCGTTTCAGCATTGGAGCTAGGAGGGACATCCCTCCTCCTTACACTGGTTGCTGTTGCGTCGCTCGCAACATTTATTTTTACTTCACAAATGGGGCCCTTAAGAAAGGTGTTAACTCCTGCCATAGGTGGAGTCGTGCTTATGCTCATGGCGCTTAATGTCGCTCCGGTAGTATGGTCAATGTTAAAAAGGGTTCCTGCCGAGTTTGTAGGCAATATGGCGGTTCCTTATATCTTTCTTGCCACATTGATTCCCATCCTATTAATTTCACTATTTGGAAGTAAAACTTCACGGCTGTGGGCACCCTTAATTGGTATCGTCATAGGATCTATTTACTCTTATCAGGTAGGGTTAGTTGATTTTTCTAAGGTAATAACTGCGGATTGGATTGGTCTACCTGATAATCATTGGCCAGGTTTTGATTTTACATTCACCGAGAGTTTCTGGGCGTTGCTTCCGGCATTTGTATTAATCACGTTTGTTGGTTGTATAGAAACTTATGCTGACGGTATTGCTGTACAAAAATTTTCTTATAGAAAAGCACGGCCTATCGACTTTAGAGCCATACAAGGAGCAATTAATGCAGATGGAGTAGGCAGTTTCTTGGCAGGTATTTTAGGATCGGTTCCGAATACCGTATACTCTATGAGTATTGGCG
Source organism: Methylophilales bacterium HTCC2181 (assembly GCA_000168995.1). Classification (GTDB taxonomy): domain Bacteria; phylum Pseudomonadota; class Gammaproteobacteria; order Burkholderiales; family Methylophilaceae; genus BACL14. The sequence goes on along the minus strand of AAUX01000001.1, from coordinate 334,537 downwards.
TTATGGAGATCACCAAAGTTGCTGCCTTAAGGGTTGGTTTTTATGGTGGTTTATTCATGATATTATTTGCTCTTTCGCCGAAATTAATTGCTTTAATCAGTGCAATCCCTAGCCCGGTTGCGGCTGGGTATATTCTGGTTATTATCATCTTATTATTTGGACATGGTCTACAAATGGTCAATCAGACCAAGCTATCTTTTGAAGCGTTGATGGCGGTATGCTTTGGTTTTTTTGCGGGAGTTGGATTCCAAGGTGGATTTTTATTCAATGAAGCTTTCCCTGAAGGCATGCAGATTTTCCTTTCCAATGGAACAACCTCGGGTGGCTTAACAGCAATCCTTATCATGTTCTTGTTCTCGCTTAAAAAAAGGGCGAAGAACAAGCTTTCCGTTCCCCTTCACATTGCGAGCATAGAAAAAATCAACCACTTAATTAATAATTTTTCCAAGAAAAACCAATGGCAAAAAAAGTGGGAAAATAAATTAATGTTGATTGCCGAGGAAGGATTAAACTTTTTGATTGAAAACCAAGAAAAAAATAATCGTAAAAATAAAGTTACCGTGCATATCCGTATCTATCAAGAGGGCGATGAGGTTGAGTTAGAGTTTATATCAGCGCCATCAGGAGTGAATGCAGAATCAGCAGCAGCGGCAATAAAAGATATTGGGGAGGATAATATTGAGAGTAAGCTGTCCCTAAAATTACTTTATGGGCTAACCAACGATATCAAACATTTGCAATATCATGGTATTGATTATCTGTTCCTTAAGGTTAATCCCAAGCTTAATTAAAGCAAATATCGGGTTGGATCAGCTCTAGCCGGAATAAAAAAAGCTTTTAGAAGAACAATCCTCTAAAAGCTTTAATATAAGTGGTGGGCCCACCAGGACTCGAACCTGGGACCAAGGGATTATGAGTACTCCAGTCAGTCATGTCATGGCTAAACAGCTATACGAAAAGGCAGCTCTGCAAGGTAATCACAAAGCAAAGGATAGGTTTAAAATTCTCATGCTGTTAGCAATTAATCAAGGGGTAGCAAGAGGAGAGATATCAAAGGATATTAGGTTAAGCTGGATTAAGGGTTATGAGCCTTGGCAGATTGAGGCGGCTGATAAGTATTTTGATTAAATTATGCGTTCATAAAAAAACCACCCGAAGGTGGTTTATCATAAGACTAGCTAATTTAAAAAAGGTAAGCAATGCCAATTTTAGCATTATAACCATCAATATCCGAGGCTACTCCTACTGATGTCAAACCGCCAATGGACCCATCATAGCGATATGTTGTGTCCTCCTCTCCATAATTGAAGTAATTAGCCTCAATGAAGAGTGAAACATTGTCATTTATCATATTTGCAAAGCCTCCTCCGATAGAATAGCCATCAAGTGATGGCTCCGTATTACCAATAAAATCTACCACAGCATCATTACTCTCTAAATCTGCTCTTGTGTACGCTAATTTAGCATAAATCTGGCTAGTATCAGATATCATGAACTGAGGTTTAACGTATAAATTCATAACATTAGTTAGTTCGAAAGTTACTGTGGATTCTGCTGGATTTGAGTCAATGAGCGGTCTTCCAATATCAAGGTCGGTAAAATTATAATCGAATCCTATACCTACCAGGTAGTTTGAACTAAGTGCAAAGCTATAAGACACACCTAGTGCAGCATTGGCGCTACCCTCATCGGTTGAGGCCGTAACTGTTGAAACAGAAACCCCGTTACGAAGTAGCGTAGATTCGGTATCTCTCTCTGTTTGTTGATAGCCGGTCGATACATCTAGGGCTAGACCCTCAAATAAGATTGCGTCAGCATAAGCCTGATTAGTCAAAGTAAAGACTAAAGCTGCAATAATTGATTTAGATTTCATAATATAAAGCTAATTTCATCTAGAAGTGAAATGCGAGTCCTACAGACAACAAGTCTATATCGTCTACATCAATAGAATCAATTTGAAAGCGTTCAAATTCTGCCTGAATCGCAACATTTTCGTTTACTTGGTAGCTTGCACCAATACCATAGAATGGCTCAGTGCCATCTTCGTCAAAACCCTGACTATCTTCTATGTCCCATCTGTGAAAACCGATTTTTCCTAATAAAGAAAAACTGTCATTTAAAGGAAGAGCGTAAGTAGCTGCTGCGCCGTAAGACTTTGTCTCTTGAACTATTTTTACACCATTGGCTGTAAATCCATAAGTAACGCCATTGCTGATAAAAGTATCCCCGATGTTACCGGATAATGATGCCTCCCCTAGATCTGCATAATGCAATTCCACACCAAAGTTATTAGATGCCCGATAGCCCGCAAATAACTTATAACCGGTATCATCTTCATCCTCATTTAATGAAGCCGTGCCAGTCAGTCCCGTAACACTGGTTTCAGTATTAAGCTTGCCCCCAGCAATACCCACATACACACCTTCGGCATAGACCTGGGTAGTAAGGGCAAATAATAATGCTGCAATGAATGGTTGGAATTTCATAATATTTTCCTATTTTTTTTGGATTCTAAAAAAAAAGTGCAGTTATGTCAATAATTAGGAGTAATTTTTTTGTAGTCTATGTGTAGTCTGTGACGGAAATAAAAAAAGCTCTTAGAAGAAAAATCCTCTAAAAGCCTTGATATAAGTGGTGGGCCCACCAGGACTCGAACCTGGGACCAAGGGATTATGAGTCCCCTGCTCTAACCAACTGAGCTATGGGCCCTAAAACTACTCTTTACCCTCCAAGAAACTCTTCAATCTTTCCGAGCGGGTAGGATGTCTTAATTTTCGCAACGCCTTAGCTTCTATCTGACGAATACGTTCTCTAGTCACATCGAACTGCTTACCAACCTCCTCTAAAGTATGGTCAGTATTCATTTCAATACCAAAGCGCATTCTTAATACCTTAGCCTCTCTTGGAGTAAGGCCTTCTAATATTTCAGAGGTTACGCTTCTAAGGCTGCCATAAACTGCTGCATCATCAGGTGTCAATGTACCAACATCTTCTATGAAGTCGCCCAGATGTGAATCCTCATCATCACCAATTGGTGTTTCCATCGAGATTGGCTCTTTTGATATTTTAAGAATTTTTCTAATTTTTTCTTCAGGCATTTCCATTTTTTCAGCTAACTCTGATGGTTCTGGTTCCTGACCGGTAGACTGAAGGATCTGTCGAGAGATACGGTTCATTTTATTGATAGTCTCAATCATATGCACAGGAATTCTGATCGTTCTTGCTTGATCCGCGATAGATCGTGTAATGGCTTGCCTAATCCACCAGGTTGCATAGGTAGAAAATTTATATCCTCTTCGATATTCAAATTTATCAACCGCTTTCATCAATCCGATATTGCCTTCTTGGATAAGATCAAGAAATTGGAGTCCTCGGTTAGTGTATTTTTTAGCGATTGAAATAACGAGGCGAAGGTTAGCTTCAATCATCTCTCTTTTTGCTCTCTTCGCTCGGGCTTCACCCGTAGTCATATGCCTATTAATTTCTTTAAAGTTCTTAATAGGTATACCAGCCAGTTCTTCTAAAGCAATCAGTTTAGACTGTTGGTCTAGGATAGAGTGTTTAAGCTTTTCTAAGCTCTCAACATACTTCTTATCTGACTTAATTTCCTCTTTCAACCATTTAAGGTTTGTTTCATTACCAGGAAATGATTTAATAAAATGGGATCTAGGCATCTTAGATTCTTCCACACAGAATTCCATGACAGCTCTTTCGTGACCCCTGATTTGCTTCACAAATGTTCTTACTTTGTCACATAGAACCTCAACAAACTTGGAGGAGAACCTGAAATTAATGAGTTCTTTTAAAATAATGTCTTGATGTTTCTTATATTCTTCATCATCAGTCCATTTTTTTTGCTCTCTTAGTTCAGATAACTTTTTATGCGCCCTTTTAATTTTTCCGAATCGGGAAAGTACTTCTTTTGTCAGTATTGCTAAGTCCTCAGCCGACATTCCACTTGCTTTTCCTGAATCATTTTCGTCGTCGTCATCCTCATCAGATTCTTCATCATCTGTTTGCGCCAACGCCGCTTCTACTTTAGCCAGTTCCCTTTCGGCTTCCATATCAATCAAGCCATCAACAAACTCTTCTACCCCTAACTCTTCTTTCTTAACCTTCTCGGCCATATTCATAAGATCATCAATAATACCCGGGCATGCCGAAATGGCCTGGACCATATGCCTTAATCCATCTTCAATTCTTTTAGCAATTTCAATCTCGCCTTCACGAGTTAGTAGGTCTACGGTGCCCATCTCCCTCATGTACATTCTTACAGGATCGGTTGTTCGGCCAAACTCAGAGTCTACAGTTGCAAGAGCCTGTTCAGCTTCCTCAGCCGCCTCTTCGTCCGTTACTGGTGCACGGTCGTCAGACATTAGTAACGATTCTGCATCAGGTGCTTGCTCATAGACCATAATGCCCATGTCGTTAATAATGCCGATGATACCTTCTACTTGTTCGCTTTCCGACACCTCATCGGGAAGATGATCATTAATTTCTGCGTAAGTAAGGTAGCCTCTTTCTTTACCCATGATAATGAGAGCTTTCAACTGCAGGCGTCTATTTTCTGCCTCTTCAGGATTATTTACCGCATCTTTAAGATATAAGTCTTTTAATTTCTTGACGCGTGTTACGCGTTTGGTTTTTTTATCTTCTGGATTTTTTTTAGGTCGTGCCATAATTACCTCAAATGATTTGGCTAAATAATGTTGGTTTTTATTATCTTAGCAGTAGAGCGGTGGGATTTTAGCAATTCGACCATATTATGTCAATGATTCGTTTGCTCCATTATTAAGTAAAAACCTTAATAATCAGCTATTTACTTTCTTCTAATATTTTTTAAGAAAGCCTTTTCCTCGTCTGTTAACGAGCCTAAGCTTTTTTCCTGTAACTCCCCTAATTTTGTTTTATTTGTTGAGGATAGTAATTTTTTTTGCAGGCTATTACGGAGAGCCTTCACCTCTTCTTCTAAATTTAACCCTCCATCGATCTTAACAATTTGACCTTCCATTTCCCTTAATACTGACTCATCCACCTTGCTAGAAATTAAGTGAAGCATGACAGCAGCATTATTACCGTTATTTTCCAATGCAATTTCTATGATAAGTTTGGCGAGAATGTGTTCGTTTGCGTTGGAAGAAAATAACCTCAAATCCTCTGCTATCGCCAACTTAGGATTAATAATAATAAATAAAATAAACCGTCTGATAGGATTCATTTGTACTTTTTTTTCAAGCTTTATTCTCTGGGCAGAAGGCTGTGTCGCTTTGGCATTTTTTAAGATATGGGTTATCTCTTCCATATCCAGCCCCACTAATTGCGCAATTTTTTTTCTAAGAAATAGATGTACTTTAGGTGCCGTCATTTCATTTAATATAGGCTCTACGTCATTCAACAATCTCACTTTTTTTTCTTGGGAGGAAAGATCATTAGTTAATGTTAGTCGCCTGACAATATATTCTGACAAAGGTAATGCATCCTCAGCCAGTCTATCAAAAGCCTCTTTTGAATATTCTCTTATAAATGAGTCTGGGTCATGATTATCTGGTAGGAATAGAAATTTTAACCTCACATTATCAGTTACCGCACTTAATGCATTCATCATGGCTCTCCATGCTGCAGTTTGACCAGCTTTATCTCCGTCGAAACAAAAGACAATGTCTTGCGTATAGCGCATGAGTTTTTTTATGTGGTAAATAGTTGTCGCCGTGCCGAGAGTGGCGACTACATTCCTAAAGTCATGCTGAGTAAGAGCCACAACATCCATATACCCTTCAACTACCACCACATAGCCTTTTTCCCTGATCGGCTTTCGTGCATGAATAAGTCCATATAATTCGTAACTTTTTTGGAATAGGGGAGTTTCAGGAGAGTTATAATATTTTGGAGTGTCATCCGGATTGATTACTCTGCCGCCAAAACCAATAACCTGTCCTTTCTCATTAATAATGGGAAACATAATACGATTCCTAAAGCGATCGTAATACTTTCCTTTTTCATTCTTTTGGATTAAGCCGGCTTTTTCTAATGAAGCGTCGTCATACTGCTTAAAAGCATTCTCTAAGTTCTGCCATCCATCAGGAGCAAAACCAATAGAAAATTCTTTTGCAACCGCTCCCGTTAGACCTCGAGATTTTAAATATTCAATGGCTTTTGGCGACGACCGTAAAGCCTTTTGATAAAATTGAGTAGCAATTTTCATTGCCTCCTCTAACCCAAAGTTTTCTTTTATTTTCTTTGGATCTGCCCTACTTTCATTGGGTACGGTAAGGCCAAGACTGCTAGCGATTTGATGAACAGCCTCAACAAATGTCAATCCCTCAAACTCAATTAAGAAAGTAATGGCTGATCCATGAGCCCCACATCCAAAACAATGATAGAACTGTTTAGAGGGGCTAACGGAAAATGATGGTGACTTTTCTTGATGGAAGGGGCAGCAAGCAACAAAGTTGGCTCCTGCTTTTTTTAATTGGACGCGTTTGTCGATCACATCAACAACGTCAGTTCTATTTAACATATCTTGAATAAATGATTCTGGGATCATTATTTAATATTATACGATTCAGAGTATATATGTATGAATTACGATGGTGCTATGACGCTAACTTAGCTTTAATAATTTTTGATACTGCAGCCATGTCTGCTTTTCCAGCCAGCTTCTCTTTAACCTTCGCCATCACTGGGCCCATATCTTTCATTGAGCTAGCACCTACCTCTTTAATTACATCGTCTATTACGGACTGAACATCTGACAAATTCATTTGCTCAGGCATGTAACCTTTTAAGACACTCACTTCAAACTCTTCTTTTAAGACAAGATCAGCTCTTTCTGCTTTCTTGAAAGCATCAATAGAGTCATTTCTTTGTTTTAACATTTTTTCAATGATGGGAATGATGGTGGAATCATCAAGGTCAATTCTTTCGTCCACTTCTTTCTGTTTGATTGCGGCTTGAAGAAGCCTTATTGTTCCGAGTAGCGCAGTGTCTTTACTGCGCATGGCATTTTTCATGTCCTCATTAATTGTTTCTTTTAAGGACATTATTTTTTAATACAATTTTGGAGGAAGCATTTGATTTCTGAGCCTACGGTATTGTCTTTTTACCGCAGCAGCAGCTTTACGCTTTCTTTCCCATGTTGGTTTTTCGTAAAACTCACGCGCTCTAAGATCGTTAATTAGGCCTGTTTTTTCTATCAGACGCTTAAATCTTCTTAGGGCAACATCAAATGGCTCATTCTCTTTAACTTTAATTGTTGACATCAAATAATCTCTATAATTGTTAAAACTTCAATTTAGTAGCATAAACTATACTACCCATGAAAAGGCGATCATTTTAATGCTAATATTCATTTTTTTCAACCAATTTAAGTAAATAATGCTTGTTCTAGGAATAGAGACATCATGTGATGAAACTGGTATCGCTCTTTACGATGATAATAGAGGATTGCTTGGCCATACGCTTCATTCCCAAATTGAACTGCACAAAGATTATGGAGGTGTTGTCCCAGAATTAGCCTCTAGGGATCACATACGCTTTATTATTCCACTCATACAGCAACTATTAATACAAACAGGTATCGCAAGACATCAAATTGATGCTGTCGCCTATACGGCAGGCCCAGGTCTGTCTGGAGCACTGTTGGTTGGAAGCAGCGTTGCAGAAGCATTATCGTGTGCGCTAGGCATCCCCAGCATTCCAATTCATCACTTGGAGGGCCATCTTTTAGCCCCCATGCTAGAAGATGATAAGCCGGAATTTCCTTTTTTAGCCTTACTGGTCTCCGGTGGCCATACCCAAATCATACATGTTAAAAACATAGGACAATATGACATTATTGGAGATACACTCGATGATGCGGCAGGTGAAGCCTTTGATAAAACTGCACAACTTCTGGGTCTTGGATATCCCGGTGGAGCTGCATTATCGAAGCTGGCTGAATCAGGATCTCCTATATTTAATCTTCCTAAGCCTATGATGCATAGCAAAGACTTTGATTTTAGTTTTAGCGGCTTAAAAACTGCTGTATTAACCTTAGTAAAAAAACAAACACAACTTACAGATCAGATAAAAGCTAATATTGCAGCAAGCTTTCAAGAGTCAATCACCGAGGTATTAATTCACAAAACGATTAAAGCTATGAATCACTTAAATCTAGATAAAATAGTTGTTTCTGGGGGAGTTGGGGCCAACATACAACTAAGAGACAAGCTAACTGCTTCATCCAAAAAAAATAACTATCGGGTTTTTTTTCCATCGTTAGAGTTTTGCACCGACAATGGAGCCATGATTGCTTTAGCAGGGTCTTTAAGATTTAAACTTTCTAAAAAAACTGACTATCGTTTTAGTGTTATGCCAAGGTGGCGCTTAAACGAAATATAACTTACTTTTTAAAGCGTGATTCCCTGCCATCCAAAAGATTTTTTATGTTGCTTTGATGCCGATACACTATTAGCAATGCGACTAAGCCAGCAATAATGACAATAGTTTGGCCTTGATTAAGAAAGTATGCGATCAATGGTGCAGCCAATGATGAAATAATCGCCGCAAGAGACGAATACCTAAATAACAAAAATATTACAAGCCAAACAAATAAAACTATAAGCGCTAAGACCCAATTAATTGCAAACAGGATCCCTAAAGCAGTCGCTACACCTTTTCCACCCCTAAACTTATGGTAGATTGGGAATACATGGCCGAGCAGAACGGCCAGCGAAATCACTACTAATTCTAAGCCTGATATATCGTAAGCGATTGCCGGGGCTACTACCATAGTCGCTTTTAACATATCACCAAGCAAGGTGAAGATAGCAGCATATTTGTTGCCTGTTCGAAACACATTGGTCGCCCCAGGGTTTTTTGATCCCATAGTTCTTGGGTCGGAAATGCTAAAAATTTTACTCGCTAAAATGCCAAAAGACAGGGAGCCAATTAAATAAGCAATGGCAACAAAAAGAATTTGATTTATCATATAGGATCATTATATTTCAAAAAGCCTACGCCTTCATGTCTAACTATATTTTTCTTCACGGCCTACAGATAAAAACTAAGATTGGTGTCCCAGATTTTGAGAGGGAGCACTATCAAAATCTACATATCGATATTGATATTGAGCTCAAAAAACATTCACCATTCGATTCTGATGATATTGATGAGACATTAGATTATGCCCAAATTGAGAAGATTATCGTAACAATTGGTGATAATCATAGCTACAAATTATTAGAATCACTAGGTGAAGAAATTGTCTCAACTATCAAGAGACAATTTGCTATTAAAGCTATTGAATTAAAAATTGCAAAAAACAAGATACTACCGAGTACAGACTTCGTTGGTGTTATTTTAAAGCGCTAACTACCCTCTCGGATGGTGTTCTTGGTGAATTTTTTTTAATCTCTCCCTTGCCACATGAGTATAAATTTGTGTTGTGGAAATATCTGTGTGGCCTAATAACATTTGCACCACTCTTAAGTCTGCTCCATGATTAATTAAATGGGTTGCAAATGCATGACGCAAGATATGGGGTGACATTGGTTTATTGATATTAGCAATTACGGCATATTTTTTTATTACATACCAAAAAGCCTGCCGCGTCATTGCTCCTCCTCGGTTAGTAACAAATAAGAATTTAGATGTTTTTTTTCTTAAAATATCATCCCGCGCTTCAGCAATATATTTTTTTATCCAATCTACCGCTTCCTCTCCCATTGGTACCAGTCTTGTTTTAGAGCCCTTACCAGTCACCCTAATAACGCCATCACTAAGAATAACTTCCGTTAATTGAATATCGACCAACTCCGTTACTCTTAAGCCACAAGCATATAGCAACTCCAACATAGATCTGTCTCTTAAGCCGGAAGATGAATCTAGGTTAGGTGCATCTAAAAGACTTTCCACCTCCTCTTCGCTCAATGACTTTGGTAATGATTTGGGAATTTTTGGTGTTTGAATTTTAAGTGTTGGGTCTTTTTGAATTTTTTTCTCCCTGAGCTGATAGCGAAAAAACCTTCTTAAGGTTGCCAAAAGCCGAGATATGCTCCTTGATTTTGATGATGGAAATTTAAAAGCTAAAAATTCTTGTATTTCTAATTCAGAAACATCCATCATAGCTATTTTTTTTTGCTCGCCAAGCCAGCTATCGAAAATTATCAAATCAAAGCGATAACTATTTAGCGTATTTTTAGACAACCCATCTTCAAGCCATAAATGGTCAATAAAATCATCAATAATTTTTTGATGCAATTAAGATTTACCTTATGTGTGTGTGTGATTTATGCATTCTTTTTATTCTAAATCTATTCGACCTGGATTTCATTGATTTTCTAAATTAAATATCAAAGAAAAGAAAGTTAAAAAAAAGCCCCAAAATTTGGGGCTTTTAACATACTTTATGAATTGTCTATTCAGCAGATTTTTCTTCTACTACTGGAGCCTCTACTGGGGCCATATCTTCTAATGGAGCCTCTACTGGGGTCGGAGCTGTCCCCTCTGGGATAGTTTCAAATTCACTATCGCTTGGACGCACTTTAAGCCTTTCTTTAATACGAGCAGACTTGCCTGAGAGGTCGCGAAGATAAAATAGCTTAGCTCTTTTAACATCACCACGTCTTTTTACTTCAATGCTTTCTATTTGGGGAGAATGAAGCTGAAATGTTCTTTCGACACCTTCACCTGAGGAAATTTTTCTTACTATGAATGATGAATTGAGTCCACGATTTCGTCTTGAAATAACCACTCCCTCAAATAACTGAACCCTAGACCTTGTTCCTTCAACAACGTTTACTCCAACAGAAAGTGTATCTCCAGGTGCAAACTTTGGAATTTTCTTTCCAAGTCGTGCAATTTCTTCATTCTCTAATGTTTCTATAATATTCGCCATCATTTATTCCTTTTAGTTATAAGGGTCTTGTTCCTGCTCTCTTTTAACTTCTTGTAGCAGTCGAGACTCCTCTTTCGTCAACAACCTTTCGGCCAACAAATCTGGACGTTTAGTCCAAGTTTCTCTTAGCGATTCTTTCAGTCGCCATATTCTTATTTTTTCATGGTCACCTGACATTAAAACCTCAGGAACCTTAAGCCCTCTATAAAGCTCTGGTCTTGTAAAATGAGGATGATCTAATAATCCGTCCACAAATGAATCCTGATTCGCTGATTCATCATCATTTAAAACTCCAGGTAATTGCCTAATCATACAATCCATTAATGTCATGGCTGGCAATTCACCCCCACTCATAACATAATCTCCTACCGATATTTCTTCATCTACCCAGTCGTTAATTCTTTCATCAACACCTTCGTATCGACTGGCAATAATAATTAATGAGTCTTCTTTTAACAATTCTCTTACTAATTGGTGATCCAATGACTTACCCCTCGGGGTCATATGAACTACCTTAGCGCCTTTCAACCCTTTTTTATGCTGCTTCTCTTTTATAAACTCAATAGCCTTTACCAATGGCTCTACCATCATCAACATTCCTGGACCACCACCGTACGATTTATCATCTATAGTGTTATGAGCATCCTTTGCAAACTCTCTCGGATTGCAAACATGCATTTCAATCACACCAGACTTAAATGCTCTACCAGTCACTCCAAAATCAGTTAATGCTTGAAACATCTCGGGCATCAATGTAACTAAATCAAATCTAAATAACGATTTAGTAATTTTCATCCCAATCAACTAAAACTTTTTTAGCCTCGAGATCTACTTTTATAATTACATCAGGCAAGTATGGTATCAAAAATTCTCTTTCACCTTTAATTACCATCACATCGTTTGACCCTGTTTCCATCATTGTTTGTATGCTACCAAAATAATATCCAGCTTCATTCTGTACATCCAAACCTATCAAATCAGACCAGTAATAAGTGTCTGCGTCTAATTTAGGTAACTCTTCTTTCAATATGCCAACCATATTTTTATTGACGCTATCAGATCCATTTCGGTCATCTATTCCCACCAATTTGACAAGCAACGTTTTATCTTTAACTGTCGCAGTTTCAACTTTATGGCCAACCCAATGCTTTTCATCTTTTGATATAAGCCATTGAGGGTAATTACTCAGCGTTCCTATCTCTTCTGTAAAAGGATGTACTTTTAGCCATCCTTTGATGCCATGAGGCCCAACAATTTTCCCCATAATGACTACATCATCTTCCATTGCTTTCGATGGAGAGATTATCCGTAATCTCTACTTATCTTCCGCTGGAGCTGCCTCTGCTGCTGGGGCTGCCTCTGCTGCTGGAGCTTCTTCCGCTGCTGGGGCTGCCTCTGCTGCTGGAGCTTCTTCCGCTGCTGGAGCTGCCTCTGCTGCTGGAGCTTCTTCCGCTGCTGGAGCTGCCTCTGCTGCTGGAGCTTCTTCCGCTGCTGGAGCTTCTTCCGCTGCTGGAGCTTCTTCCGCTGCTGGAGCTGCCTCTGCTGCTGCTGCTAACTCTTCAGCTTTAACTGCTGCTTTCTTTGCTTTCTTTGCTGCAGCCTTATCTAAATCTTTTTTCTTCATTGCTTCCAAGCCTTCAGGGCCTTTAGTGTGAAGCTTTACGATCCTTCCGACTGTTTCAGACAATAATGCACCGTGGCCTTGCCAGTATGAAATGCGGTCCGTATCAAGTCTTAATGCCTCTGATCCTTGGTTTGCGCCAGGATTATAAAACCCTACTCGCTCTATGAAGCGGCCGTCTCTTCTTTTTTTTGAATCTGCCACCACTACATTGAAGTAAGGTCTTTTCTTCGATCCACTTCTTGAAAGTCTAATGATTACCATATATGTTCTCTTGTTATTAAAATATTTTTTTGTACAGAAAGGGCGAAATTTTACGCTACTTTAGATGGTTTTGGCAAGTTTTATATGATTCGACCTATGTTAAAGATAGCTATGCATGAGTTTTACCTTACGTATAAAGTAGGATCTGCCACACCCAGCTTTTCAAATCCCTCTCTTCTCAATCTGCATGAATCACATTTGCCGCAAGCGTGGCCCTCTTCTGTAGCTTGGTAACAAGAAACTGTTTTGCTATAGTCCAGTCCTTTTTGTATTCCGAGGCTTATAATTTCTGCCTTATCTAAATGAATTAAAGGAGCATGAATTGTTATTCTTGACCCCTCTACTCCTGTTTTGGTAGCTAAATTTGCCATCACTTCAAAGCTTTTAATATATTCTTCCCTGCAATCAGGGTACCCGGAATAATCAATTGCATTAACCCCAATGAAAATTGCTTGGCTCTTGATGGTTTCTGCCCATGCTAGTGCCAAGGTCATCATGATAGTATTTCTAGCAGGGACGTATGTTGAGGGAATTCCTTCAGAAGCGCTCTGTGGGATAATCATCGACTTATTAGTAAGTGAGGACCCCGTCAACCAGCTCAAATCTATGTCTACAACCTTATATTCTTCTACATCATAATGATGAGCAAGGCGTTTCGCATACTTCAGTTCTGCGCTATGGCGTTGCTGATAATTAATATTCATGGCGTAGCATTGGTATCCCTCTGCCTTTGCAATAGCTAAAACCGTTGCTGAATCTAGGCCTCCAGACAAAAGAATTACTGCAGATTTAGACACCTTTTTTTTCACCCCATACAATCTTGTGAAGTTGGACCTGCATTCTCACCTTCAAATTATCCTGCAAAATCCAGTCTGCTAATTGGCTAGGTTCTAACTGCCCAAAAGAGGGAGAAAATAAAATATCATAATTAAGATAAAGTCCTTTTTCTTGAATGATGTTTTTTGACCATTCATAGTCTTCTTGGTTTGTTATAACCATTTTTATTTCGTCTTTTTGCTTAATTAACGGTAGATTATCCCAATGATTATTTTCTGATTCGCCGGACCCAGGGGTCTTAATATCAAGAATAATTTTCACATTTTCGTGAACCTCATTAATGGATAGGGCTCCTCCTGTCTCAAGAGAAACGTTATATCCTAAACTACATAATTGATCCAAAAGACTATAGCAATTTCTTTGTGCCAATGGTTCACCGCCAGTTACGGTAATAAAATTAGTATCGTACTGCTTAATTTCCTCAATAATTGCATCAATGGATAAATTTTTTCCTTCATGAAAGGCATAGGCCGTATCACAATAATTGCACCGCATAGGGCAGCCTGTAAGTCTTATAAAAATTGTTGGTAGTCCAATACGGGATGATTCACCCTGAAGTGAATAAAAAATTTCATTGATTTTAAGTGTTTGTGATTTAACCACTATTCAGGTTACAGATTAATCGATTCCAAAGCCTTTAACCTTGTTTTGGCCTTTGGAATAATTTCAGCATTTGGAAATCTTTGCATTAAATCTCTTAATGTTTTCTTAGCATTTCCAATTTTAGCCAGTTGTATTTCGCAATTGGCAATGCCGTACATGCTCTCAGGAACAATTGCACTGTCAACATGAAGCTCTATAACCTTAGAATAGGTCTTAATCGCAGCATTATAATTTTTGAGGGCAAATTGAGCATAACCAAGATTATATTTAGCTTCAGCAATTTTTTCTGCTTTTGGGTAGGCACTTATAAAGCGATCAAATGCAATAAATGCTTCTTGATATTTTGTCGCTCGCAATAATGCATTAGCTTCATCGTAAGCAGCTACTTCAATGTTCTTATCAATCAGCGGGGGCACCTCAGTAGCTATCGGACTTTCTTCCACCGCAGGATTGGGCTCATCAATGATGTCGTTTTGTAGGGCTTCAATATTTGTAGAGGGAGGCATGCTCTGATCTACAAACTCCTTGGTGTCAGAGGGTGCTGTTTGGGGGTTGTTTTCTAGGGTAGTTATTCGATCATCTATGTCCTGATATAAGATCTTTTCTCTTTCCTGAGAATTGTTTAGCTGAAATTGTAAAACTTCAATTTCACCCCTTAACTTATCTAGCCGGTCTTGCATTTGAGTTAATGCATTTTGGATTTTCAGGGGATTTTGATTTTTTAGTGCCTGAGTGACTTTTGCATCAATATTACTCTGGATATTACCTTGTATATTATTGAGCTGGTCTTGAATGCTATTAAGTTTTTTTCTTGCTTCTTCGTCCTCAAATAGCCCTGCGTACGAAAGTTGCGCGCAGAGGATCAGGCCAGCCCAGTAATATTTTTTCATGTAAAGCTTTAGTCTATATACGTTACGTTATTCGCCTACATAACCAATATCTGCACGCCTATCCTGACCACAAGTGCTGCCGGTACATGTTTGATTAGCATGCTCTTCACCAAAACTGATGGTTTCGATCGCTGAGCCATTGACACCTAACGCCTCTAAAGCCTGTTTTACCGCAACTGCGCGTTTCTGTCCTAAGGCCAAGTTATATTCATGCGAACCTCTATAATCAGCATTACCATAAACCACCACTGCTGCATCGTGTTTATTGATAAAAGTAGCATGATTACTAATTACGCCCTCAAAGTCTGATTTGATTGCGAAGCTATCGTAATCAAAATATACGCTTCTATCAGCTAGCTCAGCAGCTGCAGCTAACTCATCTAATGCCGACTGGTTTAATTTTTTTCCTTGACTAGAGCCAATTAAATCAACTTCTGATCCATCACCCGTTCTAGATTCAAGCTCAGGAAATGGCGCATTCAGGCCCATAGGATCATTAATATCTGTAGTGCTACAACCAGCTGCTAGAACTGCGAGGAGCGAAGCTAGTAATATAGAATTTTTCATTGTTTTTCCCTTGTTTAAATAAAATTTAATCGTATAGTGGCCCCCAGGTTGACTCTAATATTGCCTCAGAACCAACATCAATGGGCGTCATTTTTAATCCATTTATTGATACTGTACCAATTTTTGTGACTTTTCCATAGTCCTTATAAGTAAATAATACCATATGTCCGTTAGGAGAAAAGATCGGAGACTCGTCATCCGGTCCGTTTGTTAATTTTAACATTTGGTTGGATAGTAGATTTTGTATAGCGACTCTGTAGCTTCCATTATCTTGATTGAGGAAAAGTAATAATTTTCCATCGGGAGATAAGCTAGGGCTAACGTTATTATTTCCCTCAAAAGTTACTCTCACTACTTCGTTGGTATCAACGTCGACTTTGTAAATTTGTGCGCTTCCTGCTCGGTCTGATGAGAAATAGATTTCTTTTCCGTTGGGTGACCATGCAGGCTCAGTATTAATGGATCGCGTGCGCATCAATTGTTTGATATTTTTTCCATCTGCATCAATAGTATAAATTTGTGAGTTAGCGCTATAAGTCAAGACAATCGCAAGCTTTTTACTATCTGGGGACCATGCAGGGGCGCTATTATTTCCTCTAAAATTAGCCAGCAAGGTTCTTTTTCCTGTCTCAATATCTTGAACGTAAATAACAGGCTTCTTTTTTTCGAATGAGACGTAAGCTATCTTTTTTCCATTCGGTGACCATCTCGGGGAGATAATGGAGTATCTAGAGTTTACAATTGCTCTTGGGTTATGGCCGTCGTAATCAGCAATAAATAGGCTGTACTTTTCTTTACCCAGTTTTTTTACGAATGCTATGTTCGTATCAAACACTCCTTTGCTTCCAGTGAGTTTTTCATAAATAGTATCTGCGATGCGGTGGGCTATCACTCTATACTGGCTTGGCTGTCCTTTAATAGCTACCGATAAAACCGTTTTTTCCTTATAAATATCAATCAAACTCCACGTTACCTGCATCTGACTATTGGATCTTCCAATAGCATCAATTTTACCCACAACAATAAACTGTGATTGTAGTGCAGCCCAGTTACTAAAATTCACTTCTCGCTCATCAATCGGGTAATCTGAAACACCGGAGATATCAATGGAGCTGAATAATCCAGAACGATTAAGATCATTTGTTATAACTTCATGCATGAGCTGCATACTTTTTTGGGCATTGTTGTCCTTAAAGGGAATGACAGCCACAGGTATCTGACTGGCTTTACCTCCAAGAATCTCAATCACCTCAAGTGCATGACTTGCATTTGAAATACACACAAGCCAAATTAAAAAAAAGAATTTCCAAAAAGACTGCTTCATAGACATTACCTTTAGTTAATTAATAGGTCCGTTTGGCTGAAATTTAAGCTTCAACTTTTTAAGCTGTGCAAAAAGACGATTATCCTGAGGCATCGGTAAGGGTTGTGCCTGAAGTATGGCTCTTTCTACGGCCTGATCACAGCTTTCAATCTTACTAGACTTTATCATTTTTGCACCGCCAATCAAGTCACCAGTTGGCATCAAGACGATTTCAAAGATTAGTTCCAGTGGGTCCAGACCACATAGTTGCTTATTTACATTTTGATATATTTTTTGCTGAATCAATGCTTTATATTTTTCTAACTCCCCAGAATTTGTGCCAGCAACAAGGTCTTGGGTTCCTTCAATGGCTATTCGAGTTTCTTTGGCTAGGTCCTTGTTCCTCAGCTCTTCTTGCAAACGCTCTAAGTCATCCTGTTCTAGGAGTTTTTTTTGTACTTTTTCTACCTCCTCATCCTCCAAGAGCCGCTTTTGCAGTTCAGCAAGCTTCTCTTCTTCCAATGCTTTTTTCTTCAATTGTTCTATTTTTTTCAACTCAGCTGCTTTTTTCTTTTTCAACTCAGCTGCTTTTTTCTTTTTCAACTCAGCTGCTTTTTTCTTTTTCAACTGAATGTCAGCATCTTTTTTAGCTTCTACGATCTTTTCTGCTATCGATGGTTGCGGCTTTTGTACTTTAGGCGTAGCTCTTTTTATGAGGGGCTTAGGTTTTATTTGAGTAGGAATGGCATCCCATAATTCAACTTCAGCATAATAAGGGGTTTTGACTTGCCAATTTACGGAGAAAATCATGAAAATAAAAAGTGCTAAATGAATAACTAGCGTAAATAAATTAGCCTGTAAATTATCGTTATTTTCAAGCCAGGATAATCGCATATAATTTTATTTAGCTGGGGTTAAAAGGAGACCCACTTTACTAATCTCATTTTGTTTCAATAGGTCCATAATGGTAATAACTTGCCCGTAATCTACCTTTTTATCAGCAGCAATTACCACGGATTGCTCTGGTTTTGCTGACGTTAACTTTTTTACATGTGCCAGAAGGGCATCATTTTTAAACTTTTTCCCATCAATTTCGGCCGAACCATCTTTTTTTATTGAAATAACGATAGGGCTTTCTTGTTGTTTTAATGTCTCACCCACCTTAGGAAGCTCCACTACCCCGGGATTAGTCATAGGTGCAGTGATCATAAAGATCACTAACAAAACCAACATAACATCAATGTATGGGACAACATTAATTTGATTCATTAGGCGACGCTTCTTCATTGTTACCCTTTTCTGTCCACAATATTAATGAATTCTTCTATAAAGCTTTCAAACCGTAAGGACAAGCGATCAACTTTTGTGGCGAATCGATTGTAAGCAATTACGGCCGGTATTGCCGCAAAAAGTCCGATAGCCGTTGCTATCAATGCTTCTGCAATTCCGGGTGCAACTTGACTTAATGTTGCTTGTGCTACATTGGATAGGCCAATAAATGCATTCATGATGCCCCAAACTGTTCCAAAAAGACCTATATAGGGACTAACAGAACCAACAGAAGCTAAAAAAGGCAGATGTTGATCCAGCGTATCTATCTCTCTATTGTAGGAAGCACGCATGGCACGCCTCACGCTTTCAATACTTTTCTTATCAAATGCCTGATGTTCTTTCTGCCCCATATATTCTTTGTAGCCTGATCGAAATATCTCCGCTAAACCATTTATCCCTCTAGAGTTATTACTGACCGACTCATAAAGTTTGGCAAGATCACCGCCTGACCAAAAAAACTTTTCAAATTCTTGGGCATTTTCTTCCGACTCTTTAAGGAATTTCACTTTTAAGTAAATAAATTTCCATGAAATGACCGATGCTGCAATTAATATCAACATGACCAGCTGAACAGGCAGACTAGCTCCGAATATTAATGAGAAAAAAGATAAATCACTGCCTATATTCATAAAAGCTCCATAAGTTTTTTAATTGTTGTAGGTATTTTTACTGGTTTTAATTGGTTAGCATCAATACATGCAACCGTCACTATGCTATTTGTTAACAACTCTTTTTTTCTAAAAATTTGCTGCTTTAAATCAATGGAGCAAGACCTCATGCTAAGTAAATCTGTTTGAACTGTTAATTCATCATCTAGTATGGCTGGTTTTTTATAGTCAATCGTGATGGTTGACACTACAAACATCAGGTTATCGTTAGTTTTTAAGGCATGTTGGCCAATACCCAAGTCTCTGAGCCACTCCGTTCTCGCTCTCTCCATAAAATTGAGATAATTAGAGTGGTATACCACCCCCCCACTATCAGTATCCTCGTAATAAACTCTTATCTTCACTGATGCCCTTATTTATTCTGCTCTGGAAGCCCTAGGTGACGATGGGCCATCGCAGTAGCTACTCTTCCTCTTGGTGTTCGCATCAAATAGCCTTGTTGAATTAAGTAAGGCTCAATCACATCCTCGATAGTTTCCTTTTCTTCACCAATAGCAGACGCTAAATTATCAAGGCCTACAGGGCCACCAGCAAACTTTATAATGATAGCCTCCAATAAGCTTCTATCCATTAAATCTAAACCTACCACATCAACATCTAACATCTTCAAGGCTTGATCTGCTACTAACTTATTCACTTTACCTTGAGCTTTCACCTCCGCAAAATCTCTCACTCTTCTTAATAGACGATTAACAATTCTTGGAGTACCTCGAGACCGCTTAGCTATTTCTTTTGCGCCATCTTGGTCAATTGATACCTCTAGCAGACCAGCTGAACGTTCAACAATTTTAGATAATTCTCTTTCATTATAAAACTCTAATCTCGCTACAATTCCAAATCTGTCCCTCAAGGGATTTGTTAGCATGCCAGCTCGGGTAGTTGCACCTATAAGGGTAAAGGGTGGAAGCTCTAACTTTACAGACCTTGCTGAAGGCCCCTCACCAATCATGATGTCAAGCCGGTAATCTTCCATAGCTGGGTATAGAATTTCTTCAATAACAGGAGATAGACGATGGATTTCATCAATAAATAAGACGTCATTAGGTTCTAGATTTGACAAAATGGCTGCCAAATCTCCCGTTTTTTCTAAGACGGGTCCGGATGTTTGCCTAAGATTTACGCCCATTTCTTTTGCAATAATATGCGCTAGGGTTGTCTTACCTAAACCAGGAGGACCAAACAATAAGACATGGTCTAAAGCCTCCTCTCTATTTTTGGCCGCACCAATAAAAATTTCCAATTGATCCCGAGTTTTTTCTTGCCCAACATACTCTTGAAGATCCTTCGGTCGTAAGGCACGTTCCACTCCCTCTTCGGCAACGTCGGAAGTTTGTGGGTCTACAAATCTATCAGGTTCAATCATAAGTAAATTTACGCATTATTAGAAAGACTTTTTAATGCTTGCCTTATACCATCGTTAATCGATATATTTTCAGGGAGCAATTTAATTGCCATGGAAGCATCTTTTGCACTGTATCCAAGGCTGATTAAAGCGTTTTCAATATCCTCTATGTGGGTTGCATGCTTCTTGACCGATGGATCAATGTGTAAATCTTTTAGTCTATCCTTCAATTCTAAGACTAATCGTTCGGCAGTTTTTTTACCGATACCCGGTATTTTAACGAGCATATTAATATCATCATGTTGAATCGCATCTGCTAAATCACTCGAGCCTATACTACCAAGAATGGATAAGGCTACCTTAGCGCCAATACCATTTACCTTGATAAGTTGCCTGAACATTTGTCTTTCTGCGGCTGTCGCAAACCCAAATAATAGCTGTGCATCCTCTCTTACAATAAGGTGCGTCAACAAAGTAATTTCTGAACCTTCGTCAGGCAAATCAAAAAAGGTGGTCATGGGCACTTCAATTTCATAACCCACACCCTGGCAATCTATCAATATTATTGGAGGAATTTTTTCTAATAAATACCCTTTGATTCTACCGATCATAAGATTCGCCCACCTTTCATACGGTTGCTCACCCCTAGTTTAGCGATGCTAGCGTTAATATTAGCATGGCACAACCCACAGGCTAGAGCATCTGAAGAATCTGTGCTAGCAACAGAAGGTAATCCAAGTAGTTTCTTTACCATCAATTGGACCTGTTCTTTTTTAGCATGGCCTTGACCAACAACCGATTTTTTAATTTGTAGTGCAGTATATTCAAATACAGGTAAGTCATGGATGACTGCTGCAGAAATCGCAGCACCTCTAGCTTGACCAAGCAATAAGGTACTTTGAGGGTTGGTATTAACAAACACTTTTTCGATGGCCACACATTCAGGGTTAAACTGCGAAATCACCTCTTCTAGTCCTTGAATAATTAATTTTAATCTGCTTGCTAAACTGTCTTTGCTATCACCAGTCTTGATGATACCGCTCGCAATGTAACTTAAATCCTGTTTATTCTTTTTTATTATGCCGTACCCAGTGACCCTGAGCCCGGGGTCGATACCAAGGATAATGGATGCAGTGTTAATTATTCATCTCCGATGGATGCATTAGAATATACATTCTGAACATCATCCAAGTCTTCTAAGACATCTAAAATTCTCTGCATTTTCTCACCATCCGATTCGTTAAACTTCACTTCGACGTCTGGCTTCATCGTTAGCTCTGCAAACTCATATTTAAAATCACTATTACTAAAACCTTCTTTTACCGACAGATATTCTGAGGGCCCCGTAATCACTTCAATGCTTCCGTCATCATGATTGATTACATCATCCGCGCCCAACTCTATTGCTTCCTCCATCAGTTTATCCTGGTCATTCCCAGGGGCAAAAAAGAATATGCCGCAGTGCTTAAATAAGAATGCTACCGACCCATCGGTACCTAAATTTCCCCCATTTTTATTAAGCGCATGGCGCACATCGGCGACCGCCCTCTGCTTATTATCCGTAAGGCAGTCAATAATAATAGCGGCGCCATTAATACCATATCCTTCATAACGAATTTCTTCGTAATTAACTCCCTCTAGCTCCCCCGTCCCTTTTTTTATAGCTCGGGTAATATTGTCTATCGGCATATTTTCTTCTTTGGCAGCAGTGACCGCCGACCTTAGCCTAGGGTTAAAGTTAATATCGCCACCCCCCATTCTTGCCGCAACCGTTATCTCTTTTGTTAATTTGCTAAAAATCTTACCGCGTTTGGCATCTTGCCTACCTTTACGGTGTTGAATATTTGCCCATTTTGAATGACCTGCCATAATTTCATGCCTATTTAAAAAAACGTATAAAGTATTTATTTTAACAGTTAATTGGTTTTCTATAACCTAAGTTAACTTTTCTCTGCCTTTGTATAGAAGCAATAAAAAAAGCCCAAACAAGATAAGACTAAAGCCTATGGTTTCAATCCTATTTGGTATCTCACCTAACAAAAGCCATGCGGATATTGCTGCAGAAATGGGTGTCAACAAAGCAAGCATAGATACGAATGTGGCTTCAAGATATTTCAATGCATAAAACCACAATAAGTAAGCAATGGCGTTAACAAAAATTACATTAAACAATACGATACCCAAAAAATAAGCTGTCCATACAGTTGGTTGTGAGGAAAAAATTATGGCTACCAGTAATAAAGGAATGGATCCCCATAACATTTGCCATGCCGTCATGGTGATAAGGTCCATATTTGGGTGTTGATGATGCATGCGTTTTGATAAAATAGCTCCGATAGCCCATGAAAGACCTGAGGCTAGGGCTAAACAAGTGCTACGAAAATTGTTGTTAGTATTTAATGGATCAAAAATAAACACAATGCCTAAAAAGCATATAAGGACGGCTATCCATTGTGAAGTCGTGAGCTTTTCTTGCAACAAGGGCCATGCCATGATGGCAACCCACATAGGCATTGTGAAAGTCAGAATTGCTGTCTTACTTGCGCCCCCCTCAACCAAAGCCCATATAAGAAACCCAGTAAATCCTGCAGTTTGGAACAAGCCAAGAGTAAATAATTTTGCTGTTGCTTTAGTTGCAATCGGTTTGCGTAAAAGTAACAAAATTACAAATAGTACTACTGCGCCAAAAAAATTGCGTAAAAATGCAAATTTAGCTGGGCTGGAAAATTCTAATGCCGCCTTCATAAAAGGGATATTTAAACCCCATACAACAGACAGCAATAAAAGTCCTCCGATGGCTATGAATTTTTTTTTAGGCATAGGGCTTTCTATTGATCAAACTGTTATTTTTTATAAAGATATTTTAATTGAGTCCCAACAATCCTTTATTAGTCACCAATAATTTTTACCAACACCCTTTTCTTTCGTCGCCCATCAAACTCACCATAAAAAATCTGTTCCCAGGGACCAAAATCAAGTGTGCCACCGGTAACTGCTACCACTACTTCTCGGCCCATCACTTGCCTTTTCATATGCGCATCAGCATTGTCTTCACCGGTATCATTATGCCGATAGCCACTCACAGGCTCATGGGGAGCCAAATGTTCCAACCACTTTTTGTAGTCATGGTGAAGGCCCGACTCATCGTCGTTAATAAATACGCTTGCCGTTATATGCATGGCATTAACTAAAATAAAGCCTTCTGAAATGCCACTTTCCGACAAACAGTTTCTAACGTCAGGGGTGATATTCGTAAAGTGCATTCTTTCCGGTGCATCAAACCACAACTCTTTTCTGTAGCTTTTCATTTTCTCTCCATCGTTAAGGTTTAAATGAAATTTAAATAAATATTAACTCAATACCATTTCCAACAGGGTCTTTAAAAAAAAGTTGTTTGGTTCCGATTTCCGGTACCTCTCTGTAACTATATGCAATATTGTTATCAGTTAGCATTTTTTTATAAAAAGCCATATTGTTAGCACTAAATGCCAAATGATCAAAAGTTGAATTAACGTGATGATCTTTTACTTCATTATTTTTGGTGGTACTAAGATGCAACACATCTTTACCATCTGCACTCAACCAAAAACCTTTGCTTTCGAATGCAGGCCTCTCGCCAAGAGCTAACCCAACGATATTGATATAAAAATCTTTTAAGATATGCATTGTCTCTTCATCAGATCTTAAGTTGAAATGATTAATACCTTTAATCATTTTTTCTTTCAGCGTTCGTAGGCCTTACCTTGATATGTAATTCTCTTAACTGTTTTTCATCCACCATATTTGGTGCTTGTGTCATCAAGCATTGCGCTTTTTGTGTCTTAGGGAATGCGATGACATCTCTAATAGAATCAGCGCCAGCTAGGAGCGTAGCTAATCGATCAAGGCCAAATGCTAGACCGCCGTGTGGAGGAGCCCCATACTGAAGTGCGTCCAACAAGAACCCAAATTTTTCACGGGCTTCTTCATCAGAAATATTGAGAGCCTTAAATACTTTTGATTGAACTGTCTGTTGATGAATACGTATGGAACCGCCACCCACCTCCCAACCATTAATGACCATGTCATAGGCTTTTGATAAACAATTTCCTGGATCAGTCTCCAGCAGACCTTCATGGCCATCCTTAGGGGAAGTGAATGGATGATGAAGCGCATTCCATCGATTACCCTCTTCATCAAAATCAAACATAGGGAAGTCCACAATCCAAACAGGCGCCCAAGGCTCATTAGTTAAATGCTTTTTATCATGGCCAATTTTTTCTCGCAATGCACCGAGTGCCTCATTCACGACAGTTCTCTTGTCGGCACCAAAAAATACCAGGTCGCCATTTTCCGCCGAAGTTTTTTCAATAATTGCTTTTAATGCGTCAACATGAATATTCTTTACGATAGGGCTCTGTAAGCCCTCTTCATTCAATAAATTTTTATCATTAATTTTTATATACGCTAGGCCCTTGGCTCCATATATTTTGACAAATTCTGTATAAGCATCAATTTCTGATCGCGAAAGTTCGGCGCCATTGGGTATCCTTAATGCTGCCACTCTGCCATTATCCATATTGGCTGCTGAGGAAAATACCTTAAAGTCAACGTCCTTCATTTCCTCTGTTAGCTCAATGAGCTCAAGTGTTACTCTCAGGTCAGGCTTGTCGGAACCAAAACGGTGCATCGCCTCTTGGTAAGTCATCCTCGGGAAGGACTGAGGTAATGATTGGTCCATGACTTTTTTAAACATTTCACGCGTCATATTTTCCGCAATACTCATGATATCTTCCTCATCTACAAATGAGGCTTCAATATCTATTTGGGTAAATTCAGGCTGCCTATCCGCACGTAAGTCCTCATCCCTAAAACATTTAGCGATTTGGAAATACCTATCAAACCCTGACACCATCAGAATCTGTTTAAATAATTGGGGAGACTGCGGTAATGCAAAAAATTCACCATGATGTACGCGTGATGGAACCAAATAATCTCGGGCTCCCTCAGGTGTACTTCGGGTAAGAATGGGGGTTTCAATCTCAATAAAACTTTCATGATCCAGATACTGCCTAATATTTTTTGAGATGTCGTATCTAAGCTTCATATTTTTCTGCATCTGGTCGCGACGAAGATCGATGAATCGATGTTCAAGTCTAATCGACTCGGTAATCGTGTCATCATCCAGCATAAAAGGGGGAGTTAACGATGCATTTAATATTTCTACCGTCGATGCCAGCATTTCCACTTCACCGGTTGGTAGGTTTTTATTGACCGTACCCTCAGGTCGAAGCCTGACCTTGCAGGTAACTTTAAGCACATATTCGTTTCGGATAGATTCAGCTGTACTGAATGCTTCTTTAGTATCGGGATCGATCACAATCTGTGCGAGACCTTTATTATCTCTTAGATCAATAAAGATTACCCCACCATGGTCTCTGCGACGGTGTGCCCAGCCACATAAAATGACCTCTTGATCAATGTGATCTCGATTTAATTCACCGCAATAATGTGTTCTCATAATCTAATCTCTTTTCTATTTCTTAATAATTTTTTTCGTTTTAGGGTCATTAGTGACGCCCATGGAAATCACATATTTCAGCACTTGATCCACGCTGATATCTAACTCAATCACTTTTTTCACTGGCACAATCAGCGTATAACCCGAGGTGGGGTTTGGTGTAGTCGGGACATAGACATTAACAAACTTGCCTTTCAGTTTTTTTGTTAATAATGCGTCAGGTTCACCCGTAATAAAAGCAAAGGTATAGGTTCCCTCAATCGGAAACTCAATTAATACGGCCTTACTAAAAGCCTTGCCTGAGCTTTTAAGTAGGGTGTCTGAGACTTGCTTAATACTGCTGTAAACGGATTTGATAAAAGGGACACGATTCAGTATGTTCTCATAGATCTGAATAAGCTTTTTACCAAAAAAGTTATTAGCAACCACGCCGGTTAATATTACTGCCAAAAATGTCAATACCACGCCAAATCCAAATACCTCACCCCCAAAAAAATATTCTGGCCTTAGGTGCTCAGGCAGTAATAGGACCACTTGGTCTATGAATTGAATCAGACTGAAAAGCACCCATACGGTGAGGATAAGGGGAATCAACACCAACAACCCGGTAATAAAATTTTTCTTAATCATTTTTTTTGGTCTCTTTTTTTTCTGGGCTAGCGGGTGCTTTGGTATTTTTGAAATCGGTCTCATACCAGCCCGAACCCGATAGCTGAAATCTCGGTGCCGACACCTGCTTTTGAAATAACAATTGTTGGCAATGCGGGCAATTAGTAATCGCAGGATCATCCATCTTGCGAATTAAATCATCACGATGACCGCATCCTTCGCATAAAAACTCATACATTGCCATAGTTTAATTCCTTGCGTTAAAAAGGAATGTCGTCTTCGAACTCATCGAAGCTAGAGGCTGCTGGGGCAGCTGTTGGTTGACTTGATGAGGCTGGAGCAGCTTGGTTCATCCCGGCATCATTACTACTTCCTCCACCATCCTTAGAGCCAAGCATAGTCATCTGGTCCGCAACGATTTGAGTGAAATATCTGGTTTGCCCGTCTTTTTCGGACTTATTCGTTTGTAATCTTCCTTCTAGATAGACCTGGCTTCCTTTTTTTAGGTATTGGTTACCAATCTCAGCAAGTTTTCCAAACATGCTGATGTTATGCCATTCCGTTTGTTCTTGATTATTCCCTTCTTTGTCCTTATACCTTCTGCTTGTCGCAACGGCAAAGCTGCAGATTGGCTGTTGATTTGCGGTATACCTTGCCTCCGGATCGCGGCCAAGCCTTCCCACTAAAATGACTTTATTTACTGACATATCAAATCTCCCAAATAGACTTTATATTAAATTAATTTTTTTTAACTAAGGGCACTTTCATTTGGCATGAAAATGCAAACCACACTCCAATCAATATGATACAAAATAAAAAGCTTCCGTTGTAGCCGTAAAACTTAGTAATGAGGCCTCCAACCGAACCCCCAATAAAAATACCTAACGATTGAGACGTATTATACACTCCCAAAGCCAATCCTTTTTTATTGATTGGAGCCACTCTGCTGACTAAACTGGGAAGTGATGCCTCTAAAAAATTAAAGCCTACAAAATAAATCAGTAGCGCAACAATGATGCCGGTGAGGGTAGCAGAAAAGACCATAAAAGTTATCTGGGCCGCCAGTAAGAATAAAATGGCCCCTAAAAACGTGAGCTTATTTTTATGATACCTTTCCGAAAAAATAATGACCGGGATAATAAGCAAAAAAGACACGATGAGGACAGGAAGATAAATGTACCAATGGCTACTAAGATCTATGCCCCCCTGAGAAATCAAATAGATGGGAACAATCATAAACATCGATATTTGTGTCGCATGCAAAACAAAAATGCCAAAATTTAAGCGATTTAAATGGATGTCCTTAATAAGGCTAAGAAAGTCTGCTTGAGTGATGGGTGTTTTTTTCCCCTCACTTCTTGGCTCTTTAATAAAAAAATGCACAATAAAAAAGGCTAGTACGGATAACACAGCCATAAGCAGAAAAATACCGGTAACGCCAATCAATGTATTGAGCCAGGGTGATATGACCAACGATAACGCAAAAGTTAAGCCGATACCGCCACCAATAATTGCCATGGCTTTCGTACGATGTTCATCTCGTGTAAGGTCTGCCAATAAAGCTGTTAAGACTGCCGATATGGCGCCTGCGCCCTGAATACTTCGCCCAATAATAATGCCCTCAATCGTCGACGATAAGGCGGCAACGATTGAGCCGATGACAAACAGTAGCAGGCCAAAATAAATGACTTTTTTCCGTCCAAAATAATCCGATGACATACCAAATGGAATTTGAAATAATGCTTGAGTCAAGCCATAAATGCCTAAGGCAAGGCCTATTTGAAAGGACGTCGGATTGCCTTCTAAGCCGGATGCATAAATTGCAAAAATCGGCAGTATAAGAAACATACCTAACATTCTCAAGGCATAAATTGATGCAAGAATGAAGCTGGTGCGTATTTCTAGGGAAGACATTTTCTCTCTATTGCTCATGAAATCAATATTGGCTGTTTCTTATTATTTAATAATTCAGTATATTATCAGGTTGCCTCTTAAAAAAGATAGAAACTTCATGGAATACCTCAAGATTAAAGGAGCCCGAACACATAATTTAAAAAATATTTCGGTTGACCTCCCAAGAAACAAACTGATTGTTATTACCGGGCTTTCAGGGTCTGGTAAGTCCTCACTGGCCTTTGACACCCTTTATGCCGAAGGGCAGCGAAGGTATGTCGAGTCATTGTCAGCGTACGCAAGGCAGTTTCTTGATCGGATGAATAAACCCGATGTAGACTTGATCGAAGGGTTGTCGCCTGCTATTTCTATCGAACAAAAATCTACCTCGCATAACCCCCGCTCGACCGTTGGGACAGTCACAGAAATTCATGATTATTTACGACTACTTTACGCGAGAGCAGGAGACCCCTATTGCCCAGAACATAAAATAAAACTCGAAGCCAAGACTATTTCTCAAATGGTCGACCAGATTCTCAGTCTACCAAACGACACTAAGCTAATGATTCTAGCCCCAGTGATTAATGATAGAAAGGGGAGTCATGCCGACCTCATAGATGAGCTTCGCGCTCAAGGTTTCATCAGGGCACGTGTTGATGGAAATATTTACGAAATCGATGATATTCCTCCCTTAGAAAAAAATATCAAGCATCAAATTGACGTTGTAGTCGATAGAATTAAAGTTAGTGCGGACATCAAGCAACGCATAACCGAATCAGTGGAAACGGGCTTAAAGATTGCCGATAATAAAATTATTACGCATAACATGGAGACAAAAGAAGACGTATTATTTTCCGCAAAGTTTTCATGTCCTCATTGTGATTACGGTATTCCGGAATTAGAGCCGCGCCTTTTTTCTTTTAATAACCCTATGGGTGCCTGTCCAGAATGTGATGGGCTAGGACATAAAAATTTCTTTGACCAAAGTCGGGTAGTTGCTTTTCCTGAGCTGTCGTTAGCCTCAGGTGCGATTAAAGGCTGGGATAAACGTAACCAATTTTATTATCAAATACTTAATAGCTTAGCCGACCACTATGGCTTTGATCTAGAGATGCCGTTCAATGCATTGCCTGAAAAAATCCAAGATATTGTGCTTCATGGGAGCAAAAATGAAAAAATTGAATTTAATTACTTTATTGGCTCTGGTACCCCACAAAAAAGAAAGCATAGCTTTGAAGGCATACTCAATAATTTTAAGCGGCGTTATGAGGAGACTGACTCAAATACGGTAAGAGACGAGCTCGCGAAATACCTTAGCAATCAAATTTGTCCCTCTTGTGTAGGCACTCGACTTCGAACCGAGGCACGGCATGTGTTAGTTGATACTATGAACCTTCATAACATATGTGAACTCCCACTAAGAAAAGCTTTCAATTTTTTTCATGACTTAAATTTGGAAGGGAATAAGGCGCAAGTTGCCAGCAAACTGGTCACAGAAATTAAAAATAGGTTGCATTTCTTAATCAATGTTGGGCTTGATTATTTGTCAC
Source organism: Methylophilales bacterium HTCC2181 (assembly GCA_000168995.1). Classification (GTDB taxonomy): domain Bacteria; phylum Pseudomonadota; class Gammaproteobacteria; order Burkholderiales; family Methylophilaceae; genus BACL14. The sequence goes on along the minus strand of AAUX01000001.1, from coordinate 304,682 downwards.
TCTCACGATCAGCCGATACGCTCTCTGGGGGGGAGGCTCAGAGAATCAGGCTGGCCTCGCAAATCGGCAGTGGGCTGACAGGCGTCCTATATGTGCTGGATGAACCGTCTATAGGGCTACATCAAAAGGATAATGATCGCCTGCTAGAGACCCTTAAACATCTAAGGGATATAGGGAATACCGTCATTGTAGTGGAGCATGATCTTGATGCCATTATGGCGGCTGATTTTGTGTTAGATATTGGTCCTGGGGCAGGTATCCATGGCGGGCACATTACCGCGCAAGGTACTCCGACTGAAGTTGCAGCAAATGAAAACTCATTAACAGGGCAATATTTAAGTGGGGTTAAAAAAATTGCTGTGCCTACCAAAAGGCATAAGCCGGGAAAAGATTTTTTTGTCATTAAAAATGCCAGGGGTAATAACTTACAGGGGGTAGACTTTCGTCTGCCTATCGGACTCTTCACGTGCGTTACCGGTGTATCAGGAAGCGGAAAATCGACCTTAGTGAATAACACCCTTTACAACGCCATAGCTAAATTTTTATACCGAAGTAGTATGGAAACTGCTGCCCATGATGCAATGGAGGGCATGAATTTCTTTGATAAAGTTGTGGATGTCAACCAAAGCCCAATAGGTCGAACACCAAGATCTAACCCGGCTACGTATACCGGTTTATTTACTCCGATCCGCGACTTATTTGCCAAGGTGCAAGAGAGTCGAACCCGAGGTTATAGTCCAGGTCGCTTTTCTTTTAATGTCAAAGGCGGCCGATGTGAAGCCTGTGAGGGGGATGGAGTGATTAAGGTGGAAATGCATTTCCTACCGGACGTTTATGTCCAATGCGACACCTGTCTTGGCCATCGCTACAATCGCGAAACTTTAGATATTAAATATAAAGGTAAGAATATCCATGAGATTTTATCCTTTACTGTAGAGCAGGCTTATGATTTTTTTCAAGCCGTCCCTATTATTGAACGTAAGCTTAAAACCTTACTTGAGGTAGGCTTAGGCTATATTCAGCTGGGCCAAAATGCAACGACCTTATCAGGAGGAGAAGCACAACGAGTTAAGCTGGCCCTAGAACTATCAAAAAGGGATACGGGGAAAACCTTATATATTCTAGATGAACCGACTACTGGATTGCATTTTGAAGATATTCAGCTACTGCTAAACGTGTTGCATCGATTAAGAGATAACGGTAATACCTTAGTTGTGATTGAACATAATCTTGACGTGATTAAAACCGCAGACTGGGTGATCGATTTAGGTCCTGAAGGTGGGGATGGTGGCGGACGTATTGTCGACGAGGGTACACCAGAAACAGTCAGCCAAAACCCCAAAAGTTATACTGGAAAATACCTACAATCCTACCTCTAATGCCTTGGCTGCTAAGCTAAGATTGGGTTGAAGTTTATGCCAAATGGTAAAGCTTGCCGCAGCTTGCCCAATAAGCATACCCAGCCCATCGAAATATTGCGCACCCTTATTCTTAGCGTTAAGCATAAATTGGGTTTCAAAGCCGTAAGTCATATCGTAGTAAACGGTTTCTGACTGAAATAAGTGATCAGCTATGGGTGATGACCCATCAATCAATGCTGAAGAAGTGCCATTAATAACCAGATTATAACCTTGCGGAATATAAGCATGCAGTTCAATCACCTTTAGTTCTACACTATTTTCTTTGGCAAAATTGCTCCATTTCTTTACCATATCATCAGCTTTAGTTTTTGTCCGATTAACAAGAGTAATGGTTTTGGGGCCAGCATTTATCAGATCAAACATCACCGCATTAGATGCTCCACCGGCACCTAGTAAAGCCAGATGAGATTCCTTAATCACGATACGTTTTGCTATTAGGTCATTTACTATACCTATACCATCAGTAGTGTCGCCATAAATCTTGCCACCTTTAAAAGAAAGGGTATTGACGGATCCAGTCATTCTCGATGTGGCAGTTACTTCGTTACACATGGCAAATGCATCAGCTTTAAATGGCAGGGTGACATTTAGTCCTAAATAATTTTGGTTCCGGAGTGTATGAACTTCCTCAATAAAGTCTTCAGGGTTGATATCAATTTTTTCATAAGCAATACTGAGCCCAAACTCTTTGGCAAAACATTGATGGATAGCTGGGGACTTTGAATGGTGGATTGGATGCCCTACGACGGCATATTTTTTTATGTGATTATTCATATTCGAATTATAAAGTCGATTAACAATTAAAGCATTATTTTATATTTATGCACTAAATTAGTGCGTAAATATAGAAAATAAGCATTTAATTGGTGCAATTTCCGAAAATTGTTGTGTTTTATAGGATAAATGATGTATTTTGAGATAAATTTAATAAGCATTCCTTATGACTTATTATAATTAACATTTAAATATTATCTATTTTTTTAAGGAGTTTTAGTATGGCTGGCATATCTGATGTAATGAACAAAATTAAAAGTAACAACGTTAAGTTTGTCGATTTTCGTTTTACTGACACAAAAGGTAAAGAGCAGCACGTTACTGTACCTGTATCTGCATTTGACGAAAGTAAGTTTACTGAAGGTCATGCCTTTGATGGCTCTTCTATCGCAGGTTGGAAGGGTATTAATGCCTCAGACATGCTATTAATTCCAGATCCGAATACAGCAAATATGGACCCTTTCATGGAAGAGCCCACAATGATCCTTACATGCAATGTTATTGACCCTACAGATGGCAAGGGTTATGACCGAGATCCCCGCACTATTGCTCATAGAGCTGAAGCATATTTGAAAAAAACAGGTATAGGCGATACTATTTATTTTGGCCCAGAGCCTGAATTTTTTGTGTTTGATTCAGTGACATGGCAGTCAGGTATGCAGGGCTCCTCCGTAAAAATTAATTCCGAAGAAGCTTCGTGGGAATCTAATCATGATCATGAAGGGGGTAATGTTGGTCATAGGCCAACGGTCAAAGGTGGTTATTTCCCTGTGCCTCCCGTAGATTCTATGCAAGACCTCAGATCAGCTATGTGCTTAACACTTGAAGAAATGGGTGTGCCTGTTGAAGTTCATCATCATGAGGTAGCAGGTTCTGGTCAGAATGAAATAGGCACTAAGTTTAGTTCATTGACCGAAAGAGCCGATTGGACACAAATTCTTAAATACGTGGTTCACAATACCGCACATAACTTTGGCAAAACAGCGACGTTTATGCCAAAACCGGTACTTAACGACAATGGAACGGGTATGCATGTTCACCAATCCATATGGAAGGATGGTAAAAATATGTTTGCTGGAAAGGAATATGCAGGCTTAAGTAAGGATGCGTTATTTTATATTGGCGGTATTATCAAACATGGTAAAGCGCTTAATGCGATTACTAATCCATCTACTAATTCCTATAAACGTTTAGTGCCAGGATTCGAAGCCCCTGTGATGCTTGCTTATTCTGCAAAGAATCGATCTGCGGCTATTAGAATCCCTTTCGTATCCTCAGACAAGGCAAGAAGAATTGAAGTGCGATTCCCTGATCCAACAGCAAATCCCTATCTAGCTTTCACTGCCATGATGATGGCCGGTCTTGATGGTATTCAAAACAAAATTCATCCAGGTGATGCTGAGACGCGTGACCTGTATGACTTAACGCCTGAAGAAGAAAATAAAATACCTCAAGTAGCCCATTCTCTCGATCAAGCTCTAGAGGCTTTAGATAATGATCGTGAATTCCTTACACGAGGGGGTGTATTTACCGACGACTTTATTGATAGTTTTATTAAGCTCAAAATGGATGAAGTAACACGCATGCGAATGACGCCTCATCCTATTGAATTTGATATGTACTATAGCGTTTAAAGTATATCTGGGCTCTTATTAGGAGCCCACCTATTCTTAAATTTATACATACTAAATAATGTAAAAGCTTGATGAAGTTGGTAGACGCAAATTTATTAATCAGAGGCTAACTTCATGCATCTCAATTGTAATGGTATAAAAAAAATGTCACCACCTAAAATATTACCAAAATTTGAAGGTTTAGAGCATCTAACGGCAGCGGTCATCATTTGCAGTGAAGAATTTTATATTGACTATATAAATCCGAGCGCTGAGGTTATGTTAGAAATAAGCCATGATCAGGCTTGCGGACAATTGACGAGTTTGTTCTTTGAGGAATTTGATCTCTTTAAGCGTGCTGCACTTAGTGCAAAAAAATCGCAAAGTGCTTTTAGGGAAAATGAAGTATTTATTCGATCAAAGCAAAATAAAACCTTATGTGTGACATTTACCGTCTCATGGATAAGCAACACTGATAATTGTTTAATTGAAATGATACAAATGGACCAGCATCTTCGTATAGCAAAAGAAGAAAGAATGTTTATTCAGCAACAAGCCAATGCTGACCTTCTTAGAAATCTTGCCCATGAAATAAGAAATCCTCTTGGCGGTTTGCGTGGGGCAGCCCAGCTTCTAGAAAAAGAGCTGGTGTCAAAAAGTCTCAAGGAATATACCGAGATTATCATTTCTGAAGCAGACCGATTGCAGAACCTCATGAGCAAGTTACTGACCCCACACCAATTGCCTGTGTATGAAAGAACAAATATACATGAGGTAATTGAGCGGGTGAGAAGCCTTATCGTGTCAGAGTTTGGCTCACAGATCGAGTTTATCAGAGATTACGACATCAGCCTCCCCGAATTTGTAGGCGATCGAGAAAAATTAATACAAGCCCTATTAAATATTTGTCGCAATGCAATGCAGGTATTGTGGAAGCAAAACACCACAGAAAGCCCTTCACTAAAAGTGATTACTCGGTCAGAAAGCCAAATTGTTTTTAATAAAAAGAAGCATTCAGTAGCAATACGAATTGATATAGTAGATAACGGGCCTGGGGTCCCAGAACCAATAAAAGATACTATTTTTTATCCTCTGGTTTCAGGAAATGAAGAGGGCACTGGCTTAGGTCTATCGTTAGCACAAAATCTAATATCACTACATCAAGGAATGATTAGCTTGGTTAGCGAGCCTGGACATACAGTATTTTCTATTATCCTGCCGATTAATAATGGCTTGATTGACAACAAAGGAGAGTCGCTATGACCGATGTATGGGTACTTGATGATGATAAATCAATTCGATGGGTTTTTGAGAAAGCTTTAGATAGCGCCAACCTTTCGTATAAATCATTTGCCAACACAAATGAAGCCATTAATCAGTTTAATCATGAAAAACCATCAGTCATCATTAGTGATATTCGTATGCCAGGAGAGACGGGGCTTGTATTCTTGGCTAAAGTCAGTGAAAAGTTTCCCGAAATTCCTATCATTATTATGACGGCCTACTCCGATCTAGATACGGCAGTAGCGGCATTCCAAAAGGGTGCCTTTGAATATATCGCCAAACCCTTTGATATTCATCAATCCATTGAGATCATTAAAAAAGCATTGGTTAAAGCACAAGGTCTCAAAAAAAACGTCTCTGACAGCCTTGATTTAATGCCTGAGATTATTGGGCAATCCTCGTCCATGCAAGAGATATTTAGGGTCATCGGTAAACTCACTAAAAGTGATGATAACGTATTAATCACTGGTGAAACCGGAACAGGTAAAGCGTTAGTCGCCCGATCGCTTCACAAGAACAGTCAAAGAAAGAATCAGCCATTCATTAAAATTAATACTGCCGCCATCCCAAAAGAATTACTCGAAGAAACGCTATTTGGCATCGAGGGCAATGTTAACGCTCATAACGATGAGCCAATTAGAGGAAGTTTTGAAGATGCAGCGGGTGGAACCCTCTTCTTGAGTGAAATCGGCGACATGCCCATGGAAATCCAAGTGCGACTTCTGAGAATATTAAATGACGGCCATTTTTATCGCGTAGGCGGAAAACATCCAGTAGCTATTAACGTCAGAATTATTGCCACCAGCAACCAAAATCTTGGTACGTTAGTAGCAGATGGGAGTTTTAGGGAAGATCTTTACCATCGCCTGAATGTTATCAACATCATTATGCCTCCTTTAAGAAAAAGACTAGATGATATTCCCCTGCTAACTGCATTTTTCTTAAAGAAAAATGCACAAGCATTAGACACAGAAATTAAAGTGCTTGCTGAGGAAACTATACATTACCTTATGACGCTCAATTGGAGGGGTAACGTATTGCAATTAGAGAACGTTTGTCATTGGCTTACCCTCATGGCATCAGGAAACACGATTTTGATTGATGACTTACCTAAGGACATCAAAGATGCTTCCACCCATCCTCTTGAGCTTATTGATCAGGAAGGTTGGCACATAGGTCTTCATAGAGACATTAGCCTCGAGATTGACAAGGGTAACCAGTCGATTTACAACACAATTATTCATGATGTGGAAAAAACGCTCATCAGCTCCGCTCTTACCCACACGAAAAACCGTAAGATTGATGCGGCAAAGATTCTTGGAATAGGTCGTAACACCATTACGCGTAAAATTAAAGAGTTATCTATCAAAGTAAAATAATTCAATACGTCTGTAGTAGAATAATTTTATGGCGACACAATTTTACCAAAAAGGAGTTCAATACCACCGGGAAAATGATTTGGAGAAAGCGGTATATTTTTATAAAAAAAATTGCGAATCTAATCCCAAACACTTTGAAACCCTTTTTTTAATCGGCACATGTTTCATACAGCTAAACGATACAACACAAGCTATCCTTTATTTAAAAAAAGCACTCAATCAAAGAAAAAATGATCGACATACCCTAATGAACCTTGGTGCTGCCTATAGGAAAATGAAAGATTTTAAATCTGCTACTCAATACCTAAAGGAATGCCTTAAAACAAACCCAAGAGATCCTGACGTACTTAATAATTTAGGTGCAACCTATGAAGATCAGGGGTTGCATTCTCAGTCAATTAAAGCATTTTCACAAGCTCTTAGTCACGATCCTTCAAATGAAACCTTTAAGATTAATCGTGCCAGAGCATTAATTGCCTATAGAAAATTGACTAAGGCATTAAGTGATCTTAAACAAATTTCAGTCCAAAGTCCCCATTACTTCCAAGCTCAATATGAAATTTTTAATGTCCTTATTAAGCAAAATAATTTTTCTGAAGCTATAAAACTCGGTGAATCACTTATTGCTAATAGTGGTCAATTAGATCACATCCGTATCAACAAAAAATTAATTGAATGTTCAATGATGCTCAGCCAAATTGATAAGGCTAATCTTTATCTTAAAAAGTTAAGCTTGAATGATCCTGATTACAAATTTTATCAAGCTTTGATTTATCAAAAATTATCTCGCAATGAAAAGGCTATGAAAATTTATCAAGAGTTAATACGATCTGGCTATAGAAATGCATCCATTTACCAAAATTTAGGTTATGAATTTGCAAGCTTGGGTCAACATAAATTGGCACAAAATTACTATACCGAAGCAATTAATATTGATGAAAACCATATCGACTCAAGAATTAATTTAGGTATCTCTCAACTGAGTTGTGGGAACTTTATTGAGGGATGGAAAAATATTCTATTTGTGCATGAAAAATCTGGTTCTTTTTTAGAGCTCACCAAGTTTTTGCCATTATGGGATGGAAAAAATAATACATCGAGGGTTTTAATTTTCTTTGACCAGGGACTTGGCGATCAAATTTTTTACAGTCAGCTACTTGCAAAAATAATTAATTATAAAAATCGTTTCACGATTATGACCGACAAAAGGCTAATTACTATATATCAAAAGATTTTACCTAATAATTTTTCTTTCCTGGCAGTTGATCAACAGTTTCCCATTGGGGATGTATTTGATTACTGCTGCAGCGGTATTGGCCTAGGGAAACTCTTTATCAAAAGCTCCAATGATCTCATCAACTCGAATCAACTTAAATTGACAACAAAAGAGCCAATCATCGAGTCTAGTAAACTCATAGGGATTTCTTGGTTTAGTCAAAATCCAGTTTTTGGCCTTGAAAAATCGCTGAGTCTTGATAAGCTTTTTAAGAATCTATCCCGCTACAGAAAAAATTTTAACAATTTACAATACGGTGATTTCTCCAAAGAACTAACTGAGGCCTCCAAAATATATAAAATCAATATTGATGGAGTTAAATCCGATAATTTGAATGATCTCGATCAATTAATGGATGCAATAGCCAACTGTCACCAGGTGATTACTATTGATAACACAACTGCCCATCTTGCTGGCGCTATGGGGATTGAGACTATACTCTTATTAAATTCTAATCATCAATGTCACTCTTGGTATTGGAGTTTAACTGATAAAAATAATCATTCACTATGGTATCCAAGTATAGAAATCCGTAAAGCAAAAAATGGGCAGAGTCTTGATCAGGTCCTTCAAACTCTTAAATTGTAGAGGCTGATTACGTCCTGGCCTCATAATTATTTGCTCTCAAAATAATTAACTAAGGGCCCAATGTACTCTCGATAAGCTTCCCAGCTGCTTGATTGACCCTGTATGAATTTTTTCCCTAACCTGATTGACGCTAGCAGTCAAAACAGACCTTTTATTGGCTGTGGTTTGGAGCATGGTCTCATTGAAATCTAAATCAAGATGGTTAAAGATATCTCCTATTATTTTTTTAGGTCCTTCATTGATAAATCAAATTTAGTTCGCTGAAGGTTGATCACACCGCGCATATTGAAGAGGTAATGGCTTTTTTTATTATGGGCAATTAACGCTTCAAACTTGTTGAGAGCAAGAATAAATTGCTTTGCATCTACATGGGCTTGAATACTTGTTATAAGCCCATCAAATTGGGAATTTACATAAGGTAAATATTTAATATTAATGATTTTCTATGATATCAAAAATAGTTACTTTGATGATAGGCAATAAAAAAAGGCTCCCGTGGGAGCCTTTTTAATCGAGCTTTCTTTTAGAATTAATTCTAGAAGAATAAGATCGCACCTAGTGATACTTTACCAGACTCGTTTCTTGCTCCGTCATGAGATTCTGACGTTAAGTCTGTATATTCAGCAACAAGGTTAAGATGCTTGGTTAGTGGGTGATATGCACCTACAGTCCAACGCTTGTTTTCTTCAACAAGAGCTGATGCATCTTCACCGTTCGCTAGATCCAGGTTTGAAACACCATAAGCTGCACCTAATTTAGTGCCTGATGGTATTACGTATGTAGCCTGAAGGTAACCACCGTCAGAATCACGTTCTTGACCACCAGTAGCGCCTAGATTACCTAGGAATGTAGTACCAGCACCTTCACCTGAGTAGAAGTAACCAGTAAGAGCAAGGTTACCTACATTTACAGTAGCACCAATATCCATCACTGTTACATCGTATGAGTTAGCAGCAGTTGCTTCATCTCTTTCGTATGATGCGCCAGATACCCAAACTTTACCCATTGGGAAAGCATAGTGTGCTTTAGCTTCAATACCAAAACCGTCTTGGAAAGTTGAGCTATCAACACCCTGGTTTGGGTTAGTTAGACCAATAGTTGCTTGGAAGCCGTTCATGTTAGGCGTTGTATAAGCAACTTGTCCTTTCCATGCAGCGTAGATATAACCAGTACCAATACCACCGTTTGTAGAGTTAAGAGCTGATCCTGAAACGTTACCACCTGAACCTACACCTAAAAGTGTCATGTCGTTGAGGATGGCATCAGAAGCAAAGATACCAAGATCCTTACCTAATTTAACACTACCCCATGATGCATCACCAAATGTCAAGAATGCTTGACGTGCTAGTACTGAGCTGTTTGAACCAGTTTGAACTATGCCATCCCCAGCATCATTAAGTGCTATTCCTTTTGTCGCGCCATCACCTGTGTAAGAGTTATCTGAAGCACCTGGTTGGATAGAAATCGTGAATGACACGTCTAAATCATTCTGACGTGTTGTACCAGTAACGCCTAACCATGATGGAAGAAGGCCAGTACCGATCGATGCTGCTGTATCATTACCGTTGACATCTCTTGTTCCAGCCAGACCACCAGTTACTGTAGAAGTAGATAGATCGTCAGCTTCATACCATGAAGCGTAGGCATTAACGTTACCATTAATATCCAATGTCCACTCACCTGCTGGTACAATGATACCTGCGTTTGCAACTGAGGCTGCTGATAAAATAGCGCCCGCAACTGCTAGTTTAATAGTTTTATTCATTTGTAAATCTCCTATTGTAAAAAAATTGAAATAAGTAAACCGTGAAACTTACCTACTTCATACATTCCTAAAAGTAAATTTAAGAAGTTACATATATTATCTCTAAAAAAGGGGGCGGCTTGCAAGGAAAATGTGACATTTTTGTTACATCTGGTGATTTTGTGTTGCTTTTTTACCACAAATGAGTTGTAACCCTATTTTTATAAGGGAATTAAACGATCGTAGCGGCCAACTGAATGGCAAACCGATCGGTCATGCCGGCAATATAATCCGATACGATGCGCGGGTAGGTGTCCTTAGATTGGTTTTTAAATGCCTCGGGGATGTGACACTCATCTTGCATAAAGTACTGAAATAGCTGATGGACCGTACTTCTTGCGCTATAGGTCATAGCCGCTACCCTCTCATGCTCGTACATCGCATGACGGAGAAACGTCTTCATTTGTTGTTTTTGCGTCAGCATGCTGTCCGTGTAGTTAATCAATGGCGGCATACGCCTTACATCATCGGTAGATTGCGGATGGTGATTTTGGATATGCTCCTGGCTATTAATAATAAGGTCACTTACCATCCAATGAATCATGCGCCTGACTACTTCATTAATAAAGACTTCCCCGTTACTTTCTGAGCAAAAGCCCTTGACCTCCTCCGCACAGGTGGCAAATAGAGTGTTACCCGATAAGGCATCGATCGTTAGCAGGCCTGAACGAAAACCGTCATCAATATCATGATTAATATAGGCAATCTCATCGGCAATATTAACAATTTGTGCCTCCAGTGAGGGTTGGGTTTTGTGAATAAAACGCTCACCGATCGCCCCCAATGTTTTGGCATTAGTGATCGAGCAATGTTTAAGTATGCCCTCCCTTGACTCAAACATGAGGTTCAGGCCATCACAATGGGCGTAACGTTTCTCTAAGCTATCCACAATCCTAAGCGATTGCAGGTTGTGCTCGAAGCCCCCAAAGTCACGCATGCATTGATTGAGCGCGTCCTGGCCAGCATGCCCAAAGGGTGTGTGGCCTAAATCGTGGGCCAAGGCAATGGTTTCGGCCAGATCCTCGTGACACTCGAGCGCACGGGCAATGCTCCTGGCAATTTGCGACACCTCAATAGAGTGCGTGAGGCGTGTACGAAACATGTCTCCCTCATGATTCACAAAGACTTGCGTTTTGTATTCTAAACGCCTAAAAGCGGATGAGTGAATAATGCGGTCGCGGTCTCTTTGAAAGGCATTTCTGTTGGTTGTCCCTGGCTCTATATGCAGGCGTCCTCGTGAGACTAAGGGGTCGGAAGCGTAGTTTTTTAACACCATGTCTTAGAACGATTTTTGTTGTAAGGTTTTACGCAACGCCGCTTCTGGGTAGTCACTGGTCAGTATCGCCTCGCCAATCGTTTTTTGGAGTATCAGGTGGATACGGCCCCGTTGTGACTTTTTGTCCGACTGCATCAGACTCATAAACTGATCGACCGGTATATCTGGCGGGTTGATGGGAAGATTGGCGTTAGCAATCAACTGTTTGGTTCGATCAAACTCATCGGGGTTAAGCCACCCCAATTCTTGGGATAAAAATGCCGCCATCACCATACCTGCTGCAACCGCCTCCCCGTGTAACCAATTGCCATAGCCCATCGCATGCTCAATGGCATGGCCAAACGTGTGACCCAGATTCAGCGTAGCTCGTATACCCTTAGATGATTCAAATTCATCTTGCGCCACCACATCCGCCTTATTCTCGCAAGACCTTATGACCGCCTCAATCAAGGTAGAGGAATCTTTATTAGTCAAGGAAGGCATCGTTTTCTCGAGCCATACAAAAAATGCCGCATCCCTAATCAGGCCATATTTAATCACCTCTGCTAAGCCTGCGCTTAGCTCCCTGTCAGGGAGGGTCTTAAGCAGGCCAACATCAGCAATAACGCACTGGGGTTGATAAAATGCTCCTATCATATTCTTTCCTAGCGCGTGATTGATGCCGGTTTTTCCTCCCACTGAAGAGTCAACCTGGGAAAGAAGGGTGGTAGGTATCTGTATAAATTTAACCCCCCGCATAAAACTCGCTGCTGCAAAGCCGGTAATATCCCCTATGACTCCCCCACCCAAGGCAATGAGCATCACCTCCCGATCACATTTATTTTTTAATAACACTTCATAGATAGTGTTGAGTGTTTCTGTATTCTTATACTGCTCACCATCAGGCAAAATAATAGAGATGATGTGTGTGTTATCCCCGAGTGATTGGGTAACGGTATCGAGATACAGAGGGGCAACCGTCGTATTAGTAACCACGACAACCGTATGGGTATGAATATGGTTGAGGAGAATGGTTGGGTTATCGATGAGTTGGTCCCCTACATAAATAGGGTAACTTCTATCTCCCAGATCAATATTAATGGTCTTCATGGCATCTCAAAGTCGTTATGATTTCATCGGCTATATCTACAGCGCGCTTGTTCTTGGTCTGAATTATATAGTCTGCACAGGATTCATACAAAGCCTCTCTGCTGGCAAGCAGCTCGTTGAGCTTCTCTTTCACATCAACATGTTGCAATAAAGGCCGTGATTTATCGTTAGCCAATCGCCTTGCCAATTCATCGGTATGGGCTTTCAGATAGAAGACCCACCCTGACTCCACTAATAATTTCCGGTTTTCTTCTAATAAAACAATTCCCCCACCCGTTGCCAAAACCATATCATTTTTTATCGCAAGTTCAATTAGCGTGCTAGCCTCTCTTTTACGAAACCCTTCTTCGCCTTCGTATTCAAATATAAGCGGTACCTTCACCCCGGTTTTTTCTTCAATTAAGACATCACTATCCATAAAATTGAGTTGGAGTTTTTTAGCGACGATTTTTCCAATGGTGGTCTTCCCGGAACCCATTAAGCCGATTAAGAATATTTTATGTTTATTTTTTGTCATACCGTTGTTTCACTTAAATTTTTTCGTTTTATGCAAAATAAATTTACTTATACCTCTATAATAAACCTTTGCGGAGAAAAAGAAATTTTCATCACATGTTTACAAAAATAAAAAATTACCTCGTAATCATGATGCTGGCAGGCATGTCGTTAATGGCTTTAGTGTTTTTTATTGTTGTCCTCATTTATCCCACGCTACCGAACGTTAGTCACCTTCAACAATACCGACCTAAAGAGCCGCTACAAGTTTTTTCAAAAGAAGGTTTATTGATAGCAGAGTTTGGAGAGGAAAGGCGTAATCACGTCCTGATTAAACATGTCCCGCAAAAAATGATCAATGCCATTTTGGCGATTGAGGACAGACGGTTCTTCGAGCATCCGGGGATTGATATCATCGGTGTCCTGCGAGCTGCACTGAAAAATATCTCCGGCCAAGGGCATGAGGGGGCAAGCACGATCACGATGCAAGTGGCACGTAATTTTTTCCTTTCATCCGAAAGAACATTTAAAAGAAAAATTAATGAGATATTACTGGCAATAAAAATAGAAAATTCCTTATCCAAAGAGGAAATTCTTGAGCTTTATATTAATCAAATTTATTTAGGTCAGCGAGCCTTTGGCTTTTCTGCTGCAGCTAATACCTACTTTAATAAAAGTCTTGCCGAGCTTAATTTGGCAGAGTCGGCTTTGCTGGCAGGCCTTCCTAAAGCACCCAGTAGGTACAACCCGCTAGTTAATCCTGAGTTAGCGATTCAAAGACAGCAAGCAGTACTTCGGAGTATGTTAAGGCATGGTTATATCGATAACGCTACCTACCAAATAGCCCTCGAAGAGGCCATTGATCTGAGGGACTCGGTCAGTAAGCGGGAGTTAAAAGCCGACTATGTCGCAGAAATGGTGAGGCAAGAGCTTTATGCTGAATTTGGCGAAGGGATCTACACCAGCGGACTCAAGGTATTTACTACCATCAAAAAACGTAACCAGATATATGCTAATAGGGCGGTGCAGAATAATTTTATTCATTACATGATTCGTAACGGCCTAACTCCACCCGAAAATTTCATGAATCTAGAAGCAAAGGATTACCAAGATGATAAAGCGCGTAACAAACACCTGCTCCAACAATTAAGGCTCATCCCCACCTACGGAGACTTTATCCCCGGCGTTGTTCTCTCAGCCCAACCGCTTCAAATCACCGCCTTATTAAAAAACGGACAACAGATCAACATCTACAAAAGAGGGTTAAAACTGGTTCAAGAGGACTTTCGTATTGAGGAAGAAGGCGAAAGACTTATAAAGCCAGGGGTAGTTATGCGATTTGTTAAAAATCGTGGTGTTTGGCATGTAACCCAGCTGCCTGAAGTAGAAAGCTCCCTCATATCTATGGATCCTCAAACAGGCGCAATTGTGGCATTGGTAGGAGGATTTGATTTCTATCGCAATAAGTACAATCATGTCACGCAAGCACAAAGACAGCCTGGCTCTATTTTTAAACCTTTTATATACTCTGCTGCACTTGAGAAAGGACTGAATGCGGCAACATTAGTTAATGATGGGTACCTTTATATCACTGCGGCAGAACTTAATTCCTCGGAGAACTGGGAGCCACAAAATTACAATGAAAAATTCTCAGGCCCCGTTCGCTTGCGAGAGGGTTTAGCTAAATCAAAAAACTTAGTTGCGATCCGCGTGTTAAAACATATTGGCCCAAAATATGCCCAGGACTATGTTTCACGCTTTGGGTTTGATCCCAAAAAACACCAACCATATCTTTCTATGGCTTTGGGTGTTGGCGAAGTGACAGCCATGGAAATGGTTTCGGCATATAGTGTTTTTGCTAACGGGGGCTACCTAAAAAAACCGTATTTTATTGAAAAAATTATTGACTCTAAAGGCCGTAAAGTAAAGCTAAGTTCAGCATTAATGAACGCAGAAGTCCCTAGGATTATTGACCCAAGGAATGCATTTATCATGACGGATATGCTTAAAGAAGTCATTAATACTGGCACCGCCAGAAAAGCAAAAAGACTCAAAAGAAGTGACATTGCTGGGAAAACAGGCACGACCAATAATTTAATTGATGCATGGTTTGCCGGCTATAACCCGGATATTGTGACTGTCACATGGATGGGCTTCCCTCAGCCCAAGCCCCTAGGAAATAAAGAAACCGGATCAAGAGCTGCGCTACCCATTTGGATTGACTATATGGAACCCATCCTAGAGGATTATCCAGTAAAAATGCTCGTTGAGCCAGAAGGTATTCTCCCTCTCAAGGTAAAAGAGTCTGATGGGACTTTAGCGGGAGTAAACGAGCCGGGGATCTATGAGTATTTTTACGATGAGTTTCTTCCACAGAATAACGCCTATTTTATGATCAATTAATCGTAATGCATTGCCATGGTAAAAGATCACACAAAAAACATTCGCCTATCGATAGCAAATAAAGCTGCTGAGATTATTATGGAGGAAGGCATAACCGACTATCAATACGCCAAGAAAAAGGCGGTGCGTTACCTAGATTTAGACACAGTCGACTTGCTGCCTTCTAATGACGAAATAGACAAAGCACTCCTAGATTATCGGCTAATCTTTAAAGCGGAGCTTGATATTGAATTAGTCAAAACGATAAAAACTGAAGCACTTAGGATTATGAAGTTTTTTGAATCGTTTAATCCTTACTTTGTAACGCAACTATCTGAGGGGTTACTACCTAAATATCCCATTATTCAAATTAATCTTTTTAGTGACAATATGAAGGAAGTTGAATACATTTTATTAAACAACAATATACCGTTTGAAACTAAGGATTTTAATATTTCCGAAAAAAGAACAAAAAAACAATCCTTAAAAAAAATTCCGCTCATACTGATAGAGCGAGGCAATGTTCCCGTAGAACTGAAAATATTTGAGCCACATGACCAAAAAAGGAATAAGAAAAATTTGATGGATATGAGGGGTCTTGATTTAAAACAACTTAGTAACTTTGATCCTAATTCCCTTCTTTCAAATAGTTAGCGACGTCGAGAGCAAAATAAGTCAATATAGCGTCCGCTCCTGCTCGCTTAAATGCGATCAATGACTCTAGGACAACTTTCTTTTCATCTAACCATTGGTTTTGGCTAGCAGCTTTAATCATGGCATATTCACCACTCACCTGATACACAAACGTAGGTTTTTCGAACGTACTTTTTACACGAAAGACAATATCAAGGTAAGGCATTCCAGGTTTTACCATCACCATATCAGCCCCTTCATTGATATCCAACTCCACCTCATAAAGGGCTTCGTTGCTATTAGCAGGGTCCATCTGGTACGTCTCTTTTGAGGATGAGCCCAAAGACACAGCAGACCCAACAGCCTCTCTAAATGGCCCATAAAATGCAGAAGCGTATTTTGCTGAGTAGGATAAAATTTTGGTATCAACAAAGCCTTCTTTTTCTAGTGCATGACGTATTTTTCCTACCCGTCCATCCATCATGTCAGAGGGTGCCACAATGTTCGAACCCGATCTCGCATGAGTAATCGCTTGTTTTACCAGCACTTCTACCGTTGCATCATTAAGAATAGTGCCTTGATCGTCCATCAGACCATCCTGGCCGTGACTAGTATAGGGATCCAGTGCTATGTCTGTAATGACTCCGAGCAAGGGTAACGCTTTTTTAAGCGCTTTAATAGCTTGTGGGATTAGTCCCTTATCGTTATAAGACTCTTTGGCATCTAATGACTTCTTTTCGTCATCAATCACAGGAAACAAGGCAATAGCAGGTATACCTAGATCGAAACATTGGCTTGCATCCAAAATGAGTTGATCAATACTCAACCGATAAATGCCGGGCATCGATGCAATTTTTTGACGAATGTTGATACCTTCAATTACAAACATAGGGTAAATAAGGTCATCTACCGTTAAATGATTTTCTCTGGCAAGCTTTCTTGAGAACTCATGATTGCGTATTCTTCTCGGTCGATTAGTGATCATCCATTTTCCAATAAACGTTTAAGTGATTCGCCAGGGTCATCATCGCGCATAAATGCTTCACCCACTAAAAAACTATAAATATTATGCTCATGCATAAGCCTAATATGTTCACGGGTAAAAATACCTGACTCGGTAACCGTAATTTTATCTGGAGGAATTTCTTTCAATAAATCTATAGTGGTTTGCAGCGTTACATCAAAAGTTTTTAGGTTACGATTATTGATGCCAATAAGCTTGGTTTTTAGTTGAAGGGCTTTTTCGAGCTCATAGGCATCATGCGACTCAACTAATACATCCATAGACAATTCATTAGCTATGGCTTCAAGCTCCTGCATTTGTGCCAACTCTAGCGCAGCCACAATCAGCAAGATGCAATCAGAACCGAGTGCTTTAGATTCATATATTTGATAGGGGTCAATCATAAAATCTTTTCGCAAGACCGGGAGGGTGCAATGATTTTTTACCATTTGAATGTAATCAGTACTTCCCTGAAAATAGTCTTTGTCAGTCAGAACCGAGAGGCAAGTAGCACCTCCTTGCTCATAAGATTTTGCTATTTGTACTGGATTAAAATCTTCTCTAATGACGCCTTTAGAAGGGCTAGCTTTTTTTATTTCAGCAATCACAGCAGAATGATTAGCTTCAATTTTTTTGCTGATTGCTGCAATAAATCCTCTTTCATCTTCAATAGAAGTGATTTCGTCCTCAAGATTAGCAATAGATTTTTTTTGTCGGCTCGAAGCAATTTCGAGTTTTTTAGTTGCCAGAATGTTATCAAGAATATTACTCATGAGATTCTTTCACTAATTCATTTAATTTTTTCAATGCTTGCCCATTATCCACAACCGTGGCGGCTTTTTCGATTCCCTTCTGAAGATCTTGGGCGATGCCACTCACATATATAGCAGCACCAGCATTCAATAAAGTGATATTTCTAGCTGTGGAATGTTCGCCATGAAGTATGTTCATAATAATGGCTTTGGATTGCTCAACGTTTTCCACCATAATATCCTCAATACTACCAACCGGTAAATTAAAGTCATCGGGCTGTATTGTGAACTCCTCGACACGATTATTTTTTAATTCTGCAACATGAGTCGGGCCTGTTATCGAAATTTCGTCCATACCGTCTGCGCCGGATACAATCATTACATGATGGCTTCCAAGAGTACGAAGGGCTTGTGCAAAAGTGGTGCATAGTTGCTTGCTAAATACCCCTACCACTTGAGACCGTGCATTAGCTGGATTAGTTAATGGTCCCAGCAAATTAAAGAATGTTCGTATGCCCAGCTCTTTCCTTACGGGAGCAACGTATCTCATAGCAGGATGGTAGTTAGGTGCAAACATAAAGCCGATACCGATCTTGTCAACCAAAGCCGCAATACTCTCATGCGTTAAATTGACGTTCACCCCCAAAGCTTCCAAAACATCTGCACTTCCACATTTTGAAGAAACGGATCTCCCTCCGTGTTTAGCCACTCTCGCACCTGCTGCGGCTGAAATGATTGCACTTAGCGTTGAAACATTAAATGTTTGCAGGTTGTCACCCCCCGTCCCACAAGTGTCTATTAAGTGCTGCCGATTTGTCAATGTTACGTGCTGGGATTGTTCACGCATTACTTGTGCCGCAGCGGCAATTTCCTCCGTCGTCTCTCCTTTTATTCTCATACCCATCATAAAGCCAGCAATCTGTGCTGGGGTTAATTTACCGGTCATAATTTTTGACATAACATCCGTCATTTCATCGTCCGATAAATTTCTTCCTTCAATTAATTGGGTTAAATAATCATGGATAGAATCAGTCATCATTTTCTATAAAATTCCTTAGTAAGTCATGTCCATACTGCGTAAGAATAGATTCAGGATGAAACTGAACGCCCTCAATGGCTAGTTCTTTATGTCGTACTCCCATTATTTCTTGGTCATCAGTCCAAGCCGTCACCTCAAAACATGAGGGAAGTGATTCTCTCTCAATAACGAGAGAATGATATCGTGTTGCAATGAATGGGTTGGCAAGGCCTCTGAAAACTCCTCGTTGATTATGATGAATTTGTGACGTTTTACCATGCATGATGGTTTGTGCATGAATAATCTTTCCACCAAACGCTTGGCCGATGGTCTGATGACCCAAACATACCCCTAAGATTGGAATCTTGCCCTGAAATTGATTCACAATGCTTAATGAAATTCCTGCCTCATTAGGAGTGCAAGGTCCCGGAGAAATTACAATAAACTCTGGATTTAAACGGGTTATCGCTTCAATAGAAATTTGATCATTGCGATGCACAAGGACTTCTTGTCCTAATTCAGAAAAATACTGTACGAGATTGTAAGTAAATGAATCGTAGTTATCAATCATCAACAACATACTAGTTATCCTCTCCAGATTGCACTAACTCAGCAGCTCGTAAAATAGCTCTAGCTTTATTTTTTGTCTCAATCCATTCATTATCAGGAACAGAATCGGCCACGATACCTGCTCCGGCTTGCACATATAAAGTCTTGTCTTTAATCACAGCCGTTCGTATAGCAATTGCTACATCCATATCACCATTAAATCCTAAATATCCGACAGCACCAGCATAGATGCCTCTTTTGGTTGGCTCAAGTTCATTAATAATCTCCATAGCTCTCACTTTAGGTGCTCCACTGACTGTTCCTGCGGGGAAGGTTGCCTTTAATACATCCATTGCGCTATAAGAATCCTTTAATGCGCCCTCAACATTTGAAACAATATGCATAACATGCGAATACCTTTCAATAGTCATGTTATCGGTAACCTTAACACTCCCCGTTTTAGAAACACGTCCAATATCATTTCTGCCCAGATCCATCAGTTGAACATGTTCAGCTATTTCCTTTGGGTCGCTTAAAAGATCTTTTTCTAACCCCACATCCTCTTCCTCATTCTCCCCTCTTGGTCTGGTTCCAGCTATGGGGCGAACAGAAACTTTTCTATCCTCTAATCGCACTAAAATCTCGGGAGATGCACCGACTACAAAATGGTCATCCATGTGATAAAAAAACATGTAAGGGGACGGATTCAACACTCTTAAAGCACGGTAAAGCGTTAACGGGTCCGAATGAAACGGCTTGCTCATACGTTGGGATAAAACAACTTGCATCACATCACCTTCGTATATGTATTTTTTTGCTTTTTTTATAGCCTCTTTAAAAGCCGTTTCCCCGAACTCAGACTGAGACTTAGTTCGTATTTCTTTTGAGGTCTCTATGGGTGCTACGTGATTTTTTAATTTTTTTAGATAGGCACTAAGTCTTAATGCGCCTATATCATAAGCATCGTCCTGAGACGGGTCCAGATAGCTAATGATGAATAATTTTCCTAAAAGATTATCAATCACAACCACTTCATCAGAAAGCATCAATAAAATATCAGGCACATTAAGGGAGTCCGAGAGAAAATCTTTACATAACCTAGGCTCAATATAATTAATTGTTTCATACCCAAAATAACCTGCTAATCCCCCCGAGTATCGGGGCATAGTTAAGTCAGTTGGTACTTTGAATCTGTCCATGAACTCCTCAACAAAATCGAGTGGATTTTCATGGTCAAACTTTTCCCTCAATTCTTTTTGGTTATAGATAGAGATCGTATTTTTATGAATTTTTATTTGAATTTTTGAGGGTAATCCAACAATAGAATACCTACCAAACTTGTCCCCTCCTTCAACCGACTCTAATAAATAACTAAAAGGCTCGTTTGCTAACTTTGTGAAAATCGATAATGGAGAATCAAGATCAGATGGTGCTTCGATCAAAAGCGGTATCCTGTTATACCCCTGCTTTTGATAAGCATTAAACTGTTCTTTAGTAATAGATGTAAACATGATGTATTAATTCAAAACGCACTGAAGTTCTGAAAATTCACTTAACGCTAAACTGACTTTAGGAGAAACGATACTGTCCCCACATTGGTATCCATAAGGCACAGTGACAACAAAAGCTCCTGCTGAATGACCAGCTTCAATATCATTAATTGAGTCTCCCACCATTATTGACTCAATCGGTTTGATATTAAAATAATCGCAGGCGTATATAACAGGAAGCGGGTCGGGTTTCCTCTTTTCTAAAGTATCACCTGATAGAACCAAATCAAAAAAATCAGTAAAGCCTGAAGCATCGATAATTTTATCGGTAAACATACTCGGTTTATTTGTTATGCATGCCATTTTTATATCCTGATTTTGAATAAATTTAATAGTCTCCATAACACCCTCATAAGGAAGACTTTTATGCGCAACCAGACCATAATGATGATGAAAGGCATCAATAGCATCGACAAAAAAATCATCAGAGGATTTTTTAGAGGACAACTCAATAGATTTTCTAATTAAGTTATCTGCACCTCTGCCAATAAAGTTAGTAATTTGATTATTCTCAAGTGGGGGCATTTTCAGATCAGAGAGCATATTATTTATGGCACCAACAAGCTCCGGAGCCGTTTCAAAAAGCGTACCGTCCAGATCAAAAAAAATGGCTTTTATATTATTAAATTGTACCAACCTATACCCTAGATAATGCATCCCTTAGAGACTTAACAACCGTATCGTATCGATTAGGATCCTTGTCATTACCAGAACCAAAGATGGCTGAGCCAGCGACAAATGTGTCGGCACCTGCTCTAGCTATTTCTTCAATATTGTTTGGATTAACGCCCCCATCGACTTCCAATAAAATTTGTCTGCCAGTTTTTTCTGCATAGGCATCAATTCTTTTTCTCGCCTGGACAAGCTTGTTTAAGGTCTCTGGAATAAACTTTTGGCCACCAAATCCAGGATTAACTGACATGAGAAGAATCATATCGATTTTATCCATTACATGATCAAGGTAATCTAACGAAGTTGCAGGATTAAATACTAAGCCCGATTTACAGCCATTATCTCTTACCAGAGAAAGGCTTCGGTCAATATGTTCCGATCCCTCAGGATGAAAGGTAATGATATCCGCTCCAGCTTTTGCAAAATCAGGAATGATTCGATCCACTGGCTTTACCATCAAGTGCACATCTATCGTTGCCTCAGTTAATGGTCTTATAGCTTCGCACACTAAGGGGCCGATAGTAAGATTAGGAACATAGTGATTGTCCATCACATCAAAATGAACAAAATCGGTTCCTGATGCAATGACATCTTGTATCTCTTGTCCAAGCTTTGCAAAGTTTGCTGATAAGATGCTAGGGGCTATTCTATAATTTTTTTCCATATGTTTGATGTTCCTAATTTTTAAAGTAATTATTATTGTAAAATAGCTATTTTAACCCCTTTTAAGCGATAAGATAAAGCGAGCGCAGATAATAAAATATGGAATTAAATATTATAGGGCTTAATCATAAAACTGCGCCGCTCAGCCTCAGGGAAGCTTTTTCTTTTCCGTCTGAGGTAGTTAGCACAGTTTTAAGGAAATTACATGGGACTTTTGCTAAAGAAATCATTATTCTTTCTACGTGCAATCGTACGGAAATATACTTTTATTCCGGAAAAAAAGACCCTCTGATTAAATGGTTAGCGCAGTACAAAAATATACCCCTAGCTAGGATAAAAGCCCATCTTTATCATTTTTCTAACGAAGATGCGGTAATGCATGCATTTAAAGTGGCTTCTGGTCTGGATAGTATGATCCTGGGGGAAACGCAAATTCTAGGGCAAATGAAGCAAGCAGCAAAGCTGGCAGATTATGCAGGAACCCAAAAAAAACATCTATCTTATTTATTTCAAAAAGTTTTTGAAGTCGCTAAAGAGGTAAGAACAAAAACAAAAATTGGTGCGAGCACCACGACAGTTGCTTCAAGCATATTGAAAGTTGCTAAAAGTATCTTTGGAAACATCGAACAAACCAGCATTCTTTTTGTTGGTGCAGGGGAAATGGCAGAGCTATGTGCGAAGTATTTTGCAAGTCAAAAACCAAAAAAAATCACTATCGCCAATCGATCGATCGATAAAGGGCAGCAGTTAGCAAATAAAATAGCATGTGACTCTATTCTTATAGGCGACATTAATCATCAAATTCACCACTATGATATCGTGATTAGTTCAACAAGCAGCCAACTACCGATTATTGGGCTTGGGATGATAGAAAAGGCTATAAAAATACGTAAGCATAAACCAATGTTGCTAGTAGACCTTGCTATCCCCCGTGATATTGAAATGGAGGCAGGGAGCTTAGACGATATATTCCTATATACCTTTGATGATCTGGCTAAATTGGCACAAGAAGGTATTTTGGGGAGAGAAGTTGAAGCGGAAAAAGCTCAAGACCTTTTGAAAGAAAAAGCTAAACATTTCAAGGAAGGGCTTAATCAAAAAACAGTTATACCATCTATCACAAGGCTGCGAGGGCAATTTGAAGTCTTAAGAAAAAAAGAATTATTAAAAGCAAATAAAGAGGTAGATAATGGAGCGCCTGTCGATGAAGTAATGGAAAAATTAAGCAGGAATCTCTCAAAAAAATTACTTCATCAGCCAACCAAAGTATTAAACGAGCTATCCAGCCGAAAATTAGAAGAGGCCTTAGAGCTTTTCAAGAAAATATATAAGGTAGAAGACTAAGACAATGAAATCCTCGATGCAAAACAAATTAAATGCTCTTCAGAATCGCTTAGAAGAGCTTAATGATGAACTAAGTAGCGAAGAAGCAACAAAAGATATGGATCGTTATAAAAAAATATCAAAAGAACATTCAGATATTTTGCCTGTAGTTGATATTTATCAAGAATTTACTCGGCATACAAAAGATATGAATGACGCGAAAGAAATGTTAAGCGACCCTGAAATGAAATCCTTTGCGCAAGACGAAATAGATGCTAATAAAGCAAAAATTATAATGCTGGAGGAACAGCTTCAAACTCTCTTATTGCCAAAAGACCCAAACGACGAGAAGAATATTTTTCTTGAAATAAGAGCTGGAGCAGGAGGAGATGAATCTGCCCTTTTTGCAGGTGATATCTTTAGAATGTACAGCCGATATGCTGAAAGAATGCGCTGGCAACTTGAAGTAATATCATCTAATGAGTCAGAAGTTGGTGGCTTTAAAGAAATCATTGCAAAGGTTATTGGTCAAGGAGCTTACTCTAAGCTGAAGTTTGAATCGGGAGGACATCGTGTACAGCGCGTTCCCGATACTGAAACCCAAGGCCGAATTCATACATCAGCTTGCACAGTCGCCGTGCTTGCTGAAGCAGATGAAATTAGCGATGTAGATATAAATCCCGCTGATATTCGTATTGATACCTACAGAGCTTCGGGAGCGGGTGGTCAGCATATTAACAAAACTGATTCTGCTGTGAGAATTACGCATGCACCGACCGGCATAGTGGTTGAGTGCCAAGATGATAGATCGCAGCACCGGAATAAAGCCCAAGCAATGAGTATTCTTGCAGCCAGGATTAAAGATGCACAAATTAATGACCAGCAATCAAAAATTGCTACCGAAAGAAAATCATTAATTGGAAGTGGCGATAGAAGCGAAAGGATTCGAACGTATAACTTTCCTCAGGGAAGAATTACTGACCATAGAATTAATTTGACTTTATATAAAATAGATTTTGTTATGGATGGTGACTTAACTGAGCTAATCGACAACCTAACATCTGAACATCAAGCGGATCTGTTGGCTCAACTTGACGAAGACTAGGCATGGAGTCTATCCGTTCTTATCGAAAAAAAATTGGTATCGAACTGCAAAATTTATCCACGATCACAGCCAGAGAAGCCGAGCTTGAAGCACAATTTATTCTCCAATTTGTATTGAAAGAAACATCCACCCAATTAATTATCGGTAGAAACAAAAAAATTTCGGAAAATGATGCGGGCCTGATTGAATCCATAGTCAAACAACGATTATTGGGAACGCCTTTAGCCTATCTTTTTAAAGAATGGGATTTTTATGGAAGAACCTATTATATAAATCAGCAAACACTAATTCCCAGACAAGATACCGAGCTAATGATTGATATTCTCATTCAGAATAACAAAGAAGATTCTTCTTTAAAGATTCTTGACCTGGGAACTGGGTCAGGAGTCATAGGATTGACGCTTGCCCACCATTTTTTCAATGCACAAATAACATTAAGTGATATTTCATCCGAGGCAATAAAGGTAGCAAAAATCAATGGGGGAAATTCAGGCTTAAAAAATATTCAATTCGTAGAAAGTAATTGGTTTGAGAAGATTCCGCCTGGCAAATTTGATGTCATAGTTAGCAACCCTCCATATATCCCCAAAAACGATAAGCATTTAAAACATCCTGAGCTATTAGAACAACCTCAGATTGCACTCATGTCTGAATTGGGCGGTCTTCAAGCTATTACAGATATTGTTAAAAATGCCAAACAATATTTGAATAAAGCAGGGCTCCTTATGATTGAGCATGGCTTCGACCAGGCGCCAACGGTAAAAAATATCTTTACTGCAAATACTTTTAACAATGTTAGACAATATCAAGATATTAATAGCCGGATTCGAATAACCAGCGGGGTGAAAATATAATATCGGAAGGCGAATCTAACCAGTTATAATTAAGATTATGGAAGAAAAAAATTCAGTCGGTATTGTTAAGCCATCGATCTTTAAGTGTTCCAGCCCCATCAAACTTGCATGTGGGAAAACGCTTGATAGCTATGAATTAATTTATGAAACTTATGGTAAATTAAATAAAAAAAAGAATAACGCTATTTTAGTGTGTCATGCCTTATCCGGAAATCATCATTTGGCAGGTCGCTACTCAACAAAAGATAAGCATCCAGGATGGTGGGATAATTTAATAGGTCCAGGAAAGCCGCTAGATACAAGAAAATTTTTTGTTATTGGGGTTAACAATCTTGGAGGAAGTCATGGAAGTACCGGTCCAAAAAGTATCAATCCAAAAACTAAAAAGGTCTGGGGATCAAAGTTCCCTATCGTAACCGTCAAGGACTGGGTTGAGACTCAAAAAACACTCCTGTCCGACTTAGGAATAGATAGATTAGCCGCGGTTGTTGGGGGCAGTCTAGGAGGCATGCAATCGCTCCAATGGTCAATTCAATATCCAGATAAAATAGATCATTCGATCATTATTGCTGCTGCGCCTAATTTAACTGCACAGAATATAGCGTTCAATGAAGTGGCACGCCAATCAATTATTACTGACCCAGACTTTTCAAACGGGGACTATTATCAAGAAAATAAAATACCAAAGCGTGGCTTAAGAATAGCCCGGATGCTTGGCCACATCACTTACCTATCCAATGATGTGATGGGGACAAAGTTTGGTCGAAAAACAAAAAAAAAGGACTATCAATATAACTTTAATACTGAGTTTGATATTGAGTCCTACCTCAATTATCAAGGCGACAAATTTGCTAACGAATTTGATGCGAATACCTACATAAGAATGACTAAAGCATTGGACTACTTCGATCCAGCAAAAGGAAATCCAGAAAATTTAAGCAGGGTATTTAAAAATGCCAAGGCAGACTTTCTCGTTATTTCTTTTGCTAGTGATTGGAGGTTCTCACCTGATCGCTCTAAAGAAATTGTTAAGGGCTTATTAGATAATAGCCTAAAAGTAAGCTATGCAGAATTATCGGCTGTTAGCGGGCATGATGCTTTTTTAATGAATGATGACCATTATCACGGAATAATCCGATCCTATTGTAAAAAAATATACGCCCAATTATGAAAAAAATTAGTCAAACTAACCGTTATGATTTTAACGTTATTGAAAACTGGGTTCGCCCAAATGCCAAGGTGCTCGATTTGGGTTGCGGAGATGGCCTCCTACTAAATCACCTAAAAAATAAAAAAAATATCGTAGGCTTTGGTATTGAAAAAGATAAAGACAACTGGTTAGTTTCCTTAAAAAACGGGGTAGACGTCATACAGATGGATTTAGAATCTGGCCTTGCTGGTTTTGAGGACAATTCGTTTGACACAGTTATTCTCTCAAGAACTATACAGTCCATGCATAATATTCAGAGCATCATAAGTGAAATGCAAAGGGTGGGGCAAGAAATAATAGTCACATTTCCGAATTTTGGCTATTGGCGCAACCGATTACAAATCATCAAAGGTGGGATGCCAGTTTCAAAAGAATTACCTTATAGCTGGTTTAATACGCCCAATATTCATTTATGTACTATTAGTGATTTTGATAATTTCTGTGCAACGCATAAAGTTGCTGTGATTGAAAAACATATTATGACTGATCAAAAAGCTGTTAATTTTTATCCTAATTTATTTGGTGCTTTAGCGTTATATAAATTGGTCAAAAAATAATTCATATGTCTAGCAATGTGATGTTGTGGAAAGAGCTTTTAAATAAAAAATTTATTATTTGTTTTTTCACAGGATTCACATCCGGACTTCCACTGTTTATCTTGATCAGCTTATTGCCCGCATGGCTTGCTGATAGCGGTCTAGACTTAAAAGCCATAGGGCTATTTGCATTGATACAATTTCCTTTTACCTGGAAATTTATTTGGGCTCCCTTATTTGACCGGTTTTCTTTATCCATGGGAAGGCGACGAGGCTGGTTAATTATATTTCAAGTGCTCTTATTAATATCTATTGGTTTTGCTGGCCTAATTTCACCAAACTCACAAATTACTATTGTGACATTGATATCAATTGTCATTGCTTTTTTTAGTGCCAGTCAGGATGTAGTTATTGATGCGTATCGAAGGGAGCTATTATTAGATAATGAGCTCGGCCTGGGCAATGCTATCCATGTTAATGCTTATAAAATAGCCAGCCTTATTCCAGGATCACTGTCCTTGATACTTGCTGATTTTTTTTCCTGGGACTTAGTTTTTATTGTCACGGCATTATTCATGTTGCCAGGCATTATTCTCACACTGCTAGTAAAGGAGCCACAGCTTAGATCGCTCCCTCCCAAAACAATTAAAGAAGCGGTTATAGAGCCATTCAAAGAATTTAAAAATAGAAAAGGGGTTAAGGGTGCATTACTAATCTTACTATTTATATTTCTTTATAAAATTGGAGACAGTATGGCTACTGCACTAGCCACTCCCTTTTATCTTGATCTTGGCTTTTCTATGACAGAGATAGGAATCATTGCAAAAAATGCGGGGTTATGGCCAGGCATAGCTGGAGGAGTTCTCGGGGGTATTTGGATGATGAAACTGGGAATAAATCGTTCCCTGTGGATTTTTGGCATTATGCAAATGCTTGCAACATTAAGCTTTGCTTGGCTCGCTAGCGTGGGGAATAACAATCTTGTTTTAGGCATTACAGTAGGAGTTGAATTTTTTGCTGCTGGCCTTGGGACTTCGGCATTCATTGCCTATATTGCTCAATCAACCAACCCAAAATATACCGCCACCCAATTTGCTCTTTTTACTAGCCTTGCTTCTGTTCCCAGAACATTAACTAATGCCTCTACTGGCTACTTAGTCGAATTTTTCGGCTGGTATCATTTTTTTATTATATGTTTTTTTCTCGCCATACCAGGAATGCTCTTGCTGCTGAAAATAGCCCCATGGAATCAATCTAACTCTGAATAATTAATAATCAATGGTGCATGATCACTGAATCGCTTTTCCTTATAGACTGATGCGCTTAACGCTTTATTCGCCAAGTTTTGATTAGCGATTTGATAATCAATTCTCCATCCAACATTGTTAACCCAAGCCTGACCCCTGTTACTCCACCATGTATAAGCATCCTCTGTTGTATGCGGGCTTATTTTTCTGTAAACATCCACCCATTGTAGTTTAGAAAACAGAGTAGATAGCCAATCTCTCTCTTCAGGAAGAAAGCCAGAATTCTTTTTGTTTCCCTTAAAATTTTTTAGATCAATCTCATGATGAGCAATATTAAAATCTCCACAGACTGCTACATATTTAGTTTGAGATATTTTTTTCTTAAGAATCCTCATGATGTCTTCCAGAACTTGATACTTAACATTTTGACGTTCTTCCCCACTAGACCCCGAAGGTAAATATAAAGAAATAATAGAAAAATTTTCAAAAATAAATTCAGCGTAACGACCCTCATCATCTATGAGCGGAACACCAGTATTGTTAACCTGCTGTAAAGGGGATATCTTTGAATATATACCAACCCCGCTATAGCCTTTTTTTACCGCATAACTAAAAAATCCCATATAACCGTACGGATTTAGCATGTCTGAAGTTAAGTCAGCCTCTTGCGCTTTTAATTCTTGCACGCAAATAAAATCAGGGTTTTCAAGCTTCAACCATTCGAGCATACCTTTTCTTGAGGCGGCACGAATTCCATTTAAATTTAAGGTTATAATCTTCATAACATAATGAGTAAAAAAATATGACTTCTAACATACCATCTTTTATTGAGCTAGCTATAAAAAAGAAAGTGCTGCGTTTTGGTGAATTTAAAACAAAAGCAGGCCGTCTTAGTCCCTATTTCTTTAATCTTGGTGAATTTAACGACGGAGAAAGTTTAAAGGAGCTAGGTAAATATTATGCTCAATTAATTATTGATTCTGGCATTCAGTTCGATATGATTTTTGGGGCAGCATACAAAGGTATCCCACTGGTTAGTGCAATCGCTATTGCATTAGCTGATCTTAATATCAATATTCCGTATTGCTTCAATCGTAAGGAATCAAAAGATCATGGTGAGGGAGGCTTAATTGTTGGCTCAGCTATTGATGGTAAAGTTTTAATTATCGATGATGTTATTTCTGCCGGCACCTCTATCAACCAGTCTATTGAAATCATTAAAAATCATGGTGGGCATCCAGTTGCAGTATTTGTTGCCATTGACAGGCAAGAGAAAGGTAAGGGGGAAATCTCTGCAATCCAAGAAGTAAGTGATAAATTTTCCATACCTACATTATCAATTATTACTTTAGAAAATATAGTTGAATACTTACAATACGATGATCACTTCAACAAAGAGTTACTTGCTATTCAAAATTACCGTAAAGAGTTTGGGATTAGCTAGAGAGTTTTTTCTTCAACATTTCATTTACTTGAGATGGGTTGGCTTTACCTTTAGAGGCCTTCATTACTTGGCCAA
Organism: Methylophilales bacterium HTCC2181; assembly: GCA_000168995.1. GTDB lineage: Bacteria > Pseudomonadota > Gammaproteobacteria > Burkholderiales > Methylophilaceae > BACL14. Next base: position 274,667 of record AAUX01000001.1, on the reverse strand, counting down.
CAAGCGCATTAAATGCTTTTTCTTTACCCGATTTATACTCCTCAATCATCACAGTATTATCATTTAGCACATTATCAATCAAGCCTGAAATTTCAGAGTCATTAGAAATTTGTTTTAATCCCATTGCATCAATCAAAGCGTCAACTTTCCCCAATGGATTAACCCACAACGATTCAAATATTTTTTTTGCAGCATTATTCGAAATGGTTTGATCTTCAATCTTTGCTATTAAATTAGCGAGCTGTTCATAGTTTATTGGGCTCTCTTTAATATCAATATCAGCATCATTTAATTTCGAAAATAAATTTACCAATATCCAGTTTGCCGATAATTTAGCAGAAATACCTTGCCCAATTAGACTCAAGAAGTAATCAGCCACATCTTTATTATTTGTTAATTCGGAAGCATCATAGCTAGACAATCCAAGATCTTTTTCAAATCGATCTTGCATTTCACCCGGTAGTTCTGGCAATGTTTGCTTTATATTACGAATATGTTGTTCTGTGATGGCAAGTGGAAGCAAATCAGGGTCAGGAAAATATCGGTAATCGTTGGCTTCTTCTTTTGAGCGCATCGCCTTGGTTTCACCGCTCTCAGGATTAAATAAAATGGTCGACTGCTGAATTTTTCCACCATCTTCTATAGTCTCAATCTGCCAGTTCACTTCATAATCGATAGCTTGTTTTATAAATTTGAAAGAATTAAGGTTTTTAATTTCTCTTCGAGTACCTAGTGTAGTTGTACCTTTTTTCTTTACCGATACATTGACATCACACCTAAAACTACCTTCCTGCATATTGCCATCACAAATACCAATCCACTGAACTAAGTCATGCAATTTTTTTGCGTATGCTACAGCCTCTGCTGCCGAACTCATATCAGGCTCCGTTACAATTTCGAGTAATGGTGTTCCAGCCCGATTAAGATCAATTCCAGTTTTCCCTTGCAAAACTCCGTGCGAAGACTTTCCTGCATCCTCTTCTAAGTGGGCCCTAAGTATTCGTACGTCTTTATAGCCATCGCCCATAGGTATCGACAATTTACCTTCACCAACTATGGGTAGTTCAAACTGGCTAATCTGGTAGCCCTTAGGTAAATCTGGGTAAAAATAATTCTTTCTTGCAAAGATAGATTTTTCATTAATTTTGGCTTTAACAGCTAATCCAAATTTAATCGCACAGTTAACTGCTTCATGATTAAGAACAGGGAGTACTCCTGGATATGCCAAACTTACCAAGCATGCCTGAGAGTTTGCTTCATTTCCATACGACGTAGAAGCGCCAGAAAATATTTTTGTTTGCGTTTTAAGCTGAACATGCGTCTCAATACCAATAACAATATCCCAATCCATCAGTCAATCTCCTTAGGTATCTTGCGATGCCATTCAGTACTTAATTGAAATTGATGGGCAACATTAAGCAAATGTCCTTCGCTAAAATAATTCCCAATTAACTGCAAGCCTACCGGAAGGTCTTTTGTAAAACCTGCTGGAATACTCATAGCGGGTAATCCGGCAAGATTAGTAGAGATCGTATATATATCTTGAAGGTACATAGCGAGTGGGTCTTCTTTCTTCTCTCCCGCCTTAAATGCTGCCGATGGTGCCGAAGGCCCCATGATGACATCACACTTTTGGAATGCTTGTGCAAAATCATTTGAAATTAATTGCCTAATTTTCTGCGCTTTTAAATAGTATGCATCGTAGTACCCTGCACTTAATACATAGGTTCCTATTAGAATCCTTCGCTTTACTTCATCACCAAAACCTTCTTGCCTGGTCTTGAAATACATATCCATTAAATCATCGTATTCTTTTGTGCGATATCCGTAACGAACGCCATCATAACGCGATAAATTGCTTGATGCCTCAGCAGGCGCAATGACATAATAAACCGGTATGGCAAGTTCAGAATTCGGTAAGGAGATATCCACTATCTCAGCGCCCATTTTTTGATACTCAAGTATCGCATCTTCGATAATCTTTTGTACCTCTGAATCAAGACCCTCCCCAAAAAATTCTTTTGGAATACCAATGCGAAGTCCATCAATCGAATCACCTAGCGAAGTCATATAATCTTCCTTAGGATGAGGAAGGCTGGTCGAATCTTTTATGTCATGAGAGGCCATTACATTTAACATCATGGCGCAATCTTCTGCACTTGGAGCCATTGGGCCTGCTTGATCAAGACTGGAAGCAAAAGCAATCATTCCGTATCGAGATACCAAGCCATATGTAGGTTTTAATCCGGTAAAACCACACAAAGAAGCTGGCTGCCTAATTGATCCGCCTGTATCAGTTCCAGTCGCTGCAGGAGCTAGGCGAGCTGCAACTGCTGAGGCGCTCCCCCCCGAACTTCCACCAGGAACATACTCTAAGTTCCAAGGATTTTTTACGGCACCAAAATAAGACGTCTCGTTGGATGACCCCATAGCAAATTCATCCATATTAGTTTTACCTAAATTAATTGCACCTGCGTCGTTAAAATTTTGAATGACAGTGGCGTTGTAAGGGGCAACAAAGTTTTCGAGCATCTTAGACCCACAAGTGGTTCTCCAGCCATCTGCACAAAAAATATCTTTCTGTGCTATCGGAATACCAGTAAACAAAGATTGGTTACCATTAGCAATGGTGATGTCTGCCTTTTTAGCCATGGACAGGCTTTCCTCCTCATTGATGGTAATAAAAGCATTCAATCGGTCATTATGTTTTTTAATCCGGTCTAAAAAGAAACGGGTGAGCTCCTCACTAGAAAAAGCTTTCTCACGTAATTGCTGCGATAATTGTTTTAAGGATAAGTTCAGCATGCTTTATTCAATCACTTGTGGAACGATAAATAAGGACTCTTGAGTCTCTGGAGCTAAAGGCATGGTCTTTTTTCTAATATCTGATTCAGTGACTTGATCGTCTCTTAATGGTTGGCTTATATTTAATGCGTGCGACATTGGCTCTACCCCATCTGTGTCAACTTTCTGCATCTGATCAATTAATTCCATGATTCCTGTCAATTTTTTCTCCAACAAAATTGACTCATCGCTCGAGATATTTATTCGAGCAAGATGTGCAATTTTTTTTATATCTTCTTGGCTGATTGTCATAGTGAAAATTTTAAGTAAGTGGTTAATAAAACATCAATAATCGGTTATTATACATAGGATTTCATAAAGAATTTCTAACCACCTTTTATTGAGTAACTTTAAAATTGAATCATATCAAAATTATGTTTAACAAACTATTTCAAAATTTAGTAGATAACGATATTGCTATTGACCTTGGAACAGCAAACACCTTGATTTATGCTAAAGGAAAGGGAATCGTTCTTGATGAGCCCTCTGTAGTAGCGATAAGGCATGAAGAAGGTCCTAATGGGCCTTTTACCAAAAAAGCTTTATTGGCAGTTGGTTCTGAAGCAAAAACGATGCTTGGAAGGTCACCTCAAAACATACAAGCTATTCGGCCTATGAAAGATGGTGTCATTGCTGACTTCAATATTACCGAAGAAATGATCAAGTATTTTATTAACCGTGTACATAACATGTCATGGTTCACCCCTAACCCAAGAATAGTTATATGCGTACCTTATGGAGCTACTCAAGTGGAAAGAAGAGCCATCAGGGAATCTGCAGAGCGTGCTGGCGCAAAACAAGTATTTTTAATCGAAGAACCAATGGCTGCCGCCATAGGAGCCGGTTTGCCAGTGAGCGAGGCAACAGGATCGATGGTAATCGATATTGGTGGTGGTACCACTGAAGTAGGCGTAATCTCACTCGGAGGTATAGTGTATGCCAGCTCTGCTCGTGTTGGAGGAGACAAGATAGACCAAGCAATAATCGACTATATGCGACGAAATTATGGCACTCTAATTTCCGAGCCAACGGCGGAAAAAATTAAAAAACAAATTGGCAGTGCATTTCCGATGACTGATCTAATGGAAATGGAGGTAACGGGAAGAAATTTAGCCGAAGGACTTCCTAGAAAGATTGTAATTAGCAGTAATGAAATCTTAGAATCAATCAGTGAGCCACTACAACAAATTGTCATGGCAGTAAAAGCAGCACTTGAGGAAACGCCTCCTGAGTTAGGTGCGGATATAGCTGATACTGCTATGGTTCTGACAGGGGGTGGGGCTATGCTGAAGAATTTAGATCGTTTGCTTATGGAAGAAACAGGGATTCCCGTTATATTAGCCGAAGACCCATTACTCTGCGTTGTTAAAGGCTGTGGCAAAACGCTTGATGCACTTGATGACTTCAAGTCTGCCTTTACTTATGAGTAATATGGATGGCAAAAAAAACAGAGAATAAACGGCTTAGACTTTTTACTCAGGAATCACCTACTTTTTTATTTGTAATTCTCATTATATGTTCGATTGTGTTGATGAGTCTCGACCATCGATACCACATGCATACCCACCTAAAGCAAAAAATAGTGTTAGTGCGGACTCCATTTCAATGGATCATCAATGCGCCATCAAGGCTGATTGCATCAATAGATTATTACCTTTCTGAGCAAAATAAGTTACAACAGCAAATTTTGTTGTTAAAAACAGAAGCAAACCTTTTCCAGCTAAACCAACAAAAACTGAGATTGCTTGAGAATGAAAATCGTGAACTACGAAAAGTTCTAAACATAAAAAATGTTATTAAAAATGAAATAATCGTGGGAGAAATAGTTTTACCCTCTCATTCAAATGGCGTATCTCAGATTTTAATCAACAAAGGCCTTGATGATGGTATCAGTCTGGGGAGCCCTGTAATGAATAACCAAGGCCTTGTAGGTCAGGTTGTACGTGTAGATAAAAACCTCAGCACAATTAAAAATATTACATCGAATAACTTTGCTATATCAGCAGTTTCTGAGAGTGGTGCGATAAGTACACTGATATTCGGCAACGGCAGTCCATATTTAAAAATTTATAGGTTGCCGGCATATGAAAAATTAGTGGTTGGTGATTACTTATTAACCTCAGGACTTGATCAAATTTATCCCAAAGGTATTAAAATAGGGAAGGTTATTAAAATCATCCCAACAAACAACATACAATTTAATGAAATTATTGTTCAGCCTATGACATCTCCTGAAAGCTTCTCTCAGGTCATGATAATCAAAAGTGATAACCCATGATCAAATACCAGCCCTCAAATAATAAGCAAAATATCTATGCCATAGGGCTTTTTTTGCTCACTCTATTATTTTCCCAAATAAACATACCGTTTATATCTAGCGGCTCCTTACCTGACTATTTGGTTGCTTGGTCTGTGGGGGTAATGTTATTAAATAATAAACAGTATGGTATCTTGACAATTTTCTTCGCCGGTTTAATCGCTGATATTTTGATTGGCCAAATTATTGGCCAATATGCTTTCACTTTTATACTAACGTATGCCATTCTTTTTTTTATCCAGAAAATGTTTGCAATTCAAAGTTACAAGCAAAGAACTATCACAGGAATAATATTGGTTATAGTGGCTTTATTAACAACCAATATAACTTCCACAACATATCAAACGAACTTCCATGAGACTTCCATCGTACTTAAACTAATCACTACAATCATTACCTTTCTTGTTTACCAACTAATTATTTATATCAAGCTGAAAGAAAATTAAAGATGCAAAGAAATCAACTACGATTTGTTATCGCGAAAAGACAAAGCATTGTTGTTGGATTATTTTTTGTACTCCTTTTTCTCATTATTATTAAATTTTTTCTTGTTCAGGTTGTTCAGCATAATTATTTTGAAAAGAAATCAGTCAATAATAGTATAAAACTAATTCCCATAGCGCCTTCTAGAGGTTTGATTGTAGACCGAAATAATAAGGTGCTTGCTGTGAATAAGCTTATATATAATATCGAAATTGATCCAAATAAAAAACACGATTTTGATAACATCAAAACCCATTTGAGATCAATCATTCCGATCAGCGATGCTGATGTTGAGCAATACCATAGAATCACCAAAGAAAATTATTATTCATCTACTGTTCCCATTAAATCGAACTTATCTCAACATCAAGTAGCATCTTTTTTGGCTAGACAATACCTTGTAGATCAGGTCTCGCTAGTACCCAGGCTTGAAAGGTTTTACCCTTTTAATGAATACAGTAGTCATGTCGTTGGTTACATCAATAGGATTAATAAAGATGATATGGACAAACTGCGGAGGATGGATAGGCTTCAGCTTTATAAGGGCACCGATCATATTGGGAAAACCGGGGTAGAGCTAATGTATGAAAATAGTATTCATGGATTTCCTGGATTCAAAAAAATAGAAGTGGATGCAAAAGGGAATGTTATTAGGACTATTGAATCCCAAGAACCAGAACACGGTCAAACTATTCAGCTGACAATTGATATCGATCTACAGAAAATTGCTATCGAAGCCTTTCAAGATCAAAGTGGGGCATTAATAGCGATGAATCCAAATAATGGTGAAATTCTTGCCTATGTTAGTCAGCCTGACTTTAATCCCAATCTATTTATAAATGGTATTGATCATAAAAATTGGAATAAACTAAATAATGATAAATCTAAGCCATTGTTGGACAGAGTTATTCATGGTGTCTATCCTCCCGGATCGACTTTAAAGCCTTTTGTAGCGATGGCGGCACTAGAAAATAATTTAAGAAAACCTCCATACAAAATGTTTGATCCCGGTTACTTTACTATGCCTAACGGATCGAAAACCTTTAGGGATTGGAAGCGAGAAGGTCATGGTGAAGTTGATTTAGTTAAAGCCTTAGCTGTTTCATGCGATACATTCTTTTACAGTTTAGGGTTAGAGCTAGGCATCATAAAAATAAATAACACACTAAGTAATTTTGGATTTGGTAAGGTAACAGGAGTTGATTTGCTCAATGAAAAGAAAGGTCTGCTTGCAAATGAGGAATGGAAAAAAAATAAAAAGAATAAACGATGGTTTGCAGGTGAGACTGTTATTACAGCTATAGGGCAAGGATATACTCAAGTAACTCCTATTCAGTTAGCTAGTGCAACAACAAAAATTGCCGTGTTCAATGGCGATAATCAACCTCACTTGAAATTAGGCAGGTTTCTTCCGTTGTCTAAAAATGCTGAGAAGAAAGAGATGTCCACAAGTACCGATTTAATGCATTACATCAGAAAAGGTATGGAAGATGTAACTGCTCCGGGGGGGACTGCTGCATTCTTAGCGAACGATCGTTATAAGATTGCTGCAAAAACAGGAACAGCACAAGTCTTTGGCTTAAAAGGAGGGGAATATATTGAAGATGACTTGCCAGATCATCTGAAAGATCATGCTCTATTGATCGCCTATGCTCCTGCTAACAGACCGCAATTAGTAATTGCTGTAGTTGTTGAGCATGGTGGCAGTGGTGGAACAACAGCAGGCCCTATTGCAAAAAAAGTTTTTGATTACTACTTAAAAAATTACAATAATGATTAATTCCCTTAAATATTTAAGATCAGAAATTGATCAAACAGTTTTAGCAAGTCTAGGCATTATTATCATAGTCGGATTGGTTACTTTATATAGTGCGGATCACAACCAATCGAACCAATTTATTTCTCAAATAGTAAATATTGTATTAGGTCTTATCGGGTTATTTGTTTTGTCACAAACAAATCCAAGAGTCATTTTTTCTTATATTCCATTCATCTTTATTATTAGCATTATGCTTTTAATATGGGTTAAATTTTTTGGTCTTGAAAGTAATGGGGCTCAACGCTGGATTGATATTGGCATAATAAAATTCCAGCCATCTGAAATCATAAAGTTTACAGCACCTTTAATGTTAGCTTGGTTTTATCAAAAAAATGAACATAATATCAACATATCGTCTCATGGCATTGCATTAATGATCCTAAGTGTTCCTTTTTATCTAATACTTACGCAACCAGATCTAGGAACCGCACTAATGATTTCGTTTTCTGCTTTCGCCATCATCTTTACTGCTGGACTACCAAGAAAGTTATTAATCGGAGGTTCATTCACCCTGCTTATTGCTTCCCCTTTTATTTGGCATGCTCTAGAAAAATATCAGCAAGCCCGTATCCTTAGTTTAATAGATCCATTTCAGGATGCATTAGGATCTGGCTATCAAACCATACAATCTTTGATAGCCCTTGGATCGGGAGGAATGATTGGAAAAGGATGGATGAATAGCTCCCAAACCCAGCTAAATTTTTTACCCGAAGCTACTACTGACTTTATTTTTGCAGTTTTTAGTGAAGAATTTGGGTTTATTGGCGTTCTAGCTATTATGATGGTGTATATAATTTTTTTCATGAGGCTGTCATTTATGGCTTCAAGAATGCAAGACACTTTCTCTCGCTTAGCTACTCTTGGATTAATAGTATCAATCTTTTCTGGAGTTATTGTTAACCTGGGAATGATTTCTGGACTTCTGCCTATTGTCGGAGCCCCACTTCCATTTTTTAGTTATGGTGGTACTTCTATGGTTGTATCATTAGTCAGTATTGGTATTATTATGTCTTTATATAGCCATAAATCGTTAATAGCAAACTAATGACTCGTTTATTTACTTTCCTTATTTTCTCCTTTCTCTCGGGATGCGCATCCTTATCAACAGATAGGCCAGATCCAACATCTAAAGACGGGGGTTATTATTCAGATGATGGTCCTGGAAAAGAGATCCCAAAGAATCTAGATCTCATAAAAGATGCGGAGCCTAAGATAGAGAAAGTAGCCAAGCGGGCCAACATGCCCTACAAAGTATTTGGCGAAAAATATGTACCTATGAGAGAAATTGAGCCGTACAAAGAAATAGGCTATGCCTCATGGTATGGGAAAAAATATCATGGCAATAAAACATCCGTAGGTGAAGTTTACGATATGTATGGGATGACGGCCGCTCATAAAACTCTTCCTATTCCTTGTTATGTCAAAGTAACAAATTTAGTTAACAATAAAACAGTTATTGTGCGGGTTAATGATCGAGGTCCCTTTATTAAAAACCGCCTTATTGATTTATCTTATGCCGCAGCATATCGACTGGATATTATAGAAAAAGGGAGTGAGCGAGTTCTAGTTGAGCTAATAGATCCATCCAGCGAAACTGTTCAAGACAAGGACTCGAGGAAATTTTATATTCAGGCAGGGGCCTTTTCTGAAGAAAGTAATGCAGAAGCTCTCATTAAAAAATTAGATACCCTAGTCTATCAGCAAAATATTGGGTCCAAAATTATGCAACGGTCCTCCCTTTTTTCAGTCTTGATTGGTCCTTACCTCACAAAGGAAGAAGCAGAGAATGCCTCATCCTTTATTGCTGCTGAAACTAACCTCCATACCTACATTATTAAAGACTGAAGAATATGGCTATAGATCCTTCCGAGACGCTCATTGAATTTCCCTGTGAATTCCCGATAAAGGTAATTGGAATTGTAAGTGAACAATATACAGACAATATAGTTCGAATAATCCAAAAACATGCTCCCAATTTCAGTACAGACTTTTTAGACATGAAAGAGAGCAATCAAGGAACCTACATAAGCTTAACCTGTAATATATATGTAACCTCAAAAGTGCAATTAGATAATTTATATAAAGATTTGTCTTCTTATCCTGAAACTAAGTTTGTTTTATAGGTATGGGGATCAAAGTAAAGAATTTAGGTCTTACGCACTATGAGGATGTATGGTTAGCGATGAAAGATTTTGTTGTAAGCAATCCGGAACACAGTGAAATATGGATTACAGAGCATCATCCGATCTATACAATAGGTTTAAATAAAAAGGGGTTAACTCTTCCAATTGATACTTCAATCAATCATATTTTTGTAGATAGGGGGGGTAAGATTACTTACCATGGGCCAGGACAAATAATTATCTATCCGATTATCAATCTAACAAAGTATAAAATCACGATTAAAGAATTTGTTTCACTACTTGAGAATTCTATAATGCAATTTCTCGCTAAATTAAATGTCTCAAGTTGTACAAAAAAAGACGCGCCGGGAGTATACATAGGGGAATGTAAAATTGCATCCATTGGACTAAGATTAAAAAAACATTTCACTTATCATGGTTTAAGCATGAATATAAATATGGATTTAGATCCTTTTAGCAGTATCGATCCTTGCGGATTTAAAAATTTAACTATGACTCAACTATCAAGTTTTAATAACGACTATACTAAAGAACAATGCGCTCAAGGTATTATTGAGCTCTTCCAACATAACCTACAAAAATATCATGAGTAAAGCTGATCCACATACAAAACAAACCGGGAAAGATAAAACATCAAGAATTCCTATAAAAATTATTCCTCGGGAAAGGCTGGATAAGCCGAAGTGGATAAAGATGCAGTTACCGCATTCTAATGAGTTTTCTCGTATTAAAAAGTTATTACGGGATAATAAGCTAAACACCGTCTGTGAGGAGGCTTCCTGTCCAAATATTGGAGAATGCTTTAGTCAGGGAACAGCAACTTTTATGATATTGGGAGATTTGTGCACACGGCGATGTCCTTTTTGTGATGTCGGGCATGGAAGACCTCTGGCTCCTGATATCCATGAGCCATCAAACTTAGCCCAAACAATACTGAATATGAAGTTAAAATATGTTGTTATTACTAGCGTAGATAGGGATGATCTTAGGGACGGTGGCGCTGAACATTTTGTTCGTTGCATTAAAGAAATAAGGCTAAAAAATCCAGAAATTACTATAGAGACATTAGTACCAGATTTTAGAGGAAGAATGGATAAGGCTCTAGGAATTATCAGCGATGCTCCGCCCGATGTATTTAATCATAATCTAGAAACAATCGCGGAGCTTTACAAGCAAGTCAGGCCCGGTTCAGATTACCAGCACTCTTTGAGCCTTTTATTAAATTTTAAGAATAAATTTCCAAAAATACCTACTAAATCAGGCATTATGCTGGGCCTAGGAGAAACTTACGAACAAGTTATACAGGTGCTCAAAGATCTGCGAAGGCATAAAGTTGATATGATTACCTTAGGGCAATATCTTCAACCCACCATGCACCATCTTCCTGTAGAAAAATACATTGAGCCCCATATTTTTGATTTATTAAAAAAAGAAGCAGAGCTCATGGGCTTTTCCTCTGTTGCAAGTGGGCCCATGGTAAGAAGTAGTTACCATGCAGATCTTCAGGCTCAAGGACTATAAAGTGATTCCAAAACTAAATATTGAGATGAGCTCTGAACTATTTAAGTTAGAGCAATACATTGTCAACCATAGCTGCGATATAGAACATTGGTTTAGAACTCAATGGCAGGAGCATCAAGCACCATTTTATGCGTCGGTTGACCTAAGAAACTCGGGCTTTAAATTGGCGCCTGTAGATACCAACCTCTTTCCAGGAGGATTCAATAATCTGTGTGAAACATTTATTCCTTTAAGCATTCAAGCGGCATCAATAGCAATTGAAAAAATATGTCCGGATGCAAAAAAAATATTGATAATTCCAGAAAATCATACAAGAAACACATTCTATCTCGAGCATTTGAGTTGCTTATGTAACATTTTACAAAAAGCTGGACTTGAAGTTAGGTTCGGTACAATAAATAAAGAAATATTAGAGCCATTAAATTTAAAGCTAGAGGGGAATAAATCTATTTTAATCGAGCCAATCGTTAAGAAAAACCATGGCCTTGTTGTTAATAATGTTGATGGCTCATCGTTTCGCCCATGCGCAATATTGTTAAATAATGACTTGTCTGTCGAAATTCCATCGATATTAGAAAACATTGATCAAACTATTATTCCGCCTGTTCATGCTGGATGGTGTACCAGAAGAAAAACTCAACATTTTGAATACTATAATGCGGTAGCAAATGAATTTGCTAGTTTTTCTGGAATAGACCCCTGGCTGATAAACCCCTATTTTGAAAAGCTAAATGGATTAGACTTTCACGAACATAAAGGAGAGGAAGAGCTTTTTACGAAAGTCGAATTACTGCTGCAAAAAATCAAAAAAAAATATGATCAGTACCAAATACGGCATGAGCCCTATGTGGTCATTAAAGCTGATGCTGGGACATATGGCATGGGTATTATGATTGCAAAAAAAGCTGAAGATGTGCTTAGTCTAAATAGAAAAAAAAGAAACAAGATGTCTGTAATAAAAGAAGGTAGCAAAGTTACTGAGGTGATTATTCAGGAAGGCATTCATACAGAAGAAACTATAGAAGGTGCGGTAACTGAGCCTGTTATTTATATGATCGACCATTTTGTTATAGGTGGATTTTATAGGGTGCACACGACGAAAGATAAAGATGAAAATTTAAATGCTCCTGGCATGCATTTCATACCTCAGCCTTTTGAAACTTCATGCCTTATGCCAGATCAAGGGAGACCGTGTGACGATGAGGCAAACCGGTTTTATGCTTACGGAGTAATCGCAAGGCTAGCATTAATTGCTGCTGCTCGTGAATTGGAAGATAACTCATGAGCTATCTTTTTATCCTCGATCAAGTATCTAGCCTAAATATAAAAAAAGACACCAGCATTCAATTAATCAAAGAATTTATTCGTCAAAAAAAAGAGATTTATTGCTGTGAAATTAATGATTTGTCCATAGGTGCCGATTCTAAAGGGATGGCTTTATGCGGTTTGGTAAACAATATAAGTACACAAATAAATCACAATGAAAAAAAATCAATACTGACTAGGAATTTTAAAAAAGTTTTTGTTAGAAAAGACCCTCCCTTTAATCAAGCATACCTAAACCTAACCTTTATACTTGACCATATAAAGACAGAGGGTGTTGAGGTAATTAATGATGGTGCCTCCCTTAGAAACCATAATGAAAAGTTAAGTATTTTACAATTTAAAGATATCATTAGTCCCACAATAGTATCTAGCTCTGAAGAGGTATTAAAAACCTTCATCAAGAAACATAAGAAAGTTGTTCTCAAACCGGTAGACGGTATGGCGGGAAATGGGATATTCATGGTGACATCAAACGACCAAAATATGAATGTTATTTTAGAAACAATGACATTGCATAATCATCAATTAATCATGGCACAAAAATTTATTCCCGATATTCAGTACGGAGATAAACGTATTATATTAATTGATGGAGAGCCCTTACCTTATGTACTAGCTCGGATTCCTCAAAACAATGAAATAAGAGCTAATTTAGCAAAAGGTGGTAAAGGAGTTATTAGAAAATTATCAGAGGACGATATCGCAATTGTTGCCACTATTAAACCTTACCTCCGTAAAAATAACTTCCGTTTTGTTGGTATTGATGTCATAGGTAAGTATCTAACTGAGATTAATGTAACAAGCCCTACAGGCTTGGTTGAAATTCAAGCTCAAGCTAAAATTAATTTTTCGAAAACCATTATTGATGCACTTTCATAAATTCCTTCTAATTACTGTCATATTTCTCGTAAGTTGCGGTCAAAAAAAACCTGTCCATGAATATAAAGACTTTATATTTGGAACAATCGTAGATATTAAAATTTACGGGGAAACGGAAGATAAAAGTGAAAATATATCCAATCTCATTTTTAACGATTTCAAATATCTTCATAACTATTTACATCCTTGGGAAAAAAGCCTCATTTCGAGCATGAATAAAGCCTTAGCCTCTGGTGATAAATTTCATGTAGACGACAAAGAAATTCTACACATTATTCATGAAAATAAAATATTAGCCTCGGCGTCAGAAAACTATTTTAACCCCGCTATGGGAAAACTTATTTCAATGTGGGGTTTTCATCAAGATGCACCAGAACAAAATGTTCCAAGCACTGAAAAAATAAAAGATTTTGTTGCCAATATGTCAACTATGGATGACTTACATATTAACCAAACCACGTTATCAAGTTCAAACAAAAATTTTCAGTTGGATCTGGGCGGTTATGCTAAAGGATACGCATTAGACCGGGCCAAAAAAATTCTAGCCACCAACAGCATAAGCAATGCATTAGTCAATATCGGAGGCAACATCATGGCGATTGGTATGCATGGTGACAGAAAATGGGTGGTAGGTATTCAACACCCCCGAAAACCTTCAGCGATTGCATCCATTGAATTGCCCTCTGGTTGGTCAATAGGTACCTCAGGTGATTACCAAAGATACTTTATGGCTGACGAGACAAGGTATTCACATCTGATTAACCCGCAAACAGGTTTTCCTGCTGACAATAGTCAATCAGCTACGATAATGATTCCTCCTGCCAAAAACTCAGGGACTCTATCAGACGTATATTCGAAACCATTATTTATCGCTCCAAAACTAAAAAAGGGACAATTGGCAGATAAGCTAGGTATTAATTTTTTTATGATCGTTTTAGCTGATGGGAATATTTTAATTAGCAGCAAAATGAATCAATCGATAAGGTGGCTTGAGAAAAACCATGAGCAAATTATTTCAATTCATTAAAATTATTAGGCCAGGTGATGCTTTTATAATTATTTCATTTCTGACTATAATCTTCTGGGCTATCTCTCGATCATGGAATATGCCTAGCGGTCAATACTTAAAAATTGAAAGCAATTATGAAGATCCAGTAATATTCAGTCTTAATCAATCTGCTAATAAAAATATTTCTGGTTTTTTAGGCTCTAGTGTAATCAGTATTAATGAAGGTAAGGCCCGCTTTGTAAAATCCCCTTGTACCAAAAAGTACTGCATACATCATGGTTGGATCGATAAAGTTAACCAAACAATTGTCTGCCTTCCAAATCAAATTACTATCTCCATAGTTGGAAATAGCGAAAGTTATGACACAGTTAATTATTAAGCCTACTAAAAAAGATCATACGGTTGCAAAATTAGCAGCAATTGCGATAATTTTATCGGTAATAGAATTTTTTCTTCCCAGTCCTATACCCGGCATCAAGCCCGGAATTGCTAATATTATTATTTTATACTCTCTAGTTCGTTTTGATTTTTCTACTGCAGCATGGGTTTCTATAGTTAGAGTTTTTGTTTCAAGCATTATTGTCGGCTCATTCTTGTCTCCAACATTTTTTCTTAGCTTATTTGGTGCCCTTTTTAGTCTTACCTTGTTGTATGGCTTTCAAAAACTTCCCAAACCATACTTTTCTATTATCAGCTTAAGCCTAATAGCATCTTTTGGACACATCATCGGGCAATTTATAATCGCTCGCCTTTGGATTATTCCACATGACAGCATATTCAATCTATTACCCTTGTTTTTAATCTCTGCATTAATTTTTGGTATATTCAGCGCATTTATATGCGACGCCCTACTAAAACATAAGCTAAATAAGCATACTATTTGATGATAAAATATTCTTATGAATAAAATACTATTAATCACACTCATAGTTTTCTCAGCATTTTTAAGCTCTTGTGGAACCAAGGGGGCACTGTATATTCCCGAAGAAAGGTATCCGCAATCAGAAACTCATAACAATCATCCAGATATTTATTCAACGGAATATCAAACTGCCTAGATCATGAATAATAAAATAATTTATTCAAATAATGGGAAGTATTTTATTGAAAATATAGCTGTTGATGAAATAGAAAAAAAATTTGATACTCCTGCATATGTGTATTCAAAAAAAAGCATCCTAGATAGCTATAGGAGCTTTGAAGAAGCCTTCAAAACTTCTAACCATCTTATTTGTTTCGCCGTTAAAGCTAATCCTAATTTAGCAATATTAAATTTACTGGCGAATCATGGAGCTGGATTTGACATTGTTTCTGGTGGGGAACTCCAAAGAGTTATTGCAGCTAAAGGAGATCCAAAAAAAGTAGTTTTTTCTGGAATCGGTAAGTCGTCAAAAGAAATAGAACTAGCAATTCATCATCAAATTTTAGCTTTTAACATTGAGTCTGAACCAGAGCTATATCGTATTCAAGCTATTGCTCAGAAAATGGGGAAGATAGCTAATATTTCCGTAAGAGTTAACCCTAATGTTGATGCTAAAACGCATCCGTACATATCGACTGGTTTAAAAGATAATAAGTTCGGGGTAGATGAACAAAAAGCTATTGAGCTTTATAAGATTGCAAATAATATGGATTCGATCGCAATAAGAGGAATTGACTGTCATATAGGGTCGCAAATTACTGAGCTTTCTCCATTTATAGACTCTATTGCTAAGCTTGTCGGCATAATCGATAAATTAAAAGTTTTGGGTATTCATATTGCTCACCTAGATATTGGTGGCGGTATTGGAATTAACTATGAAAATGAAAAACCTCCTAACTTTAAGGCATATGCAGAAGCCATACTCCCACTTCTAGAAAAACAAAATCTAAAAATAATTTTTGAGCCTGGGCGAGCAATTTTAGGGAAAGCTGGCGTGCTATTAACCAAAGTTGAGTATGTAAAAAAAGGCTCCACAAAGAACTTTGCAATTATTGATGCGGCAATGAATGACCTAATGCGCCCCTCATTATATAATGCGTACCATGACATCATTAACACGTCCCAATCAAGTGAGTCGTCTGCTCAGTTTGATGTGGTGGGTCCTGTATGTGAAACTGGAGATTTTATCGGCAAAGATAGAATGCTCTCGCTGGAGGAAGGTAATGTGCTTGCAGTTGTTGATGTTGGTGCATACGGCATGAGCATGAGCTCAAACTATAACTCCCGTGTTCGTCCGGTTGAACTTCTTGTTGATGAAAATAAAATAATCGAAATACGAAAGAGAGAAAATTTTAATGATCTCATTCGTGGTGAATCAATAATTTAATTAGCCTGTCTAATTCAAATCAAGATATGAATAATCCAGTTATTAATATTGCACTAGCAAACCCAAGAGGATTCTGTGCTGGAGTTGAGAGAGCAATCATTATTGTTGAGCAAGCATTAAAAAAATTTGGTGCGCCAATATATGTCCGCCATGAAGTAGTTCATAATAGATTTGTCATAGACGATCTGAAAAGCAAAGGGGCAATTTTTGTTGATAATATTGCTGATATTCCAGAAGGGAGTCATGTAATCTTCAGCGCGCACGGCGTATCAAAAGTGGTTAAAACTGATGCAAAAAATAGAAAACTAATAGCTATAGACGCAACCTGTCCCCTTGTGACTAAAGTTCATCGAGAAGTTAACAAAATGTATGGTGAAAATTATCATATTATTATGATAGGCCACACAGGCCATCCAGAAGTAGAGGGAACTATGGGTCAAATTGAAAAAAATTCGCCTGACGCA
Organism: Methylophilales bacterium HTCC2181; assembly: GCA_000168995.1. Lineage (GTDB taxonomy): Bacteria > Pseudomonadota > Gammaproteobacteria > Burkholderiales > Methylophilaceae > BACL14. The sequence continues at coordinate 257,552 of AAUX01000001.1, read as the reverse complement.
TCAATACATTTAATTGAGAATAAAGAAGATGTTAGCAATTTAACAATTCCAGTAAATAACAGGGTCAGCTATGTCAGTCAAACGACTCTATCAGTGGATGACACTCAAGAAATTATAGAAGCGCTTAAGTATAAATATCCTAATATTCAAGGTCCAAAAAGCTCTGACATATGTTATGCAACTCAAAATCGTCAAGACTCAGTTAAAAAAATGATTGCTTATCAAGACATTATTTTAGTTGTCGGCTCAGCAAATAGCTCGAATTCCAACAGGCTTGTTGAAATTGCCAAAAAGCAAGGAATTGAAGCACATTTAATAGACAATCCAGATGAGTTTGATAGCGATATTTTGAAGGGGAAGAATCGGATAGGTTTAACTGCAGGCGCATCTGCCCCCGAGGCACAGGTTCAGCTAGTCATCAATTTCATTAGCCAATTTAATAAAATTGAGCTTACTGAGATCGATGGAATAGAAGAAAGCATCACATTTAAGCTTCCAATATTTTGATAGAGAAAAAATATAAAATTCCCATCTCTGTTCTTGTGATTATCCACACTAAAAATATGGAAATATTATTATTACACCGTCAAGATAAACCAAACTTTTGGCAGTCTGTGACTGGAAGTATCGAAGAAGGGGAATCTCCCGCTGATGCTGCAAAAAGAGAGCTGCTTGAAGAAACTGGGATTGATCATCAGAAATTTTCTCTTATTGATTGGAATTTTTCTCAACAATACGAAATCTTTACCCATTGGCGCTACCGTTACCCTCCAACAGTCACACATAATACTGAGCATGTCTTTAGTGTGGAGGTGCCCGAAAAAATAAAAATAAAAATAGAGCCAAGAGAGCATAAAGAATTTAAGTGGGCGTCGGTTAGTGAAGCAATAAAAACAGTTTTTTCTGATACAAATGCCGATGCATTAAAAAAATTATATGAAATTAAACAGATAGGCGATAAAATAAATTTATGAATACAGCAACAATTAAGTTCGAAGCTTTTGAAAGCCTTAAGAATGAAGACTGCCAACAAAGAATCCTAAAAGCGAAAAAAACGTTGGGGAATGAAATTATTATTTTAGGTCATCATTATCAAAATGAAGAGGTTTATAGACATGCTGATTTAGCTGGGGATTCGCTTAAGCTTGCCAAATATGTTGAAAATCTTGATGCTAAGTATATTGTATATCTTGGCGTTCATTTTATGGCTGAAGTAGCAAATATTTTATCTCGACCTGGACAAATAACTGTCCTGCCAGATCTTTCAGCCGGCTGCTCAATGGCTGACATGGCTAATCTTGCCAAAGTTGAGAGATCATATAGAGAATTAAATAAAGTGTTAAACTTTGATAATTCTATTACCCCCATTACTTACATAAACTCTGCTGCTGACCTCAAAGCTTTTTGCGGTGAGCATGAAGGCATAGTTTGTACATCAACAAATGCAGCTAAAATATTAAATTGGGCATTCTCTCAGAAAGAAAAAGTTTTATTTTTTCCTGATCAAAATTTAGGTCGATGGACAGGTCATAGCATGGGTATACCTTTAGATTTAATGCCTGTATGGGATCCCGATTTACCTTTAGGTGGATTAACTGAAGAGCAGATAATTAACGCCAAAGTTCTTTTATGGAAAGGGCACTGTGCAGTTCATCAAATGTTCAGGCTTGAGCATATCGAAACATTTAGAAAGCAACATCCAGATGGGTTTGTAATATCCCACCCAGAATCTCCTTTTGAGGTGTGTCTAAATTCAGACTTTGTGGGCTCTACTGACTTTATTCTTAATACAATTAAAAATGCTGAACATGGAACTAAATGGCTGGTAGGTACTGAACTCAATTTAGTCAATCGTCTTGCCAATGAGATGAAGCCTGAAAATAAACTGGTACAGTTTATGTCCCATGTTGTTTGTGAGTGTTCTACAATGGCTCGAATTGACCCTCAACACTTGGCTTGGACGCTTGAAAATATTATTAATGGTAATCCAGTTAATATTATCAAAGTGCCTAACAAAGAAGCGCAGCTTGCCAAACTAACGTTGGACAAAATGCTTGAAGTCTCATAGACTCAAAAATTGTAGTCTTTGTAATCCATCTTTATATCCGTCGGTCTGGGAAAACAAATATTTTAGGGTAACGCTAATAAATGATCAACACTTACCAGGCTACTGCAGAGTTGAAAGCTTAGAACACATAACCGAAATGACGGATATGGAGACATTAAAACAAAACCTTTGCATGTCGATAGTGTTTAAAGTTGAAAGCGTTATACGATCATTTCTGCAGCCAGAAAAAATTAACTTAGCTTCACTTGGAAACATTACTCCACATCTTCATTGGCATATCATCCCAAGATATAGCAACGATAGCTATTTTCCTGACAGCATTTGGTCTGAGAAAAAAAGAAGCGAAAAAATGGAGTTGCGAAAAAGTGAAGAAGTTGAACTGATGAGACTTCTACGTGATATTTTAAGCCAATAAACGCTTAACAATAGTACCTTTTACTAAATGTTGATCAATAATTTCATCAATATCAGTGTGGTCAATGTATTTATACCAAACAGCCTCTGGGTAAATTACAAGAAGAGGACCATCTTTGCATCTATCTAAACATCCAGCCCTGTTGATTCGATTCATGTTATGGCCATTAAGCCCCATGGCTTTTATTCTTTTTTTCATATACAAAAAAATATTTTCAGCGTCATAATCCATGCAACACTGCGCACCATCCTCCCTTTTATTTAAACAAAAAAATATATGGTGCTTAAAGTGACTCACAACGGCTCTTTATTTGTGAAACCACATTCGTCGTATTGTCCCATCCTTGTCAACTAGCGCGTGTTTGAATGCACCAGCGATATGAAAGAAGAGAATCAACAGTATAAGTAAACCAAAAATTTCATGGAATTCATAAAATAACTCTCTTGAAGCTTTATTGTCGATGCCTCCAACAAGCTTAATACCAAACCAATGAATGCCATATTTACTGGATATTGACATAATAATTCCAGCTAATGGAGTGGCTACCATCAAGAAATATAATCCGTGATGAGCTCCAGTTGCTAATTTTTTCTCCCAAGTCTTCATACTATCTAAAAGTGCAGGGGGCTTATGCGTAAGCCGCCACAAAATTCTAAGTATAATTAATGCAAAAAGACTTATCCCGACTGACTTATGAAGGTTAAAATAAAAAGATCGAGGAGAGACTTCCTTGGATAACTCCCATACATATAAGCCCATATTAAATAAATCAAAGGTTGATGATTTGGCTGCATCTTTTGGGACGGTGTCCATAAACCAGCCCAGAATAAACATAAATACAATTCCAACAGCAATAAGCCAATGCAAAAAGATTGAAATATTGTTATATTGAGAGAAAGTCTTTACTGTTTTAACCATTCGCTAGAGCCCTTTTAATTTAGTCAATTTTTACAAGACATGTAAAATGAAGTTCAGTTTAATACTTAATGATGTAAATTAAAAGATGACAATTATTAAATTTTTATGTTTCATGTTTATGGCGCACAACTCTCTCAGTCTTTTTGCTGTAGATTTAAATTTCATAGAAATTCAACCAGGAATGTTTGTTCACCAAGGATCACATGTTGATGTTGATGTTGGCTATCAAGGAGATATATGTAATATAGGCTTTATCATTGGAAAAGAAGCAGTTGCAGTTATTGATACTGGAGGGAGCGAGATCATAGGGAAAAGCATGCTCGATGAGATAAAGAAAAGAACTGGGCTACCTATCCGCTATGTTATTAATACCCACGTTCACTTAGACCATATTTATGGCAATGCAGCTTTTCTGGATACAAAGCCAATCTTTATTGGGCATAAAGAACTTCCTAAAGCGATGCGCTTACGAAAAGAATTTTATGAGCAGACTAATTTAAAGTACCTAGAAATTCCACCAGAAGATTCAATTCAAGTTCCACCTACCATGCTAGTTGAACCTAATCGAATTCAAGAAATTGATTTGGGTGATCGTGTTTTAAAGCTGGAGGCTTATCCAGTTGCACATACCAATACCGATCTTACAGTTCATGATATTAAAACCGATACGTTATGGACGGGTGATTTAGTTTTTATAGAGAGAGTCCCAGTAATTGATGGAAATATTCAAGGGTTTATTAACGCCCTAGAAAAGCTGAAAAAAAGAAACCACAAAATGATAGTTCCTGGCCATGGAAAACCAACCAAAGATAGTATGCTTGCAATTAAAAATGTACAAAAATATTTAGAAATATTGCGTGATGAAATTAAAGAGGCTATTGAATCAGGGCTAGGTCTGCAGGAGTCCATCAAAACGTTAGGGCTATCTGAATCAAAAAAATGGGAATTATTTGATGTTCAGAATGCTCGTAATATCAATATGGTCTATCCCATGATGGAGTGGGAATAAACCATACCAACAAGATTTATTTCTTTTTCTTATTGCAAAGATTATCAAGACTATAACCTGTCATTGGGTTTATAGCTAAATGAAGAAGTCCGCCAGATATAGCCAAATACTGAAGTACTTGTAAAATTAATGGTTGACCTGCCAAGCTGTTTACTAAGTAGATTAATGCCCATATTGATGCATATACAGAGAGTACATAAGCAGAAGTTTGGGTTTTATAGCCTAGTATTAATGTAGTTCCTGCAATTAACTGTACCGCAATGCTAATTGGAGCAAATATGCCTGGAACACCACGAGCACCCAGCATATCCTGATAGATACCATAACCATTAGGAGTGCTTAAAAGATTATTTAATAAAAGAAGTACGCCAACCAAAAAAATTGAAGCTAAAAAAACGCGTGCGATTAGACTAAAAAAAATTTTCATTACCTATGTTTCCTTAAAATAATATTTAACTGCATAATGCCTTTAAATAAAAATGCTCGCAACCCCCCAATGATTATAAATAATCCAAAAGTGATATTCAGTAATTGGAGAAAAGCTCAAAAAGCTTGTCGTCCAATTCGTGAAACAGTTTTTATTCTTGAACAAAAAATTGACTCGTCCTTAGAATGGGACAATGTTGACAACCTATCGACGCATGTCCTTTTAAGAAACAATAATCTTGACATTGGTTGTGCAAGATTCTTTTATAAGGAAAATTATATAAAATTAGAAAGAATGGCGATACTTAAAAAATACAGAAAGCAGGGGTTTGGATCTTTGTTAATAGAGAGTATCGTCAAGCATATACGGGGGAGAAAAACTCTCATGATCATTATATCTGCTCAGGTGGCAGCTATCCCATTCTATAAAAAACAAGGGTTTGTGCTTGCTGGAGACTCTTACATGGAAGCCGGAATCAATCACCATCAAATGGTTTTAAATATTTTGGAGTAATTTTTTTATAGGGGTGGGAATTCCTTCTCCTCCAATCTTCGGCCTATCAATCCATAAAAAATCTTTCAATTGTTGATGACTGAATGTTTCGGTTAATAAAATATGATTATAATTTAGCTGTAATTTATAGTGGCTAAAGATAGCAAGATGGGCCCCTTGCTTAACAACATTAAATTTTGTCAGTCCCAATACGTCTTTAATCCATTTTTTTGTATAGGAAAAATCTTGAATTTCTGGTGTGGACCATAGCCCTTCCCACACAGATGAATCACTTCTTTTCTGAAATAAAATTTGGTTATTGGCTTCTACAATAAGCACATTAACTTGTTTAGTTATGAGAGTTTTTTTAGGTTTTTTTGCCGGTATTACATGGCATAGGTTTGATTTAAAGCTCACACATTTCAACTGTAAAGGACATTGTGAACACACAGGCTGAGAGCCTTTACATAGTGTAGCACCCAAATCCATTAATGCTTGCGTGTATATTTGTATATTGTTGGAGGGTAAATTTTGTTCAGCTAAGCTCCATAAATACTTCTGTGTTTGAGCCTTCCCGGGCCACTCCATAATTCCATAAAAGCGACAAAATACCCGTTTGACATTTGCATCCATAATAGGCTCAATGCCTCCAAATGCAAATGCGCATATAGCTCCTGCTGTTGACTTACCAATACCCGGTAAACTAAGCAACTTCTCAACAGAGTCGGGAAACTTCGACTGGTATTGCTGCACAATAATTTTTGCAGTTTGCATAATAAATTTAGCTCTTCGATAATAACCCAGCCCACTCCAATGCTTCATGACCACATCGTGATCAGCAAAGGCAAGTTTTTCGACAGTAGGAAAGGTTTTGATAAATCTCTGATAATAGGGGATAACAGAACTTACTTGAGTTTGCTGCAGCATAATTTCTGATATCCAAATTAGATAAGGATCATTTATTTTCTGCCATGGCAAATCGTGTCTTCCACTAGACTTATGCCATGTGATAACCTTCTCAGCTATATATTGCATTCCTATTAAAGCACCCAGCTCATAATGCTTTGTGTCCCTTGAAATCCTAGCCAATAAATACCAATAAAAAAAGTGCTGAAATACAACATTGAAAATATTAACCAAAACCACGCTATTAAAATAAACAATCCGTCTTTTTCGAATTGAGCTAATGTAGCAAAAAGTATCGCAAGCCCAGGAAAAAAATTATTAAAAGGAAGTATGCCAAAGGGTATGGCCATTAATATGCCCCCTACAACCAAGATACTTCCCACCTTTTTTTGACTTGGGGAAAAGACGGATAGTCTTGAGCGTGAAATTTTATTGGACCATTTAATAATAGTAAAAAAAGCTTTAGTAATTGTGTTCCATATTTTAAAGCTCAACTCTATATTCAATATTTTGTTAGGCAGGGTTGGTTGTGATTGTCCCTTCCACATCTGCCAGCCCACTAGAATGAAAGTCATGCCCCCCAACACACTAATAGGTCCGACTGGAAATGGCTGCATAAAAGGTAATACAAGAGCAAGGGTGATCAGTGAAAATCCTGATCTGTCTAATTTTTCTAAAATTGCTTTAATAGGAATTGGTTGTTTTTTTGAAGCTTCTACTATTTCTTCAAGTGAATTAGCGAAGCTATTAAAATGACTCATAGGCTACTAATAAAAATAGAAAAGCGTAATTATCCCAATCATAATTCTATACCACCCAAAACCAATAAAATTGTTATGGGCAACATACCGAATAAAAATTTTAATAATTAATAAGGCGCTAATATATGCGGTAACAGAACCAAAAAAGAGGATTAAAAAATCATCCTTATTAAGTAAATCAAAATTTTTGAAGAGATCGTAAAAGCTCGCAGCGATGATGATGGGGATAGCTAGAAAAAAAGAAAATTCCGTGGCAGATTTTCGATCTAGACCACATAAAACTCCACCCATAATAGTTGATGCAGCTCTAGAGACCCCAGGAACCAAAGAAAGACATTGAGCCATGCCAATTAGAAGTGCTTGCTTAAAGTTTACGTCAGGTTGACTTCCAATCTGTCTAGGTGGCATAAGCTTTTCAATCAAAATCATCGCTAACCCACCAACAATAAGAGCAACAGCTACAGACACAGGGTTGAATAAATAAAACTTAATTGTCGAGTGGAAAAAGAAACCTAAAATAGCTGCTGGAATAAATGCAATAGCGATAGATGCCGCAAATTTTTGCGCAGCAGGATCGTGTGGGATATTAGATACAGTATTGATTAACTTTCTCCTGTACTCGGTAATCACCGCCATAATTGCTCCAAGCTGAATAAAAATCTCAAACACATCACTGGAACCATTAGAAAACTTTAGTACATCGGCTGCAATAATAAGGTGTCCTGTGGAGCTAACAGGTAAAAACTCTGTTACGCCTTCAATAACACCTAGAACGAATGCAGCCCATAATAAATACAAGTCCATAATGAGAAAGTCAGTTAATCACTATACTTTTTGGTAGACTTCTGAGCCTTTCTTTACAAACTCAATGGACTTTTCTTCCATTCCTTTAGTTAATGCTTCATCGGCTGAAATGCCTTTTTTAGCAGCATAATCTCTTACATCCTGGGAAATTTTCATTGAACAGAAATGAGGCCCACACATTGAGCAGAAATGTGCCTGTTTAGCTCCTTCTTGAGGGAGTGTTTCGTCATGAAATTCTTTCGCTTTTTCAGGGTCTAGGCCTAGATTAAATTGATCGTTCCACCTAAATTCAAAGCGTGCTTTAGATAAAGCATTATCGCGAATTTGTGCCCCAGGATGGCCTTTCCCTAAATCTGCTGCATGCGCTGCAATTTTGTAAGTAATAATGCCCACTCGAACATCTTCTTTTTCCGGAAGGCCGAGATGCTCTTTAGGGGTAACGTAACATAACATCGCGCATCCATACCAACCAATCATAGCCGCCCCAATACCAGAAGTAATATGGTCATAGCCAGGTGCAATATCGGTTGTTAGGGGTCCTAGAGTGTAAAATGGCGCTTCATCGCAGTGCTCCAACTGAAGATCCATATTCTCTTTAATCATATGCATTGGGACGTGGCCGGGTCCCTCAATCATCACTTGCACATCATGTTTCCAGGCTATCTTAGTCAATTCACCCAATGTTTTTAATTCGGCAAACTGTGCCTCATCATTAGCATCATAAATTGACCCAGGCCTCAAACCATCTCCTAGACTAAAGCTCACATCATAAGCCTTCATGATTTCACATATGTCTTCAAAATGTTCGTACAAAAAAGATTCTTTATGATGGGCTAAGCACCAGCTCGCCATAATAGATCCTCCTCGACTAACAATACCTGTCATGCGCTTCGCTGTCATTGGTATATAAGCCAACTTTACTCCTGCGTGAATAGTAAAATAGTCAACACCCTGTTCAGCTTGCTCTATTAACGTATCCCTATAAATTTCCCAAGTTAGATCTTCGGCTTTACCATTTACTTTTTCTAATGCTTGGTAAATAGGCACAGTACCGATAGGGACTGGGCTATTTCTTATAATCCATTCGCGCGTCTCATGAATATTTTTTCCAGTGGAAAGGTCCATTACATTATCTGCGCCCCACCGGGTTCCCCAAACCATTTTCTCGACTTCCTCACTAATGCTTGACCCTAATGCTGAATTACCAATGTTGGCATTAATTTTTACTAAGAAATTACGCCCTATAATCATAGGTTCGGTTTCTGGGTGATTAATGTTGGCAGGGATGATAGCTCTTCCTTGAGCCACCTCTTCTCTTACAAACTCTGGCGTTATACGGCTTGGTATTTTAGCGCCATGATTTTCACCTTTATGCTGCTCTTGGATAATATCCGACAAACCCTCTCTTCTTTGATTTTCTCTTATAGCAATAAATTCCATTTCGGGTGTGATAATGCCTTTTCTCGCATAATGCATTTGAGAGACATTGTGTCCTGATTTTGCCTTTCTTGGCTGACGCACAAGGTTAAAGCGCATCCTTGCTAACTCAGGATCAGTTTTTCTCTCTTGGCCATAAGCTGATGAGGGGCCATCCAATACTTCGGTATCCTGTCGGTCTTCAATCCACTTTGTTCGCAATGCTGGCAAGCCATCCTGAATATTAATTTTGTATTTTGGATCAGTATAAGGGCCTGAGGTGTCATACACTAAAACCGGTGCATTTTTTTCAGCTCCAAATTCTGACGGTGTGTCCGATATAGATATTTCCCTAAATGGCACTTGAATATCAGGAGTGGATCCTTGAATATATACTTTTTTTGAATTGGCAAACGACTCTAAAGCGGAAGGGTCGAGGCTTGCATCCTCGCCAATAAATTCTTTTGCTGTATTAAGGTTTTTATCTGTGGTATTCATAAAGGCTCCTAGTATTATTTTATATTCGTAGAAGCAAATCGTTTGCTTTCCTACGGTGGTATAAGCCACATCAGGTTCAAAGGGTTTTTCTCACTATTTACACGAATCGTTAAATAGACCCCTAGCAGTAGGGTTTTAAATTACGCGAATCTTATGAAATGCGCAACCCTGGAAAATTAAAAATTGAATCTTTTTCCCCCAAAAATAGTCCTTCATTAAGTATTAGCTCAGATATAATGAATAAGCCTTTTTCTTAAACCTTTAATTAAGCATCTGCAAGCAACTCATGATTGAAAAAAAACGCTTTGGTATCGTAGCTTTGTTTATAGCTTTTATGGTTAATGCTTCCTTTCATGTCTGTGCTGAAGAAGCTGACCTAGTAGCTATATATCAAAAGGCTCTAGCCCATGATGCTCTCCTCGCATCCGTGCGATTCGAAAACGAAGCTACACAAGAATTAATATCACAGGGACGTTCCTTATTTCTTCCGAGCATTACTGCAACTGCGAACTATGGTGAAAATGACAACGAAAGAAAAATATTGACTCCGGGTATTTCAAGCAACGAACTTTTATCTGGTAACAAAGCAGAATATCATGATTACGATTACGGCATTACGGTTACACAGCCATTGTTTAACTACGGAGCATTTCAGCAATATAAGCAAATTTTATCCCAAACTAGCTTGTCAGAAAAAAAACTACTCCAAGCGCAACAAGATTTGATCTATCGAGTCTCCTTAGTTTATTTTGAGACACTTATGGCCAGAGATGAGATCCGCCTTCTTCGAGTGCAAAAGGCATCGATTAATGAACAGCTTATTGAATCAGAAGCACGTTATGACGTTGGACTTATATCGATCACAGATGTTAATGAGGCCCAAACAAAAGCGGCTATGATTGATGCACAAATCATTGCAGCTATTCAAAGGCTAAAGATTAAAAAGCGTCAAATCGAATCCTTAACAGGCGAGCTGCCGAATAAGATAAAGGGCATCAACAGTGCAGTAAGCTTCGTAGCAATAAGCGATATGATGGAAGATTGGATAAGCCTTGCCACTGAGAATAATCTAGAACTAAAGATTATGGAAGATGAAATAAAAATAGCTGATAGAGAAATAGATGTCCGACGATCCGACCATTACCCAACCGTAGATGCCATTGCAAGCAGATCTAGAAATTGGGACAAAGGTGGCTTCCCCTATGGTGCATTGCAAAATGAAGGAATTCGCTCCTTCTCCGACGTGCTCGGCGTGCAAATTAATATTCCGATATTCTCCGGAGGCTATACCTCCTCAAGAGTCAGAGAGGCACAAAAACTTAAATTAAAAACTGCTGAAGATGCGGAGTACCTTAAGAGGCAAGTAGAACTTAAGGTAAGAGAGCATTATTTAAACCTTCAGGCCAACTTTGCTGAAATCGAGGCTTATCAACAAGCATTAGACTCTGCAACAGTGCAAGTTGAATCAACGCAACTGGCTTTTCAAGAAGGACTAAGAAATAGTGTGGAAGTACTTATATCTCAACAAGTATTATTTAATGCGCAACGAGATCTATTAAAGTCACGCTATAATTATCTTATGAATATTATTAGCCTTAAGCTATCAGTAGGTATTCTTGCCCAGCAAGATCTTGAAGAGATTAACCGCTATCTATCCTCGGAATAAACCATGATTGCGAATGCCGAAAAAAGTCAGCTTATTGTTATAGACGTTCAAGAAAAGCTCTCGGCGTCTATGCCGCAAGAAGTCCTAAACAAAATGATTAAGCGAATTGAGCTATTAATTACGGCTTCTCATGGGCTTGATATTCCATACATATGTACCGAACAATACCCAAATGGCCTGGGCAAGACCTTACCCCAGATGCAGTCTTTTTTATCTCAAGCTAAGTATGTCGAGAAGACCTCGTTTGATTGCACTGCCGATCCAATTTTTTCACGTTACTTAGTTCGAACAAGGCCACAAATTTTTCTTCTTGGAATGGAAACCCACATTTGTATATTACAAACAGCCCTCTCCTTGATTGCCAAAGGAAAAGAGGTGTTTATTATTGAAGATGCCATCGTTTCAAGAAATATTCTTAATAAACAAAATGCTCTCAGTCGGCTTAGACAGGCCGGCTGCATTGTCACCAACGCTGAATCAGTTATTTTTGAGTGGATTAAATCATCTGATCATGATTTGTTTAAAACTCTTGCCCCCCTCATTAAAGATATTGATTAAGTAGCGCTGCAACCTTTTTACTTCCGCCCGATTGTGTTTCTACAAACGTATGCCTTTCTTTTTGTAAGGCCTTATTCTTCGCATCTTTCAGCATATTTTTAATCAGGCTCTCCAGCCCCCTAATATTATTTAGTCTAAAAATTAATTCCTGCTTTTCTGCTTTCTCAATAACATCCATAAAATTATAAATGGAAGGGCCAATAGCAACAGGTTTGCCTAACCTCAAAGGTTCGATAGGATTTTGAGATCCAAAATTTTCTAGGCTTCCTCCCAATAAAACTAAATCTGCTAATCCATAGTAAATATATAGATCGCCCATGGTGTCACCCAAAATAACTTTTACCTTTGTATTAACATTTCTAACAGCACTCCTTCGGACATAAGGCAAGTCAGAGAGCTTAATTAAATTTTCGACCTCGTTAAATCGCTGAGGATGCCTTGGCACAATGACCAACACTACATTATCGATCGGCAAAGCTTTAAAGTAATTTAAGATAATTTTTTCTTCCCCAGTTCTTGTGCTTCCTGCAACTACTACAAAATTGCTCGTAACTCCAAGCTCTTTTCTTAACTTACCAGCATGTAATTGTAAATTTTTAGGGATAGGGAAATCGAATTTTAAATTAGCGACGACTTCAAGTTTCCTTCGTGTCAATCGTTGAAAATTGTTTCTATCTTTATTAGACTGGGTGCAAATCATTGTGAAATTTTCTAACGTTTCCTTAGCCAAAGACTGAAAGCGTAAATACTGTTTCAGCGATTTATCAGAGAGCCTAGCGTTTATCAAAAACAATGGTACATTTTTATGCTTGCATTGATGGGCCATCATAGGCCAAATTTCAGTTTCGAGTATTACTCCTAGCTCAGGCTTAAAACGCTCCAAAAAACGATTCATACTCCAAGCTAAATCGAACGGCAAATAACATCGATGTAGTCGAGTTGATTTAACTAGTGGGGTATGCATTCCCGTCGGGGTAGTATGACTTATGAGAATATGATGCTGTTGATGCTTCGTCAATAGAATTTTAATAAGAGGCAGTGCGGCATTTGTTTCACCCACTGACACACAATGTATCCATATGACTTTCTTTGAAGTGAGCAATGCTGTCAAAGGTTGAGGGAAAAAACCTAACCTCTGCGGCAGCGAATAAACGTATGCGCCTTGGCGAATAGCCTTAAGAACTAACCGCAATAAAACGAATGGCAATAAAAGTAAATAAAGGAACTGATAAGTATAAATATTCATTAATCATGATTTTGTCACACTATGAATTTAATTAAAATTTTTTTAACATTCTAAAGGTATTGTTTTCTAAGAAAAATTTAGCATTTTGATCAGTTTTGGTGCTTAAATTGTTCGATTTTATCAAATAAATAACTTGACCAACCACAACCAGATGATAGAATTCTCTAAAATATCACAACATATTGTGGTTTTCATACAAAATGCTTTTTTTGTCTTCTCAATGTGATAAAAGCCAATAAATTAGGGGAATTTTAATGCTTAAAGCTGTGCCATCTGACTCGAATGAACTAGAGTCTGAAGAAAATCAAATACCTTTTCAATCCGTTTCCATGGATATTTGGGACAAAAAATACAGATTAAAATCCAAGCAAGGCACATTTGTTGATAATAACATTCAAGATACCTATAACCGAGTAGCTAAGGCTTTAGCAGAAGTTGAAATACCGGAGAAAAGGGATTTGTGGCACGAACGTTTTGTTTGGGCACTTCAACGAGGGGCGATACCTGCAGGGCGCATCACATCAAATGCTGGGGCACTGGAGCATAAGCCGGCTACGAGCACAATTAACTGTACTGTTTCAGGCATCATTGAAGATAGTATGACCGATATTCTTGATAAGGTAAAAGAAGCTGGCTTAACCCTAAAGGCTGGCTGTGGAATTGGATATGAATACTCGACCCTTCGGCCTAAGGGGGCTTTTGTAGCAGGTGCAGGCGCGTATACTAGCGGTCCGTTATCATTTATGGATATTTATGACCGTATGTGTTTTACCGTTTCAAGTGCTGGTGGGAGAAGAGGAGCACAAATGGCTACTTTTGATATTGCCCATCCTGATGTTACTGACTTTATTAAAGCTAAGAGGGAAGACGGCCGACTAAGGCAGTTTAATCTGTCTTGTCTCATTACCAAAGAATTCATGGAGGCTGTTAAGGCTGACGGAGAATGGAAGCTTGCATTCCCTATCACTGAAAAAGAAGCAAAAGAAGACCAAATTGATCTTAAAAATAATGAACAAGTAGTATGGCGAGAATGGCCCGTCAATGGAAAATATTTAACCGAACTGAAAGGTAAAAATGCGGGGAAAGTTGCTTGTAAAGTATATAAAACCTTAAAGGCAAAAAGGCTGTGGGATATCATTATGTCATCGACATATGATTATGCCGAACCTGGCTTTATTTTAATCGATCGTGTCAACGAAATGAACAATAACTGGTTCTGCGAAAATATTCGCGCCACAAATCCTTGTGGCGAACAACCTCTTCCACCATATGGGGCTTGCTTACTAGGTTCGATTAACCTAACAAAATTCGTTAAAAATCCATTTACAGATAAGGCTTATTTTAATTGGGATGAATATAAAGAGGTGGTTGGTATCTTTACTCGCATGCTAGATAACGTAGTAGAAATTAATGGACTTCCTTTAGAAAAACAACGTGATGAGATTGCAAGAAAAAGACGGCATGGTATGGGTTATCTTGGCCTAGGATCATCTCTTGCGATGATGCAGATGGTTTATGGTGACGAAAAATCGATTAAATTCACAGAAGATGTAAGCCGTATATTAGCTGAAGAAGGATGGAAAACAGGCGTAGACCTTGCAAAAGAAAAAGGTGCAGCTCCAATCATGGAAGAATTATTTGAAGTGACCCCTGCCATGCTTGCCATGCGACCTGAAATGGAAACCGATGGAATTAAAATTGGCGATAAGCTTCCTGGAAAAGTATTGATGGGTCGTTACAGCCGATATATGCAACAATTTCCTAAGAGCCTTCAAGATCAAATAGCAGACCAAGGAGTTAGATTTAGTCATCATAGCTCGATTGCTCCCACAGGGACCATTTCACTTTCTTTAGCTAACAATGCAAGTAACGGAATCGAACCATCATTCGCTCATCATTACAGCAGAAATGTCATTCGGGAAGGAAAAAAATCAAAAGAAAAAGTCGATGTTTTTTCTTTTGAGTTGCTTGCGTATCGGCATTTGATTAATCAGAAGGCTATGCCTTTCTCTGAAAAGGAAAATGAAAAGTTGCCAGATTATTTTATTGACTCGTCAACGATTCAAGCCAAAGCGCACGTCGACATTCAGGCGGCTGCCCAAAAATGGATAGATAGCTCTATTTCAAAAACAATTAATGTGCCGACCGACTACGATTATGAAGACTTCAAGAGTATTTATTTATATGCCTATGATAAAGGATTGAAAGGCTGTACCACTTTCCGCTTTAATCCTGAAGCTTTCCAAGGCGTATTAGTAACAGAAAAAGATTTGGAAAACACTACCTATAAGTTTGAGCTTGATGATGGTGCTTTTGTTGAGGCAAAAGGTAACGAAGAAATTGAGTATGATGGTGAAATTCATTCAGCAGCGAATCTGTATGATGCATTAAAAGAAGGTTATTACGGTAAATTTTAAGGGAAAATCATGGCAATAAAAATAGAAAAGAAAATTGTGGGTTATAACGTCATAGATTCCTCAGATAAAGAGCAGGTTTCTGAAGAAACTACTAATGTAGTTCAGCTTGGAGAGCCTCTGGATAGGCCTGAAAAAATTACTGGATCAACCTACAAAGTAAAGACGCCAGTCACTGAGCATGCCTTTTATATCACCATTAATGATGTGATTATGAATGAAGGTACGCCCCAAGAACATAGGCGACCTTTTGAGATATTTGTTAATTCTAAAAATATGGATCACTTCCAGTGGATAGTTGGGCTGACCAGAGTAATGTCTGCAGTATTTCGCAAAGGTGGTGACGTCACTTTTCTAGTTGAAGAGCTAAGTAGTGTTTTTGATCCAAATGGTGGTTATTATAAAAAAGGTGGAAAATATGTACCAAGTTTAGTGGCTGAATTGGGGCATGTGGTAGAAACTCATCTGCAAAATATTGGCATGCTAAAGCTCAAGGAACTAGATGAGCACCAGAAAAAACTAGTGAAAGAAAAAAAAGAAGAATTCTTGGAAAAAAATTCCAGCAACCTTGATGAAAGCGGTTATCCTAAGGATTCTCAGCTATGCAATAAGTGTCAGACCAAAGCAGCAATTATGATGGACGGTTGCCTAACTTGCTTAAGTTGCGGTGAGAGTAAATGCGGCTAGTATAAATTGAACCATAGTAATAAACATGACTCTATATCCTAAATAAATCATGTTGACACTACCCACTATGAAAAATTTATTGCTACTTCCAATCTTTTTGTTAGCACTTCCTGTGTTAGCACTTCCACCCAATGAGCTTTTATTTAAATTAAACTCCTCGATAGTCAAAGTGAACGTTGCCACAAAAAATGGTGGGCATGGAGTAGGGTCAGGGGTGGTCGTAGCAAAAGATCATATTGTAACCAACTGTCATGTGGTAGCAAACGCAGCCGGGGTACACGTCACAAAGTATGGTCATAGCTTTTCTCCTCACGCTCTCATAGCCGACTGGGCAAACGATTTGTGCATCTTAAAATTTAAATATCTTGAGCTCAATCCGGTAAAGCTAGGAAGTAATAATAATCTGAACTACGAACAAGAAGTATTTGGTAAAAGCTATGGTGGAAATACAATCAAACCTCATACAGTTTTTGGCAAAGTAAAAGGGATGCATCATTTTAATAACAATAAAATCATACAATCATCTGCTTGGTTTGCCATGGGCGCTAGTGGAGGGGGATTGTTTAACCAGGATGGTGAGCTTATAGGTATAACTACTTTTAAATCAGCGGGTCGTTCAGCATTTTATTACAGCATGCCAGTAGAAATTATAAAAAGCATGTTGGCTAACGGTAAAGAGTTGTCGGTTACGACACAACCGGAACTTCCATTTTGGGACGCCCCAGATGACAAACAGCCCTTCTTTATGCAGGTTGTTGGGCCCTTAAAACAAGAAAACTGGCAGAGACTGGAAGCTATTTCATCTCAATGGCGCAATGCGCAACCCAAATCATTAGAAGCCCATTCTAATTATGCCTTAGCATTATTTAAGCTGGGCAATATTGTTCAAAGCGAGAAAGAATTTAAGGAAGTGGTCCAAAAAAATATGCATTTTGCTGAAGGGTATTACTATCTATATGAGATAGCAAAACTAAAAGAAGAAGAAGAAGATGCAATCAAGTATAAAACTATAGTACTCTCTCTGGATGAAAACCTTATTAAAGAGTAATAAATTATTTCTAGCCTGCCTGTTAAGCTTGCTTAACTCATGTTCCAGCTTAACCCTCGATACTGAAAAAATTACTGATGTATTGACTTGGGGAGAGGACAAAGTCAATAGTCTGCCAAAGAGTGCAGTGGCATTTGAATGTGAAAAAAGTAAAGATTTCCATATGTTTTTCTTAGAAAATGATAATGCCGTTTGGGTTGTATTAAAAAACCGTGAATTTAGGCTCAATAAGGACTCAGAGCAAACAAACGTATATACTAATGGTGATACCGTCCTCGAACTTAAGCCAAATAACACCGTCCTAACAATTCAAAAAAAACCCCTATACGATCTTTGCAAAGAAAAAAAATCAACAGAGGGTTGAATTACTAACAAACATGATGTAATTTAAAAGCTAAACTTAATCATTGAGGTGATTAATGGATAATAAATATGGCTTAGGTAGCTCAAAAGTTGCAGTAGAGATTCAAAAAAAAGACCAAGGATTAGAATGTAAAAGTTGCAAAGCATCTAATTTGCATTTTTGCCCTACTATGGAAGATCACCAATGTGAGTCCTGTGGAGAATGGCAAAATGATATTCCGCTTAACTATTCAACCGGTCGAAGCGCTGACTACTGAGTAATTTTCTCTCGGTCCATACTAATCTTCAAGTAAAATACAGGCTTTTGCCTTAGGAAAACTATGCTTATTCAATCAGACCATGTCGACATTAATACCCCTACCGGTATCATGCGAACCTATATCCATAGGCCAAAAAGTGATTCCAAATTTCCCGTTGTTTTATTTTACTCCGAAATCTTTCAACAAACGGGTCCCATAGAAAGAGCAGCAAAAATTATGGCAAGCCATGGCTATGCTGTTCTAGTTCCAGAAGTTTTTCATGAGCTTAACCCTATAGGAACAATACTTGCATACGATGATGCGGGAAGAGAAAAAGGTAATGCTGACAAAGAAGAAAAAAATATAGAGGATTACGATACAGACAACGAAGCTATGATCCAATGGATAAAAAAACAAGATTGGTGTAATGGAAATATAGGAGCTATGGGCTTTTGTATAGGTGGCCATCTAGCATTTAGGGCGGCATTACAAAAAGAAGTTAAGTCAACAGCATGCTTTTATGCAACCGATCTTCATACCAATACTATCCCAAACAAACCTGGGCAGCATAGTATGGAAAAGTTAGGGGATATTCATGGAGAATTATTGATGATATGGGGTAAGCAGGACAATCATGTTCCCATAGATGCAAGAAATGAAATTCATAAAAAATTAGAGGCAACAAACATTCTTTTTAGCTGGCATGAATTTAATGCGCAACATGCTTTTATGAGAGACGAAGGGGATAGATATGATGCAGAGCTTGCTTCTATATGCTACCAAATGAGTCTTAGGATGTTTTCAAGAACTTTATATTAAATTATACGCAATCAGAAAACGCTTCAACGAAACGAGAGCAATCTTTTTTTGTGAGAATAATATCTTTGTCGGCTTGAAGTTTGTCGTTAGTTTTACAAACGGTTGATTCTGTTTCCACGTAATTTAGTTCAGGATGATTTTTTTCTTCTTTCATTTTTAGTTTCCTTTTGGGAATTATAAAATAGGGATTGTGTCCCTAATGATGAATAGATATAAAATGAATATAAAAATTCAACATTTTTTGATTATATTAATAAATAAGTGATATTTATTGTTTAAATCATGGGTATTATAAAATGAAAATTAGCATTAACGGAAAAATTAAAAATTTCGATACGGATATATTAACGTTCGAGTCTCTTATCAAAGAGCTGAATTTAGCTGGAAAACGTTTTGCGATCGAAAGAAATGGAGAGATTATTCCAAAAAGTTGTTTTGCTGACTATCAATTGAGCAACGGAGATAAACTAGAAATTATAGGAGCTGTAGGTGGTGGGTAAAAATATATATGTTCCAGAGAGCATAGTGATCGCTGGCCGAACTTTTCAATCAAGACTATTGGTTGGTACGGGAAAATATAAAGACTTTGAAGAAACAAAGTTAGCTATTGATGAAAGCGGAGCGCAAATTGTAACGGTAGCAATTCGGCGAGTTAATTTAGGTCAGGATAGTTCTGAGCCTTCCCTTTTGGATTTCTTACCTCCAGATCAATACACCTACTTACCCAATACTGCTGGATGCTACACGGCGGATGATGCAATAAGGACCTTGCGCTTAGCAAGAGAGTTACTTGATGGGCATAACTTGGTTAAACTTGAAGTTCTAGGAGACCCAAAGACGCTATATCCTAATGTCATAGAAACAATTGAAGCCGCAAAAGTACTGATAAAAGATGGTTTCGACGTAATGGTCTACACATCAGATGACCCAATCATTGCTAAACAACTAGAAGATATTGGTTGTTGTGCTGTGATGCCTTTGGCGTCACTCATTGGTTCTGGGATGGGCATATTAAACCCTTGGAACTTGGAGATTATTATTGATACTTTATCAGTTCCCGTTATTGTAGATGCTGGGGTAGGAACAGCCTCCGATGCTTCTATTGCGATGGAGTTGGGTTGTGATGGAGTGTTAATGAATACTGCGATAGCCACCGCAAAAAATCCGATCTTGATGGCAAGTGCCATGAGAAAATCGATTGAGGCTGGAAGGGAAGCATTCCTTGCGGGCAGAATGAACAAAAAATTATATGCCGCCTCACCAAGCTCGCCCACTACCGGAATTATTACATAAATGACTGCCATAACGCCTCCCCTCATTAAGGTAGATATAGAAACAACCTTTTCTTCTGATCGATCCTTTGTCGATGAACATAGCTATGTTTTTTCCTATACAGTACATATTAAAAATATGGGTACAGAAACTGTTCAGCTACTAAGCCGGCATTGGTTTTTTGAAAATGCTTATGGTAAAAAATATGAAGTAGAAGGAGTCGGAGTTATTGGGGAGCAGCCACATATTGGTCCAGGAGAAATATTTTCTTATACAAGTGCAACCGAAATCGATACTCCTGACGGCTTTATGTATGGGAGCTATCGAATGATCAAGTCAGATAACAGTTCATTTGATGCAACAGTAGAAAAATCTATGTTAAATATGCCAAGGGCTTTGCATTGATAAAAAATCATAGCTTCCTAATCTTCCTATCATTACTGCTAATCAGTTGTGACGCCATAAATGTTAAAGAGACTGATTGTCAATGTGAAGAAATCCAAGTAACTAAGGAAGAGTCTATTAAATGTGAGGCATTCCCAGAAGAAGAAGAAGAAATATCACAATATGGGTTATTAAAAAAAACAGAGTGGCAAGCTGTTGACAGCATAATTGATCGTGATCATTTATCCCTAGCCTGGCCAGCATGGCTTCAAAGCTGTAATGCTTTGGTTAAAAAGCAGGTATGGACTGAAGTTTGTAAAGCTTCAAGATTGCTAATGAATCCATCTGATTCAGAAATTAAGCAATTTTTTTACCACCACTTTTTTTTATATCAGGCATTACAAAATTCTGGGAAGGAAGAGGGTTTAATAACAGGCTACTATCAGCCGCTACTTAAGGGTAGCAGAAAAAAAACAGGCAAGCATCAGGTTCCACTTTATGCGCCACCATCCGATCTCGTGATTGTAGATCTGAGTGAAATTTATCCAGATTTAAAATATAAGAGGCTAAGAGGTCGCTTAGAGGGGAATAAGCTTATTCCTTACCTGACACGCGAGGAAATTAGTGAAAATGCCTACCCACTAAAGGGGCAAGAACTATTGTGGGTTAACGATCCAGTAGAGGCATTCTTCTTAGAAATACAAGGATCTGGTGTCATTGCATTTGAAGACGGCAGTCGCACTCAGGTAGGTTATGCCGATCAAAATGGACATCCTTATCGCTCCATGGGTAGAGAGCTTATTCATAAAGGCGAATTGTCACGTCACAAGGTTTCTATGCAAAGCATTAAGGCATGGGCAAAAAAAAATAAGGCTAAATTACAAAAATTTATGAATGCTAATCCAAGCGTTGTTTTTTTTCGAGAGCTACCTCCTGGTCTACCTGGTCCTATTGGAGCTCTAGGTGTGCCTATAACAGCTGAAAGATCAGTGGCTGTGGATCGGAGGTTTATACCGCTTGGAGCGCCTATAGTGTTATCGACTACGCAACCCTATTCAGACAAACCTCTAGAACAGTTAATGGTGGCGCAAGATACGGGCGGGGCTATAGGAGGAGGCGTAAGAGTTGATTACTATTGGGGTCAAGGCGATTACGCAGGTAAAAAAGCAGGCTCTATGAAGCAGCAAGGTAAAGTCTGGGTTTTGCTTCCTAAAACTTTTATTTTCCCTGACAGTAAATAAAAAAAGGGAGCATAGCTCCCTTTTTTATAATGTTTGTATAAACAATAAATTACTTGTTCATTACGTACATTGTTACTTCAAAACCGAAACGCATTTCAGTAGCAGCAGGTGTTGTCCACATAATGTAATCTCCTTATAGTTTTTTAGATTCTGTACAAGTAAACTTTTACAGTTTGACTATGATATACAAAATTCGTGCTTGATGGCTTTACATGGTCATGAAAACAGCCTAAGTAAAATCATGAATACCCCTAACTACCACACATAAAAAAAGGGCACATTTCCATGTGCCCTTTCCATCGTTCATTACAACAGGAGGAAGTAATTACTACGAACGATAAGCTGTTTCGCCATGAGATGTTGAGTCAAGACCCGTTCTCTCGTCTTCTTCAGAAACACGAAGACCCATTGTGGCATCAATTATTTTAAATAATATGTAGCTGATTACGCCACACCACACTATCGTAATACCAATTGATTTAGCTTGAACTATAAACTGACTCATCATAGTTACGCCATCATCAAAACCAGCACCACCAAATTGTGGGGCCATTAAGACTGCAAGGCCAAGTGCGCCTACAATACCAGCAACTCCGTGAATACCAAAGACGTCTAATGCGTCATCGTAACCCAGGGCAATCTTAAGGCTAGTTACTGCCCAGTAAGCAATGATCGAAGCAATAACACCAAGGACAATAGCGCCCATAGGTCCAACTACTGCACAAGCAGGAGTGATGGCAACTAAGCCTGCGATAGCACCAGAAGCGCCACCTAGCATAGAAGGCTTACCTTTAGCGAGCCATTCCATTGCAATCCACCCAATTACTGCAGCTGCTGTTGCAACTTGTGTGTTGATCATAACTAAACCAGCTGTTCCGTCAGCAGCTAACTCACTACCCACGTTAAAGCCAAACCATCCAGCCCAAAGCAATGATGCACCAATCATAGTGAACGGAAGATTATGAGGAGCCATAGACTCTTTGCCATAACCGATACGTTTACCAAGAACGATAGCGCCTACTAATGCAGCAATACCGGCATTGATGTGAACAACCGTTCCACCGGCAAAATCAACCGCACCCATTTGCGAAATAATACCGCCACCCCAAACCATATGACAGATTGGTGCGTACACTAGCAATGCCCATCCAGTCAAAAATACAAGCAGTGATGAGAACTTAACGCGCTCAGCAAAGGCACCCACAATAAGTGCTGGGGTTAATGCAAAGAAGGTTAGTTGGAAAGTCACGAATACATATTCAGGAATAGAACCAGATACAGAGTCTCCAGTAATACCGTTTAAGAATGCCGCGCTAAATCCACCAACGTAGTCATTGTAAGGACCTTCAGTAAATGCCAGGCTGTAGCCAAATACGACCCAAATTACCGACATCAGAGAGAAGGTTACAAATACTTGCATCAGCACTGACAGCATATTTTTTGATCGCACTAAGCCACCATAAAACAATGCAAGGCCAGGAATAGCCATTATTAATACAAGAATTGTTGCCATAATCATCCAGGCCGTATCACCTGAGTTAATCGTAGCAACCTCCTCCATCACTGCTGCCATTTCTTCGGACAGGGCAATGTTGGAGAATCCAGTCATCAAGAGACCCAAAAGGCCAGTCATACTAAGCTTTGAAAATAATTTTGTCATGTCTGTCTCCTAAAGAGCGTCCTCACCGGTTTCACCAGTGCGGATACGTTTAACTTCATCAAGACTCATAACGAAAATTTTGCCGTCACCAATTTTTCCGGTGGCAGCCGACTTTTCTATAGCCCCAACAACTTTTTTTAGTATCTTGTCAGATACCGCTACCTCTAACTTCACTTTTGGCAGAAAATCAATAACGTACTCTGCTCCCCTATAAAGTTCGGTATGACCTTTTTGACGTCCAAAGCCTTTCACTTCAGTCACGGTAATGCCTTGCACCCCGATCTCTGAAAGTGCCTCTCTGACTTCATCAAGCTTAAATGGCTTGATTATTGCCGTTACAAATTTCATATTGTTTCTCCTGTAAATTAATAAGCGGAGGCTTACACCCCCGCTAGGTTGTAGTGCTTAGAATCCTGCAGACAGATAAACGCCACCTACTGCTTCACCTAAGTATTCACTGTTATAAGTCCAGTACGCTTTATCTTGATCCGTGTCAGTATAGAATGCCCCTACGCTATAGGTACCGTTGATAGCGTAATCCAAATTAATCTTCCAATCCGTATAGTCCCATGAATCATTTCCTTCTCCCTCAAACGTCTGATGGCCGACGTGAAAAGAGGCCACCGCTGGGGTGTCACCAAGGGGTACATCCACGTCTAACGATGTATATCCACTACCATCCATATCATCAAAACCAAACGCACCCGTAGAAACTACATGGTTATAAGACACACCAGCGTTCGCAAAACCAAAGTCCTTACTAACTCCAACATAGAGTTCTGTGGCATTAGCTTCAGACCCACCATTAACATTTTCACCCGGATAAATGAATTGTAAAAAACCGGCATCGAGTGAAACAGGCCCCACATCACCGGCCCAACCTCCATAGATATCGATTTCAAGATCATTATCCTCCATGTACCCACCCTCTGTGGTCCATTTTACGTTTGAAGCCCACGTACCCAAATAAAGACCACTGGAATGTTCGATATCAAAACCACCTTGTATGGCAGGCATATGTTTGGTTTGCGTGTATCCACGGAAAATATAATCAGAATACATGCCTACATTACCACTGAAACTAAACTCCGATGCTGCCTCTGCTGGAGCCTCTTCTGCAAATACTGAAGTCATAGGAGTAAGTAGTGCGCCTAAAACAGCTAACTTTAAAGTTGATAATTTCATATATTTCTCTCCTTATTAATCAAATCACAAAATGTGATTCGTTATTTTTAATTTAAAGATTCAAAAGCCTGTTTTTTACTAGTAAGCCATTTAGCATTAAGAGTAAAAATGCCATACTGTCTTTAAACAAATGCACAGTTCATGTAGAATCAGTGCTTTAGTGAGGCCAATTTATGATAGAGAAAGAGAGGATTCAAGAGATTTCCGACAAAATTCGTCAAGTCGTCGAAAACTCACCAATAAGTGACATAAATGACAATATCAATGCACTACTTCAGGGCATGTTTGTCAAATTCGATCTTATTTCACGAGAGGAGTTTGATGTGCAAACCCTAGTATTGAAACGAACGAGAGAAAAATTAGAAGCATTAGAGGCCAAAATCGAAAGTCTAGAAACTAAAACCAAGAAATAAACTCTGATATTACTGATAAATTCAGTTACCATTTTACCTACATGAACAAATCCATCATATTCAATACTGAGAAGCGATTAAAAGATATTCTATCCAACCGGATCATGATGATGGATGGTGCTATGGGCACCATGATTCAGCAGCACCATTTAACAGAAGAGGATTACCGAGGAAAGCAATTCAGCACTTTCGCCTCACCCGACGGTGAGCGCGAATTATTCCTCAAAGGGAACAACGAGCTTCTTAGCATCACGCAACCAACTATCATTCAACAGATTCATGAGTCTTACCTAGATGCAGGGTCTGATATCATTGAGACCAATACCTTTGGCGCCAATAGTATCGCACAAGATGATTACTATATGGCCCACTTGGTATATGAAATGAATATCGAGTCAGCAAAACTAGCAAAGAATGCCGCGAATAAATACAGCACCCCCGATAAGCCGCGATTTGTTGCAGGGGCTATTGGACCAACACCAAAGACTGCTTCTATTTCTCCTGATGTTAACGATCCTGGGGCAAGAAATATTAATTTTGACCAATTAGTCGCAAGCTATAAGGAACAAACCAAAGCACTTATTGAAGGTGGTGTAGATATTATCCTCGTAGAAACTGTGTTTGATACGCTTAATTGTAAGGCTGCACTCTTTGCTGTGAATGCCGTATTTATTGAGCAATCTATTCGCCTTCCTCTAATGATATCTGGTACGGTAACCGATGCTTCCGGAAGAATCTTATCTGGGCAGACCGTGAGTGCGTTCTGGAATTCGATAAGGCATGCGAAACCGTTAACCATAGGGTTAAATTGTGCTTTAGGGGCTGCACTTATGAGGCCCTATGCAGAAGAACTGTCCAAGATAGCCGATACCTATATCTGTATCTACCCTAATGCAGGTCTTCCAAACCCTATGTCAGATACCGGTTTTGATGAGAAGCCCCAAGATACATCATTGTTGTTAAAAGATTTTGCTGATAGCGGCTTTATTAATATAGCAGGAGGCTGTTGTGGGACAACGCCTGACCATATACGGGCCATTGCTGAAGAGGTAAAAAGTATAAAGCCTAGGATCGTACCCATACAAGAAACCTATACTCGTCTAGCAGGCTTAGAACCTTTAGCAATAAAAGAAGACATGCTCTTTATCAACGTAGGTGAGCGAACTAACGTGACGGGCTCTAAAGCTTTCGCCAAGCTCATCATCGAGGAACAATTTGAAGAAGCGGTATCTGTCGCAAGACAACAGGTGGAAAATGGCGCTCAGGTTATAGATATCAACATGGATGAAGGTATGCTTGACTCACTTCAAGCCATGCAGCATTTCCTTAATTTGATCGCATCAGAACCAGATATTGCTCGCATACCGATAATGATTGACTCATCAAAATGGGAGGTAATTGAAGCGGGGCTAAAGTGTGTTCAAGGTAAAGCTATCGTCAATTCCATCTCATTGAAAGAAGGAGAAGAAAGTTTTATTCATCAGGCACAGCTTTGTCTCAACTATGGTGCCGCCATTATTGTTATGGCATTTGATGAAAAAGGTCAGGCAGATACCTATGAAAGAAAAATAGAAATTTGTAAACGTGCCTATGACACACTAGTCAACGATCTAAACTTTCCACCTGAAGATATTATTTTTGACCCCAATATCTTTGCTGTTGCAACAGGTATAGAAGAGCATAACAATTATGCCGTAGATTTCATCAATGCCACTCAATGGATAAAAGACCACCTCCCACATGCCAAAATATCTGGTGGAGTGTCTAACGTTAGTTTTAGTTTTAGAGGCAATAACTTAGCAAGAGAAGCTATTCATACCGTTTTCTTACATCATGCTATCAAAGCAGGTTTGACTATGGGTATCGTAAATGCTGGAATGATTGGACTGTATGATGACTTGTCAGAAAATCTAAAAGAGGCTGTTGAAGATGTAATTCTTAACAGAAGACCTGATGCTACAGAAAGAATGATCGATATCGCTGGCACACTCAAGGGCAGCAAAAAAGAAGAATTAAAATTAAATTGGCGCGGAGATGAGGATAATCCTGTTTCGGTTGAAAAGAAAATAGAGTATGCCTTGGTTCATGGAGTAACAGACTTCATCGTCGAAGATACAGAAGAAGCGCGTTTGAAAATTATGAGTCAAGAAAGTGGTCGTCCTATAAATGTAATTGAAGGCCCCTTGATGGATGGCATGAACGTGGTTGGAGATCTGTTCGGTCAAGGTAAAATGTTTTTGCCGCAAGTTGTAAAATCGGCAAGAGTAATGAAACAAGCAGTTGCTCACCTTGTTCCCTTCATTGAAAAAGAAAAGGAAAGAGAAGAAAAAAGAACCGGCATCAAAGCTAAGCCTAAGGGAAAAATGTTAATCGCGACAGTCAAGGGAGATGTTCATGATATTGGAAAGAATATTGTCTCGGTCGTGTTGCAATGCAATAACTTTGAGGTAGTTAATATGGGTGTGATGGTGCCCTGTGCGGAAATACTAGCTAAAGCCAAAGAAGAAAATGTCGACATTATTGGTTTGTCAGGACTAATTACTCCCTCTCTTGAAGAAATGACACATGTTGCAAGCGAGATGCAGCGTGACCCTTATTTTAATGAAAATAATATTCCTTTGTTAATCGGTGGTGCAACCACGTCGCGTGCACATACCGCAGTCAAGATTGCTGAGCACTATGACGGTCCCGTTATTCATGTATCGGATGCATCACGTTCGGTATCGATCATGCAATCGCTGATGGACCCTAAACAAAAAATTGATTACATCGTTAACTTATCAAAAGATTATGAAAATGTAAGGCAATTGCATGCAAAGAAAAAAGGTGCGATCTATATTCCCATCAAGGCAGCTAGACAAAATAAATTAAATTTACAATTTGAACCGAAGAAACCAAAATTTATTGGACGGCGGATATTTAAAAATATTGACCTACAATTAATTAAAGATTATATCGACTGGTCGCCATTCTTTCAGACATGGGATCTCCATGGAAAGTACCCAGACATTCTAGAAGACAAGGTAGTAGGTGAAAGTGCGTCGCAATTATTTGCTGAGGCGCAAAAAATGCTTGCTAAAGTCATTAACGAAAAAAAATTGAAGGCCAATGGTGTGATTGGGTTCTACCCAGCAAATACAGTAAATGATGATGATATTGAGATTTATGCCGATGAGAATTCCACAGAACCTGCTTTCACTTATTACGGGCTAAGGCAACAAACACAAAAACCAAACATCAAGGGCAAGCAAAATCCTAACCTTTGTTTAGCTGACTATATTGCTCCAAAGGATAGCGGAATAAAAGATTATATTGGCCTCTTCGCCGTGACTTCAGGAATTAATGTCGAAGTATACGAAAAAATATACAATAAAGCAGAAGACGATTACAGTGGAATAATGATAAAAGCTATCACAGATAGGCTAGCAGAGGCTTTTGCTGAATATATGCATGACAGAGTAAGGCAAGATTTGTGGGGCTATCAACCTGAAAGTCTCTCAACAGAAGATTTGATCCATGAAAAATACCAAGGTATTAGGCCAGCCCCAGGATATCCAGCTTGCCCTGAGCACACGGTAAAAAAAGAATTATTTGCATTGTTAAAAGCGGATGAGATTGGTATGGAGCTAACAGAGGGTATGTCAATGACACCCGCTTCTTCCGTAAGTGGATTTTACTTTGCTCATTCCGCAGCAAAATACTTTAGTGTTGATAAAATTGATAAAGATCAATTAGAAGATATGGCTTCCAGAAGATCTGTTTCTATCGACCAATTAAAAAGATGGCTTGCTTCCAATCTTAGATAAATATGCATATTCATATATTAGGTATATGTGGAACATTTATGGCGGGCTTAGCCTCTCTAGCTAAATCTCAGGGACTTACAGTTACTGGGTGTGACCAAAATGTTTATCCTCCAATGTCTACTCAATTAGAAGCACAAGACATTAAAATTATCGAAGGATTTGATCCATCACAAACCGCATTAAATCCAGATGTTTTTATCATTGGTAATGTCATTACTCGCGGTAACGACCTGATGGAGTCGATTCTAAACAAAAACTTGCCTTATCAATCTGGTCCGCAATGGCTTTACGAAAATCTACTCCATGATAAATGGGTGTTAGCGGTTGCAGGAACCCATGGTAAAACCACAACAACCGCAATGCTTGCTTGGATTCTAGAATCTAACGGTTTAGCTCCGGGCTATCTCATAGGGGGTGTGCCAGGTAATTTTAGCAGCTCAGCAAGAATTCCAGACAATACGTCAAAAAATGCTCCAAGTTTTTTTGTCATAGAAGCCGATGAATATGACACGGCATTCTTTGATAAACGGTCTAAGTTTGTTCATTATCATCCACGAACTTTAATATTAAATAACTTAGAATTTGATCATGCAGATATTTTTGATGATCTTGAACATATAAAAAAACATGTTCATCATCTCGTAAGAACTATTCCCGAACATGGTCGAATAATTT
Organism: Methylophilales bacterium HTCC2181; assembly: GCA_000168995.1. GTDB lineage: Bacteria > Pseudomonadota > Gammaproteobacteria > Burkholderiales > Methylophilaceae > BACL14. Next base: position 228,162 of record AAUX01000001.1, on the reverse strand, counting down.
GCAACGCTGAAAGCAGGGCTTTGGAAGAAACTATTAAGATGGGTCTATGGTCAGAAATTGAATATTTTTCTCACGACAAAGAATGGTCCTATCAATGGCAAGAGGATAAACAATCTATAGATATTTTTTACCAAGCAAAAAAACAAGGCAGCCTCACATGGAATCTCATTGGTCACCATAATGCATCTAATGCTCTTGCTGCTATTGCGGCGGCTAGACATGTAGGGGTCTCGCCAGCACAATCTATTCAAGCACTTTCCTCATTTAAGGGTGTAAAAAAGCGCATGGAAAAAATTGCTCAGCTAAAAAATGGGGTTCAAATTTATGATGATTTTGCCCATCATCCATCAGCCATTCAAACTACACTTAAGGGCTTAAATCAAACTAAAAAATCCGGAAGAATTGTGGTTGTCATTGAACCAAGATCAAACACAATGAAGCTTGGATCAATGAAAACAGACCTACTTATGAGCCTGGAAGTTGCCGACCAAGTGTATTGCTATACAAATAATTTAACCTGGGATGCACACAAATTATTTAAGGGTTACCCCAAAGCTATCGTCTCTGATAATATAAATGATATTGCACAAGCGATTGTAGATAATCACCAAAGCAAGGACCATATCATATTTATGAGCAATGGAAATTTTTCTGGCATACAAAGTAAAGTCATCGCACTATTTCAATGACGCCTAATATGATGAAAGATCCACTCAGCCATATTTATTTCATAGTTGCCCTTCTTACCTCCCTTATCATCCATTTATCTTTAGTAATGTATGGGGGGTTTCAATATACAGATATTGCTAATTTTGAAATTCCTTCCGATATTGAGTTAACTATAATACAGCAGCCAAAAATGAATACTTCCTCTAAGAAGTCTCCTCAGAAGTCTCCTCAGGAGCCCATTCAGGCAACTCCTATTAAAGAGCCAATAAAAATAACAAATAAAATCATAACGCCAAAAGTCGCCATAGAAAAAAAAGCTTTGTCTCCCAAAATTGAACACAATCTTGTTTTAAATGAAGAGCTCAACCCAAAAAATAAAGTTGAATTAATTGATGAAAAAGTACGGCAGAGTAAAGCTATTAATACTGATCAATTAATATCTGATCTCAGCAAACTCGATTTAACTCCAAGGAATAAAAATGGGCCTCGCGTAAAGACAGTTTCTGCACGCACAACTGACTATGAGTACCGGCTTTACTTTGAGGCGTGGAGGCAAAAAGTAGAAAGGCTAGGTTCCTTGAATTATCCAGAGGAGGCTAGAGCAGGTAACTTAGGAACGCTTCGATTGACTGTAAGCCTAGCCTCAGAAGGGCAAATTAAACAAATTATTATTAACAAAAGCTCTGGGTTTGATGCTCTAGATAAGGCGGCCATAAAAATTGTTGAATTAGGCGAACCCTACGCCGCCTTTTCTGACAAAATGCGCAAAGAAATAGATATCATAAATATCACACGAACATGGAAGTTTACCGAAGAAAATAATTTCTCATCTAATTAGATACCCTTATGTTTTTAATCTTCTCTGACCTTGATGCGACACTCCTGGATCATCACAACTACTCGTTTGATGACGCTTTACCTGCGTTACAATTAATTAAAGAAAAAAAAATTCCACTTATTCTTGCTAGCAGCAAAACATATGAAGAGATGATTAATATTCGATCTAAATTAGGAATAACAGACCCTTTTATATATGAAAATGGTTCCGGTATTTTTTTTAAGGGTAAAAAAATAGCTCTAGGTAAAAGCTATTCTCAAATTCTTAATGTTCTTCAAGATTTTAAAAGTGACTTTTCTTTTACATCATTTTCCCAGCTTGGGCCTAAGGGAATTCAGAAAGTAACCGGTCTAAATAAAGAGTTAAGTCAAAGAGCATCGTTAAGGGAGTTTTCAGAGCCACTTATATGGGAAGACTCTGAAAATAAATTAGAGTCTTTTAAGGTCTTACTTAAAAGGCATGGGCTGATAGGTATGCAAGGCGGGCGATTTATTACAGTCTCTTCAGCACAAACGAAAGGAGATGCACTATTATGGGTCAAAAAAAGATATCAAGAGGTCTCAGAAGATAAAATATTTACCATAGGATTGGGAGACAGTGAAAATGATATTAATATGTTAAGTAAGGTAGATAAAGCAATTATTGTTAGGCACCCAAATAAACCACCACCGCAGATCAAAGGTCATTCTGCGGAAATTGTAACGAGGTTGATTGGGCCAAAGGGATGGAATGAAGCAATTATTAATTGTATTGGATAGCATATGAGTGATTTTTATCAGAATGGCATTATTACGAACCTACATAATCTGAGGGTTCAAGATACGGAAAGCCTTGAAAAAGAACTACTCGCTTTTTCAAAAGTACGCCCTATGGGCCTTGTACTACCATCACTTTATTCAGAACTTTTATCTCCGGCACTATCAAAAATTGTAGATGAATTAACTCAAGTTAAATATTTGAGTCAAATCGTTATTGGCCTGGACCGAGCTACTAAATATGAGTACAAAGATGCTATTAATTACTTTGCTAAACTTCCTCAGGATCATGTGATCTTATGGAACGATGGCCCCAGACTAAAGGCGTTAGACAAAAAATTACAAAAAATGAAGATAGCTCCTCAAGAGATGGGTAAAGGAAGAAATGTTTGGTATTGCTTTGGTTATATTCTAGCCTCCTCAAAAGTAGAGTCCGTTGCACTTCACGATTGCGATATTGTGACCTACACACGAGATATGTTAGCACGCCTCATTTATCCTGTTGCCAATCCTGATTTTAACTATCAGTTCTGTAAGGGTTATTACTCACGGGTATCAAAAGACAAAATTAATGGTCGAGTTTGTCGTTTGCTAGTAACACCGTTAATTCGATCACTAATGAAGATGTTTCCTGCTAATGAATATTTAGAATACTTAAATAGCTACCGATATGCATTGTCAGGTGAATTTTCTCTAAGAACAGATGTATTAAACGATATTAGAATACCTAGTGACTGGGGATTAGAGATTGGTGTGTTATCTGAAATGAATCGTAACTATGCAAATAACCGCATATGCCAGGTCGATATAGCCGATAAATATGATCACAAGCACCAAGATCTTAGTGAGGCGGATGCAAGTAAAGGATTATCTAAAATGTCTATAGATATAAGTAAATCGATCTTCAGAAAATTAGCTACCACAGGCTTAGTTTTTAACAACGAGGCCTTTAGATCAATAAAAGCAACATACTTCCGCACCGCGTTAGACTTTGTAGAAACTTATAATAATGACGCAAAAATGAACGGGCTCAATTTTGATATCCATGCAGAAGAAAAAGCTGTAGAACTATTTGCAGAAAATATCATGAATGCCGGTCTTCATTTCCTAGAACACCCGATGGAAACACCATTTATCCCTAGCTGGACAAGAGTTAATAGCGCCTTACCAGAATTAAGAGAGGAAATATTGGAGGCAGTAAAAAAAGATATGGAAGAGTTCTCCTAGCTGTATGGCAAGTCTGTCCCTTGAGGATGAATTAAGAGAAAAGATTTATCATCACCTCAATCAAATATATGTAAATAACGATAACTACGCGCTCTCAGAAAAAATCATTGCTGTATTTTTCCAAGGCCGAGATCTCATTTCTCCCAATCCTAATCTAAGTAAATGGGACTCATCAGATATAATCCTTATAACTTACGCTCATAGCATTGTTGAAAACGAGAAAGCTCCACTGCAAACACTGCTAAAATTTCTAGATAAGCATATTCAATCCTACATTAATACTGTGCATATCTTGCCCTACTTCCCCTATAGTTCAGACGATGGCTTTGCTGTTATTGACTTCAAAAAAATTAATGATGCTTTTGGATCTTGGGAAGATATTGAAGCAATTGCTACAACCTATAAACTAATGAGTGACCTGGTAATTAACCATGTCTCATCAAGAAGCCAATGGTTTGATCAATTTAAAAATGGCAAGAATCCCGGGCAGCATTACTTTCTATCCGTTGACCCTCTAATCGACACCCAAAAAGTGGTTAGGCCAAGAACTAGTAACGTGCTACAAGAGGTAAATACAATTAATGGGAAGAAATACGTATGGTCAACATTTAGTCACGATCAACCAGATCTAAACTTTTCTAACCCTGCGGTGTTAGTCGAAATAATTGATATAGTTAGGACCTACCTTGAGCGGGGCACAAAGATATTTAGATTAGATGCAGTAGCTTTTATCTGGAAACAGATTAATACGGAATGTATCAACCTCCCCCAGACACATGAAATTATTAGGCTCATTAGAACGCTGACAGACTTTTATTCTCATGAAGTTTTTCTTGTCACAGAAACCAACATTCCTAACCGAGAAAATCTATCTTATTTTGGTAATCGAAATGAAGCACATCTAGTTTATAACTTCGCCTTGCCACCGTTAATCTTATATACCCTGTTGAATGGTATATCTGGAAAAATTAAGCAATGGCTAATGGGTATGCCGCCGGCAATATTTGGGACAACATATTTTAACTTTATTGCGAGTCATGACGGAATTGGATTGCGTCCCATAGAAGAGATATTAACAGAAGAAGAAATAGACATGCTTGCAAAAAATATAGAAGGGGCCGGAGGTAAAGTCTCTTACCGAACAAAAGAAAATAGCCAGCGGCCCTATGAGCTCAACATTGCTCTCTTTGATGCCCTAAAGCTTCATGTTAAAGATGGAGACGACGGTTATCAAGAAGCAAGGTTTATATCTGCTCATACTATTATGTTGTCTCTTGAAGGAATCCCTGCTTTTTATATTCACAGCTTTCTTGCCACACAAAATGACTACGAAAAGGTAAAGCATAGTGGGAAAAACCGAGGTATCAATCGACATCAATGGCAAATGCAAGAACTAGAAAAAATACTTTTAAGCGAAAATCATCATTCACGAATGTTTTATGAGCTATTAAGGCTTATCGGCATAAGAAAGCGTCAGAGAGCATTTCATCCAAATGCCACTCAATTTACTCTTGGTCTCGGGAATAGTGTTTTAGCTTTATGGCGACAAAGTCTTGATCGAACTCAAAGCATATTTTCTATTCATAATATTTCAAACCAGAGGATAGCTATACAATTATCAGATCTTAACTTGGTAGAGACAGATAGTTGGTTAGATTTAATTTCAGGTACCAAGTTAGAAAGATCACATGGTAAATTGATGTTAACTCCCTATCAGTCGATGTGGATAACGAACAAATCAAGTATCATGTAAGAAAATAACAGCTGAAGAAAATAGATGGCAACCTTGAGTACCATTAATCATGATCGAAAAATTTTCGATAAGAAATACATTTATCCGGTCGTATCAAGACGAGCTGGAGGCTTATCACTTGGCATTAATCTAAACACCAATAATGCATGTAACTGGCAGTGTATTTATTGTGAGATTCCCAACCTTACAAGAGGTAAGCCAGAAGCTATTGATATTCCTCTGCTTAAAAAAGAACTCTATTTTTGGCTAGAAGAAATTACTCAAAATAATTTTTTATCTAAACATACCAATCCTGGAACTGCCTTCAAAGACATCGCCTTTTCTGGAAATGGTGAACCAACAGCAGCCAAAGAATTTTCGGATATTGTAAGTATAGTAGTAGAGGCAGTAAAAGATTATAAGTTAGAAAGCCAGCTAACAATGCGCATTATTACCAATGGTAGCAATATGTGCGATAAATCAGTACAAAGTGGTTGGGATTTCATTCAATCGATGAAAAAAGAAGTATGGTTTAAAATTGATAGCGTAATTCATGATGAGGTTAAATTAATCAATCAAATAAATGGTAGCCTAGGTATGACAGCAAAAAATCTTGAGGCATCTTTATCTGTCTCACCTACCATTATACAAACTTGTCTTATTAAAGTGGGTGGGAAACTACCCTCTAAAAAAAGTATCAATGCCTACATTGATTTTCTGAAAAATTACGAAGATCAATTAAGTGGTATTCATTTATATAGTCTTGCAAGGCCATCGGAACAAAATATTACCTTAGAAATTGAACGTCTAACTCAAATCGAGCTAAATCAAATTGCTGATAAAATAAGAGTTCTTAACTTGCCAGTGCACGCCTTTATCTAAATGATCACCTTAAATAAAATTGTCCTCTTTTCCCTTATAGTTTGTCTGGTAGGCTGCCAACAACCAAACTCAGACTGGTCATCTTATGGACAAGACCATACAAACCAACGCTATTCTCGCCTAGATCAAATTAACAATAAAAATGTTCAAGGCCTAAAATTAGCCTGGCAATATCAAACAGGTATTAAAGCAACCTTTCAGGCTACGCCAATCGTTCAAGATGGAATTATGTACATTTCTCTGCCTTACAACCATGTTCTTGCTATGAATGCCAAGACCGGAAAAGTCATTTGGCGCTACGAGCACGATCGTAACCGAGATTGGAAAATGTGTTGTGGCCCAACTAATCGTGGTGTAGCAGTGCATGGTGAACAATTATTTATGGGCACCGTAGATGCAAGGCTTATATCCCTCGATATTAAAACGGGTCATAAATTATGGGATATTAATGTAGTAGAAAATATTGTAGGCACAGAGTCCATCAGTGCATTAAATCCGAGCGATCCAAATCGAGAAAAGAAAATCAGCGGTGGAACAGGCGTAGGCATCTCAATGGCGCCGGTAGTCTATGAAAATAAAGTGATTGTCGGCATTACTGGAGTCGGTTACGGCTTGCATGTTGAGGGTCGTGAAAAAGATGCCCCCCTAGGGGCTGTAGTAGGAGTAGCAGGAAGGTTTGGTCGACCTGGTTTTTTAGCGGCTTATGATATCTATTCTGGGAAACAAGTCTGGCAATTTGATACAATCCCTGCTGAAGGATGGGAGGGAGATCTTAGTAACTATACTAAAGATGGGGAGGTATTAAACAGAGACTTGCTCACCGAAAAAGAATCATTACTTGAATACCCCGATGCTGCAAAATATGGTGGAGGCTCTGCATGGACTACCCCCGCTATTGATAAAGACACACATACATTATTTTTTGGGACAGGAAACCCATCTCCTCAGATGAGCGATCAAAGCAGGCCTGGGGATAATCTATATACCGTCTCACTTGTTGCCTTGGATGCCAATACTGGAAAACTAAAATGGTATTACCAACAAGTCCCTCATGATATTTGGGGTTACGATGTAGCTAGTCCCCCCGTAATCTTTCATACGATTCATAAAGGTAAAATTATTCCCGCTGTGGGGCAGGCCGGAAAAACTGGCTGGTTTTATATTCACAACAGAAATACAGGGGAATTGCTCTTAAAATCAGAAGCCTTTGTCCCGCAAAATAATATGTTCTCTGAAGCTAGTGAAGAAGGTACAACTATTTATCCTGGAATTTTAGGGGGGTCAAACTGGTCTCCAGTGAGTGTCAACATTGATCAGCATCTTGCTTATGTTTCTGGGATTCATGCTCCAATTAAATATACTCGGCACGAAAAGATAGTGAATGGAAAAGCCGTTAGATATACCAGTTCTGAGCCTACTAACGACGATCAATGGGGGCTTTTATCTGCGGTTAACTTAACTGACGGAAAGATTCGATGGCAATATAGAACTGACCAACCTTTACTTGGCGGAACACTTGCAACGAAGGGTAACCTAGTTTTCGTTGGCGAAGGCAATGGAAACTTTAGTGCGGTTCATGGAGGCTCAGGTGAGATGCTTTGGTCAACTAAAATAAACGCTGGGGTCAATGCACCTGCTATATCCTATATGATCAATGGAAAGCAATACATTGCTGTAGTGTCTGGCGGAAATAAAATTATGGGGTATAAGCAAGGAGACTTTATCAGTGTCTATAGCCTCAATTAAAAAAATAAAAAAATTATTTTCTGATCTACAAAAAGCTCGGCGAGAAATCGTTTTACCCTTAATAACTTTAACCGTCGCTCCTTATTTTGGTTTTATTGGAGTAATTGCATTTAACCCTAACCTCTTTTCCAAACTAGTTGGTTCGGGATCGCTCTCTATTGGAATTATTCTTGGGTTTATTTTAATCCTGCATATCTTCTTAGTCACCCTCACATACTCTTATCTTGCCAATAAAAAACTAGAGCCAATTATCAGAAAATTAATTAAAACACAAAGTATGTAATGGGGTTGAATATTACAGCTATTTTAATGTTTGTCTTATTTGTAAGCATAACTATATATATAACCTACTGGGCGGCAAAAAAAACCCAGACAGCAAAAAGTTTTTATACCGCTGGTGGCGATATTACAGGCTTTCAAAATGGGTTAGCTATCTCAGGTGACTTTATGTCTGCCGCTTCTTTTCTTGGGATATCAGGACTGGTCTATCTAACCGGTTTTGATGGGCTGATTTACTCCATTGGGTTTCTGATCGGCTGGCCTATAATTTTATTATTAATTGCTGAGCCTTTAAGAAATTTAGGGAAATATAGTTTTGCTGACGTAGCTTCCTTTCGTTTACAGCAAAAACCGATTAGATTGCTTGCTGCTTGCGGATCCTTGTGCACCGTGATCTTATACTTAATTGCCCAAATGGTTGGAGCAGGGAAGTTGATTGAGCTATTGTTTGGCTTACCTTACTACTGCGCAGTAATGATTGTTGGTGCGCTAATGATACTGTACGTAACTTTTGGAGGAATGCTAGCTACAACCTGGGTTCAGATAATTAAAGCAATATTATTGCTTTCAGGGGCAACTCTCATAGCCGTATTGGTGTTAATTCAGTTTAGCTTCAACGTGAATGATTTCTTTAAAGCTGCTATTAATATTCACCCAAAAGGTGTCAATATTTTAGCTCCAGGGGGTCTAATATCAGATCCAATTTCTGCTATATCGCTTGGGTTAGCATTAATGTTTGGAACGGCAGGCCTCCCTCATATTTTAATGCGCTTCTTCACAGTCAAAGACGCAGTCGAAGCACGAAAATCGGTAGTTTATGCCACAGGATTTATTGGTTACTTCTATATATTAACTTTTATCATTGGGTTTGGTGCCATTATTCTTGTATCTAAAAATACGCAATATCTCAATGAGTTAGGTCAGCTTATAGGTAATAACAATATGGCTGCTATACATCTAGCCCATGCCGTTGGAGGTGACTTATTGTTAGGTTTTATTTCAGCGGTAGCTTTTGCAACAATATTAGCCGTTGTGTCCGGCCTTACACTTGCTGGTGCATCTGCTATTTCACATGACCTATATGCCAATGTTTTTAGTGGAGCTACTTTTAGTGAAAAAAAGGAGATGCAAGTATCTAAAATTGCTACCGTATTTTTAGGTCTCCTAGCCATACTTCTTGGGATAACATTTGAAGGTCAGAATGTTGCATTCATGGTCGGCTTGGCATTCGCTATTGCGGCTAGTACTAACTTTCCCATTCTACTTCTATCTATTTATTGGAAAAAACTTACCACTAGAGGTGCAGTTATTGGTGGAAGTGCCGGGCTTATATCTGCGATCTTCTTGGTTGTTTTAGGACCAGTTGTTTGGGTCGACGTGTTTAATTACGAGGAGGCAATTTTTCCTTATAAATATCCTGCTCTATTTTCAATGACGTTAACCTTCATGGGTATATGGTTTTTTTCTGTGACTGATAAAAGTAAATATGCTCATTTAGAACAAGCAAAATTTGACGCCCAATTCTTTCGATCGCAAACGGGTATCGGTATCGATAAATCTTTAAATCATTGATTTATTGGCTAACATTTCTTTAAAGTCTAAGTCACACCGAGAAAAGAATGACAAGTCTGTTGGAAGAAATCCGGCTATTAAGCCTTATGGTATTTTTTACTATAACTTCTTACTTCATCCAACATACATTCTACATTTTCAGGTGGGGTAAATTGGGTAATTCCATGCCCAAGATTAAAAATATGACTTTCCCCATGGCCGTAACTATCTAAAACATTTCGCACAGCTGACCTTATTGCTTTTGGCTCCGACAATAAAATTGCCGGGTCAAGATTGCCTTGTAAGGCTATTTTGTCGTTCACTACTTTACGAGCATTACCTAAGTCTGTTTGCCAATCTATGCCGAGTGCATCAGCACCACTTTGGGATTGAAGATCAAGCCATTGGCCTCCGCCTTTAGTAAAGATTATTTTAGGAGTGTCTTCAAAACCCATTAAATTTAAATTCGAGATAATCACCTTCATATAATTTAACGAATGACTTTCATATTCATGGTGAGATAGGGCTCCGCCCCAGGAATCAAAAATCATTACGGCATCAGCTCCAGCTTCTATTTGCTTTGCTAAATATATTGAAACAGATTCTGTAGTCACCTTAAGAATGTGCTGTATTAGATCTGGGCGAGAATATAACATTTTCTTAATATTTAGAAATCCAGTACCTCCCTGTCCTTCAACCATGTAGGTAGCTAATGTCCATGGGCTTCCTGCAAAACCTATTAATGGTACACGCCCATTAAGTGCAGTTTTTATTGATCTCACTGCATTAAAAACATATCCCAAATCCTCTTCTACATTAGGCACATCTAACTTTTGTATAGCCTGTTCATCGATTAGCGGATAGTGAAACTTTGGCCCTTCACCATCAACAAAATGCAGCCCCAAACCCATCGCATCAGGTACAGTCAGTATGTCTGAAAATAATATAGCGGCGTCTAATAAGGGGTACCTATCCAGTGGCTGAAGAGTTACTTCAGTAGCGAAATCTGCATTTTTACATAAATCTAAAAAACTCCCTGCATGCTTTCGTGTTTTTCGATATTCTGGGAGGTATCTTCCAGCCTGTCGCATCATCCATACGGGAGTGTAGGGGGTAGATTCTTTTTTTAGGGTCTTTAGAAATACATCATTTGTAATAGGTGTCATTAGATTAGTATGGCTTAGTCATCGCTAAAAATATCTGGAGTTATTAAATCTATAGTATCAACAACTAACTCACCAGTTGACACTGCTGCACCTCCAGCAGTATCTACTACTGCAGCAGTCGTCATACACCCAAACAAGAATAAAAACATAAGAAGAATAAAGTGTTTCACTAATATTGAGATTAGCGGGGAAGGCTGCTTGAACCCATCAAAAATTCATCTACAGAACGGGCACATTGCCGTCCTTCTCTTATAGCCCATACAACTAATGACTGGCCTCTACGCATATCCCCTGCCGCAAAAACCTTACTTCTTGATGTCGTATATGAATTTTCACCCTCGGTTTCCGCCTTGGCATTACCCCTAGCATCTTTATCAATACCAAACTTATCTAAAATAGTTTGTTGTGGGCTAATAAAGCCCATAGCCAGTAAGACCAGATCTGCTTTCATAGTAAATTCAGAATTAGGGACTTCTTGCATCTTGCCATCTTTCCATTCCACCCTGGCTGCAACCAATTCTTTTACTTTTCCATTTTCACCTATAAATGATTTGGTAGCCACAGACCAATCTCTCTCGCATCCCTCTTCGTGCGAACTAGATGTTCTCATCTTAAGTGGCCAATAAGGCCACACTAATGATTTGATTTCTTTTTCCGGAGGTTGGGGCATAAGTTCAAACTGATAAACCGATGCAGCTCCATGTCGATTAGAAGTGCCTACACAATCAGAGCCAGTGTCTCCGCCTCCAATAACTACAACGTTCTTTCCTGTTGCAGTAATTTGGTCTTTTATCACATCTCCTGCAACAATTTTATTTTGATTGGGGAGAAAATCCATAGCAAAATGTACACCATCTAGTTCTCTTCCAGGAACAGGAAGGTCTCTTGGCCACTCAGCACCACCCGCTAAAATAACTGAATCATAATCATGAATCAATTGCTCTGGGTCTACGTTTTCACCTACATTTTGATTGGTTTTAAATACAACACCCTCGGCTTCCATTTGGGTAACGCGTCGATCGATATGAGATTTTTCCATTTTGAAGTCAGGAATACCATATCTAAGAAGTCCACCAATACGATCATTTTTTTCTAGCACAACCACGTCGTGACCAACTCTTGCAAGTTGCTGCGCTGCAGCCATCCCTGCTGGGCCTGATCCTACAATAGCTATTTTCTTACCAGTTTTGTTTTTTGGAGGTTGAGGTATGACCCAATTATTTTCCCAGGCTTTATCAATAATGGCATGTTCAATTGATTTAATACCAACTGGGTCATCATTTATGTTCAAAGTGCATGCAGCCTCACAAGGTGCGGGACAAATTCTTCCCGTAAATTCTGGAAAATTGTTTGTAGAGTGAAGCACTTCAATTGCTTGCTTCCAATTTTGTTGAAAAACTAGGTCGTTCCAATCGGGGATAATGTTGTTCACAGGGCATCCGTTGTTACAGAAAGGGATGCCGCAATCCATACATCTTGCCCCTTGAGTTTTTGCTTCCTCGTCAGACAAGTGCAAAACAAACTCTTTATAATTTTTTACTCTCTCTGCAGGAGGAACGTTCTCTGCAGCGACTCTAGGAAAATCCATAAACCCAGTAACCTTACCCATTTATGCTACCTCCTTAATTGTTGCCGCATGAAGCTCATTCAATGCTCGTTTATATTCAATCGGCATAACTTTTACAAAATTCCCAATTGCTGTATCCCAGTTATTCAATATATCAATAGCTATTGAGCTATCCGTATATTTATGATGGTTGACTATTAACTGTTTCAAAATCGTTTCATCAGATAAATTGAGATGTTTTGCCCCTTTAGGCTGAACATTTTCTTTTGCGACTTTCTCTAAAGTCACCATTGATGGATTGCAAGACTGTGAAAACGTTCCTTCGGGGTCATATATGTATGCCACACCTCCGGACATTCCAGCAGCAAAATTTTGACCCGTTTCTCCTAGAACTGCTACTGTCCCTCCGGTCATATATTCGCAACCATGATTTCCTACTCCTTCAACGACAGCAGATGCACCAGAGTTTCTTACACAGAAACGTTCACCGGCAATCCCTCTAAAGTAAGATTCTCCTGATGTTGCCCCATACATCACTGTATTTCCTACAATAATGTTTTTTTCTTCTATGCCTTTAAAATGTTGCGGTGGACGAATAATAATATGTCCTCCGCATAAGCCCTTGCCGACATAATCATTACCCTCACCATGAAGGTTAAACGTAATACCTTTTGCAAGAAAAGCGCCAAAACTTTGTCCAGCCGTACCCTCTAATTTCACACTAATTGTATTATCTGGAAGGCCATCGTTTCCGTAACGCTTTGCTATTTCATGAGACAGCATTGTACCAACCGTGCGATTAGTGTTTGTTATTGGAATGTCAAACGTCGTGGACTCTTTCTTTTCAATTGACGGCATAGCTTTTTTTATAATTTCGTTATCTAGTGCTTTATCTAACCCATGATATTGCTTTTCAACGTTGTATCGTGAAACATCTGCACCCATATCTGGCTGATAAAAGATTCTACTAAAATCTAATCCTTGAATTTTCCAATGATCTATACCTTGTTGCATGTCTAATAAATCACTTCGCCCTATCAGGTCGTTGAATTTTTTCATACCTAGTGATGCCATAATTTCACGAATTTCTTCGGCAATAAAGAAAAAGAAGTTAACGACATGTTCAGGTTGACCATTAAATCTTTTTCGCAGTTCTGGATCCTGAGTTGCAATGCCCACTGGGCAAGTATTAAGATGACATTTGCGCATCATAATACAACCTTCAACTACAAGAGGCGCTGTAGCAAAACCAAATTCATCTGCACCCAATAATGCGCCAACGACTACATCCCGACCCGTTTTCATTTGTCCGTCGACCTGAAGGACGACACGCCCTCTTAATTGGTTAAGCACTAATGTTTGTTGCGTTTCAGCCAGCCCAATCTCCCAAGGGGTGCCGGCATGTTTAATAGAAGAAAGTGGTGATGCTCCTGTTCCACCATCATGCCCAGCAATTACAATATGGTCAGATTTGGCTTTAGCTACACCGGCAGCTACAGTTCCAACCCCCGTTTCAGAAACTAATTTTACTGAGATGCTTGCGCTTGGGTTTGCATTTTTAAGATCATGTATTAATTGGGCCAAATCTTCAATAGAATAAATATCATGATGGGGTGGAGGAGAAATCAGCCCCACACCTGGTACTGAAAATCTTAATTTAGCTATGTAAGGGCTAACCTTGTGTCCTGGTAGCTGCCCCCCTTCACCTGGCTTTGCTCCTTGGGCCATTTTAATTTGAATTTGATCCGCGGCAGATAAATACTCTGCAGTTACTCCAAATCGTCCAGAAGCTACTTGCTTAATTCGTGATCGCATCGAATCACCTGCTAATAAAGCATAATTTGATTCAATAATATCTTCGCCTAGATGCTCTGCTATAGAAGAATCTTGAGTGATAGGTATAAACCGTTTCTTATCTTCACCGCCTTCGCCTGTATTTGACTTTCCACCTATGCGGTTCATAGCCACTGCAAGAGTAGCGTGCGCCTCCGTGGATATTGAACCAAGCGACATAGCGCCTGTAGCAAAGCGCTTTACAATTTCCTTTGCTGACTCAACCTCATCAATAGAAATTGTTTTTGTTTTTTTAAAACCAAAAAGACCGCGTAAGGTTTTGTGTTTTTTTGTTTGGTTATTAATTAGCTCAGCATATTCTTTATAAGTATCGTATTGATTTTTTCTAGTTGCATGCTGTAATTTTGCAATAGATTCAGGATTCCACATATGCTCTTCACCACGGATCCTAAAAGCATATTCACCCCCAGCATCAAGTGCGTTTATTAGAGTAGGGTCAAGACCAAAAGCAGCTTTATGAATTTGATTAACTTCTTCTGCTATTTCCTTAATTCCAATACCTTCAATATTAGTGGATGTGCCTTTAAAATATTTGTCGATAAAAGCTTGGTTCAGGCCTACTGCTTCAAAAACTTGTGCCCCACAATAAGACTGATAAGTAGAAATGCCCATCTTAGACATAACTTTATTAAAGCCTTTACCAATAGCTTTAATGTATTTCTCTTGTGCGCCACTAAAGTCATCGCTAAGCGTTCTTATAGTTTCATAAGTTAACCAGGGGCAAACGGCTTCGGCTCCATATCCTGCCAATAAAGCAAAATGGTGGACTTCACGCGCAGATCCAGTATCAATTACTAACCCAGTGTTTGTCCTGATTCCGGCATTTACCAATAAATGGTGTGTAGCAGAACATGCCAGTAACGCAGGTACTGCCTGCCTATTATTATCAGTTAGTCGGTCAGATAAAATAATGATATTGAGTCCATCGATAACAGATTGTTTAGCCTCGTTACAAATATTAGCCAATGCTCTCTCCATAGCTTGGCTGTATGACTCATCGCGTCCAACCTCAAAAGTTATATCAATAACATTTGACTTAAAGAGTCCTTTTGTTGTTTGTTCAATGTTTTTTAATGCCTCTAAATCTTCAAGACTTAGGATGGGCTGACTTGCCTCTAAACGTGGTGGTGGGCTAGTCTCTTCAATACCTAACAAGTTAGGTCGGGGTCCAATAAATGTCACTAACGACATAACCAACTCCTCTCTTATTGGATCAATAGGAGGGTTTGTTACTTGGGCAAACAGCTGTTTAAAATAATTATAGAGAACCTTAGGGCGGTTAGATAATACCGGGAGTGCTGCGTCATTTCCCATAGACCCTGATGGCTCCTGGCCATCACTAACCATAGGCTTAAGAATAAAACTAATATCTTCTTGAGTAAAACCAAATGCCTGTTGAATGTCTAATAAGGCGCTTTGTAATTTGATCTTGACTGTTGGTTTTCTTAAGTCACTTAAGAGAAATCGGGATTGATTAATCCAGGATTCATATGGCTTTGCACTAGCTAATAATTTCTTTACCTCAGCATCATCAATAATTCTTCCTGCTTGAAGGTCAATAAGTAACATTTTTCCTGGCTCTAGACGCCATTTTTTAACTATTTTTTCTTCAGGAAACTTAAGGACACCCATCTCAGAAGCCATCATCACAACGCCGTCATCCGTCATTAAATAGCGAGCAGGTCTTAATCCGTTTCGATCTAGGGTTGCACCTATCATTTGTCCGTCTGTAAAAGCTACGGCGGCTGGGCCATCCCATGGCTCCATCATAGCGGCGTGATACTCATAAAAAGATTTTCTTTCTTGGCTCATTAGTCCGTTACCAGACCAAGCTTCTGGTATCAACATCATCATAGCGTGAGGCAAGCTATAACCTCCTGCTACCAACAATTCTAAACAATTATCAAAGCTTGCTGAATCGGATTGTCCTTCTGTAATAAGTGGCCATAATTTTTCCAGATCTTCACCCAGCAACATGGACTTCATTTTCTCTTGTCTTGCATTAATCCAATTCTCATTGCCGCGCACGGTATTAATCTCACCATTATGAGCAATCATTCTATACGGGTGCGCAAGGTCCCAAGACGGAAAGGTATTAGTTGAAAACCTTTGATGCACTAAAGCTAAAGCTGACTTGGATGATTCGTCCAAGAGATCTGGAAAAAATACGCCCACTTCGTTTGCCAAAAGCATCCCTTTGTATACGACGGTTCTTGAGGACATAGAAGAAACATAAAAACTAGCAGGGTCATCTATATCTAAAGCCTGCACAAGGTTTTCAATTCTTTTTCTAATAACGAACAATTTTCTTTCAAAAGCCACTTGTCCGTCAGTGTTATCGCCGCGACCAATAATGACTTGCTTAATGACCGGCTCAACGTTTCTTGCTGCGCCAGCTATATCTTGATTGTTAACTGGAACGTTTCTCCAGCCTAGCTCTATTTGTTCCTCTTCCGCAATAACTTTACTAATTATGCTTTCACACAGTGCTCTCGTTTTTTCTGCTTGAGGTAAAAAGAGCATTCCAATTCCATACTCACCCTCTACCGGTAATGCAATAGATAATACTTTTGCTTCTTTTTGAAATAGTGCGTCAGGTATTTGAATAAGAATCCCAGCACCATCACCTAATTTAGGGTCATAGCCCGTTGCGCCTCTGTGGGTTAGGTTGGTGAGAATCTCCAGTCCTTGTGAAATAATTTTATGACTTTTAATTCCCCGGCTATTTGCAACAAAACCAACACCGCATGAGTCATGCTCGTTTGACGGATTGTATAACCCTTGTTTTTTTGGTGTGATTGGTCGCATCATTATTTTACTTAAGTGTGTTAAACGGAACGGTAAATTTTAAAGCTTTTTGCCAGCTTATTCAATGATCTTATGGTAAAAAGGTTAATAGTTATTAAAGCTGATCAAAGGCATTATTTGCAGCATTGATGGTTTGTTTTATATCAACAGAAGTGTGTGCTGCCGAAACAAAACCTGCCTCAAAGGCGGAAGGGCCAAAATACACGCCTTGGCTTAGCATTAAATGAAAGAATTTTTTAAACAAATCTCTATTCGACGCCATAATTTCTTCAAAACTATTAGGGGGTGTTTTACTAAAATACAGCCCAAACATGCCTCCAACATTGCGAGCACAAAAATCAATATTTCTCTCTTTAGCAGATAACGTTAAGCCATCTGTCAATTGTTTTGTGGTGATACTAAGTTTCTTAAAAAAGTCTGGCTCTTGGATTAGTTCTAGAGTTTTAAGACCTGCTGCCACTGCTACCGGATTGCCTGACAATGTTCCTGCTTGATATACCGGGCCTAACGGCGCAAGTTGTTGCATGATTTCTTTTTTTCCTCCAAATGCCCCTACTGGAAGACCTCCTCCAATTACTTTACCTAATGTTGTCATATCTGGAATCACATTAAATAATGCTTGCGCTCCTCCCAACGCAACCCGAAAACCAGTCATCACTTCATCGAAGATTAATACCGTGCCATATTTAGTACAAAGGGACCTAAGGCTTTCAAGAAACTCTTGATGAGGAACTATTAAATTCATATTGCCTACGACCGGCTCAATAATCACGCAGGCAATCTCTCCATCAAGCTTAGAAAAGAGATCCTGTAGGGCCTGTGAGTCATTATAGGGAAGAGTTAAAGTATGTTTAGCAACATCTGTAGGAACGCCAGCTGAGCTTGGTTGGCCAAATGTTAGGGCTCCTGAGCCAGCTTTAACTAATAGCGCATCTGCATGACCGTGATAACATCCTTCGAATTTTACAATTGTATCTCTGCCCGTAAACCCTCTTGCAACCCTAATAGCACTCATGGTAGCTTCTGTACCGCTACTAACTAAGCGAACCTGCTCAATACTAGGGACTAACTTTACAATCTCTTCTGCCATATCTAATTCACGAGAAGTAGGTGCACCAAAAGATAAACTATTTTTTGATGCATCATGAACAGCCGTTAAAACTTCATGGTTGGCATGTCCTAATATCATTGGTCCCCATGAATTAATATAATCTATATATTCCTTATCGTCCTCATCCCACAGTCGGCTTCCCAGTCCCCTCTTAAAAAAGATAGGGGTACCGCCCACCGAACTAAATGCTCTTACTGGGGAGTTAACGCCTCCAGGAATATATAATTTTGATTGCTCGTATAAACTTTGGTTTTTACTCATAGGTTCCAGCTTTTAAGGATTGTACAAAATTGTTTTGCGGTTAATTCAATATTATCAGAGTTAAAAAGAGATGAGACTAGAGCAATACAATTTATTTGCTCATTTTTTAATGTCTCTATATTTTCTAAGGTTATACCTCCGATAGCTACCATAGGGATATTACCAATACTTCTCGCCTGCCTGAGTATATCAAGAGTCGCTCTTGGCGCGTTAGGTTTAGTCTTTGTAGGGAAAAAGGCTCCTAGAGCTATGTAATCTACCTGCTTTTCATATGCCTCTTTAACTCTATTGAGGGAATTATAACAAGAGACACCTATGCATTTATCTGGCCCTAACAATTTTCTAGCTTTATCAACATTGTCGTCATATTTACCTAAATGTACTCCAAATGCATCTAAATGTTTTGATAATTCAATATCATCGTTAATAATAAGCTGCACATTCGTTCTATCACAAAGTTCTTTTAGGGCAGTGGCTTGAATTTTTTTTTGCTTGGGCTTTAATGTTTTTGATCGATACTGCACAAGTCTCACCCCACCTTGAATTGCTTGTCGAGTGTGGTTTAATAAAAGATCATTGTCTATTTGGTCGGGGGTGATAGCATATATCCCTCTAATTATGGTTGAAACGTCCATCTCCATCCTCTTGGTCCATCCAAAAAAGTCGGTCTGGAATAGACTGGCCCATTCCTGGTTTAAATGCATTTTTTAAGGCTTGCCATGTATAGTGTTGTGCGTGCTCAACTGCTAATTCTAAACTAAGTCCTTGCGCAAGATAGCCCGCAATGGCTGATGTTAAAGTACATCCAGACCCATGATAATTGCCGGGGAGTCTATCCCAGTAATAAGGGATGGCTTCTTTAACCTCTAAATATAGGGTGTTTATAACAGACTTTGTGTTTTCATGAGTGCCAGTTATAAGGACATTCTGACATCCAAGTAACTGAAGCCTCTCTGCACACTGATCTATACTTATATCTTCAAAATTCTCATCACTTTCAATAACGAGCCTTCTAGCCTCGTGACTGTTTGGGGTAATCAGATGGGACTGAGGAAATAACAATTCGAGCATTGCACTCATCATTTCTATGTTCACCAGTTCATCGCCTCGGCCCGAAGCTAGAACAGGGTCTATAATCAAGGGTATATCAGGGTAGTCTGCAGCTATTTCAGCTACAACTGTAATATTTTCCGAGCTTCCTAAAAGGCCGCATTTAAAAACTGATATTTCCATATCTTCTAAAATACTTCGCGCCTGATCATTAACTAGCTCTGCGCTTATAGCAGCTAAGCTTTCAACTCCAATAGTATCCTGAACTGATACTGCGGTAGCAATAGAAAAAGGGTGGCATCCTATGCTTGCCAAAGTTAAAACGTCAGCTTGTAATCCAGCCCCACCAGTGGGGTCTGTAGCGGAAAAAGTCATCACTTTTGAAAAGTTTTTTGTCATGAAAAAAGTTTTTTTGCAGTATTACATTGGGTCAATATCGACACTCCATTTTACTCTATTAGCTAATGGGTGTTGTCTAATTTGATCTATCCACACTTTTAGCATATTTTGTAAATGTTTTCTTTCGTTTGACTGAATGTATATATTAATTCTTTCATGCCCGCTCACCCTCTCCATAACCGGCCTAACAGGACCAAAAATATTAACCTTTTCTTTTGAATTTATTGCCCAATCTGCGATATCGTCCATAAATCTTTCTGCTAATGACAATGTTCTTGATTCAGCCTGAAGAACTGCTTGAAAGCTGAACGGCGGTAAATCAATAGATGCCCGCTCAGCGAGAATGCTGTTAGCAAATAATTCATAATTATGCGTTTTAACAGCTTGAAAAATAGGATGATTAGGAAAGCTTGTTTGAATTAACACTTCGCCAGCTATACTGCTTCGTCCTGATCGCCCTGAAACTTGCATAAGCTGAGAGAATAAACGTTCCGATGCGCGAAAATCGGTGCTATATAAAGCATTATCCGCATCCAACACTACTACTAATGTTAGTTTTGGAAAGTCATGTCCCTTAGCTAACATTTGGGTTCCAACTAATATATCAATGTCTCCTCTCGAAGTTTTTTCATACAGCTCATTCAGAGCATTTTTTTTTCGCATACTATCCCGATCAACCCTTAGAATGCTGGCGGATGGAATCAAGGCCCTAATGCGATCTTCAATTTTTTGTGTCCCAGATCCTAACGGATATAGGTCGGGATTACCACAATCCTGACATTGCATTGCTATTGGGCTTTCATAACTACAGTGGTGACACCGCATTTTTTTGTCTTTGAGGTGTACAACAAGGCGTGCGCTGCATTGGTGGCATGATGCACTCCAACCACAGCTTGAACAAACTAAAACAGGAGAATATCCCCGTCTATTAATAAAAATTAAAGCCTGTTGTTTAAGCGCTACCCGTTGCTTAATAGCTTTTAATATTAGCGGGGAAATGAGTTGGTCTTTGTCACTATTAAGAGGTGTTGTTTTTATTGCTGGTAATGACGCATTTAAAACAGCTCGATCCTTTAATCTTAACAACTGATATTTAGATATTTCCTTGCTTGCATTAAGCCAGCTTTCTAAAGAGGGTGTGGCAGTTCCGAGCACAATAGGAATATTGTTATTTCGAGCTCTCACCATAGCTACGTCTCTTGCATGATACTTGAGCCCTTCTTGTTGCTTAAATGAGGAGTCGTGCTCTTCATCAACAATGATGAGCTTTAAATTTTTAAAGGGTGTAAAAACTGCTAAACGTGTGCCAATAATTATAGAAGCTTTTCCAGACTTAGCTTGCCGCCAATTATCAAGCCTCTCGATACTTGAAAGATTGCTATGAAGAACAACTAAATTTCTATCTGGAAAGCGGGCTCGAAAACGTGACTCTAGCTGAGGAGTTAAATTAATTTCTGGCACTAAAACTAAAATTTGGGCTTTTTCTTCCTCAAGGAAATTTGCGATTAAATGTAAATATACTTCTGTTTTACCACTGCCCGTCACTCCGTATAAAAGCGATGCTAAAAAACCTTTCTCATTCATTACGCTATTGATAGCCAATTGCTGTTCTTCGTTCAATGATGGTCGCATATCTATCTTATGGCTTTCATCTTCTACCCACTCTTCTGAGTAACAAACACCCATTATCTCCAGATCAAGAATGGCTTTCTTAGCATTAGAGGCAATATTTTTTAATGAGCTCTGTCTGATAGGTTGGCCTAGCAAATGAGCTGCCAATTTTCTTAAATTCTTTTGCCTTTTTGGTAATAACTCAATCCAGTCGGGTGTTAGTTCTCTGGTCGCCTTATACACCTTTTCTTTTATACGCAATTGATATTTATGTTGCTTGATCCGAGAAGGCACAATAGACAATATTGTTTGGCCAATAGGATGATGGTAATAATCTGCAGAAAATTCCAACAGTCGCAGTAAGTCATTATCAAAAATTACCTCAGGCTCAGCATGAATTATTTTCTTTAACTTGTCTTCGGCCAATAATGAATCATTAGCAAACCCGCAAACTACTCCCATCAAGACTCTGCTCCCAAAAGAAACCTTTACATACTGGCCTACTTTAAATGCCTCTCCATTATTCAAATAATCAAATAATCGGTCTAAGGGGACATCTAATGCTACTTTTAATATTTTTTGACTTTCCTTCATTCCAATTACTTATCATTCCTTAAGAAGTAAACTACAGGATAGGGTAAAATATCCTTTTAAAATATATTTAATTGTAACCTTGTGAAAGCTCACCTTACTGATTTACTTTTTTCAATTGTCAATAAAATGACTTCCGAATTGACTCAGTCGCAAATTGTTATTGAGCGGCCAAAATCCATCGACCATGGCGACCTGTCATCTAATATTGCATTGGTTATTGCTAAGGCGCTTAAAAAATCGCCCCGCACCGTTGCGCAAGAAATAGTTGAGAAAATCCCATCTACAAGATCATTTAGCAAGATAGAAATTGCCGGGGCTGGATTTCTAAATTTTTACTTTAGTTCAAACACACACAATAAAATAATCAATGATGCTCTTGAAAATAATAAAAATTATGGAAGAAGTAATCAAGGTTCACGAAAAAAAATTCAAATAGAGTTTGTTTCAGCAAATCCAACAGGGCCTCTTCATGTCGGACATGGAAGAGGAGCTGCAATTGGAGATTGCTTGGCAAGACTATTTGAGTTTTCTGGATGGGATGTCACTCGAGAATTTTATTATAATGATGCAGGGTCACAAATAGACAACTTAACTAAGTCAATCAAAGCAAGATGTATGAACGTTCTACCAGAAGATCCAAGCTTTCCTGAAGATGGTTATCGTGGTGAATATATATCCGACATCGCAAAGTCCTATCTTGCAAAAAAAACCATCCAAAATGGCTCCGAAACTTTTTCATCAAACGGCGATACAACCGATGATGATGCTATAAAAAACTATGGCATTCATTACCTAAGAAAAGAGCAAGACCAAGATTTAGAAGCCTTTAAAATACGCTTTGACGTATTTAGCCTTGAATCTTCTTTTTATTCACAAGGTAAGATTAAGGATGTCGTTACAACACTTAAAAACAATGGCCATACATATGAAAAAGATGGGGCGTTATGGCTTAAAACAACCGCATTTGGAGATGATAAAGATAGAGTGATGCAAAAAAGTGATGGGGCGTTTACTTACTTTGTTCCTGATATTGCTTACCATCTCAATAAATGGGAAAGAGGTTTTAAGAGAGTTATTAATGAGCAAGGAGCCGACCATCACAGCACTGTTAACAGAGTAAGGGCAGGGCTTCAAGGCCTAGATACTGGTATTCCACCTGGTTGGCCAGAATACGTTTTGCACCAAATGATTACAGTCATGAAAAATGGTCAAGAAGTTAAAATTTCAAAGCGGGCGGGAAGTTATGTCACTCTTAGGGATTTAATTGATGAAGTCGGCTGTGATGCTACTCGTTACTTTTTAATCGCAAGGCGAGCAGATTCTCAATTAGTTTTTGATATAGATCTTGCAAAATCGCAAAACAATGAAAATCCTGTTTATTATATTCAGTATGCTCATGCAAGAATTCAAAGAGTGCTTATGCAATGGGGGGGTGAACTTCATTCACTAAGGAGTACAGCAGAGTACAAATACGAAACATTGCTTGAGAAAAAATTAATTAAAAAAATAGAAGAATTTCCTGAGGTGGTAGAAGCTGCCACAAATGATTTAGCTCCTCATCAAATTGCAAACTATTTAAAAGAATGTGCTGCCGACCTTCATGGCTATTATAATGATACTAAATTTCTTGTTGAAAATAATAACGAAAAAAATGGTAGGTTATCTTTAATTTTTGCAACTCAACATATAATAAAAACTGGTCTAAATCTTCTGGGAATTTCTGCTCCGGATTCAATGTAAAGGGAAAAAATGGCTGACGACTACAGAACAATTAAAGAAAAAAAAGCTGAAGGCACACCTTTTACTAACGGTTTGTTTTTTGGTTTACTGCTAGGTATTTTGATATCAATTGCTGTGACGTTATTTATTACTAACGGCAAAAGTCCATTTGTTTCGAAAGAAACAGAGGGATCATGTATTGAAGTAAACTCTGCGATTGGTGAAGACGATGTTATAAATATAGATGAAGATAGTAATTATGACTTTTATCAAACACTTCCAGAGGAATCATCAGCTTATAACAGCGAAGACATCCAAAAGAAAAGGGATAATAATCGACAAATTGATTACTATATACAAGTGGGCGCGTTTTCTGAGCAAGCTCCCGCAGATAACCTGAAGGCCAAGTTGGCTCTTATGGGATTTGAGTCAGTTATTATGTCTGCAAAAATTGGTGATAACACCTTCCATAGAGTTAGTGTGGGGCCCTATGAGGATTATGAGACAAGCAAGAGTATGAGAGAAAAATTATTAAAAGAAGGTTTTAAAGCGAACTTAATTAAGCTAACGAGACCTAAAGTTCAATAAATTCTATTTAAACAAGGACAACCATAATGAAAACATTATTATTTGTAATTTCAATGATGCTTGCTTTCACGGCATTTGGATTAGAGCCTAAGGCAGGAGTTAACTTTAAACAAACTAAAGAGATTATTCCAACGGACTCACCAGGAAAGATAGAGGTTGTAGAGCTGTTTTGGTATGGATGCATCCACTGCTACAAAATAGACCCTTATATTGATAAATGGGCAGACAATGCTCCTAAAGATGTTGTATTTAAAAAGATTCCCGCTGTACCAAGAAAAGATTGGGTTCCCATGGCTAAAGCTTTTTATGCGCTTGAAACTCTTGGCTTAGACAAAACTTTGCATGAAAAACTGTTTGATGCCATACATAAAACCAAGGCCGTAGATCCTGGAAGCGAGCAAAGTGCAATTCAATGGATTGCCTTAACAGCAAAAAAAGATATTAACGAAGTACAGTCTGCATTTAATACTTTCTCTATGAAAGCAAAACTTTCAAAGTCTCAAAGACTTTTTAGAGCAGCAGGGGCAACTGGTGTTCCATCCATAATAATAGACGGAAGATACATAACATCGTCAACAATGGCTGGGGGTGAAAAAAATACCATAGAACTAATAAATTATATTGTAGGTAATATTCGCAAAGACAAAGCAAAAAATTAACCTCGGCATGACGATCAAAGTCATTATTACGGGGGCTAATTCTGGGATAGGGAAAGCGCTAGCACTTGAATATGCTAAAAAAGGAGCGGTACTAGGTCTGATTGCTAGAGACTCGGATAAATTAGTCTCCCTCCAAAAAATACTTCCCTGCCCATCACAAATCTTTTCAATTGATGTAACTGATATTGCTCAGTGTCGATGGGCAGCAGAAGAGTTTATGGCTCAGCATGGTATTCCTGACGTAGTTATAGCCAACGCAGGTATCAGCCAGGGCACCCTAACAGAAAATTTCACTGACTTAAAAATTTTTGAGGAAATTATTAAAACTAACTTATTTGGAGTACAAAATACTTTTTATCCATTCATTCAACCCTTTAAAAAAAGGAAAAGGGGACAATTGGTAGGCATTTCAAGCGTTGCAGGGATTCGTGGAATTCCTGGAAGTGGAGCCTACAGTGCTTCAAAAGCGGCTTTAACTAATTACCTTGAAAGCCTCAGGATCGAAATGCTTGAATTTAATATTCATGTAAGCACTATTGCTCCTGGATATATCCGAACCCCTATGACTAATGTTAACAACTTTACTATGCCCTTCTTAATTAATAGCGACAAAGCTGCTAAAAAAATCATCCGGTCTATTGAAAAGAAAGCTCGATTTACCATTATTCCCTTTCCAATGAATATCATCGGTCGAATAATAAGAGTTTTGCCATGTTTTTTGTGGGATTGCTTGGCACGAAATGCGCCTAGAAAGAAAAGGGTAAGCAATAAAAGCTAGGCAGGTTATGCTTATATAAAGATTAGTAATTCATTTAAAATACATACTATAAAGTTACTCATAATAATTAACGAAAGGTAGCAATGAGCAAGCATAGAACCCCAGAGAACATTAGTGACTTTGTCGCTTTATTTATTACGAAATTTTTACGTCTTTTGGCGGATACATTTTTTTCAAAACGATATGGACACCGCGCCGTTGTTTTAGAAACAGTTGCGGCTGTTCCGGGAATGGTTGCAGGGATGTGGATACACCTTAAATGCCTTAGAAAAATGACTAGTGACAGAGGTTGGATAAAAACATTATTAGACGAAGCAGAAAATGAAAGGATGCATCTTATGACTTTTATTGAAATTGCTAAACCTAACTGGTTTGAAAGAGGCTTAATTCTTTTTGCTCAGGCTCTTTTTTGGCATTTTTATTTTATTCTTTATGTATTTTTTCCTCGGACAGCTCATCGTTTAGTTGGTTATTTTGAAGAGGAAGCTGTCATTAGTTATACAAATTACTTAGAGCAAGTAGAAAACGACCTGTCTCTAAATGTTGCAGCGCCACAAATTGCTATAAATTACTGGAAGCTTAAACCTGATGCCAGGCTTATTGATGTCATAAAAGTAGTTAGAGACGACGAGGCTGGCCATGCAAAAGTTAATCATACGCTTGCGGATACAATTGATGAAGATAAACATAGCGCAAAAAATATCAAGCAAATAGAATACAAAAAAGAAGAGCCTGTTTTTTCTACCGCCAACAAAAAAAATGTAAATGAACACCAAAGCACTACTTTATATAGTTCCACGTCTTTGGGTGAAATCTCCCTATTTAATAGAATAGTCATGGCTCCACTCACCCGGAGCCGAGCAACAGCATCTGGGGTTCCAACAGCTATAATGGCTGATTACTATTCTCAGCGAGCAAGTGCAGGGCTAATTATTGCCGAAGCAACACAGATAAGTCAGCAAGGCCAAGGCTATTCCTGGACTCCAGGAATATATACTGAAGAACAAACAAATGGGTGGAAAAATGTAGTGGATAAGGTCCATGGACGGGGTGGGAAAATCTGTCTTCAGCTTTGGCATGTAGGAAGGATATCGCATATCGAACTACAACCAGGCAATCAAAAACCAGTTGCCCCCTCTGCAATTAAGGCTAAGGCATCTATTTGGTTACAATCAGGCTCAGCAGAAGTTTCTGAACCAAGGGAATTAGAATTGTTTGAGATAGGAAGCATTGTTGAAGATTATCGTCAAGCAGCATTTAACGCTAAAAAAGCTGGTTTTGATATGATAGAGATCCATGCTGCAAACGGTTATCTAATTGATCAATTTCTTAGAGACAGCTCCAATAAACGATCAGACAGATATGGTGGCTCCATAGAAAACAGAGCGCGACTTTTGTTAGAGGTGATTGATGCTGTTTCTTCTATATACCCTACCAATCGGATTGGTTTTAGGGTTGGGCCCACTTCTAACTTTAACGATATCAACGACTCAAACCCAGAAGAATTATTTGCGTACATTGCCACACAGTTAGGTAAAAAGTCCTTAGCTTATATGCACGTAATAGAAGGTCAAACAGGGGGTGACAGACAAAATATACCCTTCAACTATGACAAGCTTTATGCCTTATTTAAACAAAATGGGGGCTTATCTAGTATTGCAAATAACGGATACACGAAAGATTTAGCCGAGGCTACTACTGTCGATTTGGTGGCGTTTGGAGTACCTTTCATAGCTAATCCCGACTTAGTGTATAGGCTTGAACATGGGCTTCCGCTAAATGAGCCAGATCAAACTACCTTCTATGGTGGGGATGAGAAAGGTTATACTGATTATCCATTTTATGAAAAATAATTACACATGTTGGTAACAATAAAGAAAATTGCGGTTATTAGTTTTTTCTTTACTCATAGCTTGTTTGCTCTGCAAATTGGAGATATTGCTCCAAACTTCGATGCCAGCACTAGCCAAGGTAAGTTTAATTTTTATAATTGGTCAGGGGAAAATTGGGTTATTTTATTTTCCCATCCAGCAGACTTTACTCCGGTTTGCACAACAGAGCTGGCTGAAGTTGCAAAATTACAGCCGCAATTTGAGAAAAGAGATGTTAAGGTTTTAGCATTAAGTAGTGGTTCAGTTGCAGATCACTTGGAGTGGATTCCACACATTAATGAGTACAAGGATAGTTTAATAAACAATGATCCCTTGATAGGGATTATAGAGAGCTTATCTGAAAATACCGATGTTCGCTATCCAATTATTGCAGATGAAGATTTATCTATTGCTATGCGCTATGGTATGTATCACCCCAAAGCAAAGCCAAACTCAAACTCTCTTGGAAGCGGCGTAAAAGAAACCGTTAGATCAGTTTTTATAATAGATTCCAATAAAATTGTTCAAACCATTCTTGTCTACCCAAAAAATATCGGGCGTAATTTTACTGAAATTGTGCGTATTGTTGATGCGTTGCAATTGTCTGAAAAACACAAGGTATCAACACCCGCTAATTGGGAAATGGGTGATCCAGTAATCGTATCAAACGAAATTCCAACAGAAGATATTAAAGACAAATATGATACTAGGGAGGTCAATATTTTTCGCAATTATTTAAAGCTTATTGATCAACCTGACTATTTTGAGGGTAGCAAAAAAGGCAAGCAACGAAGCAAGGGTGGGTTTAAATAATTTTAACCATTTTTATCATTTAAGCTCGCCATATTTTTTATTCTCTGATTTGTCCCCAAATCAATAACGCTAACAAGGCTTACCAAAGCAACACTTAGTAACAACAGCTTAACTATACGACTGAGATTAAACAAAATTATTAGTTCGCAACATAAAGCTGAGCGTCATCTGGCTCACGTATTGAGAGATTTTCTGGCAACAACTCTGGATCAATTAAGCCTGAATTTTTTACTTTATCAAACCAATATTTTGCCTTGTTATTATCTTTCATTACCCAGCGTCCGTCCCGATAATGAATGCCTATATGATAATCTGCCTGCAACAAGCCTTTAGCTGAAGCCTTACTAAAATATTCAAAAGCCTTCTTATCGTCGACTGGTGTTCCTAGCCCATAGTGATGCAAAAACCCTAAATTTAAGTATGTTTCTGGTATGTTTTGATCTATGGCTTTTAAATAATAACTGTGCGCTGATACATAATTTTGTGTTGCTCCTCTTCCATATTGTGCCATTAAGCCTAAGTTAAAAAAAGCTTCTTTGACATCCTTCTGGGCAGCCTTTATGTAAAGTTGATGGGCCTTATAATGATCCTGTATATTACTAGGCCCATAATGATATATCTGAGCGAGATTTTGCTGTGCCTCAGCTAAATTCTGTTTTGAAGCGAAATGATAGTACTTTATAGCTTGCTCAAGATCATAAGGAACGCCTTCTCCTTTTTCATATAGTTTTCCTAAATTAAATTGTGCTTCTTTCATTTCGTTATCAGCAGCTTTTTTATACCACCTTGCAGCCGCATGCATATCCTTGGTAGTTCCCAGGCCATAATGATTCATTTGTCCTAAATTAAATTGTGCCTCTACAATTCCGTCAGAGGAGTATAAGCATCCATTTACATCTATGGCTAATTGTCGATCAGAAGACTTTGAAAACCAGTAGAAAGCCTTATTTAGGTCTTTTTTTATGCCCAAGCCATAACGATTCATCAACCCCAAATTAAATTGTGCTTCAGGTATATTGTTTTTAGCTGCTTTGCTGTAATGATTATAAGCTTCGGTTAAATTTTTAAGCTTACCTTTGCCATAGTGATTCATTAAGCCTAATTTAAAATGAGCCCGCTCAACACCGTTGTCTGCAGCAAGCTGATATAAGCTTACAGCTCTGGTGTAATCCTTTGTTAAGTGATTGCCTTTAAAATAATTATCTGCAAGATGGTACTGCGCTTTTGCAACATCTAATTTTTCCGGCGGAGTGCCAAATCCCTTAAAGCTCCCATTTGGATACCATGATTCCCAAAAACTTTTTTCTTCGCAAGCTTTCGAGAGAGTCGTTAAAGAACAGAGCAATAAGACCTGACTTAATATGGCAGTAATTTTTTTATGCTTCATAATTTTTCCTAAAAAAAATGGGTACATCTTATAGACGTACCCATTTAATAAATAGTCAGGAAAAATTTTTAGCTAATTAATCAGTCCCTTATCACGCATGAATAGTAAATTTATCCTTGCCGCATCACTTCCTTGATACGCGGCTTTTTCATACCATTCTTTTGCCTTTTGCATATCTTGAGAAACATTGAGTCCTTTTTCATACATCAGGCCTAAATTAAATTGTGCATTTTTATCGCCTTTTTCTGCTATTACCAAACAAGCTGCGAAAGACGCCTTCTCTGTCCCACATTTATTGCCCTCTGTTTGGACCAACTCATCGAAGCGTTCGGGCGAAATATTTTTTAATTGAAGTTTTGACCAAAATAACGTTATAGCTCCATATTTATCCGTAATATATGCAAAAGGCCTATTTACCTTATTCGCTATTGTTGTCGGACTTTCCTCTATTTGTAAGAAACTATCGACTCTAATAAGCTCATTAGCAGCCCATACAACTGATGCACCAAATAACAAGGCTGCTAGCCATTTTGTGAATCTTTCTTTAGTTAATTTTTTTTTCTCCTTTAATATGCCCTCACGAACCAATGCTTCCATGTACCTTTCTAATCTTTTAGGCTCGCCAATGTTTAGCTCTTGGTCTCTTGCCTCCCTTCTCTCTTGAATAATCGAACGAATTAGCTTGCCATTTAGTTGCCAGGTTTTATTAAGGTGCGTTACAACATCTCCTCTTAAGACAGACAACCAGCCATCATCAATTTTCTTTTCTCTATCTGGGTTCATAGCTTAATCTAGCTCCATACAATGCTTAATATAAGTTTTTAATTTCTTTCTACACTGCGACAAATATTCCTTTGTTGCTGCAGGTGTTCTATCAATTCGGGTAGCAATATCTTTAATGGAATATCCATCTTGTTGCAGGTCAAGCGCATAAGCATGATTAGAGTTTTTTAGCGCAAACTGTCCATACCCCTCTCTCACACAATCACCATTGTCACTTTGTTCGCTATTAATATTCTCTATTGTTGATTCGTCGACATATTTATCGGAATTAAACTCTATAAAATCTTTTTCTCTTTTTGTTTTTCTTAAATAGTCTCTAGCTTTGTTCTTTGCAACTGTCCAGCACCATGCTTCGAATTTTTCTGGCTCATTAACCATAGGCGCTTTCTTTATAATGGTTATTAAGCTTTCTTGATTAAGATCTACGGCTTCTTGATTCGCCAGACGCCACTGTCCTTCAAAATGCTTTATAAAGGGCTTGTCTAATGCCTTAAAAATTGCCTTAGCCCCTGATTCTAAATCAGCATTATTCAAAGATATCAGCAAACCATGTATTTCTTTAAAATCCATTAGTCCCCCTGTTTAAACAATTGACGATAGCTATTAACTAAGCGTCAGGACTTTTTTAATTTTTTAATGTTAGGAAACATCTTCATTTCTATGAATTTTTTCAGCCAATGAAAGCTTTTTATTTAAATTTATTTGGCTCTTCAGCCCTGACCTTGGAAGAGTTGGTTGCGTCATTGGTGTTGTAATAGTAATTCCTCCTGTATTACCTATTACCGCTTGGCTCGAGCGTTATGCGAGCCACCTATTTCATTCCGTTGATAATGATAATGATAATGATTCGCAGTACCACATATTTTTTTAATAAAGCTATGATTAGATATGACAAATTTATTTCATATTGTTTGGACGTTAGCTTTATTAATGTCTTACTGTTTTTTCCTTATTCAAACTTTATAGCTATAAATGTTTAGATTTTGGATCGGCCTACATTCACTTTAAATCAAGATCTATTCCTTTTACTCGCCTTAAAAATTCCTTGCTGTATTTAATTTTTAGTTCTTTCTTTTTTTTGATTGTTTGATGTCCATCAGTTTGCCGTAAAGCTGGTCTATCAAACAATACAAAAACGATTGAGACAAATACAATCATTATAGATATAGAGAGAGCGCCAATAACAAACTCAGTTGTATGGGTAAGAAAATAAACTAGAAATTTTTCGTACATTTTGTATAAGCCATAATTTATTTATCTTACTTTAAAAATACTGGCTGCGTGGATTTATTCTAACGACTTTACAAGATCTTCTATAACTTTTTTTGCATCGCCAAAAAGCATCATTGTTTTGTCTAAATAAAATAGTTCGTTGTCTAGGCCGGCGTATCCTGGGGCCATAGATCTTTTGTTTACAATAATCATCTTAGCCTTTTGAGCCTCTAATATTGGCATACCATAAATAGCACTACCTGGTGTTTTAGCTGCTGGATTAACAACGTCGTTTGCTCCGACCACCAATACAACATCAGTTTGACTAAATTCACTATTTATATCATCCATCTCTACTACTTGATCGTAGGGGACATCCGCCTCCGCAAGTAAAACGTTCATGTGCCCAGGCATCCTTCCAGCTACAGGGTGAATTGCATATCTGACTTTTACGCCTGTATCTATTAATTTTGACGTAAGTTCCTGGAGAGCATGCTGGGCCCTGGCCACAGCAAGGCCGTAACCAGGCACAATAATTATGCTTTCTGCATTAGACATTAGGTACGATACATCATCCGTCGATCCTGACTTATATGATTTTTCTGCACCATTAGATATATCTACAGATGTTTCAGCTCCAAAACCCCCCAACATGACGGAAATTATTGATCGATTCATCGCCTTACACATAATATAAGACAAAATTGCTCCTGAAGAACCAACGCAAGCTCCAGCAATTATTAACACCGAATTGTTTAGAGTAAACCCTATGCCTGCCGCAGCCCATCCCGAGTAACTGTTAAGCATAGAGACTACCACTGGCATGTCAGCTCCTCCAATGGGAATAATTAACGTAACTCCCAAAATTAAAGCGATTGCAGTCATAGCCATAAACGCAATAATTGACTCGGTCTGAAAGAACAATGTTCCGCTTGCAAGCATTGCAATAAACAGAACCAAGTTCAACCAATGCTGACCTTTAAAAACAATTGTATGCGCCCCAAATTTTCCAGATAATTTGCCGAATGCTATAACAGAAGCTGAAAAAGTTATAGCCCCAATAAAAGCCCCAATAAATAACTCAAAGCGCTGCACTGTCGTATAGCTTTCTGTTGGGTTTAAGACTGCAGCTAACGCGATTAATACAGCGGCCAGCCCAACAAAAGAATGCATTAGTGCTACTAATTCCGGCATTTTGGTCATCTGAACCTTTTTTGCTGCAACTATTCCAATGAATGCACCCAAAATAAGAGGCAGGAAAATTAACCTGGGGATTAAACCGTCCCCAACCCACAAGGTAGTAAAAATTGCTATGGCCATTCCAAACATTCCATACATGTTTCCACTTCTGGCAGAGTTTGGCGAGGAAAGGCCTCTTAATGCCATAATAAAAAAGATAGCCGACATTAAATAAAATAACATTGCCATTGATTCACTAATCATCTATAGAAGATTCCTTGATTTTGCTATTTGTTTTTCTCTTAAACATCTCTAACATTCTTTGAGTAACAAAAAATCCTCCAAAAATGTTAATCGATGCAAAAAATATTGCAAATGCACCTAAAATGCTACTAAATGTTATTAAAGTGTCGTTAATTTCTACTACTTGCAATATTGCTCCAACAATAACAATGCCAGAAATTGCGTTTGTTACTGACATCAATGGTGTATGTAAGGCAGAGGTTACATTCCACACGACGTGATACCCAATAAAAATTGCTAAAACGAAAATCGTAATATTTTGTATTGTTATTAGGTCAATCATTGCTTGTCCTCTTTGATTAAACAGCTAGATACTAATTCATCCTCCATGTTGACATGGAGCTCGCCCTTATCATTGATTAAAAGCTTGATGAATTCAAATATATTGCGAGCATACAAGGAAGAGGCGTCCGCACTCAATAAGGATGGTAGGTTGGTTTTTCCAATAATTGTGACGTTGTTAACCATGATATTTTTATTTGCTCGGGTAAGAGGGCAATTTCCTGAACCATCTTTTCCCATTCCGGCCGCCATATCTACAATAACTGCTCCTGACTTCATTTTTTTTACTGTCTCTTCTAATAATAATATTGGTGGTTCCCTTCCAGGTATTAATGCGGAAGTAATAATTATGTCTGCCTCGATAGCTTTTTGTGCAATTAGTTTTGTTTGCCGCTGAAGCCATTTGCTAGGCATCGCTTTTGCATAACCCCCTTGCCCACCAGCTGCCTCTTTTTCTTCCTCTGTCTCAAAAGGCACTTCTATGTATTTTGCGCCCAATGACTCTATTTGTTCTTTTACTGCAGGCCTAACGTCTGAAGCTTCCACCATCGCGCCAAGCCTTTTTGCAGTTGCGATAGCTTGCAGTCCGGCAACCCCTGCACCTAAAACCATTACTCTAGCTGCTTTTACTGTTCCTGCTGCCGTCATAAGCATAGGCATAAACCTTTTATATACATCGGCAGCCAACATAACAGCTTTGTATCCAGCAATATTTGCTTGGGAAGAAAGTACATCCATTGATTGCGCTCTTGAGTTTCTAGGTAAGGCCTCTAATGCAAAAGCAGTTATTTTTTTTGACAACACTTGTTTGGCGTGTTCTTTATTAAAAGGCTCTAATAGGCCTAGGATGTATTGAGATGACGCTAAGAGTTTAATTTCTTGGGCCTCTATTGGCCTAACCAAAAGAACAAGGTTTGCTGTTAAGGCCTTCTCTCTTTTGGTAATTGATGCTCCACTGTCTATATAGTCTTTATCGCTAATCGATGATGCATCTCCAGCATTTTTTTCGACCCATACCTTGTGGCCTAAGGATACTAATTTTTTTACTGTTTCAGGAGTTGCTGCCACCCGAGATTCATACTGCTTTTGTTCTTTTAGCACCCCGATAATCATTTTTGAGTTTCCTCATGTGACAATTTATTTTAAATAATCCTACCTTAATTAAACGTTGAAGTATTTATTTTTTTTATTGATTTTACCACCTCTTCCAATGCCTGTTTTTTTACGCTGCTTTTTCTATAGGCTAAAACTACCTTTCTAAAAGGTATGGGCTTATCAAACTGAATAACCTTGACCAAAGGGTTAACATGGCGAAGCGTAGTAGCGCTTTTAGGAAGAACGGAAATTCCAAGATTTGATGCAACCATGCTTCTTATAGTTTCAAGTGAGTTTCCTCCCTGTATTTCTCCGGTTTTTAATAGTCCTGGGCAGGCTTCTTGTACTTGGTTGCTATAACAATGTGTGTTGTCCAACAGTAAAACTTTTTCACTTGCCAACAGATCTGCTTTAATGGTTTTTTTTTGTGCCCATGGGTGTTTAACCGGAACAACCGTTACAAAAGGCTCCTCATAAAGATTCTCAATCTCTATTCCAGGTATGTCAAAAGGCAGAGCTACAATGGCAGCGTCGATGAATCCTTTTTTTAACTTTTCTTCCAAGTTTTTAGTAATATTTTCTTCTATTTCAAGCGGCATATCTGGCGCACTATTTCTTAGTAGAGGTATGATTAGCGGGAGGAGGTAGGGTGCAATTGAATAAATTAGGCCCAATTTAAAGGGCTTTTCTAACTGGCCATCACCTTGCTGGGCCATTTCCTTAATTTTTCCTGCCTCATCAAGAACAATGATGGCTTGGTTAATTATTGCTTGCCCTGCTTGGGTAATGCTGACATCAGTTCTGCTTCTCTCAAACAGTATAATGCCTAATTCATCTTCAAGCTTCTTTACAGCAAGGCTTAACGCCGGCTGGCTTACAAAACATTTGTCAGCAGCCTTCCTAAAGTTTTTTTCTCGGCCTACAGCAACAATAAATCTTAGTTCGCTTAAGGTCATTTTTAAATATCGAGGTTGTTAGCGCCCAGTGCATTTTCTTCAATAAACTGTCTTCGTGGCTCAACTTGGTCACCCATTAATCGCTCAAAAGTTGCTTCAAGCTCAGTG
This sequence comes from Methylophilales bacterium HTCC2181, assembly GCA_000168995.1. Lineage (GTDB taxonomy): Bacteria > Pseudomonadota > Gammaproteobacteria > Burkholderiales > Methylophilaceae > BACL14. Next base: position 192,329 of record AAUX01000001.1, on the reverse strand, counting down.
AAGTCTTCAATAGTTACCTGTAATAACGTTCTGACCTCTGGATCCATAGTTGTTTCCCAGAGCTGGCTTGGGTTCATCTCACCCAGCCCTTTATATCGCTGAATATTTAGGGTGTTTTTTGCTTCATCAATTAACCAGGCTAGGGCTTGTGTAAAATTTACTACAGGCTTGGATTTTTCACCGCGGGTAATAACCGCACCATCATCTATTAAGTTCTTAAGTAGATTAGATGATTTGATGATTTGCTTATACTCGCCACTGAGCAAAAACTCTTCATCAATTATGCTTGCTTGTAAATTACCGTGAACGAATTGATTCATTTCTATAAGAAAATTTTCGGAAGATTCATGTTTCTTAACTTCAAACTTAATGTTATTTGCAGACATAATAGCTTCCAGTTTTGATGCATATTGTTGAGTAGCATTTTTATCTGCGAGATTTAATTCTCCTAAATCATGAATTGCCCTAACTATTGACTCATCATATCTTGAAGAAAGTCTTTTTATTACCGATTCTGTCAGTACCATTTCCCTTGCAAGGCTGTTCAGCGCACCGCCTTCTATAGTCTCTCCACCTTTTTTTGTAAGAAGGCTTGCATTATTAAGTGCTGAATTTACCAAATACTGGTCCAACTCTTGCTCGTCTTTTAAATAACGCTCATCTTTTCCCTGTTTTACCTTATAAAGTGGCGGCTGAGCAATAAAAATATGTCCCTTTTCTACCAATTGCGGCATTTGCCTAAAGAAAAATGTTAGAAGCAATGTTCTAATATGTGCCCCATCAACATCTGCGTCGGTCATGATTATAATTCGATGATATCTAAGCTTAGCAACATCGAAGTCTTGACCTATTCCTGCTCCCAAAGCAGTAATTAAGGTTGTTATTTCTTGAGAAGATAATATTTTATCAAGACGGGCTTTCATAACATTTAAGATTTTTCCTTTGAGAGGAAGTATTGCTTGGTTTTTTCTATCCCTACCTTGTTTAGCAGAGCCCCCCGCGGAATCTCCCTCAACAAGGTAAACTTCGCACTGTGCTGGGTCTTTTTCCTGACAATCTGCTAATTTCCCTGGAAGACCTAACGAGTCCATTGCGCCTTTTCTTCGCGTCATATCTCTTGCTTTTCTTGCAGCTTCTCTTGCCCTTGCTGCATCAACAATCTTATTACAAATTATTTTCGCATCTTTTGGATGTTCTAATAAATAATCTGTTAATTTTTTCCCAACCAAATCTTGAACCACGGGCTGAACTTCGCTGGAGACTAACTTATCTTTCGTTTGTGAGGAAAACTTTGGTTCAGGGACTTTGACAGACAAGACACAAGTTAAACCCTCCCTCATATCATCGCCCCCTGTATCAACTTTAGCTTTTTTGGCTAATTCGTTTGACTCAATATAAGTGTTAATTGTTCTTGTCATGGCTGCGCGCAATCCTGTTAAATGGGTGCCGCCATCCCTTTGGGGTATATTATTAGTAAAACACTGTACGTTCTCTCCGTAGGAATCATTCCATTGCATGCTTACATCGATTGAAATTCCTTCTTTTTCTGCAAAAGCATGAAAAGGTGTTTGGTGAAGAACGTTCTTCGATCGATTCATATACTGTACAAACCCTTTTATACCCCCTGAAAACTCAAAATTTTCTGATTTCCCGCTTCGGTGATCAATCAGTTCAATTTTAACGCCATTGTTTAAGAAAGAAAGTTCTCTTATGCGCTTACATAACAATTCAAAGTGAAAATCAACATTGTTAAACGTTTCTGTTGAGGGTAAAAATGTTACTTCTGTCCCTGTTTTATCTGTATCACCAACCGCTTTCAATGGCGCAACTCTTTCACCCCTTTTAAACTCAACCTCGTGCACCTTTCCTGCACGATAAACCCTTAACCTTAACCAGTCTGACAGCGCATTAACTACAGAAACACCCACCCCATGAAGGCCCCCTGAAACCTTATAGGAATTTTGGTCAAACTTACCTCCTGCATGCAGCTCTGTCATAACTATTTCAGCTGCAGAACGCTTAAACTCATCATCTTCTTTTATGTCTGTTGGTATGCCCCGTCCATTATCTGTTACGGTTATTGAGTTATCCGCATGGATAATGACCTTTATATCGTTACAGTGTCCAGCCAATGACTCGTCAATGGCGTTATCAAGAACCTCAAAAACCATATGATGAAGGCCGCTTCCATCAGAGGTGTCTCCGATATACATCCCAGGTCTTTTTCTTACCGCATCTAAGCCCTTTAATATTTTTATACTATCGGCATTATAGTCAGCGTTGTTTAAATCGTCTTTTTCACTCATTGTAATAGGCTCTTATTTTTAAATTAAATTCGCATTGGCATAACTACGTACTTGTAGTCGTCGTTTTTTGGTATGGTTATTAAACAACTACTTGAAGAGTCATTAAAGGCAAAGCTTAGCTTCTCTGCTTGTATGTTTGTTAACACATCGATTAGATAGGTTACATTAAAGCCTATATCGATAGAGGGGCCATCATAAGTTATGTCCAGCTCTTCCTCCGCCTGCTCTTGTTCACTGTTATTACTAATTAATTTTAGTTGTGACTTTTCTATTACCATTCGTATTCCTCGATATTTCTCATTTGATAAAATCGACGCCCTTTGCATAGACAGTAACAGTTGTGTTCGGTCTATATCAAACTTATTTTCATGTCCCACAGGGATTACCCGATGATAATCGGGAAACTTACCATCGATAACCTTGCTGATCAGATTTATTTCCTGAAAACTAAAATAGGCTTGATTTTTGGTTAGTTGAATTTCAACTTCTTCGGCTGTTTCGTCTAAAAGCTTTATTAGCTCTAGGATCGTTTTTCTTGGAATAATGGTTTGAAATTTTTCTTGTGGTTCTTTTAGCTCTAAAGAAGTAAAGCTTAATCTATGTCCATCCGTTCCTACTATGTTGAGTTTTTTTCCATCTACTTCAAATAACAATCCGTTCAAATAATACCTAATGTCTTGTTGTGCCATTGAGAAATCAACCTGCTTTAATATTGCTTTAAGCTGGTTTTGTGGGACACGTATCAGCTTTTTTTCCTCTTCACTTAACTTCATTACTGGATAGTCTTTTGCTGGTAATGTTTGTAAATTAAATTTACTTTTTCCTGCTTTCAATACCACTTTTGATTCCTCTACTTGAAGGTCAATTGTACTTCCTTCAGGCAAAGACCTTGTTATATCAAATAATTTTCGTGCAGCTATGGTTATAGAAAAGTCTGTTGGTACTTCTGTTTTAGCATTAAGTGTAATTTGTACCTCTAGGTCCGTTGCCGTAAATTTTAATGAGTTATTGTCTTGGCCTTCTAATAAAAGGTTTGAAAGTATTGGTAAAGCATGCCTTTTTTCTACAATACCTGAAACGTTAGAAAGGGGTTTTAAAAGGACATCTCGATTAATCTTTATATTCATAGTTTCTTCTTTATATATTTAATAATAATAATAATAAGGGTCTTTTTGTAAGTTTACGTCTAAAGCACCATTAAAAACATACATTTAATGCATTTTTTATCTTATGGATCACCTGTTTTCTTTTTGTGGATGAATTGTGCATAAGTTTTTTTTTATACCTGAAAGCTATTTTATCCAGCATCTATTCATAGCGTATCCACAACTTATCCATAACTATCCTTTTAATACTTGGGTTAAAAATCCCAGATCTTGTCCTATACCTTGGTCACCAAGTCTCAGGCTTTCTATTTCATCACAAGCATGCATTACGGTTGTATGGTGTCTTCCACCAAAAGCCTCTGCTATTTCTGGAAAACTGAGGTTTGTTAGCTCTCGAGTAAGGCTCATTGCAATTTGTCTAGGTCGAGAGAAGTTTCGTGATCTTTTTTTGCTGTGTATGTCAGAAATTTTAATTTTGTAATAGTCAGCGACTGTTTTTTGGATATTTTCCACACTAATTTGGCGTCCTCTAACTGCAATTAAGTCTTTCAACGACTCTTTAGCTAAACCAAGGTCTATAGGTTTTCCTGTAAAGTTAGACATAGCAACAATTCTGTTAAGCGCCCCTTCAAGCTCCCTTACGTTTGAACGAATTTGTTTGGCAACAAAAAAAGCAACCTCCTCCGATAGTTTAATTTTATGTTCCAACGCTTTTTTAAGCAATATAGCAACACGCATTTCAAGCTCTGGCGGGTCTATTGAAACAGTAAGCCCCCAACTGAACCTGGTTCTAAGCCGTTCATCAACCCCAACAATCTCTTTTGGGTAGCTATCACAGGTAATAATTATTTGTTTTTTATTTTCAATTAAGGTGTTGAAAGCGTAAAAAAACTCTTCTTGGGTCCGGTTTTTTTTTGCAATAAATTGAATGTCGTCAATTAATAAAAGATCTAACGAGTGATAATTCTTTTTAAAACTATCGAAGTCTTTATTTTCATATGCTTTAACAACATCATGAACATATCTTTCTGCATGAAGATATTTCACCTTGGCATTCGGCTGGATGGCTTTTAGATGGTTTCCAATAGCATGCATTAGATGGGTTTTACCTAAACCCACTCCCCCATATATAAACAAAGGGTTGTATGTGGTCCCGGGCTTTTCAGCTATTTGTCTTGCTGCAGCACAAGCTAGTTGGTTTGCCTTTCCCGTCACAAAATTTTCAAAGTTAAAGCTTTTGTTGAGTCCGTTTGTTTTGTTCGATTTGGTTTTTGGTACAGCCTCTTCTGAAGCCTTTGGAGCTTCAAGCGAAGCAGGCCCTTTGGTTTTTTTAATAACGGTGTAAACAATGCTTGAGATATTGGCGTTATCGCTTAGTAGGCTGCATAGCTTGTCATTAAGCCTTTCTTTTACCCACTGTAAAACAAACTGGTTTGGCGCAGAGATTACTAGCTGTTTAAGCTTCTCATTTATTTCACCATTAAGAGGCTTTATCCAGGTTGTATATTGTTGTTTAGAAAGCTCTTTTTCACAAAAACTTAAACATAGGTCCCATGTTTCTTTAGACGTCATTAACTAATTATCTCTTCAATTTTTTAATTATTTTGGCTTTCTATAGTAGCCTAAATTTAAAAAGTTATCCACAGGCGTTTTTAATAAATTTATGACTCCTCTGATTGACAACAAGGCGACTCTGGAGTATTGTTCGTCTTCAAAAATTTGTACTGGAGTACCCAATGAAAAGGACTTATCAACCATCAAAAATTAAGCGCGCTAGAACGCATGGGTTCCTTGTTCGCATGAAAACTAGAGGTGGCAGAGCTGTGATCGCATCAAGAAGGGCTAAAGGAAGAGCGCGTCTAGGCATTTAGCAACTGTTCTCAATTGCAGAATAAAGAATACAAACTATTAAATGCGGATGATTTTTCATCCGTTTTTAATTTTAGAAAGCGTTTAAGCTCCGAACACATCTTTTTACATTATGCCCCCAACGCCCTAGGCCATTTTCGTATAGGCTTTGTAGTAGCAAAGAAAATGGAAAAAAAGGCAGTTAGAAGAAATTATATAAGACGGTCGATCCGAGAAGTAATAAAACGAGAGATCGATAAGAGCCTTTCTGTCGATATTGTGTTTAGAGTAAAAAAAACTTATTACAGACCAGACTTTAAGCTTATTAAACGCGAGCTGATTGATCTTTTAGAAAGAATAAAAATGTGAAGGCTATAGTGATTTACATTATCAAGATATATCAATATGCATTAAGCCCCTTTTTCGGAACGCAATGCAGGTTTACTCCATCTTGTTCCGCCTATACAATTGAGGCTTTAGAGAGCTTTGGTTTTTTTAAGGGTAGCTGGATCGCAATAAAAAGACTATTGAGGTGTCGCCCAGGGGTTCCTGGAGGCCTAGACCCTCTGCCAAAAAAATAAAAGGATATTATGGAAACTAAACGTTTAATTCTCTTTGTTGTTTTTTCTTTTTCACTGCTATTGTTGTGGGATTCATGGCAAAAAGAGCAAACACCCATTGAAACAGTCGGCGTGACTGAAAAAATATCCGACTCCAGTATTCCGTCTTCAAGCGCTCAATTAACTAACAATATGCCTGCGTCAAATTTGGGCTTTCAGCTTGCTCAAACCCCATATATTACTGTCACAACTGATTTATATAATATCTCTATCAGCAATGTTGGAGGAGATATTCGATCTTTAGAGCTTTTAAAGCATAAGGACGGAGAAGGCGCGCCATATTTAATGATGAGCGACAATGCGAACCCTTTGCTTTACGTAGCCCAAACTGGCTTGCTTGGAGGCGACTTGCCTAGCCACAAAGACATATATTCTGCAATGAGAGCCAGCTATCAGATGAACGATAATGAGCTGGTTGTCCCATTAGTCTTTGAAAATTCTGCCGTTAAGGTTACCAAAACGTATAGGTTTACTAAAAATAGTTACGTCATTCAGGTTACATACAGCCTTTTAAACAAATCACTTAATACAATAAAATCAAGCGTTTATTTACAGTTCATCCATGATGGAACTACGCATCAAGGGTCAGCTATGATGCCATCTTTCACAGGAACAGCATATTTTAATAATAAAGATAAATTTACTAAGCTAGCTTTTGATGACGTAGACAAAAAACCTTTTTCATTGGTTACTAGCGATGGTTGGATAGGCATTATTCAAAGATACTTTGCAGGAGCGTGGATCTTACCCTCAGAAACATCTCGTGAGTTATATTCAAAAAAAGTTGCCGATAATATATATGCTTCAGGCACCTTAGCTTTTCTTGGTGAGATTGATCCGGGAAGCACGAAGCTTTTTACATCTGAGCTATTTGTTGGCCCTCAAAGCAAAGACGATCTTGCTGCTGCGGCCGAAGGCCTTTCTTATGCGGTTGATTATGGATGGCTTACTTTTATAGCCTCTCCATTGTTTTCGGTATTGTCTGGAATTCAGAAAGCAGTAATTAATTGGGGTGTAGCCATAATACTGTTAACCATTTTAATTAAATTATTATTTTATCCCCTTTCCGCAGCCAGCTATAGGTCTATGGCTCAAATGAGAGAGGTTGCCCCTAGACTGCAAAGCATGAAAGAAAAGTTTGGGGACGACAAACAAAAAATGCAACAAGCTATGATGGAGCTTTATAAAACGGAAAAAATTAATCCTTTGGGCGGCTGCTTACCAATTTTAGTCCAAATTCCTGTTTTTATTGCGCTTTATTGGGTTCTTCTTGGGTCGGTAGAGTTAAGAGGGGCACCATTTTTATATATAAGCGACCTATCAGTTCCTGATAGTCTTTTTGGGACGCTATGGTTTGTTCCACTTGGCCCATTGCCTCTTCTCATGGCTGCCTCAATGTTTTTACAAATGAAGCTCAACCCCAAACCAACGGACCCTATGCAGGCTAGGCTGATGATGATGATGCCAATAATTTTTAGTATTTTCTTTTTCTTTTTTCCGGCTGGCCTAGTTTTATATTGGCTTGTGAACAATATTCTTTCTATAGGGCAGCAGTGGTACGTAAATAATAAGATTCATGCCGAGGCATTAAAAAAGAAAGGTAATGCTTAGGGCAGCAAATACTATAGCCGCTATTTCAACCGCAGGCGGGGTAGGTGGGATAGGGATAGTTCGCTTGTCAGGTCCAGAGGCATTAGCTATCGCTAAAACAATCTGCTCTGGACAGATTGTACCAAGAGAAGCAGGCTTTCATAATTTCTACAACGCCGATCAAGAAATTGTGGATCAAGGAGTAATTCTTTTTTTCCCAAACCCTAAATCTTTTACAGGTGAAGATGTTATTGAGTTTCAGGGTCACGGCGGCCAAACAGTTTTAAATGCAGTTCTTAATCTTTGTATTGATAAAGGCGCACGCTTAGCTGAGCCAGGCGAATTTACAAGGCGTGCCTATTTAAATAATAAAATGGATTTGGCGCAGGCAGAATCAGTTATCGACGTTATTAATGCAACAACAATTGAAGCGGTAAAAAGTGCTGCTCAATCACTATCAGGTAAATTTTCAATTAAAATCAATGGCTTACTTAAAAAATTAATTGAACTTAGGGTGTTTGTAGAGGCATGTTTAGACTTTCCTGAAGAAGAGATTGATTTTATAGAGCAAGGAAATGTCATTGATAGATTAAATAATATTGCTGCTGAGGTAGACCAGATATTACTAGTCGCCAGACACGGGCAATTATTAAAAGAAGGCGCCAATGTAGTTTTAATTGGCCAGCCTAATGTTGGTAAGTCGAGCCTTTTAAACCAACTGGTTGGTGAGGAAAAAGCGATTGTAACCGACGTTCCCGGAACCACTAGAGACCCTATTGCCAGTAATATTTCTATTCACGGTATCCCTTTAAATGTTTTTGATACTGCAGGTTTGCGAACTACGGATGATCAAGTGGAGTTGCTTGGGATTAGTAAAACATGGGAGTCGATAAAGGGCTCACACATAGCTATGGTTCTAGTCGATGCTACCAAAGGAGCTGGTAATTATGAAAAAGATATTATTAGTAGACTACCAAAAAACATAGAAATACTATGGATTTATAATAAAATAGACCTAACTGACGATAAGCCAAAAGCTGTTGAACACAACCAAAATAAATCGATCTATATTTCCGCAAAATTAGATTTAGGCATTGATTTGCTCAGAGAGGCGTTATACGAAATCTTGACAGGCGGCTCAGCTTATAACAATAATGAAACTGTCTATATTGCCAGGTCTCGACATATTGATGCTCTTAATGCTGTTAAAGCTAGCATTATTATGGGCTTGGCCCACAAGGACTCTTCAGAGTTATTAGCAGAAGAGCTGATGTTAGCCCAAAATGCCTTATCCTCTATTACCGGAGAGTTTTCTTCTGATGATTTGCTGGGGAAAATATTTAGTGAATTTTGTATCGGTAAATAACGTTTCACGTGAAACATGAGAATTTATTTTAAGGTTTCACGTGAAACAATGTTATTTGCATGAAAATGAAAAAGACCTATGCACCCCAGAGCTATCAGCCAATTTTTCTATGTTTGTGTAGCCTTCTTGACATGTTCTTTTGGCTTTAATAAAACACTGCCCCCAGTTTTCAACCGTGCCACTACAGGTTGTTTTGTAAACATTGTCCTCCAGTTGAATAACGGGCTGCTCTTGAGGGCTTGTAAGAGCATGACAAGAGCAGAGCATGAAGAAAATAGAACATACAAGGCATTTAAGCATATGCGGATCCGTAAAGCATTAAAAAGACAAAGTTTTTCATTTGCAGTAGAATATCACATGATATAAAAGCGTTTAATAAAAGAGAGTGTTTTTGAATTTTCCTGATAAATTTGATGTTATTGTTGTAGGAGGAGGCCACGCAGGTAGTGAGGCTGCTCTAGCATCGGCCCGAATGGGCCAAAAAACCCTATTGTTGACCCATAATATCGAAACTTTGGGGCAAATGTCATGCAATCCGTCTATTGGTGGGATTGGCAAGGGCCATCTAGTTAAGGAAATTGATGCTATGGGCGGGGTGATGGCAAGAGCTACCGATATAGCTGGAATTCAATTTCGCATACTTAATAGGAGCAAGGGTCCAGCCGTAAGAGCTACAAGAGCACAGGCTGATAGGGTTCTGTATAAAGCAGCCATTCGCCAATTCCTAGAAAATCAAAAAGATCTATGGCTTTTTCAACAATCCGTTGATGATGTATCAATAAAAAATAATAAAATTTCTGGTGTTGTGACTCAGTCAGGGATTCAATTTTTTTCTGACAATGTTGTTTTGACTGCGGGAACATTCCTTGGGGGCCTTATTCATGTTGGAATGGAAAGTTATAAGGGAGGCCGAGCTGGAGACCCTTCTTCCGAGACCTTGGCAGCGAAATTAAAAGATCTAAATTTGCCTGTGGGCAGGCTGAAAACAGGGACGCCCCCAAGAATTGATGGCCGATCGATCGATTATTCATTAATGGAAGAGCAGCCGGGAGACTTACCAACACCCCGTTTTTCATTTATAGACCCACTAATAAAACATCCAGAACAAATTGCATGTTGGATTACCCATACGAACCTAAAAACCCATGATATTATTCGATCAGGACTAGACAGGTCGCCTATGTATACAGGTGTTATAGAAGGAATTGGGCCTAGATATTGCCCGTCGGTAGAAGATAAAATACACCGATTTGCAGATAAGGAGTCGCACCAAGTATTTATAGAGCCTGAAGGTTTAAATACGCACGAGGTTTACCCTAATGGGATTTCTACAAGCTTGCCGTTTGATGTTCAGTTGCAATTGGTTCGATCTATCAAAGGGATGGAAAGCGCACACATCTTACGCCCTGGCTATGCCATAGAATATGACTATTATGATCCAAGAGCTTTAAAAGCAAGTCTAGAAACAAAAGCAATAGCCGGACTATTCTTTGCAGGCCAAATCAACGGCACTACTGGGTATGAAGAAGCCGCCGCACAAGGCTTGGTAGCTGGAACGAATGCAGCACTGCGTTCTAAGGGCGAAGAGGGCTGGTCGCCAAGCCGAGAAAATTCATATATGGGTGTGATGATTGATGATTTAATAACTAAAGGCGTTAGTGAGCCATATCGCATGTTTACAAGTCGGGCAGAATACCGTTTATTGTTAAGAGAAGATAATGCCGACCTTCGTTTAACTGAAAGAGCTAGGACTTTGGGCTTGATATGTGAACACCAATGGACAAATTTTAATAAAAAGCAAGAGTCAATAAAAGAAGAAGAAAAAAGACTGAAAAATATGGTTATCCGACCTTCAAGCGGAAGTATCTTGAAGCAAGAAGAATTGTTTGGTAAGGCTCTTGACAGTGAATATAAAGCTTTTGATTTGCTAAAGCGCCCTGAAGTCAGCTATGACAAACTGATGCGACTTATAGATGATGAAGGAGCTATGGGTGAGCTAGTTAGAGAGCAGGTGGAAATTTTGGCTAAGTACTCAGGCTATATAGTAAGACAAAAAGCAGAAATAGAGCGTAACAAAGGCCAAATGCAAACAAGTATACCTAGCAATATGGATTATGGCGCTGTTCATGGTATTGGCATAGAAGCCAAACAATTATTAAGTCTTCATAAGCCGGAAACCGTTCACCAGGCAAGTAGGATATCCGGCATCACACCATCGACTATATCTATACTTTTAATACATCTAAAAAAATATAAACACGACTTGGCCATAGAAAAAATTGCTTAATGCAGAGGAGATTTTAAGGCAAGGAATTGAGCAGTTGGGACTGAGCGATTCTAATAATATTGTACACAAACTATTGATTTATAAGGATATTTTACTAAAGTGGAATAAATCCTTTAACTTAACAGCAATGCGAGATGAAAAAACAATTATCATTAATCACCTCCTTGATTCGTTATCGGTGGTCCAATTAATTAAAGAGAATGAGGTTTTGGATGTTGGAAGTGGTGCAGGCCTTCCCGGAATAGTATTGGCTCTTCATGATCCAAAAAAACAAATTACTCTTATTGATAAGGTGGGTAAAAAAGCCATCTTTATGAAACAAGTATGTCTCGAGCTTGAAATTAAGAATGTTGACGTCATTCATGGCAGAGTAGAGGATATGGACCATACAAAAAAATTTGATGCCATTGTAGCAAGGGCATTTTCAGAGATGCAGATGTTGGTTGATCTGACAAAAAATATCATTAAAACAAATGGTTACTGGTATGGAATGAAAAGTAAAAAAATAATGGAAGAAGTTATAGTAAAAAGAAAAAATTTTTTAGAAATCCATGAAATTACTGTGCCTTTTCTTAAGGCGGATAGATATTTAATTAAGTTGAAGCACTTATAAAGGTGATGACATGCGAATAATTTCAATATCAAACCAAAAAGGGGGGGTTGGAAAAACTACAACGACAGTCAATTTGGCGGCGAGCTTGGCAGTTAATAAGAAAAAGGTTTTGCTCATTGATCTCGATCCACAAGGTAATGCCACCTCAGGCGCTGGACTAAACAAAGCAGTCTTAAGCTCCTCAATCTATGATGTACTTATTGAACAAAAGACTATTAAGGACGTTGTGCTTCATTCGGAGGACGGGTTATTTGATGTAGCTCCAGCCAACCAATCTTTAGCAGGCGCAGAAATTGAGCTTGTGGACATTAAAAATAGAGAATTTATACTAAAAAAAGCAATAGAAACGCTTGCTTTAAATTATGATTTTATTTTAATAGACTGTCCCCCTGCATTAAATTTATTGACAGTTAATGCCCTCGTAGCCTCCAATTCCGTTCTAATCCCAATGCAGTGTGAATATTATGCTTTGGAAGGCTTGTCGGATCTGGTTAATACAATTAGAAGGGTCAAAAAAAATCTAAATCCTGAGATTGAGATTGAAGGCTTACTAAGAACTTTGTTTGATAAGAGAAATACTCTGACAAAACAGGTGTCGGATCAACTTTCATCACATTTTGGGCCCAAAGTTTATGAAACAATTATTCCAAGAAATGTAAGATTGGCTGAAGCACCAAGCCATGGAAAGTCTGTGATTTCTTATGACAAATCATCAAAAGGGGCAAAAGCATATCTAGCTTTGGCCAAAGAAATTTTAAGGGATAGAAATAATGAAAAATAAAGGGTTAGGACGTGGGTTAGATGCTCTGTTATCGAATGAAGAGAGCGACAAACAGCATAATACTGAAGGACTTACAATGCTTTCAATAACAAAGCTTGTGAGCGGCCAATATCAGCCACGAAAAACAATGAATCAACAACAACTTGATGAGCTTGCTGAGTCAATAAAGTCGCAAGGAATAATGCAACCGATATTAGTAAGAAAACTAACGGATGAAAGATACGAGATTATTGCAGGGGAAAGAAGGTGGCAAGCATCAAAACTAGCCGGCATTGAATCTGTCCCAGTTCTAATTAAAAATATACCAGACTCCTCGGTTCTCGCTATGGCTTTAATAGAAAACATTCAAAGAGAAGACCTTAATGTTATTGAAGAAGCACAAGGCATAAAACGGTTAATTGATGAGTTCAATATGACGCACGAGTCAGCTGCAGACACTCTTGGTAAGTCTCGTACATCAGTGTCTAATATTTTACGGCTATTAAACCTAAGTGAGCATGTACAGAGTGCTATTTTAGAAAATAAAATAGAGATGGGGCATGCACGCGCCTTACTCTCCTTAGACCTTGATCAGCAAGTTATGTTGTGCCAAAAAATTATCCACCAAAAATTAACCGTAAGAGATGTTGAAAAAATAGTATCCAATAAAAAAGCTGTTACTCTGAATCGTGAAGCAAAAATTGTAGATGAAGATATAGCACGCTTAGAAAATGATATTTCAGAAATGCTAGGTATGAGGGTCAGCATTCAACATAAGAGCAAAGGCAATGGGACATTAAAAATAAATTATCCCAATCTAGAACAGTTAGACGCAGTCATTAAGAAGTTAAAATAATGACCCTTAAAGCTTGACTGTTGAGGCACATTCATAGAAAATTTCACCCTTTGTACCAGTAGCGATAATAAACCTCAATGGATGAGTTGCAAGAAGTAACCAAAAAACTAAGTTTTTTGCCACTAATATATAAAAAAATGATTGTTAGGCAACTAGTTTTTGGCGCTTCTGGGGCTATAGCACTAGGTATATTATTCGATATACATGCGGGAATTTCTTTGTTAGCCGGGGTGATGCCCGTAGTAATTGGTGTATTGGTAGCAAGCCCAATCGCAAATAAAAAGAATAACGATAACCCGGGTGGAATAGTTATTAATGCCTTAAAAGCAGAAGCAGTAAAGATTTTCTTAATATTGGCTTTAATGTGGTTAGAATTTAAATTTTATAATGATTTAGTTCCCATGGCTTTAGTAGTCGGATTAGTAATGGCGGCATTGATATCAGGCATAGCGATATCGCATATTGATAATATAAAAATTGATAACAAGGAATAATATTTAGTGGCCGGAAGCACATACAACACCCCTTCAGATTACATTGGACATCATCTCGCTTTTAATGAGGTGAGTTTTGGAGACCATCCTTTTTGGACTATGCATGTTGATTCAGTGGTTATGGCTGTCCTGCTTGGCCTGGTTAGCATGGGCCTGATATGGTTAGTGGCAAGAAAAGCTACCGCAGGCGTTCCAACTAAAACGCAAGCATTTATTGAGCTTCTATTTGGATTTATTGACGACCAGGTTAAAACTTCGTTCCATGGTGACCGACATGCATTTATAGCTCCCGCAGCCCTAACAGTTTTTGTCTGGGTTTTAATGATGAATGCAATGGATTTTTTGCCAATTGATATCATGGCAACCATATATAATAAATTGTTTCATGTAGAGTATTGGCGAAATGTGCCGACTTCGGATGTAAACACAACGTTTGCTTTGGCTTTGGGTGTTTGGTTCCTCATGATCTATTTTGGAATCAAGGTACATGGCATAAAAGGATGGTTGCATGATTTATTCTGCGCCCCATTCGGGTCCAATCCTTTTGTTTGGCCAGCTAATTTTTTATTTAACATTATTGAATATGTATCTAAACCGTTATCACATTCGTTGCGGCTATTTGGAAACATGTATGCTGGGGAAGTAATATTTCTTCTCATTGGTATGTTGGCAGCTTCAGGAGTTTTTGGAGTGTTTTTTAGTGCATTTCTTGGAGCAGGATGGGCAATATTCCACATACTTATTGTTGCTCTTCAGGCTTTTGTATTCATGATGCTTACGGTTGTATATTTATCTATGGCACATGCAGGGCACTAAAAAAAGAAACGTTTAATTTTTTAACATAAAGGAAAAAAACATGGAAAATTTAGCAATGATTCAATCATATACAGCTATTGGCTTAGGCCTTATGGTTGGTTTAGGCGCACTAGGTGCGTGTATCGGAATCGGCATAATGTGTGCGAGCTTCTTAGACGGCGCAGCAAGACAGCCAGAGATGATTCCTCAGCTACAAACAAAAGTATTTCTTCTGCTTGGCTTGATCGATGCTTCATTCATTATTAGTGTAGGTATTGTTATGATGTTCGCTTTTGCTAACCCATTATTAAGTGTTATTAGTTAATTAAGAAAAACATTTATTTAACATCAAGCATTTTAAAAATAGTCGGAGTTTAAATGAATATTAATTTTACTTTAATAGCGCAGGCTTTAGCGTTTGCCATATTAATTTGGTTTACTGTTCGGTTTGTATGGCCGCCACTGCTCAAAGCAATAGAGACTAGGCAAAAAGAAATTGCTGATGGATTGGCTGCTGCACATGAAGGTAAAGCCTCTCTTGAGATTGCAGAAAAGAAAAATCAGGAATCATTAAGTATTTCTAAGCAAAAATCGGCTGAGATTATTAGTCAGGCTGAGAAAAGGGCTAATGAAATTGTTGATGCAGCAAAAACAGAAGCAAAAGTTGAGGCTGATAGAATAGTTGCGGGAGCGCATTCTGAAATCGACCAGGAAGTTAATAGGGCAAAAGAAGCATTAAGAGCAGAAGTTTCACAGCTAGCACTTTCTGCAGCAGAAAAAATTCTTCAAAAAGAAATTAAAAAAGAAGATCATTCAGCAATGTTGACGAAGTTAGCGAAGGAATTATAGTCATATGGCTGAAATTTCAACTGTAGCAAGACCATACAGCACAGGCATCTTCAATCTTGCAAAAGAAACAAAGAAGCTTTCAGAGTGGTCAGACATGCTTCATTTAATGGCTTCAATTATAAGCAATGAAGATATGTTAGCCTTTGTTTCCGATCCTAAAATTGTTGACGAGGAAAAAGAAAAGGTACTTATTGATTTGATGGATAAAGGCCTCACAAAAGAAGGGGTGAACCTGGTAAAGCTGTTGGTCGAAAATAAAAGGCTTGGTATTGTTTCAACAATTTCAAGCATGTTCGATGAGCTCAAAGATATTGACCAAGGAACAATTGAGGCTGATTTAGTTTTTGCTTCTAAGCCCTCGAAAAAAGAAGTTGATGAATTAATTAAAAGTCTTGAGAAGAAATTCAAGAAAAAAATCGAAGCGAATGTAAAAGTTGATGAGGAAATAATTGGCGGTAGCATCATCCATGTTGGTGATACTGTTATTGATGCCTCGGTCAAAGGACAATTATCAAGCTTAGCCTATAATTTGAAGGCTTAAGCCTAAACCAGGAGATTAATGTAATGCAGTTATCAACATCAGAAATAAGTGAATTAATTAAAAATCGAATAAAAGATTTTTCAGTTAGTTCTGAGGCTAGAACACAAGGAACGGTAGTATCTGTTACTGACGGTATTGTAAGGGTTCATGGATTATCAAATGTAATGTCAGGAGAGATGATTGAATTTCCTGGAAATACCTTTGGTCTAGCATTAAACCTAGAACGAGATTCAGTGGGTGCAGTTATTTTAGGTGATTATGAGCATATTTCTGAAGGTGATGTTTGTAAATGTACGGGTAAAATTCTGGAAGTTCCAGTAGGACCGGAACTCATAGGCAGGGTAGTAGATGCTTTAGGAAATCCAATTGATGGAAAAGGTCCAGTTAAAACAAAAGAAACGGATAAGCTTGAAAAAGTGGCACCAGGCGTTATTGCTAGAAAATCTGTGTCACAACCAGTGCAAACAGGGTTAAAAGCTATTGATTCAATGGTGCCAATTGGAAGAGGACAGCGTGAGCTAATTATTGGCGATAGACAAACTGGTAAAACAGCTGTTGCAATTGATGCAATCATTAATCAAAAAGGCCAAAACATGAAATGTATTTATGTTGCTATTGGTCAAAAAGCATCAACAATTATGAATGTGGTCAGAAAACTTGAAGAAAATGGCGCTATGGAATACACCACTGTAGTATCTGCTTCCGCCTCCGACTCTGCAGCACTTCAATTCTTAGCACCTTATGCCGGATGTACAATGGGCGAGTATTTCCGCGACCGCGGAGAAGATGCTTTAATCGTTTATGATGATTTAACAAAACAAGCAATTGCCTACCGCCAGATTTCTCTCTTATTAAGAAGGCCTCCAGGCCGCGAAGCATATCCTGGGGATGTTTTTTATATTCATTCAAGGCTATTGGAGCGAGCTGCTCGAGTCAATGAGGAGTATGTAGAAAACTTTACTAAAGGAAAAGTAAAAGGAAAAACAGGGTCATTGACTGCACTTCCTATTATTGAGACAGCAGCTGGTGACGTATCGGCTTTTGTTCCTACAAATGTTATCTCTATTACTGATGGACAAATTTTCTTGGAAAGTGATTTATTTAATGCAGGTGTAAGACCGGCAATCAACGCTGGTATTTCTGTCTCTAGGGTTGGTGGAGCAGCACAAACTAAAGTAATCAAGAAGCTTGGTGGAGGCGTTCGTTTAGCCCTGGCACAATACAGAGAATTAGCAGCATTTGCTCAGTTTGCTTCTGACTTAGATGAGGCCACAAGAAAGCAATTAGAAAGAGGAAAAATGTTTACTGAATTAATGAAGCAAGCACAATATGCCCCGTTAACAGTATCGAACATGGCTATAACATTGTTTGCAGCTAACAATGGCTATTTAGATGATGTGCCAACCGACAAGGTATTATCTTTTGAAAATGCATTGCATGGTTTTGTTGCTTCAAAATATAAAGCAGTGGTTGATAGCATTGAAAAGTCATTAGCTCTATCAGATGATGATGAGAAAAAACTTACTAAAGCAATTGAAGACTTTAAAGCTTCAAATGCTTATTAAATAGGAATATCAAATGGCAGGCAGCAAGGAAATACGAACTAAGATCAAAAGTGTAGAAAACACTCGAAAGATCACAAAAGCGATGGAAATGGTAGCGGCATCTAAAATGCGTAAAGCACAAGAAAGAATGTCATCTGCTAGACCGTATGCCGAAAAAATTCGTCAAATTGCAGCTCATTTATCACACGCTCAATCAGAATACAGGCACCCTTTTTTGGTATCAAGGGACCAAGTAAAAAGTATTGGCCTCATAGTTGTTACATCAGATAAGGGTTTGTGCGGAGGACTAAACACAAACGTGCTAAGAGCTTCGATTACGCAAATGAAGACATGGGAAAAAGAAGGAAAAAAAATTCAAGTTAGTACTATAGGAAATAAAGGTCTTGGGTTTATGACAAGAATGGGTGCTAATTTAAAGTCAAATATTGCGGGTCTCGGAGACCAGCCAGAACTTGACAGTCTTTTGGGGTCGATAAAAGTTATGTTAGATGCTTATGTCGCAGGTGAAATTGATCAACTATTCATATGCTATACAAAATTTATCAACACGATGAAGCAAGAGCCCATTATGGATCAAGTTCTTCCATTAAAAGGCGAAAAGCTTGGTAGCCCAGATAGTTCTTGGGATTATTTATATGAACCTGATTCTAAGACAGTTATTGATGAGCTTTTATCACGCTATATTGAGTCATACATATACCATGCAGTCACAGAAAATATGGCATCGGAACAGTCAGCCAGAATGGTGGCAATGAAATCTGCATCTGATAACGCCAACACAGTGATTGATGACCTTAAACTGGTTTATAACAAAGCAAGACAAGCAGCTATTACTAAGGAAATATCGGAAATTGTTGGTGGCGCGGCAGCTGTATCGTAAATTTTTTTTAATTAATATACATAATGACGAGTAAGGATAAATAATGAGTGCTAAACAAATCGGAAAAGTAGTTCAATGTATCGGGGCTGTTGTGGATGTTGAGTTTCCAAGAGACCAATTACCAAAAGTATACGATGCGCTAATCATTGATGATAAGGATTCTACTGCAGAAGCAGGCCTGACTCTTGAAGTTCAGCAGCAATTAGGAGATGGTATTGTTAGAACGATTGCAATGGGTTCATCAGACGGACTATCAAGAGGTACTCAGTTTAGCTCTACAGGAGCGCCTATTCAGGTACCTGTAGGTGAAGGAACGCTTGGAAGAATTATGGATGTGTTAGGACGCCCGATTGATGAGGTTGGTGAGATTGATTCAAAAGAATTTCGTTCTATTCATCAGAAAGCCCCAGCATTTAATGATTTGTCCCCGTCCATTGAGCTGCTTGAGACAGGTATTAAAGTCATTGATCTTATGTGCCCTTTTGCAAAAGGCGGAAAAGTTGGTTTGTTTGGCGGAGCTGGTGTGGGGAAAACGGTTAATATGCTTGAGCTTATTAATAATATTGCTAAGCAGCATTCAGGGCTTTCGGTGTTTGCCGGAGTTGGTGAAAGAACGCGTGAAGGTAATGACTTTTATCACGAAATGGCAGAAGCCGGAGTTATTCAATTAAAAAATATGAAAGAGTCTAAGGTGGCAATGGTTTTTGGTCAGATGAACGAGCCTCCCGGAAACCGTCTAAGAGTTGCATTATCCGGCCTGACTATGGCCGAAAAATTCCGAGATGAAGGTCGTGATGTCCTATTTTTTGTTGATAACATTTATCGATATACATTAGCCGGAACTGAGGTTTCTGCATTATTGGGACGTATGCCTTCAGCAGTTGGATATCAACCAACGTTAGCTGATGAAATGGGAAGGTTACAGGAGCGAATTACTTCAACCAAAACTGGCTCAATTACCTCTATCCAAGCAGTTTATGTTCCTGCAGATGATTTAACAGATCCTTCTCCAGCTACAACATTCCAGCATTTGGATTCTACGGTAGTATTATCAAGAGATATTGCATCACTCGGTATTTATCCAGCAGTAGATCCTTTAGATTCCACATCTAGACAGTTGGACCCTCAGGTCGTTGGTGAAGAGCATTATTCTGTAGCTCGTGCAGTTCAGTCAACGCTGCAAAGATATAAAGAGCTGAGAGATATTATTGCTATTCTGGGAATGGATGAATTATCACCTGAAGATAAGTTGGCCGTTGGAAGAGCTCGAAGAATACAAAGATTTTTATCACAACCTTTTCATGTTGCTGAAGTGTTCACAGGTTCGCCAGGAAAGTATGTATCACTAAAAGATACCATCAAAGGATTTAAAGCAATTGTTGATGGTGAGTACGACGATCTTCCTGAGCAAGCATTTTATATGGTTGGAAGCATTGAAGAAGCGGTTGAAAAAGCTAAAACAATTTAATAAATTAAGGTAAATATGGCTAATACGGTTCAAATCGATGTAGTAAGTGCGGAAGAGTCAATATTCTCTGGCGAAGCAGAGTTTGTTGTTGCCCCTGCAAAGATGGGAGAGGTAGGTATTTATCCTAATCATGCACCTATGATCACTACATTAAAATCAGGCTCGTTAAAAATCAAGTTGGCTGATAAAAAAGAAGAACACCTGATTTATGTTTCAGGCGGGATTTTAGAAGTTCAGCCCGGCATTATTACTGTGTTATCTGACACTGCAATCAGGGCTAAAGATTTGGACGAAAATAAAGCTGCTGCAGCTAAAAAAGCCGCAGAAGAAGCAATGAAAAATAAAAAATCTGACATAGACTATGCTAAGGCACAAGCAGAACTTGCCGAAGCAATGGCACAGATACAAGCAATTGAAAAATTAAGAAAGATTAAGCATTAGTTTTTTTGTCTTTATAAAAAGCAGCTTTAAGCTGCTTTTTTTGTTTATACTAATTATTTAGCTGAGGATTACCATGTCATTGAATGTAGTTATTCTTGCTGCAGGTAAAGGCACTCGAATGCATTCGGAGCTGCCGAAAGTTATTCACTCGTTAGCTAATAAACCTCTTTTGCAGCATGTATTAGAAACCTCCCAACGATTAAATCCAGAAACAACAACTATAATTACTGGGTATAAAACCGATCTCGTAAAAAAATCAATTACTAACCATAATATTTCATGGTGCCTTCAAGAGAAACAATTAGGCACTGGACATGCTGTGCTGCAATCAACATCGCACCTTTCTGCAGATAAAACGTTAATACTATACGGGGATGTTCCATTAATTGATGCATTAGATCTGCAGCAATTACTCAACAAAGTAGACGAAGGTCTGGCTATTCTAACTTGTAATAAAACTAAGCCTGAAGGTTATGGGAGAATTGTAAGACACAAGGAAGAAATTATAAAAATAGTAGAAGAGAAAGATTGCAACAAAGAAGAAAAAAAAATTACAGAAATTAATACAGGAATAATAGCCTGCAACACAAAAAATTTAATTGCCTGGCTTGGACAAATTACAAATAACAATTCTCAAAATGAATATTATCTTACGGATATAGTAGAATTTGCTGTTAAAGACGGATTGCCTGTTCATTCACAGTTAGCCCAAAAAGAGATATCGGTATTTGGAGTAAACTCAAAAGAAGATTTGGCAGAGATAGAGAGGGGGTTACAAATGAGTAAAGCAAAGTTATTAATGAGCCAAGGAGTAACCCTTCTTGACCCTAGCCGAATTGATATAAGGGGAGAGTTGAAATGCGGTACGGATGTAACAATTGATGTTGGTTGTATTTTTGAGGGGTCCGTGACGTTAGGCGCGAATGTTCATTTAAAACCCTATTGCGTTTTAAAAGATTGTGAAATTAAAGACGGAACAATTGTTGAAGCTTATTCACATATTGATTCAAGTATAGTTGGGTCATCAAGTCGTATTGGGCCATACGCAAGGTTAAGGCCTGGAACATCACTGGCAAATAACGTACATATTGGTAATTTTGTTGAAATTAAAAACTCTTCCGTTAACCAAGGATCAAAGATTAATCATCTTAGTTACATTGGTGATAGTGAGATAGGCCAAAATGTTAATATTGGAGCAGGAACAATTACTTGCAACTATGATGGAGTAAAAAAACATAAAACTATAATTGAAGATAACGTATTTATAGGGTCGAGCTCGCAGTTAATTGCTCCAGTAATAGTCGGTAAAGGGGCAACCATAGGAGCAGGCTCTACTATAACCAAGAACGCTCCTGAAGATCAATTAACACTTTCAAGATCCCAACAAAAGACTATTTTTGGCTGGCATAAGCCAGAGAAGAAATAATATGTGTGGAATTGTAGGGGCAATATCATACAAGAATGTTAGCGACTTTTTAGTTAATGGGCTAGAGCGATTAGAGTACCGTGGCTACGATTCAGCTGGCATAGCTTTGCTTTCTGATAAAATTACTAGAGTTCGTTCGACAGGTAGAGTTTCAGCGATTAGAGATAAATTAAAAAATCAAAACCTTAGTGGTCTGCTGGGAATAGGACATACAAGATGGGCAACTCATGGCGGAGTCACGGAAAGTAATGCCCATCCCCATATATCTAGAAATAAAATCGCAGTAGTTCATAACGGCATCATTGAAAATCATGAAGCTCAAAGTGAACGATTAAAAAAATATGGTTATGAGTTTACTTCTGAAACAGATACAGAGGTGATAGCACACCTTATTCATTATTATTATGAAGATACAAAGGATTTGCTTAAGGCTACTTTTTTGGCAATAAAAGATCTAGATGGAGCATTTGCAATAGCAGTAATTGCCGTTGATAAAAAAGACCAATTAATTTGTGCAAGGAAAGGTTGCCCCTTATTAATTGGTGTTGGACAAAAAGAAAATTTCATTGCATCAGATGCTTCTGCAATTATTGCCTCAACAAAAAATATTATTTATTTAGAAGATGGCGATATAGCTAACCTAACAGTTGAAGGATTAGAAATATATGATAAATCGTTAAAGCCAACTAAACGAAAGCTACATAAAAGTTCATTAGATGAAGGAAGCATGGACCTTGGCCCTTATGATCATTTCATGCAGAAAGAAATATATGAACAACCAAAAGCGCTCGGAGATACTATTGAGGCAGTTATTGATAATAATGCTTTTGATATAGAACTTTTAGGAAAAAATGCAAAGAAAACTCTAGCTGACGTAAACAGTATTCTAATATTAGCTGCAGGTACTAGCTACTATGCAGGTCTTACAGCAAAATATTGGATTGAAAGCATTGCAAAAATTCCTGCCAACGTTGAAATTGCTAGTGAATACCGTTATAGGTCTTCAGTACCCAATGTAAATCAGTTGGTAATTACTATATCTCAATCAGGGGAAACGTTAGATACAATTGAGTCATTAAAACATGCAAAAGTAATGGGGCATAAAAAAACGCTGACAATATGCAATGTTCAGGATAGTGCTATTGTCAGAGAGTCTCAATTAGTACTCTATACTAGGGCAGGAATGGAGATTGGGGTCGCTTCCACTAAAGCATTTACAACTCAACTTGCATCATTGTTTGTCCTAACAATAATACTAGGAAAGATTAATAATCGTATTACAAAAAAACAGGAAAAAGAGTATCTGTCAGAATTAAGATTATTATCTGGAAACATTCAACATGCATTAAACCTAGAGCCACAAATAAAAGAGTGGTCAAAACAGTTTGCAGAGAAAAATAATGCTTTATTTTTAGGAAGAGGCATTCACTATCCTATAGCATTAGAAGGAGCGCTAAAGTTAAAAGAAATATCATATATTCATGCTGAAGCTTACCCAGCAGGAGAATTAAAACATGGGCCGCTTGCATTGGTGGATAAAGACATGCCAGTTGTGGTGATTGCCCCGAACGACTCGTTATTAGAGAAAGTAAAATCTAATATGCAAGAAGTAAAAGCGCGAGGGGGAATATTATATGTATTTGCTGACGGAGACAGTCATTTTCATCAACAGGAAGATATAAAAGTAATACGGACCCCAAGACATACCGGTGTACTTTCACCAATAGTGCATGCTATCCCAGTGCAGCTACTTGCTTATCACGTTGCGTTAATTAAGAAAACTGACGTAGATAAACCAAGGAATTTAGCAAAGTCAGTCACAGTGGAGTAAATACATTTATTTAACAGGAACCTTTAATTCTATATTAAAAAAACTACATTTAGTTAAAAAATATAAAAATATACTATATATAGTATTTTTTGATATAAAAGGGTGTAAAATTTTCTTCAAGTTTAAAGAATGAATGTTTAAACTTATTTTATATTACAACAGGAGAAATGGTATGGATGTATTAGCTACGGTAAGAAAGTGGGCTGGTGGACTTTCGGAAACAGTTGTTAGTCTTTTAGCATTATCAATCGTTCTTGAAATATTAATGGGAGGTGCAGCCGTTCCATTCTTTGGCACACCTGACGTTATTGGAACAGTAACTGGATTAATCAATAATCTTGGTAGTCAAGGTATTGTAGGATTAGTCGCAGTTTGGGTTCTATATTCAATATGGAAAGCGCGTAAGTAATATAAAGTTTGTTTAAAATTTTATATATGAAAAGGGTCTCGCATGAGACCCTTTTTTAAAAGGGTGGTCATATGATTATATTAAAAACAGTCACAAATTGGTCAAATGCTGTCATAGAAACATTAGCATTAATAATATACCTAACATTTTTATTAGAACTGTTATTAGGAAAGACTTTAATAGAATTTGTTGGTTCATCTAATATATCTGAGCAATTAATTTTTATTACCAACCAACTCGCCTCTTCTAGTGGCTCTACTGCCATTGTATTTCTATATGTAATATATAAAATATATTCAAAATAAATGTAACTAAATTGTAACAATTTATTGCAACTTTCTTTTTTGTAAGTACACTTATAAGATGATTAAAAAATTAATGTTTTTGATCAATAAGTAATTTGTTTGTACTTTCGCTTTTCAAAAGAAGTCCAAACAATTTTTTTTAATGATTCATAAGCCGTTAAAGGGTAGAAAGTTTGATGTGTCTATGGATTAAATTCAGGAGGATGTATGGAACTAGCAGATTATAATCTAGTATTTAATTCGCTTTCCTTTGCCATTGCAACATTTGGCGCAGGAACAGTATTCTTTTTCGCTCAGCGCTCTCAAGTCGCTCCAGCGTACAAAACAGCATTAACTTTGTCAGGCTTAGTTTGCTTAATCGCTTTTTACCATTATTTAAGAATGTTTGATAGCTTCAATCATGCATACGTTTTAAGTAATGGAGTAGTTGAGACTACAGGCGCAGCCTTTAATGACGCATATCGCTATGTTGACTGGTTATTGACCGTTCCACTATTATTGCTTGAACTTGTTCTTGTGATGAGGTTGAGTAAAGAGGAAACTTATTCAAAAGGAACAAAGCTTGCATTTGCTGCAGCCCTAATGGTAGCCCTAGGTTATCCTGGTGAAATATCAGGTGACGTAGGAACACGATGGATGTGGTGGATTCTAGCAATGATTCCGTTCTTATATATTGTTAAAGATTTAGTTTCTGGTCTTGGAGCTTCAATTTCTAAGCAACCAAAAGCTGTGCAAGGCCTAGTAAGCAATGCAAGAACGTTAACAATATTGTCTTGGACATTTTATCCAATAGTGTTTATTCTTCCGATGCTTGGTATCGGTGGACTTGTTGCAGGTGAAGTTAATGCTGCAGTTCAAGTAGGATACACAATAGCGGATATAGTAGCCAAAGCCATGTTCGGTGTTATGATTTATATGATTGCACAACGTAAATCAGATGCTGGCGCTTAGATAATAACAAGCAAATAACTTGAGATAAAACGCGCCAAATATGGCGCGTTTTTTTTATATGAAACTAAAACAAATTGGATATTCAGAATTTTTCATGCCTCCAGAAGCAGAGGAATTTTTAGATATTGTCAAAAGAGAATTCTCTGAGTCGCTAAATGTAGAAGGAAGGCATTTATCACAATGGCTTAAACATCATGGAGAGTCAGAAGGAAAATGGATTAGGGCTAAACTTGCTTTAGCAACTGGTTCCCTTCTTGGGCTATCATCAGAAACTTATATTAAGTGGGCGGTTGTCTGCGAACTTATTCATAGTGCATCGTTGCTACATGATGATGTATGCGATAAAGATTTATATAGGCGAGGGCGGTTAACTGTATGGAAGGAATTTGGCATTCCTGCAGCCATATGCACAGGAGACTATTTAATAGCTGAGTCATTTAAGAAAATAACAGAAATAAGCCAAGGATGGCATCAAACTATCCTGTTAAAACTATTGTCATCATCAGTAAAGGATATTGTCTTTGGGCAATCTGTTGATGTAAGTGTTGACTCAGTATTATTAGATTGGGCAAATTACCAAAAAATTGCAATAAAAAAAACTGGCCCACTAATTATGTTGCCGATAATGGGAATGTTTAAATGTAAGGAGTTCGATGGAGATGAATGCATAGCCTTAAAAGAGATATCAGAAAATCTAGGATTAGCGTATCAATGGGTAAACGATATTGAAAATTTTGTTGGCCATGGGCAGGAACCCCTTTCTGATTTAATTTACGGGCACCCAAATGCAATAATTATCAAATTTCTAGAGCAATACTCATTAAAAGACCGCGAAAAATTTAGAGATATAAAAGTTTTACGCAAGGCATTATCAAATCATGACTTTAAAAATACAATAGATGAAATAAAAAATTTATTATCAGAGAGTATGGTGGCAGTCCATCGTTTACCTATTGTAATTCAATCCATAGTAATAAATATAAAAGAAGAAATGATGTTGCGGGTGGATAAACATGAAAAAAATTAGTATTTTAGGTTCTGGTTTTGGCGGTATTGCTGCTGCAATAAGAATGCGAGCTAGAGGTAATGATGTTGAGCTGTTCGAGAGACTTCCAAAGTTAGGAGGGAGGGCACAAGTATTTGAGAAAAATGGATTTATACATGACGCGGGACCAACAGTAATTACTGCTCCAATCCTTTTTTTTGAATTATTTGAATTGCTGGGAGAAAACCTTGAAGACCACCTAGAATTTAAGCCGCTTGACCCATGGTACCGTTTTTATTTTACAAAAAATAATACTACTTTTGATTATGGACCTAATCAAGAGCATATGCTGGAACAAATTAGAGAGATATCAGTAAAAGACGTTGATGGATACCTTAGGATGCTTAAGGAATCAACAAAAATTTTTGAATTAGGATACGAGAAATTAGCAAGCCGACCATTTCATAAGCTCACCCAGATGCTAAGGTACGGACCGGATATAATACGATTAAAAGGATACCAATCTGTTTACTCTTTTGTTTCAAGACATATAAAAGACGAAAATTTAAGGCAAGCATTTTCAATACAGCCACTACTGGTTGGAGGCAATCCCTTCTCAACATCATCTATTTATTCGTTGATACATGCATTAGAGAAGAAATGGGGTATATATTTCTGCATGGGAGGGACAGGTAAAATTGTCCTAGAATTAGAGAAATTAATGATCAGGCATGGAATTAAAATATTCTACAACCACGATGCGGAAAGAATTAATACGAAAGGTTCGCAGGTAAGCTCAATAGAGTTTACTAATGGAAAATCATATAATTTTGATAAGCTCATATGTAATGCTGATCCACTTCAAGTTTCTACCGATCTACTTAAAGGAAAACAAGTGTCCCTTCATAATAGAGTCATTGAAAAATTTGCAAAACATTCCATGGGATTATTTGTAATATTTTTTGGTACAAAAAAGAAATATAACAATATTGCACATCATACTATATGGATGGGGCCAAGATACAAAGCTCTCTTAGAGGAAATTTTTGATAAACATACGTTAGCAGAAGATTTTTCGGTATATCTTCATAGACCTACATGTACTGATTCCTCGTTTGCTCCTCCAAATGGAGATAGTTTTTATGCATTAGTTCCAGTTCCAAACCTTAAGGGAAAATACAATTGGGATGAAATAAAAAAAGAGTTTTCGATGAAGGTTTTGGATGCATTAAATAAAAGCATAATGCCAGAATTAAACGAAAATGTGGTTGATATATTCTCAATGACCCCAAAAGATTTTAAGAAAGATTATAGAACTCCTTTTGGCTCTGGGTTTTCTATAGCACCGAAATTATTACAATCTGCATGGTTTAGGACGCACAATCAAGACGACTTATATAAGAATTTGTTTTATGTAGGAGCTGGGACACATCCGGGCGCCGGCCTACCTGGGGTTCTAAATTCGGCCAAGGTAGTGGAAAATATAATTTATCCATGAACAGCAACTCTAAGATTATGCAAAAACATGGGAAAACCTTTTTTTGGGCCTCCCTATTCTTGAAAGGTAGCGAGGCTAAGAAAATTTACTCTATTTATGCATTCTGCAGAAATGTTGATGATATTGTTGATGAAAGAAATAAGGTTACGCAATCTGACTATGACCTTAAAAAAATTATTAATAGTTGGCGTAAAAATAGCAATGACTCTATTTATCAATCCTTTTATGAAGGTAAAAAAAACCTGTTGAAAGTAGAAAAAGCTGTATTAGAAGAATTTTATAATGGGCAAGAGTCGGATGTTCTTCAAGTTCAACCGATAAATATAAGTGAATTGTTGGTCTATTGTTACCGAGTAGCTGGAGTGGTAGGCTTGATGGTTTGTAATGCATTAAATATCAATGACAAAAGTATGCGCTTTTATGCAATAGACCTAGGAATAGCTATGCAGTTAACTAACATTGCTAGAGATATATATGAAGATGCACAAAAAGAAAGAATTTACTTACCAAAAAGTCTAGTAGGAAAGATAGGGGCTGAGACGTTATTAAAACCAAGCAAGCCTGAGAGACTATTGATAAACAATGCTAGAGATAATTTGATAAAAAAAGCTGAAATATATTATGAAAGTGCATTGAATGGAATTGATTCATTGCCTAATGCAAGCACACAAAGAGCGGTAAGGATTGCAGCAAGATTATATCGACATATAGGTATAAAAATTATTAAAAGAGGTATTTCATACAATATGCCACGAGTGTATTTAAACACCTACGAAAAAATATTTTTCACAATGAAAAATATAAAAAATAAAAAGAAAGGTATGAATGTTCTAAGAAAACATAATGCTAATCTTCACGCTTCCTTAAGCAATCTCCCATACACTAACAATCAATGAAAAAAAGTTATGACATTATTGTTGTTGGAGCAGGACTTTCCAGTCTTATGTTTTTATCTAAATATGTAAAAAAATTTCCTGATAATAAAGTATTGCTTGTTGAAAAAGAAACTAGAAAAAAAAGCCAAACATTTGGTGTATGGCAAGGACCTAATATTATCAATATAGAGAAAGAGTATAAAATTACACCAAAAAAAACCTGGAGAAATCTTGGATTAAGCTATAAGAAACAATCAATTAATAAAGTAATGGAGCCATATAGCTATGTCGTTTTTGATGGGGATAAAACATTAAGAGCGTTATTAAAGGCGTGTAAAAAAAATATAACCTTCATAGAGGACTTTGAGGTTGAAAAAAAGGTTAAACACGAGGAATGTTTTTTAATTACAAAAAAAAACATAGTTTATTCATCAAAAATACTGATTGATAGCAGAAATGATATGAATAGTTTTAATTCCAGTGAATTGCTTTATCAGGCTTTCGTTGGCAGTGAAATTAAAATTACAACAAATAAATTTGATTCTTCAACTGTAACCTTAATGGATTTTAAGGAAAATAAAAATGCAATTCAATTTACATACATTTTACCTCTTACAAAGAAAAGAGCGCTCATTGAAACGACATTTTTTACAAAAAAACCAAATCTTTACCAAATAAAAAAAATCCATAAAAAGTATTTAAAAAGATTCGAAAACCCTATTCTGATAAAACAAGAAGAAGGTATTTTACCTATGGGGGTAGCCAAACCAAAAAATTATAAAAATATTCTAAATATTGGTATGAGTGCAGGAATGATTAGGCCTTCGAGTGGTTATTCTATGATGCGTATAGCAGGGTGGATATCCAATGTGAGTGACCTTGAATTAAACGAGCAAACAATCTCAAGGTTCATTTATAACCCTTCAAGAATCCTTAATTGGATGGATAAACTTTTTTTAAAAGTTTGTTTTAATCGGCCAGATATGGGCCCAACATTATTTATGAGTCTTTTTTCTAAGGCTGAAACAGGTGCTGTAATTCGTTTTATGGCAGAAAGTAATACCTATTTAGATTTACTTAAGGTGGTAATGTCCTTACCAAAAAAAATAATGATCATGTCGTTGTTTAAATAAATGAATATAGTGACTATCCATAGGGTCCTTTTTATTATTTTTGCCTTTGTAGTATTTGTATTTAATCAGCTAAATATAGCACTTACACATTCTAGCAACCCTTATGGCTTGCCTGTTTTATTAGCATTAATAGCTATAGGCACTATAGGAATAAGCCATGGGGCATTGGACGGTAAAATTATTTGGGAATCAAGCAATGACATTTTTAGAAAACTAAGAATTTATTCTTTATATTTATTGCTTAGTTTTCTTGGGGCGCTGTTATGGTATTTATACCCTCTAGTAGGGTTATCAATTTTACTATTCATTTCAGTAATACACTTTGGCAATTCTGATCTATATGATCCTAAAGGAATGAAAGATATTACAAAAAAAACTTGGGGATTTTCTGTTACATTCATGCCCACGTTATTTTATAAAAGTGATGTTGCGGATATTTTTATGAAACTAACTGGCTATATGTTTTCAGAGACACTTATGACATTGATCCAGTTTATTACGGCCTTAACCATCGCAATATTTTTTCTAAACCTTATGAATGAGAAAATCACTAACAGTAAAATAATAATTCTTGAGATGGTTTCGCTAGTAGTGATTGCTGCTTATTTGCATCCCATAGAATGGTTTGCAATTTATTTTTGTGGTCTTCATGGCATAAGAGCACTTATTAATGGAGGCTTTAAAGTATTTCCTGATATTTTATGGCTAATGGCATTTACGTTACCGGTCATTTTTGCTGTTTACATGATCCTTGGTGAAACAGGAGCTTTCATTATTACAGATTTGCTCGTCGTATTCCCTATACTTGCAAGCCTAACTATTGCTCACATGCTATTAAGAAAAATAATTAAAATCATTAACGGTTAATGAAAAAACTTTTGAACGATTAGGGTGGCAAGGGCAATTCCAATGCAAGATATTGATAAGGATAAATAATAGTTTAAATTAGCTTTAAGTAACCAGCTAAATAAAAATAAAAATGGAATAACAGGAAGGATGAACATAAGCGTTTCATGAGTAAGCCGAGAAATTATTTGTGGATCATGTGTTTCCTCCCAAATAATGGTGAAAGAGGTAAAAAGAACTATAGGCATGGCAAGAAGTATGGCTGCTAATGTAACGCTTCGTTTACTTAGTTCGGATGCAGCCATAATAACAATAACCGCAATAATTAATTTTACAAAAAAAGCCATTAGAAAGTACCTTTGAAATGATTCTAAATTAAATGAATATTAAAACGTTTTAAAATATAAGTGAAAATGATAAAACACAGAATGGTTAATATAATAGAAAAAATAACAGCTAACCAAAAACCAAACGTCTTGATTAACCAAGGAAATAAAATGAACATTGGCAGAGTTGGAATAACATACCAAAATGTATAGAAAGCATGGTTTGAAATCTTTTCATAATCCTGACCTTCAAAATACATCCAAAATATGGCGATAAAAGTAATTAAGGGTAATGAGGCAATAAATGCTCCCAACCTATCTGAAAATTTTGCAATTTCAGTAATAAATACAATCAGTAAAGTGGTAACGATTAGTTTTATGATAATAAAAGACATGATCATATTTTAAATCAATTTATAGCAGAAAATCACAATGAAAAAAAATATATTAATAGTTGGTGCATCAGGTTCTATAGGACATGAATTTACTAAACATTATGATCTGGAAAGAAATGTAGAAAAAATTTTTGCATTATCGCGAAGAAACAAAGACTTTGATAGCAAGAAAATACATCCGGTTATTTTTGATTATAATAAAGACGAGACTTTTGAAGATTTAATAGATGCATTAAACAACCAGCCAATCAACACAATTATTATAGCAACCGGATTGTTGCATAACAAAGATGTAAGTCCCGAGAAATCAGTAAATAATATTAGTGTATTGGGCTTGAACCAACTATTTCATGTAAATGTTTTTGGTCCAATGCTGTTAATAAAAAAATTGTTACCGTTAATAAAACAATCAACCTTAGTAAAAATTATTTTTCTAACTGCAAGGGTAGGAAGTATTACTGATAATAAGTTGGGTGGTTGGTATAGTTACCGAAGTTCAAAAGCAGCCTTAAACATGATGATAAGAACTCTTTCCATAGAGTTACAAAGAATAAAGAAAGAAAATATAGTTATTGGAATGCATCCCGGAACAGTAGATAGCAATCTTTCAAAACCCTTTCTAAAAAATGTTAACCATCAAATATTAAGCCCTAAAGAAAGTGTTGCACATATGGTAAAAGTTATTCATAGAATAAAGCCTGAAGACTCAGGAAATTGTTTTGACATCAAAGGAAATGTTATTGACCCCTAAGAATCCTTATTTTTAATGGCAAAGATAATAATAAATCCAATGAGTATGGCAAGAAGTATAAAAACAAAAATCTCATACCAATATAAATTCATAATTGCTTTCAGCTAGTAAAGCTTTTGTGGATGATAAAATAGCTTAGAAAAAAAAGAGGTACAAAAAGGAATGCCTCCATGTTGCTTAACCAAGAAAAAAATACATTATCAAAACATAAAACCGAAAAAACCTCACAGGTTGATATTGACTCAACCCATAGCCCTAACATAAAAAATTTATAAAGTTTAAAGCTCGCGAACAATAGAAAAGTTATTATTGCCGATGTTAACGAAGAGGTGAGAAGAATTCTATCAAATCTATTCATGTAAAGCCTATATTAGTTAAAAAAACTGTTATAAAATTATCATATAAGTCAGTAGAAGTAAAAAAGACTATAATAGAAATCTAATAATAATTAAATTAAATTATGCGTCCTCCAATATTAACTAAATATCCAATAGATCAAATTATTTCCAATCTTAAGTCATCTAAAGAGAAGGATATCTGGGTCGTAAGGTTTATTCCCCAAATTCTTAGTAAAGAGAAAATCAACGCTAATGCAATTTCATTGATGAGAAGAGTTAGTTTATTGAAGTCAGAGCCAATCACTAATGAAGAATTGGTTAAAATAAAAAAACATTTAAAGGAGCTGGGTAGAGATGATTTAGTTGCTATCCGACAGCCCTCATCTCGAAAAGAAAACGTACTCATATTTTGCGCACACGATGACGCACCAGAGACTATTGACGGAATTGAGAGGCATATTTATCGGATCATCCCAAATGCCAAACTAAAGTTTGGCGTCTCAGATATTAATAGGGACAGGTGCTGTGTTGTAAAACAAAAAACATGGAAGTCGGACAAAGATAGACCAACTGGTGTTTATTCAATTAACGACTTGGCGCTGACTGATTAGTTTTACCAAAGACAGGTTTGCTCCGTATTCTCTTTTTAGCATTTGCTTCATTCTTAAATACCTTACCTTTTTTTACAAAGGATCGTCCTTTGCTCTTTCTCTTAGGCGCTTTTGCTTCTTTTAAAATTGTAGCCTCCATTCCTGGAATTGAGGCAATTTCAATTTTAAGGTTTGTGAATCTTTCTATTTTTCTTAAAAATTCACGATCAGTTGGGCTTACTAAGCTAATTGCAATGCCTTTGTTGTTGGCTCTACCTGTTCTTCCAATGCGGTGAATATAGTCTTCTGCAAATCTAGGCATGTCATAGTTAAATACGTGAGAAATATTTTTAACATCGATACCTCTTGAGGCTAGGTCAGTTGCAACTAATATTTTAGTTTCATTCCGTTTGAAACGGTTGATAGTTTTTGTTCTTGATCCCTGAGACATATCACCATGAAGAGCAGATGTCTTTATATCAGAATGATAAAGCTGATCAGAAAGTTGGTCTGCCATTCTCTTGGTAGCTGTAAATATAATTGCTTGAGTTACTTCATCATTCTTAATGAAATGATCAAGCATTTGTTGTTTATGTGACTGATTATCAGCAAAGTATATTAATTGTTTAATATTTTTGTGACCAGATACATCTGGTTTAATTGAAATAGTAACTGGATTTGTCAAAAATTCTTGTGCAATTTTTTGAATTGGCGGGTCAAAAGTAGCTGAAAACATTAACATTTGTTGTTTTTTTGATGTTGCATTATAAATTTTCCTAATGTCAGGAACAAACCCCATGTCAAGCATTCTGTCAGCTTCGTCAAGTATCATTACTTCTAGACCTTTGAAGTTAATTTTTTTTTGCTGATATAAATCTAAAAGACGCCCTGGGGTAGCAACTAAAATATCAATTGGCTTGCTAAACATTCGATTCTGTAGCCCGTAGGATATTCCGCCTGTTATTGTTATTGAATTAATTCGTAGGTAACGTGAATACTTTTTTATGCTATCGGTAATCTGAGTAGCAAGCTCTCGAGTAGGGCTTACAATTAGTACTCGTGGGCCGCGACCTTCAGATCTGTTTTTGGTTAATTTATCTAGTATAGGCAATACAAACGCTGCAGTTTTTCCAGTTCCAGTTTGAGCTGAAGCCAGTACATGCTTATTGAGCATTATTTCTGGAATAGATTTTGTTTGAATTGGTGTAGGCTGATCGTAACCAGCTTCTTGAATTGCTTTTAAAATAGAAGCATCAAGATTGAATGTTTGGAATGACATTGTTATCCTTGTATATATTGCATGGTAAGACTGGCAATAAAAACAGGACATTAATGACAATCTTTCGAGTGCGAAGTATATAGGCAATTGAAAAATAAGCAAATTTATATATTTACAGATTTATCCTCAATTTTAGTTATGATGTAGTTTGTTAATAAAAAGGCTTTCAAATGAAAAAAATTATGGTTATGGCGTTATTGATGTTGGCAAGTACAGGCTTTGCTAAGTGGGAAGGGGGGTATCTTAGTAATGACGGCAAGATGACGTTGTATTTTGATAATGAAACAATTCAAGTGAATTACCCATTATTTAGATCATGGTCATTAATGGATTTTAAGGATCCTATCGCTAACAATATGTTGTCAGCAAAAATATTAACTGAGTATGATTGTGATGAAGAAAAAAGACGAGTAGTCCATGTAATTTCTTATTCTGGCAACAAGGGAGAAGGAAAGATACTTTCTCAGGCAAGCTCTAATCAAGCATGGGACGTTATTAGCGATGAAGCATCTTCTGCTTATGATTTAATGCTTACCGTGTGTGGAGAGAGAGATTAATTTTGTTAGGCATTAAAAGCCTCATCGTATTTGTTACAGCAATTTTTTTATGTGGATACGGATACTTTATGCCAGAAAAATTTTATTTTGAATGTAATGGAAAATTGATGAGTAGCTCAGAATCTGATAATAATCGGGATAAAACGATTATTAGAAACGAATCAACCCTCTCTGAAATATATTACATTTTTGAAATGCTAATTTTTGGAACAAAAAATAAAGCAATTAAAGTAGATGACTCAAAGATTATCACAATAAAAAGCTTTTTTTTTGGAAACAAGAAAACAATAGATAATTATAGCTGGTCATCCTGTTCAACTGATGAAGTTTCTATTACTTGTAAAGCGGACTATAACTCTATTTCGTTTAATACAATCCAGAGCAAGTTGATGGTTGATACTTTTGAAGATGTAGGCCAAACAAAAAGTGTGCAGTTTGGTATTTATGGCTGTACAAAAGCAAGTGACACCCTTCTTAATTAGTCACCAATGAATCCACCGCTTTGATGCTGCCATAATTGAAAATATAAGCCCTTCTTTTTGATTAGCGCTTTATGGCTTCCTTCCTCAATAATTTTTCCATTGTCCATTACAATCAGTCTATCCATGGCAGCAATCGTTGATAATCGATGGGCTATAGCAATAACTGTTTTACCATGCATAAGGCTGTCTAGACTTTCTTGAATAATGTTTTCCACTTCAGAGTCTAGGGCACTGGTAGCCTCATCTAAAAGGAGAATGGGAGCATTTTTAAGAATAACTCGTGCAATTGCAACCCGTTGTTTTTGCCCACCAGATAATTTAACCCCCCTTTCCCCTACCATGGCGTTATAACCAGAATTACCGAACTGATCACGAAGCTTGGTAATAAATATATCAGCCTGAGCCTTTTTAGCAGCTAGAATAATCTCCTTATTAGTAGCGCTAGGTTTACTATAGGCAATATTCTCCTTAATAGTGCGGTGAAGTAATGATGTATCCTGCGTAACCATTGCAATATGCGACCTTAAACTATCCTGAGTAATTAAATTAATATTTTTATTAGCAATTGTTATTGTGCCTTTATCCACCTCATAAAACCGCAATAAGAGATTAATGAGTGACGATTTCCCCGCCCCAGACCTACCAACAATACCAACCCTTTCTCCATGTTTAATCTCAAGATTAAAGTTAGAAAAAAAACTAGGCCCAGCATCATAGGAAAAAGAAACATTTTTAAAGGAAATAGGCGCAAGCTTTTCCTTCATTAGCAAAGCATTAGGACTATCTATTATGGATTGACTTCTAGAGAGCATATTTAAGCCATCTTGAGCAATACCAATTTGTTCGTATAAAGAAGTCATTTCCCACATAACCCAGTGAGAAATTCCATTTAATCTTAATGACATTGCGGATGCTGCGGCTAAAACACCAATCGCGATATCATTATTAGTCCACAACCATAATGCAACCCCTGCGGTCGAAAGTATTAATAACATACTTAAAAAATGGTTAATTATTTGAATTATAGAAACTTTACGCATTTGCAAACGTACAGTTTTAAGAAATTCGTTCATAGCATTTTGGGCATATTTTGATTCTCTTCCAGCATGGGAAAATAATTTGACTGTATTGATGTTGGTATAAGCATCAGTAATTCGACCAGTCATTAATGATCTTGCATCAGCCTGACTTCTGGAAAGTAAAGCAAGCTTAGGAATAAAATAAAAGAGAGTAACTATATAAGTAGTCAGCCAAGCAAGAAAAGGAATAATTAATAAAGTATTTAAGTTTCCTACAAGAAAAACCATAGTAGCCACATACACGATCACATACACTAGAATATCTGACAAAATGAACCACATATCCCTCAGTGCAATAGCACTTTGCATCACTTTAGCAGCAATGCGCCCAGAAAATTCATTGCTATAAAAGCTCATACTTTGATTAAGCAGCAAACGATGAAAATCCCATCTCATCCTCATAGGGAACGACCCAGCTAAGGATTGATGTTTAAGCATTGTTTGAATACTAACAAAAAGCGTACTACCAATTAATAATGCTGCCATCATAAAAAGAAAAGTAGAATGATTTTGTATAAAGTTGGTCGGACCATGAGTAATCATTAGGTCAATTAACTTACCTAAAACAGCATAGAGAACCGCTTCGAAGCTTGCTATGCAAGCAGTAAGTATCGCCATAAGGCCAATAAATATTTTAATATCTTTAATGCATGTCAAAGCAAATTTAAATAAGGAGTTTGGCGGTGTTTCTATTAAATCTTTAGGAAATGGATTAATTAGATTTTCGAACCATTGAAACATTAGGCTTTATTACCTTTTAAATATTAATTAAGTTTGTGTTAAAGCCAATTTTTCAATTTTACTGAAAGCTTTTATTTCAATTTCTCTCTTGCTTGCCGAACTTCTGTTTGGATGTTTCTCCGTAAACAGTAATTGGAATGGTGATCGACCTTTCGTATATTTTGCCCCTACACCTTTTTCATGGTCTTCAATTCTTTTTGAAACATTATTTGTTATGCCTGTATATAAAGTATCATCGGAGCATTTTAGAATATAAACAAACCAGTTTTCCTGATTACTCTTAGCGAGCTCAGCCAATGTTATTAACCCGCTTACATTATAATTAGCCATTAGCATTTACCATGACAAAACAGCACGAAAGCGCACCTTATTTTCTCTGACTTTTTTTATGGCCTCGTTAATATTTTTAAATTTAAAGT
Source organism: Methylophilales bacterium HTCC2181 (assembly GCA_000168995.1). Classification (GTDB taxonomy): domain Bacteria; phylum Pseudomonadota; class Gammaproteobacteria; order Burkholderiales; family Methylophilaceae; genus BACL14. The sequence goes on along the minus strand of AAUX01000001.1, from coordinate 154,728 downwards.
GTTCAACTTCAGGATAGATATCGTGTTTAGAACAAAAAACTAACATTTTTTTAATATTTTTTGGACTACCAACCGGGGATCCTGATATGGAACGTCGGCCTCCCATAAGAGAAAATACCGAAGCATCAATAGGATCAAGAACTGCTCCAACGAAATGCAGCCTCCCTCGTGGCCTAATGATACTTAAAAATAAATTCCAATCTAGCTTTACATTCACTGTAGAAATTAGAAAATCAAATTTAGCTCCATAACTCCTGATTGCATCTTTATCTAATGATGATACAACATCATCTGCTCCCATAGAGAGTAATAAGTTATCTTTACCTTTAGAGCTAGTAAATGCAGTTACGTGACATCCTAGGGCTTTATAGAATTTGATAGCAAGATGCCCAAGACCTCCTATGCCAATAACACCTATTTTATGATTTTTGTTAATATTGAACTCAATAATAGGTGTAAAAACCGTAATTCCACCACATAACAGAGGCCCAGCATTTTCAAGTTTTAGATTTTTTGGCAAAGGTATTACGCTTACCTCGTCAGCACAAACCTCTTCAGCAAAGCCTCCATGCTGACTGAAAACGGTTTTATTAGTTTTGCTACAGAAATTATGATCTCCATTTTCACAATGCTCACAAACATCACAGTATCCTGAATGCCAGCCCAAGCCAACATGATCCCCAACACTATGAAGCATAACATCTGATCCAATTTCAATTATTTCACCAATGATTTCATGCCCAGCAACCATAGGAAAAGTTGAAGCACCCCAAGCATTATCTATTGCGCTGACATCGCTGTGGCAAATTCCGCATGAATGTACCTTAATACGGACTTCTTTTACAGTTAAAGGTTTTTTCTTGAATTGGTATTCAACAAGATTTTTACCAGCTTCCATAGCGGCATATGATTTGATCATTTAAAGTCTCTTTTTTCTGTTATTTAACAACTTTACCATCGATATAGTATTCCTCAGAAATAATAGAACCATTGGGCCTGAACATAAGCTCTTTTCCGTGCTTAGCCCCACCTATAAATTGAACTGATGAGCGCAGTTTTCCATCTGTATACCATTGCTGCCATAATCCGTCTTTTTTGCCATTCGTATAATTCACTTCTAACTTAATGCTCCCGTTTTTATGCCATTGCCGCCAATATCCGTTCTCAATGCCATCGATGTAATGGCTTTCCATTTTTTTAACACCTGAATCAAACCAAAAAATTTCTTTCCCGTGTTTTTTTGAATTTTTATAAGTTATTTCATATTTTGGCAATTCATTTTCAAACATTTCTTTGTAAGTTCCGTTAATAATGTTGTCCGCCAAAGACAAGTGGGTGAAAAAAAATAAAAAAACAATTCGGAATATCATACTGGCCACCAAAATTATAAATCAAAGTTAGTGACCAATAGAGGCTTAAGTAGTTTCAGAAATATGTAGGTATAAGTTTGAGGTAGTCCGGAAAGTAATTGCAAATAACTACTATATTGAATTCTTTTAGGATGGAGGTGTTAGGCTCCCTATCCAATAAAAATTCAAAAGAATGTTTGATAAAATCTAAATCTGAAACTGTAAAGGCTGCATATTGATTAAAAAATTCTTTGCTCATTGTAACGCTGTGAGTTGTTTGCGATTGTGCATTAATTGTAACAATAAATGCAGTAGCTGAAATTTTCTGTACTTCTATAGAATGCAATCGTTACTCACAGCTTCCACTAAATGACTCAGCATATTGCCCAAAACCCTTATTGCCTGAAATGAAATCTGAAACATCCATAGAATTCTGGTTAATAACTAACTTTCGAATATTCAGAAAATTAGACTCACAGGTAATAATATTTTCAGCCCATTGGCAAGGTATATTATTTAGATCTTGTAAGACACCCCCTTCAAATTTAAAAGTAATATTCTTCATCTCCTCCTTAGCTCCCGATGATCCAATCAGCTCAAAACGGCTAATCCCTTTGCAGTCAAAGCTTATGGTGTCTGTTTGTGCTTGCGCAGTCAGGGCGCCAAATAACATTAGAAAAAAGGTGGCACAGTATTTTTTAAATAAGGAATGCAAAATAAAAACCTGTTATATACAAAATTATTGAAGCAATAAAAAGCTGAAAGCTTCTTTTTCGAATCTTACTACAAGATAGGGATTGATCTTTGTCAGTTGGGCAAGGCAATGTTTTGGCATACATTTGACCGACACCGGCAAATAAAATAATGATAAGGCTTATAGTAAAAATCTCTATTTTATATTGTGAAATCATAGGGAATTGGGGGAAAAAGCTAATAAAAACACTAAGTACGCTACCAGCACCCATAAATACCAAAAAAGCAGGAAGTGCACAACAGATAAGCGTGCTAATACTAGCAATCGCTGTAAGCTCTGAGAAAAGTTTAACTTTTCGTAGGCTAAGTATAGGTTCTTTTCTAACTCGGTTCATACATCAATCGGATATGTTCAACTGGATGATCACTTAAATTAATACTGATAACATCATAGCCGGCATCGACAATCAATTCTTTAAGTCTGGCATTGGTGATGCTATCAATGCCCTTTAAATCCACTGCTACGATATGTTTATCTAAATTAATATAGACATCTTCAGTTGCGGGAAGCCCTTTAAGTGAGGCTTCAATTCCTTGGGCACAAAAAGCACATACCATACCATTGACCTCTATGATTTTGGTTTCAGCCCATAGAGCAGAAGTAAACATTAAAAAAATTAAACCTATTATCAATCTTTTCATTTTAGTCCTAGATTACAAGTTACCTTGTAAGTTCCTCCATACATTTACGAAATCTAACCGTACCAACCTCAAACCCAAGATTTTCACATTTATTTTTTGCCGATGCACCATTTAGCCTAACAGACGATTTGCCATCAATACGAACTTCATCTTGCAATTTTCCAGCATAATTACATTTGAATTGCATAATGTATTGTAACAATCGATCTTTACCCAAGTTTTCGACGCTATCTTGATTCAATCCTCCGTACATTCTGCATGTCCTAATCATAAAGTTATTTGGTTCTTCGCTCGAAAAATGCTCTTGCACTACAACTCCGGTATAGTCATTATGAGGGGCAGGATATTGTTGTTCTTTAGAGTCCAGAGTTGCACAACTCATAAGGAACAGTGACACAGCAACTAGTAAGATTTTAGATAACATAATTTATTTTATCTTAAAAAACATACATTAAACTAATATTTGGTTTTGCTTTTTGATTTATACCGAGCTCAAAGTATAGATTTTTATTAATTAGTCTCAGCGTAGGGATAAACTGCGTGCTTTGCTTTACACCATTCATATGATTTATTTCCATAATAAACCATGGCTGGGTTTGATCGTAGGTAGTTTTATAGAGAGAAAATCCCCCTTTGATGCTAAAAACGTCATGGTTAATATGACTGCCTCTCAACAATCGATTATATAGAGAGAGGTAAACTCTTCTTGTTTCATAGTCAACTTGAAAACCAGGGGAATAGGTTGTAATTGATGCAGAAGGAGATTCTGAAGATGATAAATTTCCGATGCCCCCAAAAAGCCATAAGTTACTTTGTGATCCTGGTTTATTTGACCTCATGAGACGATGAGTTATTGAGCCTTCCTTAACTATTTGGGGGCTTTCACCTTTAATATCTATATACAAAAGTCTGATACCAAGAGCAGAAGATGCTGATATGGCATAATTTATGTCAGTAGTTATTTGGTTAGCATTTATATCTCCCATCATCATGACGCTATTTTTATAACCCATAGGAAGACTGTAAACTGAAGAATAAGATAATATAAGGAGTATAAAATAAAAAAAACTATGCATTACCCCATTATTCAACCACAAAGTTATTCCTGCAAGCTTTATACAATGATTATTTAAGATGCTAAAAGAAAACTTACCAACGAAACTGTGTGCAAGCTGTGGAAGGCCTTTCCAATGGAGAAGGAAATGGAAATTATGCTGGGACAATGTTAAATACTGCTCAAAGCGTTGTCAATCTATAAGAGGTTCAAAAATATGAAGAGCATTTATTGGTTTAGAAATGATTTGAGATTAGAAGATAACGCTGCCTTAAACTCTGCGTTAAATAATTCTGACCATATATTATTTGTTCATATTGATGATGATATGAATGATGCTGAATGTGAATGGCAATTTTCTCGAAGAGGACAGCATAGAAAAATATTTATGTATCAGGGGCTAGAGGAGCTGCAACTTAATTTAAAGTCTTATGGCCACCATCTTAATAGATTTGTTGGCAAAACAAATCTAATTTTTCAAGAGCTTATAAATCGACATCATATCAATTCTGTTTATTGTGAATCCATCAATGCTTTTGAAGAACAAGCGCAAGAGAGGCTGATTAAAGAGCTAGGGGTAAATTTATATTCATATTATCAGTCATCCATGTATATGCCACACCAGCTGCCATTTGATATAAAGGACTTACCAGATGTGTTTACCCATTTTAGAAAAAACATAGAAACAACAGGGATTGTCCCCGAAGAACCTATAGCTCTTTCAGGGCAAATCAAAAATACAATACCTATCTTGGATAGTAAAACCAATTTAACACAAGAATTAACTGAGGATTACTCTCAGAGTTCATTCCCTATCTCTGATAAAAAATTTAAGGGTGGTGAACGAACGGCTCAGTTACATATTGATCAATATTTTCAAAGTGATTATCCAAATAGTTATAAGTATAGTAGAAATAATTTGATGGGCATTGAATGTTCAACAAAATTTTCTCCGTGGTTATCATTGGGTTTTATTTCTGCTAATCAGATATATAGTGCATTAAAAAGATACGAACAAAGAAATTCTGCAAACGACAGCACTTATTGGATATATTTCGAATTATTATGGCGAGACTATTTTAGATTCTTGTTTATGAAATATGGGAAAATTTTTTTTTATAAGAATGGTCTGGGCCTTTCTAATAAAAGCTTTCAACATAACGAAGAAAAATTTAATGAATGGAAAAATGGAAAAACGCCTAGCAGCTTTATCAATGCCGGAATAAGTGAGTTGAATCAAACGGGCTTTATATCAAATAGAATGAGACAAATACTCGCAAGTTATTTAGTAAATGAGCTTGCTTGTGATTGGCGAGCTGGCGCAGCTTGGTTTGAGCATCAGTTGATTGATTATGATGTTTATAGCAACTATGGAAATTGGTCATATATTGCAGGGGTTGGGACTGACCCACGTGGGGGCAGACATTTCAATGTGGATAAACAAAAAAATACATATGATCCGGACGGATCATATGAAAAAGAATGGATAAAATTATGAAAAAGTTAAGACTAATTTTAGGAGACCAACTGAATATTAATCATTCATGGTTTGACTATCCCGATGATGATTGTATCTATGTAATGATGGAAATAAAGCAGGAAACAAGCTATGTGTTACATCATATCCAAAAGATACTGGCAATATTTTCTGCAATGAGGGCATTTTCTTCCTTACTTGAGAAGAAGAAATTCCAGGTTTTTTATATAAAAATAAGTGACCAAGAAAACCAACACAACTTCCTAGACAATTTAAGAGCTATTATTCACCAAAAGAAAATTGATGTTTTAGAGTTCCAGGATCCTGATGAGCATCGTTTAGATTTGTTATTAGGTCAACTTAAGCACTCCTTAAACATTCCTGTGGAAAGAATAAGCACAGAACATTTTTTAACATCGAGGGATGAGGTTGGCTTGTTTTTTACAGATAAAAAGCAATGGAGAATGGAGAGTTTTTATCGGTACATGAGAATCAAACATGAGGTTTTAATAGAGGGTGGATCTCCTATTGGCGGAAAGTGGAATTACGATGCTTCTAATCGAATGAGATGGGACGGCAAGCCACCAGAACCAGAAGATTCTCGGCCCAAACATAACCACAAAGAGCTGCTGGAGGAGATCAACAGTGTCAATATTGAACATTTTGGAGAAGCTAATGCAGAGAATTTTAGATGGCCAATAGATAGAAAAGAGTCATTTGCTCTGTTAGAGCAATTTATAAAAAATAATTTAAGGTATTTTGGAGATTTTCAAGATGCTATGCATAGTGATAGCTGGCGATTATTTCATTCATTCCTATCATTTTCATTAAATACAAAGATGTTAGCACCATTAGAGGTGATAAAAATGGTTGAAGTTTCTTACCTTGAAGACTCTATTCCTTTGAATGCAGTAGAGGGATTTATAAGGCAGATATTGGGTTGGCGAGAATACATAAGAGGCATCTACTGGGCAAAAATGCCCGAGTATAGTCACTTGAATTATTTTAATTACGATACCGATTTACCTAAATGGTTCTGGACAGGCAAAACCAAGATGAATTGTCTCGCTAGCAGCATTACCCAATCACTAACTCATTCATATGCACATCATATTCAAAGGCTTATGGTGATCGGCAATTTCAGTTTGCTTGCGGGGATTGACCCACAAAAAGTTCATTATTGGTATTTAGGAATATATATTGATGCATTTGAATGGGTTGAGCTACCAAATACAATTGGGATGAGTCAATATGCAGACGGAGGATTGCTTGCAACTAAACCGTATGTATCCTCAGCAGCTTATATAAATAAGATGAGTAATTATTGTTCGAGTTGCTCCTACAACTTTAAAGAACGGATAGGAAACAATGCTTGTCCATTCAATTCAATGTATTGGAATTTTTTTGAAAGACACAAGGATAAATTATCAAAGAATCCAAGGCTGGGCATTGTGAATAGTCAGTTAAAAAAAATGAATGCCGAAGATAAAGACGCAATTACAAAACAGGCAAAGAGCTATCTAGATAATCTGAATGAGCTTTAATTTTTTTCTCCTGAAAGGCACACCCAACCTTCTTTATAGCTAGATCTTTTCATAGAAAACCAAGAGCTGTAAATATCTTTTATTTCATTTTCTTGACTTTCTAAAATCCCTGAAAGAGCAATTTTTCCTTTTGGTAGACAGGAGGAGGCTATTGCTGGAGCTAAGACTTTAAGTGCACTTGATAAAATATTGGCAACAATAATATTTGATTGAAAAGAAAAGCTTTCTTTCGTATCGTTCAAACGAATTGAAACATTATTAATAGCAGCATTTTGGTTGCTAGCGATAATTGCTTGAGGATCAATATCTACTCCTAAAACATTATTGGCCCCTAACTTTTTAGCACAAATAGCTAAAATCCCAGATCCACAACCGTAATCTAAAACATTGTCACCTTTCTCCATATTGTCTAAAAGCCATTCAATGCAAAGATGTGTTGTTGGATGTGATCCTGTTCCAAAAGCTAAACCTGGGTCAAGAATAATATTGGTAGCTTTTTCATCTTCAATATTGTGCCATGATGGAATGATCCAGACCTTATTCCTAATAGATATAGGATGAAATTGAGCTTGTGTTAACTTTACCCAATCCTGGTCTTCAATATTTTTGAATGCTGACTTTAACTTCACATTAAATACATTTTCTAATGCCGCGAGAGTTTTTTTGGCTTCACTATCATTGTTGAACAATGCGTCTATTTGGGTAAGTTGCCAAAATCGTTGTGGCCCATTGTGCGGCTCACCAAAAATCATCTCTTCATTGTTATTGTTTAAGTTTTTGTCTTGGATAGAAGAAGATAAAGCACCATGATCTAAAAGAAAGTCACTAAATTCGTCTGCTTGCTCTCTTGAGGACACAATAGATAGATTTACCCATGACATCCTATAACTTTTTCGCTAACTTATTTTCTAGGTAATGAATATTAACACCACCTTCCTTAAAGCCTAAATCGTTCATCAAGTCACGGTGTAGAGGTATGTTGGTATTTATACCTTCAATTAGAATTTCTGATAAAGCGATTTGCATTCTAGCTATTGCTTGTCCCCTGCTTGACCCATAACAAATCAATTTTCCTATCATAGAGTCATAATTAGGTGGTACTTTGTAGCCACCATATGCATGAGTATCTATTCTTACCCCTGGACCTCCCGGAAGATGAAAGCGAGATATGGTACCTGGAGAGGGCATAAAGGTGTAAGGATCTTCTGCATTTATACGGCATTCGATTGCATGTCCATTTGACTGTACATTCCTTTGTTTAATTTTTAGTTTTTCACCAAATGCTATTTTAATTTGTTCTTGCACTAAATCTAACCCTGTTATCATTTCTGTGACGGTATGCTCTACTTGGAGCCGTGTATTCATTTCAATAAAAAAGAATTCTTCATTCTCATATAAGAATTCAAAAGTTCCTGCCCCGCGGTAACCAATCTTCTTACAAGCATCCGCACATCTTTGGCCCATTTTTTCTCTTAATCTTTGAGGAATGCCTGGTGCTGGTGCTTCCTCAACAACTTTTTGGTTTCTTCTTTGTAGAGAACAATCACGGTCCCATAAATGTATGGCATTACCATGTTGGTCTGAAAGCACTTGAACTTCTACATGCCGAGGAGTTTCTAAGTATTTCTCCATATAAACAGTAGGATTACCAAATGCTGCTCCCGCCTCTGCTTTAGTCATAGCAACTGAGTTTATGATAGCAGCTTCGGTATGAACAACACGCATCCCACGACCACCTCCACCACCCGCGGCTTTTACTATGACTGGATAACCAATTTTTCTTGCAATCTCCCTAATCTGACTTGGATCATCCGATAGCGCCCCATCAGAACCAGGCACACAAGGGACCCCTGCTTTTTTCATAGCAACTTTTGCGCTGACCTTATCACCCATAAGTCTTATAGTATCTGCACGGGGCCCGATAAAAGTAAAGCCACTTTTTTCAACTCGCTCAGCAAAGTCTGCATTCTCAGATAGAAACCCATATCCGGGATGGATCGCTTGCGCATCAGTTACCTCAGCAGCACTTATAATTGCCGGTACATTAAGATAACTCAAGTTAGAAGCTGCCGGCCCTATGCATACTGCTTCATCTGATAACTTCACATATTTTGCATCAGCATCGGCTTGGGAATAAACGGCAACGGTTTTAATGCCCATTTCTCGACAGGCCCTTAATATCCTAAGAGCTATTTCGCCACGATTGGCAATTAAAATTTTCTCAAACATAAGTTTAATTTTCCAGACTATTCAATAACAAAAAGTGGCTCACCAAACTCAACTGGCTGACCATTTTCTATAAGAATATTTTTGATTATCCCGTCTGCATCACTCTCAATTTCATTGAGTATTTTCATCGCTTCGATGATACACAGGGTATCTCCTTTCTTGACTGATGAGCCGACCTCAACAAATGATCCTGCATCTGGCGATGATGCCCTATAAAAAGTTCCCACCATAGGCGAGGTCACCTGATGTCCTTGTGGTGGTGTTGAGCTGATTGTTTCTGATTCATTTGTACTATTTTGTGGTGTTGCTTGGCTCATAGGGGCTTGCATTTGAGGCATTTGCATGTATTGCATAGGCGGTTGCTGTGTAATATTAGGTTGACGACTTATACGTACCTTTTCCTCACCTTCTGTCAGCTCAATTTCTGCTATTCCAGACTCTTCAACCAAATCAATTAATTTTTTTAATTTCCTTAGATCCATATTGTCCTCTTTGAATTATTTTTTTTGGGCAGCATATCTTAGAGCGGCAAGATACCCTTCGGCACCAAAACCACTTATTACTCCAACAGCTATATCGGAGAAGAAGGATTCTTTTCTGAATGACTCTCTAGCAAAAACATTCGATAGATGTACTTCAATAAAAGGAATTTTAGTTGCTGCAAGTGCGTCACGAATTGAAACTGATGTATGAGTAAAAGCGGCTGGATTAATAATTATAAAATCAGCCTTGATGCTATGAATTTTGTTAAGAATATCTGCTTCACTGTTACTTTGAAAGGTTTCAACAGAAATGTTTGATTGTAATGCCTCAGCTTGAATTTTAGTATTGATCTCATCAAGGGTAGAAGTTCCATAATGCTTAGGCTCTCTTTCCCCCAGAAGGTTAAGATTAGGCCCATGAATCACAACAACACTATTTATCGCCATATCACTCATTTAAATCTAACAAAAGAAATGATATTTTAGACGATTATGGTCTCATTTGTCTACAAATGAATCTATTTTAGAAGATTTTAAGGAATTTTTCCTATTTGATATTGCTTAGTGACTGATTTAATTCAGGTATTTTAACTTTACCATAAAACCTGTTATTCACCGATCCGTCTGGAGCTATGATAACTGTAAAAGGTAGAACTCCCCTCTTATTACCTAGGGATTTTGCTAGATTTACACCATCTATATCGTTTAACACAAGGGATGGGTAATGGATGGGTATCTCATCTTGAAATTTAATTACATCATCTATGTCATCAATGGCTATACCAATTAATTGCACTTCTGTATTTTTGTAAAATTCATTTAACTCCGGTATTTCTTCTCTGCATGGCGCACACCATGTGGCCCAAAAATTCATAACTAACCAGTCACCTTTATACGTATTAATAGGCACTAGTTTTTTTTCCAAATTCATTAAGCTCATATTAAAAAGGGCACTACTTTCAGGATCTGTGCCCTCTAAAGATTTTGTATGAAATAAAAATCCAGAAACCAATGAGAGGGAAGCAACTATAACGATTAACAATAATTTCCTAATTGTCATAATTTAACACTCGATTTAAAAGTAGATGAAACTCCTCAGGTTTTTTAAAACCTACCACATCAAATTGTTTTAAATGGTTACCTTCTTTATCGAAAAAAAGAATAGCAGGGGGACCAAAAAGGCTAAACGTCTCTAAAAGAATTCTATCTTCATTATTATTACCTGTTACGTCAGCTTTGATTAGGTTAAATTTTTTCATTGCTATCACTACCTCTGGATTGGCAAACGTATACTTTTCATACTCATGGCAAGCCACACACCAATCAGCATAAAAATCTAGCATTGTCGGAACATTGCTTAAGGTTTGAAGTTCTAGTTTGAGCTCAGCAAGACTCCTAACATTGTTGAAGGAAACACTCCCCCCTTGGTCACCCCTCTTTAACTCGCTTGATATGTTTGAAATTAGGAGCGTACCTGCAATAATAAAAAGGATCAATAATGCAAAGAAATTTTTTCGCTGAGTATAGAGAAATACCTGCTTTTTCCTAATACTAAAAATAGCAGAAAAGACTAAAATAGCTAGGAGCATAGAGAAAAATAATAGATCGGACATAAGCGGTCTAATGATGTAAATGGACATTGCAAGTAAAATAAAACCAATTAGTTTTTTAACAAAGTCCATCCATAATCCAGGTTTTGGGAGCAATGACTTAGAGCTAAACCCAATTAACAGTAAGGGCAAGCTCATACCTAATGCCATGGAAAGCAGAGAGACCCCACCAACAATCATATCCCCACTTTGACCTATGAATAATATAGCTGCAGCTAAAGGAGGAGCTACACAGGGGCTCAGAACTAATGCAGAAAAAAGGCCCATCAGAAATACGCTTGTAATTCCCCCACCCATAAATCTTTGAGTAAAGCTTGATATAGTGTTGTTGGGAGCCAAAGGAATATTAACCCTAATAATATCCAACATCATTAATGCGAAAACCAAGAACATAACGCTACTAAAGTATAGAAAATTTGTATTTTGGATGCTACTTGATATTAATGTGCCCGTAAGCCCAGCAATCAGACCAAGGCTAGTGTAAGTAAAACAAACTCCTAATACATATGCCAAAGTGAGCACCTGAGCTTTATTCTTACCTGAGGCTATGATGATGCCAGATAAAATAGGGACCATGGGAAGAGCACAAGGTGTTAACGATAACAGCGCACCAGAGATAAAGAAGCTTAAGGCAACAAGAAGAAAATTATCATTAAGCAGTTTATTTTTAATTAAAGAAGTTTCAGAAATTCCTTCATCGTTCAAATTTATATTAAACTTGATAGCAAGAGGAATTATGGTCGGGGGATAGCATAATCCACTATCGCTGCATCCTTGAAACTTCAAATTTACCTCAGCATCTTTCTTAGGAAATTCAATGAATTGTACTGAAAGATTTGTAGCCCCATAAAAAACCTCTTGCTTACCAAAATATTCATCTTCCTTGATAGTTCCTGCAGGGTAATTAATCTCATAGGATAGTGGTTGAAGTGAGGTTAATTTAAATTTTGATTTGTAAAGATAATAACCTTCTGCTACATCTATGGTTATCAGTAGATTATTTGCCGAAATAAATTCAGCGTCGATTACTTTAAATGCTTCTCCTACAGGTAAAAATTTTGAGGACTCTTTAACAAATACATTCTCTGCATGGACGTTACCAGCATAGATGCTAATACATAGTATAAAAAACATTGATTTTATTGTCTTAAGCATCTTTTATTTATTAATTGCAGTCTATAATAAGGTGATTGAGAGCTACTTTATGTGTTGTAAGTTCGAAAAACATCGTTAAAACTTATTTTATCTTGAATTAAAACAACAGACTAATTTTTATTTAAAAAACTATGAGACTAATATTTATTTTGGCTTTATTTTTATTGCCCTTCATTGAATTGTGGGGCTTGTTTAGGTTTGGAGCCATGTATGGCTGGTGGTTTTTTCTTTACATAGTAGTAATGGCTATATTAGGCTGGCAGCTGATTCAGGATGAAAAGGCGCTTGTTTTAGGGAAGCTGATGGGCATGATGACGCAAGGTGGAAATATAGCTGCCTCTATATTAGGAAGCGCCAAAAACTTGCTTGCGGGTGCATTATTTTTATTTCCAGGAATTCTTACCGACATCATTGGTTTCATTTTATTGCTTATTCCCATTCAAACATCAGTAAATGAGAACTTTCAGCCAAAAGAATCTGCATCTAAAGATGATGTTATAGAAGGTGAATACCGAAGGGAAGATGACTGAAAATGGTTCATAAAGTATATATCCATCCTGAAAACATTAGTTTTGAAATCAAACCAAGCCAAACTGTTTTAGAGGCTGCAATAGCAGCTGGTATTAATATTCCATTTGGTTGCAGAAATGGTGGGTGCGGATCCTGCAAAGGTAAAGTGATTTCAGGAGAAGTATTTTGTGAAGAGTACCAACAATCTGCTATGACACACGAAGAAAAAACTAATGGATCAACGTTGTGTTGCCAGTGTTATGTTTCATCCGATGTGCATTTAGAAATAAAATTAAATAAGGCTAACGATCCTATGCACGAATCTAAAATTACACCGGTAAGAGTGGAGTCCTTAACAAAGCTTAATCATGATGTAATGAAAATGTTGTTAAAGTTACCAGGGAATAACGCTTTAAAGTTTACTGCCGGTCAGTACCTTGAATTTATCATGGCAGATGGAAGCAGAAGGGCATTTTCTATTGCAAGCGCTCCATATCAGGAACTTATTGAGCTTCATTTAAGGTTAATTGATGGCGGTAAATTTACCAAGTTTGTGTTTGAAGAAATGCAAGAAAAATCGATCCATCGGATTGAGGCTCCCATAGGCCAGTTTTATTTGCGGGAGAGCGAGAAGCCAATTATTTTTATTTCGGGAGGCACAGGCTTTGCGCCAATAAAATCTGTTATTGAAGATATGATTCATCATAATAACAAACGTACGATATATCTATATCAGGGCGTTCGTTCTCAAAAAGATCTTTATATGGATGAGTTATGTCTAACATGGCAGAAAGAGCACGAAAATATCCATTACATACCAGTTTTTTCGGAACCAGAAAAAAATGATAATCAAGATATTAGAACAGGTTTCGTTCATCAAGCTGTAGTAGATGATTTTGAATCATTTGAAGGTTATCAAGCTTATAGCTGTGGTGCCCCTGTAGTAGTTCAAACAGCATTTAAGGCATTAGTAGAAAAAGGTTTATATGAAGAAGAATTCTTTGCCGATGCTTTTACTTTTGCCCCACCAAAAAAATAAAATTTAATTCTTTTTGAGTATTCTCAGTATCGAATCATTACTTAGATCTTCGGTAATAGTTATATTTGAAAAAATATTTAATTCATTCTTAAGCCTTATATGATTTACTATGACATGTATTGATTTTAACCAGCCTAGATGATCGGTTATATTATGCTGCATAAATTTTTTTGCACTTTCATAACTTGTAATCAACATAAAAATTCTATTGAATTCGTAGGTGCTTTTTCTAACTTCTTCTAAATCAATTTGCAAATATTTTCTTGTGTAGCATTCGCCATAAGTGATTAAGCCCCCTTTTTTTTCTAGTCCTTTTCTTAGCGTTTCACGCCCACCTATGCCACGAATAATTAATATTTTTTGATTCTTAATATCAGAAAAAATGTCACTTTTAAGAAGATGCTCGGAGTCAAACGATTCCCGTGGATAAAACACCGGAGTATTAAAGTTTTCTTGGAGCAGTTTTTTGGTTGATGGGCCAATACAGGAAATAATTAAACTGCTAGGGAGCGTTATATGATAAAAATTCATTCGAGCTACAAAAAAATCTACCGCATTTGTACTAATAAAAATAAGATGATGATAACTGGATAAATTTTGGAGAATTAAATCAAATTCTTCATACTCTTTTAACGGTAGTATTTCAGTTAAAGGGAAGGGTAAAAATGTAACATTGTTTTCTTCATAAAACGTTGGAGAAATTTCTTTTCTCACAGGCCTTGTTGATATCAATGCAACGTCTTTCATAGCGAGGATAACAGTGTTTTTGCGCCTTGATCAATGAGAAGCTGGCTTAATGACTCACCTAGCTTATAAAAGTCTGCTTTAACACCTTTCATTTCAGCATGAATGATTTTTTCTCCATTAGGAGAGGCGACAAAGCCATTAATTACCATGGCGTTCTTGTTGATAAATGCATGTGCACCGAGCGGCACAGTGCAGCTTCCTGCGAGGGAGCGGCTGACCATTCTCTCTGCCAACACACAGCGAGATGTATCATCATCGTTCAGAGGTTTGAGAAGTAAATCAAGCTCTGTATTACTGGATAATATCTCAATTCCAAGGGCCCCTTGACCAACTGCCGGGATACTGACATTTTTATCTATATACATGGTAATTTGATCTTGAAGGTCAAGTCTAATAAGCCCTGCAGCAGCTAAAATAATCGCTCCATATTGTCCCTTTTTAAGCTTAGAAAGCCGAGTCTGAAGATTACCCCTCAGTGGCTCTATGATGAGACTGGGATACTTTGCTTTTATTTGACTTTGTCGCCTTAAACTTGAGGTGCCAACTATGGCTCCATCCGGCATATCATCGAGGGATTTATATTTGAGCGAAATAAAGGCGTCTCGAGGATCTTCTCTTGCAGTAATGGCTGACAATTGAAAATCTTCATAAATATCCATAGGTAAATCCTTCATCGAATGCACAGCTAAATCAGCCTCTTTTTTCAGCAGGGCTTGTTCTAACTCTTTGATGAACAGACCCTTACCTCCAATAGTGGCTAAGGATTGATCTAAGATAATATCCCCTTGTGTCTTAAAACCTTTTATGTAGATACTCAGATATGGGTAAAGGTTGTTTAGTTGGGTTTTTATATGCTCAGCTTGCCACATAGCAAGCGGACTCTCTCTAGATGCGATGGTAATTTTTTTAATCATACGTGCTTAGAATTTTAGCACAGACCCGACATTGCAATTTCATATATAATTTAGTTAAACACAGACTAAAAGAATATAAATTCATGAATAAAAAACAAACAAAATGGTCAGAAAGGTTTTCAGAGCCCACTAAAGAAGTGGTAAAAAGATTCACAGGTTCAGTTAATTTTGACAAAAGACTAGCGTTGGTGGATATCCAAGGATCGCTCGTGCATGCTGAAATGCTCATGATACAAAAAATTATCCTGGTAAAGGACTATAAGGCTATTGAGAAGGGCCTTAATCAAATAAAAAGAGAGGTTACTAGTGAGAGGTTTGAATGGTCTTTAGACTTTGAAGACGTTCACTTGAATATAGAAAAAAGACTAACCGATATCATTGGGGACGCAGGCAAGAAACTGCACACAGGAAGGTCACGCAACGATCAAGTTGCTACCGACATGAGACTATATCTCAGAGATTCGATTGATAGTATCATCAATCAAATTAACCATTTGCAAAAAGCAACGATTACTTTGGCTGAAGAGCATGTTACGACCATTATGCCAGGCCTTACGCATTTGCAGGTTGCCCAGCCTATAAGCTTCGCCCATCATTTGTTAGCCTATGTGGAAATGTTGGACAGAGATAAATCTAGGCTTTTTGATGCAAGAAAGAGGATGAATTTTTTACCTTTGGGTGCGGCAGCGCTTGCAGGGACATCTTTTCCCATTAATAGAAATTTTGTTGCAAAAAAACTTGGTTTCGATGGAATTATTGAGAATTCTATGGATGCAGTTTCCGATAGAGATTTTTTAATTGAGTTTAATTCTGCTGCTGCCGTCCTTATGATGCATTTATCAAGATGGTCAGAGGAGCTAATCATGTGGTCCAGCCCTTTCTTTAATTATATTGAAATATCAGATAGTTTTTGTACTGGCTCAAGCATAATGCCACAAAAAAAGAATCCGGACGTTCCTGAACTGGTGAGAGGAAAGACGGGAAGAGTCTATGGTCATTTAATGTCGCTCTTAACCCTTATGAAGTCTCAGCCACTGGCATATAACAAAGATAATCAAGAAGATAAAGAACCCGTATTTGATGTGATTGATACGCTTGAAGATACGTTAGAAATCTTTCCTGAGATGATAGCCGAGCTCAAGATATTCCCTAAAAATATGCAGGCTGCTGCTATGAAGGGTTATGCAACGGCTACAGATCTTGCGGATTACTTAGTCAATAAAGGGCTGCCGTTTAGAGAGTCACATGGCATTGTGGCAAAAGTAGTAAAACAAGCGGTTAGTAAGGATTGTGATATCAGTGAATTTGATTTAAGCGAACTACAGAAATTTTCTTCTGTGATTGATAAGGATGTATATAAGTACTTAACGCTTGAAGGTTCTATTCAATCGAGAAAACATGTTGGCGGCACTGCTTTTAGTGCCGTCAAAAAAGCTATTGCAAAAGTTAAAATAAAATTAAAGTAATTTTTATCCTATAAGTGAGCTGAGGTCGTACCCAGCGCTTGCAGTAAGCTCTAGTATTTCTTTTGAAGGCCTGTCTGAAGTTTCGGCAAGGGCCCATAACATCGACGATCTTGTTCCTGTTCTGCAGTAGGCAAAAATAGGCTTTTGAGCATTAACATAGTGGGATTTAAAATCTGCAACATCTTTCTGACTAATGGCATTTCCTACGACAGGCTGGTGAATAAACTTTATTCCTAGTGATTCGGCTGTCTTTTGAAGATCGGCTGCACTTGGTTGATTAGGCTCTTCTAAATCTGGACGATTACAAAAAATAGTCTGAAATCCATATTGTTTAAGTGATGCTATGTCATCACTTTGAATTTGATCTGATACCACATAATTCTCTATAATTTTATTTAGCTTCATTTCTAACGATCCCTCATAAAAATTTGTAATAATTCGTTTAAAAATTGCTGACCTAATATTGTAGGTTTTATGATATCACTGGTTTCAATAAGCAGCCCCTTATCTTTAGCTATATCTAACTCTCCTTTTATTTGATCAAGCGAAACCCCGGTGCTTGATATGAACAGATTTTTCTTAAATCCATGATTTAACCTTAGAGCATTCATCATAAACTCGAAGATTAATTCATTTTTTACCAGTAATTTCTCTTCAATAAAGGGAGTATTTTTTTTAACGTTTTCTATGTATTGAGCAGGATTTTTATAACAAGAAAATCGTTTTTGTTGATTGTCTGTTAATGTAATTTTGCTGTGTGCACCAGCTCCCAATCCAAGATAGTCACCAAATTCCCAGTAGTTCATATTATGCCTACAATGTTTTAACTCTTTAGCAAAAGCAGAAGTTTCGTAATGATCAAAATTTTGTTGCTTCAATGTTTCGATAATAATATCCCCCATATCTGCACTATCATCTTCGTTGGGTTGTGATGGAGGGTGTTTGTGAAAAAGCGTATTGGGCTCAATAGTGAGGTGATAGTAGGAGATATGATCAGGCCTAATCGCTAATGCAATCTTTATATCGTGTATCAAGTCGCTCTTTGTTTGATTGGGTAAGGCAAACATGAGATCAAGATTGATATTATCAAACAACTGTCTTGCCCATTGGGCTGCTTCATAAGCTTGCTCTTTATCATGGATCCTCTCTAAACTTTTTAGATGTATATTGTTAAAGCTTTGAATACCCAATGAGACTCTATTAACGCCAATGTCTTTGTATCCTTTAAAATACGCTTTATCGATAGTTCCAGGATTTGCTTCAAGGGTAACTTCGCAGTCATTTGCTAATGTGAATTGATGGGATATGGCTAGGATAATTCTATTGATTGCTTCAGGTGAAAAAAGGCTGGGCGTACCCCCACCAAAAAAAATTGAATGTATTGTCCGCCCAGAATAATCAGCAGATAGAGTAATTTGGTTCAACAATGCATCCGTATAAATTTGCTCTTGATCTTTAATTGAGCTGTTCCGAAGCTCGTGGGAATTAAAGTCACAATAAGGACATTTATGAATACACCATGGTATGTGCACATAAATGGATAAAGGCTTATCATCTAAATGGTTATGGATAAGGTTGTTTGTCAAGAAACTTATTTCTTTTTGATAGGATTGTGAAGGTTATTAATAATGTTACGGAGCGTTTGGCGCATTTGCTCATCCATAACCTCCATAAGCAAACCGTCTTCAAAAGCATCTTGAATTATTTGTTGTATTTCATCAAAGTTGTCTCCCATAACTTTGATTTTTTCAGTGCAGGAAACAATGGTCTTGTCATCGCGCTTCCATACCGGCCAATTATTATTTTTTTTAGTCATAAATCATTTTAAGTTTATGCGTCAACTTTTGCAAAGCCTGAGCTCTGTGACTAATGCGGTTTTTAATATCTAATGCGAGTTCAGCTGACGATTTTTCAGTTTTAAAGTCGAGGAATATAGAGTCATAGCCAAAACCGTTCGACCCTTGAGGACTTTTCAATATTTCTCCAGCCCAAATACCCTCTGTAATTAATGGCTCTGGATCTAAGTAATGCCTAACAAAAACCATAGAACAATAAAAATGAGCTTTACGATTAGTCTCGCCATTTAAATTCTCAAGTAGCTTCGTTATATTCTCCTTGTCGGTGGCAGTTAGGCTGGCATATCGGGCGGAACGAATTCCGGGTTTTCCTTCAAGAGCATCAACACAAATTCCAGAATCATCCGCAACCGCTGGTAGCCCAGTGTTTTTTGAGGCATGCCTGGCTTTAGCTAAAGCATTTTCTATAAATGTGTCAAAGGGCTCAGGGCAAGAATCAATATTTAAGTCTGATAATGAGCAGAAATTGATGTTACTCATATGCATTAAGCTTTTTATTTCATTAAGCTTTTTATCATTATTGGTCGCGATAATAATTTTTTGCATTAGGGTTTCTTATCCAACGCTTCTGACTGTATGTTTATGATTGATTGGATGCCTTTTGATGCCACATTGGTCAACTGGTCCATTTCATCTTTGGTAAAAGGGATGCCTTCAGCAGTGCCTTGAATTTCAACAAAACTTCCTTTGCCAGTCATCACAAAGTTCATATCTGTATCGCATTCTGAATCTTCAGAGTAATCCAAATCTAATAAAATGTCGGCACCCTTTATTCCTGCGGATATTGCTGCAATCGAATCAATAATGGGCGACTCAGTGATTTTTTTATTGCTAAGCAAGAACTCAATTGCATCATGAAGCGCTACATAGGACCCAGAAATGCTTGCTGTTCGTGTACCTCCATCGGCTTGTATAACATCACAGTCTATGAAAATAGTTCTTTCGCCTAATTTCTTAAGGTCGATAATAGCCCGCAAACTTCTTCCAATTAAACGTTGAATTTCTTGAGTTCTTCCTGATTGTTTGCCTCGTGATGACTCTCTCCCCATTCTGGATGAAGTAGATCGAGGAAGCATACCGTATTCCGCTGTAACCCATCCTTGGCCTTTACCTTTTAAGAATGACGGAACATTTTCCTCAATACTTGCATTACAAATAACATGCGTGTCCCCACATTTAACTAACACGGACCCTTCCGCATGCTTCGTATAACTTCTTATAAATTCTATAGGCCTTAATTCATCGGCATTTCTATTTGACGCTCGCATTGTTTAACCTTTATTTGTTATGTTTAATTCATATGATTATAGTCTATCAAAAACATCTAAATTAAACTCTTTACATTGTTTCTAGTTATAATCGTGGAGATGTGTAAATTTGTAATTCAATATAGCTAAAGGTAAAACATGACTGCAAGTATGACGGGATTTTGTTTTAAGGAAAAACAGATTAAAGGTGGAAGTTTAATTATTGAACTTAAGACATTGAATAGCAGGTATTTTGAGTTGAATCTAAAGCTCGCAGATCAATTAAGAATATATGAATCTAGAGTGCGAGAGATGATTTCAGCTAAGGTTTCAAGGGGGAAGGTAGACTGTAAGATATTTATGAAAATTGACGAGAATCAATCAAGAGTTTACTCGGTGGATCCAAAAGCACTTAAGGAGGTAGTAAATGCTTCAGAAAAAATTGCTAAATCTCTAAAGAACCCTGCCCCCATAAATCCGCTTGATATTCTTGACCTTTTATCCATTAAGTCAAAAACCGATCTAGATAAAAATATAAGGAAAGAGGTATTAAGTTTATTAGATGGTTCCCTTGAGATGCTCCTTAAAGATAGACAAAGAGAAGGTAGTAAAATTAGGATTGTAATTTTAAAGAATATCAGATCAGTGGAATTATTGGTTGGTAGAGCAAAAAAAATTATGCCTACAGCCATTAAAAAACATCAAAGCAAGATCATTAAAAAGTTTAAAGAAGCTCTTTTAGATACAGAAGATTCCAGACTTAAACAGGAATTTCTACTTTTTGTTCAAAAAAGTGACATTACAGAAGAGATAGATCGAATTGAATCGCATATAATTGAATTAAGAAGACTAATTAATGGGTCAAGCCCATCCGGAAAAAAAATGGATTTTTTGATGCAAGAATTTAATAGAGAAGCAAATACTATAGGCTCTAAAGCAGTTTCAGTTGATATCTCAACTATATCAGTTGAATTGAAAGTGTATATTGAGCAGATTAGAGAACAAATTCAGAATATTGAATGATGACCAATAAACTTCTCGGTAATTTGTTTATTATTTCTGCTGCGTCAGGTGCAGGAAAGACCTCTTTAGTTAAAGAAATATTGGCTCATCATAATGATATAGCTATTTCAATTTCACATACAACAAGACTGCCAAGGTCGGCTGAGATGGAAGGCAAAGATTATTTTTTTGTCACAGAAAAACGCTTTAAAGAAATGCAAGCAGAAGAGGCGTTCCTTGAGAGTGCAGAATGCCATGATTCGTTTTACGGAACATCAAAATCTTCGGTAAATCAAATACGTAAAGCAGGCAAGGACATTATTTTAGAAATAGACTGGCAAGGCGCCATGAGTATAAAAGCAATATTTCCTGAAGCTGTAAGTATTTTTATATTGCCACCAAGTATAGAAAAGTTAGAGCAAAGACTAAGATCTAGAGGACAAGACTCAGAGGAGACAATAATCAAAAGATTGTCAGCAGCTAGGAGTGAAATGAGTCATATTGAAAAATTTGATTATGTTACAATCAACGATGATTTTGAGGATGCATTAAAGCAGTTGGAAGCTATTATTTTAGCCGAAAGATTAACAACTAAAAATCAAATGCAAAAGCACTATCAGCTAATACATCAATTAATGAAATAACTCTAGGAACTAGAAAAAATGGCAAGAATTACTATAGACGATTGTTTAGAACAGATACCAAACCGGTTTCAATTAACATTAGTAGCATCACTCAGATGTAGACAGATCTCAAACGGAGCTGAGCCTTTAATTGACGTAGAGGGCTCGAATGATAAGCCATCAGTAATTGCATTACGTGAAATCGCTGCAGGCCTTATTGGCGAAGATATTTTAATTAAAAATATTACATAAATACTTAATCTCTATAGGGGGATAAATGACTAAAACCGCTAAATTTAATTCGGCGGAAGTATCTCAACAAGAGCAGCCCCCGCTCTTACCTGCCGACACCATCGATTCAAGATTAACTCTCATTCTTAAAGAATATCTTCAGCCAGAAGAAATAGATTTGGTTTGGAAGGCATATCGCCTCAGCAACAAAGCCCACGAGGGCCAAAAAAGAAGCAGTGGTGAAGATTATATTAGCCATCCGGTTTCTGTCGCATGTATAGCAGCTAAATTTCATTTAGATGCAGCATCCATACAAGCCGCTTTACTTCATGACGTCGTTGAAGACACGCAAGTAACTTTAGAAGATATAGCAACTCAATTTTCTCCACAGGTAGCAAAAATTGTAGAAGGCTTATCAAAACTAGATAAAATTCACTTTAATGACGCTACTCATGCTCAGGCAGAAAACTTCAGAAAAATGCTTTTAGCAATGTCTCAAGATGTAAGGGTCATCCTAATAAAACTGGCAGATCGATTGCATAATATGCAGACCTTAGAACATTTAAAACCAGAAAAAAGATTACGTATCGCTCAAGAGACTATAGACATCTATTCCCCTATAGCAAATCGATTGGGACTTAATAGAATGTATCAGGAGCTGGAGGACCTAGCTTTTAGGTATATCCATCCCTTAAGATATAAAACCATACATAAAGCAATTTTATCCGCTCGGGGGAATCGTAAAGAAGTAGTTGGAAAAATTCTAGACGATATAAATACTAAACTTAAAGGCTTTAAGATTAAAGCCACGGTCTCAGGAAGAGAGAAGAACGAGTCAAGCATTCATCGAAAAATGATTAAAAAACATACATCTTTTTCTCAGATCAACGATATCTATGCATTTAGGGTTATTGTGGAAGATGAAAAAGATTGTTATCTTGCTTTGGGGGCACTCCATTCGCTGTATAAGCCCATAGCCGGTAAATTTAAAGATTATCTTGCGATACCAAAAGCTAATGGCTACCAATCATTGCATACGACGTTATTTGGACCATTTGGAACTCCCTTAGAAGTACAAATAAGAACTGAATCAATGCATAATTTAGCGGAGGCCGGCGTAGCTGCTCATTGGTTGTATAAAACAAATGACACTCATATTACTCAACTTCAACAACAGACTAATCAATGGTTAAAAAAATTATTAGAAATTCAATCTGACGAATCAGACTCACTAGAATTTCTGGAGCATCTTAAAATTGATTTATTTCCTGACGAGGTTTATGTGTTTACTCCTAAGGGTAAAATCTTAGCTTTACCTAAAGGGTCGACAGTGATCGATTTCGCTTATGCTGTTCATAGTGATGTAGGAAATCATGCTGTTGCGGCTAAGATTAATCAAACACTTGTTCCCTTAAGAGAAGAGATAGTAACTGGAGATCATATAGAAGTTATGACCGCTCCCTTGGCAAAACCTAATCCTGCCTGGTTGAATTTTGTCATTACGGGTAAGGCACGCTCTCAGATAAGAGGCTATTTAAGGAATGCAGAGTCAAATGATTTGATTATTCTTGGCTATAGTATGTTGAATAACGCATTAAAAGCTTTTCGTATCGATCCAGACTCAATTAAAAAGAAGCACTGGGATAAATTAGTTCTTGATTATCATTTAAAGTCAAAAGACGATGTATTGGTTGACATTGCATTAGGGAAGAAAGTAAATGTAATGGTTGCGCATCAGCTGACCAACATAATGGATGGCGTAAAGAAAGCGAAAAGTCAATCAAAGTTTTTGGATGTTATTACTATTAAGGGATCTGATGATATGGCAATTGAGCTTGCAAGTTGCTGCCATCCTATACCGGGCGACCCTATTTTAGGTTATATCAATAAAGATCGAGGTTTGATTATTCACACACATGATTGCTCAACTATTAAAAAATACAATTTAGATCCAGAGCGATGGGTCGATGTAGAATGGGAACCTAACTCTGACATACTATATAAAGTAAGCTTATCGGTTCTTGTGGCGAATGAGACCGGCATGCTTGCTAAAATGGCATCTGCAATTGCAGTTGCATCATCGAACATAGAAAACGTTAGTGTTGAGGAGTCGGATGGCAGCAATTTTGTTAACATTAATTTTGTGGTGCAGGTAAAAAACCGTTTACATCTATCAGAAGTTATAAGAAGTTTAAGGAAAATTACTAAAGTTAGCCGAATTAGTCGATTAAAAATAGAAAAATAAACATGGAGATGAAATGACAAAAGAAATAATCAACACTGATAGGGCGCCAAAGGCTATTGGTACTTATTCGCAAGCAATTAAAAAAAATAATATAATATTTCTGTCTGGACAGATACCTTTAAATCCACACACGATGGAATTAGTCGATGGTATAGAAGCTCAGATCCATCAAGTTTTTAAGAATATCTTAGCTGTTATAGAGGCTGCTAACGCTTCCATAGACGATCTTGTCAAATTAAATATTTATCTTACTGATTTATCTCATTTTGCGTTAGTAAACGAAATTATGGCAGAATTCTTTTCCGAGCCTTATCCAGCGAGGGCAGCAATCGGAGTCGCATCCCTTCCAAAAGGCTCGTTGATTGAGGCAGATGGCTTTCTTGTAACGGGCGAATAAAATCTTAATATTGCTCGATTCTTTATTTACAGAAAACCAGATATCTAAACTTAGAAAGCTAGGCATTAAAAGCTTATTCGATTTATTGCTTCATCTGCCATTAAAATATTTAGACAAAACACAGATTGATCTCATACAGGACATATCGCCAGGGGGCAGTTATCAGATACAAGGCAAAGTAACATACGTAAAAACGGCCTATCAGCCTAGGAAAAATTTAACCGTAGTGATTGAGGATGCAACTGGATCATTACAGCTTAGATTCCTCAATTTTTATTCAAGTCAAAGTCGTCAATTTTCTGAGGGAGTCATAGTTAGAGCTTATGGTGAAGTTAACCCAAAATCTCTTATAAAGGAAATGATCCATCCTGATTATGAGATTATAGTCACCGATAAACCTCTGCCAAAATGCCTAACTCCTATATATGCCTTAACCAGAGGGCTTGGGCAGAAATCGATATTGAATTTTGTAAAAAAGACTTTTGATCAGATAGCTAAAAAAGATACTTTGCTCGATCACTTTCCTGAGCTAAATATCAAAAGAAACTTACCTGACTTAACTAAGTCTCTAAGAGAATTGCATATGCCGAGTAGTACCAAGCCTGAAGATATTGATCCTTATCGAAAGAAGCTTATATACGACGAATTATTAGCCCACCAACTTTTTTTTCGCGGCCTTTATCACCAACAAAAAAATTACATAGCCAAAAAAATAATTTTTGATAGGAGCTTGCATGATGCTTTTGTTTCTTCATTAGAGTTCACCTTAACGGGGCAGCAAGAAAATTGTTTTAATGAGATTATGAGCGACCTTGGCTGCTCCTTCCCGATGAATAGGTTGCTGCAGGGTGATGTTGGTAGCGGTAAAACTGTTGTTGCAACAATGGCCGCATTACAAGCAATAAAAAACGGTGGCCAAGTAGGGTTTATGGCCCCTACAGAAATATTAGCCGAACAGCATTATATTAAACTAAGGGATTGGTTAAATCCGCTTAATATCTCAGTAGAATTTTTATCGGGGAGCATCTCCGCACCAGAAAAAAAAATCATATATGAAAGGTTAGTTGAAGGAAGAATTGATTTACTAGTAGGGACACATGCATTGATTCAAGACAAAGTAAGATTTAAATCTTTAGCACTTTATATTATTGATGAACAGCATCGCTTTGGAGTTGAACAACGACTTCAAATTAGAAGCAACAATAAAACACGAGCTCATGAAGAGGCCCATCAATTAATGATGAGTGCTACGCCAATACCTAGAACGTTATCAATGAGTTATTTTGCAGATATGGATATCTCAACCATTAACGAGCTTCCACCAGGAAGACAGCCTATCAAGACGAAATTAATTTCTGATTCAAGAAGAAATGACTTGTTAACAATTATTCAAAAACATTGTAATGAAGGTAATCAGGTTTACTGGGTTTGCCCTTTGATAGAAGAGAGTGAAGTATTGCAGCTCGAAACAGTAGAAAATACCTTCCAACAATTATCAAGTTTTTTTAAATCTCAAACCATTGCTTTGATTCACGGAAAGATGAAACAAAGTGAAAAAGAAACAATTATGCAAACTTTTAAGGCTGGCCATACACAAATTCTGGTGGCTACAACTGTCATTGAGGTCGGAGTAGATGTTCCAAATGCAACAATGATGATTATAGAGAATGCTGAAAGAATGGGACTTTCTCAACTCCATCAATTAAGAGGGAGAGTTGGAAGAGGGTCTAAGCAAAGCACTTGTATATTATTTTACGGAAAGAAATTAACTGATACCGCAAAAGATAGATTGAGGATAATTTATGAAAATACTGATGGGTTTAAGATATCTGAAGAAGACCTTAAATTACGAGGGCCTGGAGAATTTTTAGGACTTAAACAAAGCGGCCTTCCTTCCTTAAAAATTGCAAACATTAACAAAGATGATGACTTATTAGCATTGGCTAAAAGTGATGCAGAATACCTTTTAACGACAAAACATAATGACATACAATCACATCTTCAAAGATGGATTAGTGATTACCAAGAAATTACTCGGACCTAGGATGAATTGGCAAAAAACATACAGCGCTTTAACAAACAAGCCAAATATTGATTATTATAATTTAGGCTGTTGGCTTAAAAATAGAAAATCGCTTACCAATCACTTAAAAGATATTGCTGATTTACGAATTGATCTAATAACATCTACAAATAAAAATTTTTTATTGTCAGAAAAATATCATTTTAAGTCTTTTAGACCTGAATCCCTTTATCTAAGGGAGGTGTTAATTTATGCTAATGACCTGCCGGTTATGTATGCAAGGACAGTGCTGCCTTATAGATATTTGCGTGGACATTGGTCTGGTATAAAGAAGTTAAGATCTAGTCCACTTTCTGAAGTTGTTTATGAGCGACCTTCAATCAAACGCTCTACTTTTTCCTATGCAATACCAACAACAACAAGTATTAAAAAAGCTATATCTTGCAACGCACTTAGAGCCGATATTGCAATCGCGAGGCAGTCCTCATTTACATACAAAAAAGAATCAATTTTGCTCTCTGAGTTCTTTTTTAAGGCATTGAATAAATTTGAATACTAATTTAAAGAGTGGCTATAATTTATTATTGCTAGCTAGACTCAATAAGCCTATTGGAATTTTGTTGTTGTTATGGCCAACCTTAACTGCTTTATGGTTTTCTTCAGGCCAACTTCCAGAAACAAAGTTAATCGCTATTTTTATATTAGGTTCTGTATTAATGCGATCAGCTGGATGTATTGCGAATGATATGGCAGATAGAAATATTGATGCAAAAGTACAAAGAACAAAGAGTCGGCCCTTAGCTCAAGAAAAAATAAGATTAAAAAGCGCGCTAGCATTTTTACTAATACATTTAATTATAAGCTTTGTTTTAGTATTGCAACTTAATACTTATGCAATATTTTTATCGGCAATGGCTCTAATCTTTGCCCTAATTTACCCTTTTTGTAAACGATTCGTTAAAGTGCCGCAGTTTTTTCTAGGAGTTGCATTTGGTTTTGGCATCCTTATGGCCTTTGCAGCAACCCAAAATAGCATTCCTGTGGAAGGATGGCTATTATTTGCTGGAAATTTGTTGTGGGTTATGGGCTATGACTCTCACTACGCATTAATGGATGTAGAGGATGATAAAAAATTAGCCATTTATTCGTCAGCTAAAACATTGGGCAGACGCACCACTATTTTTATTACGATAAATTTTATAGCAATGTATATAATTTATTTCTATATTGGGCTTCAAGAGGAGTATTCTTATGGATTCTATTCGTTAATTTTATTAGCTGCTTTTATAAGTATTTATACTATTGTTATTGGTGGAGATAATAGGCATAAAAATAACTATAAGGCCTTTGTAGCTAATAATTATGTAGGATTGTTTATATTTTTAGCATTTGTTTCACAAATCCAATAAATATGAATGTATAAAACCTAAATGATTGACAAATAGCATACTAATAGAATAAAATTCGCCTCTTAATTTTTTAAATGCATGGTAAGAAATATACGATGAAAACATTTTCAGCAAAGTCACACGAAGTAAAGCGCGATTGGTTGCTTGTAGATGCAACAGATGCGACCCTTGGCCGCCTAGCAAGTGCTATAGCTCATCGCCTTAGAGGCAAACATAAGGCCATTTACACACCTCATGTTGATACAGGTGACTATATTGTGGTGATTAATGCCGATAAGCTTAAAGTTACAGGGGATAAATCTGAAGGAAAAATATATTATCGCCATTCAGGATTCCCTGGCGGACTATACTCTACCAACTTTAAAAAGATGCAAGACAGATTTCCGGGAAGAGCATTAGAAAAAGCGGTGAAAGGTATGTTACCTAAAGGACCTCTAGGCTATGCAATGGTAAAGAAATTGAAGGTTTATGCTGGTGTGCAACATGGACATGAAGCACAACAGCCTCAACTTACAACATTTTAATTCAGGATACTTATGATAGGTAAATATTATTACGGCACAGGAAGAAGAAAAAGCTCAGTTGCGAGAGTATTCATCCAGCCAGGAAAGGGTGCAATTGTTATAAACAATAAACCCGTAGACGAATATTTTTCAAGATATACATCTCAAATGATTCTAAAGCAACCACTTGAGCTAACAGATAACACTTCTACATTTGACATAAAAGTAAATGTAATTGGTGGTGGAGAGTCTGGTCAAGCCGGTGCAGTAAGGCATGGAATAACCCGAGCTCTTATGGATTACGATTTATCGCTTAAGCCAGATCTATCAAAAGCAGGTTACGTTACAAGAGATAGTCGTGAGGTTGAGCGTAAGAAAGTTGGCTTTAGGAAAGCTAGGCGTAAGAAGCAATTCTCGAAACGTTAAGATTTTAAAAAAGCCGCTTTTAGCGGCTTTTTTTTTCTTAACATTTATTTTTTTATAAGACTAAAATATTAATAATGGTAAATACGATAAAAGTAAGTGTGGTTGGAGGAACTGGATACACCGGAATAGAGTTGCTAAGACTTCTATCACATCACCCCTACGTGGAGATTGACCATATTACTTCTAGAGGTGATGTAGGGAGTCTTGTTGCAGATATTTACCCATCAATGAGAGGCATTATTTCCAATCAATTTGTTGATCCTGATAAGGCTGACTTAAAGAGTTCTGATGTTGTCTTTTTTGCTACACCAAATGGTATTGCTATGAATTATGCAAAAAAACTTCTCAGCGAAGGAGTTAGAGTTATTGATTTAGCCGCAGATTTTAGGATAAAAGATGTTGCTCTTTGGGAGAAGTGGTACGGAATGCCTCATGCATGCAAGGATTTGCTTGGCGAGGCTATTTATGGCCTACCTGAAATCAATAGAGATCAAATTAAAAAAGCTAGATTGGTTGCAAACCCCGGATGTTACCCCACAGCAATTCAATTAGGTTTATTGCCCCTAATTAAGAATAATTTAATTGATAAGAACACTATAATTGCCGATGCTAAATCAGGTATCAGTGGAGCGGGAAAAAAGTTGGAATCATCGTTCCTAATGGCAGAAGCTTCAGAAAGCTTTAAAGCTTATGGCATCGAAGGGCACAGACACTTGCCAGAGATAGAAGAAACCTTAAGCGCATATGCAGCTGGGGAGAGAGTTAAATTAACTTTTGTTCCACATTTATTACCAATGGTAAGAGGAATACACGCAACTATTTATGTAGATGCTAAAGAAGAATTTGACGTTTCAGACTTGTATGAAAGTTTTTACAATAAGGAGCCCTTTGTCGATATTATGCCAGCAAGCACTTGCCCGGATACAAAATCAGTTAGAGCATCTAATATTTGTCGTATTGCCCCATATAGAGAAAGAGGTACGAACAGAGTTATTATTCTTTCTGTAATAGATAATTTAATGAAGGGCGCAGCAGGACAAGCCGTCCAAAACATGAATATTATGATGGGATTCGAAGAGGTTTCAGGCTTGGTTCTAGGACCTATTACGCCATAACCATGATATCTAAAAAAAGAAAGCAACGTATCACAAAGAGTAAAGCAAGAATTAAGCTAGGAAGTTCATGGTTGGCATATGTCGGAATTACTGCGATAGCGCTCTCAATTGGTTTTGGTCTCGGGTATAGATTATTTGATGGTGGAGGAGCGACTAGCTTTTTAATGGAAATTGTCGAGCTTGACTCAAGAAATAAAAAATTAGAAAAGGATCTGGTGAATAAGGATTTAGATATGAAAGTTCGAACCGTCACATATGATAAAATCGCAGATGAATTGGCTGCAACTAAAAAAGAAAACAACGAATTAAAGGAAGAAATTTTATTTTATGAAAAAATTGTTGGCAAGCGAAAAAAATAATGGCCTTTAAGCGAAGAAAAAAGTTTCAACTGGATACTTTGATTGATGAAGATATGATTATTCGAGGAAATACGACTTTGTCCGGTGGTATTAGAGTTGATGGAAAAATATACGGCAATTTAACTGTTTTAGGTGGTGAGGATGGGACTTTGGTAATGGGAGAAAACGGCATTATTAAAGGAAATGTCATTGTGCACACTGCAATAATTGGAGGAAAAATAACGGGAAATATCAAGTGCTTAGATTATTTAGAAGTTCATCCTAATGCCGTAATTAAAGGAGATATTGTATATAATTTAATCGAACTCCATGCGGGTGCTAAAATAGATTCAAAGATAAGGGTGTTTACTAAAGCCGAAATAAACAAAGAAATTAAAATTAGTAAGATTAAATAAAGAGGAAAAGCAGAAATGACAACAGCTGAATTAGAAATGCCAACTCCAGTAAACTTTACTGATAATGCAGTAAATAAAGTAAAAACATTGATTGAGGAAGAGGGTACTCCAGACCTTAAGCTAAGGGTATTTGTTAGTGGCGGCGGATGCTCGGGTTTTCAGTACGGCTTTACTTTTGAAGAATCCGTTAATGATGACGATACGCAGGTGACCAAAGATACGGTTACATTGCTTATAGACCCAATGAGTCTGCAGTACTTAACGGGTGCAGAGATTGATTATCAGGACAACGTTCAGGGCTCTCAATTTGTTATTAAGAACCCAAATGCAGAAACTACCTGTGGATGTGGGTCATCTTTTTCGGTTTAAATAACTAAGGGACGTCTCTTCTCGTTTTGCCGTTATAAATTTGACGGGGCCTACCTATTTTGTTTTCTGTGCTTACCATCATTTCATCCCAATGAGCGATCCAGCCAGCAGTTCTAGCAAGAGCGAATACCGCAGTGAACATAGAATTTGGTATGCCCATCGCCTTCATTACAATGCCAGAATAAAAGTCAACATTTGGATAAAGTTTTTTCTCAATAAAGTATTCATCCTCTAAGGCAATTTTTTCTAATTTTCTAGCGAGCTTAAATAATGGTTCATTATTGAGATCTAATTCATCGAGTACTTCATGGCAGGTAATTTTCATGATTTCTGCTCGAGGATCTTTGTTTTTGTAAACCCGATGCCCAAAACCCATTAACCTAAAATCATCGTCTTTGTCTTTTGCTCTTTTGATGTACTCGTTGATACGAGATTCTGTTTTTATTTCCTTAAGCATTTTTAGTGTTGCTTCATTTGCTCCTCCATGAGCAGGCCCCCACAATGATGCAATGCCTGATGCAATGCATGCGTAAGGATTTGCACCACTCGAACCTACTAAACGGACAGTGGAGGTAGATGCATTTTGTTCATGGTCGGCATGAAGAATTAAAATTCGCTCAAATGCTTTTGTGATAACCGGGTTTAGAGAATAAGGCTTGTTTGGACTTGAAAACATCATATTTAGAATATTCTCAACATAACTCAGTTCCTGGGTAGGGTAAACGAATGGAAGGCCTAGGTTGTAGTTATGGCTCCAAGCAGCAATTGTTGGAATTTTTGCAAGCAGTCTATTTGCGGATAATCTACGATGATTGCGATTGTTAATATTCATATCATCAAAATAAAATGCTGCCATCGATCCGACTACACCAATCATCACCGCCATTGGATGGGCATCCCTTCTAAATCCTCGAAAAACATTATTTAGTTGATCGTGAAGAAGGCTTTGACTATTAATGGTAGATGAATACACTTGTTTTTCTTTGGTGTTTGGAAGATTTCCGTTAAAAAGTAAGTAAGAAACGTCTAAGAAGTCTGATTTTTCAGCTAGCTGTTCAATAGGGTAACCCCTGTACAAGAGCTCCCCTTTATCTCCATCGACATAAGTAATGCCAGAGGTACAAGAGGCAGTTGATGTGAAGCCAGGATCGTATGAGTAGATGCCCTTATTGTTTAAAAATCTTGCATCCATTGCAGGGTAGCCCATAGTGCCCTCAATCATAGGTAAATCAAAGGAATTTGAACCGATCGTTATTTTTGCTGACTTTTCACTCATATGCTATTTTTTACACTTTAAATTGATTGAGCATTATATCTGAAATTTGATGGAAGATTTAAGGGTAATATACGATGCCAAGTATACGTGGACCTTTTGATCCAGTAAGATTGGGTGAATTATTACTTTCCCCTATTAATGTCTTAGATGCTAGCCAGGCAAAAGCCATGGCTTCGACATGTTGCGAGGGCACACCAAGCTCGTCCGTTTTTTTAATTGGCAGACCAATTATTTTGACTAATCTTTCCATCAAAAAACCATTTTCAGAACCGCCACCACAAACAATGATTTCGTCTGCCCCGAGACAAAATCTATCAATAGCATCTTGTATTGAAAGAACAGTTAGCTCAAGAAGAGTTCTCTGGACATCGGCTGAGTCATATAACTCTAATTGATGCTTATTAAGCCAACCCGCATTAAATGTTTCGCGGCCAGTGCTTTTGGGTGGTAGTTTTTTTAAGTAAGGGTCTTGAATAAATGTATTTAGTAAATCAGGGATAACTTCACCATCTCTTGCCCACTGACCATCATTATCAAAAGTAAGGTTTTTTTTGCCATAAATCCATTGATCTAACAAAATATTTCCTGGACCACAATCAAATCCTAATAATACTGCGTCGTTTACGAGGAATGATATGTTGCTAATGCCACCAATATTAAGAATTACTCTTTTGTTTTGTTTTAAAGAAAAAAAAGATTGATGAAACAAGGGGACTAACGGTGCGCCTTGCCCCCCAGCAACAATATCTCGATTTCGAAAATCGTTAACCACTGTAATATTAGTTTTTTCTGCCAAAAGATGGGCATTTCCAATTTGCACCGAGAAGCCTTTTTCTGGCCTGTGACGGATAGTTTGGCCGTGGTAACCTATACCCCTGACAGCGCTGGGTGAAATACTATTTTTTTTTAAAAGTTTGTTGATGCCATTAGCAGTCATACGTGCATGCACTAAAGCAAAATTTTGGCTTTCCTCTAATT
Organism: Methylophilales bacterium HTCC2181; assembly: GCA_000168995.1. GTDB lineage: Bacteria > Pseudomonadota > Gammaproteobacteria > Burkholderiales > Methylophilaceae > BACL14. The sequence goes on along the minus strand of AAUX01000001.1, from coordinate 121,303 downwards.
CATCTAGGGAAGGCGATGATAGTTTTAAAATTTTATCTCTTATGCTTTTTGTGTAAGGGACATGTTCTGAATCCACGATATTAATAATTTTCGATGATAATTCAATCAACACAATATCTATTCCATCAAGACTTGTTCCTGACATAACTCCAAAAAACAAATTTTTTTTATCCTGCATAATGTAAATTGTGACGCTTTTTAATTTTTATACAAGCAGTCAATAAATAAATAAGTAATTTTTTAAAAGCTGCTAGTTGATATAAAATTAGCAATAAGAACAATTTTGATAAAGATCAATTTAATGAGCCTTCAAGAAAATCTTAATATTATCAAGCGAGGAACAGACGAGATTCTCGTCGAAGCTGAATTAATAGAAAAACTAAAAGAAAATAGGCCGCTAAGAATTAAGGCGGGTTTTGATCCTACCGCTCCAGATTTGCACTTAGGGCATACGGTCCTTTTAAATAAGCTTAGACAGCTTCAAGACCTTGGTCATCACGTAATGTTCTTAATAGGAGATTTTACTGGAATGATTGGTGATCCAACCGGTAAAAATACAACTAGACCTCCTTTAACAAAAGAGGAAGTTTCAGAAAATGCCCAAAGCTATGAAAAACAAGTTTTTAAAATTTTGGATAAAAATAAAACTGAGGTAGTTTTTAATTCTAAATGGCTCGAACCCTTGGGAGCAGCAGGAATGCTCACGCTTTCAGCCAGGCATACTGTAGCAAGAATGTTGGAAAGAGACGATTTTTCAAAAAGGTTTAAATCAAATCAGCCTATAGCGATTCATGAATTTATGTATCCACTACTTCAGGGATATGATTCGGTTGCATTAAAAGCTGATATTGAATTGGGGGGGACAGATCAAAAATTCAATTTGCTCATGGGCCGCGAGCTTCAAAAGCAGTATGACCAGACTCCCCAATGCATTATCACTATGCCTTTGTTAGAGGGTTTGGATGGGGTAAATAAAATGTCAAAATCACTCAATAATTATATCGGCGTTGATGAACCAGCAGAGACCATTTTTGCAAAGATTTTATCTATTTCTGACGATTTGATGTGGCGTTATATAGAGTTGCTCTCACTAAAAAAAATAGCAGAAATTGATGTATGGAGAAAGCGATTTGACTTAGGAGAAAATCCTAAAAATATTAAAGTTGAGTTTGCTAAAGAAATAGTTGCGAGGTTCCATGGTGAGAAGTTAGCAGACAGCGCTGAACAAGATTTTAATCTTAGAGCACAAGGTAAAATTCCAGACGATATACCTGAAATAAAAATTCAGTATCCTAATAATAAGGTCACTGTTCCTCAACTTTTAAAGCATATTCAATTTGTAGGAAGCACATCAGAAGCTATGCGATTGATTAAGGGCGGAGGAGTGAAGGTGGACGGAGAAAAAATAGTAGACCCTCATTATCTGATTGAAAATATGACCACCTTCACAATTCAAGTCGGTAAAAGAAAGTTTGCAAACATACTATTCACGTAGAAAATAATCCCTTGATTCCTAAGAATATTCTTTCATTCAACACAATAAATTGATATAATGCGACAACTGAAGATGGGCCAATGGCCCATTTTTTATTTGGGCTAAGGCTTAGGATTTTATATGGCATTTGACGTTGAAAGCTTTATTGAAAAGATGGTTACTCAACTAGGATACGAGTTAGTTGATCTTGAAATAATTAATCATGGGCAACTGCTAAGAGTTTTTATTGATAAGCCAGAAATTGTTACGATTGATGACTGTGTCTTGGTAAGCAATCAATTAAACCATGCATTGAGCGTCGAAGAAGAATTTGATTTTGGAAGGTTAGAGATATCATCTCCTGGAGTTGATAGGGTAATAAAAAAATTAGAAGACTTTGGTCGGTTTGATGGCGAAAAAATTAAAATTAAGACAAGGTCGCCAATTTCTAATAGAAGAAATTTTAGTGGGGTTTTGAGAGGCATAAAAGCAGGTTTTATTTTGTTAGAGTTTGATGGGTCTATTGTTGAAATAGATTTTGAAAATATAGATAGAGCGCGTTTGGACCCAGTTTTATAAAAGATGAAGTGATTTAACGGAGAAAGAAATGAGTCGTGAAATTTTGTTACTTGTTGACGCGCTGGCACATGAAAAAAATGTTGCTAGGGATATAATTTTTACAGCATTGGAGCTTGCTCTTGCCTCAGCTACAAAGAAAAAATTTGAGGCTGATGTTGATATCCGAGTCGAAATAGATAAAGAGTCAGGTGAGTATGAGTCTTTCCGTTGCTGGACTATCGTGGAAGACGAACTTTTAGAAATACCAGAAGCAGAATTATCCCCAACGGATGATAGAGCAAAAGATTTAGAGGTCGGAGATGTTATTAAAGAAGCGATTGATTCTGTAGAGTTTGGACGAATTGGGGCCCAAGCGGCAAAACAAGTAATTTTACAAAAAGTTAGAGAAGCAGAAAGAGAACAAATTCTTAATGACTTTCTTGCAAGAGATGAGAAATTAGTTTCAGGACAGATTAGAAGAATGGAGCGCGGCAATGCCATAATTGAAGTGGGGCGATTAGATGCAGTGCTACCTCGTGATCACATGATTCCAAAAGAGAACCTAAGGGTGGGTGATCGAGTTCGTGCAATTTTAAGTAAAATTGAAACAGGGATGAGAGGACCACAGTTAATTTTATCAAGAACTGCCCCTGAATTTTTAATTAGACTATTTGAATTAGAGGTCCCTGAAATTGAAGAGGGTTTATTAGAAATAATGTCAGCATCAAGGGATCCAGGATTACGATCAAAGATAGCAGTGAAAGCAAATGATCAGCGGTTAGATCCAGTTGGAACATGCGTAGGTATGAGAGGTTCCAGAGTCCAAGCTGTCACAGGTGAATTAGCCGGCGAAAGAGTGGACATAGTTCTTTGGTCGATAGAGCCAGCACAATTTGTAATTAACGCTATGGCTCCTGCCGAAGTATCTAGCATTGTCGTTGATGAAGATAAGCACAGCATGGACTTAGTTGTTGTAGAAGATCAGCTAGCACAAGCCATTGGAAGAAATGGTCAAAACATTCGATTAGCTTCAGAACTAACAGGATGGGAATTAAATATATTAACTGAAGAAGAATCAGACCAAAAGAATAAAGAAGAATACACCTCGGCGAGTCAATTGTTTATTGAAAAGCTTGATGTTGATGAAGACGTAGCAGATATACTTGTTCAGGAAGGTTTTTCTTCTATTGAGGAGGTGGCTTATGTTCCTCTTGAAGAGATGGTCCAGATCGAAGCTTTTGATGAAGATACTGTCAACGAGTTAAGATCAAGAGCAAGTGCAGCAATTTTAACCGCTGCTATTGCTAAGGAAGAAAGTGTAGTTGACCCGGCTGAAGATCTTAAATCTATGGATGGTATGGATATTGATATGGCAAAGCTTATGGCATCCAAAGGCATTGTGACAATGGAAGATTTGGCTGAATTATCGGTTGACGAACTTTTAGAATTAGTAAAAATTGATGAAGAAAAAGCAAAAACATTGATTATGACTGCACGCGCACCGTGGTTTGCATAAATTAAATATACTGGAGTTTTGATGGGAACATTTACTGTTGAAAAATTTGCTAATGAGTTGGGCCTTCCTGCAACTCTGTTACTTGAGCAATTAAAAAGTGCAGGAGTGACCAAGCAAAATGCAGCGGACGATGTCTCTGAGGCAGATAAAGCAGCACTTTTAAATTATTTACGCACTGAGCATGGCGGGATACCAAAGCCAAAGTCTAAAATTACTCTTACTCGAAAACAGAATACTGAGATTAGAAAAACTGATAGCGAGGGAAGGGCCAGAACTATCCAGGTCGAAGTAAGAAAAAAAAGAACAATTGTCAAACCCGAGGAAGTTAAAATAGCACCACCGCCTCAGGCCAAAGCGAACAATCCAGAAGCTCCTAAGAAAATTATCGATGAACATCAAAAAAATATTCGTGATGATGAGGAAAAAAGACATTCAGCGCTTGCAGAAGCTCAAGCAGCTGAAGCTAAAAGTAAGAAAGAGGCTGCAGAAAAGCCAAAGAAAGAAGAAAAGGAGAGCACTCTGCATAGACCCGCATCGAAAATTGGCGTGAAAGTAGAGAAAGAGAAAAAACCAACAAAAGATGCGTGGGTAGATCGTAGTATCAAAAAAAGACCCACAAAGACTAGGCAAGATGCAGGTGGATGGCGCTCTCCTAAGTCAAGAAATAAGCATAAGAATGTTGATCCAGAATCTAGCTTTGTTGCCCCCACGGAATTTGTTTCTAAAGAAATTTTAGTGCCAGAGACTATTTCTGTGGCTGATTTAGCACATAAAATGTCGGTAAAAGCTGGCGAGGTTATTAAAGTGTTGATGGGTATGGGCATGATGGTAACGATAAATCAAGTCTTAGATCAAGACACTGCAATGATTGCTGTTGAGGAGATGGGCCACCAACCCCAAGCTGCAGAGGACAATGACCCTGAGTCATTGTTGAATATAGAGGATTTAGTAGAGCCGATTTTAGAAGCGAGACCTCCTGTAGTGACAGTGATGGGCCATGTTGACCATGGTAAAACATCACTATTAGATTATATTAGAACAGCTAAAGTAGCATCAGCCGAAGCTGGAGGCATTACTCAACATATTGGTGCTTACCATGTTGAAACATCAAAAGGGATGATAACTTTTTTAGACACTCCTGGACACGAAGCTTTCTCAGCCATGCGAGCTAGAGGAGCTAAAGCAACTGATATCGTTGTTTTAGCAGTTGCTTCCGATGATGGTGTTATGCCGCAAACGATTGAAGCAATTAATCATTCTAAGGCAGCAGAAGTGCCAATGATTGTGGCAATTAACAAAATGGACAAGCCAGAAGCAAACCCAGAAAAAGTAAAAAGCGAATTACTAACTCATGAGGTAATTCCTGAAGAGCTTGGTGGTGATGCTATTTTTGTAGAAGTTTCAGCCAAGACGGGTCAGGGCATTGATGACTTATTAGACTCCATTTTATTGCAGGCAGAAATACTTGAATTGAAAGCCTCAAAGAATACTCCAGCAAGAGGGATTGTTGTTGAAGGAAGACTAGATAAGGGTCGGGGCCCAGTCACTACCTTACTGGTGCAATCAGGAATTTTAAGCCCTGGAGATACTATTCTTGCCGGATCTGCATTCGGTAGAGTGAGAGCAATGATTGACGAGAGCGGCAAGAAGGTAGAGGAAGCCGGGCCCTCAATTCCCGTTGAGGTCATTGGTTTATCTGATGTTCCAAATGCTGGTGAAGAGTTTATTGTTATTAATGATGAGAAAAAAGCCAGAGAAGTCGCCTTATTCAGGCAGGGTAAGTTTAGGGACGTAAAATTTGCAAAACAACAAGCTTCCAAACTAGAAAATATATTTGATCAGATGGCAGAGGGTGAAATAAAAGTCTTGCCTTTGATAATTAAGTCGGATGTACAGGGCTCTTACGAAGCGCTGGCTGGGTCTCTAGGAAAACTATCAACAGATGAAGTCAAGGTGAATGTTATTCATTCAGCAGTAGGGCCAGTTAACGAATCAGACATTAATTTAGCTACAGCATCGAATGCAGTAGTGCTTGCCTTTAATGTTAGGGCAGATGGCGGAGCAAGAAAGCTTGCAGACAGTTTAGAGGTTGATGTCCGTTATTACAGTATTATTTATGAGGCAGTAGATGAAGTTAAAGCCGCACTAAGTGGGATGTTATCTCCGGAAAAAAGAGAGAATATCCTCGGTCTTGTTGAAATTAGAGAAATATTTAAGGCCTCAAAGATTGGTACTATTGCTGGATGTTATGTGTTGGAAGGTTTAATTAGGAAGAATTCTAAGATAAGACTCTTAAGGGATAGTGTAGTAATTTATGATGGCGAGCTCGACTCACTAAAAAGATTCAAGGACGACATTAAGGAAGTTAAGTCAAACTTTGAATGTGGACTATCAATTAAAAACTTTAATGACATGCAAGCAGGTGACCAAATAGAAGTTTATGAGATAGTTGAAGTTGCTAGGAAATTATAACCTTGGCTAAAGATTACCCAAGAAGTGATCGTATAAGGCAACAAATAAAAAAAGAATTGGCCAATCTTCTTCAAAAAGAAGTAAAAGACCCTTCGTTAAATCAAATAACTATTCTTGATGTTGACGTTTCTCCCTGTCTTAAGCATGCAAAAGTATTTTTCGTGTCGCAGGAAGAGGCTAGTGAAGAAGTGATGAAGGGTCTAGCAAGATCAATGCCTTTTCTTCGATCACAACTGGCAAAAAGAATGACAACCCGAGGCATTCCGAAGTTACATTTTGTATATGATAAATCAATTGATGAGAGTATTAAAATTTCAAAACTACTTGATGGTATTTAAATATTCAGTTCATGCAGCCTAAGCGTATTAAATTGGATATAAGTGGAGTCATATTAGTCGATAAACCATTGGGCTATTCTTCAAATCAAGCATTATCCAAAATTAAATGGATTTTTAGTCCAAAGAAAGCTGGACATACAGGCACGCTTGATCCATTGGCAACAGGCTTACTTCCCATATGCCTAGGTGAAGCAACTAAGTTTTCTAGCTTCCTCTTGGAGTCAGACAAAACATACGAGGCGTCTATTAAGCTTGGCTTCAGAAGCAATACCGGTGATTCAGAAGGTGTTATAGTGGACCTAAATGTCCAGCATTTCCCCGCGTTAAAAGAAATCAAAGAAACATTAAAGCAATTCTCAGGAATGCAAGAGCAAACACCACCAATGTATTCAGCATTAAAGTTTAAGGGAAAACCCCTTTATGAGTATGCTCGAAAGGGTGAGGAGATAGAGCGAAAGAAAAGAAGTATTAATATTGTGTCACTCGATTTGATCGACTATTCAGATAATGTATTAAAGATTACTGTGGAATGCTCAAAAGGGACCTATATTAGAACCTTAGCAAGCGATATAGGGGATAAATTAAATACCGGTGGTTACTTGATCGCTCTCAGAAGGACTGCCATAGGGTCAGTTAATGTTGAGCAAGCAAAAACATTAGATATGATTGAGGCATCAGACAAAGAAGCTAGGGATGCACTTATTTTCCCTATAGATGAATTTTTAAACTATTTAGATGATATAAGTTTAGTTCCTAGTGCTGAAGAAGCAATTAAAGATGGAAAGACTTTGTTATTTAAGGGAATGAAAGAAGGAATTTATAGATTATACAATAAAGATAAGTTCTTTTTAGGTCTTGGGACCTTAGATAGGCATGGTTATTTAAAGGTAAGAAGACTTTTGGCCTTAAGTTAAGTAGAATAAGAAAAATTTTGTTAAATCCGTATAAATATAGTAAAATGTGCGGTTCTGAAATAGGAGAAATGCATGACAAGTACTGCTGTAGAAAAAGCAAAGATAGTAGCAGATTATCAGCTAGCAAAAAATGATACCGGGTCACCTGAAGTACAGGTAGCACTGCTTACGGATAGAATAAATTATCTTACTGAACATTTTAAAGTTAACGCTAAGGACCATCACTCTAGAAGAGGTCTATTAGCGCTAGTCAGCCAAAGACGTAAGTTATTGGATTATCTAAAAAGAAAAAGCCTTGAGAGATATCAAGGACTTATCAAACGTTTAGGTATTAGAAAGTAAAAAAGTTGTAAATTATACAAGCCGATTCCTTGCTACTTAAGCTCGAGTCGGCTTTTTTTATTATGGTGTCAGTCATTATTGGGAAGTGAATAATGATAAAAATAAAAGGAAAATCAATGTTTAATATAGTAAAGAAAAGTGTCAAGTTTGGAGACAATACGTTAACGATAGAAACGGGTGAGATTGGACGTCAAGCTGACGGTGCTGTAATGGTGTCATATGGCGATACGGTAGTGTTAGTAACAGCAGTTGGAAACAAAAATGCAAGAGAGGGCCAAGATTTTTTCCCACTTACTGTTGATTACCAAGAAAAAACCTACGCAGCGGGAAAAATACCTGGAGGCTTCTTTAAGAGAGAAGGCCGTCCTAGCGAAAAAGAAACATTAACCTGCCGATTAATTGACAGGCCTCTTAGACCATTATTTCCAAAAAATTTCTATAACGAAATTCAAATAGTGGCTACTGTTATGTCATCTGACAGTGAAATTGATTCAGATATACCGGCTATTATAGGGGCGTCAGCGGCATTAGCGATTTCAGGCATTCCTTTCTATGGACCTGTAGGAGCATCTAGAGTGGGATACATTGACGAGAAGTTTGTTATCAATCCAACTAAAACACAATTGGTTGATAGTGAGCTAGATTTAGTGGTGGCTGGAAGTGATGCAGCAGTATTAATGGTTGAGTCTGAGGCTAAAGAGTTACCAGAAAAAGTGATGCTTGACGCAGTTTTGGCGGGACATAAAGCTATGCAGCCGGTCATTAAAATGATTAATGAGTTTGCAAAAGAGGCAGCAAAGGACCCCTGGGACTGGACAGCGCAAGAAACAAATAAGGACTTAGTATCAAAAATAGAAAAGATTGCTGCAAAAGATCTTGAAAAAGCTTTCGCAATTAAGGCAAAAGGTGAGCGGTCTGAAAAACTGTCTGAAATTAAGGACAAAGTATTAGCCGAAGTAGCTAACGAAAATACAACACCAAATGAGATGAATGCAATTAAAAATGAATTCTTTAATCTTGAGTCCAAAATAGTTAGAAATAAGATTTTAGATGGCGACCCGAGAATTGATGGCCGCGACACAAGAACAGTCAGACCAATAGAAATTAGAACAGGCGTTCTTCCAAGAGCTCATGGATCTGCACTCTTCACTAGAGGAGAGACTCAGGCTATTGTCGTAGCAACATTAGGTACCGGAAGAGACGAACAAATTATCGATGCACTCCAAGGTGAATTTAAAGATAGATTTATGCTGCATTATAATTTCCCTCCTTACGCTACAGGTGAAACAGGTAGAGTCGGAACGCCAAAAAGAAGAGAAATTGGTCATGGAAAACTGGCTAAAAGAGGTTTGTCAGCAGCCCTTCCAAGTAAAGAGGACTTTGATTATACGATTCGTCTTGTATCTGAGATTACAGAGTCGAATGGTTCTAGTTCTATGGCTTCAATATGTGGGGGGACTATGGCGATGATGGATGCAGGAGTCCCTATGACTGATCATGTAGCTGGAATTGCAATGGGTTTAATTAAAGAAGATAACCGCGTAGCTGTATTAACAGATATTTTGGGCGATGAAGACCATTTGGGTGATATGGACTTTAAAGTAGCAGGTACTGATAATGGTATTACTGCTCTTCAAATGGACATAAAAATAACCGGTATTACGTCTGAGATAATGCAAGTTGCTCTTTCTCAGGCCCGAGAAGGTATTGACCATATACTTAAAATTATGAAAAAGACCTTGAAGGCTCCAAGAACAGAAATGTCTCAGTTCGCGCCACAGATTCTTACGATAAAAATTCATCCAGATAAAATCCGTGATGTAATTGGTAAGGGCGGAGCAGTCATTAAAGGTCTTGCTGCTGAAACAGGTGCAACTATTGATATTGACGACGACGGATTAGTTAAGGTTGCTTGCACTAATGGCGAATCTGGCCAAGCTGCTATAGATAGGATTAAAGAAATTACAGCAGATGTTGAAGTAGACCAGGTTTACGATGGTAAAGTTATTAAAATTTTAGATTTTGGTGCAATTGTTTCACTCTTGCCGGGTAAGGATGGACTGTTACATATCTCACAAATTGCCCATGAAAGAATAAAAGCAGTTAAAGATCATTTGTCAGAGGGTGACGAAGTTAAGGTAAAGGTTATTGAAGTTGACGACAAAGGTCGTGTGCGGGTAAGTGCTAAAGCTTTAATTGAGCCACCTCCACCAGAAGAAAAAAAGGATGAAGATCAGGAGTAGATAGATAAAAAAACCCGGGAAACCGGGTTTTTTTTATTTAGCCATTTGTTTTTCTCTAATCTCATCCAAAGTTTTACAATCAATACAAAGTGTCGCGGTTGGCCTTGCCTGCAATCTGTTTAATCCAATTTCCTCACCACATTGATTACAATATCCATAATCATCGCTATCAATCATTCTTAGGGTGTCATTGATCTTTTTTATAAGCTTTCTTTCTCTATCACGGTTTCTTAATTCTAGAGCCATATCAGACTCTTGGCTTGCTCTATCATTGGGATCAGCATAAGAAGTGACGTCATCCTGCATATGCGATACAGTTCTATCGATATCATGACTTAGCTCAATTTTCCAATCATTTAGTATTTTTATAAAATGCTTTAATTGAGACTTGCTCATATATTTTTCTCCTGCTTTAGGTGTATATGACCTAAATTCTTTCAATCCAGAAGATGAAGACTTTTTAGCTACAGGCTTTGCAACCACCTTTTTAGCTACAGGCTTTGCAACCACCTTTTTAGCTACAGGCTTTGCAACCACCTTTTTAGCTACAGGCTTTGCAACCACCTTTTTAGCTACAGGCTTTGCAACCACCTTTTTAGCTACAGGCTTTGCAATCACCTTTTTAGCCGCTGCCATTGCTTTTTCCATTAATGATTTTTTTGCTGCCATTGACTAGGCTCCAATATAAATTTTTATTTCAACCGCGGAATTTTACACTCTTATGAGATATATGAACAGCAATCAGGATAATAACTTTTGAGCAAGAAGGGTATTCTCCATAAGTGTTGCTACTGTCATAGGACCCACTCCACCAGGAACAGGGCTGATAAAGGAAGCCTTTTCTTTTGCAATCGAGAACTCAACGTCTCCAACTAATTTTCCTTCAACACGATTGATTCCTATATCAATAACAATGGCTCCTTCCTTGATCCATTCTCCTCTAACGAGATTTTTTATCCCTGCGGCCACTACAACCAAATCAGCCTGACTCACTTTTTTTTCGAGATCCTTTGTCCTACTATTACAGATCGTCACCGTACAATTTTCGAGTAATAGTTCGAGCGCCATGGGTCGACCTACATTATTAGAGGCACCCACAACTGTGGCATTCATTCCAGTTAAATCTACATCTAATGTTTTGAGCATTTTGATGACACCGAAAGGGGTGCATGATCTTAGCTTAGGCCTTTTGATCGCTAATAAGCCAATATTTAATGGATGAAACCCGTCCACATCCTTATTGGGGCTGATAGCTTCAATCACTAATTTCTCATCTACATGCTTGGGTAAAGGAGACTGAACTAGAATTCCATCAACGGTTTCATCATCATTCAATTTTTTCACCAAAGCTAATACTTCATCTTCACTGACATCACTTTTTAAGTCGATAGAAATAGATTTGATGCCAATTTTTTCACAAGCAATTTTTTTATTACGAACATAGACTTCGGAAGCTGGATTGTCGCCGATTAATAAAACTGCTAAACAGGGAGCTCTAAACCCATCAATTTGTCTTTGAGCTATTTCCTCTTTAAGCTTTAAAAGAAGATCCCCTGCAATTTTCTTTCCATCAATGATTTTAGCTGCCATACAATTATATTTTCATTAAGGTTAACAAGTGTTTTATTTTAACAGAAGCTCTATTTAAAGAAATAATTTCATCTAAAATGAAATTTGACCAAAGTTAGTATTTAGGCTATATTTGCGCGTTCGGGGTGTAGCGTAGCCTGGTAGCGCGCCTGCTTTGGGAGCAGGATGTCGGGAGTTCGAATCTCTCCACCCCGACCAAGTTTAAAGTAATAAAAGCAAGCCCGTAAATATGCATTACTATCTTTAGTTAGCTGCCCGTAGCTCAGTTGGATAGAGCATCTGCCTTCTAAGCAGAGGGTCACAGGTTCGAATCCTGTCGGGCAGGCCAATTTTATGGTGGCTGTAGCTCAGTTGGTAGAGCCCTGGATTGTGATTCCAGTTGTCGTGGGTTCGAGCCCCATCAGCCACCCCATTATTAAAATTATCTTTCCAAATCTTTTTTGAAACCTATAAATTCCTTTAGAATTGAGCATATGCAAGATAATCAATTAGAAAGGTACAGCCGACATATTCTTTTGCCAGAAATTGAGTATGCTGGACAAGAAAAATTACTTAATAGTCATGCTTTGATTGTTGGTGCAGGTGGCTTAGGCTCTCCAGTAGCAATTTATTTGGCTTCTTCTGGAGTGGGAACTCTTACAGTTTGTGATTTTGATGATGTAGATCTCAGTAATTTACAAAGACAAATATTACATTCTGAATCGACCATAGGTATCAATAAGGCAGTATCCGCTAAACACTTTCTCAACAAAGTTAACCTGGAAATTAACGTCATACCAGTAGAGGGCAAATTAGATATAGCCTCCATGAAAAAAATTGCTACTAATGCAGATGTCATTATCGACTGTTCAGACAACTTTACTACTCGATATGCTCTCAATCAGATTGCATTCGACTTAAAAAAACCGTTAGTCTCAGGAGCAGCTATAAAGTTTGAGGGACAACTTAGTGTATTTGATTTTAGAAACCCTCTTTCTCCTTGTTACGAGTGTTTATTTCCAGACACCCAAGATGATCAGGAATTACGATGCTCTGATCATGGTGTTTTTGCTCCTTTGGTAGGAATGATTGGTTCAGCACAAGCAGCCGAGGTAATAAAAATACTCTTAAGTATTGGCGAGACTTTGGTAGGGTCATTGGGAATACTTGATATTAAGAGTATGAAATGGCAAATGTTTACGGTAAAAAAAGACCCAGCTTGCAAGGTTTGTTCAGAAAAATAGCTCAGTGCCGCAACAAAGCTACCATGATAGAATTATGATCTTACTAAAGAAAAACTTTTCATGAAAAAAGAATTACCTAAATCATTTGCTCCAGTAGATATTGAAAATAAATGGTATGAATTTTGGGAGTCTAAGGGTTATTACCAGATTGGCCAAGACGATACAAAGCTAGAGAACTTTTCTATTTTACTGCCCCCTCCTAATGTCACCGGTCAGCTTCATATGGGACATGGGTTTAACCAAACACTAATGGATATGCTAACGCGGTATCACCGGATGAAGGGCGACAATACGCTTTGGCAGCCAGGTACCGACCATGCAGGCATTGCTACGCAAATTGTTGTAGAAAGACAGTTAGATCAGGAAGGCATTTCACGCCATGATTTAGGGCGAGAGAAATTTATTGAAAAAGTATGGGAATGGAAGAATTTTTCAGGCGGAGCGATTACTAAACAAATGCGACGTCTAGGGACTTCCCCCGATTGGGGCAGAGAACGATTTACAATGGACGAAGGATTGTCCAAAAGCGTAACGGAGGTTTTTGTAAAGCTATACCGTGATGGATTAATTTATCGTGGAAAAAGACTGGTGAATTGGGATGTGACTTTACAAACTGCGGTATCAGATCTTGAGGTAGTTCAAGAGGATGGAAATGGCTTCTTATGGCATATTAATTATCCGCTCACTGATAGCAAAACTAGCCTCACCATTGCAACTACAAGACCAGAGACTATGCTGGGCGACTCAGCGCTCATGGTTCACCCAGACGATGACCGCTATAAAAAATACATTGGAAAGATGGTTCTTATTCCTCTAATAGACAGGGAAATTCCTATTATTGCTGATGATTACGTAGATCCAACCTTTGGAACAGGAGTAGTTAAGGTGACTCCAGCGCATGACTTTAATGATTACGCTGTAGGCCAAAGACATAATCTACCTATGATTAATATTTTAACTTTAGATGGGCAAATTAATGAAAACGGAACACCTGTTTATGAAGGAATGGATAGGTTTGAGGCGAGAAAAAAAATTATTGAAGATCTTAAGGCAAAGTCTTATTTAGAAAAAATAGAAAAACATGCATTAAAAATTCCTAAAGGCGACAGAACAGGGACAGTTATTGAGCCTATGTTAACCGACCAGTGGTATGTTGCAATGACAAAAAGTAATACAGCAAATGGCAAAAGTATTGCGCAGGAGGCGTTGGATGTAGTCAAGGCTGGAGAGATTAAGTTTTATCCAGAAAATTGGGTTAATACCTACAATCAATGGCTAGAAAATATTCAGGACTGGTGTATTTCTCGACAGCTCTGGTGGGGCCATCAGATACCAGCATGGTATGGAGATAACCAAGAGATTTTTGTGGCACACACATTAGAGGAAGCGCAGAGCTTGGCAAAGAAGGATGGCTACACGGGCCAACTAAGAAGAGATGACGATGTGTTAGATACCTGGTTTTCTTCAGCGCTATGGCCGTTTTCTACATTAGATTGGACCCCAGAATATCCTGCACAATCTAATTCAGCCTTAGATAGATATTTACCCTCCTCAGTCCTTGTAACAGGCTTCGATATTATCTTTTTCTGGGTGGCGCGTATGGTGATGATGACAAAGTATGTCACGAACCGGATTCCTTTTAAGCATGTGTATGTCCATGGATTGATCCGTGATGCAGAAGGCCAAAAAATGAGTAAATCGAAAGGCAATGTTCTTGATCCAATAGATTTAATTGATGGCATTTCTCTGGATGACTTATTGAAGAAACGAACCACAGGCTTGATGAATCCAAAACAAGCAGAATCGATTATTAAGAAGACAACTAAAGAATTTCCAGAGGGCATTTCATCCTATGGTACCGATGCACTGCGTTTCACTTTTGCCAGTCTTGCAAGTCCTGGAAGAGACATCAAATTTGATTTACAGCGATGCGATGGCTACCGAAATTTTTGTAATAAATTATGGAATGCATCGCGGTTTGTTTTGATGAATTGCAAAACGGATGACAACGGTTTTGATGAATGTGTCGATGGTTATTTGAGCTTTTCAAAAGCAGACAGATGGATTGTGAGCAGGCTGCAATTAACCTTAAAGAACATTGAGCGAGCTTATGAAGATTATCGGTTCGATCTGGTTTCTCAGGAAATTTATCAATTTATTTGGGATGAGTATTGTGATTGGTACCTAGAATTAGCAAAAGTTCAAATCCAGCAAGGAGGCGAAGCAGAGAAGAGGGCTACCAGAAGGACCTTGTTGGCTACTTTAGAAACTATCTTAAGAATAGCCCATCCTGTCATACCTTTTATTACCGAGGAAATATGGCAAATCATTGGTCCTATGACTTTGAAGCATAATGACTCCATTATGTTAGAACCATTTCCTCAATCAAGAGAAGAGAAAGTTGACGCAGAGTCAGTCAAATGGATGGATACGCTAAAACAAATGGTAGAGCATTGCAGAAGTTTGAGAGGGGAGATGAATATCTCTCCAGCAGAAAAGATACCCCTAGCATTAGCAGGAAATGATGCAGAAGCTGCAACGTTCATACCGTACTTAATTGGTTTGGCCAAGCTTTCTAGCGTAGAGGTCAGTGACGACCTACCAAAAAAAGAAGCTCCAGTAGCAATCATTGACGACTATAAGTTAATGTTGAATATTGAGATAGACGTCGAGGTGGAAAAGGAAAGATTACAAAAAGAAATAACTCGCTTAGAGAATGAAATTAATAAAGCTCATTCTAAATTGGATAATGCGAATTTTGTTGCCAAAGCACCATCTGAGGTTATTAGCCAAGAAAAAGATAGGCTAGAGAGTTTTACTGCCTCAAAGACAAAGTTTATTAAACAACTTCGAAATTTGAACTAAGCTTTTTCAATAAAGAACGTTGTTACGCTTTCATGATCCTCAATCGATAAAATTTTATGTCCGGTTTGCTTGCAGAAAAAATCAAAATCTTTTTTTGCGTCTTTGTCCGTAGTCATGATTTTTAGCACCCCTTTTCTTTCAAGCTGGTTAAGACCCTTCTTACATTTGAGCATAGGCATTGGGCACTTTAATCCTATGGCATCGACTTCCGCATCAAAGTTAATCATTTCTGCATAAACTCATACCCAGCTTGATGCCAAGCTAGAACACCACCAACTAAGTTGTATATATTATTAAACTGATGTCCCTCAGCGAGTAAGCCGGCAGTTCCAGAACGAACACCTACATGACAATAAAATATATAATGATGATCAGCATTTTGTGTTTCTAGCCATGCGCCAATCGATGCAAGCGGGACATGCAATGCTTTTTCAATCATGCCTTTAGCAACTTCGTTATCATTTCTAACATCTACCAAGATAACTTCTTCCTTGTTGAGTAGCGTTTTTAGCTCTCCTGGACCAATATTCTTCATAGGTGATGTTATTTACTGAAAGGCTCTACATCGCCTGGGTTTCTGAGCATTTTATCCACCTCACCAAGATGTAACTCTTCCGTATAAATCATCGTCCTTGCATATTCTTCTAACATGATTGATTCTCCTTCTACTAAGCCAAGCAAAGCCTTGTAAGAATTCAGGGAATCTTTTTCATGCTCAAGTGACTCTCTAAGAATAGTCCCAATATCATGGTTGTGTGTTTCAAGAAGAGGGCCAATAGCTAGGGAAGGATGACCACCAAGGTTGGTTATTAATTCTCCCGCCTGGTTGGCATGGGTAAGTGATTCAGTAGCTTGATCACGCAACCAGCTGGTAATGGGAATTCGACTGTAGCCATAGACCATTAGAGCGTAATGCGTATACCTTACAACACCAGCCAATTCGAATTCTAATATCGTATTTAATGCATCTATAATTTTTTGATTATCTTTCATAATGATCCCCAGTAATTGTATTTAGATTGATTATACCGATAAGAAAATAAATTATCGGAATGAGAATTATTGTCATTCTTATCTTACAAAAATGACATAGCGATAGAGAAGAAATTTAACCCAGACATAATCATTAAAGACCAGAATGTGCACTTCATGCCCTTCACCCTTAAATCAATATCCATTTCCTCTTTTAGAAAAGATTGTGCATGCAAAAATCTTCCTATTAAAAAAAGCCCACCAACTAAAATAATAATGAGGGTATTAAAATTATTGATCTCAAGGCATGCCATGAGAATTAAACCAAGAGGGACATACTCATTAAAGTTGGCGTGAGCCCGAATAGCCTTCTCTAAGGGCTCAGATTTTCCATGCCCCACCGAGATTTTAGATTCACGACGCAGCCGGATAACATTCTTTGCCAGCTTAATATAAATGAATGTCAAAACTGATGCAAAAAAAGCGGTAATTAATAACATAGGTTAATTCCTTGCAAGTAAGGCAGCACCAATAACACCCGACGAATCCCCCAGTATATTTCTTACTATGGGAGTGGTTGGATGTTCATGAAATATTTTATTATAAGCTAGTTTTTTCCCGATATCATAAAGACCTTGGTGGTTAGATAGACCACCACCAAGTACAACAATATCGGGATCAATGATGTTGATGACATTTCCCAGTGCGAGCCCAAAGTCAGCATAAAAATTATTTAAAATAACCCGATCTTTTGCCCCATACCTTTTTCTGTTCAAAAATTGTTCTGCAGTAGTATTAAGAACATTATTGTCTCGAAGGATTTTTTCAAGTCCACCCCCAGAGACGTACATTTCAATACAACCATTTTTACCACAATAACATTTAGGACCATTGCTATGAAGCACAGAGTGTCCCCATTCCCCAGCGATTTTCTGGGGCCCTATGCGAAGAGATTGATTAATAACAAAACCACCACCACATCCAGTCCCCATGATCACCGCAAAAACTAGCTGATGTCCTTTTCCAGACCCCATAATAGCTTCAGCTAAAGCAAAGCAGTTAGCATCGTTCTCTACATATATTTCATGCTGAATTTTGTCTTCGATTAATTTTTTTAACGGCAGGCCATTTAAACATAGGGTGTTGGAATTTCTAAGAAGCCCTTTATCGACAGATAGAGAACCCGGGGTGCCCACCCCAACGCTGTGTGACGCAGAACTGATAAAAGCTTTTGCATCTTCATACAATAAACCTATTTGACTGATAATATATTCAGGGCCATTAGCACTTCCGGTTAACAATCTTTTTTTGTATATTAGGTCTAGGTTGGTGTCCAGAATAGCTATCTCTGTTTTTGTTCCGCCAAGATCGATGCCGATGTGGTATTTTTTTGTCATTATCTTTGAATCTTATCAAGATTTCTTAAATAACGATAATAGAACGAGCAGGTAATGAAGGGTCTACTAAGATGGTGGCCGGAGACAGAATCGAACTGTCGACACGAGGATTTTCAATCCACTGCTCTACCGACTGAGCTATCCGGCCATCAAAACTTTAAGTGTGAAATTATATCAAACTTATTACTCTATATGACTTACTAAAACTAAATACTTTTAATGGTTAGAGCGGCTGAATTTCTGGTCATAGACCTATAAACTTTAATCCCGATAATAAAGATTATAAGATAAGAAATGTTACTAATCATAAAGTCGTTAATATGAGACCCTAAAAATGAGAGTACGCTCTGTGAACTAACACTCCAACCTGAAAAATAGTAGAAAGATAATGTTGAGATTAAGTAGGTAGCAGACAAATAAAGGGCGCTGTATTTGATGACTGATGAATTACTAATTGGAGTATTGGCAAAATATTTCCCAATAAACCATGCAATGGCATAAGCGAGTGTTAGCCCTATATAACCTAAATTTAAATTGTATGGCTCGTTAATAGTAGTTGGTATCATGTAGAGGTCTATTCCAACTGATAAGAGAAGTGCAAAGATAAACCACCTAATGTTATTTAATAAAAATCCCAAAGCTAACATAACGATGAATGATGCATCTGGGAGTGCAATTGAAGTTAGTAGGTGAGTGCCACGTGTTGCAATCATAACAATTAAAAGAAATAAAAATATCGTTAATTGCTTAACATGTGGTGTTAAAGAGGTTTTTTTTATGTACATAGATGAATTTTACTGCTTAATTATTAAAAGTCATAGTTTAAATTTACAAAAATATTTCTACCGGCAGTTTGATATCTGAAGCCTGTTGTTTTAGGGTTTCCTTCGATATTGGTAGCATAATCTTTATTTAGAGCATTATTCATTCGCAGATTAATCTTTAGCGCTTCAGAAAATCTATAATCAATGAATAAGTTAGTTAAGATATACCCATCAACCTTTCTTGTATTTGCTTTGTCGGCGAAGCGACTCTTAGTACCGGTATTTTCAACACCAAAAATCCAATCATTCATATAGTAATTAAGGTTGATACTTCCGATTAAAGTTGCTCGATACGGAAGATATTTATCAGTATCATCATTTTTGGGCGTCTGGGTTGTAAGGTTTCCTTTTATTTGAAAATGATTAAAAAATCGATCCCCCGAAATAGTTAATCCGGTTATGCTTGCCTCATTGAGATTTTCAGTTGATTGTGGGGTCATGCCGTATTCATAAATAATAAAGTCTTTAATTTGGTTTTGAAAGGCAGTTAGGGAGAGCGACCCAGAACTGTCATTGTACCGAACTGAAATTTCGGTATTCCTCGATTTTTCGGGCTTTAAATCCGGGTTTCCAAGAGCATCTGGGTCTGCACTAGCGTATGCATAATTAAATGATGGCGATACAAAGGCCGTCCCTAATGAAGCAGCAAAAATCCAGTTTGAGGTTAAGTTATATGCGTAACCAATATTTCCGGTCATCGCATCTTCATAGTTGCTATTCCAATCCTGCCTGAGGCTAGTTTGAATGTGATTGTTCCCTTCTGATATGTTGTATCCGACCATTAGAGCGTCGTTAGTCCTTTGTGTTTTTTGATAGACTTCGGTAGTTTTAATTTTTTGTTCTAATCGATCGTATAATAAAATTAAATTGCCAATAGGGAGGTTAATAGAGTTATTCCATGTTATTTGATTCTGAGTTGTTTTATATAAATTGTCGGTCTGAATATAAGTGTATGCAGTCCAATCATAAAGTTGCTTGTCCGTGTATTGATCAACGCCCCTTGCAACTTTAATGCTTGAACCCCATTCTTTTGTAATCTGACCATTTAAATTAAGTGAAAGAATTTGGTTTTTTGTTTCATTTCTAAAGTCAATAGTTGGGAAATAATTGCCGAAACTATTATCAAACTTATTTTTACCTTCTGACAAAAGATAATTAAAATCAACTTCATAGTCATTACTAAGCTTATATTTAATTGATGATGAGACACTTTGATTTTGGTAGCCATCCTTGTCTAAATTATATTCATCGGCAGCACTTCTTGAGTTAGGGAAGAAAGCAGAAAATCCTTTTGTGTTAGAACTAGAGAAATTGATTGCATAGGTTGTATCTTGATCTCCGCCTCTCACCCCTGTTGCAATGTTAGATGTTTGATATCGACCAAAACCAATAGAAAGATAAGGATTGAAGCCTTCAGCACCTTTTTTAGTAAATATTTGAATAACACCCCCGATAGCATCTTGACCATAGATGCTTGAGGCCGCGCCCCTAACAATCTCAATTTTTTCAATTTGTGACAGCGGAATATGTTCAAGAGCCGTGAATCCAGAAGTTGCAGCATTCATCCTAACTCCATCAATTAAGATAATAGTATGGGTCGAGCTGGTGCCTCTAATACCAATAGTGCTGACTTTTCCAGGCCCACCATTATTAGAAATTTCGATTCCAGGCTGCCTTTGAAGAAGCTCTGGCAGAGTTGACATTCCGGCTTGCAGAATTTCTTCTGCATTAAGGGTTGTGACATCCGCAGCAATATTCTCCTTAGCTATAACTGAGCGCGTCGCCGTAACAAAAATATCATCAATTTCTATTTCAGTTTTAGCTAGAACAATAAAGGGAGCGAATATAAACAAATAAAATATAATTTTGATCAAAGTGATTCCTAAAAAATTCATGCAGCCCCGCATGATATATAAAAGATAGAAATACATTTGAGGGTGAATAAAGGCATGAACAATAAAGCTCATGTGCCTAATACTGGCTCCCCGCAGTATTTCTTAGTGAGTTATTAGGCCGGTCTCCGGACTTGTAAGATTTGATTCAAAGCCTTCCCGATTTCTCAGTGACTGTTTGTTATGAATCCACGCTTACTTACCGTTGCGGGGGCAGTGTAAGTATTTCACTTAACTTCCCGTTTAAACATAATTTCGAAAGAATTTATGTCACCTAACAACAAAAATCATAGTAGCATAAAAACCATTTATTAAAATTACATATAAGCATTCTTAGATTAAAATTAAAAGTCTAGTTGATAATTTTTAGATTATGATGAAGGCCAATTAAAGGAGTATGTCATGCCAAGAACAGTACATTGCGTTAAATTAAACAAGGAAGCAGAAGGTCTGGATTTTCCACCTTATCCTGGCGATATGGGAAAGAAAATATTTGAAAGTGTATCAAAAGAAGCTTGGGCAGGATGGTTAAAACACCAAACTATGCTGGTTAATGAAAACAGGTTAAGCTTGGTTGATCCGCAAGCAAGAAAGTACCTCAAAGAACAAACAGAGGCCTATTTTTTTGGCGATGGCGCAGAACAAGCTTCAGGTTATATTCCTCCTAAACCTTAGTCCTAGTGTTTTAATTCAGCCTTAATCTCTTTGATGCTGGAGTGCCGAACATCGGTACCTTTTACGGTATATATAACCGATTGGGTAATATTTTTTGCGTGATCACCAATGCGTTCTAGAGACTTTGTCACAAACATGAGCTCAAGTGACATTGAGATAGTTCTTGGATCTTCAAGCATGTAAGTAAGTAACTGTCTCATGTGGGAACGGTATTCTTCGTCTACTTCTTTATCTTTCTCTAAAACCTCGATGGTTTCGGTAGTGTCTAGCCTCGCAAAAGAATTTAAAGCTTGCCTTAACATGAGCTGCACAGAACTTAACATCGAGTTAATATTTTTAAATTGAGGCTTGCTCATTATATCGTTTTCAATAATCCGTATGGTGGCATTTGCAATTTTTGTTGACTCGTCACCAATGCGCTCAAGATCACCAATGATTTTAATCATCATTAACACATTTCTTAGGTCTGCGGCGACAGGAGATCGCTTACCAATGAGTAGGGAACAATCTTCATCGATATCAATCTCGAGATCGTTAACTTCTTCATCTCTTCGAATGACTTTTTCGGCAAGCTTTGTATCGGCGTCAACCAATGATTGAACCGCTTCGCTGAGTTGTTCTTCAACTATTGTTCCCATCTCCAACACTTTTGCTCGTATGGATTGTAGGTCTGCATCATATTGTTTGTAAATATGTTCTGAAGCCATAAAACGGTATAACCTTCTGATTAAATTAATTTAAATAATAATAATTCATTTTAATAGGATAGCCAATGCATTTCAGCTTACTTACCCAGGGTTTTAACGCCCGAATCAGTTGCAAGCAATAATATATCTGCCGCTCTCTTAGCAAAAAGTCCATTAGTCACAACCCCTACGATTTGATTGATCCTAGCTTCGGTGTCGATAGGGTCAACAATATTCATTCCATGAATATCAAGAATAATATTCCCATTATCTGTTGTAAAGTCCCTTAATTGCGGTTGGCCTCCTAAGGCCGATAACTGCCGAGCAACATAACTTCTCGCCATAGGAAGGACCTCAACGGGCAAAGGAAATTTACCGAGCGTTGGTACAAATTTCGATTCATCACAAATACAGATAAACTTTTTGGCATTTGCGGCGACAATCTTCTCTCTGGTTAATGCACCACCGCCCCCCTTAAGCATATGCATATGTTCGGTGATTTCATCCGCACCATCGACATAAATATCCATACCATCTACTGAATTAAGATCAAATACTTCAATTCCATGTTTGCGGAGACGTTCTGCTGTCGCCTCACTACTAGCTACTGCGCCATCAATCTTATGTTTTACTTCAGC
The DNA here is from genome assembly GCA_000168995.1 of Methylophilales bacterium HTCC2181. Lineage (GTDB taxonomy): Bacteria > Pseudomonadota > Gammaproteobacteria > Burkholderiales > Methylophilaceae > BACL14. The sequence goes on along the minus strand of AAUX01000001.1, from coordinate 98,684 downwards.
CAGGTAATCAATAAAATAGTTGGCAGTAGAGCCTGTTCCAACACCAATAACGCCTGACTCTACGTATTCGATTGCCGCCTTTGCTACTTGTTTTTTTAATTCATCTTGTGATAAAGCCATTTTCTACCAAACCCTTTATTTTTAACTATAATTAGGGTTACTATCATACACTGCGACGAGTTTCTTGAAAATTAACTAATTATGAAAAATGCATATAAAAAAAGAATTGATGAAGCTAATGTTTATGACGCAGCAATAAAAACGCCACTTCAAAAACAAGAAAATCTATCAAATAGATTTAACAACAATATCCTTTTAAAGCGTGAAGATCTTCAGCCCGTTTTTTCATTTAAGGTGCGTGGCGCTTATAATAAAATGGCAAATTTATCGAAAGACGAGCTAGCAAGAGGGGTGATCTCCTGTTCTGCCGGTAATCATGCCCAAGGAGTCGCATTAGCAGCTCAGAAATTAGATTGCAAGGCACTAATTGTCATGCCAAGTACCACCCCATTAATAAAAATTAAAGCGGTAGAAGGTCGCGGAGCGGAGGTCGTTTTGCATGGCCATACATACCACGATGCATACAACCATGCCTTAGAGATACAAAAAAAGGAAAGCCTTACCTTTATTCACCCATTTGACGATCCCGATGTAATAGCGGGGCAAGGGACTGTAGCAAAGGAAATTCTCGCAGATTGCCCCGATAATATCCATGCAATATTTATTTGTGTTGGCGGCGGCGGATTAATAGCAGGGATTGCTGCCTATATCAAAGCAGTAAGACCGGACATTAAAATTATTGGAGTGGAGGCACAAGATGCTGATGCTATGACTCAGTCTTTAAAGGCTAATAGGAGGGTATTGTTAGAAAATGTTAGTCTTTTTGCAGAAGGTGCAGCAGTTAAGCAAGTAGGCGAAGAAAATTTCAAGCTCTGCCAAGAGTATGTCGATGAAATGATAGTGGTAAGTAATGATGAAATATGTGCAGCCATAAAAGATGTATTTGAAGATACGCGAACCATTCTTGAGACGGCAGGTGCATTAGCGGTTGCCGGAATAAAATCTTACATCAAGAAAAATAATATTAAATCTGAAACATTAATTGGTACAGCATCCGGCGCAAATATGAATTTTGATCGCTTAGGATTTGTGGCCGAAAGGGCAGAGATTGGAGAAGAAAGAGAAACGGTTTTTGCAGTGACTATTCCTGAGAACCCAGGGGCCTTTAAATCCTTTTGTAGTTTGATAGGATCTAGGAGCATTACGGAGTTTAATTACAGGTTCTCAAGTCACTCAAGCGCACACATTTTTGTTGGAATCAGTGTTAGAGATTTTCAAGAATCGCAATTATTGATTAAAACATTAAATGATGCGGGTCTAGAAGCTATTGATTTAACCCATAACGAGGTTGCAAAGCTTCATTTAAGGCATCTAGTGGGTGGGCATGCTCCTGAAGCAGAAAACGAAGTGATTTATCGATTTGAATTTCCAGAACGACCTGGAGCGCTATCAAATTTTTTGAATAATATGGGGGAAAATTGGAATATTAGCCTTTTTCATTATCGTAATCATGGAGCAGATATTGGTCGGGTGCTCGTGGGAATTCAAGTGCCACCGAATGAAAAAGAAACTTTTCAGATATTTTTAAGTCAGGTAGGATACCCAAGTTGGGACGAGACAGGCAATCCTGCTTATAAATTATTTTTAGGCAACTAAAAAGCCGTCATATGAAATTTTTACAAACATTTTAAAAAAGGGGTTGTAATGCATTGGTTGAAAGTATTGACTGTCGTTTTTATATTATCTTCATGTAGCCAAGGGGATCGAGGAAAAGTGTATGTTACTTCGCAAAATAGTGGAGTATCCGTCATAGACTTAAACACAATGGAAGTGGTCGAGGAATTTAAGGTAGGGACTTTCCCCAGAGGTATTGGCCTAACTAAAGATGGAAAATACCTTGTTACAGCAAACAAAGATGACGCTGCTATTAGCATGGTGAACGTGAAAACCAAAGCGATTGAAAAAACCATTGAGGTAGGAATTAATCCCGAGTTTGTAAGGATTAAGGATGGATTAGCTTTTATATCAACTGAGCCCTCATCAAAAGGTAAGCCACCTGCGCCTGGAGAGCAAAAGCATGAAGAGGAAGAGGACGAAGACGACGACGATGATAGAACTCCGGCCAAAGTTTCTATCGTTGACTTAGCGTTGGGCGAGAAAGTCCGAGATATTACGGCTGGACCCGAAACTGAGGGCATAGAGTTTAGCAAAGACGGCAAGCAAATTATCGTGACGAATGAAGCAGACAATACGATTACCGTTCATGACTTTATGTCCGGAGAATTAATTAAGACTATATCGGTTGAGCCCTATGGATTAAGACCTAGAGGGATTAAGGTTTCTCCTAACGGAGAACGGTATGTAGCTACTTTAGAGCATAGCGATAACTTTATTGTTCTTGATAAAGACTTTAATCATATTAAAACCGTCAAGACAGGTAAATCACCATATGGAACTAGCTTTAATGCCGCTGGTGATAAGCTTTTTGTTGCTGCTGGAAAGTCAAAGACACTAGAGGTTTACGCTACGGAGGATTACAGCAAAATTAAAGACATTCAAATAGATGGTAAACGGTGTTGGCATTTTACATTCACTCCGGACAATCAAGACATTTTGTTAGCTTGTGGTCGTTCGGATGAAGTTGTGGTGGTTGATGTTGGTGACCTTGCAGTGGAAAAGCGTATCCCAGTTGCTGGAATACCTTGGGGTATTGTAAGCTATCCTCCAGCTATAGGTAGCTTAGACCAGGTACGATAAGCTAAGAGCTGACCTGGATTTTATTTATAAAATCCCATTCATATTTTGACAAAGGGGTAATCGACAGTCGATTACCCCTTTGTAATATTTTCATCTCACCAAGTTCTGAGTAGGTTTTTAATTCTTGCAGACTTACTAATGGTAAGCGCTTAACAAATTGAACGTCGACATTAACCCATCGTGGATTGTCCGGCGATGACTTTGGATCAAAATACTTGTGGCCCTTAATGAATTGTAATTTATCCGGGTAGGCTAATTGAGACACTTTCATTACGCCAACAATGCCTGGGACCTTACAATTAGAGTGATAAAAAAAAGCAAGGTCACCAAGCTCCATGGTATCCCTCATAAAATTCCGTGCTTGGTAATTCCTAATACCATACCAATCAATGCTTTGATTAGGTGCTTTCTCAAGGTCATCAATTGAAAAGTCTGTAGGTTCTGATTTCATTAACCAATAGCGCATAATTTTTCCTAAACATAACTAATTGTTGTATCGTAATTATAGTTTAATAAAGGAAATATAAAATGGAAAAGAAAAATGTTTTAGGGAAGAGTTTGCAGATATGCAGCCTTGATCCTATTACCGGTTATTTTAGGAATGGCACATGTGATCATTGTCAGACTGACAACGGACAACATACCGTATGCGCTGAGGTCAATAATGATTTCTTGGCTTTTTCAAAGGAGATGGGGAACGATCTATCTACCCCGAGACCGGAGTTTAATTTTCCAGGACTCGTGGCGGGTGATAGATGGTGTTTATGTGCAAACAGATGGTTAGAGGCAGCTGAAGCAGGATGTGCTCCTCCGATTGTATTAGATGCTACCCATGAAAGAGCTTTGGATATTATATCCATGAGCGATTTAGAGTACCATAAATTGAATACCTAATTTATTTGGGTGTTGCCTAGACCAGCATCCAGAACCAAAGGTTCAAGGGGTAATAGACTAAGAAGTTTTAGGTTCGCTCGCCAAGAGCCCTTAAAAGGTTACCCAATCGTGAGCGATCGCACCACTTCTGATTGACTAAAACCGATGCTATAGACTAGTTCAAGGAATAATTAGCCTAAGCAACACCCAAACAAACTACTTTTTGTATTCTAATCCAGAATGCTATCGAGCAGTTTATTAAAATCAGTTAGTTTATTTTTGTAACTTAAGTTCTGTACATCTGCATCGGCGTTATTATTTTTATTAAGGTATTCGTGTGTGATATTTAACGCTGCCATAATGATAGTTTTATCCACCCCAATGATTGAACCAGAAGCCTGCACTTCGTCAATCTTATGATTCAGAAAATTGATTGATTTCATGAGGCTGTCCTCTTCGTTTTCGGGACAGGCAATTGAGAAGTCACGGCCAAGAATTTTTACTTCAATTTGTTTTGCCATAATAGTTAAGGAATTTGGGCCAATAAATTTTCAATTTTGACTGTTGCCTCAGCAATTTTAGCTTTTAGCATTTTTATTTCTTCTTTTGCTTCATACAAATCAGGCACAACAGTTTGTGCTTCGCTTTTCATATTAGTGACTTTATTAACCAATAAGTTAATTTTTTCTTCTAATAAATTGATTTCTTCTTGCATGGCTTCACTATAGTGTAAATATTAATCGTCATCAATAGCCTATTTATTTCTATTATTTTTTTTTGCTCGAGGATGGGCATCATCATAAATTTTTGATAAATGTTGATAATCAAGATGGGTATATATTTGTGTGGTGCTTATATTGGCGTGACCAAGAAGCTCCTGAACGGCTCTAAGATCTTGACTTGACTGTAACAGGTGGCTTGCAAAACTATGCCGTAATAAATGTGGATGAATATTTTCCGGGATACCCTGTTTAATAGCCCAAAATTTTAATCGATATTGGATTGATCGAACGCCCAGTGCATTGCCTTTTTCTGACAAAAAAAGATGGGTTGTACGAGGATTGAAATCGCTAATTTTTTTACGCATTACTATCCAGTCATTCAGAGCTTGTAGAGCGTGACTGCCTATAGGAACGATTCTGGACTTATTACCCTTACCCAAAATGCTTGCTGTCTGCTCATCCATATTGATATCAGCAAGCTTCATTGCTGCTAGCTCAGAGAGTCGCAACCCGGATGAATAGAACAATTCCATAATAGCCCGATCCCGCAATCCCAGAAAAGACTTATCAGTGATGCTGACCAATTTAATGGCATGATCAATGGAGAGCGTTTGGGGTAGCAATTTTTTTGCTTTTGGAGCTTTAATGCCCATAACTGGGTTTAGACTAAATTCATAGCGATGGTTGAGAAAATCAAAAAAACCTCTCCAAGAGGAAAGCATTCTCGACAAGGACTTGCCATTAATGCCTTTGGCATGAAAGACTGATATCCCTCGCCTGATATCATCTACTTGATAAGATTGTAAATCTTTGCCTTGCAGCTCACTATCTAATAGCCGGATATCTCTCAGGTAACTTTTTATCGTAAGCGCACTTAGCCTTTTCTCAAATTTAATGTAATCAGTATATTTCTCTATGTAGTCTTTATTCTTCATGTGATGATATTTGTGACGCATTGAGTTCACCATCAAAAATCCATTCAGCAGGACCCAGAAGCTCAACGGAGCCCTGCGGCGTAAGATTGATGGTGAGCACGCCCCCATCCACTAGAACGCTAACTGGATTTTGTGCCCAACGCTTTTGGATCGCTACCACTCCTGCTGCACAGGCTCCTGAGCCACAGGCTAAGGTCATCCCACTCCCCCGCTCATAAACTTTTAACGACAAGGTGTGTTTATCGATAACTTGAACAAAACCCACATTCACACTGTCAGGAAATGCGGCTGATTTTTGTAATACTTTGCCAATTTTGACAAGGTCAACCCCTTGAAGACTAGCTAGTTTGATAACAGCATGGGGGTTGCCCATAGAAATTGGATAAAATTCATAACTTTTATCATCTACAGTTACGGTTGGTAAGGTGGTATTCGTTGAAATAAAAGGTATCTGTTTGTAGTCATAAACAGGCACACCCATATCAACAGAAATCAGACCATCTTTCTTGTAAGATAAAACAATCATACCCGATTGAGTTTCCACCGTAATTTCATTGCTGGAGGATAATTTTTTCATTCTTAAGTAATGAAAAAAACATCGAGCCCCGTTACCACATTGACTAACTTCTGAGCCATCTGCATTAAAAATGCGGTACTTAAATTCTGCCGGTGCTTGAGTAGGTTTTTCGATAATTAAAAGCTGGTCAAAACCGATACCAAAGTTTCGATCAGCCAATTTTTTTATTTGAGAAGAAGTTAGCCTGTAGTTATTGTCTATTTGGTTGATAACCACAAAATCATTACCTGACCCATGCATTTTACTAAAAGGAATATTACGTATTTTGACCATATGAAATTTATTCTTTTTTTGCTATTGTAGCGGATATTATTTACTTACAATTATACTTATGATGAAAAATTACTTCTTTACCTCCGAATCAGTGTCGGAAGGCCATCCTGACAAAGTTGCTGATCAGATATCAGATGCGATTTTAGATGCGATTCTTGAACAAGACCCCAATGCGCGAGTTGCTGCAGAAACCATGGCCGCAACAAACCTCATTGTATTGGCCGGAGAAATAACAAGTAACAGCAATGTCGATTACGAGCATATTGCTCGAAATACGCTAAAAACTATTGGCTATGATAATCCAGAATACGGCATTGATTTTAAATCTTGTGATGTAATGGTGAGGTATGGAGAACAATCACGAGATATAGGGCAAGGTGTTGATGGGGCAATGGATGATCCAAAAGATCAGGGCGCCGGAGATCAGGGGATAATGTTTGGTTATGCGTGTAATGAGACTATCGATTTAATGCCTTTGCCGATTTGGTTATCGCATCGATTGGTCGAAAGGCAAGCAATGCTCAGAAAAGATGGCAGGCTTCCCTGGTTGAGACCTGATGCTAAATCGCAAGTAACTATTCGGTATGAGAACAATAAGCCTCATAGTATTGACACGGTTGTCTTATCAACACAGCATGCGCCAGATATAGATTTAAAAGATTTACGTGAAGCTGTAGTTGAGGAGATAATTAAACCTATTCTTCCAAGTGATTTAATAAAGGGTGATATTAAGTACCTGATTAACCCAACAGGAAGGTTTGTTGTTGGTGGTCCCGAGGGTGATTGTGGGCTTACAGGAAGAAAAATTATTGTCGATACCTATGGGGGTGCAGCGCCACATGGTGGCGGGGCTTTCTCTGGAAAAGATCCCAGCAAAGTTGATCGATCCGCAGCCTATGCAGCAAGGTATGTTGCAAAAAATATTGTAGCCGCTGGCTTGGCCGAAAAATGTTTAGTGCAACTATCTTATGCGATTGGCGTAGCAAAACCAACGTCAGTCATGGTCGATACTTTGGGTACAGGAACATTGGCGGGCGAAGAAATATCCAACCTAGTATTAAGTACATTTGATTTGCGTCCCAAGGGCATTGTTGAAATGCTAGATCTTCTCCGACCAATTTATAAAAAAACAGCTGCATACGGACATTTCGGAAGAGATGAGCCTGATTTTACCTGGGAGAGCCTGGATAAAAAAATAGCCTTAATGAATGTGTAAGTACTTGATTTACAAATAAGGATCGAATAAAATAACTTATTACCGAGGAACGCTGCAGGACTCCCCTAGGCTCGGCTAACTTTTTAAACCGCGTTCACTTAACTTCAGTGTCAGTTGATGGATAAAGTGAACACAAAGCTCCCCCCAACTGTCACTCTTATTTTTAAGGAAAAATATGAACACAGTGACTGAGACAAACCTAAAACCAAACGATTACTTTGTTGCCGATCTAGCCTTAGCTGAGTTTGGCCGAAAAGAAATCTCCATTGCGGAGATTGAGATGCCTGGATTAATGGCGATTCGTGAAGAGTATGCGCATGCTAAACCACTGAAAGGTGCCTTAATTACAGGGTCGCTCCACATGACTATTCAGACTGCTGTATTAATTGAAACCCTTAAAGACCTGGGTGCGGAAGTAAGATGGGCATCATGTAATATTTACTCTACGCAAGATCATGCAGCAGCAGCAATCGCCGCTGGAGGGACTCCAGTATTTGCCTATAAGGGTGAATCACTCGATGAATATTGGGCTTTTACTCATCGCATATTTGAATGGGAAGACGGAAAGTTCTCCAATATGATTCTGGATGATGGTGGAGATGCAACAATGCTTCTTCATTTAGGTGTTAAGGCCGAAAAAGACCTTGCCGTACTCAATAGCCCTGAGTCAGAAGAAGAGATTTGTTTGTTCAATGCTATTAAGAAGAATTTACAAACTAATCCTTCATGGTATTCCGATCGCATCAAACATATTCAAGGTGTAACTGAAGAAACAACTACTGGGGTACATCGTTTGTATCAAATGCATCGTGATGGGGAGCTTGCATTTCCTGCTATCAACGTTAATGACTCGGTAACTAAATCAAAGTTTGATAATCTATATGGCTGCAGAGAGTCATTGGTAGACGCTATTAAGCGTGCAACAGATGTAATGATTGCAGGGAAAGTTGCTGTTGTAGCGGGTTATGGAGATGTGGGTAAAGGTTCTGCACAAGCCTTAAGAGCACTTTCTGCGCAAGTATGGGTAACTGAAGTCGATCCAATTTGTGCACTTCAAGCAGCTATGGAAGGCTATAGAGTAGTAACTATGGATTATGCTTGTGAACATGCCGATATTTTTGTCACGGCAACTGGAAATTTAAATGTAATCAATTATAGTCATATGAGCAAAATGAAAAATGAAGCAATCGTCTGTAATATTGGTCATTTTGACAATGAAATTGATGTAGCGTCTTTATCTGATTGCGATTGGGATGAAATCAAACCTCAGGTTGATCATGTAAGCTTCCCAAATGGTAACAAAATTATTTTATTAGCAAAAGGGAGGCTAGTTAATCTAGGTTGCGCTACTGGTCATCCTAGCTATGTAATGAGTTCGTCTTTCGCTAACCAAGTTATCGCGCAAATAGAAATGTTCAAAAATACCGATAACTATCCATTAGGAGTTTATACCCTTCCTAAGCACCTAGATGAAAAGGTGGCACGCCTTCAACTTAAGACATTAAATGCGCAGTTGTCTGAGCTTAGCGAAGAGCAAGCAGACTATATAGGTGTTAAGGTTTCTGGCCCTTATAAGCCAGAGCAATACAGGTACTAGAATGGCAACCTTGCCTCCAATAAGTTTTGAATTCTTTCCTCCACGAAATGAGGAAGGAATGCAAAACCTTGAGCTAGTCATAAAAAATCTTAATTTATTTGACCCTGATTTTTATTCAGTAACATTTGGTGCGGGCGGATCAACCAAAGAAAAAACTTTAGAGACTGTTCTTAAGATTAAGGGGTTGGGCTCTAGTGCAGTTCCGCATATTTCTTGTATATCGTCATCAAAGAAAGAAATTAGCCAAGTGCTTAAAGCGTATCAATCTCACAATATCAATCAGATTGTGGCGTTGAGGGGAGACAATCCTTCCGGGGCTGTTAATTATGGTGATTTTAAATACGCTAACGAGCTAGTTAATTTTATACGTGAGGAGACTGGTGATCATTTTCTTATTGAAGTAGCAGCTTATCCTGAATTTCATCCAGAGGCACTATCAGCAAAAGATGACATGGATAATTTTAAAAGAAAAATTGATGCGGGAGCTAGTGGAGCTATAACGCAATTCTTTTTTAATGTTGATGCATATTTTAAGTTTATGGAAGAGTGTCAGAAGCGATCCATTAATATCCCAATAGTGCCAGGCATTATGCCAATTTATAATATCAAACAACTTTCGAGGTTTTCCGCTAATTGTGGGTCAGAAATTCCGCGATGGCTTAAGATGAAATTGGAAGATTATGGAGACGACTTAGAGTCTCTAAGGAGCTATGGCATTGATGTGATTACGGAGTTGTGCGAAACCCTCATTCAATATGGCGTCCCAAGCGTTCATTTTTATACTCTTAATCAATCAGGGATTATTACTAAAATTATTAATAACCTTAAGTCCTAATGAATGGTGAGGGTGTTTTTATTGTATAGGGCATCCTCAACAAAGAGGTAGTCATTTTCCTTTCCATTATTCCATAACGCCATCATTACTACCCATCTCACCTCATCAATCGAAATAATATGTTGATTTAATGCCATTGCCCTATCAACAATAATTTCCCTTTCAACGGAGTTTAAAACTTTTGCCTGTTCCAAGAAAAGGATAAAGCCAAGGCCTTCGGAGGATATTTTTTTGTATTCTTTTTCAGTGAAAATTCTTAGGTTGGTGTTTTCATTAGCATTGATTGCTTTGGGGATTTTATCAGACATAGATTTTAATTGAGAGAACCAATCAAAAGCCTCTTCTATGTCGTCATTATCAAAGCCAGCAGCTTCTAGCTCCATAGAAATATTATTAAAGTCTAGGTAGCTTTTGGAGCTTAAATAATTTTCAAACATGTATATTAATAATTCAAACATAACTTTCCTTGTAATGAATCGTTATTAAATTCGTTAGTTGAATACAGCAAGGTAAAAAATAAGAAAAGAGGCCTTGAGGCAGTATAATTAGTAATAGAGGTAAAATGTTTTATTGTTATCACTTTAGAATAAATTTATCAGCTAAACAACAAATAATCAATATTAATTATGGCAATTTTAACAATACTAACTTACCCGGACCCTAATTTGCATAAAGTAGCAAAAAGGGTGATAAATGTCGATGAGGTTCATAAAAAATTAATCAAAGATATGGCTGAGACAATGTATGGTTCAAATGGAATTGGTTTAGCCGCAACGCAAGTAAATTTTCATGAACGAATAATTGTGATCGACATAAGCGATGATAAAAATGACCTACTTACATTAATAAATCCTGAAATTATTCAAAAAGAAGGTAAGCAAGAGTATGAAGAAGGCTGTTTGTCTGTTCCGGGATTTTATGAGGCTGTTGAAAGGTTTGATTATATCAAAGTCCAATCTCTTGATAATAGAGGAAAGAGTTTCGAAATAGAGGCTCATGGATTGTTATCTGTATGCATTCAACATGAAATGGACCATTTAGAAGGCAAGGTCTTTGTTGAGTATTTATCACCGTTAAAGCAAAATAGAATCAAAAAGAAACTTATCAAACAAAGAAAAAAATAAATTATCTTCATGAATAATAAGCTAAAGATAGTCTTTGCCGGAACTCCAGAATTTGCTGTACCAACACTTAATTTTCTGGATAAATCTTCACATGAGGTCGTTTGTGTGATGACCCAGCCTGATAGACGCTCCGGGAGGGGTATGAAAATAAATCCAAGTCCTATTAAAAAAGCTGCTCAGGATAGAGGTCTTTATATCATGCAGCCAGAGTCGCTTGATACCAATATTATGGAAAATATAAAAGATCTAAATGCTGATATCCTTATAGTTGCTGCATACGGATTAATTATTCCTAACAGCATATTAAATCTATTTTCAAAAGGATGTTTCAACGTACATGCATCTTTATTGCCAAGATGGAGAGGCGCAGCTCCTATTCATAGAGCTATTGAAAGTGGCGACACTCATATTGGGGTAACCATTATGAAAGTAGTTGAGAGGCTTGATGCTGGTCCAATGGCAAAAAAAGCAAGCATTAAATTGCTGGAAAAATCAACTACAGGGGATATGACCCAACATATGGCCATAATGGGGGCGGAGTTAATGTTGGATACTGTTGAAACTATTGCACTATGCCAACCAATAGATTGGGTTGTACAAAATGAAGATGAAGTTACTTACGCAAAAAAAATAACCAAAGCGGAAGGCAAATTAAACCTAAATGATGAGCCAAATGCATTAATAAGAAAAATAAAAGCATTTAACCCATATCCAGGAATTCATGGGCTATTCAGAGAAAAAGGCTTGAAAATATGGGATGCACAGCTAATTAATGATATTAAATTGGTAAAAGATTTAAAGCCAGGAGACCTAAAAGTAGAAGAAAAAAGAGTAATACTTTGTTTGAGTCTTGGTGGATTAGAGTTGACTGAGGTTCAGCCAGAAGGGACCAAAAAAATGAAGGCCGCAGATTTTATTACGAACTATAAAATAAATGAGGGAGATAGAATAAGTTGATGCATGAATCACAAAGGTACGCTGCAATTATTATTGATGGAGTTCTTGATGGGAACAACTTGGATCATGTATTTGAAAAAATTCTAAAAAATCCTGACGATTCTGTTCAACAAAGTCAGGTTAAAGCTATTACGTACGGTACTTTAAGGTATATGGGCCAATCAAACTATTTAATAGGCAAGCTAATAAAAAATAAAATTGAGAATAGGGTATTAGAGTCTCTTATACATGTTGCTATATACCAACTGACACAAGAAGCGCATACCGATTTTACGGTAGTTGATCAAGCGGTTCGAGCAGCTAAAAAAATTGATTTTAGAAAAAGTAATCTCGTAAATGCAGTATTGAGAACTTTTTTAAGAAACAAAGAAAAATTAATTCAAGGTTTTGCAGGTCAAAGTGAGTCAAAATATAATTATCCATTATGGTGGGTAGATAAAATGAAAGAACAATACGTGGAGCATTGGGAAGATGTATTGCGTATCGGTAATGTTCACCCACCTATGACTATAAGAGTCAATAAGAAAAAAATTACGGTGGAAAAATATAGTGATATTTTACGGAGTAATAATATTAATCATGTCCTTATTCATGGCAACGCATTAATTATAGACACTCCCATAAATGTAATGGACGTCCCAGGTTTTGTTGAAGGCTATTTCTCTGTCCAAGACTACGGAGCTCAATTAGCCTCAGAATATTTAGACCTTGAGGATGGGCATTGGGTTTTAGATGCTTGTGCTGCCCCGGGAGGAAAAACAACTAGTATTTTAGAGTCGCATGATGTGAGGTTGGTATCCCTTGAAAAAAATCCGTTAAGAGCGTTAAGGATCGAAGAAAACCTTCTTCGCTTGGGGCTTCAAGCGAAGGTGATTAAAGAGCCTTTAGATAATGACAATAAGTGGTGGGACCGACAAGCCTTTGATAGAATTTTATTGGATGTGCCATGTTCAGCATCAGGAATTGTCAGAAGGCATATAGATATAAAATGGCTTAGAAGGCCATCAGATTTTGTTAATTATGGAAAAAGTCAATTAGAGCTATTAAATAATGCATGGCCACTGTTAAAGAAAAACGGAAAGCTTTTATATGTTACCTGCTCAGTATTCCAAGAAGAAAATTGTGATGTTATTGCGGCGTTTTGTGAAAACCATAAAGATGCTATCAGAGGCGATATAAAATTCCCTGAGCATGTGGTGTCTATGAAAAATCAAATGTTACCTTCTAAGCATCATGATGGATTGTATTATGAGATTCTTGAGAAAAATTAAGCACCCAATCATTTTTTTAATAATAGTAGTGGTCAGTGCTTTTATTAATGCTGAAGAAAAAATTAACGTTAGTTTACTAGCATTGAATAAAGAAAAAAATACTGCATATGTTGACTTTGATCAAAACATCAACCTTACGCCAGAATTAATGACTGCATTGAAAAAAGGTATTGTTTTAAAATTTGAAGTTCGTTTCTTATTAATTAAGCAGACTAAATTTTGGTTTGATAAAACAATTTTAGAAAAAACAGCAACATATCAAATAAAATATAAGAATTTGATTCAGCAATACGAGGGCTCCAACATAAAGGGAGAAAAACAATATTTTAATGAGCTTAGAGATGGTATAAATTACATAGAAAACGTAAGGCATTGGAATGTAGGTATTATTGACAATTCAAATGATTATGTAAGCATGGTTTTGAAGATAAGGTTAGATAGAGGTGGCCTTCCAAAACCTATACAACTGAATATGGATGATGATATGTGGAATATTGAATCATTAACTATTTTAGATATGACGGAGGTTAAATAATTGAGATATGCAATTCCATTATTTGGACTGATTGGCCTTGCACTTCTGATAATGCTTGCAAAATCTCTTACCAATACGCATATAGTTTCCACCGAAACATTTAAGTTGCTTTTTATATTCAATGTTCTTTTTATTGCCTCTCTTATTCTGCTAATTACCTTTCAAATAATACGGTTATTTAAGAACATAAAAAAAGAAATCATTGGAAGTAAGCTGACATTAAGGCTTGTCATCTCATTTGCTTTGATGGTCATTATTCCCGTTTCGATTGTTTACCTTGTTTCGGTAAGTTTCTTAACTAAGTCGATTAACTCATGGTTTGATGTCAAGGTTGAGTCAGCTCTTGAAGGCGGGTTAAGTTTGGGGCAAAAAACCTTAAATATTCTTATGCGTGATGTAGAGCTTAAAGGAAGAAGCATTGCTTACAGCATAGCAAATGCTAAAGATAGTGAGAGGAATAGTTTGCTTCAAGATATGAGGGAAAAATTTAATCTTGGTGATGTAATTCTTTACGATAAGAAGCTAAATATTCTTGCACTTTCAAGCGCAAACAATACAAGCTTACCGACTATTCCAAATTATGAACATATAGAACGAGCAAGTAGAGATTTTTATGGGATTATTGAAGAGTTTAACGAAAATATAATATTAAGAGCTTATCTACCAGTAAATATTGAAAATAATCTCACAGAAAAAAACTACCTAGAAATTAGACAGCCAATACCATCGGAAATATCGAGTCTAGCGTTATCTGTTGAATCTGTATATGAGGATTATCAAAGGCTATCGTACAGCCGAAAATCACTGAACATTGTATATACTTTAACCCTTACTATAGTTCTTTTATTGGCTATATTATCTGCAGTAGCGATCTCATTTGTAATTAGCAGAAGGTTTTCTGAGCCTTTATCTCAGCTAGCAGATGCAACGAAGCAAATATCGAAGGGTAACTTTAAGAGAATAATTCCAGAACTTAGGAAAAAAGATGAAATAGGTACGCTTGTTCAGTCATTCAATAGTATGACAAGGCAGCTAGACCTTGCTACCCAAAACGATAAAAAAAATCAACATAGTATAGAAGTTGCAAGATTGTTTTTAGACACAATACTTACAAATTTATCATCCGGTGTAATGGTAGTGGATGGTAGCCAGAAGATAATGCTTCATAACTTGGCTGCTTTATCTTTACTTAAGATTAAAAATATTTCAATAAACAATAAAGAACTAAACACAGAGATAGTAAAACATAAACAATTTTTACCCCTTATAAAATTTATCGCCTCGTTTGTTTTGGGTGAAATAAAAAGAAAGGACAATAGTAGAGAATATAAAATAAATAACAATCAAGTTGAGCAAATAGTAAGGGTGCAGATTAATTCTATTAGGAATGACGGCAAAACTAAATTTATTATTTTGATTGATGATATAACTGATGTCACAGAAGGACAGCGACATCAGGCATGGGCTGAAATAGCTCGTAGGCTAGCTCACGAAATTAAAAACCCATTAACACCAATTCAACTTTCTGCAGAGAGGGTGGCGCATAGATTAAATGGAAAATTAAATAAAGAAGATCAGTCTGTCCTTTCTAAAGCTACCGAGACAATAGTAGGTCAAGTCAATGCACTGAAAGTCATGGTGAATGAATTTTCAGATTATGCAAGACAACCTATACAGAAAAATAATGATGTAAATATAAATAGGCTAATAGAGTCAATTATTGATTTATATGAAGCATTGGATATTGATATTCAACTTAAGCAATCAGTACACGCTGTAATAGTTAGTGGAGACGAAAATAAACTCAGACAAGTATTTGTTAACTTGCTAGAAAATTCTAAAGACGCATTGATTGGAGAGAAAAAACCAAGCATAAATATTGCAACTAAAATAAGAGATGGAATGGCAGTAATAGAATTTGAAGACAATGGATCGGGTATACCTAAAAAAATTATCTCAAAAATATATGAGCCCTATATAACATCGAAGAGTCATGGCACAGGCCTAGGTTTAGCAATTGTTCTGAAGATAATTGAGGAGCATAAGGGGTCAATAGTAATAAAAAATAAAACAATAGGTGGAGCTAAGGTCTCTATTTCAATCCCGGTGAGCAAGAAATGAATAAAATAAAAATATTAGTAGTTGATGATGAGGCTGGAATTCGCGATGCATTAAATGAAAATTTAATCGATGAGGGATACGATGTATTCCTTGCAAAAGATGCAGTTGAAGCAAGAAAAATCCAAAAGGAAGAAAATTTAGATATTATTTTGCTAGATATTTGGATGCCTGACTGTGATGGAATTTCGTTGTTGAAGGAGTGGAAAAATAATAATAATGTTAGATGCCCAGTGATAATGATGTCGGGACACGGCACAATAGACACAGCTATCGAGGCTACAAAAATTGGCGCATTTGATTTTCTCGAAAAACCAATTTCTCTTCAAAAACTTTTTAAAACAGTAGGTAGCTGCCTAAAGTCGACTATTATTACTTCGAAGTTAAATAGAAGTTTTATAGAGTCCAATGAACAGATCTTTATTAAAGAATACCGTAGTAAGTTGTCGGAAATAAAAAATCAACCATTGATTTATATTGATGGACACGAAGGAAATTTTTTAAATATTACCATTGATTATCTTCTGGGAAATGATGTATATAAATTAGATAAAAATTCAGTTCTTGATCTTTCTCATCTTCAAAAAATACAATCTAAGGGTAAGAATAATTTTTTTATTAGCCATTACAAAAAATTATCTAACTTTAGTAATAAGGAATTAGAGGTGTTAATTGATTCTTATAAAAAATATAATATACGGTTAGTATTCGCTGATGTACGAATCAATATATTCAGCTCCTTATTTGATGAAGATGTGAGGAGTAAACAATGTTACCTCTCTCTTCCGGTAGGCCAAGATTCCGATATGATCCCAGATTATGCAAAATCAATTCTTGATTTTTACCTTACAAACAATCTTAATTTAGGATATAAATCATTTGATACGTCAGCGTTAAATTTATTGCGACTTGATAGCACTTTTCTTAATATAGACAATTTGGATCATTGTATATCTGATTTAGTCCAAAGAGTAACTGCAGAGGTTATTAAGGCCGAGGATATCAGCTCTTATATAACGAAAGAAAGAAATGGAAATCCGTTAGCAGAAGATAATAATATTACGGAAAATGACCATGCTCTTTATGGTAAAAATATCAAGGAAGCACGAGAAGATTTTGAAAGAAATTATTTTAATTACCATATTCAGCAAGGAAAATCGGTAACAGATGTTGCTAAGATATCTGGAGTTGAAAGAACCCATTTATACAGAAAATTAAAACAATTGGGCATAAAAAATAAATAATTATCTAAATTCTGTTATTACTGGGGTGTGGTCAGATGGCCTTTCAAGCTTTCTCGGGTCTTCATCTATATAAGCTGTTGTAAGGTTTTCTTTAAGAGAATGGCTTGTAAGTATATGGTCGATACGCATACCTAGGTTTCTTCTAAAACCAGCCATACGGTAATCCCACCAGGAAAACTTCTGTATATCCTTATTTAAAACTCTAAAGCTATCATCAAATCCGATATCAATAATTGCATCGAATAAATCTCGCTCAATTTGTGAGACTAGAATATTGCCCTTCCATGCTTCTGGGTCATGGCAATCGATATCTCTTGGAGCAATATTAAAGTCCCCTGTTAGAATATGATGATCACTTTTACCGTACGAACTTTTAACCCAAGTGTTAAAGGCCTCTAGCCATGAAACTTTGTATTTAAATTTTTCTGAGTCCAGGGATTGACCATTAGGAACATACGCGCTAACAACATGTATTAATCCTAATGATCTTGATGGATAAAGCCCATGGATAATCCGCTTTTGAGGGTCACTAAACCCAGGAATATCGCTTCCAACATTTTGTAACTCTTTATTACTTATTATGGCAACACCGTTGTATGTTTTTTGTCCGTTATGGTAGGACTTATAACCAATTGAATCAAAGGCTTCATGGGAAAATTTATCATTAGTTTGCTTAGTTTCCTGAAGACATAATATATCTGGATTATGAATCTTAACCCAGTCAATAACATGTTCGAGACGAACATTTAGTGAGTTAACGTTCCATGTTGCGATCTTCGTCAATTAGATAAACCTGAGTGCTTCAGCAGTGCATCAATCTTTGGTTTTCTTCCCCTGAAAGCTTCAAAAGACTCGATAGCTGGCCTTGAACCCCCTCTACCGAGGATTTCATTCTTGAATTTATTACCTATTCTCTTTGAAAAAATACCAGATTCCTCAAAAAAACTATACACATCCGCTGACAATACCTCTGCCCATTTGTAGCTGTAGTATCCTGCTGCATAGCCTCCCGCAAAAATATGTGAAAAACTATGAGGAAAGCGATTCCAATTTGGAGGCCTAGCTACTGCTACTAAATCTCGAACTTCATCAAGTAATTGTAGGAATTTTCCAGTTGAAGGATTATAAGAGCTATGCAGTAAAATATCGAACATAGCAAATTCAACTTGCCGTAAAGTTTGTAAGCCAGACTGAAAGCTCTTGGCTTCAATCATTTTGTTGAAGAGAGCTCTTGGAATAGATTTTTTTGTATCTACATGTTCCGTCATATCTTTTATAACAGCCCATTCCCAACAGAAGTTTTCCATAAACTGGCTAGGAAGCTCAACCGCATCCCACTCAACACCTTTAATTCCCGCAACACTATAATGAGTTATATCAGTAAGCAAGTGATGGAGCCCATGACCAAACTCATGGAAAAGCGTTATAACTTCATCATGAGTAAAGTATGCAGCACGACCCCGAGAGGGGGAGGAGAAATTACATGTTAAGTAAGCTGCTGGTATAGTATCAAAACCATTAAAAGTAGATTTAGACAAGGCTTCATCCATCCAAGCTCCACCCCTTTTATTTTTCCGTGCATATAAATCAAGATAGAACTGCCCAATTAACTTATTTTTTTTATTATAGATTTCATAAAACTCAACATCCTTATGCCATACATTGGCTTTAGCTTTTATAACTTTTATTCCATAAAGCTTAAAAACGACTTTAAACAAACCATTTAGCACCTTAGGTTTGGGAAAATAATTTTTTACCTCCAGATCAGAAAAATCAAACTTTTCCATTTTAATTTTTTCAGATAAATAAGCTATATCCCAAGCTTCAATTTTATCAATATTGTAGCGATTACCAATTGTTACTAGTTCTTTCATATCCTTTACTGCAAAGGGCTTAGCTTTTTTAGCTAAATTATTTAGAAATTTAACAATTTCATCGCTTGATTTTGCCATTTTTGTAGTGAGCGACATGGAGGCATAGTCTTTGAAACCAAGAAGCTTTGCAAGTTGAAGTTTTAATTTTAAAATAGCGTTAATCTGCGCTGTATTATCAAGTTTTTTATTTGATAATTCAGATGCTTTTGTCGAATAAGCATAATACATATCTTCTCTTAACTTTCTATTATCCGCATACTGCATGAGGGGAATATAACTGGGAAAATCTAGGGTAAAGACCCAACCCTTCTTGTTGACTGAGGCGGCTAAAAGTTGGGCGCTTTTTAATACATCAGCTGGAATCCCGGCGAGTAAATCTTTTGATGCAATGTGCAAATTAAAGCTATTCACTGAATCAAGTAAATTTTCTTCAAACTTTGCACTTAGTTTTGATAAGGACGCCTTAATTTCCTTAAATTTCTCTTGTTTTTTTGGTGTGAGACCAACCCCCCCAAGCATAAATCCAATTATCTCATCATCCACTATTTTCTTTTGGATTGTGTGGAGCCGTTGGTAATGATTTTTTTCTTTAAGAATTGTAAAGCCGTTAAATATTTTAGAATTTTGACCTAGTTCAGAATAATAAAGTGATATTTTCTCAAGATTATTGTTGTATTCTTTTCTCAATTCATCTGAGTTTAGAACGGAATTTAGGTGCCCAACTTGAGACCATACTCTGCTGAGCTTGTCATCAATTATTTCAAGGGGAGTAACAAAATTTTCCCAGGTTGGGTTGTGGCTATTTAATTCGATTGTCTTGATAGTTTCTCTATTCTCAGAAAGTATTGTGTCAACAGCACTTGTAACGTGACTAAAATGTATTTTTGAAAATTGGGGTAAGCTATTTGTTCTAAGTAAAGGATTTTTAATAAAAGTTCTCCAAATTTTATTGATTAATTTTTTGTATTAAAGTTTCTATTTTTTCAGCATCACTTAATCTTAATAATTTTATTGCATGATTTTTAAGTTTTGAGGAGTCAGATTCGAGTATTTTTTTCTTAACAGCCAGTATGCTGGCTGGATGCATAGAGAAGTTCGTAAGCCCCATCCCAATCAGTAGCTTTGTTAGTTTAGGATCACCTGCCATTTCTCCACATATCGCCACCTCTTTCCCATATTTTTTTCCTGCATTAATAGTATTTGATATTAACTTTAAAACGGCAGGATGTAATGCATTATAGAGATGCGACACACTATCATCTGTCCTGTCTATAGCAAGGGTATATTGAATTAAATCATTAGTTCCTATAGATAAAAAATCTAAATCCCTTGCAAATGCTTCCGCATTAATTGCTACCGCTGGTATTTCAATCATGCCACCAACTTCAATATTTTTATCAAAATTTATAGCATCCGAAAGCAGGTTATCTTTAGCTCTTTTAATGAGCATTTTTACTTGTTTGAGCTCTCCTAAAGAAGAAAGCATGGGTATCAATATTTTAATATTTCCAAAAGCAGAAGCTCTAAGTATTGCTTTAAGTTGTATTAGAAAAAAATGGGGATGAGACAGGCAAAGGCGAATAGCTCTTAAGCCTAATGCTGGATTAGTTGCTTGTATAGTGTCAGCTGCGGTTGCTTTATCGGCTCCTGAATCTAGAGTTCGAATAACCACAGGCTTACTTTTCATAGATAGCGCTATAGATTTGTAGGTCTCGAATTGCTCTTCCTCTCCAGGAAGATCATCTCTATTCATAAACAAAAATTCTGTTCTAAATAACCCCACACCTGCGGCCTTACTTTCTAACACTGATTTTATATCACCAAGATCTTCAATATTCGCCATTAATGAAATGACATGGTTATTTAACGTAGTGCTTTTAACATTTTTAATTTTAAGTAATTTTTTATATTCAACTTCCCAAAGATTTTTTTTATACTCATATTCTTTTAAGATTTGGTCGTTAGGATTAATGATTGCTAACCCGCTATCACCATCAACGATAACGAGATCATTATTTTTAATTAATTTCCTAGCATTTTTAACAGCAACAATTGATGGAATGGCAAGTCCGCGAGCAAGAATTGCTGTATGAGAGTTAGTCCCTCCATGTTCTGTTATAAAAGCTGCATAATTATGATTTTTGAATTGAAGGGCATCTGCTGGAGATATATCATGAGCGACTAATATAGTAGAAAAGGGGTTTTTTTGAGCATTTTTTTTATGTTGATGACCTAGTAGAATTTTTATAAGCCTTTCAGCTACTTGAGTTACATCAAGCTTTCTTTCCTTAATATATGGATCATCAATTGCATCAAATTTTGATATCACTAAATCTAACTGAGTTTTAATTGCCCACTCTGCATTACATTGTTCTGATTTGATGATTTCTTGGGGGTAAAAAGAAAAATTTTTATCCTCAAGCATCATTAAGTGAATATCAATAAACGAGGAAAAGTCACTAGACGATTTTTGATTAATATCTTTTTTAATATTTTTCAAGTCCTTTTTTACTAGTGCTATTGCTTGAGATAACCTATTTTTTTCATTATCAAGATCAGCTTTCTTAATTTTATAGTGCTGAACTTCAAGAAAGGCATTAGAGACAACCTGAACTTTTCCTATAGCTATCCCCGAAGAGGCAGCTACCCCATGCACATTAAATGTATGCATTAGCTTTCCTCTCCAAACCGATTGGTAAAAAGTATTTTGATCTCTTTCATCGCAGCTTGCTCATCCTCGCCATCAATCAAAATTTCAATTTGACTTTTGTATCCCGAGGCAAGCATAAGAATATCCATCATATTTTTTGCATTGATTTTTTTCCTATCATTTTTAATCCAAATTTCAGCATCAAATTTACTACAAACTTCAGCTAACTTACTTGATGGCCTAGCATGCAAACCTAGCTTATTTGAAATAGTTACTTTAGTTTTAATCATGGTCGTTGAGGTTAATAAGGCTATCTTGCCCGCATTTTAAACAGTCGCTAATAAGTTTTTTTAATTCACTATCTCTGTTTGTTAATGCCTGCATAAGCATAGGGAGATTGATTCCTGTAAGGACTTCAATCTTGTTTGCTACTACTAGTTCTTTTAGAATGTTTGTTGGGGTGGCACCATACATATCTGACATTATTAAAACTCCTTTTCCACTATTTAATTTAAGAAGTTCGGAGTTAATGGTTTTTTTGTAGGTATGAATTTCATGATTTGATTCTACGGAAATGCAATTGATATTATTGAAGCTCTTTCCTAAAATTTGCGCAGCACTTTTTAATAGAGATAAACCAATATCACCATGTGTGACTATTAATATTCCTATCATGCGCTATTTCCTTTATTGGTTTCTGGGAGACTCTAGTTTGTGATGGTTGGTATGTTTCTCTTTATACTTTATAACTTGTATGTCTAGTTTTTTTATAAGCATTTCTATTGCATGATACATATCAGTGTC
Source organism: Methylophilales bacterium HTCC2181 (assembly GCA_000168995.1). Lineage (GTDB taxonomy): Bacteria > Pseudomonadota > Gammaproteobacteria > Burkholderiales > Methylophilaceae > BACL14. Next base: position 76,262 of record AAUX01000001.1, on the reverse strand, counting down.
ATTAGCTTGAGCATGAATATCTTGTTGAGGAAGGTGCAATGTTGATTCTGCTACATGCATATTCTTTTCTACAGACAATGTAAATTTTACATTGATTAGCTGACTAAAATGGCTTTCAATTTTATGAAATTTACTCGTAATATAATTTTCAATTGCGGGGGTAATTTTTATATGATGGCCTGTAATAATAATATTCATGAATATTCTCCTATAACAAAGTTTTAAAAAATTAAATCCTCATTCACAAAATAAAGTTCTTACCTAAATATACATCTTTTACATTTTGGTTTGATACTATTTCGCTTGGAGATCCAGAAGCAAATATTAGGCCTTGATTGACAATGTAGGCACGATCACAGATACCTAATGTTTCCCTTACATTATGATCTGTGATGAGTACACCAATATTTAAAGATGCAAGGTGAATAATTATTTTTTGAATATCTAATACTGCTATCGGATCAATACCTGCAAATGGCTCATCGAGTAGAATAAACTTTGGGTCTGTCGCAAGACAGCGTGCTATTTCAACCCTTCTTCTTTCCCCTCCAGATAGGCTTATAGCTGCACTATCTTTAATATGTTGTATATTCAATTCATCAAGCAATGAATTTAGCTTTATATCTCTTTCCTTATCTGAAATTTTACGTAACTCAAGTATAGACAAAATATTTTCTTTAACCGTCATTTTCCTGAAAATTGAAGGTTCTTGGGGGAGGTAGGATATCCCCATCTTTGACCTATGATGAATAGGGAGCTTTGTAAGGTTTTTTTTGTCAATAGAGATAGATCCATGTTCCGATGAAACAAGACCTACTATCATATAAAAAGATGTTGTTTTTCCGGCACCATTAGGACCAAGTAAACCAATAACTTCTCCGCTTGCCACAGTTAGAGAAATATCTTTTACAACAATATTCTTTTTATAACTTTTTTTAATATTTTGAACAATTAATTCTGCCATTTAGTTATCAGTCTTTTTAGGATTAATAATTGCTCTTGTTCGACTTTTTTTCTTTATTACATCGCTTGATTCACTGCCATTGGATTGCCTAGACATTGCCTGAGCAACCTCTGCATTTGCATCATAAATAATATAGTCACCCATTACGGTATCATTTCCTCGCTTAACGATAGCATTTTTATATATATGTACTTTATCCATATGTCCATCATATTCAATCCTTTGCCCTATCCCCTCTATATACTCATCTACACCTTCTCGTTTTTGCTTAAAAGAGGTTGGATTACCAGTGGATGTACTGTGTTGAAAGCCTTGATTATCCTCCCTGACTATAAGTTCATCGGCCTTAATAATTAGTGTGCCTTGAGTTAATATTACATCGCCTTTATAAATGCTCAGATTTTTAGTGTCATCCATTGTCATCGTATCAGATTCTATTTCTATAGGTTGTTCCCTGTCCCCTTTTTCAGCTTTAGCATGGTTTGAGAAAAGCAAAGCTACAAATAAAAATAAATGAGATAATATTTTTTTTGGAGTAATTAAGAGTAAGTAGTAGTTATTTTGGCTGCTCATAATGAACCTTAACATTGCTTAATAGCTTAAGTGTATTTTCTTTCTTGTCATACTTCATCCCAACACCATCAACTTCGATATTAGGTTCTTGAATGATCTTGACGGCTTTTTTGGAAAAAACTATATCTTCAGAGGGAATAATATTAAGCTGATTGGTATAGAGGGACATCTTTTTTTTAGCCTTAGTGCCAAGGCGCGTTAGAACAACATTATTTTTTACAATAATTTCTTGTCCCATGTTTATGATTTCACCCGAATCACCAGTTATATTGGATATTGGGTTATTTTGATCAAATTTAATAAATAGTGGCTTGCTTAAGAAGGTTTTTTCAGAATGTTTATAGTTTTTCATATCTTCTCCCTGAAAAGTATATTTAACAAAGCCATCCGACGTCATTTGTTTTGAATTAAAATTTTTTAAATAGAAGTCAGCTGCACTGGATGTGTTTTTTTGATCATCAGACAGCTCCTTATTAACTTCATGGCTAAGCCAATACGACAAGCCTGCGATAAATAATATAAAAACCAATACAAAAATTGAAGATAGTTTATTTTCCATAATCTCAAATAACTTTTTGTTTTAAGAGCACCTGAAGGTTTAATATACCAATTAAGATCCCAGTTTTGTTAGTTACTAGAAAGCCAGTAATTTTTGATGTTTCCATAATATTAACTACATCAATAGCCAACTGTTCTTCATGCAAGATAATAGGATTATTCGTCATACATTCTAAAATGGGAGAATTGGTATTCTTATTATTTAGGATTGCTCTTCTAAGATCGCCGTCAGTAAATATTCCAATAGGCTTCTTTTGCGAATCAACTACGCTGGTAAAACCAACTTTTTTTTCAGATATTTCTTTTATAGCATCACCAAGAAGGGCGTCAAAATTTATCATCGGGATATTATTTCCAATCAACATAATATCTTTGACTTTTACCAAACTATTTTTCCCTAGGCTTCCTCCAGGATGTGATCTTTTAAACTCTTCAGCAGAAAAACCTTTTTCTTCAAGAACGCAAATTGCGAGAGCATCACCTAGAGCAAGTGCCACTGTTGAGCTTGCTGTTGGTGAAAGTCCCAGAGGACAGGCTTCCTTCATTACATTAAGATTAATATGAATGTCGCTTTGTAATGCTATTTCAGAAGCTTCATTATTAGTTAAAGATATAATTTTCGTTCCAATTCTTTTAATATTGGGTAATATTGAAATGAGTTCATCACTTTGGCCAGAGTTTGAAAAAAGAATAATCACGTCACTTTTAACAATCATTCCCAAATCACCATGGCTAGCCTCTCCAGGATGCATGAAGAAAGCCGGAGTGCCTGTGCTTGATAAAGTAGACGAAATTTTTCGAGCAATATGGCCAGATTTCCCCATACCACTCAGTACAACTCTACCCTTACAACCAACTATGGCTTTAACTGCATCAACAAAACTTTCACCAATATTGTTTAATGCATTATAAATTTCATCTGCCTCTATTTTTAGGACATTTTTAGCATTGCTGAGTATATTGATATGATTGTTATCCATTATTTAATTTTATATTAAAAAGATAGTATAAAAGGGTTTAATAGTAGAATAAAGCTATTACTTACTTTGTACTCCTCGACCATGCTTGAATCTGTTGAATTAATAATTTTGTTGCTTATAAGCTCTGTTGTATTCCTGACATTATTTCGTTACTTAAAACTGTCTGCAACGATTGCTTATTTTGTTGTTGGTATTCTGCTTGGACCAAGTGCAGCAGGTTTTCTTCATGACAGTGAATCTGTTAGGCACTTTGTAGAATTCGGAATTGTATTTCTTATGTTTTCGATTGGTCTAGAATTTAGCTTACCAAAATTAAACTCTATGCGTGGCATTCTTTTTGGATTAGGTGGAGCGCAAGTGCTCATAACGCTGGCCACCTCATTATTTATTTCTCGACTATTTGGATTAGACTTTACTATGGCTTTTGTGGTTGGCTCGGCTTTAACGATGTCCTCAACCGCAATTGTATCAAAGCTATTGATTGAAAGATTAGATTTAAATAGTAGGCATGGTAAATTGTCTATTGGTATTTTATTATTTCAAGATATTGCAGTTATACCCATCCTCATTCTTATTCCGGCATTAAGCTCTCAATCAATTGATATAAACACAATCTTCATTTCAATTTCATTGAAGGTAATTCTATTGTTAAGCATTCTATTTTGGCTAGGAAAGCCAGTAATGAACTTTTGGTTTGGTTTAGTCGCAAAGCAAAAGTCTAGAGAGCTCTTTGTATTGAATGTGTTAATGGTCACTATGTTTTTCGCTTACCTCACAGAGCTTGCAGGCCTATCTTATGCTCTTGGTGCATTTTTAGCAGGGATGTTAATTTCTGAAACACGTTACCGTTATCAGGTCGAATCTGATATTTCTTCATTTAGAGATATTTTGCTAGGGTTATTTTTCATAAGTGTCGGAATGATGCTTAATCTTAATGTTTTCTTCGATAATTTTTGGGTGATTCTTTCTATTTTATTTGCTTACACCTTGTTCAAAGCTTCATTAATAGCCCTATTAACCAAGGCTTTTAAATATGAGATGGGAGTTGGAATTAGGACTGGGGTGATATTAGGTCAGGCTGGAGAATTTAGTTTTGTTATTCTTGCCTTAGCTAATGAACAAAATCTCATAGGAGGAGAAATCCTTCAAATTGTTTTATCTGTATGCCTTCTTTCTATGATTACCGCATCTTTTTTAATTCCTTATAACGGAAAGATTGCAAGATTTTTATCGAGAAGTTATACCAAAAATAGTCAAAAAAATATTGATAAGATTGATGAGGTTGGCCACAACTTAAGTGATCATGTGATCTTATGCGGATACGGTAGAAGTGGCCAATTTTTGGGAAGATTTCTCAAGGAAGAAAATATTTCTTTTATTGCAATTGATATGGATTTAAACAGGGTAAACGATGCTGCAAGCGCAGGTGAGAAAGTGATGTATGGTGATGCTAGCAGAAGAGTTGTTTTGAATGCAGCAGGGATTAGTACCTGTAAGGCAGTTATTATAACTTATGCGGATGATAGAGCGTCGTCGAAAGTGCTTAGTGTTATTAGAGAGTCTTACCTTGAGCTCCCGATTATTGTAAGAACAACAGATGAAACATCTATTGAGCGACTGCAAGAAGAGGGTGCTTCTGAGGTGGTTCCTGAGGTATTAGAGGGCAGTTTAATGCTAGGGTCACACGCATTGATAATGTTAGGAGTTCCGCTAGGTAGAGTTGTTAAAAAAATTCGCGCATTTAGGTCAGAACGGTATGCTATGTTCAGGGGTTATTTTAAAGGCACTACTGATATAACAGATGACTTTAGCGGCCAAGAACAGCTTGAATTGCATTCCATTGAGGTAAGAAAAAATCCATTATTACTATCAGTCAAACTAGACAGTATAAGATTTGAAGATTTCCATGTTCAAATTCAATATTTACGAAGGCCTAATATGCTTGAAGACATTGAGCCTAGATCAGATATCCTACTATCAAATGGAGATACACTTGTTATTCTTGGTCTACAAAAAGATATTAATAGATTTGAAAAATATTTAAGTACTGGAAAGATGATTTCATGAAGAGTAAGCGAGCAGTAATTATTGGTGGAGGTCTTGTCGGGTGTTTAACAGCAGTAGAAATGCAACATAAAGGATTCGATGTGACAATCATCGATCAATTTGAACTGGGGTCTGGATCTTCAGTAGCCGCTGGAGGCATTTTATTTCCTTTGATGCCCTGGGATTATGATGAAAAAGTATATGATTTATGTAAGTCGGCTGCTAATTACTACAAATATTTTTCTGCAGTATTATTAAAAGAGACTGGAATAGATCCTGAGTATCACGAGTCGGGTTTGATTATGATTAATCCAGTTGATAACCAAAAAATATTCAATTGGTGCGACCAGCATGATGTTGACTTAAAAAAAATAACCTTTAATGGTAGCCCCTCAATAGAGCTAAGAAATGTCTCTCAAATTCGGCCAACCCAACTAATGAGATCATTAAAAGTTTATATGCAACATCTCAATATTAAAGTGCATGTAAACAGTGAAATTATAGATTTTAACGCTGAAAGAGAAGAGGTAACGGAATGCCTTTCTTCTGATGGAAAAAAGTTTATAGGAGAAAAGTTTATTATTACCTCAGGGGCCTGGGCTGCAAACCTCCTAAAGGAATATAAGGAAAAAATTTATCCTATAAGAGGTCAGATGATCCAGTTTCCAAAATCAAACTTAGAGTTGAAAAAAATTATGTATCACGATGGTTTCTATATGATTCCAAGAATGGATGGAACTATAGTGGCAGGAAGTACTTTAGAAGATGTGGGATTTAGTATTAAGGAAACTGAAGGTAGCATTGATGATTTAAAGAATAAAGCAGAACATATTTATCCAGAATTAATAGATGTAAAGATAGAAAAATCATGGCATGGGTTCAGACCAGGAACACATAATAATATTCCGATTATAGGTAAATATAAGGACTATAAAAATTTATATTTAAATGTTGGCCATCACCGATACGGAGTAACAATGGCACCAAAATCTGCAGAAATCATTACATCATTAATTATGAGCTAATCTTTAATGAAGAACAAAAATATTAATATATGGCTTATTAAAGATAACAAACGCGGCCATGATAAACAATCTGAATCACTGGCTAATGCAATAGCGAAAATTACCGATGCTGAAATTACGACTATGAAAGAGGGGTCGGTAAGCAGTTTGATAGGTAGCTACATTCGTGACTTAAAAAAAGTAATAACAAAAAAACCTGACTTCATTATAGGAGCAGGACACTCGACTCATTTCAGAATGATACTGTCAAAAATTTTGTATGGTGGAAAAACGATTGTCATAATGAAACCCAGCTTACCTATGACTTGTTTTGATTTGAATATTATCCCAGTGCATGACAAAATTAGGTGGAAACAAAATGTAATTGAAATTAATGGTTCGTTAAATGATATTGATAACGAAAAACAGCATAGCTCTGACGTAGGATTGATTTTATTAGGAGGAGAATCAAAATATTTTATATGGGATTATGTAGATATAACTGCCCAAATAAATAAAATTATAAAATACAATCCAGATCTAAAAATTACAATCTCAAACTCAAGAAGAACTCCTAAAGGGTTTATTTCTTATTTAAAAAAAAATATTCCAGTAGGCGCTGAAATTATTCTATACGAGAAGGTGAGTAGAGATTGGTTAGACAAACAAGCAAAAAAATCAAAGTATGCATGGGTTACGGAAGACTCCGTATCAATGATCTATGAATTGATTGCATCGGGATCACAAGTAACGCCAATTATGCTTAGAAAGAAAGCTAAATCAAAAATATCTAAAGAAGTTGAAAGGCTAATCAATCTAAAAGTAATTAATCCCTATGGTGCGAAAAAATTAAATGCCAAAAAAATTAAACCAATAAACGAAGCTAAAAGATGCGCACGGATGATACTCGATAAATGGAGCGTATATTAAATGAAAAAAGAATTAACGGTCATTCAGGTCCTACCCTCGTTAGTATCTGGAGGGGTAGAAAAAGGGACATTAGAGGTTGCAAAATTCTTAGTTGAAAAAGGTCATAAGTCAATCGTGATATCTGGTGGTGGAAGAATGGTTGATCAGCTAATACGTGAAGGAAGCAATCACATTCAATGGCCTATAGGTAAAAAATCATTATTCACTATTACATATCTGGTTTGCTTAATTCGCTTAATGCAAAAGACAAATGTGGATATTATTCATGCAAGGTCAAGACTTCCAGCATGGATTGTATTTATCGCGTTAAAATTAATTAGCAAAAAGAGAAGACCACATTTCATAACCACAGTTCATGGCTTTAATTCTGTAAGTTTATATAGCTCTATTATGACTAAAGGTGATCGCGTTATCGTTGTATCTAACGCAATTAAGAACTTTATACTCAAACATTATAACCTTGATAAAAATAAGATTATCCTCAACTATCGAGGAGTAGATACAATGGATTGTGATAGAAAGAAATTGTTGAATAAACAGTGGTTAATGAGATGGAAAAAAGAGTACCCAATCACGCATAATAAAATTATCTTAAGTCTTCCATATAGGATCACGCGAGCAAAAGGACATGAGGATTTTCTAAATTTATTAGCTAGATTAAAAAAAGATAACTTGGCCGTTCATGGTCTTATTGTTGGCGATGAAAAGCAAGGAAATACAGGGTATAAAGGATCACTACAAAAAAAAATTAATGCGCTCAATTTGAATAATGATATAACTTTCACTGGTTACAGAAAAGATGTTAAAAGTATTATGGCAATCTCCAATATTGTTTATTCGTTATCCATTCAACCAGAATCATTTGGACGCACAATCATCGAATCAATTAAGATAAAAACACCTGTCCTTGGTTATGACCACGGGGGAGTTGGGGAACAATTAAAGTTGATTTTCCCTGAAGGGCTTGTTACCTTCAAAGACCAAGAAGAGCTTTATCAGAAAACAAAGACAATGATAAAAAGAAAGCCCCGAATTAAGGATACCAAATTGTTTGACCTAAAGAGTATGACCGGTAATACCCTAAAAATTTATACAGATCTAGCCTCATAATCAGAAGTTACGGAAAACCTCTTTTAGTTGGTTGATTATTATTGCTTGGGAAAAATTTTTTTCATATATTTCTCTAGCCGAGTTATTGTTCGCTTGGATGGATCGCCGAGTATCAACTAAGTGCTGTATGGTATTTTTAAGCTCTTCGGAATTATTTGGACTTATGAAGATAATGCCTTGTTTTGTTTTCCTTACCTTTTCTGGATATGCGAAACTTGATCGAGTAACAACAGTTTTTCCGCAAGCTAGAGCCTGGAACACTTTATTCGGAATGACGTTACCAGCTTTCTTCGAACCCCCAAAAATACCAAGAATGATATCTGCTTGATGAATTCTCGCGGGAAGTTTTTCATAAGCCACACTAGCCTCAAAAGAAATATTGGGTGAGGCTCCCGCTAATTTTTTGCATAATTGAAGCTCAGGTCCATTACCTAATAATGTCCATTTAACAATACCATTAGCTCCCATTTTTTTTGCTGCATCAATAATTACTGTTGTCCCTTGAAGGGTAATAAAGCTTCCGTAGAATAAAACCTCGAAGGAATTACTATCATTATGATTTATTTTCTGAGGTGTAAAAATATTTTCTTCAGCACCAACAAAAACTGTATAAATCTTATTTTTATTGACCAGCAAATCGTCAATAAACAGTTCTGAATGTTTGACTGTATCTGAGATAACAACGTCGGCTTTATTAAATAACGCCGATTCAAGTTGTTTGATCTTATGAATAGATTTTTTACTTAATGTGTTTGTCTTTTCATTGACCCTTTTATCCCATGAGCTTATGAGTGGGTCAATAATAAGCTTGATATTATGTTTAAGGCACCATTTATGTGCGCTTGCGATATCTCTTTGCCGAAAACAAGGGACCCAAACAAAGTCGGTTTTTTTTATATTCCGCAAAGTTGCTTCTGCAAAACCCCACTGACTAAAAAGAGGAATAAAATCCATTAGTTGATAATTTAGGCTTTTTAAACTTTGCCTCATTATTCTGTTCCGAGAGTAATTTTTATCAAACCTACCCCACCATAGTATCGTTGGATTTTTCATACAATCCCCCCTATACATTTTAGAACTTCTTCGGGGAGAAGCCCAATCATGCATGAATGGTGATTACACTCCTTCTGATAACAGTTCTTGCATTCAATTTCTGGTTGGATTGCTACAATATGATCGCCTAAAGGCTTTACTCTTCTCGGGTCTGTTGGACCAGTAATCACAATCATAGGTGTTAATGTGTTTGATGCAAGATGTGCTGGACCTGTATCATTTGCAACAATAAATGACGCTTGGTTAAATATCTCATTAAGCTCTGAGAGGCTCGTTTTGTTACAAAGGTTTATGATTGTTTTGTTTCGTTCAGAAATAGCCATACATTCCTTCTCATCATCAAGCCCGCCAACAAGAACAACCTGAAGCGAATATTTTTGTTCAATTAAAAGAGAAAGCTCAGAAAAATTCTTTATCCCCCAGCGCTTTAAATGCCCCCTCACATTACTGCCACAAACAAAAATACAATAAGCCTTGGCCGCAAGATTATTTTTTTTTAGAATTTGCAAAGCATTATTTCTTACATTATCTCCCACACGAAGATTTGGACGAAAAGTTTGCGTTTTTATACCAATACTATTAATAGTCCTTTGCATCATCTGAAAGGGATTGTTAATTTTTATGGATGACTTAGGATAAATCGTATAGGGAGCTACGGCATGATTACCAATTATATGGACACAATTTGTGTGAAAGAACTTAAGCAGTGCAAGGTAAATTCTTGATCTATCATTCGTTTGAAGATCAATAATTAAGTCATATTTGTACCCTATAACCTTCTTTATCCATTTAAATGCGTGGCCAAATGAACTTAAAGCATTATTATTTGACCCCCATACCGTGAAGAACCTTTCATCATTGTCAAATAAAGGAGCCCACTGGGGTCTTGTATTAAGGTCAATATCTGAGTCAGGGAATGCAAGGGCTATATCTTCCATTATTCCGCTAGCCATAACCAAATCTCCCATACCTCCCCACTTAATAATTAGTATTTTTTTTATGTTTTTATTAATGGTTAAGTCTATAGATTGAAACTCTTCTAGCCTGTCTGATAGATCAACCCCTTTGTATATATTGATTGTTTTTATAGGTATTAATTTATCCATCATGACGTTTAGATATTGCCAAAACTAAACCTACAATTAACCAGTTCGTGGCATTCATCCAATTATGCTGAAAACTAAAATGCGTCATGAAAGGGAAGAAGCACAAATAGAGCAAATTAAAGCAAAGTGCAGCCGAAAACCATTTTTTTTTATTAACCATTGGAGCAAGTGAATTCTTAACAATATTAAATATAAGCGTATAAAATAATAACAGCCCTACAACTCCTGTTTCTGCAAGCAATGAAAGGGGATGATTGTGAGGATGAAGCATTCCAGCCCAAGCGGTTGAGTCATACGAGGGGTATAAAACATTAAACTGATGAAGGCCCCCTCCCAGCATTGGATTTCCTAGCCAGGTTAAATAACCAGCCCTAAAGACCTGGCCATAATCTGAATTTGAAAAATGCAATATTTTATCTAATGAACTATCAAGTGCTCGTTCCGATACTAGGGGAAAATAGCTACCAATCATTAAAGTTATAGCAGTCAAAATAATAAAAAAACCAAAAATAATTAGTAACTTGGATTTTATTTGGGTCGGCATGGCTAATGAAATAATTAAAATAGATGATGTAAATAAGATGAATGACATTCTCTCGCCGGTAATCAATACAGTTACAAAACCAATAAAAAATAGAAACAGTGCTGTAAATATCTTAGAAGAATTGTTGCTAAATTTATTAAAAATAATGACCGATGTTAAAAGGATATAGAGGTATTTAGTGATAAAAATTCCTACCACAGGATTATTTCGTAATGGACCAGTCAGTCTAGTTGTAGAATATTTTGCGTAACCAAAGATATCTTCACCTTGAAAAAATTGATACCAAACATCAAATACAAAGAATGCGACAACAACCAAAACCCCAAGTAAGAATTTTTTTATAGAATTTTCTTGTTTGAAAAGCCAATAAGCTAAAGCGGCTGCAAAAATTGGCCACCGAATAAACGTAATAGCATAAAAAAATGAATCTTTAGAATCTATGCTGATAAAAACATTTACGCTGAGGAGGTAGAATACAAAGAACAAGGATATCTTAAACCAAGGCTCTTTAACCCATAACCAATCTGAATTCTTGTAGGATCGATAAATAAAGAGAATGCCAATAAACAATACAGTGAAGTCAGCTAATCCACGATAAAACATCAGTAAAAAAGGAAGCAGATAGGGAATATTTTTTTCAAAAATCTTTAATGAATGCATAAGGTATTGAGGTATTAAACTGATAACATATAGTAAACCATTAAAAACATGAGTCAAAAGAAAATTCAGCATGCCAATAAAATTATTCAATAGCATCGTTTTCTTGCTTTCAAAGCTTAGCCTAAAAAATGTCCATAGGATCGGAAGTTATGTTGGTGCTATTTATTTCTGGGCAAGTAAAAAAAATTATAGGCTCTTGGAGGATAATTTACATAATTCTAAAATATTTTCAGCAAATGATCTCCCGAATGCTAGCAGTAAAATTAAGGAAGAACTTGGGAAGAGTATATTAGAGACATTTTATCTCTGGGCATCTAATGAAACAAAAGCGTTAAGTCTAGTTAAGAATGTATACGGTCTTGATTGTCTAGAAAGTATGAACAGAAATGGAAAAGGGATCATTTTTCTAACGCCTCATTTGGGATGTTTCGAAATAACCGCAATGTTCTATGGAGCACAAAAACCGATAACTATTATGTACAGAAAGGCGCGAAAGAGTTGGATGAATGACTTAATGATAATAGGGCGTAAGAAAGGCATGGTTAAATTAGCAACTCCTGACATGCAAGGCGTAAAAAAAATTTTATTAGCTCTCCAAAAAGGGGAAGCGGTTGGAATACTTCCTGATCAAGTTGCAGATAAGGGTCAGGGTGAGTGGGCTAAATTTTTTGGTAAACCCGCGTATACCATGGTGTTAATAAAGAGGTTGATTGAGAAAACAGATGCAAATATTGTTATGGCTTATGGGGAAAGATTGGCCGATAGTTCAGGCTACAACATTCATCTTGAGAAGATTAATAAGAAAGATATTATTTCCACAGAAAACCTTAATAAGCAAATAGAGAGGTTTATTAAAAAAAATCCCACTCAATATGGCTGGAGTTATGACCGATATAAAAAGACAGCCAAACAATGAAAACTAAAAACGTTAAAAAAATATTATTCATCACACTATCGAATATTGGCGATGTTGTTTTAACTTCACCAACACTTTTAACTTTGATAAAACAATACAAAAATGCCAAAATTGATGTTGTTGGCGATAGCCGGTCAAAAATTCTCTTTACGCATTGCCCAATGATCAATGGTTTTTACGAGAAAGACAAAACTAAGGGTTTGTTAGGCACTATTAGCCTAATTAGAGCCCTAAGAAAAAATCGGTACGATATTGCTGTGGATTTAAGGTCAGATGGCTTGTTATATTTTATAAGAGCAAAAAAGAAATTTCATAAAGTTCGTAACAATGATGTGCATAGTGTTGTGAAACATTTGCAGTCGATTAAAGAGTTATCGATTCCGCACCCTGCTATATGGATAGGCAAGAAAAATGAAATAGAAGCAAGAAAAATTCTTCCTAAAAAATACGATAAAATATTGGCTATAGGATTAGGAGCAAATTCATCCCACAAGATTTGGCCCGCAAAAAATTATGCTGCTTTATGCGCTATGTTAAAAAGTAGTTTTACTCTGGTGGTACTAGTTGGAAATAAAAAAGACAATCAATTCACAGAGCATTTTAAAAAATTCTTTGATGGAAATGTAATAAATATAAATGGTGTAACTGATTTACTAACAACTGCTGCCATTCTAAAAAGAGCCGAACTTTTTATAGGCAATGATTCAGGATTAGGCCATATAGCAAGTGCAGTGAAAACTAAAACGTTTACTATATTTGGCCCAGGCGAGCCCGATAGATATAGGCCCTGGGGTGCCGAGTCTTATTGGTATCAAAATAATGAAAAAGATATTAGTAAGATAAAACCAGCTGTGATTTTCCAAAGCATCATTAAAAATTTTGGACTGGCTGCAGAGTAGAAATAAGTCTAATTATATTTAAACACTCATATCTTTTTATAAGACTGAAAAACTATTTTCCCCATGTCCCAGATGCACCACCCGCTTTTTTTGAAAGTCCAACATTACGAATAATCATACCCTTATCAATTCCTTTACACATGTCATAAATTGTAAGAAGTGATATTGAAACTGCAGTCATTGCTTCCATCTCGACCCCAGTAGATCCGCTACATTTAGCTACAGCTACGCATTGAATCTCATAATTTGTTTCACATATCTTGAAATCTATACTGATGGAATCCAGAGATATATCGTGGCAAAGAGGAATGAGCTCACTTGTTTTTTTAGCCGCTTGAATACCAGCAATTTTGGCTACAGTTAACACGTCACCTTTTTTATTATTATCCTCCATCACACTTTGGATTATTTTTTTGCTTGTAAGGATGGTTCCTTGAGCCTCTGCAATTCTAGACGTTTTATTTTTTTCAGAGATATCAACCATTCTTGCATTACCATTCTCATCAATATGTGTCAGCATGTTTATATAGCCTTATAATTAGAATTACTAATGTATATTAAGTCATAAATTTTATATGAAAAAGATCTTCCTTGTCCTTATTGTATTTTATTCTCTAGCACTTTCAAATGAGCTGCCTGAATTAGGAAGTTCGTCGGATTCTATTATTAGCGTATTTCAAGAAAAAAAAATTCGAATACAACTCTTATATCAAGCTAATCTGAGCCCCACAGTTTTAAAAGATCCGGAAATCAATGCGTATATGGAACAATTAGGTAAGAAATTGATGAATAAGTCTTCATTAATATCCACTGACCCTATTTCTTTTTTTATTATTCAAGATCGGACTATTAATGCTTTTGCTATGTTGGGAGGAGTCATTGGCGTCCATACGGGATTAATTTATGCGGCAAATTCAGAATCTGAGCTTGCCAGCGTATTAGCACATGAGATTGCTCACATTACCCAGAAACATCTCCCAAGAATTATAGAAGCCCAATCAAAAGATACTTTTAAAACCTCATTAGCTATGGTCTTTGCACTCTTAGTAGCGAGATCTAATCCTCAATTAGCTAATGCCGCTATGCAAACCGCTCAAGCAGCAGCAGTCCAAAATACTTTAGACTTTACAAGAGAGCATGAAAAAGAGGCCGACAGAGAGGGTTTGAAAATATTAAGTAAGTCTGGCTTTGATGAAAGAGCTTTTATTAGCTTTTTTAAAAGCTTAGATGAAGCTAATAGATTTTCAGCAGGGGCGGCCCCTTCTTTTTTGAGAACCCATCCAATCACATTGGATCGAATCAGTGACATTGAAGATAGAATTAAGCAGATCCCATACAAGCAAAGAGAAGATGACCTTAATTTTTTTCTTGTCAGAGCAAAATTACAAGCATTTGAAGGGGATCCAAACACGAGTATTAATTCGCTTAAAACCAATATTCAAAATAAATCTGGAGTTAACCAGGACGCTGAATATTTTGCTTTAAGCTATGCCTATCTTAGAGGTGGGAAATTAAAAAATGCCCAAGAGGCATTTCATCAAATTAAGCATTTACGACGTTTGAGCCCGATGGTTAATGAGTTGGAAGCCAATCTATTACTTAAGAACCAAAAACTAAAAGAATTAGAGCAACATTACCAAGAAGCGCTTCTCATCTTCCCAAATTACAAAGCATACATCTATGGACTCGCCGATGTGTATTTAAGGACCCATAAAAACAAAGAGGCTATTTTATTATTGGAAGAATATTTATCGATATATCCACTCGATGCTAATTTGTATAAGCTTTTAGCGACAGCCCATTCCAAAAATAGATCACTGTATAAAGAGTATAAAAATTTAAGTGAATTTTTTTACTATAGCTATGACTTGAAAGAAGCTGCTAACCAGATGACATCAGCAATTAATTCAGCAGATGCAAGTTTTTACGATAAAGCAAAAGCTGAACAAAGATTAAAAGAGATTCAAGCAGAAATAAGGTTGTACGAAAATGTTCAATAAGAAAAACTTATCAAATATATTTTTATAATAAATTATACATATTAAAATTATCTCAATACAATGTTATTTCTTTTTTAAATAGATAAGGAAATATATTATGTCTTCACTAATTAATACTCAAGTTAAGCCCTTTTCAGCCACTGCTTTTCATAATGGTAAAGAAGTTACAGTAACAGAAGCTGACCTTAAAGGTAAATGGTCTGCTGTAGTTTTTTACCCAGCTGATTTTACATTCGTCTGTCCAACCGAGCTTGGGGATGTTGCTGATCATTATGATGAATTACAAAAAATGGGTGTTGAGGTTTATACCGTATCAACTGATACGCACTTCACTCATAAAGCTTGGCATGATGCATCAGATACTATCAAGAAAATTCAATTTCCAATGATTGGTGATCCAACAGGAACTATGACTAGAAACTTTGACGTTATGATTGAAGAGGCTGGATTAGCACTAAGAGGTACATTTATTATAAATCCTGAAGGACTTATTAAAACAGCGGAAGTTAATGACTTAGGTATTGGCCGTTCAGCTGCTGACCTAGTAAGAAAAATTCAAGCAGCACAACATATTGCAGCTAATCCAAATCAAGCATGCCCAGCATCTTGGAAGCCAGGAGAAGAAGCCCTTACTCCTTCATTAGATTTAGTTGGTAAAATTTAAATAAATAGTAAGTTTAATTGGAGCCGGCATTCCGGCCCCAATTAATTTTGCCCTAATAACTAATAACTAATAACTGAAAAGAAAAAAAATGTCACTCGATTCAAAAATTAAAGAGCAGTTAAATCAATATTTGACAAAAATAGAAACCCCTGTGGTTTTAGATGCCTATATCGACGACCAAACTTCATCTACTTCCATGGTAGATCTATTGGAAGAGTTATCTGGCATGTCAAATAAAATATCTCTAAACGTTCATAAAGATAGTGATGAAAGGACCCCTTCATTCAAAGTCAATAAACCTGATGAGGTATCTGGTATTCAATTTGCAGGCATACCTATGGGACATGAATTCACATCGTTGGTGCTGGCACTATTACAAGTCGGTGGTTACCCAGTAAAAATATCTGATGAGCAAATTGAGCAAATTAAAAATATTAAGGGACAATTTAATTTTGAGACTTATATTTCCCTGAGCTGTCATAACTGCCCCGATGTAGTTCAGGCATTAAATGTGCTGTCACTCTTAAATCCTGGCATCAGTCATTGTATGATTGATGGCGCATTATTTCAAAATGAAATAAACGATAAAAAAATTATGTCTGTTCCAACTATACATTTAAATGGTAAAGAGTTTGGGCAGGGTAGGATGGATCTTGAGGAAATTATTAATAAAATTGATATAACAGCTTCTGACAAAGCAGCTGAAAAGCTATCAACAATGAAGCCGTTTGATATGCTTATTGTGGGCGGAGGTCCGGCAGGAGCATCTGCTGCTGTATATGCAGCAAGAAAAGGAATTAGAACAGGCCTTGTGGCAGAGCGATTTGGCGGACAGGTTATGGATACCCTTGGCATTGAAAATTTCATATCAGTTAGGGCTACCGAAGGTCCAAAATTAGTTGCGGCATTAGAGGAACATGTTAAAGAATATGATGTAGATATAATCAATTTGCAAAAAGCTAAAAAGCTATCTAAAAAAGAAAACTCTCATTACGAACTAGAGCTTGAGAGCGGAGGAAAGCTTGAGAGTAAATCAATTATCATTGCAACAGGTGCTCGATGGAAAGAGCTAGGAGTGCCAGGTGAAAAAGAATTTAAAGGTAAGGGCGTAGCTTACTGTCCGCATTGTGATGGACCCTTATTTAAGGGTAAAAATGTTGCTGTAGTAGGGGGAGGAAATTCAGGTATTGAAGCAGCAATTGATTTAGCTGGCATTGTTGGGCATGTTACCGTTTTAGAGTTTGCTCCTGAATTAAAAGCAGATCAAGTATTGGTCGATAGATTAAAAACACTAAAAAATGTTGACATATTAATGAATGTTCAGACAAATGAGATCTACGGTGGGGATAAAGTGACTCATATCAAATTTATTGACAGAGTTTCCAAAGAAGAAAAGCAGTTGGATATTGAGGGAATATTTATCCAAATTGGATTAGTACCCAACACTGATTGGGTAAATGGCATGATTGAATTAAGTAAATACGGTGAAATCCAAATTAATGATCATGGTGCAACATCTTTACCAGGAGTTTTTGCAGCAGGGGATGTGACAACCGTTCCATATAAACAAATTATTATTGCTATGGGAGAAGGTTCAAAGGCAGCACTCGGTGCATTTGATTATCTTATAAGAAATTAAAGAATTCCTCTTCAAGATGATCGCCCAATCATTATCTTTTTTTCAGAAGCTGAATTAAAAGTGGGATTGTGATTGGCCTTTTTGCTTTTAAAGACCATTCATCTAATGCGTCTAGAGTTGAAATAAGGGAAGGGAGGTCTCTTTTGAGATTTGCCATACAATAAGATATTATTTTTCTATCAAAAGACATACCTTTCTGCATAGCATAATATTCTAAGGCAACTTTTTTTTCCTCATCAGTTAATGGCTTAATTTGGTAAACTAGCTCCCAACTCAACCTACTTGCAAGATCTGGCCTGAGATTCATCTTATTCGGAGCATCGTTTCCAGTAATAACTAATTTGTTACGCAGCTTTTTTGATTTATTAAAAAGATTAAATAATTCTATTTGCTGATCATTGTCGAAGTTTTCAACATCCTCGACGACTTTTACATTTTTTTCTCGTAAGGCGGATGCTAAGTGTGATTTTCCACTACCACTTTCACCCCAAATATAAATAAAGAAATGATCAGTAGATTTTATAAGCCTTTCAATAGAGTTTAAACACTCAGCATTTTTCCCTACTATAAAATTACCCATAGTTTTTTTCGGTACAGGATGAATATTAAGTAGAAGTTGATCCATATAGCCTTTTAGAAAGTGTTAATAAAGAGGTAATATCAGTTAAAATTATACTATACGTAATGCAGTCAATTAAATATGAGGAAATAACCATTGTCAGAAAAATCTACAGAGAAAAAAAGTATTTCTTACAAAGATGCAGGGGTCGATATTGAGGCAGGAGATCAATTAATCCACAACATTAAGCCTTTTGCAAAAAAAACAAGCAGAAAAGAATCGATTGGTAGTCTAGGTGGATTCGGTTCATTATTTGAAATTCCAGAAAAATATAATAAGCCCGTTCTCGTATCTGGGACCGATGGGGTTGGCACAAAACTTAAATTAGCCTATGAGCTTAATCAGCACGACACGATCGGTCAGGACTTAGTGGCTATGTGCGTCAATGATATTTTAGTGCAAGGTGCAGAACCGCTGTTTTTTTTAGATTATTACGCATGTGGAAAGCTTGATATAGATACCGCTACAATTATTATTAAGGGAATTGCAGACGGATGTTTATTAGCTAATTGTTCGCTAGTCGGTGGAGAGACGGCTGAAATGCCAGGAATGTATCCTAGTGGTGAATATGATCTTGCAGGATTCTGTGTTGGTGCAGTAGAAAAAGAAAAAATTATCGATGGGTCATCTGTTCAGGCAGGCGATATCATTTTAGGTATTGCTTCATCAGGGGCTCACTCAAATGGGTATTCTTTAATTCGTAAGGTTATAACCACAAACCATATTGACTTACAAAGTAACTTTGATGGAAGTACTTTGGCTAACGTGCTGATGACACCAACTAAAATATATGTTAAATCAATTTTAAAATTAATTGAATCAATTGAAATACGAGCTATGGCTCATATAACTGGGGGTGGCATAACAGAGAATATACCAAGAATTCTACCAAAAGGCTTGTCTGCAGTAATTGACAAAAAATCATGGAAGCTACCTTTGTTATTTGAATGGCTTAAAGATGAAGCAGGATTAAATGATATTGAATTATATAAGACATTTAATTGTGGGATAGGAATGGCCATAATGGTCGCTAAAGATGATGTAGAGAAAGCAACTGAAATACTAAAGGCATCAGGCGAAGAGGTTTTTGTAATTGGGGAAGTAAAAAAAATAAGCAATAACGATGTGCCGGTTCAATATATCTAATTATCTCTGCATATGCATTTTATTAATATCTGTAAATCTTTTTTCAAAAGATTTTCCGGCTAAATTTGATATTAAATATGAACTCATACATGCAAAAAAAAATGTTGGTGAAATTGGCGTCACATTTACTGAAACCAAAGGACTCTATCGTCTGGAGGCAACAACATATGCAGCAGGTATATTAAAGCTTCTTGGAGATAGAAAGTTGCTGAGTCAAGGAAGAATCGATAAAAAGGGATTTAAGCCAAATAGTTTCGAATTTATAAACGTAAAAAAACCAAGTAAAAATATTAAGTCAAAATTTTTATATAATAAAAGCCTAATTACAACAAACTATAAAGAGCAAGTAATCAAAAAGAAATTACCTCCAGGAATATTAGATTTAGTTGTTTACTTATATCAATTTAATTTTATAAAGACCAATAACGCTATTTATAACTTTACAATATTAGAAGGGAAAAAAGTCCGAATATATAGGTATAAGAAACTTAAGCAGGAGGCCGTAAAAATAAATGAAAAATTTATACAAGCTGATTTGTTCGAGGGGAGCATTATAGGAAGAGATAGCTCAACGCATTATGTCTGGATTTCAAAAGACAATTTTCGTATTCCAATAAAATTAAAAATACAAACAGACTTTGGTTTACTAATTGAGCAGAACCTAATTAGCACAAGCTTACAATTATAGGCTATGAAACGTTCTATTATGTTTTTTGCCATATTGGTGTCATTTTTAATTCATGCAATTTTTTTCTCAAAAATAAATTTTTCATTTAATTCTTTCAAAGAAAACCAATTAACAACTGTGGAATTGACTCAATTTCCTGAAAAAAAATTAAGTTTGAATATTAAGAAAAAAAAAGTAAAAGTAGAAGAACTTAAAGAGATATTGATAAGACCCAAAAAAAATAATCAAGAAGAGGCGCCTGAAGGTATTAAAAAAGATCATTATTTGAGAGAAAATCTATGCGAATTGTGTAGTCCAATAGAAGAAATTCAGACACCAGAAGAAACAAAAAGTTATGGAGAAACAATAGAGTCACTACTTCTCGAATATAAAGTTTCCTATGATTTAGGACCTAACAAGGGTAGTTTAAGAGCACTAGATCCATTTGGTAGAAGTTCAGGAAAAGTGTACAAACAAAGATTTGATGAGGTGGGTAAGCTCGTTATTACTTATGATGTAGTGGATGATAAATATAATATTCAATATAAGGCTTCAGCTACAGGCCTAACATCAATCATTTATTCTAACCCGTTAATACAAACAAGTAGGGGAAATATATCTGAAGAAGGTTTAAAACCAAATTATTACTTATACCAACATGGACCAGAAAGAATAAATGAAGCATTTTTTGACTGGGTAGATAAAACCCTGCATTGTAGACAAAAAGAAGAGTTAGAACAGTCCTATTCTTTAATTGATGGGTCACAAGATCAGTTAAGCTTTATGTTTCAATTTATGTTCCTTGATCCACTGGATAGAATGCAAATACCTATTACTAATGGAAGGCGCCTAAAAGTATATGATTATCATTATGTTGATGAAGAGATACTATATACTCGTGAGGGAGAATTGAAGGCAATTCATATTGCCAAGTTTAATTACGAGGATCAAGAACGAATTGATTTATGGCTTTCTGAAAAATACGGATACCTTCCGATAAAAATTTCAATAACTCAGGACGATTTGAGTGTAATCATGCAAGAAATAATTACGTTAAAGGCAATAAAAAATGAATAGATTTGCTATTAAGGCATGTGCAGATATTTTAGGTGAAAGCTTGATAAAAAATTTACCTGCTGACGTGCAGCTAAGTTATTACTTTAAGAATAATCGAAATTTAGGAAGTAGCGATAGATCAGACATTGCAGAAATCTATTACGGCGTAATTAGGAACAAAAGATTACTTGAGGAAATTGTTGGAGATGCTCATTGTAAAAAAATGATTTTGGTATATTTGTTGGTATTGAAGGGGCATAGTATAAAAGAGTTAAGTGGAGTGACTGACGAATATGAAATCGAATGGTTAGTAGAAAAGAAAAAAAATAAAGTCCATATCGATTCATGGCCAACAAAGCTTAGTCTACCCGATTGGATATGGGCGAAATTAGTTTTATATTACGGTGAAGAAGAAGCTATTGCTTTTGGCACGTCGTTATTATCACCAGCAACACTTCAATTGCGTGTTAACTCGTTGAAAACTTTGTCAGTTCAAGATGTTGTTAATGAGTTTCGCTTATCTTTTCCAGATGAAGTAGTTAAAATCAAGAAAACAGAATTATCTAAACAGGGCATTACGCTGCCAAGAGGAACAGCGATACAAAAACACCCACTTTTCTTAGGTGGAGCTATAGAGGTTCAGGAAGAAGGAAGTCAGCTTTTAACTCTATTACTCGATGTTAAAAGAGGTCATATGGTTGCTGATTTTTGTGCAGGAGCAGGAGGTAAGACTTTGGCTTTGTCAGCATTGATGAAGAATACTGGAAGAATTTACGCTTTTGATATCTCTGATAGACGTCTTGCAAACATGAAACAAAGACTTAAGAGATCAGGAGCATCAAATATTGCTATGCAAAGAATTTCTAATGAAAATGATTTAAAAATAAAGCGATTAAGGAATAAGTTGGACCGTGTTCTAGTGGATGCACCTTGCACAGGGTTTGGGACCTTAAGAAGAAACCCGGACCTGAAGTGGAGACAAACAGAGGAGTCTCTTGCCGAATTAGCGATTAAGCAAGCCTCAATCTTGGAAGCTGCATCCAAATTATGTAAAAAAGGCGGTTATTTAGTTTATGCAACCTGTAGTATTTTAAATGATGAAAATGAAAATATAATCGCAACATTTTTAGAAAATAATCAGCACTTTAAAATAATTCCTCAGCATATTATTATGGCCAAAAGCGGAGTTGATATTGGGGAAGGAGACTTTTTAAAACTCAACCCTCATACGCATAAAACTGATGGATTTTTTGGGGCTTTAATGGAGCGTATAGTTTAATGAACAATATTAATCGTAATATTTTCCTGGCAGCGTTAATGGGAATTTCATTTGGATTATTTTTAAAAATTTATCCACTGTGGTCTTTGAACAATGCTTTCCTTGAAGCAAACGTCATAATCGGGCAGTTATTCATTAATTCATTAAAAATGATTCTTGTCCCATTGGTATTTTTTTCTATTGTGGTGGGCGTGTCAAATCTTGGCAATAGTAAAAAATCTAGCACCATCTGGAAATATACCCTCCTTTATTTTTTTAGCACTATGTTTTTGGCAATTTTTACGGCTTTAATAATAATGAATTTAGTTAAGCCTGGCATCGGAATAACCGTGGATTCATGGCCAGAAGCGAAAAATGCGATAACTAGCTCGCTTTCTATCATGGAATTTTTAAAGCAATTTATTTTGGGTTTGTTTGTAAATCCTTTTCAATCACTATCTTCAGGAAATATCCTTCCTCTCATTATTTTTTCTATTTTAATCGGAGCTAGCTTTAATGGTGGTGGTACGAAAATACAAGCAGGAAAAAAAGTTTTTGAAAGCTTGTACGAAGTAATAATGAGAATTGTAAATTGGATTATGATGTTTGCACCAATAGGAATTTTTTCTTTGTTAGTGACGATGGTTGAAAGTCAATCTAGTGAATTATTCTCCCAATTAAGTATTTTTATTATTACGGTGATTGGGATTATGCTTATTCATGGCCTATTAATTATTCCTACCTTACTTTTTATCATTACAAAAATTTCTCCCCTTAGTTTATGGAGCAATGGCAGACCTGCATTCATTAGTGCATTTGCTACTAGCTCTAGTGCGGCTACACTTCCTCTTACATTAAGTGTAGCGTGTAATACTTTTAAGGTGCCAAAAAGTATTGCAAACTTCGTGCTTCCATTAGGAGCGACCATCAATATGGACGGTACTGCACTTTATGAAGCAGCCGCAGCACTGTTTATTGCTAACCTTGTTGGGATAGATCTTAGCCTTTCACAACAGATCATTTTATTTTTTATAGCTATGGTTGCTTCTATTGGCGCTCCTGGCATACCTAGCGCTGGAATGGTAACCATGGCAATGGTACTCCAGGTTCTTGGACTTCCTCTTGAAGCACTAGCCCTGCTTCTTCCTATGGATAGGCTTTTGGATACATTTAGAACAACAATTAATGTAGAGGGTGATTTGGTTGGCTCCTTGATTGTACAAAAAGTAACAAAACTATAATTTCTTGTCGATAAATCGAGCCGATAATGAATAAGCTGCTGGAATTACAATAAGGGTTAGTAGTGTTGATGAAATCATCCCGCCAATAACAGCTATTGCTAAAGGCCCATTTTCCTCTGACCCAGCCCCAAAACCAAGTGCGGCAGGAAGTAATGCCAAAATAAGTGTTAACGAAGTCATTAATACTGGTCTAAGCCTTACCGGACAAGCCTCAAGTAAAGCCTTATTTGTTTCCTTTCCTTTGTCTCTGAGTTGGTTGGTTAGGTCTATTAGAAGAATAGAATTTTTCGCCACCAACCCAATAAGCAAAACCATTCCAATCATAGAGTAAATATTTAGACTTTTCCCTGTTAGCCATAGCAAGGCAATACCACCAACCACAGCTAGAGGTTGAGCTAGCATAACAATAATAGGCTGAAAAAAAGAGTTAAATAGGCTGGCTAGGACCATATAGAGTAAGACGGTTGCTAAAATAAAAACAAAGAATAGATTTTTTGATGTTTTTGCAAATTCTTTTGCTTGCCCATCGAGTTCAATCTTATAGTCACTGGGGAGGATGGACATACTCACGTCACTTACCAATTGAATGGCTTCTCCGAGTGGTATAGAAGGATCGGTATAAAAATTAGCAGAATATTGTAGGTTTTCCCTACCAATAACAGCAGGTCCTAATACCTCGGTAAAGGAAGCGATGGTATCAAGTCTGACTAATTCCCCACTTTTGCTTCGTAAATAAATCTTATTAAGATCGTTTGTTTTTTGAAAGGTACCTTCTTTGGCCTTAAGTCTAATTTCATACCTCTGACCGTCACCAGGGTAATCATTAAATCTTGCTACATCTAAACCATTGCTTAGGACGGAAATTGACTCAGCGATGTCTCTAGCAGATATACCCAGACTGCTAGATTTTTCCCTATCAATATCAAGAATAAGCTGCGGAAGGTTAAGCTGTAAATCAAGATCAATTTTTCCTATTTTTGTGTTCTCAGATAGCTTATTTTGGAGCTCGCTACTAAACTGAGCAACTTTCTCAATACTGGGACCTATGAGAGAAAATTTTAATTTTTCAGATCTTTGCCCACCCGCAATTGAAACTCCTGCCGGAAAGGCTTTTACTCCGGCAAGCATTGAAAATTCTGTTTTTAAATTATTTATAATTTCAGTTTGGCTTTTTTTTCTTAAGTCCTTATCAATTAGCCTTACACTAATATAGCCACTATTTACTTGCCCTTGACTTCCTAGGCCAATAGAAGAAAAGACGCTTGCAATACTTTCTTCTTGCGTGTTTATTTTATTTTCAATCTCCAAAAGCTTTCTGTAGGTATAGTCTATGTTTGACCCTAACGGAGTTTTGAAGCGAACGGTGAAGCGACTTTCATCAGTTTCTGGTACTAATTCTTTATTGATATTTGCGAAAAAATAACCGCTTAACAATACAATCAGAAAGCTTAAAAGAAGAACTCTCCATCGATTATCTAAAGTACTGGCAAGAATTTTGGAGTATGAATCTTCTAAAATTTTGAAGAATGCCTCAAGTTTTTCTACGATTATATTTTTTTTTAATTTTTTTTGGTCCCACCCAATATTAAAATTTTCTTTAATTAAAAATTTTGAACATAGCATTGGGGTCAGTGTTAGCGAGACAATCAAAGAAATTAAGACGCCCGAAGTAACAACTACAGCAAAAGACTCAAAGAATCGCCCTATAATGCCATCCATATATATCACAGGTGCAAAGATACAAACTAGAGCCATAGTAGAGGTAAGCACAGCAAAAACAACCTCTTTACTTCCATTGATTGACGCATCAAACGGATTGACGTCATACTCATGATGATGCCTAAATATATTCTCTAAAACGACTATAGCGTCATCAACAACAACGCCAATTAAAAGAATTAATGCCAACAGAGTCATACTATTAAAAGTGAAACCAAAGAAGTACATGACGGCTATAGCACCTAGCAATGAGATTGGAATTGCTACTGCAATGATAAATGTTGATCTCAAGGACATTAGAAAAAGAAGAACTATAAAGGCTGCTAATATAGTTCCTTCGACAATATGGCTTTGCAAGGATTTCACCATAGCTTTTATGAAAACTGAATCATCTGTGGATATTTCCAACGTAACACCTAAAGGTAGATTAGGCCGTATATCGCTATCCAGTTTAAGCTTTATTTTATTAATTATTTCAACAGTATTAGAGTTAGCTACCTTAACAATACCGAGGCCTACGGACGGCAGACTGTTAAATCTTGCTGTTTCTCTATAGTCTTCAAGACCATCCTGAACTTCTGCGATATCTTTAATTTTTACCGGACCATCACTTCGGTATGCAACCAATAAGTCATTTAATTTTTCTATTTGGTGGTATTCGAGATCAAGCTTGAACATCTTCTCTGACTGATCTTTTACTAGGTACCCTCCAGGTAATTGTATGTGCTCTCTATTAAAAGCATTTACAACGTCAATTGCCGAAATATTAAGGGCTGACATTTTCTCCACTATTAAGTTAACTCTCACTGTTCTATCTCTTCTTCCTCCAATTCTAACCTCGCCAACACCATCGATTGTTTCCAATTGTTTTTTTAAAATATTGGTAGCATATAAATTTAGGTCCTGTATCGTTCTGTCGCCACTAAAACCAAGCCACATAATAGGGCTGGCATTCGTTTCCACCTTCCTTACTACTGGAGGAACAATATCATCAGGTAGTCGCCTAGCAACTTGACCGACTTTAGATTGAATTTCATTGAAAGCAACTTCTATATCTTTGTCTAGATTGAAGGTGATAGTTACAACTGAAACCCCTGGTGATGAGCTCGATTTGATTGACTCAATGCCGGTAGTTGAATTAACTGCAGTTTCAATTATATTAGTGATACTTGCATCAATAATTTCAGGGTTAGCTCCCTCAAGAGTTGTTGTAACTGAAAGTACTGGAAACTCAATCATTGGGAAGCGATCTAAACCAATCTTTTGAATGCTGATAATACCAAATAAAATAAAGACACCAGATATCATCCAAGCTAGAACGTGCCTTCTGATTGAGATTTCGGGAAGTGTCATATTTATGAGGGGTTACTGATGTTGACTATAATATTATCTGTTAGAAAAGCAGCACCATCAACGGCTACCGTCTGATTGATATCAAGACCAGATAAAATTTCAATAAATCCATTTTGTGTTATTCCTGTTTGTACCTTATTTGCCTTTGTATAACTATCTTCGATTACATACACAACAGACCCCGAAGGCCTTTGCACAACACTCTGTTCGGGAACCGCAACACTTTGCCTTGCATTAAAAATAATCGTACCATGAACCGTTGATCCCGGCTGCCAATCTGGTAAATTAGAAATATCTGCAATCACATCAATAGATCGACTTTCTTCATTGATGCTAGGTTTTAACTCGGCAATATTAACGATAATAGTTGTTTGGGAGGCTGCGCTAGTAAGTTGCATCTTCATCCCAGGCTTTATTTTCTTTGCAAGATGTTCAGGAAATGGTATGTGGGCTCTCACTTTTTTATTGTTAATAATTTGAAACACACCGTCACCTATTTTGAGATAATCACCAATAGAAGCAATTTGTTTCTGAACCTTACCATTTATAGGGGCATAGATTTTAGTTTTATCAAAATTTGATTTAGCTATGTCCAGTTTAGACTTAGCAACCTCTAACCCCTCATATGTCTCTGATTTTTCGGTAGCAATATTATCGAGAGCATTTGGAGAGATAAATTTTTTATCTACAAGGGCTGTGCTTCTCTCAAGAATTTTTGTCTGGTTTGCTAGCCTAATCCTCAAGAGTCGAATTTCAGCTTCTGCCAAATCCACTTGATATTGATAATCTTTCCCTTCAATTTCAGCTAATAACTCTCCTTTTTTTACCGTAGAGCCTGTCCGAACGTGCATTTTTATAACCGTGCCATTAATTTCAGCTGATACAGTTGGATCAATTAATCCTTCGATAACTCCCATTGATGATTGCTCATAAGAAAAATTTATAAACTGGGATTGGGCGGTTGAGATAAAAGTTTGCCTTTGAGATTTTTCAGACACCTCTTCCTTGTCCCCACAACCAGATATCATTAAAACCAATAGTAGAAAAAAAATTTTATTCATAAGCTCAAGTTTTCTTAAATAGTTTAATTTTATCCCAGCGGAATGAAGGGCCGGGATCTGTTTTTCTTTTTGGTGCGATGTCAGAGTGACCTACCACATCCTTAATTGGATAAGCTTCAGTAAGACATTCAATAAGCGCATTAAGTTTCGCATATTGAATGTCCGTATATTCTATATTATCTGATCCCTCAAGTTCGATCCCAATAGAATAATCATTGCAATCACTTCTTCCATTCCAAAAAGACTCTCCAGCATGCCACGCTCTTTTAACAGCACTTACATACTGTATTAAACTTCCAGTTCTTTCGATAACAAAATGGGCCGAAACTTTTATGTCTTTAATTTTGTAAAAAAAGGGATCAATTGTTGGATCTAAGGAGTTAGTAAAAAAATTTTCGATAAATTTTCCACCATATATTCCGGGTGGCAAACTAATGTTATGAATAACTAATAGAGTGATTTCCGTTTCATTAGGCCTGTTATCAAAGTTCGGAGATTTTACAAGCTTTATGTCTTTAACAAAACCTTGTTTATTTATTTTAAAAATATCTGAACATGAAATCATTAAGTTCGCTTATACTTTTGACAATTTATAGAATGATATTTTAATGCTTTTTATCATTTTTAGCATCACATTACTTTAATGGAGAGTTGAATGTTTTTTGATTACGTTATATTTGGAATTGTAGATAACGGAATAATGTTATTAGGGGCTTTTTTTGGAATTGGGCTTGAAAAATACTTACCTAAACGCTTCCAGGTTGGCCTAGGAGCTCTAATAGGTGCTGGAATAGGGAATGCAGTCAGCGATTTCATGGGTGGAGCTGTTAGTTTAAATTGGCCTCTGGCATTCGGTACGGGTTTGGGTTGTATCATGGCATTAGTCTTCATTCCGCTGTTCTATAAATTCCAAAAGCGATCAAAGTAAGAGTTTCAGCCCAGTATGCAACTCAGCAATGCTGCAAGACTTTACGCCTGCCTTTTTTATGAGCTCATCACTCATATTACCTTATGGTTTGTCGTAACTTTTTTTATATCATTATTTTTTCATTCTGAGATAGCGCAAAATTCTAATTTTTTAAGATTTATATTATGGATTATTTCGGGATGGTATTGCATTTATTCCTGGTCTCATGGGGGCCAAACTCTAGCAATGAAAGCTTGGAGATTTAAACTTATCCCACCCAAAAACCAGTCGTTTCAATTTTTTTTATTCCGATACCTTTTGGCTTCGCTAGGGGCTTTGTTGATTTTAGCGTTCTATCTTAATATATTGTTTGGAGGAAAGCAGTTCATTCATGATTTAATTTTAAAATCTAAGATTACTTATATTCAAACCTCTTAATAAGATAAAGCCCCAAACATAAAAATATTAGGGTTGGAACAAGTGAGCTTATAAAAGGTTGCCAGTCATTAAGGAGGCTTAAATGCCTTATTAATGTATTGGTAATTTGGTAAGCAATACCAATAATTATACCAATAAACATCTTAAAGAATTTACCACCAGAACGTTCTTGTAAAAAACCGAAGGGAACAGCAAAAATTATCATAACCAATGGCATTAGAGGGTGAATAATTTTTTCCCAAAGAGCCACCTCATATTTTGTAGATTTTTGGTTGTTTATTTTTAAGTATGAAATAAATTTATATAAATTAAATGATGACATTTTTTCGGGTGAAATGATTAGGGCATTCATCATTTCTGGACGCATGAGCGATTTCCAACTCCCCATTGGTATAGATTTTTTCTTAACAGAATTTTCATAAAGTATTGTTTGTGTTATGTTTTCTAGCCTCCATTCCCCTTCCTCGTAAGCTCCTTTTTCTGCATTGACTATAGTTCTTAAATTAAACTGACTATCAAATTCATAAATGTTAATTCTTTCAAGGGTTGCGTCTGGCAAAACATTTTCAATATTAACAAAGTTACCCCCATCTTTTATCCAAAAGCCAGAGCTAAACTCTTGACCTACAACTGAATTTGTCAATCCAATCTTCATCTGCTGAGCATTTTTTTCAGAGTTAGGCGCTATAAGATCACCAATGAGAAGAGTGAAAATGGCAAAAAAACCTCCTGTTATCATCAATGAAGTGGCTATCTTTTTTATAGAAAAACCACTAGCCCTGATAACATTTAATTCCGAGTTATAGGATAGCTGGCCTATTGTATACATTGATCCAATAAGAACTGCTAGAGGAACGGTTTCGTAAATATGCCCAGGAATACTAAGGATAACAAAAGTCATTGCATGACTAATCCCATAACCTCCTTTCCCAAGATCTCCAATTTCTTGAATAAAGTCAAAAAAAGCAAACAATGAAATCAAGCCAAACATGATCATAAAGATCCCAATCATGAATTCCTTATTAATGTATTTGATTAGAATCATAATTTTTTAATAAATCGTGAAGGTAGTAGTGGAAGATTTAAGGATCTTCGGTGAAGGAGGTAAAAAGCAACTAATCCAAATACGAGATGGACGGGAAGAAAGCCGAGCCACAAAGGAATTTTACCTACCGATATAAGACTTTGAAAAATACCTAAAAAATTGTTATATATGACAAAAATAAATACAGCAACAATCATGTTAAAGGACCTTCCTGTTCGATTATTAATGAAGCTCAGTGGTATAGCTAGAAAAATTAAGAAGATGGTTGATAATGGTAGTGATATACGCCACATTAGCTCTGCTAAAAACTGCTTTCTATTCGAATCATTCTGATTAAAAATTAAGGCTAATGTTGGCGTGGCCTCTATGATGCCTGCCTTAGCTCCAACATTAAGATTATTTTTGGGTGTTTTTTCCATAAGAATGCCATATTCATCGAAAGTTGTTGTTGAGAATTCTTTGCTATTAGCAATCCCTTCATAACGCCGACCATTCTTTAATACAATATAGTTATTGTTATTGTTATCTTCAATTCTTTCACCTTCATTGGATACAATGACGCCAAGCTTTCCGTTTTGCATGGATTGAATAAAAATATTTTTTACCTTACTTCCGAGGCTACTAAATCCCTCGATATAAAAAATTCTATTATTTGATTTTGACTCCTTGAAGGTACCGGGAGTAATCGTTGCAATTTCATCTCTACTTTTTAAGCCAGTCTTATATTCTTCTGCTTTTTGGACAGCCCATGGACTGATATACAGGGATAGAGAAGCAATGAGAATGATAATAGGAAAGCAAAATAAAATTATAGGCTTGATTAAGCTGTAAAGCCCAAGTCCCGAGCTGAACCATATGATCATTTCACTGTCTTTATACCAACGACTTAAGGTTATCAAAATCGTAATAAATACTGTTAGTGATAATAACAGAGGCATATGCTTTAAAAGATTAAAAACTAACACCGTGTCAATGGCGTCGTTTGGTATACTTCCTCTTGCAGCAAAACGAAAAACAATTACTGCTCTTTGCGCAACTACAATTCCAGACAAGACAAGAATTGTTGATAGGGATGTAAAAAACAACTCCCTTGTTAATGACTTTTTAAAAAGCATGTGATTATAAATTTGATTCTAAATAAGGATAATAAATGAAATTTAACATTAAAAGCGACTTAATACATGACATATCGGCTGATATTATTATATTAACTGTAGACGATAAAAATCAAATTATTCAAAGACCTAAAATACCAGCAGCAACCTTATCCCTTTTATCTAAAATTGTGAATAGTAACGATTTAAAGCAAGAGGTAGGTTCTGTTACTGTGGTTCATGGAGATATAACATTTAACCGGGTTATGCTAGTTAGGACGGGAAGTGCAAAGCAATTTGATGCGGAAGCACTGATCAAGATTGTAGGAAGAGTTGCAAACTCAATAAGCAGCTTAAATGTTAAAAAGGTTTTATTACCTATTGAACAGTTTTTTAATGAGCATATTTGCGCCAATGCTGGAACAGAATTTATTGTTAGAGAACTTATTAATTCTTCCTACGTAGTTAATTCCCTAAAAACTTCTAAGAAACCAACCCCGAATATTCAAACTATTATTCAGTGTAAAGGAGAGGCGTTAAAAGAAGTTAAATCAGGAATGCTTCATGGGTCGGCGGTAGCAGATGGCGCTAATCTTACAAAGGATCTAGGTAATTTACCACCAAATATTTGTACGCCAACTTATCTTGCT
This sequence comes from Methylophilales bacterium HTCC2181, assembly GCA_000168995.1. Classification (GTDB taxonomy): domain Bacteria; phylum Pseudomonadota; class Gammaproteobacteria; order Burkholderiales; family Methylophilaceae; genus BACL14. The sequence goes on along the minus strand of AAUX01000001.1, from coordinate 44,362 downwards.
AACATCGCTAAAGATATTGCAAAAAGGCATGGAATGAAGGCAAAAATTTTTGATAAAAAACAAATCGAACAATTAAAAATGGGCTCATTTTTATCGGTAGCCAAAGGAAGCAGAGAGGCCCCAAAATTTATTACAATTGAGCATAATCTTGGCCCAAAGAAGCAGAAACCTATTATTTTAGTTGGAAAAGGAATCACTTTTGATGCAGGGGGGATTTCCATTAAGCCTTCTCCTGATATGGATGAAATGAAATACGATATGGGCGGAGCTGCTTCCGTATTGGGCGTTATGGAAACAATTGGCATACTAAAGCTACCCATTAATATTGTTGCACTAATACCTTCTTGTGAAAACCTGCCGGATGGCTTGGCTTTGAAGCCAGGAGACATTGTTACAAGTATGTCAGGACAAACAATTGAAGTGCTGAATACTGATGCAGAAGGGAGGTTAATTTTGTGCGACGCTCTCACTTATGCTGAAAGATATAACCCAGAGGTAGTTATTGATGTTGCAACCTTAACAGGTGCTTGTGTAATTGCATTGGGCCATCATGCAACTGCAATTTTTAGCAATCATGATCCTTTGGCTGATGAGCTTAAGGCGGCTTCAAATATTTCTCTAGACAAGGCATGGCATATGCCTCTATGGAAGGAGTATGAACCACAATTGAATAGTAATTTTGCAGACATGGCAAACATCGGTGGCCGCCCAGCAGGAAGCATTACTGCCGCTTGCTTTCTTTCTAAGTTTGCTAAAAAATATCATTGGGCACATCTAGATATTGCAGGCACAGCGTGGAAGTCAGGAAAAGATAAAGGAAGTACTGGAAGGCCAGTACCAATGTTAAGTCAGTTTTTGATTAAAAGATCCGGATTAAAAAAGTAATTTGACGAATATTCAGTTTATTTTTAACGTAGCTGATAAGCAAGGATTAATATTCGAGATTATCGCTTCATCAGTTAAAAAAAATAGGTCAAGTCTGACGCTTTTTGATGACAAAGCGTTAATGGTAAGTCTATCTGATATGCTTTGGCACAATGATGTTTTTTCATTTTTACCTCATCAAACTAATCAATCATCTTCAATCAATAAAATATGTTTAAGCGATAATGGTATCAAGTATATGGACGATATATTGATTAATGCAACAAATGAAAAAATTGAAGGGTTTAGTAGGTACCTTAAGCTTTACGAATTGATTGGCTTGGATGAGCTCGAGAAAGCTAACGCTAGAAAGCGTTTCACTTTTTATAAGGATTGTGGTTATAAGCTAAGTGCGACTGATCATTCCCAGGTTATTCTTTAATTAATTCTGAGTATTGATCATAACTTAAAAGGTTTTCGATATCACAATCTGAGTCTAGAGTAATTTCGCATATCCATGTTTCATAAGGGCTATCATTAATAACCTCTGGTGATTTTTCTACCAGCGGATTAAGGCCAATGACTTTGATATTTGCAGGTGAAACAATGTCTGAAGCAGTTTTGACTGACTCTATAGTTCCTAAGGATCTATTTGAAAGTATTGGTTCATTAAGCTGGATATCAACAAAAACAATATCACCAAGAAGGTCTTGAGCAAAATCAGTAATACCTAACTGATATTTATTGTTATCTATATGATCAATCCATACATGGTCTTGGGAAAATTTTAATTCTCTTTTGGGCTTCATTGATTACCTTATATTAGTTGAGCAGTGACAATCTTTGTTAGATTGTATATTATCTTGATTAACATTAAAACAAGGTAGTCTGTGAATAAATTATTAAGAAATTTTCTTCTAACATTCCTTCTGCTCTTAAATGCATCTAGTTACAGTTATGCAAAAGATAAAAGGCTACCAGACGTCAGATCCTCAATGGCAATGGTAGTTAGTCAGCATACCGATGAAGTTATATATCAAAAAAAAGCATATACAAAAACCTCGATAGCATCGCTCACTAAGCTCATGACCGCAATGGTTATAATTGATTCCGGCTTAGATTTGAAAGAAAAGGTAGTGATATCAAAAGAGGATATAGATAGATTGAAATGGACTGGGTCTAGACTTACTTTTGGCACTAAGCTCACGAGGTTAGAGCTACTGTCTGTAGCCTTAATGGCTTCTGATAATCGTGCAGCTTCTGCGCTTAGTCGATCATACCCCGCCGGAAAAAAAGCATTCGTTAGAGCAATGAATATAAAAGCTTTGCAGCTTGGTATGCATAATAGTTTTTTTGCAGATCCAACAGGACTAGATAAAAGAAACATATCAACTGCAAGAGATTTGGTTAGGATGACCAAGGCTGCGTATCAGTATCCTTTGATAAGAGACCTGAGCACCAATCCCAATGGTAATGTTAAGGTAGGTAAGAGAAAAAAATCTATCGGTTTTTCAAATACAAATAGCTTAGTTAGAAAAGGTCAATGGGATATCGGGCTATCTAAGACAGGTTTTATTCGTGAGGCAGGAAGATGCTTGGTGATGCAGACTGTTATAAATAATGAGCCTGTGATTATCGTCTTGTTAGACTCTTTTGGAAAATATACGCGAGTTGCCGATGCGAAGAGAATTAAAACATGGATGGAAAAAGAAAAAAAAATTAACAAAGTAACAAACTTACAAAATTCTACTAAACAGCCTTCTTAACCTTTTTAACCTTCTTAACCTTCTTAACCTTCTTCAAAGCTTCTTTTTTCTTAGCCTCTTCTTCAAATTTTTTCGATAGCATTTTTAAGGCTTTATCCAGTGAGATATTATCAAGATCTGTATCTTTAGATATATTAACCTTAGTAGCTTTTAACTGAATATAAAAACCAAATCTACTTTTGTATACCTCAACAGGGTTTTGTGATTCAGGATCGACACCTATTATCTTGAGAGGTTTTAATAGATCTACAGCTGTCTCAAAAGAAATATCAAATACATTCTCTGTCTTTGGAATAGATTTAAATTTACCGTTATGATTGACATAAGGGCCAAATCGACCAATATTAGCTAGGATTAATTTACCGGTTTCTGGATGCTCTCCTAGTTCTCTTGGGAGAGATATTAATTTTTTTGCTACAGTTTCATCTAGATCTGCCAGAGCAATCTCGGGGGGTATTGTTGTTCTTTTTGGCTTAACTTTATCACCATCTTCAGGTATACCTAGCTGAAGGTACGGTCCATAAGGCCCTATAAGCAGGTAAATTGATTTTTTTGTTAGCTCGTCTTCACCCACAATTTTTGGTTCTTGAGGTAAGTCGCCATTTGAGCTTCTTGTAAAATCACAGTCAGGATATCCTGAGCATGCAACAAAATTTCCTCGTTTACCCAGTTTTGATAGAAGGGGTTTGTTGCACTTAGGACAGTCTTCCCCTATGTCCTTTTGCGTAATTTTTGCCCTATCCAGATCACCTTTTTCTTTCACTTGTTTGATGAATTGATCCCAAAATATACGAATAACTTCAAGCCAATTTTTTTTATCGGCTGCAATATCATCAAGCTCACTTTCAAGGTTGGCGGTAAAGTCATAGTCAACATAATTGGTAAAGTGTTCAGTAAGAAAATTGTTCACTACTACCCCAACATCAGTTGGGGTAAACCTTTTCTTCTCTAATAAAGCATATTCTCTGTCCTGAAGGGTGCTAATAATACTTGAGTAAGTAGAGGGCCTACCAATACCATGCTCTTCAAGTGTTTTGACTAGGCTGGCCTCTGTAAATCTTGGAGGCGGCTCAGTAAAATGTTGCACTCCTGAAATTTTATCAACCATTAAAAATTCTCCAACTTCTAGGTCAGGAATCTTTTGATCATCTATACTGTCTTTTTTTTGATCATCTTCGTCTTCAAGGTAAACCGACATAAATCCAGGAAACTTTAGTGTCTGCCCGCTTGCCCTAAAGACACTCTCCCCTTGGCCAACCTCTAAATCAATGCTGACTGCATCGAAAATAGCTGGAGACATTTGGCATGCCAAGGTTCTTTTCCAGATTATTTCATAGAGCTTAAATTGTTGGTCGGTAAGGTAGGGCCTTAAACTTTGTGGAGTTCTTTCAATGTTTGTAGGGCGTATAGCTTCGTGAGCCTCCTGTGCATTTTTAGCTTTAGTCTTATACCCTATTGCTTTTTGTGGAAAATAATCTTTTGTGTAATTACTTTCTAGATATTTTCTAATTTGTGAAGTCGCCTCACCAGATAAGCTCATTGAGTCAGTTCGCATGTAAGTGATTAAACCCACAGTACCCTCATTAATACTTATACCTTCATATAATTGTTGTGCAGTCATCATTGTTCCTTTGGTTGTAAAACCAAGCTTACGAACTGCCTCTTGTTGAAGTGTTGAGGTCGTAAATGGTGCGGTTGGGTTTCTTGTCCGTTGTTTTTTATCAACTCTTGACACACGAACTTTACCTGAACTTTTGAGTAATAACTCCCCTACAATTTTCTTTTCTTGTTCGGCGGAGGTGATTGTAAACTGCTCAACCTTATTATTATTTAAAATAGAAAGTTTTGAGGGTATTTTTGAGTTACCTTTTAATGCATCAAGATGAATACTCCAGTACTCAAGACTTTTAAAGCCTTCTATTTCTTTCTCTCGCTCAACAATCAATCTTAAAGCAGGGCTCTGTACTCTTCCTGCTGACAAGCCATAACGAATCTTTGACCACAACAAGGGAGATAAATTAAATCCAATTAAGTAATCTAGAGCTTGCCTAGCTTGCTGAGCATGAACTAGTGGCTGAGCTACTTGCCGAGGATTATTAAGGGCCTCAATAATTGCTGTTTTTGTGATTTCGCCAAAGATAATTCGGCTTATTTTCTTTTCCCCCACTACCTTTCTTTCATTAAGCACTTCAACTATATGCCATGCAATAGCTTCACCTTCTCTATCAGGATCGGTTGCAAGTAATATTTCATCTGAGCTTTTTACCGCTTTTGCGATGGCGTCGATATATTTTTTACTTCGCGTGCCAATTTCATATCTCATCTCAAAGCTACTAGTATCTACTCCCTCCGACTTTGGAAGTAAGTTACGTATATGACCATAAGAGGCAAGCACCTGATAATCATTTCCGAGATAATTACCGATAGTTTTTGCTTTTGAGGGTGATTCAACGATTAATAATTTGGTCATATTAAATGCATTTTACGTTGATTAAAAACTAGGCATGATAAGGAGAAATGTAAAACAATTCAAGGCAATATAAGATTTAATTTATTTAATAGCCTGCATCAAGTTAATGATTGGGATAACTTTAGGATCATTTTCCACTATCTTTTTTTTCAAATTATTAAAATCAAAAAGATTTTTATCTGCAAGATGAGATAGCTCAATATTGGATATAGCGCCGAAAATATTATTCACTCTTCCTGGGTTAGCTTTATCCCAATCGAATAGCATAGCTTTAATTTTTTTTCTTTCAAGGTTTTCTTGGGATCCACAAAGATTGCATGGAATGATTGGAAAATTCATGGTATTAGCATAAGTCATTATATCTTTCTCTTCACAGAATGCTAAAGGCCTAATAATAATGTTGTCCTTATCATCTGATAACAGCTTAGGAGGCATAGCTTTAAGTTTTGACCCATGAAACATATTTAAAAAGAACGTCTCAACGATATCGTTTTTATGATGCCCCAGAGCGATTTTATTTGCTCCAATTGCTTTTGCTTTTTTATATATGATTCCCCTTCTAAGTCTTGAGCAAAGAGAGCAGGTAGTTTTGCCTTCTGGTATTTTTTCTTTAACTATAGAGTAAGTGTCAGCATTAACTATTTCAAAGGGTATGCCATACTTTTTAAAGTAGTTTGGGAGCACGTCTTCAGGAAAGCCTGGTTGTTTTTGGTCAAGGTTCATAGCTATAACTTCAAAGTTGATTGGTGCCTTTTTTTGAAGGGCTAGTAAGATTGTTAGTAAGGTAAAAGAGTCTTTACCCCCACTTACGCAAACCATCACCTTATCCCCATCTTCAATCATATTAAAGTGAGCGATGGCTTTACCGGTAAGTGAAGTTAATTTCGTTTGAAGTTTAAGAAATTTTTGCGATGCGTTTACTGGTAATTTATTATTAATCATGAATACTCCCTTCCACCATCGACCGTTATAGTTTGTCCAGTAACATAGGTAGCATGAACCAACAAATATTCAACTGCGCTACAAATATCTTCAGGACTCCCCATTTTTTTTAATAAGGTCTTTGAAATAACATCTTCTCTGTACTGTTCATCAATTTCTTGATTTGTGCTTGGCCATAATATAGCTCCTGGAGCAACAGCATTGACTCTAATATTAGGGCTTAAATCTTTTGCAAGAGATCTAGTTAAAGTCATTAGGCCTGATTTCGCAATAGAATAAACTATGTAGTCAGCCTTAGGGTTTTGAATTTGTGCGTCAGTGATATTAATTATACTGCCTCGTGTTTTTTCTAAATATTTCACTGCACTTTGGGACAGCATTAATGGTGCTCTTAGATTAGTCCCCATTAAATCATCCCAATCTTCTTGATTAATGCTAGTGATAGGCGTTGGGTAATAGCTTGAAGCATTATTGATAAGAAAATCTAATTGCCCGAAGGTAGCAATAACCTCAGAGATTACTTTTGTGCAGGCATCTGAGTCAAGTAAGTTTGCTTGAACTGTAGCCGCTGAATTCGCTCTTAAGTTATTAAGATCAATTGCTAGTCGGCTTGCCTCTTCATTTGAATTATTATGATGGATCATAATATTAATATTTAAACTATGAAGATGTCTTGCGATTGATGCCCCAATTCTTTTTGCGCTTCCTGTAACTAAAGCAATACGGTTTATTTTATTCATAAGTATTTTTTTTAATTTTAGATATTATAATCTAACCTGGTGAAAAAATTTTCTTAAGCATTACATTGAAGACAATTACTTATTTAATCAGTTAAAAGACAGGTTAAAAATAAATAATAGCCGGTTATCTCCTTCCCATTGTATGGGAATGGCGTTGCCAGACTTCGGATTTACTATAAAGAACCCATCCAGATTTTTAGCACTTAAGTGATTATTGTAGCAATATTAAGATAATTAAAATTTTATGCAGGAACATTCATAAGCTATGGAAGAGAATAAAAAAATACGACCGATACGAAGCTATGTGCTTCGTCAAGGAAGGTTAACCAAACATCAGGCCGAGGCAATAAGTCTGTATGGCAATGATCTGATTATTCCAAGCTCAAATGATCTTATTAATTGGGACAGACTTTTTTCATCAAAAGAGAAAAGATCAATTCTTGAGATTGGTTTTGGTATGGGAGACACTACAGCTGAAATAGCTAAAAGATTTCCTCAAAATAATTATATTGGGATAGAAGTTCATTCCCCTGGAGTTGGAAATCTAATAAATAAAATAAAAGCATATAACCTAAATAATTTACGAATTATTCAGCATGATGCTGTTGAGGTTGTTGAAAATATGTTTGCTGACGAGAGTCTTGATGCGGTGCATATTTTTTTCCCAGACCCGTGGCATAAAAAAAGACATAATAAAAGACGGCTCATACGGGCTGAATTTCTCCGAAAGGTAGCAACTAAATTAAAAAAAAATGCCTACCTCCATATTGCGACAGATTGGGAAGACTATGCACTATGGATCATAGAAGAATTCAAGGTCTGTAAGGAGTACGTATTAAAAACTAATGAATTTCAAATTAAGCCGGATCACAGACCCTATACCAAGTACGAAAAAAGGGGCTTAAATTTGGGCCATAACGTTTGGGACATTGTTTTTATGCGAATCTAACCACCCCTGAATAACTTGGTCTGCATCCTCAACACCAATTCTCTTTAAGCTGGAAAATAATTGAACAGAGCAGGAAGTTTGGTGAAAGTCAGCCCACTTTTCTTTAACAATTTTTTGAGTCTTAAGTAAGGTCTGTTTAGCTTTATCCCGGGATAATTTGTCGCTTTTGGTGAGCAGAATATGAATGGGTTTCTGTCGCGGAGCAAACCAATCAAGCATGCGGATATCAAGCTCTGTTAAAGGTCTTCTGATATCCATAACAATTATAAGACCAACTAAAGATTGTCGTTCCTGAAGGTAAGCAGGAAGTATCTTTTGCCAATGATCTTTCATTACACCAGGGACTTTGGCATAACCGTAACCAGGAAGATCAACCAAAGAACTATCTTCATCAATTGAAAAATAATTAATCAGCTGCGTCCTTCCAGGCTGCTTACTGACATATGCAAGTCTATTTTGATTGCTTAAAGTGTTAATTGAGCTTGATTTTCCAGCATTAGATCTTCCTGCAAAAGCAATTTCAACTCCTGCGTCGACTGGTAACTCGTTAAAATTATTTACAGAAATTGTAAACTTTGCATTTTGCAAAAAAGGCATGGTTTTTCCTTATTTCATGAGTAATAATGCTATCACGTTGAACCTAATTTGGTTAGAATGTCTCATTAATTTATTTCGGAAGTGATATTTAATGCGATTAGCTACAAATTCTCTGTTCTTGGTTCTTTTTTTTACGACGAACGTTGCTTTAGCTGAGAAACTAACACCTCAGGACTTTAAAGCAACCAAAAAAATTATTAACAATTTATGTATTGCTTGTCATGCAGCAGATGGCAATAGTTTGATACCAGCAAACCCAAAGCTAGCGGGACAGCATGCAGCTTACATAACAAAACAGCTACTAAATTTTAAAAGCGGTGTCAGGGATAATATAGTAATGGCTGGCATGGTTGCAAATCTAACCGAACAAGATATGAGAAACCTAGGACTTTTTTACGAAACACAACCATTAGCATTAGCTGAAGCAAAAAAAAATGGTGTTGGCTCTCTTGGTGAGAAGATATTCCGCTCGGGATTAGATAGTAGGGGAGTCCCAGCTTGTGCAAGCTGCCATGGACCTTCCGGACATGGTATTCCTGATTCATATCCAAGACTTAATGCGCAGCACTCTGAGTACACTGTGTCACAATTAAATCTTTTTCGGATAGACAGGCGTGCCAATGACTCTGGAATGATGATGAGATCAATAGCTAAAAAATTAACAGAAGAGGAAATGCAGGCTGTTGCAGATTACATTCAAGGATTAAGGTAATTATTCAACTAAATGCAACTTCACTTTTTTAATTAAGTCCTACTTACTTAAATTTTAGAGCAATTCTGCATTTGAATAACTCACGAAAAAAAATCATGTCTTTTTCTCAGTTGATGAGCTCAATGAGATTTGCTATTTCTATGCTCTCAGTAGTTGGTTTAGCCTCAATTATTGGCACTGTCTTGCAGCAAAACCAACCTTATGAGTCATACATAATAAATTTCGGGCAATTTTGGTTTGAATTGTTTGAGATGTTAAGTCTTTATAATGTTTACCAAGCAACTTGGTTTTTACTTATCTTATTCTTTTTGGTTGCCTCAACTAGCCTTTGTGTTTCCAGGAACACCCCCCAAGTGATTAAAGACATTCGGCGATTCCAAGAAAATATTCGCGAAGAATCATTAAAAAGAAATAAGTACGTATCAGAAATATCTATCAAGAATTTCAAAAAATCAGATTTAGTAAGCTTACTTAAGGATATGCAATTTAAGGTCAGAGAAAAAAAAATTAATGGCGAAGATGATTTGATTGTTGCTAAAAAAGGTGATTTTCAAAAGCTCGGTTATATATTTACCCACATGGCAATCATTATTATTAGCGTAGGAGGGCTGATGGATGGAAATCTTGTGTTTAAATTTAAAGAGGCTGTTGGTATTAAGAAGATTGAGATGGTCGATAAGCCCATATCTGAGATTGCAAAAAAAAGTTGGCTAGAAACATCGAATTTCTCATATAGAGCCAATATGCTTTTAGTTGAAGGAGAAAGTCAGGATGTTGGAGTTATTCCTGTGAAAGATGGTTATTTGATACAAGATCTGCCCTTCTCAGTAGCATTGAAAGATTTTAAAATCGAGCACTACGCTTCCGGGCAACCAAAGTCTTTTGAAAGTGACTTAATAGTCAAAAATAAAAAAAATGGTAAGGTTTTAAATAAAAAAATTAGTGTAAATAAGCCATTGACCGTGAACGGAGTAACCATCTATCAGTCAGATTTTCAAGATGGCGGCTCAAAACTGAATCTTAATCTAATCGATTTATATTCGGCGGAAAAACCACTGGCGATGAAAGCTGCAGTGTTTAAACACAATATATTGATAGTTGACGATCAAAAATTAAATTTCGAGTTTGAAGATTTCAGATTATTTAATATTTTAGATATTGGCCTTGAAGAAAGTAAGAAACCCACTAATGTGGGACCTAATTTTCGACATAAGATAAGAGACGTAACAGGCCAAGCCCGAGAGTACGAAACCTACCAGCACCCTATGGTTATAGATGGTAGGTATTTCTTTATGAGCGGAATGAGAAACACTCCACAAGAAGACTACAGATATTTGCGGATCCCCGCTGATGCAGAACGATCTTTAGAGGGTTTTATGGTCTTTAAGAATCTTATTCGTGATAGAAAAAAAGTAACTAAGGCGACTGTTGAAATTGCTAGAAATAGTTCTGAGATAAAAGAAGTATCCCGAAATTTAGCAAATAACTTTCAGGCTATTTTTGATAATTTTGTTTCTGGCGGGTATAACAATATTGCTCTGAACATAGATGAAAATGTTCCAGATGAAAAGCAAGAGCAAGTAGCTGGAACCTATCTAAAAATTATTCATCTTATTGCTGATAGGTTAATTGTAGACTTTCAAAATAACAATTCCACAAGCAGTCTTTTTAATTTTGATGACGTTTCAGTCTTTACCCAGGATGCTTTAAACGGTTATAGCGACAGTTTCTTTTACGGAAGTAATTTTTGGATAGAATTAAAAGATTTTGAACACATCCAGGCTAGTGGACTGCAGCTAACCAAATCACCAGGGCAATTTTGGGTCTATTTAGGGTCTATTATGTTAGTGCTGGGTATATTTTGCATGATTTATATTCAAGAAGCTAGGCTGTGGATTGTGAGAAAAAAAGGATCCAAAAAAGTAACTTTGGCATTTGCTAGTAATCGAGAACATCTAGAGTTTGAAAAATTTGTTCTTGATACAAAAGCTAAAATAAAAAAGTTTTATTTAAACTAAGGGGCACTTATGAAGAAAGAAATGTATGACTATGGCTTTGCTTTATTGCTAACGTTAGTAGGCCTGTACGCACTAACAAATTTTTATAGCTACATGGATCAATATGAAGTTGCTATTTTAGTGGGCTCAGTCGCAGGATTTTCGTATATGGGAATCCAATGGAATAGGTTTAAATATTTTTTTATCGCATCATTCACATTGGCTTTTTTGAGTATATTTTTATACCAAGGCGACCTGGGGCAATCGGAAAGCAACTTCTTCCTTAAATACATATTGTCTAGTCAGTCTGCCATTATGTGGATGACTGCGCTTTTCCCTCTAGCATTATTAATTTATTGGTTTTATTTGTTTGTAAAGCAAGAATTTTATGGAAGCCTTGCAACTTTTATGGTGTGGGCAGCGTCTATATTTGCTACGGCAGGATTACTAATTAGATGGTTTGAGTCTTATCTAGTAGATTTAGATGTTGGCCATATACCGGTGAGCAACCTTTATGAGGTGTTCGTTTTATTCTGTTTAATAGCTTCGTTAATTTACTTATTTTACGAAGAAAAGCTACAGACAAAAAAACTGGGACCATTTGTATTGATCGTTATTAACGCTGCGGTTGGGTTTCTTTTATGGTACACCTTAGCTAAAAATGCAGACGTTATACAGCCGCTAGTTCCGGCCCTGCAGTCTTACTGGATGAAAATTCATGTCCCAGCTAATTTTATTGGTTACGGAGCCTTTGCTGTTGCTGCAATGGTTTCTGTAGCATACCTCCTAACGGGCAATGGCTTTTGGAACCGATATCTCCCTCCCAAGGAAATTTTGGATGAGATGACTTACAGACTGATAGCTATTGGCTTTATATTTTTCACAATCGCAACCATTCTCGGAGCTGTTTGGGCGGCTGAAGCCTGGGGGGGTTACTGGTCATGGGATCCAAAAGAAACTTGGGCCTTAATTGTTTGGTTAAATTATGCTGCCTGGCTTCATTTAAGATTAATAAAAGGGTTGCGAGGAAATATTCTGGCTTGGTGGTCAATCGGTGGACTATTAATAACTACCTTTTGTTTTTTGGGAGTTAATTTGTTCTTATCTGGCCTTCATTCTTATGGCGAACTGTAAAAAAATTAATAATCAGTTAAAATGGTTCTTATGTATAAACTAGGCAATAATTTTATATGGAAGAGCTAATTTCAATAAACAATCTAAGTTTCGGTTATGACGAAACATTGCTCCATAAAAACATAAATATGAAGTTTAGCCGTGGCAAAGTTTCTGCGATCATGGGTGGAAGTGGTTGTGGTAAAACAACGATACTGAAATTGATAGCTGGCCAGCTAAGCCCAAAATCAGGACAAGTTCTTGTTGATGGTCAAGTGGTTCATGAACAAGGCAGAGATGGCATTCATAATATAAGAAGAAAAATGGGCATGCTATTCCAGCATGGCGCTTTATTTACCGACTTATCGGTATTTGATAACGTTGCTTTTCCTATGAGAGAGCACACTAATCTTCCTGAGAACATGATTAAAGACTTAGTGCTTCTAAAATTAAATGCAGTTGGTTTAAGAGGCGCTCAAAAGAAATTGCCTTCTGAACTTTCTGGAGGCATGGCGCGGAGAGTTGCTCTTGCAAGAGCAATAGCTCTTGATCCAGATATCATTATGTATGATGAACCGTTTGCTGGACTAGACCCAATTTCAATGGCCGTAATTTGTGATTTAATCCGATCACTGAACGATGCATTAGGGGCGACATCAATTATTGTGACTCATGATGTAGCAGAAACCTTTTCGTTTGCTGATTACATTTATTTTCTTGCGGATGGAGAGGTTGCAGCAGAAGGGAGCCCAAAACAATTATTAGCATCAAAACTGCCCTTTGTTCGACAATTCATTCACTCAGAAAAAGATGGCCCAGTTCCATTCCATGTTGATGCACCTGAATATGGGTTAGACTTGCAATTATGAACAATATGTTAAATTTTATTGCAGGAGTTGGCTCCTCTTTTAGATCAAAAATGACAAGGCTTGGTGCTGGTACACGCTTATTTTTTCTGATATTAATCTATTCAGTTGATAGCTTTAAACGAATTGGACTAACCATTAGAGAGATATATTTTACTGGGGTTCTGTCTTTAGTAATTATTATTGTTTCTGCATTCTTTGTTGGCATGGTTTTAGGATTACAAGGCTACTATACGCTGGAAAAATATGGCTCTTCCGAAGCAATAGGGGTATTGGTAGCCTTGGCTTTAGTGAGAGAGCTCGGACCAGTAGTTACAGCACTATTATTTGCGGGAAGAGCGGGGACAGCAATTACTGCTGAAATTGGCTTAATGAAAGCAACGGAGCAATTATCTGCTATGGAGGTAATGGCTGTAAGTCCTGTTGCAAGGATTATTGCCCCAAGATTTTGGGCTGGGATGATCAGCATGCCCATACTGGCAACTATTTTTTCTATGGTGGGTATCCTAGGAGGGTACTTTATAGCTGTTTTAGTAATTGGTGTAGACGAAGGAGCTTTTTGGTCACAAATGCAAGCTAACGTTGATTTTAGTAACGATATTGTTGATGGCGCAATTAAAAGCATTGTGTTTGGCTTTGCTTGTACTATTATTGCTCTTTTTGAAGGATTTGACGCACCTCCAACAGCAGAGGGTGTAAGCAGGGCCACAACCAGGACTGTTGTTATATCTTCGCTAGCTGTTCTTGGGCTAGATTTTATATTAACTTCATTCATGTTTGTATAATGATAATTATCAAATTAGGAAAGAAAAATTATGGAAAGAACTAAATTAGATATCTGGGTTGGTATATTTGTAATCTTGGGCCTTGCCGCACTATTTGGATTGGCTACCAAGGTTGGAAACTTGACGTCAAACAATATTAAAGATACTTATACCATCTATGCTCACTTTGAAAATATTGGGGGACTTAAGCCTAGAGCTGCAATTAAAGCTGCAGGAGTAGTGGTTGGAAGAGTTAATTCGATAATATTTGATACCGAAGCTTATCATGCAGTAGTAAGCATCGATGTTGACAATAGATACATCTTTCCAAAAGATACGTTTGCAAATATATATACAGCAGGGCTTTTAGGTGAACAGTATATAGGACTGGAAGCAGGAGGTGATATGACTAATTTAGCCGCGGGAGACTTGATCACTCAAACACAGGATGCGGTGGTTCTAGAGAAGTTAATTAGCCAATTTTTATACAACAAAGCCTCAGAGGAGGAATAATTTAATGTTGAAAAATATCATTTTCTTATGTGTATTGTCATTCGCTAGCGCCAATGTTTTTGCGAACATTGGGCCGGACGAACTTGTTCGAAAAACTGCTGATGACGTGATTAGCACAATCAAACAAGACAAAGATATTCAGGCTGGAGATACCAGTAAAATATATAAACTGGCCGAAGAAAAAATTCTACCAAACTTTGATTTCGAAAGAATATCGAGATTGGTTCTTGGGAAGGCTTGGAGAAAAGCAACAGATAAGCAAAAAACTGAATTTAAATATGAGTTTAAAAATTTATTGTTAAGAACATACGCAGTTGCATTATCTAAATATAAGGATCAAAAAATAGAATACAAACCACTGCGCATGAAACCAACCGATGAAATTGTTACAGTTAAAACTGAAATTATCCAAAGTGGTGGGCAGCCTATTGATGTTGATTATGCCCTAGCAAAACAAGATGATGGTTGGTTGGTGATTGATATAATTATTGAAGGCGTTAGTCTTGTTACAAATTATCGAAGTCAATTTGCTAGTGAAATTAAAAAAAATGGCATGGATTCACTTATCATTGAGCTTGCCAAAAAAAATAAAACGAATGATAGCTAATGAAGTCATTTGAGTTAAAAGGTAATCAATGGTTTCTTAATGGAGATATTACTTTTAAGGAAATATTAAGCGTTCATGAGCAAGCCCAGAGTTATGTATGGAAAGACTCTGTAGTATTGAATTTAAAAGGGGTTGAAGAGCTCGATACATCGCTGCTAAGTTTTATTCTTGAGCAACGTCGCCAAGCTAAAAAGTTTGGTAAGGTCTTAACGGTTCAAAATCCACCACCAAGCTTAATATCGCTGTCAAAGCTCTATGGCATAGAGCGATTTATTTAGTAAGAACGACTTTTTACCCTCATTTATTATTTTATTTAAAAATATGAAAACTGCTATTTCTTACAAGAACGTAAAAAAAATATATGGTGATTTGAATGCGGTAGATGGAATCTCTATTGATATAAATCAAGGCGAGTTTTTTGGCTTATTGGGACCTAATGGGGCTGGTAAGTCTACTATGATTAACATGTTGGCTGGACTTACCAAGCCATCAGCAGGAAATATATCCGTAATGGGGTTTGATGTTCAAAAGCACTATCAGGAAGCTAGGCATGCTGTAGGGATAGTACCTCAAGAGCTGGTATTTGATCCTTTTTTTAATGTGAGAGAAATGCTGAGATTTCAAGCAGGATATTTTGGTAAAGGTAGAGAGAATGACAGCTGGGTGGATGAAATCATAGAGCGATTGGATTTAACTGACAAAGCATCAACAAATATGAGAATGCTTTCCGGGGGAATGAAAAGAAGAGCATTGATTGCTCAAGCATTAGTTCATAAGCCTCCAGTTATTGTGTTAGATGAACCCACTGCGGGTGTAGATGTTGAGCTAAGGCAAAAGTTATGGGCTTTTATCAAAGATTTAAACAAAGATGGGCACACCATTGTTCTTACCACTCATTATCTGGAAGAGGCAGAGGAGCTATGCAATTCTGTTGCCATGCTAAGGGCTGGAAAGGTTGTTGCCATGGATACTACAAAAAATTTATTAAGGAAATTTTCCACAAAGAATCTAAAGCTTAGGTTGAATTTTAAAGGGGAAAAGAAATTACCCATTAATATAGAACATATACCTCATCAAATTGCAGAGGATTTTTATACATTTCAATTGAAAAAAATTACCGATATTACGGAGATTACTGAGGGATTAAAACAATCAAAAATTGAAATTATTGATATCCAAACAGTAGACACTGATCTTGAAGATGTTTTTTTAAAATTAACTAACGCAAAAAAATAGATGGTAACTATAAAAACACAACTAGTAGGAACATGGACTTTAATAAAAAAAGAGCTGATAAGGTTCTGGCGGGTTGCATTTCAAACGGTTGCTTCTCCAGTAATTACTGGCATGCTTTACCTGGTAGTTTTTTCCCATGTACTACAGGATAGATTGGAGGTTTACGCAGGCGTTTCGTACACATCGTTTTTAATCCCAGGATTGATTATGATGTCTCTACTTCAAAATGCTTTTGCTAATAGTTCTTCCAGCCTTATTCAGTCGAAGGTAATGGGAAATATAGTTTTTATATTGCTTTCTCCTTTAAGTTATATTCAATTTTTTATTGCATTTATTGTTGGCGCGGTTGTAAGAGGTCTTTTTGTTGGACTGTCTATATATTTATTGGCAATAATATTTATAGATCTCCCCATTAAGCATCCTTGGATTGTTTTTTGGTTTGCTTTATTTGGAGGCGGATTGTTGGGAGCATTTGGAATAATAGCCGGCATTTGGGCTGATAGATTTGATCAGATGGCAGCATTTGGTAATTTTGTTATTATGCCTTTGTCATTCTTGTCAGGAGTGTTTTACTCTATTCATTCGCTTCCATCAATCTGGCAGAGCATATCGCAATTAAACCCTTTTTTTTATATGATCGATGGTTTTAGGTATGGATTTTTTGGCCAATCAGATGTATCACCTTATCTGAGCTTATTAATTGTCTTTTTGTTCTTTGTAACCTTATCATTTGCAGCCATTCAAATGTTAAAATCAGGATTTAAGTTAAGGACCTAAATGTTAACCTCGGAATATATTAAAGCGGTAATTCAAAAAAACATGGAATGTAATTTTATCGAAATCAAAGGTGATGATGGCTCACATTTTGAAGCTACAATTGTGAGTGATATTTTTGAAGGCTTAACAAAGGTTATGCAACATCAAAAAGTTTATGATGCGCTTGACGGAATGATGAAGCAAGAATTACATGCTTTATCAATAAAAACATATACATCATCCCAATGGGAGAAATCTAACATGGAGAGTAATTAAATTATGAATACCGAAGATAAAATTAATAGTCTTATTGAGAATAATAAAATTATATTATTTATGAAAGGGAATCCAAAGTTTCCGCAATGTGGCTTTTCAAGCCTTGCCTGCCAGATCCTAGATGCGTGTGATGCTAATTATGAAACAATTGATGTATTACAAGATCAAGAGATAAGAGAAGGTATCAAAATATTTTCTAATTGGCCCACCATTCCTCAGTTATATATAAATAAGGAGTTTATAGGTGGTGCAGATATCATTAGAGAAATGTACGAATCTGAAGAGTTAAAAAAAGTAATTTCTGGTACATAACTTGGACAAGCTTCTCATTCAAGGACCAACAACCTTATCAGGAGATGTCGAAATATCAGGGGCAAAAAATGCTGCATTGCCAATTTTAATGTGCTCGTTACTATCAAGCGATGTGCTGGAGCTTTCAAATCTCCCTGACCTTCATGATATTAAAACAACAAAAAAACTACTCCAAGCTATGGGGGTAGAAATAACTGATGGTAAGAATACTGTTTTACTTAGAGCAAAAAGTATTACAAGTTATGAGGCCCCATATGAAATGGTTAAAACAATGAGAGCCTCAATATTAGTTTTAGGCCCATTATTATCAAGATTTGGAGAAGCGCGAGTTTCGATGCCTGGTGGTTGTGCTATTGGATCAAGGCCAGTGGATATTCATATTAAAGGCCTCGAAGCGATGGGTGCCCTTATAAAAATTAGCCATGGATACATAGATGCATCTTGTGCCCACCTTCCTGGAAAACGGCTTCAGGGAGCAAAGATATTTATGGATCAAGTCACAGTCACCGGCACTGAAAATCTTATGATGGCAGCAGTATTGGCAGATGGGATAACTACCTTAGACAACTCTGCAAGAGAGCCTGAAATAGTCGACCTAGGGATGTGCCTAAAAAAAATGGGAGCAAAGATTGAAGGATTAGGCTCCGATAGGATTGTGGTTGAAGGAGTAAGAAATCTTCATTCAGCAAATCATACAATTATGTTTGATAGAATCGAAGCTGGAACCTACTTGGTTGCGGCAGCAATGACAGGGGGAAAGGTAGTTTGTAGGAATGTTGATCCAACAAAAATGGAAGCAATAATACAAAAATTATTAGAATGTGGGGTTCACATTGAATCTACTAAAGAATCCATCACTATTAAGAGTGATAAAAAAATAAAAGCAGTTAACATTACAACAGCACCTTATCCTGGGTTCCCAACCGATATGCAGGCACAGTTTATGGCACTCAATACAGTTGCAGATGGGGTTGGAGAAATCACGGAAAGTATTTTCGAGAATCGATTTATGCATGTCCAAGAGCTCCAGAGAATGGGTGCGGTTATTGATATAAAACATAATACCGCTATCATTAGAGGGGAAGAAAATTTAGAAGGCGCTAGGGTTATGGCGACTGATTTGAGAGCTTCTGCAGGATTGGTCTTAGCAGGATTAGTGGCAAAGGGTACTACGCAAATTGATAGAATCTATCATCTTGATAGAGGATATGAAGATTTAGAGGCTAAGCTCAACAGGCTTGGAGCAAACATTAAAAGGGTAAGTTAGATGATAACTATTGCTTTATCTAAAGGCAGGATCTTTACGGAAACTATGCCGATCTTAAAATCAGCGGGAATTCTATGTGCTGAAAATCCTGAATCATCTAGAAAGCTTGTTTTTGAAACTAATAATAAAAATGTTCGGCTTATAATTGTTAGGGCCTCGGATGTGCCAACTTATGTAGAGTGTGGAGGGGCTGATATTGGTATTGCAGGAAAAGATGTATTGGACGAATATCAGGGAGAGGGTATTTATCACCCATTAGATTTAAATATTGGGCGGTGTAAAATGATGGTGGCTTGTAAAAAAGAATTTGACTACAAGCAGGCAGTGCAAAAAAAGTCAAGGCTTAGAGTAGCAACAAAGTATTCAAATGCGGCAAGCGACTTTTTTGCAAAAAAAGGCATACATATTGATTTAATTAAGCTTTATGGCTCTATGGAGCTTGCTCCTATTGTAGGATTGGCTGATATCATTGTCGATTTAGTCAGCTCAGGAGAAACATTAAAAGCAAACCATTTGATACCTGTCGAAGAAGTTTCGACAATTACCTCAAGGCTCATTATTAATAAGGCCTCATTAAAGTTAAATAACGCAACACTAAAGCCAATGATTCAACAATTTTCAGAAGCCGTTAAGTAAGTAAATGAATATTAAATTTCTAAAAAATTCTGAACCAAACTTTAGTGAGAATCTTAAAGGTTTGCTTGATTTCGATTCCTCTAATAGTGAAATGATAATTGAAACAACTCACAATATTTTATTAGCAGTTAAAGAGAAGGGTGATGAGGCTCTTTTGGAATTCAGTAAAAAATTTGATGACTTGGATTTTACTAATGCAGCAGAGCTGGAGATATCAGAAGCAGATATAAATGAGGCATTTGAGAGAATTTCATTGGAACAAAAAGGAGCGCTCAATGAGTCTGCTCAGAGAATATTTGAATACCATACGAAACAAAAAATGGAGTCATGGTCCTATGAGGACGATGAAGGTTCAATGTTTGGCCAAAAAATTACACCACTTGATAGAGTTGGGCTTTATGTACCTGGAGGGAAAGCAGCTTACCCATCCTCGGTTTTAATGAATGCTATTCCAGCAAAAGTAGCAGGTGTTGATGAGCTTATTATGGTCGTGCCAACTCCTAAGGGAGAAAGAAACGATCTGGTCTTAGCTGCAGCTAAGATCGCAGGTGTGGACCGTATTTTTTCTATTGGGGGAGCACAAGCAATAGGAGCTTTAGCATATGGAACTGAAACAATACCGAAAGTAGATAAGATAGTTGGTCCAGGAAATGCATATGTAGCCGAAGCAAAAAGAAAAGTTTTTGGCTTAGTTGGGATAGATATGATTGCAGGACCATCAGAAATTCTTATCATATCAGACAAGAACTCTAACCCTGACTGGATTGCCATGGATTTATTTTCCCAAGCTGAACATGATGAACTAGCTCAGTCAATTTTAATTTGTGACGATGAAGGTTTTTTTACTAGAGTAAAAAAGAGCATTAATAATTTAGTGGAAACAATGCCTAGAAAAGATATTATTAAGACATCACTGGAAAATAGAGGCATTTTTATTTTAGTTAATAATCTTGATGAAGCTGCAAAAGTATCGAATCTAATTGCGCCAGAACATTTAGAGCTTGCTGTAGATCAGCCCAAGCTGCTACTAGATAAAATTAAACATGCAGGAGCTGTATTTATTGGAAGAAATACTTGTGAGGCTGTAGGGGATTATTGTGCAGGACCTAACCATGTATTACCTACATCAGGAACAGCACGATTTTCGTCGCCTTTAGGTGTTTATGATTTTCAAAAGAAATCTAGCTTAATTGAGTTATCTGAAAATTCAGCATCTCGTCTTGGGAAAGTTGCGTCGATTCTTGCAAGGGGCGAAGGATTATTTGCTCACGGATTATCCGCCGAGTACAGAATAAAAAAATGAGTAAGTACTGGAGTAAATTTGTACATAAATTAGATCCGTACACTCCCGGCGAACAACCAAAGGATAAGAAATTCTTAAAACTCAATACAAATGAAAATCCATACGGACCAAGCCCTAAGGTTCTTGAGGCTATAAAGTTAGCTACAAATGATAAATTAAGGCTTTACCCAGACCCTGAAAGCGCCGAGTTAAGAGAGTCAATTGCTGAATACTACGGCTTGGATGCTACAAATATTTTTGTAGGTAATGGTTCTGACGAAGTATTGGCATTTATTTTCTATGGGTTATTGAAAAAAACTGAGCCTATTCTATTTCCAGACATTACTTATAGTTTTTACCCAGCATATGCAAAATTATATGATATAAAATTTAAAAAAATACCATTGGACGGTAATTTCCAAATTAATCTTGATGGATACTCAATTCCGAATGGAGGGATTATTTTTCCAAATCCTAATGCGCCAACGGGCATTCCAAAACCAGTCTCTGATATTGAGGCATTGTTAAAACGCAATCATTCTGAGGTAGTAGTAGTGGATGAGGCTTACGTAGATTTTGGCACTGAGTCAGCAGTTAAGTTAGTTGAAAAGTATGAAAATTTAGTAGTCACCCACTCACTATCAAAATCTCGCTCCCTTGCTGGAATGAGAATAGGGTGTGCTTTTGCAAGTAAAAATATTATTGAAGGTTTGAATAGAGTAAAGAATAGCTTTAATTCCTATCCACTTGATAGGCTAGCTCAAATTGCAGGTGTTGAGGCATTTAAAGATAACGACTATTTTGAGTTAACAACAAACAATACGATTAAGGCGAGAGAGTTTTTAGTGTCAGAGTTAAATGCATTAGGTTTTGATAGCCTGCCATCAGGAGCTAATTTTATTTTTACGAAACATAAAACAAAAAATGCAAGTTCTATTTGTAAGGATTTAAGAGATCAAGGCATAATAGTGAGACACTTTAGTGCCCCGTCAAAGATAAGCAATTACTTAAGAATAACGATTGGCACTAAGGATCAAATGGAAATATTGCTTAAAAGCATAAAGCTAATGTTCTAAAGGCATCCTTCAAATCTTTATTAACTATATGAAACTCATGCTAAAATCCTACTTATGATACGTTCAGCAAAAGTCTCCAGAAAAACAAAAGAAACTGATATTTCGGTAGAAATCAATATTGATGGAACTGGAATTTCAAATTTAGATTCAGGCATCGGTTTTTTAGATCACATGTTAGAACAAATTTCACGCCATGGCCTTTTTGACCTATCAATAAAAGCAAAAGGTGATTTGCATATTGATGCACACCACACTGTGGAAGATATTGGAATAACTCTCGGCCAAGCTTTTAATAAGGCTATCGGTGATAAATTAGGAATTCGTCGATATGGCCATGCTTATGTTCCTTTGGATGAGGCTCTATCAAGAGTTGTTCTTGATATATCAGGCAGGCCAGGATTGGAGTTAAATGCTAACTTTACAAGAGCTAGAATCGGTGAATTTGATGTGGACCTTATCCATGAGTTTTTTCAGGGATTTATAAATCATGCAAATATCACCCTTCATATAGATAACCTCAAAGGTGAAAACTCCCATCATCAAGCTGAAACAATCTTTAAAGCTTTTGGCCGTGCATTGAGATTTGCCGTAGAGTTAGATGAAAAAATTAAAGGTGTGATGCCTTCAACAAAAGGCACATTGTAGCCAACATCTTCTTTTAATTTATGATTGCAATTATTGATTATGGAGTTGGTAACTTAAGGTCAGTCCATAACGCTGTCAAATTTATCTCACCCCATACGAAATCTTTTATTACCAGCGACCCTGAGCAGATTCTCAAAGCAGATAGAATAATTTTTCCAGGCCAAGGCGCTATGCCAGATTGCGTTCGTGAGTTAGAAAAAAGAGGTTTATCTGACGCATTAAAAGAGGCTGCAAAAATCAAACCATTTCTTGGTATATGCCTTGGCCTCCAAATGCTCTTTGAGAAAAGTGAAGAGGGAAATCAAAAAGGATTCGGACTTCTTCCTGGAAAGATCAAGCGATTTAAATTAAGCGACAAAGAAAGAATAAAAATACCTCATATGGGATGGAATAATGTAATGCAATCAAAACCACACCCCTTGTGGAACAAAATTGAAACAGGTAGCCAGTTTTACTTTGTTCACAGTTATTATGCCGAGGTTAGTGATAAGGATTTGGTAGTAGGCTATTCTGAGCATGGAGAAGACTTTGCATGTGCAATTGCAAAAGATAATATTTTCGCAACACAGTTTCATCCAGAAAAAAGCGCACAATTAGGTTTACAATTATTAAAAAACTTTATTTTATGGGACATATAGTTACATTATGTTAATAATTCCAGCAATAGACTTAAAGGAAGGTAGATGTGTTCGTTTAAAGCAAGGCTTAATGAATCAATCTACTATTTTTTCAGAAAATCCTGCTGAAATGGCAAGAAAGTGGGTAGATTTGGGGGCTAAAAGACTTCATTTGGTTGACCTTGATGGAGCATTCGCTGGAAAGCCAATAAATGAAGGGGCAATAAAAGCTATTGTTTCTGAGGTTGGAAATGAGATTCCAATCCAGCTAGGTGGAGGTATCAGAAATTTAGATACAGTTGAAAGGTTTATTAATAGCGGCGTTGATTCAGTCATTATTGGTACAGCAGCTGTGACTCACCCAGGATTTTTACATGAAGCCTGTTTTGCATATCCGGGACAAGTTATTGTTGGTTTAGATGCAAAAGATGGAGATGTTGCAATTAATGGCTGGGCAAAATTGACTGGGCATAACGTTATTGATTTAGCTAAAAAGTTTGAAGAGTATGGTGTCGAATCAATAATATATACAGATATTGGAAGAGATGGCATGTTGTCTGGAGTTAATATTGAGGCAACTGTAAGGCTATCTGAGGCATTAAGAATTCCAGTGGTAGCAAGTGGAGGGGTTTCCAATATTGATGATATTAAGGCTTTGTGCGAAGTTGCAAATATTGGTATCCGGGGAGTTATTACTGGTACAGCAATTTATGAAGGAATATTAGATTTTAAAGCAGCGCAACAGCTGGCTCAAGAGCTAACTGGATAACCATGACTGTAGCTAAAAGGATAATTCCTTGTCTTGATGTTACCGATGGGCGGGTAGTGAAAGGGATCAACTTTGTTGAACTTAAAGATGCAGGGGATCCAGTTGAAATAGCTAAGCAGTATAATGAGCAAGGTGCAGACGAAATAACTTTTCTTGATATAACAGCAAGCTCGGATAACAGAGGTCTCATATTTGACATCATAGAAAAAGTTGCCAAACAAATTTTTATCCCTTTAACTGTTGGAGGGGGAGTAAGGTCTTGTGATGACATAAGAAATCTTCTAAATGCTGGCGCTGATAAAGTTGGTATTAATACTTCAGCTATCAACAATCCAGATTTAGTGGCAGAATCCTCAGCAAGGTTTGGGTCTCAGGCAATAGTAGTAGCAATAGATGCAAAAAAAGTGGATAACCATTGGGAGGTATTTACTCATGGGGGTCGAAATGCCACTGGAATTGATGCCATTATGTGGGCTGAGAAAATGGTCTCTTTGGGAGCGGGTGAGCTACTCATTACAAGTATGGATAAAGATGGAACAAAAACAGGGTTCGATAACGAGCTTAATAAATTTATCTCAGAAAAAGTTGATGTTCCAATTATTGCATCTGGAGGCGTAGGTAATTTGCAGCATTTGGTAGATGGTGTCAAAGTAGGTGGTGCAGATGCCGTTCTCGCGGCAAGTATTTTTCATTATGGAGAATATCAAATACAAGAAGCAAAAGATTATATGGCTAAAAATAATATTCAAATTAGATTATGAGCGAGTGGATTGACAGTATCGTATGGAATGAAGACGGGCTCCTACCAGTAGTTGTTCAGGAGTCGAAATCTAAAAGAGTCGTTATGTTTGCTTGGATGAACAGGGAAAGTCTTGAGAGCTCATTGGAGCATAAAAGAGCAATTTATTGGTCTAGATCAAGAAAAAAATTATGGATGAAGGGTGAAGAGTCTCAAAACTATCAACTTATAGAAGAGATATATTTGGATTGCGACAACGACGTTCTTTTGTTAATAATAAAACAAGAGGGTGGAATAAGTTGCCATACTGGCCGAGTGAGCTGCTTTTTTAAGCGAATCAATATTCTTAATAATGAGATTGAGATCAAAGATAAGGTTATTAAAGATCCAAATGATATGTATGAGAAAAAAACATGACAAATGAGTACCTAGAAAATTTATTAAATACTATTAAGTCTAAAAAAAATAGTGACCCAAATCTTTCCTATACAGCCCTATTACATAAAAAAGGTTTGAATGAGATTTTAAAAAAGATTGGAGAAGAGGCGTCGGAAACAATTATTGCTGCAAAATCAGATGATAATAATGAAATAATTCATGAAATTGCAGACCTATGGTTTCATTGCTTAGTTCTTCTTTCGCAAAAAAATCTATCCGTGAATGATGTTATTGTTGAATTAAAGCGAAGGGAAGGAACTTCCGGGATAGAAGAGAAAAGTAACAGGAAGTAAAAATAAAAATTTAAAGTGACTTTGTTATGAACAATTGTATTTTTTGTAAGATAGTAAGTAAAGAAGTCCCTTCTTCTATAGTTTATGAGGATGAAGAGTTGTTGGCCTTTAACGATATCAATCCAATAGACAAGGTGCACATTTTAATTATTCCAAAAGAGCATATTGACAGTCTTTTGACCTGCGAAACAAAGCATAGTGATGTAATTTCAAAAATGCTTTTACTTGCCCCCAAGTTAGCAAAAAACAATGGCTTAAAAGGTTTTAGAACAATGATAAATACAGGAAAAGAAGGTGGTCAGGAAGTTTTTCATATACATTTTCATATGTACGGTGGAAGTGAGCATTTAGTTAAAATATAAGGGAGATTGATATGCCAGGTATTTGGGAGTTATTGATTGTTTTGGGAATTGTCTTGGTATTATTTGGTGCCGGAAGGTTGAAAAGTATAGGTAGCGATCTGGGTGCAGCTGTCAAAAATTTTAAGGATGGAGTAAGCTCGGAAAAGAAATCTATAGTAAAAAAGAAAAGCTCTGGTAATAAAAAATAATTAAACTATGTTTGATATTTCAATTGCAGAACTGATTATAATTACTATGGCTATTATAATTTTTGTTGCCCCAAAAAACTTACCTACCCTTGCTCGGACTTTAGGAAAAGTTTCACAAAAAATTAAAAATTTCTTTCTCGAGATAAAAAATGAAATAGATACTGAGGAAAGGTTTAAAGAGCTAAAAAGTATTGAAAAAGAAATAAAACGCAGATCAAAAAACAATTGAATATTAAAAAAAACTTTTTTGAGCAGTTGTTAGAGCTAAGATCGTCTTTAATAAAGGCTTTACTAATATTTGTAGTTACGTTTGCAGCATTAACCCCATTCGCAAATGATATGTACCATTTTTTTGCGCTACCGCTGCTAGAAGAGCTTGCAGTATTAAATGGGTCAATGATAAGCACTAAACTTTCGGCAACATTTCTCATTCCATTAAAAATTACAGCTTTAGTAGCTTTTATAGCTTCCTACCCAATAACGTTTTATCAGTTATGGAAGTTTATTTCACCAGGCTTGTATAAGAATGAAAAGGTATTCACCTCTTTCATCTTTTTCTTTTCCTTTTTATTGTTCATGTTGGCAGCTGGCTTTGTTTATTTTATTGTTTTCCCTGTAATTTTTCATTTTTTCGTTTTGATGACTCCTGATGACGTAGATTTAATGATTGATATTTCTAGTTATTTGGACATGATAATTGCCCTGTTTATAGCTTTTGGTCTAGCATTTCAAATACCCTTATTAATAATCTCATTGGTAAAATTTGGTTGGGTAGAAATTACTGTATTTCAGAAAAGCCGATCGTATTTTCTTGCTTTTTCTTTTGTCTTTGGAGCCATTTTTACCCCACCAGATATACTTTCTCAAGTTCTCCTTGCTTTGCCAGTATATTTTTTGTATGAAATTGGAATTTTTCTTTCAAAAAAAATAAAACTAAGATGATTTAGAGCTGTCTGTTTTGGTATAATATGCACCATTTAAAAGTTATAACTTAAACATAACCCTCTCAATACCTTACTAAATATAGGATTTTTTTCATGGCAAATGGCAACAAAAAGATTGACCTCAATCGCAGGAAGTTTTTATTGAATGCAACATCGGTCACTGGTGCTATTGGCGCCACTGCTTTAGGTGTACCATTTGTTTCAAGCATGCTTCCAAGTGAAAAAGCAAAAGCTGCAGGTGCCCCTGTTGAGTTTGATGTGAGCTCAGTTAGTCCTGGACAAATAAAAACGACTGAATGGCGCGGACAACCGGTATGGATTTTAAATCGATCTAAGGGCATGTTACTATCCTTGGAAGCAAATTCAAACAATCTGTCAGACCCCGACCTAAAGGTAGTATCCCAACAACCAAAGTATTGCCAGAATGCCACTAGGTCGATCAAATCAAATGTTTTAGTGGTAGTGGGTATATGCACACACTTAGGCTGCTCACCTTCCCCAAAGCTAGATAAAAAAGGTGATATGGGAGCTGAATGGGAGGGTGGATTTTTTTGCCCGTGCCACGGCTCAAAATTTGACTTAGCTGGGAGAGTTTATAAAGGATCCCCAGCACCAACTAACCTTGTTGTTCCGCCCCACAAATATTTAGATGACAACACCATTGTTATTGGTGAAGATCAAGAGGAAAAAGCTTAGAATGCCAAACAATAAGAATGAAACAACCGGTTTGATAGGGTGGATAGATGAAAGGTTTCCCCTTTCATCATTTATAAAAAATCACTTAACGGAATATTACGCACCCAAAAATTTTAATTTCTGGTACTTCTTTGGGGCTTTGGCGTTGTTTGTTTTTGTGATGCAAATACTAACAGGAATTTTTCTAACAATGCATTACAAGCCTGATGCTGCTTTAGCTTTTGCATCTGTGGAATATATTATGCGTGACGTATCATTTGGGTGGCTCATACGCTATTTGCATTCAACTGGAGCTTCCTTGTTTTTTGTAGTCATTTACCTCCATATGTTTAAAGGGTTAATGTATGGATCATATAAAAAGCCACGTGAATTATTGTGGTTATTTGGAGTTCTAATTTTTCTTCTATTAATGGCCGAAGCTTTTTTTGGATATTTATTACCATGGGGTCAGATGTCTTATTGGGGCGCTCAGGTAATTGTAAACTTGTTTGCAACCATTCCGTTTATCGGGCCAGATTTAGCTGAATGGGTTCGAGGAGACTATCTAGTTTCAGACGCAACCTTAAATCGTTTTTTTGCATTTCACGTG
Organism: Methylophilales bacterium HTCC2181; assembly: GCA_000168995.1. Classification (GTDB taxonomy): domain Bacteria; phylum Pseudomonadota; class Gammaproteobacteria; order Burkholderiales; family Methylophilaceae; genus BACL14. Next base: position 16,341 of record AAUX01000001.1, on the reverse strand, counting down.
ATCGCTCTCCCCCTTGCCTTAGCTGGTTTGATTTTTGGGCATTTAATTGCTCTTCATGAGGTTGGTTCAAATAATCCAGATGGTGTGGAGATTAAAGCTGTGAAGGATAAAAAGACTGGAATTCCTCTTGATGGTATTCCATTTCATCCTTATTACACAGTTAAGGATTTGATTGGTTTATCTGTTTTCTTGATTGTTTTTGCATCTATTGTATTTTTTGCTCCTGAAATGGGCGGGTATTTCTTAGAGCATAATAATTTCGTCCCAGCCAATCCTTTAGTAACCCCTGATCACATAGCGCCGGTTTGGTACTTCACCCCATTTTACTCAATTCTTCGTGCTGTACCGCCTATTCTAAACAGCCAATTTCCAGGCGTTGCAGCTATGGGCCTATCTGTGATGATTTTTTTCTTAGTTCCCTGGCTTGATAAGAGCCCGGTTAGATCAATTCGATACAAAGGTTTGCTTTATAAAAAATGGCTAACTGCGTTTGTGTTAAGTTTTTTTGTTCTTGGCTATTTGGGAACAGTCCCTTCGAATATTTGGGGTCAATTCAATAGTTTATTACCGTTATTAGGAGGAGGTGATGTAGCCACCTTCGTTGCTAGAATTTTTACGGCAATTTATTTCTCATTTTTTATTTTTATGCCTTATTACAGTAAAAAAGATAAGACTAAGAAGGTTCCAAACAGGGTAACCATGCCATGAAAAAGTTAATACTCGTTATATGTTTATTAATCACTAGTCACTTGTCCTTAGGTGCAGGCGATATTCAACTTTTAAAGGCACCAGTTAACCTTGAAGATAAAAAATCACTGCAGCGAGGAGCTAGGAATTTTGTAAACTATTGCTTAAATTGCCATAGCGCAAGCTATATGCGCTATAACCAATTACAATTAATTGGTCTAAGCGAGGAGACAATTAAGAAAGACCTACTTTTTACTTCAGACAAAATTGGTAATCCCATGAGTATTTCTATGGACGCGGTAGATGCAAAAAAATGGTTTGGGGCACCACCACCAAATCTGACTGTTACCGCAAGATCCAGAGGCGCAGACTGGATATACAGTTACCTTAGAAGTTTTTATAGAGATCCATCTCGAGAAATGGGTTGGAATAATGCCGTTTACAAGAATTCAGCTATGCCACATATATTATGGGAGCTTCAAGGCGAGCAAATTCTTGATCAAAAGACAAAAAAGTTATCCTTAAAAGTACCAGGAAAATTATCTACCAAAGACTACAATCAGTTTGTTGGAGATATCACCAACTATATGGTTTTTATGGCGGAACCTAATCAACAAAAAAGAAAACAAATAGGTTACTATGTGCTCGCATTTCTTTTATTGCTGTTAGTTTTAGCAATTAACCTTAAAAAGGAATATTGGAAGGATATTAAATAAATTATGATGAAATTATACTCAAACTCTGTAGATCCATTTAGCCATAGATGTCGTATTGTTCTTTTTGAAAAGGGCATGGACTTTGAAGTTATTGATGTTGATTTAACCAATAAACCAGAAGACCTTGCTATTTTAAGCCCATATTCAGACTCCCCTGTTTTGGTGGAACGTGATTTGGTGCTTACTGATGCAAACATTATTAATGAATATATAGATGAGAGGTTTCCTCACCCACAATTAATGCCACCTGATCCGGTAATGAGAGCGCGAGCAAGATTATTTTTAAAAGACTTTGAAAACCAACTTTTCGTCCATATGCATGATTTAGAATCTAATGAAAAGTCAAAAGTGGATGCAGCGAGAAAAGTAGTGACTGATGTGTTGATACAGATAAGCCCAATATTAGGCAAACAGCCGTACTTACTTCATGAAGAGTATTCAATGCTGGATGTTGCTATTGCACCTCTTTTATGGAGATTGGATCATTACAGTATTAAGCTTCCATCTAGTTGCGCACCTTTGCTACAATATGCGAATAAAATATTTGATAGGCCGTTGTTTGATGAAGCTATGTCTCCTGCGGAAAAAGCTATGCGCTCCTAATTAGTATAAATGGAATCTACAAAACCTTATTTGATAAGAGCAATTTATGATTGGTGTGTTGATGCTGGATACACACCCTATATTATTGCCGATGTGAATCACACAGTTACAGTTCCAAGAACTAATGTTAAAAGCAATGAGATAGTATTAAATATATCCCCATCGTCTGTTGCTAAGCTGGTTATTAGTAACGAACTCATAACCTTTTCAGCAAGATTTTCAGGTGTTAATGAGGCAGTAATTGTCCCAATTGAGTCAATAAAGTCTATTTATGCTGCTGAGAATAATGAGGGCCTACACTTTAAAGTAAAACAAAATTTAAGTACTAACAAAGACGACATAAAAGAGTTAAGCGGAGCTAACAAGTTAAAAAAAAGCCATTTGAGGTTGGTAAAATAAAAATATTTATCGCCAAAGAATAAAAATTTGATATAGTTACATTCTTTTTTATAGCCCTCTTAGCTCAGTTGGTAGAGCAACGCACTTGTAATGCGTAGGTCGTCAGTTCGAATCCGACAGAGGGCACCAAATCTTTTTAATTTAAGCTATTATTTTTATTGACAAATTCTGTCTAACATACCATAATTTTGGGTTCGGTTGGGAGGGGTGGCCGAGTGGTTAAAGGCGACGGACTGTAAATCCGTTCTCTCTGAGTACGAAGGTTCGAATCCTTCTCCCTCCACCATTAAAAAGGCTTTTACTGCTATTTGTCGGGTTTAGTATGGGTATGCGGGTGTAGCTCAGTTGGTAGAGCATTAGTTTTCCAAACTAAATGTCGCGAGTTCGAACCTCGTCGCCCGCTCCAGATTCTTTTTTTGAATCAGCCCATGTGGCTCAGTGGTAGAGCACTCCCTTGGTAAGGGAGAGGTCGCGGGTCCGATTCCCGCCATGGGCACCATTTTAGTATTGAGTATTTTAAAATATAAATAAAGTTGTATAACAAAGGAAAAAGATTATGGCTAAAGGTAAATTTGAGCGTACCAAACCGCACGTTAACGTAGGAACTATTGGTCACGTTGATCATGGTAAAACTACTCTTACTGCTGCGATTTCATCAGTATTAACTAAGAAATTTGGTGGAGATCTTAGAGATTTCGCTACCATTGATTCTGCTCCTGAAGAAAAAGCACGTGGCATTACTATTAATACTTCACACGTAGAATACGAAACAGAAAAACGTCATTATGCTCACGTTGATTGTCCAGGTCACGCCGATTATGTGAAAAACATGATTACCGGTGCCGCTCAAATGGATGGTGCAATCCTTGTGTGTTCAGCTGCTGACGGACCGATGCCTCAGACGCGTGAACACATTTTATTGTCTCGCCAAGTTGGCGTTCCGCACATGGTGGTGTTCCTCAACAAAGCCGATATGGTTGATGACGCCGAGCTTCTTGAGTTGGTTGAAATGGAAGTACGTGAATTATTGAGTAAATATGATTTCCCTGGTGATGATATTCCTATCATTACAGGTTCTGCATTAAAAGCATTAGAAGGCGATCAATCAGAAATGGGTGAACCAGCAATCTTTAGACTTGCTGAAGCGCTAGACTCATACATTCCTGAGCCACAACGTGCTATTGATGGTGCTTTCTTGATGCCAGTTGAGGATGTGTTCTCAATCTCTGGTCGAGGTACTGTGGTAACAGGCCGTGTCGAAAGAGGTATCGTTAAAGTAAACGAAGAAATTGAAATTGTTGGTTTAAAACCGTCAGAAAAAACCATATGTACAGGCGTTGAAATGTTCCGTAAGTTGCTTGATGAAGGTCGAGCCGGCGATAACGTTGGTGTGTTGCTTCGTGGAACAAAACGAGAAGACGTGGAACGTGGCCAAGTACTTTGTAAGCCAGGCTCAATTAAGCCTCACACAAAATTCACAGCTGAAATTTACTGCTTAAGTAAAGATGAAGGCGGTCGTCATACTCCATTCTTTAATGGTTATAGACCTCAGTTCTATTTTAGAACAACCGATGTAACAGGCGCAGTGGACTTACCAGAAGGTACAGAAATGGTAATGCCGGGCGATAACGTATCAATCACTGCAACACTAATCGCTCCTATCGCTATGGAAGAAGGTTTGAGATTTGCGATTCGTGAAGGTGGCCGAACCGTTGGTTCAGGCGTTGTTGTAAAGATTGTTGAGTAAATTTAAATACCTAGGCCAGTAGCTCAATTGGTAGAGTATCGGTCTCCAAAACCGAGGGTTGGGGGTTCGAAGCCCTCCTGGCCTGCCAATAAAGGAAAGAAGTAGAAATGAATTTAAATATTAAACTGAGTTTATCATTTTTACTCTTAGGAGCAGGATTAGTCGGATTCTATGTGCTATCTGGACAGCCAGTAGTTCTTAGAATTTTAGCTGTGCTGTTTGGGTTAGGGTTAGCTACAGCAGTATTTTGGACTACTCCGCAAGGTCAGCGGGCGATTGGCTTCTTGAATGATGCAATAACAGAAGCAAAAAAGGTGGTTTGGCCAACAAGAAAAGAAACATTTCAAATGACTTTGATTGTCTTTATTTTGGTTGTTTTGATGGCTATTTTCTTGGCATTTGTTGATATTGGCTTTTCTTACATTATTAATATGATTTTGGGACGAGGATAATTGATGTCTAAACGATGGTATGCAGTTCAAGCTTATTCTGGTTATGAAAAAATTGTACAAAAGAGTTTGTTAGAGCGCATTGATCAGGCAAAGCTATCTGATCAATTCGGTGAAATTCTTGTTCCTGTAGAAGAAGTAGTTGAGATGAAGGGTGGGAATAAGACTCTAAGCGAGAGAAGGCTCTACCCAGGCTATGTGTTAGTGCAAATGGACATGAATGACGATAGTTGGCATTTGGTTAGAAGCACTCCAAAAGTTACGGCATTTATTGGTGGATCTGCACAAAAACCTACACCGATAAAAGATAAGGAAGTTGATATTATTCTTCAGCGAATGGATGACAGCAAAGTCAATCCAACGCAAAAAATGACTTTTGAAGTAGGGGAGTCTGTTCGAGTTTTAGATGGGCCGTTTAAGGATTTTTCAGGGTCTGTTGAAGAGATTAACTATGAAAAAAGTAAGTTACGGGTTTCTGTGGTAATTTTTGGCCGTGCTACACCGGTTGAGTTAGAATTCGGTCAAATAGAAAAAGAAGTTTAACGATCTTGGGAGCTTTTTTAATAAAAGCGTTTGAACCAATAATTAGGAGAAAGTAAAATGGCAAAAAAAATTGAAGGCTATATCAAGCTTCAGATTCCAGCTGGTAAGGCAAACCCAAGTCCACCTGTAGGACCTGCACTCGGTCAACGTGGCTTAAATATTATGGATTTTTGTAAGAACTTTAATGCGGCAACACAAAGCATGGAGCCAGGCTTACCTATTCCTGTAGTGATTACTGCTTATTCGGATAAGAGCTTTACGTACATCATGAAAACGCCGCCTGCTTCAATTTTGTTGAAAAAAGCCGCCAAGCTAACAAAGGGCTCAGCAGTTCCTCATACAAATAAGGTCGGAAAAATTACGAGAGCACAGGCGGAAGAAATTGCCAAAACTAAAGAACCAGATTTAACAGCTTCAGATATGGATGCGGCTGTTAGAACAATCGCAGGTAGTGCAAGAAGTATGGGTATTGAAGTGGAGGGCGTATAAATGGGAGCTAGCAAAAGAATGAAAGCCCTTTCTGACAGCGTTGACAGAGATAAATTATACCTAGCTAATGATGGATTAATTTTGGTCAAAGAAACGGCTAAGGCAAAATTTGATGAAGCTGTTGATGTATCAATAAATTTAGGTATAGATGCAAAAAAATCAGATCAGTTAGTTCGGGGGTCTCTTGTCCTTCCTAATGGAACAGGTAAAACTACAAGAGTAGCGGTATTTGCTCAAGGCGATGCAGCTGAAGCTGCAAAAAAAGCTGGGGCAGACCTTGTGGGATACGAAGATCTAGCCGAAAAAATTAAAGCTGGTGAAATGAACTTTGATGTAGTGATAGCAACACCAGATGCAATGAAGATACTTGGACCATTAGCTCAGATTTTGGGCCCTAGAGGGTTGATGCCAAACCCAAAGGTTGGCACAGTAACTCCGGACACAGACAAAGCTGTTAAAAATGCTAAAGCCGGACAGGTTCAATATAGGACCGATAAAGCTGGAATCATTCATTGCACGATTGGTAGAGCCTCATTTACAGTAGAACAACTTCAAGGTAATTTAGTTGCAATAGTGGATGCGCTCAATAAAGCGAAGCCTACTGGATCCAAAGGTATTTATATTAAGAAGGTGACAGTTTCCAGCACCATGGGCGTTGGTATAAAAATTGATCAAGCAAGTTTATTAAATTAAGGAATTTGCAAGACACTTAATGTGTCTTGCATAAAGTGCTTTGGGCTCGTGTTTTTTAGCGAGGTTGTCAAAGACCGTAGGTACGAAAGTTTAATTGTAATAAGCCTACGCAGATGGCGGTACCCTAAGGGATAGCATCCTGATAGAGGTCATCGTTTTGTTGGTATTAAATTTATTTAATACTTTTATTTAACGGAAGGAGAAGACCTTGAGTCTGAATCTTGATGAAAAAAAGGCAGTAGTTGCTGAAGTTAGCAAACAAATTGAAAATGCTCAATCTATTATTCTTGCAGAATATCGCGGAGTAGATGTTGGGAATATGACAAGCCTAAGAGTTAAAGCCAGAAATTCTGGCGTGTATTTAAAAGTGCTCAAAAATAAGTTGGTTAAAAGAGCGATTGAAGATACACCCTTCTCTTCGTTGTCCGAAGATATGGTTGGACCCTTAGTGTTTGGTATTTCTGATGATCCTGTAGCGGCGGCTAAAGTTTTAAACGACTTTGCTAAAGAAAATGATTTGTTTGTTATTAAATCAGGAGCAATGCCAAATGAACGGTTGGATGCCGATGCAATTAAAGCATTAGCGTCATTGCCAAGTCGAGAAGAATTACTAGCAAAACTATTGGGAACAATGCAAGCACCTATTGCAACTTTTGTACGTACTTTAAACGAAGTGCCAACAAAATTTGTGAGAGGGTTAGCAGCGGTTCGTGACCAAAAACCTGCGTAATCATTCTATGACAAGGCTTATTTAAACTATTAGGAGTAATAAAATTATGGCTATCTCAAAAGAAGATATCTTAGAAGCAATTGGATCAATGTCTGTTCTTGATTTATCTGAACTAATTAAAGAAATGGAAGAAAAATTTGGTGTATCAGCGGCAGCGGCAGCGGCAGCACCTGCAGCAGCGGCAGCAGGCGGAGCAGCAGCAGCTGAAGAAAAAACTGAATTTGACCTTCATCTATCAGGCATCGGAGAAAATAAAGTTAACGTAATTAAAGCAGTAAGAGAGATTACAGGCTTAGGCCTGAAAGAAGCTAAAGACATTGTGGACGCAGCACCGAAAGTTGTAAAAGAAGCTCTTGACAAAGCTTCCGCTGACGAAGCGCTGAAAAAATTAACTGAAGCCGGCGCAACAGCTGAACTTAAGTAGTTAGTTTAAAAGATAAGGCTGGATCCTTTAAATAAGGGTTCAGCCTTACTTTATTTTAAAAAGAATTTATATAAGAGAAAGTTTGTAAAAGTTTTTTCTTATATCGATTGTTAATCCTGGAGATGCTATGAGCTATTCGTTTACCGAAAAAAAACGTATTAGGAAAAGTTTTGCGAAGAGAGAAACAGTACTTGAGATTCCTTACCTTTTGGCAATGCAGCTTGAGTCTTACAAGGCCTTTCTACAAAGAGAAGTGAAGGTTGAAGACAGAGAGATTGCTGGACTAGAGTCGACCTTTAATACCCTTTTTCCAATATCAAGTCATTCTGGGAATGCAAAACTTGATTACGTGAGCTACAACCTCGGTAAAGAAGTGTTTGATGTTAAGGAATGTCAGCAAAGAGGCTTAACCTATGCTGTTCCCTTGAGGGTAAAGGTTCGCCTTACTATAATGGACAAAGAGGCATCGCAACCAACAATCAAGGAAGTAAAGGAGCAAGAAGTTTACATGGGTGAGATTCCCTTAATGACCCAAAATGGGTCGTTTGTGATTAATGGGACTGAGAGAGTTATTGTGTCTCAACTTCATAGAAGTCCAGGAGTATTCTTCGAACATGACAAAGGTAAGACACATAGCTCAGGTAAATTGCTCTTCTCAGCAAGAGTAATACCTTATCGTGGTTCATGGCTAGATTTTGAATTTGATCCGAAAGATTACCTATATTTCAGAATTGATAGACGAAGAAAGATGCCGGTCACAACATTGCTTAAGGCTTTAGGGCTATCTTCGGAAGAAATTTTGTCTACTTTTTATGATCTTGATACATTCGAGATTAAATCTAATGCTTTCCAGTTTCATATCATCCCTGAACGATTTAGGGGTGAGATTGCTAAATTTGATATAAAAGATAAAAAAGGCAATGTGATCATTGCAAAAGATAAGCGTATAACGGTGAAGCACATTCGAGAAATTGAAAAAGCTGGAATAAAAACTATTAGTGTTGATTCGGATTATCTCGTTGGTAGAAAAATTTCAAAAGCAATTATTGATAAAGACAGCGGTGAAGTTATTGCTGAAACAAATGCTGAGATAACAGAAGAGTTGATAGAAAAGCTATTAGAATTAAAGGTTCCGGAATTTAACACGCTCTATTCTAATGATTTGGATCACGGCGATTTTCTGTCACAAACTCTTGCGTCTGATGACGTACCAGACCAATACAGTGCAAAAGTTGCAATTTATCGTATGATGCGACCCGGTGAGCCTCCAACAGAAGATTCAGTTAACGGATTATTTGAAGGGTTATTTTTCAATGCTGATCGTTATGATTTGTCTAACGTGGGAAGAATGAAATTTAACCGAAGAGCTTTCCCAAAAACATACGACCAATATGCTGAGTGGATGAAAAGATTTCATGATGGCGTAGGTGACAAGGACGAGACAGGAGAGTCGATTCTATCTCATCAAGATATCCTGGCCGTTGTTGGTTTGTTAATTGAGCTTAGAAACGGAAGAGGTGAGATTGACGACATTGACCATTTGGGAAATCGACGAATCCGATCGGTTGGAGAGTTAGTAGAAAATCAATTCAGAACGGGCCTTGTAAGAGTTGAAAGAGCAGTTAAAGAGAGGTTGGGTCAGGCCGAAGCAGACAATTTAATGCCTCACGACTTGATTAACTCTAAACCAATATCCAGTGCAATTAGAGAATTTTTTGGCTCCTCACAACTTTCACAGTTTATGGATCAAACAAACCCGTTATCAGAAATTACTCACAAAAGAAGAGTTTCTGCCCTAGGCCCTGGTGGCTTAACAAGAGAGCGTGCTGGCTTTGAAGTAAGGGACGTTCACTCAACTCACTATGGCAGAGTTTGTCCAATCGAAACTCCTGAAGGTCCAAATATTGGCCTTATTAATTCGCTTGCTATGTTTGCAAGAACAAATAAGTACGGCTTTTTAGAAACTCCTTACAGAAGGGTTGAGGGTGGTAAAGTCACTGCTGACATAGAGTATCTATCCGCTATTGAAGAAAGCGACTATACAATTGCTCAAGCAAATTCTGAATTAGGCACAAATGGTAAATTTAAAGAAGAGTTAGTTTCATCAAGATATAAAAATGAATTTACGATGGCTGGAAATGATAGCGTTGATTTTATGGATGTTGCACCAGGGCAAATTGTTTCGGTTGCTGCGTCTTTGATTCCATTTCTAGAACATGATGATGCGAACAGAGCATTAATGGGCGCAAACATGCAAAGACAGGCTGTGCCCTGTCTTAGAGCAGAGAAAGCGTTAGTAGGAACTGGGATTGAGAGAACTGTTGCTATGGATTCTGGCACAACGGTTCAGGCAAAAAGAGGCGGAATTGTCGATTATGTAGACTCAAACCGAATTGTAGTTAAAGTAAATGAAAAAGAAACTGCTCAAGATGGTATTGGTGTAGATATTTATAATCTTACTAAATACACAAGATCCAACCAAAATACCAATATCAATCAAAAACCCTTAGTTCGAATGGGAGATAAGATTGACAGAGGCGCTGTAATTGCTGATGGAGCATCAACAGATCTAGGTGAGTTAGCTCTTGGACAAAATATGTTGGTTGGTTTTATGCCATGGAATGGTTACAACTTCGAAGATTCAATTCTTATATCAGAGCGAGTTGTTTCGGATGACAGATATACCTCAATTCATATCGAAGAACTGTCTGTTGTGGCTAGAGACACTAAGCTTGGACCAGAAGAGATAACTCAAGATATTTCTAATCTTTCTGAGCGAATGATTGGTCGTTTAGATAATGCTGGAATCATTTTTATTGGGGCAGAAGTTGAGGCCGGTGATGTGTTAGTTGGAAAAGTAACACCTAAAGGTGAGACACAATTAACCCCAGAAGAAAAGTTATTAAGAGCTATTTTTGGAGAAAAAGCTTCTGACGTTAAAGATACAAGTCTTAGAGTGCCTTCAGGAATGTCTGGAACTATTATTGATGTTCAAGTTTTCACTAGAGAAGGTATTGATAGAGATGACAGAGCAGAGCAAATAATTGGAGATCAATTGATAGCATTCAAAAAAGATGTTGCTGACCAATTAAGAATTGTTGAGAGTGATATTTTCGGACGTATTGAAAAGATACTTCTTAACAAGATTGCTGTAGGTGGACCAAAAGGAATAAAGAAAGGCGACAAACTTAGCAAGGAAAAATTAGCTGAGCTTGGTAAATATGAGTGGTTTGATATTAGGGTTTCTGACGATAAAGATTCCAAGCAATTGGAAGCTATGAAAGAAAGTTTTAATTTTGCTAAGAAGGAATTTGATAATCGCTTTGAAGAAAAGAAAAGAAAGCTAACGCAAGGCGATGAGCTTCCACCAGGCGTACAAAAGATGGTAAAAGTCTATTTAGCAGTAAAAAGAAGAATTCAGCCAGGAGATAAAATGGCTGGACGCCACGGAAACAAAGGCGTTATTTCAAAAATTGTTCCTGTTGAGGACATGCCATATATGGCAGATGGAAAGACCTTGGATATTGTATTAAACCCATTAGGCGTTCCTTCACGAATGAATATCGGTCAAATCTTAGAGGTTCATTTAGGCTGGGCTGCAAAGGGCTTAGGCGATCGAATTGATGAAATGATGAGAAGTAATACTAATATTGCTGAGGTAAGAAAATTTTTAGACAAAATTTATAACACCTCATCCGGTAAGGGTGAAGATATTCAAAGCTTAAAAGATAATGAGGTGAAAGAGTTAGCAGAAAATCTTTCTAATGGCGTACCATTTGCTACTCCAGTTTTTGATGGTGGCGCGGAATCGGATATTCAGCAGATGTTGGATTTAGCATATCCCGACGAAAGCGACCATACGAAAATCTTAAATTTTGCAGCCAACAAGACTCAAGTACGTTTATTTGATGGGAGAACTGGTGAAAGTTTTGAAAGGCCAGTTACGGTTGGATATATGCATGTATTAAAACTTCATCATTTGGTTGATGACAAGATGCATGCTCGATCTACTGGACCGTATTCATTAGTCACACAGCAACCATTGGGCGGAAAAGCTCAGTTTGGTGGGCAGCGATTTGGCGAAATGGAGGTTTGGGCACTTGAAGCATATGGGGCATCTTACACATTGCAGGAAATGCTGACAGTTAAATCAGATGATGTAATGGGTAGAACTAAAGTTTACGAGAATATTGTTAAAGGCGAACATAAGATTGATGCTGGCATGCCAGAATCATTCAATGTGTTAACAAAAGAAATTCGCTCTTTAGCGATTGATATTGATCTTGATAGAAACTAGGAGATAGGACATGAAAGCATTATTAGATCTATTTAAACAAACTACTCAGTCTGAGGAGTTTGATGCTATTAAAATTGCTTTAGCTTCTCCTGAAAAAATCAGATCATGGTCGTATGGTGAGGTTAAGAAGCCTGAAACAATTAATTATCGAACCTTTAAACCAGAGCGGGACGGATTATTCTGCGCTAAAATTTTTGGCCCAGTTAAAGACTATGAATGTTTGTGTGGAAAGTATAAACGCTTAAAACACAGGGGTGTTATTTGTGAAAAATGTGGCGTTGAAGTAACTCTCTCGAAAGTTCGAAGAGAGAGAATGGGTCATATTGATCTTGCGAGCCCAGTTGCACACATATGGTTTCTTAAGAGCCTCCCTAGTCGGCTTGGAATGGTTCTTGATATAGCATTAAGGGATATTGAGAGAGTACTGTACTTTGAAGCTTACATGGTCGTAGATCCAGGTATGACACCGTTAACGCGAGGACAATTGCTCACTGAAGATGATTATATGGCAAAAGCTGAAGAATTCGGTGATGAATTTACAGCTGTTATGGGAGCTGAAGGCGTAAAAGAGCTTTTGAAGTCTATTAATATTCCATCTGAAATAGAAAAAATGGCTGCTGACATGGAGGCCACTGGATCAGAAGCAAAAATCAAGAAAATTGCCAAGAGACTTAAAGTGCTTGAAGCTTTCCAGAAGTCAGGAATTAAGCCTGAGTGGATGATTCTAGAGATACTTCCCGTACTTCCTCCTGAGTTAAGACCTTTAGTACCTTTGGATGGCGGACGTTTTGCAACCTCAGATCTTAATGATCTTTATAGAAGAGTTATTAATAGGAATAACCGTCTTAGAAGATTGCTTGATCTTAGGGCGCCGGAAATTATCGTAAAAAATGAAAAAAGAATGCTTCAGGAGTCTGTTGACTCACTTCTTGATAACGGTAGACGTGGGAAGGTCATGACGGGGGCCAATAAGAGACCTCTGAAGTCATTGGCTGATATGATTAAAGGGAAGGGTGGACGATTCAGGCAAAACTTATTAGGGAAGCGTGTTGATTATTCTGGCCGTTCTGTAATTGTTGCAGGACCAGAGTTGAAGCTTCATCAATGTGGACTTCCTAAAAAGATGGCTTTGGAGCTATTCAAGCCATTTATCTTTAATAAATTGGAGTTGCTAGGACTTGCTACAACCATAAAAGCAGCCAAGAAGAAAGTTGAAGAAGAAGGTCCTGAGGTTTGGGATATCCTTGAAGATGTTATACGTGAACATCCAGTGCTTTTGAATAGAGCTCCAACACTTCATCGCTTGGGTATTCAGGCCTTTGAACCTGTATTGATTGAAGGCAAGGCCATTCAATTACATCCTCTTGTATGTTCTGCATTTAATGCTGACTTTGATGGCGATCAAATGGCTGTTCATGTACCTCTTTCAATTGAGGCCCAAATGGAAGCTAGAACTTTAATGCTGGCATCTAATAATGTATTGTCACCTGCAAACGGTGAGCCAGTTATCGTTCCCTCTCAAGATATTGTTCTTGGTTTATATTATATGACACGAGAAAAAATAGCTGCTAAAGGTGAGGGGATGAAGTTCTCTGATATCAATGAGGCTCGTCGTGCATACGACCAAGGATTTGTTGATCTTCATGCAAAAGTCACAGTTCGTGTAGATGAATATGAATTGAACTTTGATAACAGTAAGACGTTAAAAGTTAATAGATATGAAACTACCGTTGGAAGGGCTTTATTATCAGAAATACTTCCCCACGGATTAGCTTTTGAAAACATCAATAAAACGTTAAAGAAAAAAGAATTATCAAAGCTAATCAATTTAAGCTTTAGAAAGCTTGGAATCAAAGAGACTGTGATTTTAGCCGACCAACTTATGTATACAGGCTATAAATTTGCAACTAAAGCAGGTATGTCAGTGACTGTTCATGACATGCTTGTCCCATCCGAAAAGGTTGACCTTATTTCTGACGCAGACCAAGAGGTGCAAGAGATTGAAAATCAATACTCTTCTGGTTTAGTGACTCAGGGCGAGAGATATAATAAGGTAGTAGATATTTGGGGACGTGCTGGAGACAAAATTGCTGATGCAATGATGAGAAAGCTCAAAGAAGAAACTGTTATTGGTCACGATGGAAAGGTTGTAAAAGACGACAAAGGAAATGACTTAAAACAAGAGTCATTCAATGCGATTTATATGATGGCAGATTCTGGAGCAAGGGGTTCAGCGGCTCAAGTTAGACAATTAGCTGGTATGCGTGGATTGATGGCTCGTCCAGATGGATCAATCATTGAGACGCCAATTAAAGCAAACTTTAGAGATGGATTGAATGTTCTACAATATTTTATTTCAACTCATGGAGCTAGAAAAGGTTTAGCAGATACTGCACTTAAAACAGCTAACTCAGGCTACCTTACAAGGCGTCTTGTAGATGTAACTCAAGACTTGGTAGTCCAGGAGCATGATTGTGGAACCGATGAAGGGCTGGTTACTAAAGCGCTTGTTAAGGGCGGTGAAATAGTTGAGCCGCTAAGTGACCGTATACTCGGTAGAGTGGCAGCGCTTGAAGTTATGAATCCAGAAACTCAAGAAGTGTTATACCCAGCCGGAACATTACTATCCGAAGATGAGGTAGAGAAGATTGAAAGTTTAGGTATCGATGAAGTTAAAGTTCGAACAGCTCTTACGTGTGCAACAAGATACGGTATTTGTGCTAAGTGTTATGGTCGAGATCTAGGTCGTGGCAACTTAATAAATCAAGGAGAGGCGGTAGGTGTTATTGCTGCTCAGTCTATTGGTGAGCCTGGAACACAGTTAACGATGAGAACTTTCCATATTGGTGGCGCGGTTTCAAGAGCGGCATCAGTGAGTCAAATCGAAGGAAAGTCAGCTGGTACCGTTAGATTTACCTCTACTATGCGATACGTTACAAATGCAAGGAACGAGAAAGTAGTGATTTCCCGTAACGGAGAATTCTTGATCGAAGATGATTCCGCAAGAGAAAGGGAAAGACATAAAGTGCCATACGGTGCAACACTGCTTGTAAATGATGGAAAATCTATCAAAGTAGGAGAGGTAATGGCAACATGGGACCCTCATACAAGACCTATCATTTCAGAGTATGCAGGACGTGTGAAATTTGAAAACGTTGAAGAGGGCATTACTGTTTCCAAGCAAATAGATGAGGTTACTGGCTTATCATCTTTGGTGGTAATAGAATCTAAAGCTAAAGCAGGTCAATCAAAAGGAACAAGGCCGCAAATTAAACTTTTAGATAGTAATGGAGAGGAGGTAAAACTCCTTGCTTCGGATAATTCTGTGAATGTTACATTCCAGTTAAAATATATCATCACAGTCGCAGACAATCAGGATGTAAAAGTAGGTGACGTATTAGCTAGAATACCTCAAGAGTCTTCAAAAACACGAGATATTACTGGTGGTTTACCACGTGTTGCTGAATTATTTGAAGCACGTTCCCCTAAAGATGCAGGAGTGCTAGCTGAAGTAACGGGTACGGTATCATTCGGAAAAGACACTAAGGGTAAACAAAGACTAGTCATCACTGACGCAGATGGGGAAGCAAAAGAATTCCTAATACCTAAAGACAAGCATGTCACTGCTCATGATGGTCAAATTGTAACTCAGGGCGAGGTTATTGTAGATGGTCCTGCAGATCCAGCAGACATACTTAGGCTTCAAGGAAGAGAAGCGCTTGCAAGATATATTATTGATGAAGTGCAAGATGTATACCGTTTGCAAGGGGTGAAAATAAATGACAAGCATATTGAGGTAATCGTAAGACAAATGCTACGTAGAGTAAGGGTAGTAGAAAAAGGTGACACTACGTTCATTCCTGGAGAAGAGTTAGAAAGAGCAGAAATACTGACAGCTAATGAAGCAATTGCTGCTCAAGACAAACAACCTGCTAAATTTGAATATGTGCTCAAAGGTATTACAAAAGCTTCTTTAGCAACCGATTCGTTTATATCAGCAGCATCGTTCCAAGAAACAACTAGAGTTCTTACCGAAGCAGCTATTTTAGGTAAACGCGATGAACTAAGGGGCCTAAAAGAGAATGTGATTGTTGGCCGATTAATACCGGCTGGATCAGGTATGGCACATCATTTAAATAGAAAGGAAGCAGCAAGAATTAAAGCTGAGGCAGTTAAACAAAGTGCTGAAATGACGAGCCTTGAAAAGGCTGAGGCTATTTTTGCTTCAGATGATGAGGTTAAGCCAATTTCCATTGAAGCTTCAGTATCAACAGATGTATCAGGAGATAATCCTGAGGTAGAGATGCCAACTGAATAAATTTTCAGTTGACAATAAGACAGAAGCAAAATACAATTCTCGCCTTTTCTAGCATTAGTCTGGAAAAGACGAGATTAAGCTAATTTAAATAAATAAGGATAGGCAATGCCCACGATAAACCAGTTAATTCGGAAGCCAAGAAAAAGAATTATTGAAAAAAGTAAGGTGCCAGCTCTTGAAGCATCTCCTCAAAAAAGAGGAGTTTGTACCCGCGTGTACACAACAACACCAAAAAAACCTAACTCA
>AAUX01000002.1 GCA_000168995.1 Methylophilales bacterium HTCC2181 | reverse complement strand
ATGCTTGAGTCAGCAGCAGAGGCAAATGAAGATTTAATGAACAAATATCTTGAGACAGGAGATTTGTCGGAAGTTGAAATTAAGCAAGGGCTTAGAGAAAGAACTATCTCAAACGAAATTGTACCTATGCTATGTGGCTCAGCCTTTAAAAATAAAGGTGTTCAAGCAATGTTAGACGCAGTGATTGAGTTGATGCCTTCACCTCTTGACGTCCCCCCTATGCCTTGCATTGATGAAGCTACAGAAAAAGAAACAACCCGTGAGGCTTCGGATTCAGCACACTTCTCTGCGTTAGCTTTTAAAATTATGACTGATCCATTTGTGGGCCAACTTATTTTCTTTAGAGTTTACTCAGGAGTAGTTAAGGCAGGTGACACCATTTACAACCCAATTAAAGGAAAGAAGGAAAGGCTGGGACGTATTTTACAGATGCATGCTAATAACAGGGAAGAGATTAAAGAGGTTTATGCGGGAGACATTGCAGCAGCTGTAGGTTTAAAAGACGTAACTACTGGCGATACTTTGTGCACTGAGAAAAATGCAGTAATTTTAGAGCGAATGATATTTCCTGAGCCCGTTATTCATGTAGCTGTTGAACCTAAAACAAAAGCTGACCAAGAAAAAATGGGTATAGCATTAGGAAGGCTGGCTCAAGAAGACCCTTCATTTAGAGTTAAAACCGATGAAGAAACTAACCAAACTATTATTTCTGGTATGGGTGAGCTTCATCTTGAAATTCTCGTTGATAGAATGAAAAGGGAATTTGCGGTAGAAGCAAACATCGGGTCCCCACAGGTTGCCTATAGAGAGGCGATTAAGAAGTCAGTTGAGCAGGAAGGTAAGTTTGTTAAACAATCAGGCGGTAAAGGTCAGTATGGCCACGTTAACCTACGAATAGAACCTAACGAACAGGGTAAAGGATATGAGTTTGTTGATGCCATTAAGGGTGGCGCAGTGCCAAGAGAGTTTATACCCGCAGTTGACAAAGGACTTAAAGAAACGATCAAAGCAGGAGTGCTTGCTGGATATCCAATTGAAGACGTTAAGGTTACGCTTTATGATGGCTCATACCATGATGTTGACTCTAACGAAAATGCGTTTAAAATGGCCGCTTCATTCGCTTTCAAGGATGGATGTAGAAAAGCCGATCCAGTGCTTCTTGAGCCGATGATGTCTGTAGAAGTAGAAACACCTGAAGAATATATGGGTGACATAATGGGTGACCTATCTTCCCGAAGAGGTATTGTCCAAGGAATGGAAGATAATGCATCAGGAAAAGTTATTAGGACAGAAGTGCCACTAGCAGAAATGTTTGGTTACTCAACAACGGTTAGATCGCTTTCACAGGGTCGTGCTACATATTCGATGGAGTTTAAGCATTATGCTGAAGCTCCAAGAAACATTGCAGAAGCAGTAATTAATAAACAATAATTTTTAAGAGAACAAAGGAAAAAGATTATGGCTAAAGGTAAATTTGAGCGTACCAAACCGCACGTTAACGTAGGAACTATTGGTCACGTTGATCATGGTAAAACTACTCTTACTGCTGCGATTTCATCAGTATTAACTAAGAAATTTGGTGGAGATCTTAGAGATTTCGCTACCATTGATTCTGCTCCTGAAGAAAAAGCACGTGGCATTACTATTAATACTTCACACGTAGAATACGAAACAGAAAAACGTCATTATGCTCACGTTGATTGTCCAGGTCACGCCGATTATGTGAAAAACATGATTACCGGTGCCGCTCAAATGGATGGTGCAATCCTTGTGTGTTCAGCTGCTGACGGACCGATGCCTCAGACGCGTGAACACATTTTATTGTCTCGCCAAGTTGGCGTTCCGCACATGGTGGTGTTCCTCAACAAAGCCGATATGGTTGATGACGCCGAGCTTCTTGAGTTGGTTGAAATGGAAGTACGTGAATTATTGAGTAAATATGATTTCCCTGGTGATGATATTCCTATCATTACAGGTTCTGCATTAAAAGCATTAGAAGGCGATCAATCAGAAATGGGTGAACCAGCAATCTTTAGACTTGCTGAAGCGCTAGACTCATACATTCCTGAGCCACAACGTGCTATTGATGGTGCTTTCTTGATGCCAGTTGAGGATGTGTTCTCAATCTCTGGTCGAGGTACTGTGGTAACAGGCCGTGTCGAAAGAGGTATCGTTAAAGTAAACGAAGAAATTGAAATTGTTGGTTTAAA
>AAUX01000003.1 GCA_000168995.1 Methylophilales bacterium HTCC2181 | reverse complement strand
AAAGATGTATATTTAGGTAAGAACTTTATTTTGTGAATGAGGATTTAATTTTTTAAAACTTTGTTATAGGAGAATATTCATGAATATTATTATTACAGGCCATCATATAAAAATTACCCCCGCAATTGAAAATTATATTACGAGTAAATTTCATAAAATTGAAAGCCATTTTAGTCAGCTAATCAATGTAAAATTTACATTGTCTGTAGAAAAGAATATGCATGTAGCAGAATCAACATTGCACCTTCCTCAACAAGATATTCATGCTCAAGCTAATGACACTGATATGTATCATGCAATAGAAATGCTTATAAAAAAACTAGACATACAAGTTATAAAGTATAAAGAGAAACATACCAACCATCACAAACTAGAGTCTCCCAGAAACCAATAAAGGAAATAGCGCATGATAGGAATATTAATAGTCACACATGGTGATATTGGTTTATCTCTATTAAAAAGTGCTGCGCAAATTTTAGGAAAGAGCTTCAATAATATCAATTGCATTTCCGTAGAATCAAATCATGAAATTCATACCTACAAAAAAACCATTAACTCCGAACTTCTTAAATTAAATAGTGGAAAAGGAGTTTTAATAATGTCAGATATGTATGGTGCCACCCCAACAAACATTCTAAAAGAACTAGTAGTAGCAAACAAGATTGAAGTCCTTACAGGAATCAATCTCCCTATGCTTATGCAGGCATTAACAAACAGAGATAGTGAATTAAAAAAACTTATTAGCGACTGTTTAAAATGCGGGCAAGATAGCCTTATTAACCTCAACGACCATGATTAAAACTAAAGTAACTATTTCAAATAAGCTAGGTTTGCATGCTAGGCCATCAAGTAAGTTAGCTGAAGTTTGTAGTAAATTTGATGCTGAAATTTGGATTAAAAATGATAGGAAAAAAATCAATGCAAAAAATATGATGGATATTCTTATGCTTGCCTCGGGATACAAAAGTCAAATTGAAATTTTGATTGATGGCGAGGATGAGCAGCTGCGATGAAAGAGATCAAAATACTTTTT